>DASXCS010000001.1:0-192423 GCA_036490975.1 Solirubrobacteraceae bacterium
GGCGGCGTGGGAGCCATGCCCTCGTTCTCCGGGATGTCCGGAGCGGGGGTGTACGGCTTGTCGGCCCCATCCGGCTGCCCCGGGGGGGCCTGAGTGCCGTCGCCATCCGGTCGAGGCTGCGGTGCCGGCGCCGACGGACCGCCAGTGGCTCGCCGCCGCCTGGAGGGGGCCGGCGCCGTCTCAGGCGGGGAGTGGGCCAGCCGCTTGGTCAGCGTTGACGTGTGCGCGCCCGACTCGCGCTCGATGTCCAGGTCCCGTTTCATCTGCTCGAACTCGGCCGAGGAGACCTTGTCGGGGTCCGGTTCGGTCAGGCGCCCGGCCCGGCGCGCGCGCTTGCGCTCGGGCTCTACGTCCGCCGTGTCCGCCGCGTAGGCCGGGACAAAGCCCTGCTCGGCTTCGATCCGCTCACGGCGGTGGGCGTATCCCAGCTCCCGCTCCTTCCAGTGGGTGAGCACGGGCGAGGCGATGAAGATCGACGAGTACGCACCCGAGGCCACACCGATCATCAGCGCGAAGGCGAAGTCCTGGAGCTCCGTGGATCCGGCCACGCCACCGAACAGGAGCAGGGCCAGGATCGGCATCAGCGTGCAGAAGGTCGTGGCCAGCGAACGCGTCAGCACCTCAGACATAGAGCGGTTGACGACCTGGGAGAAGGCGGCCCTCGGCATGCGCGGGATGTTCTCGCGCACCCGGTCGAACACGATGATCGTGTCGTACAGCGAGTAGCCCAAAATGGTCAGCAGCGCGGCCACGGTCGCTGTCGTCACCTCCCGGCCAACCAAGGCATACACGCCTGCGGTGATCAGGATGTCGTGAGCCAGCGCGATCAGCACCGGAATGGCGAACTTCCACTCGAACCGAAGCGCCACGTAGGCCGAGATCACGAGCAGCGAGGCGATGATGGCGATCACGGCGCTGTTGGCGACGGTGCTCCCGAACGTCGGACCGACAGATTGAGTGTTGGGGGGCGAGCGAAGCCCGAAATGGCTCTGGAGCGCGCTGTCCACCTTGGCCAGCCCTGGCGGGCTCAGCTGCTTGGAGGAGATCTGGAAGACGTTGTTGCCCAGCGCCTGGTTGCTGACCTTTTGGACCTCCGGCTGGGTGGCCCCGGCGGCACTCACCACGGTGCTGACCTGCTCCTGAGTGGCCGCCTGCTTCAGCGAGGCCGTGATCCGCGAGCCCGAGGTGAAGTCGATGCCCAGGTTCAGCCCCCGCCCGCCGACGGCCAGCGCGCCGACGAGCAGGATCACCCCGGACATCGTGAAGAAGTACTTGGAGGCGCCCATGAAGTCGAAGCGCCAGACCCTCTTCTTTCCTCCCGCGCCGAGGAACGAGGGCCGGGAGATGATCCGGGAGTTGCCCATCGTGGTCAGGATCGCCTGGGTGGCCATCACCGCCGTGAACAGCGACGCGAACGTGCCGATGCCCAGCGTGAAGGCGAAGCCCTTCACGTCTGAGACGGCGAGCACGAACAGGATGAACGCGGTCATGATCGTGACCACGTTGGCGTCGATGATGGCCGTCAGGCCCTTGCGGTAGCCGGTGATGATGCCCTGACGGATCGACCGGCCCGCCCGGATCTCCTCCTTGACGCGTTCGAAGATCACGATGTTGGCGTCGGCGGCGACGCCGATGGTCAGGATCAGACCGGCGATCCCCGGGAGGGTGAGAACGATCGGGATCAGCTTGATCAGGGCGAAGAAGTACAGCCCGTAGACGAACAGCCCCGCCGTGGCGATCACGCCCAGGACGCGGTAGTAGGAGAGCAGGAAGATGACCACCGCGATCAGGCCGATCAGACCGGCCAACAGGCCCTTGCTGAGCGCCTGCTTGCCCAGCGTGGCGGAGACCTGGGAGCTGGCGATCTGCTTGAGCTGGATCGGCAGCGCGCCCAGCCGCAGCTGTTGGGCCAGGCTCTGGGCGGAGCTGATCGTGAACCCGCCCTGGATGATCGCTCCGTTACTCGTCGGGATCCCGTCGGGGTTCTGTGTGAAGTCGATGAAGGGAACGGTCACCAGCTGAGTGTCCAACGCGACCGCGAAGTGCTGGAACTGCTTTCCCCCTGGAGGACTCTGCAACTCCCCACGCTTGGCGATTGCCGCGGTCACGTTCTGGAAGGCATTGCCGCCGGAACCGGTGAAGCCAAAGGCCACGTCGGGCTGCCCAACCGAGTCGGTTGACTGCTGGGGGTTGGTGATGTCATTGCCGAACAGCGCCACGCGGTCCCGCATGACGAAGAACTGCGCGGCCGGATCGCTCGCGTGCGGCTGCTGACCGTAGTGGGGGTAGGCCGCCTCGACCACGACCCAGCCCTGCTTGACGGTTATGACCTGGCCGGCCGACAGGGGGACCCCGACGCTCTGAAGGTCGATCTTGAGATCCGCGATCGAGTTCTCCGGACCGGCCAGGTAGCACGGCTGGCCGACGACCGGTTTGACGTGGTAGTGACGACCAGCGGTGGTGCAGGCGGCGCTCTTGGGCTTACCGAAGATGTAGTAATCCGGCCCCTTACGCGCGTTGCTCTTGTTTGGGTCCGCCGGCTGCTTGGCCGCCAGCTTGACGGCCTGATATAGCGACATGCTGCCCGCCCCGGGCGCTCCGGCGCCCTGGCTGATCGTGCTCGCGGTCTGATCCCCGGCGTTGAGGAGACCCGCCACCAGCTTGCCGTTGGGAGCCAGGACATTCGCCTCCCAGTCATAGAACTCGAGGCGGGCCGTCGTCCCCACCAGGCGTTCGGCCTGTGACAGGTTGGAGACGTTGGGAAGTCCAACCTGGATCTGATCGGTTCCGTAGGTGGAGATCTGGGTCTCTGACACGCCGAGCTGGTTGGTCCGCTGGCGCATCACGTCGACGGCGCGGGCCAGCGCGGCCGGCGTCACGACCCGTGTCTGCTCGGTGGGCAGGCCCTTGTAGGTGAGCTGGACCCCGCCCTTTAGATCCAGACCGAGCTGAGTCTTCTGGGCTGCGATGACCACCGCGGAAGCCGCCATCAGGCCGGCCACCAGCACCAGGATGAAGATGTTTCGCTGGCGGTCGGTCATTGAGTTCTGATGCTAGGCCCTTGTGACCCGGTCAGCGGCCGTTGGACGGAGTGAGGACCACGAGCAGTCCGCCCTCCTCGTCGTCGTAGGCCGGAAAGATGTCGGCCACGGCCCGGGCGGGTAGGTCGCCGTCGGCGTGGACGCCCACCGCCTTGCGCTTCACCCGGACCTCCCACTCCAGCGCCGTCTGGACGTGGTCAGTCCCATCATCGAACGTGAGACCCAATACCTCGGAGATCGGCCGACCGATGACCTGCTCGGTCTTGAGCCCGGTGAGCTCGAACGAGCCCTTGCCGCAGTCCACGATCCGTCCGTCGGAGTCGCAGGCGAAGAAGGCGGCCGTCGGGGCCGGGTAGTAGTCATCCAGCAGCTCGAACAGGTAGGCGAAGCCGCACTTCTCACAGCCCCGGACCTCATCGCGCCGGAAGGCAACCTTGCGCTCCGTGGCCATCGATCGGTGGCCGCAGTGGGGACAGATGAAGTAGTGCTCCCGGGACATCGACGGCCCCTCAGGATAGCCGTGGGCGCTGAATGAGCCGCATGGTCTTCGATTGCTCTTCAGTTACAGAAGCCGCATCGCTCCCGGCGGCTCTAGGCCCAGGTGCTCAAAAGCCCGGCGGGTGGCCGCCCGGCCCCGGGGCGTGCGCTCAATCATCCCCCGCTGCAGCAGGTACGGCTCATACACGTCCTCGATCGTCCCCGACTCCTCCCCGACGGCCACGGCCAGGGTGGAAAGGCCGACCGGACCGCCGCCGAAGCGCTCGCAGATCGCCCGCAGGATCCCCCGATCCAGGCGGTCCAGACCCTCCTGGTCAACCTCAAGCTGCTCCAGGGCGGTGCGGGCGGCATCGGCCGTGATGACGCCGTCGCCCCGGACCTGGACGTAATCCCGCACCCGCTTGAGCAGCCGATTCGCCACCCGAGGGGTGCCGCGGCTGCGCGACGCGATGACCCGCGCCCCCTGCTCGTCGATCTCGACGTTGAGCAGGCGTGCCGACCGGCGCACAATCGTCCCCAGCTCATCGGGGGCGTAGTGGTCCAGGCGATGCTGGATCCCGAAGCGATCCCGAAGCGGGGTGGTCAGCAGTCCGGTCCGCGTCGTGGCGCCGATCAGGGTGAACGGCGGCAGCTCCAGCGTGACCACCCGCGCCCCCGCTCCCTGCCCGACGGTGATTGGGAGGCAGCGGTCCTCCATCGCCGGATAAAACGTCTCCTCGAGTGCCCGGGGAAGGCGATGGATCTCATCCACGAAGAACACCGCCCGGGGTTCCAGGGCGGTCAGAAACGCAGCCACGTCGCCCTTGCGCTCGAGGGCAGGGCCGGCGGTCTGGACAAACCCGACGCCCAGCTCAGCCGCCACGATCTGGGCCAGCGATGTCTTGCCCAATCCCGGCGGCCCGGCCAGCAGGACGTGGTCAAGCGCCTCACCCCGGCTGGCCGCAGCCGACATCGCCACCGCAAGCTGATCCTTGATCGCCTCCTGGCCAATGAAGTCCTCCAGGCGGCGTGGGCGCAGCGAACGGTCGAGCTCGTCATCCAGGAGTTCGTGGGGCGTCTGAAGGCGGGTGTCGGCCGTGCTCATCGCCGGGAGCTCCTCAGGGCGGCGGCGATCAGGTCCTCAGTCCTCTCACCCTCGACGCCCGCCAGCAGTGCCTCGGCCTCCTGGGCGCTGTACCCCAGCTCGAGCAGTCCCGCCCGGGCCAGGGTCCGCGGCTCATGGCCCCGGGTGATCGTGATGGCCGGGACAAGCGCGCTGTCGGCAACCTTCTCCCGGAGCTCGACCACGATCCGCTCGGCCGTCCGCTTGCCGATCCCGGGGACGGCCTGAAAGCGGCCGGTGTCCCCGGCCCCCAGTGCGGCCAGCAGCTCGCGCGGCGGCCCGCCGGACAGCACCGCCAGCGCCACCTTGGGCCCGACCGATTGGACGCCCAGGAGCAGCAGGAACAGCTCCCTCTCCTCCTCGGTGGCGAAGCCGTACAGGGCGAGCGCGTCGTCGCGCACGACCAGGTGGGCGTGGAGCGCCACGTCGTGTCCGACGGCCGGCACGTGGCGCAGCGTTTCCGAGGAGACGGCCAGCCGGTATCCCACTCCCCCGCAGTCCACGACCACATGGTCGGTCCGGCGCACGGCCACGGTCCCTGAGACGAGCGCGATCATGCTCGGGCCAGGGCGTCGGCCAGGGGGGCGCGGTTGAGATCGCAGATGGCCACGGCCAGCGCGTCGGCGGCGTGGTCGGCAGTGGGCGCCTTGGGGAGGGCCAGCAGGCGGGTGACCATGCTCGACACCTGGTCCTTGCCCGCCCGGCCGTGCCCACAGACGGCACCCTTGACCTGCTGGGGGGTGTACGAGCGAGACGGGATCCGCCGCTGGCCAGCGGCCAACAGAACGACTCCCCGGGCCTGGCCGACGGCGAAGGCGGTGCGGGCATTGGTCCCGAAGTACAGCTCCTCGATGGCCAGGGCGTCGGGCTCGTGGCGATCCAGCAGCTCGACCACCACGGCGTGGATATCGACCAGCCGCCGTTCCAGCGGGATGCCCGGACGAGTCTGGATCACCCCCTCAGCCAGGGCATGCAACCGCGAGCCGACGCTCTCCACGACGCCGTAACCGGTATCGGCCGTGCCCGGGTCTATCCCCATCACGATCACAGGGATCCATTCTGCGCGCGGGAGCGGACGCCTTCCTGGGGGCGAGTGAGGCCTCGGGCTCCTGGGTGAGAGAACGTAGTGCTCTCTACAGACGACGTTTTGCAATTCCGCGCCTCCCTTCGGCGCTGAATTGCGATTCACACCGGCGGGCGTCCGGTGTCGCTGGCCGGTCCCCTGGCCCGAAACCCCGCACCATTTCTCAGGATTTCAGCCCTCCCTGCCGATATCCCGTGGAGATGTTCGGCAAGGCTGGCCAAGGCGATGTTCACGCGGAGCTGGACCGGCTGCGCCGGCGTGTGGCCGAGCTCGAGGCCGAGCGCGCCCGGGTGGGTGGCGTGGACGAGCTCACGGGCGTCCTGAGCGCCAAGGCGTTCCGCGGTCGGGTGGTGGACGAGGTCAGCCGGGCCCGGCGATCGCAGCGCCCGCTGACGCTGGCTGTTTTCACTCTGGACGACTTCGCCGCCATTGAGGCCAGTCAGGGTTTCGCGGTCGCCGATCAGCTGCTGACCAGGGCGGCGCAGGCCCTGCTCCAGAACCTGCGCCAGCACGACCTGGTGGGTCGGACCGGCAACCAAGAGTTCGCGATCATGCTGCCCGAGACCACCGCAGGTGAGGCCGAACCGCCGATGCGCAGGGTTCTCTCGACCCTTGAGGGACTGGGCAACGGAACGATGAGCGCCGCCCATGGCTCGGTCGGCGTCACCGCCTGGGACTCCGGCATGAGCGCCGAGGCGCTGCTGTTGGCGGCCCGGCGGGCGGCCGCGCAGGCCGAACGGGACGGGGGTGGGCAGATCGTGCTGGCCGGCGACACCGCTGCGCCGTCTTCTGACGGATCGCCAGAGGGCGAACAGGGTCGCGCCCAGCGCGACGCGATTGAGGCGCTCGTCGTCACCCTGACCGAGCGGGACGGCTACACGGGAGAGCATTCCGAGGCCGTGGTTGAGATGTCGGCCGGGGTGGCCCGAAACCTCGGCCTGCGGGATGCCGAGGTCGAGTGGATCCGCTCGGCCGCCCTGCTGCACGACATCGGAAAGGTGGCGATCCCGGACGAGATCCTCCACAAGCCCGGCCCCCTGAACGACGAGGAGTGGGTGCTGATGAAGCAGCACCCCGTGATCGGCGAGCGCATCCTGCGGGTCCTGCCCGGCATGGGTCCGGTGGCCCGGATCGTCCGACATGAGCACGAGCGCTGGGACGGCAAGGGCTATCCCGACGGCCTGGCCTGTGAGGACATCCCGATCGGCTCGCGGATCATCATCGCTGCGGACACCTACCACGCGATCACCTCCGACAGGCCCTACCGGGCCGCCCGTTCGCACGAGGAGGCCGTCGAGGAGCTGACCAAATGTGCGGGGAGTCAGTTTGACCCGGCGGTCACCGGCGCTCTGATCGGGTACCTGTACGGCCAGCGCCAGGTGGGCCGCGCGGCCTAGCGCCAGCGCCGCGCCCTCCGTCCCGCGACAACGCTCTACGCGCGCGTAACCCGGCAGCGCAGCAGGGTGCGCATTACCCGCACGCCATCCACCGCGGTCAGCTTCTTGCCCTCCTCATTCGTCCGCGCGTGGTAGGTGACGGGAACCTCAAAGACCCGCTCACCCCGCTGGACCAGGCGGGCGGCAATCTCAGGCTCGATCGCGAACCCGGGCTCCCGCAGCGGGAGGCTTCGGAAGAGCTCGGTTCGGACCATCTTGTGGCAGGTCATGATGTCGTGCATGTAGACGTTGAAGAGCACGTTGCAGGCCAGCGTCACCGCCTTGTTGCCCAGCACGAAGATGAACGAGTGGCTGGTGTAGCCGTCGAAGGCGCGAACGCCGAAGCACGCGTTTGATCGTCCGTCGATGAGCGGCGGCATCAGCAGGCGGAGATCGCGGGGGTCGTACTCCAGGTCGGCGTCGAAGATCGTCGAGAACTCGCCCCGGGCCTCAGCCAGCGCGGTGCGCACGGCGGCCCCCTTGCCGCGGTTCTCGGGATGCTCCAGCAGCCGGACCCGGGAATCCCACTGGCCCCCGCGGAGGATCTCGGAGGTGCCGTCGCTGGAGCCGTCGTCGACCACGATCAGCTCGAAGTCGGTGGGCAGCTCCACGGCCAGGACCTCCTGGATGGCGCGCTCCACGCGGGCGCGCTCGTTATAGACAGGCATCAGGATCGAGAGCATGGAGGGCGCCCTATGGGTGGCCGAGGTTCGCAGACAACCCTGGAGCGGTGCGAGCGTAGCGAACGACCCTGGTTTTTCGAGAGGATGCAGGGCATGGACTACGCAGAGTCGGGACTGCTGGACGGTCTGGAGGGCGAGGACCGCGCCGCCCGGATCCGCCTGCTGGAACAACTCGCCGCCGAAGGGGTCGAGTTCGAGGAGCTCAAGCGAGCCGTGGCCGAGGACCGGCTGGCGCTGCTGCCCGTGGAGCAGGTCCTGGCCGGGGACTGCTCGGCCGAGGAACTGGAGGAGCGGACCGGCCTTCCGGCCAGCACCATCCTGGCCCTCAGGTTGGCCCTGGGCCTACCCGAAGCCGGGCCTGAGGACAAGGTCTTCTCAGAGGCTGACGTCGAGGCCGCGAGGTCGATCAAGGGGTTCCTGCAAGCTGGGTTCTCCGACGAGGCCGTGGCCGAGATCACACGGGTGCTGGGCGAGGGAATGGCCCGGCTGAGCGCCGCCATCGGCCAGTCGTTCGCCCAGACCTTCCTCAAGCCCGGACAGCACGAGGATGAGGTGGCGGCTGAGTTCGCCAGCATCGCCGAGACCATGACGGCCGCCTTTGACCCGGTGCTGGTGGCCGCATTCAGGGCCCACATCCTGGACAGCGTCCGGCGAGCCATGCTCAGCCAGGACGAGCTGGCGGCCGGTCAGGTGGCCGGCGAGTGGGAGGTGGCCGTGTGCTTCGCCGACCTCGTCGGCTTTACCCGACTGGGAGCCGAGCTCGAGACCCAGACGCTGGGAGACGTGGTCGGGACGTTCGCCGAACTGGCGGGCAAGGTGGCTGACCCGCCGGTGCGGCTGGTCAAGACGATCGGAGACGCGGCCATGCTCGTGGCCCGGGAACCCGGACCGATGGTGCAGGCCGCCCTGGCGCTGGCCGAGGCGGTCGAGGAGGCCGATCTGCCCGCCGTGCGGGCCGGAATCGCCTGGGGGCCAACGATCCCGCGGTCGGGCGACTTCTTCGGGCACGCCGTGAACCTGGCCAGCCGGGTCACCGGCATCGCCCGTCCGGGCAGCGTGCTCTGCACCAAGGAGGTGCACGACGCGGCGCCGGATTTCGACTGGTCGTTTGCCGGCCGGCACCGACTCAAGGGGGTGGGGGACTCGGTTCCGCTCTACCGGGCCCGGCGAGCCGAGATCCAGGGTGGTCAGCCCTCCGAGGACGGCGCCGAGGAGTCGGTCAGGAAACCGAAAGCAGGTCGACGACGAAAATGAGCGTCGAGTTCGCCGGGATCGAGCCCGACTGCTTGCTGCCGTAGGCCAGGCTCGGGGGGATGATGAGCTCGCGCCGGCCGCCGACCTTCATCCCGGCGATCCCCTTGACCCAGCCCTCGATCACGCCTCCCACCCCGCTCTTGAGCGACGTGCTGAAGGGCGTGTTGCGCTTCCAGGAGGAGTCGAACTCCTGCCCGCTGCTGTACAGGTCGCCGACGTAGTTGACGGTGATCGTGGAGCCGGCCTGCGCGGTCTTGCCCGTGCCCGGGACCAGGTCCTTGACCACGAGCTTGGCGGGAGCAGGCGTCTTGGGCACGGTGATGACCGGCTTCTTGGACAGCGGTCCGCTCGTCGGCGTGGGGGTGGTCTTGGGCACCGAGGCCTGGGTGGCGCCGCCGGACGGGGCCTGCTCCACCCCAGGCGCCGCGGAGCTCCCGCAGGCGGACAGGGTCAGCGCGGCAACGGCGGCGGCGGTGAGTACGAGTGATCGCTTGGCCATGAAGCAGGGCAGGGTAGCGAACGAGCCGAAGACAGACGCCAGGGCTAGGAGGCGATGCGCTCCAGGACCGCGCTGTCCACGTCGAAATTGGCGTGAACCGCGGTCACGTCGTCTGACTCCTCGAGGGCGTCAATCAGCCGAATCAGCTTGATGGCCTCGGCCTCGTCCACCGGCACCCGGGCCTTCGGCCGCTGGCTGAGGTCAGCGCTCTCAAGCTCGACTCCGGCCTGCTCCAGTGCCCGGCGCACGTCGACCAGGTCGCCCGGCTCAGTGACCACCTCAAGGACGTCCTCATCGAGCGAGATGTCGAGTGCTCCAGCGTCGATCGCCGACATCAGATCGTCTTCGTCGTAGCGCTGGGCATCGACCACGATCACACCCTGCTTGTCGAACAGATAGGAGACAGAGCCGGGCTCGCCAAGGCTGCCGCCGTTCTTGGTCAGCAGGTGTCGGACATCGGCCCCTGTGCGGTTGCGGTTGTCCGTCAGCGCCTCAATCAGGAGGGCGACCCCTCCCGGGCCGTATCCCTCATACAGGACGTTCTCAATCCGGTCGCCGTCAACGCCCTCGCCGGTCCCCTTGACGATCGCCCGCTCGATGTTGTCCTTCGGCATGGAGGCGTCGCGGGCCTTCTGGATCGCCAGCGCCAGGCCGGGATTTCCGTCCGGGTCTCCCCCGCCCTCTCGGGCAGCGACCGTGATCGCCCGGGCCAGCTTGGTGAACTGCTGGCCGCGACGCGCGTCCACGACGGCCTTCTTGTGCTTGATCGAATGCCATTTGGAATGACCGGACATCGACTTCAAGTTTAGAAGCGACGCCGCACAGCGACCCGCGGCGGAGGCCAATGACCTGAAAGCGCGGGTAGCATCGGCCGCCATGAGCGCGGTCGCCGACCCCACGATCTTCAAGGCCTACGACATCCGGGGCCTGTACGGGACGCAGCTGGATCGAGCCACGGCAGAACAGATCGGACGGGCGTTTGCCCGGGTGATCGCTGAGCTGGAGGGTAGGCCCACGGACGAACTGCGTCTCGGCCTTGGGCGGGACATGCGCCTGACCGCGCCCGAGCTCGCCGCCGCCTACAGGGAGGGCATGTGCGCCGAGGGCGCCACCGTCCTGGATGCTGGCGAGGTGGCCACCGAGATGCTCTATTACGCCGTGGGCTCCCGCGACCTGGACGGCGGGATCATGTGCACCGCCTCGCACAACCCGAAGCAGTACACGGGGGCCAAGCTGGTTCGTCGGGGCGCGATCGCGCTGTCCGGCTCTGCCGGGATCGATCGCATCAGGGCCCTGCTTGAGCACGGCCTGGGCACGGCCCCGGGGGGTGGCACGGTGGAGGAGGTCGGCATCGAGGACGAGTTTCGCCGGGCCGCGCTGGACTTCATCGATCCGGCCTCCGTCAAACCGCTGCGCGTCGTGGTGGACGGCGGCAACGGCATGGCCGGACCGATGGTGGGACCACTGCTGGCGCAGCTCGGGTTGGATCTGATCGAGACCTACTGGATCCCGGACGGAAACTTTCCCGACCACGAGCCCAACCCGCTGTTGCCCGAGAATCGCCGGTTCATCATGCAGGCCGTACTCGACCAGGGGGCCGACCTGGGCATCGCCTGGGACGGGGACGCCGACCGATGTTTCTTCATCGACGATCGCGGAGCGTTCGTGGACGGGGACTTCCTGACCGCGCTGCTGGCCGAGTCGATGCTGAGCAAGGAGCCGGGAGCGACCGTCCTCTACGACGTCCGGGCGAGTCATGCTGTGCCCGACACGGTGGAGCACGGGGGTGGCCAGGCGCTCATGAACCGGGTCGGCCACGCCTTCTTCAAGTCCCGGATGCGGGATGAGAACGCGGCCTTCGGCGGCGAGGTGTCGGGCCACTACTACTTCCGTGACTTCTACTGCGCCGACTCGGGCACGATCCCGGCCCTGCTGATTTTGGAGCTTCTGTCAAAACGGGAAGCCAAGCTGTCCGAGCTGCTCGAGCCGTACAGGTCCAGATACTTCATCTCCGGAGAGATCAACTCCGAGGTCGCCGACCAGGAGGCCAGGCTCCAGGAGCTGTCAGAGCGCTATGCCGACGGACACCAGTACCGGCTGGACGGCCTGTCGGTCGAATACGAGGACTGGCATTTCAACGTCCGGCCGTCCAACACCGAGCCGCTCCTGCGACTGTGCCTGGAGTCGCTGCGCTCGCACCAGGACATGGAGCGCCGGCGCGACGAGGTCCTTGGCATGATCCGTTCTTGAGCTCCTCGTCTCCCCCTCAAACGACGCCCACAGAGGCCCTGGCTCGAGCGGCCGAGGCGGGCATTCACCGGCTCAGCGTCCCCACCCCGTTCGCGGTCGGGCGAGTCAACTGCTATCTGATCGAGGACGATCCGCTGACGCTGATCGACACGGGACCGAACTCCGGCAAGTCGTTGGACGAACTCGAGCGGGCCCTGGAGGTCCATGGGCGACGGATCGAGGACCTGGAGCTGATCGTGATCACGCACCAGCACATGGACCACCTGGGTTTGTTGGAGGTCGCGGCGCGCCGCTCGGACGCCGAGGTGGCCGCGCTCTACCTGCTGGGTCCCTACCTGGCCGACTTCAGTGCCAGCGCCAGGGCGGACGACGACTTCGCCCAGGCCGTCATGCGGCGGCACGGTATCCCCCAGGAGATGGCGACCGTCCTGGGCTCGGTTGGGGCGGCCTTCCGAGCCTTCGGCTCCCGGGGTCAGGTGACGCGAGAGCTGCGCCACGGCGACCGGCTCGAGTTGCGTGACCGCACCCTGGAGGCGCTCCATCGTCCTGGCCACAGCCCCACGGACACGGTCTTCTGGGATGAGCGGCGTCGGATCGTGATCGGCGGCGACCACCTGCTGGCCGAGATCTCCTCCAACCCCCTGATCTCTCGGCTACTCGAGGGGCAGGCGGCAGCGGGCGACCTGGATGCCCAGGCCAGCGTGTCGTCGCGACCCAAGGCGCTCCTGCAGTACCTGGATTCGATGAGGGCCACCAGGGAGATGCCGATTCAGATCGTGATGCCCGGCCACGGTGACCCGGTCGTCGACCATGTCTCACTGATCGACGAGCGCCTGCGCATGCACCGCCGGCGGGCTCAGCGGATCGCCGGGATGCTCGAGGGCGGACCGCTGACCGCGTTTGAGATCGCGAGCCAGATGTGGGGCAACGTGGCCGTCACTCAGGCCTACCTGACGCTGTCGGAGGTCCTCGGCCATCTGGACCTGCTCGCCCAGGACGGCGCCGTCAGGGAGCTGGAGCGCGATGGAACCGCTCGGTTCGAGCTCACCGGCGAGCGCGTCGATCGCTCGCCGCCTTCAGGTCAGCGGTAGGCCGAGTCCCCGGGCTGAAGCGGCGACACGGTGGCGTCCTGGCACTCGTACCCGCCGCCGGGGATCCGGGTCGTGACCGTGGAAACGTCGTCGGGCGGAATCACCTGCAGCCCGTAGGCCGTCGTGCACACCGAGCCGGGCACCGCTCCATGGGTTACGCCGAGGCGGAACGAGGCCGAGGACCCGGGAGCGATCGTCAGCTCAACCTCGGGAGCGCGACCGAAGTAATCGCTCGTGGTGTGGTGCGGAATTGTGGTCAGGCCGGCGCCGTGGCGGTCGAGGAACTGGATCCCCGGGTACCCGAAGGTGTGACAGGAGGAGGAGCTGGTGTTCCGCAGCGCGAACCCCAGCTCTCCGTGGCCGGCAGCGCCCTGCTGGCCGATGAATGACAGCGCCAGGTCATGGGCCGTGCACGGCGGCGTCCCCCCCGTGGCTGCGCTGGTCGTGGTCGTCGTGGTGGACGATGAGACCACCGCTGTGGTGGCCGCCGTGGCCTGCGAGGACGTTGTCGTGCTGGTGCGAGCCGTGACCGTGTGGGTTACGACGTGGGTCGTGCCACCCGACCCGCCGCAGGCGGCCAGCCCCAGCGTGAGCACACAGGCAAGGGCGACGTGCGGTCTCATGTGTGTCCGATTCGCGCCTCCGCGCTGGGCTCCTCCACGGGCCGTCGAGCTTGCGGCGCGCATGCCACCATCTGCCGGGCAAGAAATGCCTGAGCGCACCAATTCCACCGAGCACCACCAGCACGCGGTGCTGCGCGCCCCGCCTCGGCCACGGCTCCTGGCCACCCTTGACCGGCTCTCCCCCTACTGGGGGCCGCAGCTGGTCGTCCTGGTGGCGATCCTGCTCGACCTGATCCTGCCCCGCGAGCTCACCCTCGTTCCGAGCTGGCTTCCCCCGGCGATTGAGGGAGCCTTGCTCCTGGGGCTGGCCGGCGTTTCGCCGCATCCTGCGGTCCGCAACCACCCGCGACGGCGCGAGGTGGCGCTGGGGATGATCGCCCTGGTCAGCGCGGTCAACATCTTCTCGCTGGTGGAGCTGTGCAAGCACCTGCTCGGGGGTGGCCAGGCCAGCGGCCGCATCCTGATCGCCTCGGGCGCGGTCCTGTGGCTGACCAACGTGCTCCTTTTCGGCCTCTGGTACTGGGAACTCGACCGGGGCGGCCCGGCGGGTCGGGAGGCGGACGTGGAGAGCATGCCCGACTTCATGTTTCCCCAGATGACCGAGCAGCGCTGGGCTCCCCCGGGCTGGAAGCCCGGGTTGGTTGACTACCTGTACGTGTCCTTCACCAATGCCACCGCTTTCAGCCCCACGGACACGATGCCTCTGACGGGCAGGGCCAAGTGGCTGATGAGCGCCCAGTCGCTCACCGCGCTGGTCACCGTCGGTCTGGTGGTGGCTCGGGCGGTAAACATCCTCAAGACCTGAGAACCTGACGCGCCCAACGATCGACAGCGCCACCCTGGAGAGCGAGATCCGGCGGATCGGGGAGCGGCTCGCGGCGGCCATGCCTGCCGGTGGCCGCCATCCGATAAAGGCGCTGGACGCGCGGGCGATGGAGCTGGCCACACGGGACCAGGAACTCCGGGCCGCGCTGTTTCGGTTCGTGGACGTTGTCCCGGCGTGCCGCTCGCTGGAAGATGTGGCCCGGCACCTGCGCGGCTTCCTGCAGGAGCTGGCAGAGACTCCGCCGCCAATCAGCGCCGCCCTGCGGATCACCGACAACCGGGCCGCCCGGCCGGCGCTCGGGGCGGCCGCTGCGGCGGGGGTCAAACACATGGCCCACCGATTCATCGTGGGCGAGACGCCGGCCAGCGCCGTGCGCGTTCTGCGCGGGTTGTGGGAGCGCGGGGTGGCCAGCTCGGTCGACCTGCTCGGGGAGGCCACGGTGACCCAGGCCGAGGCGGACAGCTACGCCGCCCGCTGCCGCGAGGCGCTCGAGCACATCGATCGCCGGGCCAGAGCATGGCCGGGGCGTGAGGCGCTCGAGCGGGACAGCCTCGGGGTGCTTCCGCGGACGAACGTATCGGTCAAGATCTCGGCCCTGACGCCACTCCTCCGGCCGGACGCCCCCGAACGTGGGCAGCAGGACGCCGCCGACCGGCTGCTTCCCCTCCTGCGCCGAGCGGACGAGCTGGACGCCCACATTCACGTGGACATGGAGTCCCTGGACTCCCGCGAGGCCGTCCTGGAGCTGATCCTGAAGCTGTTGGCCAGCCCCGAGCTGGCCGGCGGCCCCTCGGTGGGCATTGTGCTCCAGGCCTATCTGCGGGACTCCCCCGAGCAGCTGAGCACGGTGCTGGCCTGGGCCCGGTCGACACACCGGACGCCGCCGCTGCAGATCAGGCTGGTCAAGGGCGCATACTGGGATCACGAGCTGGTGGAGGCCCGCCAGGAGGGGTGGCCGGTCCCGGTGTTCGAGCATAAGTCCGACTGCGACCGAAATTTCGAGGAGCTCACGCGGGCCCTCCTGGACGCCCGGCCGGCCGTCAGGGTGGCGATCGCCTCGCACAACCTCCGTTCGGTGTCCCACGCGATCGCCTACAACCGGCTCTCGGGCGGCCAGGACCGCGACCTCGAGATCCAGGTCCTGCGGGGGCTGGGCGATGATCTCCAGGACGCCCTGGCCACCGAGGGGTTCAGGGTTCGCACCTACTGTCCGGTCGGCGACCTGGTGGCCGGGATGGCCTACCTGGTGCGCCGGCTCCTTGAGAACACGAGCAACGAGAGCTTTCTGGCCGAGCAGGCCAGGGGGCGGTCACTCGATGAGTTGCTGGCGGCGCCATGAGGGGCGTCGCGGCCAGGATGGGCGGCGGAGCGCTGGTGGTGGTGGCGGCGATCCTCTTCGCTGGCGCCAGCCAGCCCACCCCGCCCACGATCGTCCTGACGGTCAACGCCCAGGCCGGCCGGCACCCCATCAGCGCCTACATCTACGGTCTGAACTTTGCCAAGCCACGCCTGGCGGCGGCGATCCAGCTCCCCGTCAACCGCTGGGGCGGCAACTCCACCGACACCTACAACTGGAAGCTGGGGAGCTACAACACGGGGCTGGACTACTACTTCGAGAACCTGTCCGACTGCTTCCTGAAGCCCGGTCGCTGCACCCCGGCCTACCGGACGTTTATCTCCGCCAACCGGGTCCGGGGGACGGGCAGCCTGCTCAACCTCCCCCTGGTGGGACGCGTGGCCAGGGACGCCCCCCGCCAGCACCCGGTCACGTGTGCCTTTCCGGCCTCCGTCTATGGCCCGCAGCAGTCGGTCGATCCGTATGACACCCACTGCGGCAACGGCAAGTCCAACAGCGGCCGGCCCCTATCCCCCAGTCCCGCTCGTGACAGCATCGCGGTCGGCGCCTCCTTCTATCAGGGGTGGCTTCACGACCTGGCCCGGCGCTACGGCACCGCCCGTCAAGGTGGCGTCGAGTTCTATGAGCTCGGTAATGAGCCCTCACTGTGGGACTCCACGCATCGGGACATGCACCCTCGCCCTGAAACGGCCTCCGAGCTGTGGCGCAGGTCCCGACAGGTGACGACGCTGATCAGGCAGGTCGACCGGCACGCCGGCATCCTGGGGCTGTCCGAGTGGGGCTGGCCGGCCTACTTCTGCACCGCGGCCGACACGTTCGGCTCCGGCTGCGGACCGGATGGATGCACCACCTCACCGGATTGCCGCGACCACGGCCATCTCCCGATGGCGGCGTGGCTCCTGAAGCAGTTCGCCGCCTACGACCGGAGGACCGGCGTCCGCCACCTGAACTATCTGGACCTGCACTACTACGCTCAGGGAGGAAGTGGCCCGGACGTCACCCGCTCGCTGTGGGATCCGAGCTACAAGGACCCGAGCTGGATCGACGACCAGATCGACCTGATCCCGCGCATGAAGCGCTGGGTGGCCCGGTACTACCCCGGGACGAGGGTCTCTCTGAGCGAATACAACCTGTCGGTCACGCACAACCCCGTCGTCAACGCGCTGATCCAGGCGGACACGCTCGGGATCTTCGCCCGCCAGGGACTCAACCTGGCCACTCGCTGGCCGCTCGCAAACGACGGCGGCGTGATCGGCGAGGCGTTCAAGATGTACCGGGACTACGACGGGCACCACTCCGAGTTCGGGAACACCTGGGTCAGCTCGAGGTCGACTGGTCAGAGCAAGCTGGCCGTCTACGCCGCCCAACGATCGGGCGACAGGGCCTACACCGTGCTGGTCGTCAACAAGACCCAACGGGCTTTCAGAGGGAACCTCAGGCTGTCCGGATTCGCCCCGGCCGACACCGCGGCCACATGGCAATGGCGTGGACGGCCGACGATCGTCCACGTCGCGTCGACCCCAATCCTGAACGACGGCGTCGACGTCATCTATCCGGCCCGATCGATGACGCTGTACGTGATCAGGCCGCGGACCCAGACATGACCGAGCTGGCGCCATTCGCCAATGAGCCGGTGCTGGAGCTCCGCCGGGCCGTGGTACGCGATCAGCTGGCGGGAGCGCTCAAGGCGCTCGACGCACAGCTGCCGGTGAGCGTCCCCGTGACCGTTGGGAGCCACGAGCGGTCCGGCCAGGAGCTTGTCTGCACCGATCCAGGCCGGCCCGACCGGGTCGTGGCGCACGCGGCCGCGGCCGGGGAATCGGAGGTCAACGGTGCCGTGGCCGAAGCGGTCAAGGGCCACCGGGTCTGGAGCGCCGTCAGCGCGCCCGACCGCGCGCGTGCTCTGCTCCGAGCGGCGGCCTGGCTGCGGGAGCGCAGACTGGAGCTGGCCGCGCTGGAGGTCCGCGAGTGCGCCAAGCCCTGGCCGGAGGCGGATGGCGACGTCTGCGAGGCGATCGACTTTTTGGAGTACTACGCCCGCGCTGCGGTCGCGCTGGATGCGGGGGCGCCGCTGCTTCAGGTGCCGGGCGAGCGCAATGAGCTGCGCTACGTCGCGCGCGGGGTCACTGCGGTGATCTCCCCCTGGAACTTTCCGCTGGCCATCCCGTGCGGGATGACCGCCGGCGCGCTCGCCACCGGGAACGCCGTCGTGCTCAAGCCGGCGGAGCAGTCGCCCGCCTGCGCGCGCCGGCTCGTCCAGGCGCTGCGCTCCGGAGGGGTCCCGGAAGCGGCGATCTCACTGCTCCCCGGCGAGGGTGACGTGGGCGCGATGCTCGTCCGCCATTCTGATGTTCAGACGATCGCGTTCACCGGCTCGCAGCCCGTGGGAGTGGAGATCGTCCGCTCATCCGCCGAGCTCCAGCCCGGCCAGCGGCACATCAAGCGCGTGATCGCCGAGCTCGGGGGCAAGAACTGCGTGATCGTCGACGCCGACGCGGACCTCGATGACGCGGTCCCCGGGATCGTCTCATCGGCATTCATCTACGCCGGGCAGAAGTGCTCAGCCGCTGCCCGGATCCTCGTTCACGAGGCGATCGCCGACAGGCTGATCGAACGCGTGGCCGGAGCGACCAGCGTGCTGGTGGTGGGGCAGGCGGCCGACCTGGCCACGGAGGTTCCACCAGTGATCGAGCAGGCGGCCCAGGAGCGGGTGCACCGCTACATCGACATGGGCGCAGGTCAGGGTCGGATCGTGGCCCAGGCCGAACCGGTGCCGACCGATGGCTGGTTCTGTCCGCCCACGGTCCTGGCCGATCTGGCTCCCGACTCGCCGGTGCTGCGGGAGGAGATCTTCGGGCCCGTGTTGGCGATCGAGCGGGTCAGGGACGTCGAGCAGGCGTGCGACATCGTCGACTCGCTGCCGGTCGCGTTGACCGGCGGCCTGTTCGCCCGCGATCCGGCCACGATCCGCTATGTCCGGGAGCGCAGCCCCGTGGGCAATCTGTACGTCAACCGCGGGATCACGGGGGCCAAGGTGGGGCGCCAGCCCTTCGGGGGCAACCGGCTGTCGGGCAACGGCACAAAAGCCGGCGGTCCGGACTATCTGCACCACTTCGTCGAGCCGCGAGCCGTGACTGAGAACACGGTCAGGCACGGGCTGGTGGTGTAGAAACGGCGTTGGCTGGCCCAGCGAGAGGAGAAACTCGCCCTGATGACTTGACTCAGCAGGTTTAGCCGCCGATTATGAACGGGCAAGTTCTTGTTATGGCGGTGACCTTGATCTGGAAGCTCGTCCTGGCAGCGGCGCTGGCCGCCGTGATCTTCGCCAGCGCCCTGGTCAAGCCTCCCCGCCGGAGCTTCCCCGGAGCCGACCTCCGGGTGATGCTGCTGGCCTCGGTGGGGTTGTATTTCGTCGGCCTCGGGGCCTCGCTGACCCACCACGGAGCGGTGGCAGCCGCCGTCTACGCGTGCGGCGTTTCGATCTGCGCCCTGGCCGCCTGGCTGTCTCGGGGCAAGGATCTGAGGGACCCGCCCCCGGGCGACGACCCGCCGGACACGCCGCCGCCCTCCGGCCCCGATGACCCCACCGACTTCGACTGGGAGGCCTTCGAGCGCCAGCTCGGGGTCTACACGGACCGCCAGCGGCGTCACGAACGCGAGCCGGCGGTAACGCGCTGACGCCTTCCTAGGGGCGACCGTTGCGCTGCAGCAGCAGCTGGTGCAGGCGGGTCTCCCCGCTCAGCTCGGGGTGAAATGACACGGCCAGGACGTTGCCCTGGCGGATGGCCACGGGATGGCCGTCGACTCGGCCCAGCACCTGGACCTCAGGCCCGGCCTCGGCCACCCACGGGGCCCGGATGAAGACCGCGTGGACCGGTCCGCCGGGCACCCCTTCGAGCTCCAGATCGGCCTCGAAGGAGTGCAGCTGACGCCCGAAGGCGTTGCGGGTGGCAGTCACATCCAGGACGCCCAGATGCTCGCGATCGAGCATGATCATCCCGGCACACGTGCCCAGCACCGGGATCTGCTGGGAGATCTCGCGCAGCGGCTCGGTCAGCCCCTCGCGTTCGATTCCCAGCGTCATGACGGTCGATTCACCCCCCGGGATGATCAACGCGTCCAGCCCCTGCAGGTCGGTGGGGACACGGACGTCACGCGGCCGAGCTCCCAGCGAGCGGAGAATTTTGCCGTGGGCCTCGAAGTCGCCCTGGAGCGCGAGGATCCCGACGAGCTTGCTCGCCCCGGGCGAGGAGCTGGTCACGGGCTACCAGCCGCGAGAGGCCAGCAGCTGCTCTGATTCGAGCTTGGAGGTTTCCAGGCTGACCATCGGCTGGCCCAGCCCGGTGGAGGCAGCGGCCACCCGTGCCGGGTCGGCGAAGTGGGTGGTGGCCTCCACGATCGCCCTGGCGCGAGGCTCCGGATCCTTCGACTTGAAGATGCCCGAGCCCACGAACACGCCCTCGGCGCCCAGCTGCATGACCAGCGATGCGTCGGCCGGGGTGGCGATCCCGCCGGCGCAGAAGAGCACGACCGGTAGCCGCTGATCGGCGGCCACCTGGCGGACAAGGTTCAGCGGAGCCTGAAGCTCCTTGGCGGCAGTCGCGAGCTCGTTCTCCTCGAGGATCCCCAGACGTCGGATCTCCGATCGGATCATGCGCAGGTGCCGGACGGCTTCGACGATGTCGCCGGTGCCGGCCTCGCCCTTGGAGCGGATCATGGCCGCGCCCTCGCCGATCCGACGCAGGGCCTCGCCCAGATTCGTGGCCCCGCATACGAACGGGACCTTGAAGGCCCACTTGTCGATGTGGTTGGCCTCATCAGCCGGAGTCAGCACCTCAGACTCGTCGACGTAGTCGACCTCAAGCGCCTCCAGGACCTGGGCCTCGGCGAAGTGACCGATCCTGGCCTTGGCCATCACGGGGATCGTGACCGCGTCCTGGATCCGCTGGATCATCTCCGGGTCGGACATCCGGGCCACTCCCCCGTCGCGCCTGATGTCGGCCGGCACGCGCTCCAGCGCCATCACGGCGGCGGCACCCGCATCCTCGGCGATCTTGGCCTGCTCCGCGGTGACCACATCCATGATCACGCCGCCCCTGAGCATCTCGGCCAGGCCTGCCTTGACGGCAAATGTGGACTCGTCGCGGGGAGTTTGTCCATTGCTGGCCATGCGGCTGAGTGTAGCCCCAGGGTAGGTTGTGGGCCATGGCCCAATCAGTGTTCGTGTCTGCCGGCGATCGTCGTTTCACCGCCACCGACGTGGCCCGCGGACCATGGGACCCGATGGCCCAGCATGGCGGCGCACCGGCCGCGCTGCTGATGCGGGCGTTCGAAGGGCTTCCCGCCCCCGAGGGGCTGATGATTGCCCGGGTCACGTATGAGTTCATGCGCCCGGTGCCGCTGGGCGAGCTGGAGGTTCGTGCAGAGGTCATCCGGCCGGGCCGGCGAGTCCAGCTGCTGGAGGCCTCGGTATTCAATTCCGAGGGGACGGAGGTCGCGCGGGCCCGTGCGCTCCAGGTTCAGCGGGCCGGCAACGGAGCGGCCAGCCCGGGCGAGGCGCCTCCCGCGCTCGGGCCCGAGCAGGGGCAGATCGACGCTCCGCAGCTTCCGCTCACCGAGGGCATGACGTTCTTCGGGGCCGACGCGATTGAGATCCGGTTCGTGGCCGGCGGCTTCAACGCGCTCGGTCCGGCCACGGCCTGGTTCCGGCTCAAGGTCCCACTGGTGGACGGCGAGGAGCCGTCCCCGCTCCAGCGGCTGGCCGCAGCGGGGGATTTCGGGAACGGCATCGGCGCGTCGCTCCCCTGGGGCGAGTGGATCTTCATCAACCCTGACCTCACCCTGTACGTGGAACGCGTACCCGCCGGCGAGTGGATCTGCCTGGATTCTCGGACGATCATCGCCGAGGACGGCGTCGGCCTGGCCGAGAGCATCCTGTATGACGAGCGGGGACGGGTCGGGCGGGCCATCCAGAGCCTGCTCGTGGCCCAGCGCCCAGCTGCTACTTCAGGCGGAACGCCTTGATTCGCACGTCGTACTGCTGCGCGTCGCGGGCATAGACCCCGTAGGCCAGGGACTGGATCAGCGACAGCAGGGCGGTGTGCGAGCGCACGAAGGCGGGCGTGTTGGACGAGTAGTAGAGGCGGATCCGGGCCAGCCGGGCCACCTCCGAGAGCGTGGCGTCGGTGATCGCCATCGTGGGGGCCTTGCGGTGACGGGCCAGCTTCATCGTGCGCGTGATCAGCGGGTGCGGGCGTCCGGCGGACAGGCCGATGACCAGCGTTTGGTCATCGATCCGGCTGAGCCGTCCGAGGGCTTCCTGTGACGGGCTGGCCACGATCTCCGCCCGGAGGTCGAGCAGCATCAGCAGGTGTCGCAGGTAGCTGGCGAAGAAGGCCATCTGGTCGGTGCCGGCGATCAGGACCTTTTCGGCCGAGACGATCGCGTCGATCGCCGCCTCCACCTGCGAGCGGGACAGTTTTTGAGCCGTGTCCTCGACATTGACGTGATCGGCGGCCAGCGCGGCCTCGAACTGGGTCTGGTCGAGTGAGAACAGCGGTGCCGCGGCCGCTGCGCCACCTCCGGCCGGAGCCCGGCGACGGTACTCGTCCCGGGCGGCCTGCTGAAGCTCAGGGAAGCCCTCGAAGCCCAGGGCCTGGGAGAACCTGACCACCGTGCTCGATGAGGTGTTGGCCCGCTTGGCCAGTTCCTCGGCCGTCTGGAAAGCCGCCTCGTCCAGGTGGTCGACGATGTACTGGGCCACGTCCTTCTGGGAGCGCGAGAACTCGTCAAACCGCGACTGAATGTACGTCGAGAGGACCTGGTGGGCCGACGACGACTGTCGCGCCGGCGTGGCGGTGCCGTTCGGATCGGAGCTGACCGTCTTGCTCATGGGGCAGGCCACTCATTCGACGCGCCCCTGTGAGCTTCCTTCACGAACCGGCCACTCTGGGCCGGAAACGCGTGCTTATGAGCCTCAGCCGGCGGGCGGCTCGCCTTCCTTGTTCTGCTTGTGCTCGCCGAAGACCTGGGCCACGACGTAGGCGATGAGGAGGTTGACCAGGACTCCGACGCCCAGGAAGGTGGCTGCCAGGGCCAGCGTCTGCCCGAGGGCCTGATTGATGGCGAAGGTCAACATCTCGCGGATCGCAGACTACCTGAGGCCCTGGCGGGGCGTGGTAGCGTCGCCTCGCCGGCCCTGTAGCTCAGTTGGTAGAGCAGCGGACTCATAATCCGTACGGCCCAGGTTCGAGCCCTGGCAGGGCCATGGAGCCGTGGCGTTCGTCGTTTCGGGGCACGAGCCAGCGGTTGCGCTCTCGAGGCGAAGCTGATAACAGTGCTCGGGCATCGACAGATCGCCTGGGGAGGTTTCAAAGTGCTGGGTCGTTTTCGACCGCGTCTGACGTACGCCAATGTTGTGGCCACGCTCGCGCTCCTCCTCACGATGGGAGGCGGGGCCTATGCCGCGATCGACTCGATACCCGGACCCGAAGGGGTGATCCACGGCTGCTACAAGAAGAACGGCGGCGACCTGCGTCTGGTCGGTGCCGGCAAGCGGTGCTTGGCGAACGAGAAGGCGATCGCTTTCAACCAGCAGGCCGCCGCCTTTCAGACCTCAACCAACACCATCGCGGAGCCGCTTACGTTGACGCTGGCCGTTCCGGCCGGGAGCTACACGGTGGTGGCCAAGGCGGTTGGGTCCAGCGATACGGGCACGGGATCGGATCCGGGTGGTGCCGGATGCATTCTCAGCTCGTCCGCCGGGAGCGACGATGACTTCTCGGTCAGCGCAATTCCTCCCGACAGCTTGGCGGCGTTTGCCAATACGATCGCGATCACGCTCACGGCCCCGGGCACGATTCGGTACGAGTGCAGCGGCTCCGGAGGCACTCCGCCGACCCGGGGCTTCTACCAAGCGAGGATCGTCGCAACTCGCGTGGGGACGGTCCACTCGACTCCGTGATGCTCGACTGAACGAGACGTGCCCGCCGTCGGGCGCCGCGGTGACGTGCGCCATGCAGGTCACCCGATCGTCCACCCCCGACGGTGTGATCCGCACGATCGCAGGGCAACGGCCGGACCAGCAAGAACGGACTGGTCGCCGACGGCACCCCGCCGCTCGGCGCCTCGCTCGGATCGCCAACGGTCACCTCGACAGCCTCGGTCCAATCGCGGTCGACGCGCGCGGCGACATCGACGTCTCCGGCCTGAACGGCTGGGCGATCTGGTAGATCGTCCACGGCATCGCCCACCAGGTCGGCACCAGGAAACAGTGGCTGGCGCGTCAGAGCGGAGGGGACTACTCGGTCCTCGAGCGCGCGCCCGATGGGGTCGTCCACGGCGAGGACGGGTCCCTGCTCCTGCGGGTCGACGGCCACCGGCTCGTCGTGAGCGAGAAGTTCGGCCAGCAAATCGCGCACGAGTACTTCTGGCTGACCTACTTCGCGTTTGCCCGAACGGAAAGCTCTACGCGGACGAGCTTCCTGGTGGCAGCGCCTTCGAATCTCGCCAACAGCTAATCGCGGTCACAAACGCCGGCAGGTTCAAACTCCTCTGGGAGCAACCACCGAGTCGCCATCCTTCCGACGGGGGCTGAGCCGCTCTCAGCTCACCGCTCCGGGACCTTCGGGACCTCGATCCGATCGCCGTCGCCCATCACCCGCAGAACCCGGGCCGGCGCGCCGCCACCGAGCGCTCTATCGAGAGCTGGCAGCCCAGGCGCTCGCCGGCCTGGACCTGCTGATCACCCCGACGCTCACATCGATCGCCCCACCCGCCGACGCGGACGACCTCGAGATCCGGGAGGCCGTGCTCCGGCTCACCTACCCATTCAACGCGCTCGGCTGGCCCGCGCTCGCCCTGCCCTGCGGCGCCGCCGAACTCGGGCTACCCGCATCGGCCCAGGTAATCGGCCCTCCCGGCCACGACGGCGCCGTCCTCGCCGCCGGCCAGCTCGTCGAACGAGCGCTGGCATCGGCGCCCTGAGCCCCATCCTGCGTATCAGGCCGCGGCGCTCGGCACCGATAGCGCCTCGAGTTCGCCGGGGGTGAGCTCGCGCTTGGCCCGGGTCCGCGGATCCCAGGCGACCATCACCGTCTCACCTGAGGCGGCCACCGTCCCGTCGGGAAGCCGAATCTCATGCAGGAGCCGAAAGCTCGACCGACCGACGCTCCCGACGCGGATCACGACGTCGACCTGCCCGTGGTCCTTACGAACTTCGGTGCGGTAGTCGAGGTCGACGTGGGCGAGCACGTATGACCCGTGTGCGGGGTCGCTCCCCACTCGCTGCAGCAAATCCCAGATCAGCGCCGCGCGACCTTCCTCCAGTAGCTCGTGGTACACGGACTGGTTGAGATGCCCCAGCATGTCCATGTCTCGCCACCGGAGCTGGACCGCGATCCGCTGTTCGAGCGTTGAATCCACGGCGCCAGCATATGCGGCCCACCGCGGATGGCGGTGTTCCGGGCCTCGCTCACCGGATAACGGATAACGGCAGACGGCGGGCCGAGCTCAGCGTTCGGCCCGCCGTGCCGCCTGGGTTCTAGTAGCCGCCCGAGGGAACGGCCTGGCCGTACTTGTTGATGGCGAACCAGGCGCCGGAACCACCGTATTTGCCCTCGCCGTTGGCCTGTCCGGGCTTCTTGTCGCCCTTGTACAGATACAGCGGATGGCCGTAGTAGGTGACCTGATGCCGGCCGCCTGACAGGTTCCGCGTCGAAAGCTTGCTCCCGTTGAGCTGTGAGCCCGATGCGGCCACAACCTTGCCGCTGGCGATCAGCGCAGGCCAGCTGGCCGAGCTGCTCCCTGGGCAGTTCGTCTGACTGCCGCCCTTGCACCAGACGTAAAGCGTGTACCGGGCGGGTCCGACCAGGATCCGGCCCAGGTTCGCGTTGGTGGTCGTGCGGATGGTCGTCGTGGTGGTAGCGAATGCGGCCCCGGCCGCGATCAAAGCGAGCGCCCCGACCAGTGCCGAGACTCGCGTCGCTCTCCGTGCGATCCAGGCCGCATTCCGTTGCGTGGTGCGTCCTGTCGTATTCATGGGTGTTCCTTTTCGCCGTTGGTTTGGGGAATTCCTCGCTCGTGAGCTGAGATTGATCCCTCTGCGAAGCGCAGGAGGCTAGCCGGTGCCACAACTGGATGGGGACTGCCAACCTGTACCCATGAGCCTGCTGCCCGACTACTCGCGCCAGGCCGAGCGCTACGACGAGCGCCGATCGGCCAGCCCCTCGATCCTGGGACCGCTGCTGGCGGCGCTACAGGGGATCTCCGGCCGGCGTCTGGCCGACGTCGGCGGCGGCACCGGCAACTACTCGCTCGCCCTCAAACAGGAGGGCTGGACGCCGGTGGTCGTCGACCGCTCACCGGAGATGCTGGCCAGAGCGGCCGCCAAGGGCCTCCAGACGGTCCAGGCCGACGCCCAGAGGCTGCCGTTTGACGATGGACAGTTCGACGCGGCCACGATGATCTCGATGCTCCACCACGTCGAGGATCGCCACGCTGCCCTGGCCGAGGCTCGCCGGATTCTCCGTCCGGGTGGCCGTCTGGTCCTGATGGGCTTCACACGTGAGGACTCCACGACTCTGTGGATCCTTGACTACTTTCCGAGCAGCCGGCCCTGGATGGACGCCACCCACCCACCGCTGGCGGCCTTCTTGGATGAGCTGCCCGGTGCGGATACGGTGAGGTTCGAGTTCGGCGACCTGCAGGACGCCAACCTGGCCGCCCTGTCCACCCGCCCCGAGCGCCTGATTGAGGCGGCGCAGAGGGGCGACACGAGCTACTTCGAGCGCATGCGACGCGATCACCCCGAAGAGCTGCGCGTCGGACTGGCTGCAATCAAGGAAGACATCGATTCAGCCCGAATACCTAGACGTTCTGGAACCGCGACGCTGCTCACCTGGACAAAGCCTGGCTAAAAACCTGGCTGACTCAAGTCGCTCGCGTCGCTGCCGATAGGTCAGTCATGGCACCCGCTCGATCTCATAAGCCGTGGTGGGAGCAGCGCCCGAAGACTCCCGGAGAAGGAGAGTTCGAGGCCGAGCGCGAGCGCCTGCGCGCCGAGCTCGCCCGGGCCTGGCGCGCTCTGGCCACGCATCCCCAGCAGGCCACCGGACGCGGCCCCAACGGCAGCGCCGCGCCGCTCAGCGCCGCCTAGCTGCGTCCTTCCCTCCCGTCAGATCCTGACCATTCTGGTGAGGTAGCGCCTGACTCCGCGCCACCGCCGGCGTTGTACCCACATCCAGTACACCGGCTTGCTGGTTATCAGTGGGCCAGAAAACCAATAAACGCCACGGGAGGGCGGAATAATGTTCAAGCTGCGCATGTCAGCGTTGGTGCTGGCGAGTCTGCTCGCGCTTGGGAGTGCAGGAGCCGCACTGGCGTCCAGCGGAGGCGACGCCAATTCAGGCGACGTCTGGCTGGACAACGTCGGGCAACCAGCCGGCCCGGGCCACGAGATGGACCCGCACCTGGGCTGCCAGGACATCAACATGTGGGGTGCCGGGCTGGCGGACAGCCCCGGCGCATTCACGATCAACGGCTGGCCGCCGTCGGGGAGCAAGGAGATCGACCACTCCGGCAACTGGAGCTACGACACCACGCAGGGCGGCGATCAGGTCGTGGCCACGATCAGCATCGACACGCTGATCGCGACGGCCCGGTCAAACGGGGACAGCCCCGCGCATAACGGGTATCACTTCAAGCTCGATTTCGTACAGGACCCCCAGAAGCACAAGACGTTCTGGGTGGACTGTCCGGCGTCCTTCACGCCGAGTTCGACCACGCCCTCGCGCCCAACGTCCTCGCACCGTTCGAGCCCAACCACCCGAAGCGGCCACCGCACGCGGCACCGCACCACCACGGTGCACCACCGGCGGCGACGGCATCACCGGCGGCGTCGTCGGATCAGTCGCCGGGCGCGGACCCCTCGCGGTTTCACCGGCTGATGAACGCACCTGCGGGCGGCGCCGGGGCCGCCCGCAGCGTCTCGGCGATGTCGTGGTCACCGGCGAGTCTGCTGCGTTGGTGCACGAGCGCCTGCGCTCCCGCGGGTGGCTGGTCTGGGACGACCATGGGCCCGCGTCGCTTGTCGACGCCAACCCGCCCGTGGCCGGCGCCGTCCGGATTGGCCCGGTGTACACGCCGCCCGAGCGCCGAAACCGGGGCCACGCGAGCATCGCGGTGGCGGCCGCCAGCCGCCGCGTCCCTGGCCGAAGGGCCCCTCAGCTGGCGTCGAGCCGGGGAAACGTGACCTCGTCCAGCACGAGCTTGATCGCCGCGGCGATCGGGATCGCGATCAGGGCGCCGATGATGCCCAGCAGCGCGCCGCCGATTACGACAGCGATCACCGTCACCAGCCCGGAGACCTTGACGGTTCGATTCATCACCTTCGGGGTGATCAGGTAGTCCTCGAGATTGCGGTACACGACGTAGAAGATGGCCGTGGCCAGAGCGATCGGCCATGACACGGTCAGCGCCACCAGCGCGACGATGATTCCGGCCACGGTCGAGCCGACGATCGGGATCAGGTCCATGAAGCCGACGAACACCGACAGCAGAAGCGGATACGGGACGCTGAAGATCTCCAGCCAGACCAGGGTGCCCACGCCCGCGATCACCGACGTGATCACGTTCCCCAGCACGTACCCACCCACCCGGGCGAACATCTCGTCGATCAGCAGCCCGGCCCGGGCCCGGCGGCTGCGGGGCACAAGCCGGTAGATGGTCCTGGTGACGCGGGGCATGTCGGCCAGGAAATAGACCGTCATCACCACGACGATCAAAAATGCCCCGAGTAGCCCGACGACCACCTTGCCCGCCCCCACCACCCCCGAGGCGATCGAGCTCAGCCCGCCGTGGGACAGGGAGCTCTTCAGGTGCGTTACCAGATGAAAGTGCTTGTTGATGTTGCCCAGGAACGAGCTCTTGTCGTTGAGGTCCTGCAGGTAGTGGGGAGCCAGCCGGACCAGGTCGCTCGTCTCGTTGACCAGGGGCGGAATCGCCGCGGCCAGCAGCCCTCCCACCGCGCCGAGAGCGACCAGCGTGACGATCAGCACCGCCCAGCCTCGCCGGACGCCGTGGCGGTGGAGTAGCGCCACCAGCGGCTCCAGGCCGACGGCGATGAAGAGCGCCAGAAAGACCAGCAGCAGGACCTGCCGGGCGTCGATGATGCTCCGGCCGACGATATAGGCCGCACCCACCCCCAGTCCGCCCATCAGCCCGATCCAAAACGGCGACCGGCGGTCAAATCGTTGACCGAGCCGGCCGAACGGTCCCTCCCCGGCCGCCTCTACACGGGCCTCCCGGTCCAGCAGCAGCTCGCGGTCGGCGTTCGCCTCGGAATCCGGGGTGCTCGCAGGTCCCGGCCGTTGCCGCGAATTGGAATCGCCATGGCCGTCGGCACTGGCCCCTTCGGGGAGCGCGGTCGCTTCTGTGGGACGAGGATCATCCGCCATCGCCTACATCTACCCGTAATCGGGATGCCGAGCAAGCTCGGACGACGATCAGCGCGTCCGGGACTGGGCGGCCGGGAGCTCGGCCCGAAGTGCCTTGCGGTCCACCTTCCCCACCGGAGTCAGGGGGATCGCGTCCACCAGCACCACCTCCCGGGGGTACTTGTAGCCACCGATTCGCTCCCGGGCCCACTCGACGAGTTGCTCAGCCGTCAGCTCGGATCCCGGATGAAGCGCCACGAAGGCGACCACCTCCTCACCGTGCCGGGGGTCGGGCCGGCCGACCACGCCGGCCGTCTGGACCGCCGGATGCTCGACCAGCGCATCCTCGACGTCGCGCGGGTAGACATTGAATCCCCCGCGGATGATCAGATCCTTCTTGCGGTCGACGATGTACAGGTAGCCGTCGTCGTCCTGATAACCGAGATCGCCGGTGTGGAGCCAACCGTCTCGCAGGGCCTCGGCGGTGATCTCGGGGGCACCCCAGTAGCCCTGCATCACACCTGGCGAGCGGGCACAGATCTCCCCCACCTCCCCCGGCGCCACCTGATCGCCCTCATCGTCCAGGATCTGGACGTCGGTTCCGGGAACGGGCAACCCGACGGACCCCGAGCGCTCCCGGCCGATCGGGTTGGATGAGATCAGAGCGGCGGTCTCGGTCAACCCGTAGCCCTGGCGGATCGAAACAGACGGCACCCTGCGAATGAACTCCTCAGCCGTCTCCATCGCCAGTGGCGCCCCCCCCGAGGTGACGTACTGCAGCGAACTGAGGTCGTGATCCTCCAAGGGCAGGGAGAGCAGGAGCTGGAGCATCGTGGGCACGACCGCCGCCACCTGAAGCCGGTGCTCCTGGATCAGCTCCAGGAACGCCTGGGGCTCGAACCATCTCATCAGTACCCCAGCGCCCTTTTCGGGCGAGTGCATCCCGACGACCGTCACGAGCAGACCGTACGCGTGGGCAAGCGGCAGGGGGATCAGCACGCGGTTGAGGCCCGGAACGTGGCCAGATTCGTGGCCTGCGCGGCCCGTGTAGTACAGGCTCTCGTGCGTCAGCATGACGCCCTTGGACCGGCCGGTGGTTCCCCCCGTGTAGAGCAGAGCGGCCAACTCATCGTCGGCCCGGGGGACGATCTGGCCCGGATCTGGCTCCTCCAAGGAGGCCAGCGGGATGAAGCCCTCGACCTGGTCGCGGGAGATCAGGAAGCGCACGGTGTCCACGCCCTCCGCCGCTTCACGAACCTTGTCGGCGAACTCGGGACTGGTGATGACAGCGGAGGCCTCGGAGTCCATGAGCACGTGCCGCACGTCCTCCACAGGGAGCAGGAACATGACCGGCGTGACCACCGCCCCAGCGCGCCAGATGGCGTTGTAGACGATCCCAACCTCGGGCGAGTTGGCCATCATCACGATCACCCGCTCGCCGGGGGCCACCCCCAGCTCGGTCAGTCCGGCGGCCATGCGCCGAGCCCGGCCGGCCAGGTCACCCGACCGATGCCACTGGCCTTCGAAGAACAGCGCCTCGTAGTCTCCCTTGCGGTCGAAGGAGCCCTCGGCCAGCCGGGCCAGATTGTGTTCACCGATCGCGGTCGTGCTCAATGTTCGGGCTGTGGATGGTTGGTTCAGCGGCTTCCCCGGCCAGCCTACCGGTCGAGATATTCATAGGCCGGGATGGTCAGAAACTCGATCAGCTCGGGCGACAAGGCCACGCGGTCGAACAGCTCTCGGGTCTCGGCTGGGCGCCCCGCCTGCCACACCTCATCTCCGACGCTCTGGCGGATCTTGGCGGTCTCCTCATCCAGGATCTGGCGCACCAGCTCCACGGTGACCGTGCGACCATCCTCAAGGCGCGATCCATGATGGACCCACTGCCAGATCTGAGTCCGTGAGATCTCGGCCGTGGCCGCGTCTTCCATCAGCGAGTTGATGGCCGCGGCGCCGCGGCCGGTGAGCCAGAAGGAGACGTATTGGAAGCCCACGTTGACGTTCGTTCGCAGGCCGGCCTCGGTGATGTTCCCGGGCGTGGCGGCGAGGTCCTGAAGCTCGTCCGCGCTGACGGCCACGTCATCGCGGCGGCGCTCAAGCTGGTTGGGTTTGGCGCCCAGGCCGTCCTGGAAGACCTGGCGGGCCGTCGGGACCAGGTCAGGGTGGGCGACCCAGGTTCCGTCATAGCCCTGCGAGACTTCCCGCTCCTTGTCCGACCGGACTCCGGCCAGGGCCGCCTCGTTGGCCTCGGAGTCCCGGCGCGAGGGAATCAGCGCCGCCATCCCCCCCATCGCGTGGGCCCCCCGGCGGTGACAGGTGGCGACCAAAAGCTCGGTGTAGGCCCGCATGAATGGCACGGTCATGGTCACCTCAGAACGGTCGGGCAGGACCATCTGGGGGCGGTCGGCAAAGCTCTTGATCGAGGAGAAGATGTAGTCCCAGCGCCCGGCGTTCAGCCCGGCTGAGTGATCGCGCAGCTCGTACAGGATCTCCTCCATCTCAAACGCGGCAGGGAGCGTCTCGATCAGTACGGTGGCCCGGATCGTGCCCCGCGGCATGCGGGCCGCGTCCTGGGCGAAGCAGAACACGTCGTTCCACAGCCGGGCCTCCAGATGGGATTCCATCTTGGGCAGGTAGAAGTACGGCCCGGTACCCCTGTCCAGGCGCGCCCTGGCGCAGTGGAAGAAGTACAGCCCGAAGTCGAACAGGGACCCGGAGATCGGCTCGGAGTCGATCAGCAAGTGGCCCTCGGGCAGGTGCCACCCGCGGGGCCTGACGAGCAGGGTGGCCAATTCAGGGCCGAGCTCGTAGCTTCGGCCATCGGAGCCCCGGTAGGTGATCGTGCCCTCGACGGCGTCGCGCAGGTTGCGCTGCCCGGCGACCATGTTGTGCCAGGTGGGGGCGTTGGCGTCCTCGTGGTCGGCCATGAAGCCGTCCGCTCCCGAGTTCAGTGCGTTGATCATCATCTTGCGGTCCGTCGGGCCGGTGATCTCCACCCAGCGCTGCTCCAGGTCGGGCGGGGCGGGCGCGACCGACCATTCGCCCCCGCGGACGGCCTCGGTCTCCTCCAGGAAATCGAGCCTGCCTCCATCGCGGAGGGCCGCTCGCCGCTTCTGGCGAGCTTCCAGAAGCTCGACCCGGCGGGGGCCGAACTCCTGTTCCAGCGCGGCCAGGAATTCGAGCGCCTCTGGCGTCAGTACGTCTTCGTAGCCGGACTCCATCGGGCCGGCCAGCCGGATGTTGGGGGAACCGGGCACAACCCGGCATCCTGTCAGCTGAGGACGGGCGTCTCTTCCTGGGCCTGCTGCTCGTGGGCCCGGACCTGCTCCAGAGCCCACTGGTACTCGTCGTAGCGGCGGACCAGGCGCGTCCACCTCCACCCCGGCTTGGAGCCCAGTTCGCGACTGCGGTCTGGGTCTCCGGGCCGGACGCGCCGCCGGCGCTGAGCGGATGGAGCGCTGGAGCGCGGAGCCTCGGGCCGTCTGGCGCCAACCAGTTCCCGGTGCGCCTGGATCGCCGAGGCCAGGTCGGCGTGCGGCATATCCTCCTCAAGCAGGCTGGCCTCCAGGTGGGAGCGCAGGACGAGCAGCTCGCGGGCCGTCGCTGGTCTGGGCTTGGTGACCCGCGAGCCATTAAAGGCGAAGCGGTCCCACGCCTTGGCGAAGGAGATCAGGTTCGTCCGGCCGCCGTTGCGGTGCGCGGCCAGCATCGGGCAAATCCCCTGGCCGCTGGTGTACGCGCCGGCGATGATGTCGTTGCCCGCGATGCCCTGAAGCATCGCGATCCGGGTGGTCCGGGGCAGCGAGTGGATCGCCACCCGCAGGTCCTCGATCGTCGCTCGGCGCTGCGTTCGCATAGGGTTTGCCCGCCTCCCGCTGGCGGTGGGCGGACTGTAATCAGCGTCGTCTGATTCGACAAGGAACTCCTGGGCCCGAAAGGAAACTTGCATATGGAGCTCGGCGTACACGTTGGCTACTGGGGACTGGGCATGGGCGCCGAGGATCAGCTCGCGGTCGTGCAAGAGGCAGAGCGTCTGGGGTACGGCTCGGTCTGGTCGGCCGAGGCGTACGGCTCAGACGCGGCCACGGTGCTGGCCTGGCTCGCGGCCCAGACGACGAAGATCAGGCTCGGCTCGGCGATCTTCCAGATGCCGGGGCGCAGCCCGGCCATGACCGCCATGACCGCGGCCACGCTGGATCAGCTCTCCGGGGGCCGGATGCTGCTGGGGATCGGCTCCTCCGGGCCCCAGGTGGCCGAGGGATGGCACGGCCAGCGCTTCGCCCGCCAGCTCCAGCGGACCCGGGAATACGTCGCCGTGGTCCGGATGGCGCTGGCCAGAGAGCGGGTGGATTTCCACGGCCAGACGCTCGAGCTGCCGCTCCCCGATGGCCCCGGGAAGGCGCTGAAGCTGATGATCGCGCCCGTGCAGGAGCGCGTTCCGATCTACATCGCCGCCATCGGACCCAAGAACACCCAGCTGGCGGGAGAGATCGCCGACGGCTGGATCCCCACCTTCTTCTCGCCGGAGTACGTGGCCGACTTCCGAGCGCTCCTGCAGGAGGGAGCCGATCGGGCTGGGCGGTCGCTGGACGGGTTCGACATCGCCCCGACGGTCAACGCGTACGTGTCCGATGACCGCGAGCAGGCCCGGAACCTGATGCGCCCGGTGCTCGGGCTCTACATCGGGGGGATGGGCTCCCGGGATCAGAACTTCTATAACCGCCTGGTTCAGCGCTACGGCTTCGAAGGCCCGGCGGCCGAGATCCAGGACCTCTACCTGTCCGGCAAGAAGGAGGAGGCGGCGGCGGCGATCCCCGACGAGCTGATCGACATGGTCTCACTGGCGGGCCCCGCCGACGTGGTCAGGGACCGGCTGGCCGCGTTCCGCGACGCCGGGGTCGGCACGCTGATGATCACCCCGATGGCCTTCACCCGGGACGAGCGGATCGAGCAGCTGCGCTTGGTGGCCGAGCTGGCCGGCTGAGGGGGACAGTGGCGGTGCCAGGCAGCGTGGGCGGAGACCCGCTGCGGATCTTCCTGGGGGCGTTCGGCGACCCCGGCCACGCCTTTCCGATGCTGGCCCTGGGCTCCCGATTGGTGAAGCGCGGCCATGAGGTCACGTTCGAGACGTGGACCCGCTGGCAGACGGATGTGGAGGAGGCGGGCATGCACTTCGTGGCCGCCCCCGAATACCCCGTGTTCCCCACATCCGAGCGCCCGCTCAAGCCCTATGAGGCCGTGGTTCAGGCCGCGGCGGTCACGGGGCGCTCGCTCCGGGACCGCGACCCCCAGATCGTCGTCCACGACATCCTGACCCTGGCTCCCGCCCTGGCCGGTGAGCTCGGGGGCCTACCAGTGGCCACGCTGGTTCCGCATGTGTACCCGGTCGGCGCGCCGGGTCTCCCCCCGTACGCGCTTGGGGCGCGGCCGGCCCGCACCATCGCCGGTCGTGCCGGGTGGCGGGCGATCGAGTGGCCGGTCGCGGCCGGGCTGCGCCGCGGACGCGATGAGCTCAACCAGGCCCGGGCGAGGCTCGGACTGCCACCGGTGAGGCGCCTGCACGGTGGCCTCAGCGAGCGGCTGTGCATCGTCGGCACCTTTCCCCAGCTCGAGTACCCACGCCGCTGGCCCGAGTCAGTTCACGTTGTCGGGCCGCTGCTCTGGGAGCCGCCCTACCACGCCGTCGACCCACCGGCCGGGGCCGCTCCCCTGGTCGTGGTGGCTCCCTCCACGGCCCAGGATTCCCAGCAGCGCCTGCTCCGAGCTGCCGTGGCCGGGCTGGCCGAGGCGCGAGTGCGCATACTGGCCACGTGGAACCGCAGGCCGCCCCCGGTCACTTTCGAAGTCCCGGCCAACACTCGCCTGATGGACTGGATCTCCTACTCGCGAAGCATGCCCGGGGCAAACCTGGTGATCTGCCACGGCGGCCACGGGACGCTCGTCCGGGCGCTGGCCAGCGGGGTCCCGGTCCTGGTCGTGCCGCATTCCGGAGACATGGCCGAGAACGCCGCCCGGGCCGACTGGGCGGGGGTGGGCGTGAGGTTGCCCTGGCGGCTGCTCGGGCCGCGGACGATCCGGTGGGCGGTGGAGCGGGCGCTCTCGGATTCGAGCCTGGCCGAGCAGGCGCGGGGCCTGGCCCGCTGGGCCGACCGCCACGACGGCACCACGAGGGCGGCCGAGCTGGTCGAGGGGCTCGCGGCCGGCGACGGCGTCGCGCCGACCGATCACGTTGCGGCGAGTCAGCCTGCCCCGGCCGGCGAGCGGCTCAGTGCTCGCGGTGCACGCGCACGTACTCGATGAACTTCGGGTCCTCGGACTCGACAACGTCCACCCGCTCGCCGTGGCAGGTACACAGCTCGACGACCGCACGGCCCTTCGAGAGCTCCACGGGCTCCCAGCTCGCGCCGTTCAGTGTCCAGTCCTCGAGCTCAGCGATCGTGGCCGGCCGAGGCATCAGCCAGCCGGCGCGGATCCCGACGCTTCGGCGCTCGACCGCGAGCCGGCCGCGGACCCAGCAGCGCCCGCTCCGGCCACACTCGAGCCGGCGGGGTTGGAGCGGGCCCAGTCGGCGATCTCCCGCGAACCCTGGATCACGCTCCCGTCGTCCAGGACCAGCGCCGGAACCCAGTAGTTGCCGGTCAGCTTCTTGACCTCCTGCCGACCCGCGGTGAAGTTCATAAACGGCAGCAGCCCCAGCCCGTAGGACAGCTTGACCTCTGGTCTATGCCCTGCGTCCTTCAGAGCGTGGTAGGCCGTGCCACAGGGATGGCCCCCGGGCCGCGGCGCGGGCTTCCAGGTTCCGTAACAGACGTAGAGCTTCATGTCCTCACACTCCTAGTAGAGGGTGACTGAGCTCCGGGGGTGGGACTCGAACCCACAACATCACGGTTAACAGCCGTGCACTCTGCCAATTGAGTTACCCCGGATTACGGTGTATTGATTCTACTTATTACGGTGCGTATGACCTCACCTGCTACGCGGCAACTCTAGCGGGAACCTCCTTCACTCCTACCCCAACCGCCGCGTGGCAGTTTGAGCACAAAAGCACGCACTTGCGTGCCTCCTCGCGAAGCTTGTCGAGTGCGAGCGAGCTGCCTCTCGCGTTTATCTCAAGCCGCTTCGTGTCCGGATCCAGGTGATGGAACTCCAGCGCCGCCATGCACTCCTGGTAGCCGCAAAGACAGCACCGGCCTCCGGCCTCCGGCCTCCTCGACCAGGATCTGCTTCATCTTCCGGCGCCGGCGTGATATGGCGGCCCCACGGCAGCGCTTACAGCGGTAATAGCCTCGGCCCTCCAGGGCGAAGTCAGTTTCGCCGTGAGTGGGACACGAGAGCGTGACGGTCAGAGGACCGGCCTCCTTTCCCGCCACGGCCCGGGGGTCTGTCCTCCGGCCGCGCCTGTTCGCGGTCCGAAGCCCATACCGGCGCAGCCAGTGCCGGACGGTCGTCTTGCTCCGCCCCACCACCTCCGCGATTTCGGCGATCGTCATTCCGGACTGGACGCACTCCTCCAGCTGCTGCCGATCCAGGGCGCCCCTCGCGGCGTGCTTGGCCGCGTAGGGCGATTTGAGCCCGTACTTCTCAAGCCAGTACGAGATCGTCGACGGATCCTTCCCAAACCGTACGGCTATCCGTTCGACGCTCACACCCTGGGCGAGCAGCAGCTGAAGTGAGTGCTTATCCATGTGCATTTCTTGGCACGAACGCATGTTCCCACACGGGTCGGATGGAAAAGCCCTGGAAAGTGACACAACTTTGTGACGATCTGGGCGGCGGGGCGTGGTTTCGTCCCGAGGATCAGGGGTGGTGCGGCTCGCGGGCGCTGGCCGCGAGCGGGGGTGGAGCTCCGCGAGCGGGGGGTGGAGCTGCTAGACCGCGCGCTCGATGCGGGCGTCAAGAGCGCGGATCTCGCCCATCACGCTCTCTCGCTCCCGGGCCAGGTCCGCGATGCCCGATGTGCGCTGCTGCTGGGCCCGGCGGATGGCGCGCTCCAGGCGGGCGCGCTCGAGCAGCAGTCGCTGCTGTTCGAGCTGTTCAGCCGAGACGTGCTTGACCCGTCCGGCGCGGGCCACCAGATCGGTCATCAGGTGGGCCAGCTCCTCATCTGTCGAATCCAGCCCGGTCAGCGGCATCTCGGTCTGCCCGGCCAGGTGGCGGGCGGCCCGCCGGAGCCGTTCGCTGGTCATGTGTTGCTCCGGGTCAATCGCCTGAAGCGACCGCCTACCCTCCTGGGGCAGGGCGATGCACAGCACCAGGAAGGCCCGTTCGGCGCGGACCGCCGGATCGACGACCTGACCGCCTGAGCGAGCGACCTCTCCCCCACTCCGGGGCTCCGGTCGACCAGCCGGTCGAGCCGTGGCGGCTTCGCCGCGACCGGCCAGCAGGCCGCCGAGGATCGCCTCTGAGAGCTCCAGGCGCCCGGCCACCTGACGGACCAGATCCTCGCGTACGACGCTCGGGGGGAGCGCGCCCAGAATCGGCCGGAGCTCGGCCACGGCGCGGTCGCGTCCCTCGGCGCTCCGGGTATCGGCCTGGTCAAGAATCCTCCGGACCTGGAAGACGACGAAGGGCACGGACCCCTGGACGAGGTCTCGGAGGGCCTCGACCCCCTGCTGCTGGACCAGGTCGGCCGGATCGGCGCTCTCCGGGAGCGGGACGACTCTGAGCTCCAGCCTGCGCCCGGCGGCCAGGCCGGCCGCGCGCAGCATCGCCTCCTGCCCGGCTCGATCTGAGTCCAGGCAAAGCTCGAGCACTCCCCCCTGCCCCACCACCCGTTCGAGCTCGGTCAGCTGCTCCTCGGTGAACGACGTCCCCATGATCCCGACGCAGTTCGCCAGTCCCGCCTGATGGAGGGCCAGCACGTCGGTGTAGCCCTCGACCAGGATCATGCGGGCCAGCTTGGCCGCGTCGGCCCGGGCCCGGTCGATCCCGAAAAGGACCCGCCGCTTGTGGTACAGCTCACCGTCGGCGGTGTTCAGGTACTTCGGCGGCTGGTTATCGCGCATCGCCCGGGCCCCGAAGCCCAGGACCCGACCCCGAGTGTCGACCGCTGGGAACATGACTCGCTCTCGAAACCGGTCGAAGATCCGGCCGGGATGCGTATGCGAGCGCTGGGCCAACCCGGCGACCAGCAGTTCCTCCTCGCTGAACCCGGCACGGCGCGAGGCCGTCAGGACCCGATCCCACGCGCTGGGCGCGTAGCCCACGCGAAACTCGCGGAGCGTGTGCTCATCGAGGCCCCGGCCGAGCAGATACCCGCGCGCTCCGGCCGCCTCCGCCGACTCCCACAGGTATCGGGCGTAATACCCCGCGGTCCGGGACAGGAGTGTGTACAGCCGTTCGCGCCGCTGGCGACGGGCGGCGGCCTCGGGGTCCTCGGCCTCGGTCTGAAGCTGAACGCCGAAGCGGTCGGCCAGCGACTCGAGCGCCGCCGTGAAGTCGAGACCCTCGGTCTCCATCAGAAATGTGAACGCGTCACCCGAGGCCTGGCAGCCAAAGCAGTGGTAGACCTTCTCGTCGGTGTTGACCCCGAAGGAGGGCGTGCGCTCGTCGTGAAACGGACACCGCCCGACCCACTCCGAGGCGCCCGCCCGGCGCAGTTCGGTCCGGGCCGAAACCAGGGCGACCATGTCGACGGCCTCGCGAACCCGGTCTCGGGAGTCAGCCGTGTACCGGGTCATCGGCGCGGCCCCGTTCGGGGGTCACGGACAGTGGCGCTCACGGGGCGAACGCTGCCGGGATGCTCAGGGCCTCAAAGGCCTTGATGCAGAAACGGTCCGTCATGCCGGACAGATAATCGGTGATGCGGCCCTCGGGCGACCCCGACGGGATCGAGTCCGGGAGCTCCTCGGGATGCTGGCAATAGTGATCAAACAGGAAGCCCACGACGTGCTCGATCTTGGCCCGCTCGCGGGTGGCGGTGGGTCCCAGGTACACCCGCTCGAACATGAACGAGCGCAGCTGCACCATCGCGGGGCCCACCTCGGGTCCCTGCACGATCTGGCCGGCCGCCGCTGAATGCTCGACCAGGTCGTGGACGAGGGTGTCGATTCGCTGAGGACCCGTGCCTCCCAGGATCTGGATTGGGCTCGAGGGCAGCTCCGATGGAGAGAGAACGCCGGCCCGGATGGCGTCGTCGATGTCGTGGTTGATGTAGGCCACGCGGTCCATCAGCCTGACGATCCAGCCCTCCAGCGTGGCCGGCTGCGGCGCGCGGCCCGAGTGGTTGAGGATTCCGTCCCTGACGGCGGCGCCCAGATTCAGGCCGCGGCCCTCTCGCTCCAGCGTGTCCACAACCCGCAGCGACTGCTCGTTGTGCTTGAACGAGGCGCCGAACCGCTCCGACAGGCACTGATCCAGCGCCTCCTCACCGATGTGACCAAAGGGGGGATGGCCAAGGTCGTGCCCCAGCCCGATCGCCTCGACCAGATCCTCGTTGAGGCGCAGGGCGCGGGCCACTGTGCGCGAGATCTGGGTCACCTCCAGGGTGTGGGTGAGGCGAGTGCGGTAATGGTCTCCGCTCGGGGCCACGAACACCTGGGTCTTGTGCTTCAGGCGTCGGAACGCCTTGCTGTGGACGATCCGGTCGCGATCGCGCTGGAACGGAGTGCGCAACCCGCAGTCCGGCTCGGCCTCGACGCGATCAGCCGGGTAGGAGCGGGTGGCCAGCGGCGAGAGGTCGCGCTCCTCACGCTCCCGGATCTGCTCGGCGAACCGAGCGGCCACGTCACCGCCCGGGTGCTCATAACCACGGCTCAGGAGCTGATCCGCCACGAGAGCGATTCTGACAGCCGTCGAGGTCGCACGACCGACATGAACTGTGTTGTGACGCCCGTCAGGCGGCGGTTACAAGTGGCCTCAGCCGGACGTGGGCATGGTGCTCGGCCGTCTCACCGATCGCGCGCTCGGCCTGCCGGAGCGCGGGCTCGGAGGCCTCAGGCGCCTGGGCTAACGGGCGACCGATGGCGGTCACCAGGAAGCGATAGGACTCCTCTCCGAGCGTAAAGGCCGAGCCCTGGCAGGCCTCGCAGACCACTCCGCCACCGGCAGGCGAGAAGCCCCGCAGGTGCTCCGTCTCACCACAGCTCACGCAGCGGCCGAGCTGGGGAAGGATCCCCGCCGCCAGCAGGAGCTTGAGCCGAAAGGCCAGGCCGTTGGCCGGGCGGGCATGGGCAGGGTCGGCCGAGAGCAGGGCCAGTTCGCCGGCCAGCAGGTGGAATACCTCAGGATGGGGCTCGGAGGTCTCAAACAGGCGAGCCACCGCGTCGCAGGCCCGAGCGGCGGCGTCGAGCGTGGCCGCATGGTCCCGGAGGCCTGCGTGGGCGGCGACGGTGTCCACGCCCGACACCGTGTGCAGGTCTCCCCGCCCCTCATGCAGGATCACCCGGACGTGCAGGAAGGGCTCCAGGCGCGCCCCAAACCGGCTCCGGGCCCGGCGAGCCCCCCGGGCGATGGCGCCCAGGCGCCCGTGCTCAGGCGTGTACAGATGAAGGATGCGGTCGGCCTCGCCGTAGCGAATCGACCGCAACACGATCGCCTCGGTCTTCAGCGGCCGCGGCATCAGGGCCGCCCAGCTACTCCAGGCGATGCTATACTTTTTGAAGCGATGTCTGCAATCACCGTCTACACGACCGATCACTGCTCGCTGTGCACGAGCGCCAAGACGCTGCTCGAGCGCCGCGGATACCAGTACGAAGAGATCAATCTGGCACGCGACCCGGACGGTCGGGCCGAGCTCCAGCGGACCACAGGGATGTTCTCCTTCCCCCAGATCCTGATCGAGGGGGAGACGGTCGGCGGGTTCGCCGAGTTGCTGGCCCTGGACCGTGAGGGCCGGCTGAGCGAGCTGCTGGCCGCTTAGACCCGGGCCCTGCGCCGACGGGCCCTGGGCTTTTTTTGGCAGCGCTCGCACACGTACGTCCCGCGGCCGGCGGCCACGATCTTGCGCACGGGCCCGCCGCACACGACGCAGGGAGCACCGGCCCGGAGGTGGATCAGGAACCGGTCCTGGAAGGACCCCCGGGCCCCGTCGACATGACGAAAGTCGTCAATCGTGGCTCCGCGGGCATCGATCCCAGCGGTCAGGACCTCCTCGATCGCATCGTGAAGCCGCTCCCATTGCGACCGGGTCAGCGTCCCTGCGGGTCGCAGCGGATGGACACCGGCCCGGAACAGTGCCTCATCGGCATAGATGTTCCCCACCCCGGCGATCCGGCGCTGGTCCAGAAGAAACGCCTTCACCGGGGCCCGACGGCCCCGGGCGGCCTGGCGCAGGTATGCGGGCGTGAACTCGGAGGTGAAGGGCTCAGCCCCGAGCCGGGCGGCCAGGTAGGCATCGCGCTCGGCGACCCCGAGCATCAGATGTCCGGTGCCAAAGCGCCGCGGGTCCACGTACAGAAGCCGGTGCCCGCCGTCAAGCCTGAAGCGGACCCTGGTATGCACCGGCTCCTCCAGGGGATCGAATAGGAGCGACCCGGTCATCCGCAGATGGACCAGCAGATGCGCGCCGCCCGACAGCGACACGTCGAGGTACTTCCCGGCCCGGCTGACGAGCTCGACGACCGTGCCACGCAGACCGTCCTCGACCTGCCCCGGGTCATCCGGACGCGTCCAGCGCGCGTCCGAGATCTCCACGTCCTCGATCCGCCGCCCCTCCAGATGGGGCGCCAGCTGGCGGCGGATCGTCTCGACCTCGGGGAGCTCGGGCATGCCAGCCGAGCGTAGTGCTCGCGGCCCGCGGGGAGCGACGACCCGACGAAGGCGGTTTCAACGACTCAGGGCGGTCAGCGACCGCCGTACTGGCGAGAACACCGACCGATCAAGTCCGGCGAACAGGTTCGGGGGCGAATACTCCTCCAGGACCAGTTCCTCGCCGGGCCTGAACAGGTGGGTGGAGGCCACCTCCCTGACCTGGTGGCCAATCCGCTGCACGGTCTGGAACTCGATGGCCGGGTAACCGGCCACTGAGGTCGTGCTCGAGTTGATCAGGCGCAGGGTGCGGTCGCGGGCTCGGGCGGCGGCCAGCAGCCGGCGGTCGGCCTGGCGGAGCTGGGCCGCGGTATGCGGCGCCGGCCTGCTTGACGGATATCGCCACAGGGCGATCACCGCTCGGTCGGAGGTCCTCACGGCGACCATCGGCGGGTAGGCGACGGCCTGGGTCCAGCCCCGGGGGATGGCCAGGCTGAAGCCGATCCCGGTGAATCGCTTGACCTCAAAGCCACCCGGAGCGGCGGGCCGGACCACCTGCGGCACGGCGGCGCGGCTCCCACAACCGCAGAGCAGCCCGAGGAGCCCGGTCGCGGCCAGACCCACCCAGCGCCCGCGGCCGGCGCGGGTCAGTCCTCTCCGTCCCAATAGTCCAGGCGTTCGAGCCGGCCGATCACCCCGAGGCCGCGGAATGAGATCTTGCCCGACCGGGGGTAGAAGCACATGTCCGCGGACTCTCGCGTCCCGTAGGCGAGGAACTCGAGGCCCTGATCGCCGGCGCGGAAGTGATGCGACCGTCCGGTCGCCGGAGGGCGCGCCACGACATGACCCCGGCGGACCGGTGTCTCCTCGCCTTCCAACACCAGGACTCCCTCCCCGCCCAGGACGACGAAGATCTCCTCCTCGACCGAGTGACAGTGGGGCGGCGTGGCGTCCTTGCCCGGCTCGACGGCGTAATGCTGAAGGCCAGTCGGTTCGGAGCCCACGGCGCGACCGAGGTCGCGCCGCTCCGAAGAGACCAAACCTCGCCCGAAATGCCGCGCGTCGACGTCCTTCAGGTTGACGATCGTGGGCGGCCGTGAACCCGGCTCGCCCAACTCCGGAGGACCCAGCTCGGCCTCGCGGACGAATTGGACCGGGAGGCCGTCGATCGCGCCTGGTTCCGAGCGCACCGCTCGCCGGCCCACCAGTGACATCTCCAGCCTGGGAAAGCCGACTGCCTCGTCGCTGTGGCGGGGTCCAAAAGCCAGCACGTCGAGGTCCTGAAGCGCGTGCAGGCTGTGGGCACCCCCTCCGGCCAGGTAGGCGATGCAGTCCCCAGCGTGTACGGCCGCCGTCCGGCCCCTCTGCCACGAGATGCCCTCCCCGGCCAGGACATAGAAGAGCTCCTCCTCAGCTCCGTGCTCGTGAACAGGCGTTGACCAGCTCCCCGTCGGAACCTGGATCCGCCTGACGCCCACGCCGACGGAGCCCGCAGCCTCGCCCAGGAAGGACCAGTGCCCCCGGATGTGGCCGACGTTGTGGTCTCGGACGGTCGCTTCGTCGAAGTGCGTGATTCCCACGTTGGAGATGCTAGGCCGATCGGCCGATCTCCGCCCGGGGATGCGCCTCGAAGTAGACGTCGCGCAGGCGTTCCACCGACAGGTGGGTGTAGATCTGGGTGGTGGCGATGTCGGCGTGGCCGAGCATCTCCTGAAGCGAGCGCAGGTCACACCCGCCGGCCAGCAGATGCGTGGCGAACGTGTGGCGCAAGGTGTGCGGGCTCATCCGGCCCCCCAGGCCGGCGCTGCGCGCGTGCCGCTGGACGATCTTGTACAGCCCCTGCCTGGACAGGGTTGTGCCGCGGCGGTTGACGAACACGTGCGTCTCATCGGTCAGGCCGACCAGCTTTGGCCGAGCCACGTCCAGGTAGGTCCGCAGGCGGTCGATGGCCTGGCTTCCGACCGGGACGATCCGCTCTTTTGACCCCTTGCCCCGGGTCCGCAGCACGCCCAGCTCCAGGTCCAGGTCCGCCAGCTCCAGGCCAATGGCCTCGGACGCGCGCAGGCCGCAGGCGTACATGGTCTCCAGCAACGCCCGATCCCTGATGACGGTGGGAGAGTTCCCCCGGGGCTGGGAGAGCAGGCGCAGAATCTCATCTCGGCTCAGGACGTGCGGGAGCCGGGTGGGGAGCCGCGGGGCGCGGAGCTCCCGGGCCGGATCGTGGTCGATCAGCTGCTCGCGGCGCAGGTAGCGGTAGAAGGAGCGCAGACACGCCACCTTGCGCTGAAGCGTGGCGGGAGCGCAGGCCGGGCGGCCGTCACGGCCCTCGGCCAGCTCGGTGATGAACTCGGCCAACTGGCCTGGCGCGAGGTCCATTGCCGACAGCCCGCGCCGGGTGAGAAATTCGCCGAGCTGCTGAAGATCAGAGCGGTAGGCCTCGAGTGTGTTGCGGGACAGCCCTCGCTCCACCTCCAGATAGCCCAGGAAGTCCAGCACCAGGTCGATGAGGCGCGGCCGCGTGGCTTGGATGGCCATACCGCCCTATTCGCGGCTGCACTGGCCGGTCCTCCCGCGCCGAGTGGCGTCAGCTTCCGGGCTGCCTGGCCTGGAGCCAGAGCAGGGCCACCAGAGACTTGGCGTCCGAGCACTGCGAGATCGCCTCGTCCAGCCGGTCCAGCGGCCAGGGGACGATCTCAATCCGCTCGTCCTCCTCGGCCTGAGCGTCACCGGCCGGGCTGAGCTCGCGGGCCTCGTAGAGCCACACCCGCTCGTCGCTGAAGCCGGGGCTGGTGTAGATGTCCAGCAGCTCTGTCCACCGAGCCGCCCGGAGACCCACCTCCTCAGCCAACTCACGCTGCGCGGTCCGGAGCGGAGGCTCGCCCGGAACGTCCAGCTTGCCGGCCGGGATCTCAAGCGACGCGGCGGCGCCGATGACCTCCCGGGGCTGGCGCGTCAACCAGACTGCGGTCTGGTCCAGCGCCAGCACGCCAACCGCGCCGGGGTGCCAAACCTTGTCCCGCTGAACCTCCACCCCGTCGGCGTGGCGAAAGCGTTCCGTCCCCGCCCGGATGAATTTGCCGGTCCACTGGACCTGTCGGTCCAGCGCTTCGAACTCCGAGCTCATCGGCTCGCCGCGTCCGCTTCCGCGAGCACGGCGGGCGCCTGCTCCAACAGCGCGATCGCCACCTCCAGCATCCCCTCCAGCGCGTCCACACTCACCCTCTCGGTGGGCTCGTGGTTGCGCTCGGTCCCGTTGGCCAGGTTCAGCGCCGGAAAGCCTGAGCTGATGAGGGCGTTGGCGTCAGAGCCGCCCCCCGTGACGATCGGCCTGGGCTCATAGCCGCAGGCCTGCAGCGCCCGCTCGGCCAGGACCACAGTCGATTCACGCTGCTTTGTTCGGTAGCCATCGAACATGCGCTCGACGCTGACATCGAGGTCGCACTCGCTGGCGTCGGCTGCCTCCTGGAGGTGGTCGATGAGCTCGGTGGCCAGCTCCTCGGCCCGGCCGCCGGCCAGACTGCGGGCCTCGGCCGCGACCCGGCAGTGCTCGGGTACCACGTTGGTGTTGGTGCCCCCGTCGATCGTTCCCACGTTGGCGGTCGTCTCTGGGTCAAGGCGGCCCAGAGGCATGGCCGCGATCGCGCGCGCGGCGGCCATGATCGCGCTGCGGCCGTTCTCAGGGCGAATGCCGGCATGGGCCGCTCGGCCGGAGATGTCGGCCACGATCCGGTAGTACGTCGGAGAGGCCAGCACGATCTCCCCGATCGGTGAGGCGTGGTCGAAGACGAAGCCGAACTGGCTGCGAAGCTGTCCCGCGTCGAACGCCTTGGCGCCCTGCAGCCCGACCTCCTCGCAGGTCGTGAATAGGAGCTCCAGGCCGACATCTGGCCGATCCGGCTGACGGACCAGCCGCCGGGTCAGCTCGAGGGCCACGGCCACGGCGGCCTTGTTGTCGGCTCCCAGAATCGCCTCGTTGGCGTTCTCCCAGCCGCCGCTGACAACCACCGGCTCGAGCGGGGCCACCGCCGGCACCGTGTCCAGATGCGCGCACACGAGGACGCTCTGGCCGCCCAGGCCCGGGAGCCTGGCCAGCAGGTTCCCCGCGTCGGAGCCGGTCTGGTCCCGCGTATCGTCCTCGTGCACCTCGAGGCCCATGGCCCCGAGTTCGGAGGCCACCCAGTCGGCGCATGGCCGCTCCCGGCCAGACGGGCTGTCGATCCGGCACAGCGCGGCGAACGTCTCGCCCAGCCGGCTGCGCTCGGCCTCGCTGGCGCGAGTCACGAAGCTGAGGACGCGGCCCGGGCTTCCGCCCCCGGCCGCTCGTCGGCCGCCGGCCCCGGCTCGGGGCCACGACCGCGGGCCAACGCCGCCTCAACGAACGCATCGAACAGCGGCGCAGGACGTTCGGGGCGGGACTTGAACTCGGGGTGATACTGGGAGGCCACGAAGAACGGATGCTCGCTGCCCGGCAGCTCAATCGCCTCCACCAGCCGCTCATCCGGCGAGGTGCCTGAGAAGCGAAGGCCGGCAGACTCGAGCCGCTTGCGCAGATGGTTGTTGACCTCATAACGGTGGCGGTGGCGCTCGTAGACAACCGCCTCGCCGTACAGCTCACGGATTCGCGTTGAGTCGTGGAGCTTGATCGGGTCGGCCCCCAGTCGCATGGTCCCACCCATGTCGGCCAGCTCCTTCTGCTCGGGCAGCAGATCGATCACGGGGAACGGGGTCTCCGGGTCGAACTCGGTCGAGTTGGCCCCCTCCATCTCGGCCATGTTGCGGGCAAACTCGGCCACAGCAATCTGCATGCCCAGACAGATGCCCAGGTAGGGGATCCGCTTCTCGCGAGCAATCTGGGCCGCCCGGATCTTGCCCTCAATCCCGCGACCGCCGAACCCGCCAGGAATCAGAATTCCGCCGGCCTCCTTCAGGCGCTGCGCGACCTTGGGGTCGCTCACGGCCTCCGAATCCACCCAGTCGACCTCCACCCGGGCGCCGTGGTGTACGCCCGCGTGCTTGAGCGCCTCCGCGACCGACAGGTAGGCGTCCTCGAGCTTGACGTACTTGCCGACCAGAGCGATCCGCACATGATCGGTGGCCTGCGCCGCCTTGCGAGTGATCGCCTCCCACCCGGACACGTCGGGGGCCGGCGTGTCCAGGCCGAAGTGCTCCTGGAGGATGTAGTCGTCGACCCCCTCCTCCCGGAAGACGAGCGGCACCTGGTAGATGTCGGGCACGTCGCGGGCCGAGACGACGGCCTCCACGGGCAGGCTGGCGAACAGAGCGATCTTCTTGCGGATGTCATCCGACAGAGCCGACTCCGAGCGGCATACGACCATGTCTGGTGCGATTCCGATCCTTCGCAGCTCGTTGACCGAGTGCTGCGTGGGCTTGGTCTTCAGTTCCCCGGCATGACCGATGTACGGCACCAGCGTGAGATGGATGAACATGCACCGCCGGCGCCCGACGTCGACCGGAAACTGGCGGATCGCCTCCAGGAACGGCAGTGACTCGATGTCGCCCACCGTCCCGCCGATCTCGGTGATCACGAAATCGACGTCGCTCGACTCGGCCATCAGCCGCACGCGGTGCTTGATCTCATCCGTGATGTGAGGAACCACCTGGACCGTCGCACCGAGATAGTCGCCCCGGCGCTCGCGCCGGATCACCGTGTTGTAGATCCCGCCGGCCGTCACGTTGGAGGCGCGGCTGGTGTTGGCGTCGGTGAACCGCTCGTAATGGCCCAGGTCGAGATCGGTCTCCGCGCCGTCCTCGGTCACGAACACCTCGCCGTGCTGGTACGGGGACATCGTCCCCGGGTCGACATTGATGTAGGGGTCGAACTTCTGGAGCTGGACGCTCAGCCCCCGCGCCACCAGGAGTCGGCCGATCGAGGCGGCAGAGATACCCTTGCCCAGAGAGGAGACGACCCCGCCGGTGATAAAGATGAAACGCGTCTCGCCTGCGGGCATGGGCTTTCCTTCGGTAGGAGTCTAGTGAGCCGTTAGTCCACGGTAGCGCGCGCGCCGGACGAGGACGAGGGGCCACTCCACGTTTGTTCCGGGCTATGCGGCCTGGCGAAGCAGCTGGCGGGCGTGCTGGCCGGCGGCGCGGTCATCCGCGCTGGCACCGAGCATCCTGACCACCTCGGCCACGACCTGGTCGGAATCCAGCTGCGCGACGCTGGCCAGCGCGGGCACGGTCCCGCTCTCCTTGCTGACCGTGAAGTGACTGTCGGCGAGCGCGGCCACCTGCGGGAGGTGGGTGATGCACAGCAGCTGGCGTCCGCCGGCCAGGTCTCGCAGGTGCTGACCCACGGCCCGCGCCGTGTGACCGCCCACCCCGGTGTCGATCTCATCGAACACCAGCAAGCCGGCCTGCGCGGAGTCCTCCGCGGTCCCGCGAGCTTTGGCCGGGCCCGAACCGCCATGGGCAACGCTCAGCAGGGCCAGCATCACCCGTGAGATTTCACCCCCCGAGGCGATCTCCCGCAGCTGCGCGGCCGGAATCCCTGGATTCGGGGCGATCATCAGCGCCACCGAGTCCGCCCCCCGAGCTCCGCATCCGTCGGGTCGTGGCGAGAGCACGACCTCGAACTCCGCCTCCGCCATGGCCAGTTCGGCCAGGCGGCTGCGGACCGCCTTGGCCAGCTTGGGGGCACCGGCTCGCCTGAGATCGCTCAGGGCCTCCGCGTGCTGACCCAGCTCGCGACGAGCCTCGGCCAGCGACGCCTCGACCTCCTCAATCCTGGTCTCGGCGCCGTCGAGCTCGTCGTGGCGCTCGCGGCACTGTGCGGCGTGAGCCAGAACCGCCTCCACGGAGCCGCCGTACTTGCGCATCAGCCGCGACAGCACGCCGAGGCGCTCCTCGACGTCCTCCAGGCGACCGGGCACCGACTCGATCTCCGATCCGTAACGGCCCAGCTCGGCGGCCAGATCCTCGGCCTCGTAGCGGACAGACTCAACCCGGGCGACCAGCGGCTCCAGAGCGGCGTCGATGACCGCCGCGTCTCTGAGCGCGGGCAGGCCCCGGGCCAGCGCCTCGACCACCCCACCGGTCTCGCCGTTCAGCGCCTGGGCACCGGCGGCCGCTGCCGCCCGGAGCGTGTCCAGGTGGCGCAGGCGGTCCCGCTCCACTGTCAGATCGTCCCACTCCCCCACGTCGGGCTCCGCGGCCTCGATCTCTCCCAGCTCAAACCTGAGCAGGTCGAGCTCACGCTCGCGGGCCCCCGACAAATCGTTCAGCGCCTCGCGCTCCTGCTCCAGCGCCCTGACCCGGCCGTGGGCCTCGGCCACCTGCTCGCGCAGCGCCAGCGCCCGCGGCCCGCAGTACCCGTCCAGGATCTCCAGCTGGACGGAGCCCAGCATCAGCTTGCGGTGCTCGTGCTGTCCGTAGAAGGACAGGAGACGCTCGCCCAGGTCCCGCAGGTCGGCCACCGTGGCCGAACGCCCGCAAACGTAGGCGCGGGTACGCCCGTCTGGCCAGACCCGGCGCGCCAGGACAAGTTCCTCCGCGTCGTCGGGAACCCGCTCGAGGACCGGATGCTCGAGCCCGCGGGGCCGGGCGAAGATGCCCTCGACATACGTCTCGGAGGCTCCCGCCCGAACAATCCGCCCCTTGGGCCGCCCGCCGAGCAGCAGGTCGAGCGCGTGGGCCAGCATCGTCTTGCCGGCACCGGTCTCCCCGGTGATCACGTTCAGGCCAGGCGCCAGCCGGAGCTCGGCCTGCGCCACCAGGAGCAGGTTCTGGATTCGGAGCTCGTAGAGCACCGCCCCGGTGTACCAGGCGGCCCCGACGGACCCCGCGGTCTACGGCGCGCTGGCCAGACGGCCGAACTTTTCCCGCAACCGGTGGTAGAAGCTCGACCCAGGCAACTGGGCGAGGTGTCCCTGCTCGCCCACGAACCGCACCTCGATGCTCTCCTCGGGGGAGAGGACACACACCGGGCGGCCGTCAACGACCACGTCCACGGGCTCCTCGACCGAGCAGTTGCTGACGCTCAGCACGTCCGCCGGCGCCACCACCAGAGCTCGGGTGGTGAGCGAGTGGGGCGCGATGAATGAGACCACGAACCCCTCCACGCCCCAGGCCATCACGGGCCCGCCATTGGCCAGGTTGTAGCCCGTGGACCCGGCCGGGGTGGCCACCACCAGTCCATCGCACCGCACCTGGCCGATCTGATCCGAGCTGACCGAGTACTGCAGGTGGGCCACTCGCTTGCCGGCCTGGCGGTGCATGGACACGTCGTTGAACCCGAGCCACCTGCCCTTGCCGCCGGAGAACTCGATCCCCGGGAGCGCCAGCACCTCAAAGTCCCCCGCGAAGGCGCGCTCAAACTCCCTGGGAGCCTGGTCGCGTTCCACAGTGGCCAGGAAGCCGATCTCACCAAAGTTGACGGCGAACACAGGGACGCCGGTCCCGGCGTACGCGCGCAGCGCGGTGAGGATCGTCCCGTCGCCCCCGATCGCGAAGCAGATGTCAACGTCGAGGCGGACGTCGGCGTCCAACTCCAGACCATCGGCGGGAACGAGCCCGTGCTTGCGCGTCTCCTCTTCAGAGAAGCGCAGGGTGGTCCCCGCGCGGGCGGCCAGATCGCGCAGGCTGGCCAGCGCCGGGGCGGTCTCCCCGGGGCGCCGGTGGGTCATGACCGTGGCCGTGCGCGGCGGGTTCACGGCTCCACCTGACGGATCGCGTCCTCAAGATCCTTGACGCCGGGGCGCCCCACCTCGGCCAGCCACAGGAACGTCTCCCGGTTGCCCTTCGGCCCGGGCAGACCAGAGCTGGCGTAGCCCAGTACGGCGGCCCCGAGCTCTAAAGCCGCCTGCCCAACCTGGAGGAGGGTCTCCCGGCGCAGGGCCGCCTCGCGGACCACTCCTCCCTTGCCGACCTGGCCGCGACCGACCTCGAACTGGGGCTTGACCATGGCCAGGCAGTCAAACCGCTTCGCCGCGCACGCCAGCACCGGCCCGAGGACCTTGGTGAGCGAGATGAACGAAACGTCGATCACGACCAGGTCGGGCGCGTACGGCAGCTCCGCCGGCTGGAGCGCCCGCGCGTTCGTCCGCTCGACGACCGTGACGCGTGGGTCGGTGCGAAGCCGCCAGGCGAGCTCGCCGTAGGCCACGTCAACCGCGACGACATGGCTGACCCCGCCTTGGAGCAGGCAGTCGGTGAAGCCGCCTGTCGACGCCCCAACGTCCAGGGCGTGCCGGTCGGCGACCGAGAGGTCCAGCGCGTCCAGCGCGTTGGCGAGCTTGATGCCGCCCCTGGAGGCGAACGCGCGGCCCTGGGCCACCCGCAGCTCGACATCCTCGGGGACCAGTTGGCCCGGCTTGCGGGCCCGCTCTGCACCTGGCCCGAGCAGCACCTCTCCGGCCAGGACCGAGGCCGCGGCCCGGGCCCGGGACGGGAACACGCCCCGGTCAGAGAGAAGCGAGTCGACGCGAACGCGTTTCACACCACGCAACGGTACGTGAACGGCGTCCGCAGTCGCTGCCCAGAGCGCCTGCAGCGCTCCCTAGACCACCTCCGGCATCGTTTCGCTTATGTGCGCTAGATCACCTTAAGACGGCCCGGCTCGGGCAATTATGGGAGCGGAAGCTCTACTCGAGACTTCCCAACAGAGACATCTCTCCTCCCTCTGGAACGGCCCGCTTCGGCGGGCCGTTCGCGTTCGGCGGTGGGGTGGGCAATCGCCGCCGAGAGTCCGCTGGTGGCCCAACTTCCCGCAGCCGCCCGAGACCGCGTACGGACCACCCTTGCGTGAGCTTGGGATCTGAACGAAGACCGAGAAGGCGCCGCCGGCCTTGACCGTCGTGTACACGGCGCTCTTGGCCCCGATACTCATGGGTGAGTGGCCGGAGACCCGCTGCTTGGTTTGTCCGAGCGCCGGTCGGCGGGCCAGGAGCCCGCCGGGCGGTCCCTACGGCCGAGCCCGGGTGATCCGCCCTCTCCAGCTCTCGGCCGGTGCGTCGTCCCCGGGGTCCTCGACGGCCGCCAGCACGCGCTCGGCGATCCGCTGTCCGGTGAAGCCGACCTCCTCGTGCAGGTGCTTGGGAGCGCCGTGGGTCACATAGCGGTCGGGCAATCCGACTCGGAGGATCCGCGGCGCCAGCCCGGCATCGGACAGCGTCTCCCACACGGCCGAGCCAAACCCACCGGCCAGGACGCCCTCCTCGACGGTGATAAGGAGCTGGTGCTCGGCGGCCAGCTGAGCCGCCAGACCGGCGTCGATCGGCTTGGCAAAGCGGGCATCTGCCACCGTGGCCGACACGCCATGGGTGGCCAGGATGTCGGCCGCCTCAAGCGCCTTGGCCACGCCGGTGCCGTAGCCCAAGAGCGCGACCCGGTCGCCCTCGCGGAGGATCTCCCCGGTCCCCACCTCGATCGCCTCGGGCTGAGCGGGCAGAGGCACGCCGACACCGGCGCCGCGCGGGTAGCGCAGGGCGATCGGGCCGTCGTCGTGGCACAGGGCCGTGTGGAGCATGTGGACCAGCATCGCCTCATCACGCGGCGCCATCAGCACGATGTTGGGCAGACAGCGCAGGTAGGCGATGTCGAAGGCCCCATGGTGGGTGGGTCCGTCGTCGCCCACCAGCCCCGCTCGATCCATTGAGAAGACGACGTTCAGCTTCTGCAGACAGACGTCGTGGACGATCTGGTCATAGGCCCGCTGAAGGAAGGTCGAGTAGATCGCGGCCACCGGCTTGAGGCCCTGGAGCGCCAGGCCGGCCGCGAACAGGACGGCCTGCTGTTCAGCGATGCCGACGTCGAAGTACCGGTCGGGCAGCTCGTGCTGGAGGATGTTCAGGCCGGTGCCTGAGTTCATCGCCGCCGTGATCCCCATCACCCTCTGATCGCGCCGGCACTCGCCCACCAGCGCGTTGCCGAACACCTCCGTGTAGGGCGGAGGCGCGGGCTTGGATGCCTTGGCGGCGCCGTTGGACGAGCTCTTGGCCGGAGCACCGTTGAGAATCGACTTCGGCTTGGCTGCATGCCACTTCTCCATCCCCTCGAGCCCGCCCTCCTCGGCGGCCGCGAAACCCTTGCCCTTGACCGTGGCGCAGTGGACCACCACCGGGCGCTGAGCGGCCAGTGCGTCGCGCAACGCCGTCCGCAGCGCGCGAACGTCATGGCCGTCCACGACGCCGATGTAGGCGAAGTCGAGCTCCTCCCACCACAGCCCGGGGGCCCAGAAGGCCTTGATCGACTCCTTGACGTACGGTCCGAAGCGCTCGAACGCCGCCCCGATTCCGGCGGGAAGCTTGGTCAGCCCGCCCTCAATGTCCTCCCGGGCGTGCCACAGCTTCGGGTTCAGGCGAATGCGGTTGAAGTACCGCGACAGCGCCCCGACGTTGGGGGCTATCGACATCCCGTTGTCATTGAGGAGGACGACGATCGGGGTCCCGAGCCCACCCGCCTGGTGGACCGCCTCAAAGGCCACTCCGCCGGTCATGGCGCCGTCCCCGACCACCGCGACCACGTTGGCGTCGTCACCCCCACCCCGGCGCATGGCCTCCTTGATGCCCACTGCGTACCCGATCGCCGTCGACGCGTGACCGGCACCCATGGTGTCGTGCTCGGATTCATGGATGGAGCAGAACGGGGCCAGGCCGCCGTACTGGCGGATCGTGTCGAGCTGATCGCGACGCCCGGTCAGGACCTTGTGCGGGTAGGCCTGGTGGCCCACGTCCCAGAGGACCTTGTCCCGGGGAGAGTCCAGCAGCGAGTGCAGCGCCACAGCGATCTCGCACGTGCCCAGGTTGGCCCCGAAGTGGCCGCCGATCTCGCCCACGGTGTTGATGATGTGCTCGCGCAGCTCCTGGGCCACAGCCTGGAGCTGCTCATCGGTCAGCCCGTGGAGGTCCTGGGGTTTGTCAATTGTGTTCAGTAGGTCTGTCATCAGTGGGTCCTGGTGGCGATGAAGTTCGTTATCTGCTCGAGCTCGGCGCCCGTGTCCGGCGCGGCCTCTGCGAGCGCGCCCCGGGCGCGATGATGGCAGTCCGAGGCCAGCTGACGAGCTCCGTCGAGCCCGAACTCGCTGACGTAGGTTCGCTTTCCCAGACGCTCGTCGCTTCCTCGGCGCTTGCCCAGTGCATCCTGGGACCCGGTGACGTCAAGAATGTCGTCCACGATCTGAAACAGCACGCCAAGCTCGGTCGCGAATGCGCTGAACGAGGCGATTGTGTCAGGTCCGCAGCCGCCATCGAGCGAAAGCACGCACTCGATGCTGGCGCCGATCAGCCGGCCAGTCTTGAGCTCATGCAGCCGCCTTAGCCCCTCCGGTCCCTCCGGAGCGGTACCAGCCACATCCATGTACTGCCCGCCAACCATCCCATCCACTCCAGTGGCGGCCGCCAGATCGCGGGCTACGGCCAGCAGATTGGCCGGTTCTCCGGGCTGCTCGGCCAGCAGCAGGCGGATCGCCTCGGCGTAGAGCGCGTCCCCAGCCAGGATCGCGACGTCCTCGCCGAACACCTTGTGGCACGACGGCTGGCCTCGCCGGAGGTCGTCGTCGTCCATTGCCGGCAGGTCGTCGTGGATCAGGGAGTAGGTGTGAATCAGTTCCAGCGCGGCGGCCAGGGGCAGCAGCTGCAGGGGGTCCTGGCCGATGGCGATCGCCGTGGACAGAGCCAGCACCGGCCTGATCCGCTTGCCGCCTGCCAGCAGCGAGTAGCGCATCGCCTCCTCAAGCCCCTCGACGGCGGGGCCTCCGCCAAACCCGATCCCGGCCAGGTAGTCCTCGACCTCCTGGCGCAGGTGGTCAGGGTAGGCAGGCAGGCCCGATGGAACCTGCGGAGTCGCCGCTGAGGCCACCCAGGGCCTTACGCGGCGGGCAGCGGAAGCTGGCCGGGGAGATCGGGCAAAGGCTCCAGCGCCGCCCGGGAGTGCTCCTCAACCTGGGCCGTGGCCTGGGAGGCCAGCCGGGCGCACTCCTCGATCAGCGCCAACGCCGCGTTGGGTTCGAGCTCACCGGCGCGCAGGGAGGCGCTGGCCTCCTCCAGCCGCGACCTGAGCTCGATCATCATGTCTGTGGCAGGCACGGTGTCACAGAGTACAGCGGCGTCGTCCAGCGCACTGAAAGCTGGGCTAAAAGTCCCAGCCACGTCAGCGGCCATCGAGCGCCTGGTTGACCAGCTCGTCAGCTCGAGCGTTGTCGGCCCGAGGCACGGTCCGGACGCTCCAGCTATCAAAGCCCGCCAACAGGCCGAGGGCCTGTTGGTGCAGCGGCTTCATCGCAGGGTGCTTGACCTTGTAGGCGCCCGTGAGCTGTCTGGCCACCAGCTCCGAGTCATTGATGAGCTCCACCTCAGTCCCGCCCAGACCCCGGGCCCGCTCCAGTCCGAGCAGGACCGCTCGGTACTCGGCCACGTTGTTGGTCGCGTGGCCGATCCGCTCGGCCACCTCATCCACCACCTGGCCGTCGGGCGTGGACAGGACGACGCCGACGGCGGCCGGACCGGGGTTCCCGCGGGCCCCGCCGTCCACGTGCAGGATCAGCCTCAATCTGCCGTCAGCGGCGGCAGCTCACCGGGCACGCGGGCCCGGCGGCGATCCCGAAGCTCCCGGTTCCCGCCGGCGCCGGAGCCACGCTCCCGCCGGGAGCCCTTGCGACGATCGACGATCACCGTCACGTTGGGGTCATCGGAGTAGTAGGCCGTGAGCTTGTCCAAAAGCTGATCGGCCAGCGGCTCAGGGACGACGCAGTAGATCACGGGGCGGATGCTATTGGGGCCGGGCGCAGGACACCATCGAACTTTCGTCCAGTCAGTCGTCCAGACAGTTGAGTCAACCGCCCAGACGGAGCGCGCCGGTATCGTCGGCCACCGCGTTGGGCTCCAGTTCCCCGGGAGCCAGCTCGCTCAACTCGGTGCCCTGCTCCTCCAGGCGAACCTTGCCCTGGCCGCGGTCGTCCCTGAGATCGGCGTCGTACCGATACCAGCACAGTTCCCAGGCCACCAGTATCTGGACGTTGCCGTGCGAGTTGGCCGCCGGCCTGACCGTGACGCCGGGCTCGCCCAGCGACCGGGCGATGCCCGCGATCGTCCGCGGGTGCTCGGAGGAGTTGAAGGCGTCCACGGCGGCGACCATCCGCTGCTCCGGGCTGGACGGGATCGCCCGCACGTGGCGGGGTTCTGTGGCTGGGTCGCGCGGCCGCGGGGCCGGGGCGGGAGGTGGTGGGGCGGGCTCATAGGCCTCCGGGGCCGGCTCCTGGGACTCGCCCTCCGAGTCTCGGCGGCGCAGACGCCGAAACAGGGGGCGGCGGCGATGGGATGAGGAGGCCCGGCCGTCATACGGGATCACGGTCCCCTCGGGAATCCAACCCTCGCGCTGGGCCCGCGCGGTGCATAGCTCGCACACCGTCCGCCGCGACCCGCCCTCCAGGTAGGGATGGGCCCGTTCACCGCGCAGCAGGGTTCGCCCGCACACGTCACAGGTGACGTGCTGGTCGACCCCGGAGGTCCTGATATCCCGGGTTCTCACGGCTGACTACGGTACCGGGTGCCGGTCCGAGGGCTTGCGCCTCGGGCGCCTACGGGATCATTTTGCAAGGTGAAATGCAAGTCAGCCCGGCGGGCCCGCGTTCAGTGGGCGTGACGCCAGAGCAGCTCCTGGACCGCCGGCGCTTCCTGACCCGGGCCGCTGTCCTGGGCGCGGGCGCAGCCGTCGCCACTCCCGGCCTGGCCCGTGGCCGGCCGCTCCGACGCCGGCGGACGGTGCCGCTTCCGAGCCCTGAGCGGATCCGCCAGGACTTCACGCGAATGGTCGAGCTCGGCCCGCGGCTGACCGCCTCCCCCAACCACGAGCGCTATATCGGCTGGCTGGAGGACCGGCTCGAACGGGCGGGCCTCGAGCTGCCGGACTGCGACGGCTATACGACCGAGCGGTGGCTGGCCCAGCGCCATGGCCTCGAGATCGTGGAGGGCGCGCACCACGGCCCGGTGAAGGTCGCCACCTACTATCCGCGCTCGCAGGAGACCCCGGCCCATGGGGTGACCGGTCCGCTGGTCTACGGGGGGACCGCTCCCTCGCTCAGCATCAACGGGACCGACCTGAACGCGCTCAGGGACGCGATCGAGCGGTATCCCTCAGAGCTCGCATCGTGGGCCCAGGGCCTGGGCGGGACGCTTCAGGGCGGAGCCCAGGGCTCGATCCTGCTGGTCGACCTGCCGATGCCGGTGCCGTTGACCGCAGGTGCCTTCCTGCCGATCGCCACCTACCTGAGCTGGCCCGGGCACACGATCGCCGACTGGACGGCGATCGACTACAAACGCGCGTGGATCGAGCCCGGGCTGGGCGTACCGCTGGCGCCGTTCCAGGCCCTGGGGGCCCGGGCCGTCGTGTTCGTTTGCGATGCATCGTTCGCGGCGCTCAAGGGCGGATACCTGCCCTTCACCCATGGCTTCGAGCCACTCCCCGCGTTGTACCTGGACCGCGACGAGGGCCGAAGGCTCCGGGCGGTGGCCTCTGGGCGCCCCGGTGCTCGGCTGACGCTCACCGCGTCGCGCCGGAAGGCCCCGACCCGGGCGATCACCGCCGTGCTCCCCGGGCGCAGCCGGGAGACGCTGATCTTCAACACCCACACCGACGGACAGGGCTTCGTCGAGGAGAACGGCGGCGTCGTATTCACCCAGCTGGCCCGGTATTTCGCCTCGCTGCCGCCGGAGCGGCGGCTGAGGCGCACGCTGGTCTTCGCCGCCTGGCCCGGCCACATGGTGGCCGACCTCCCCCAGACCCAGGGCTGGATCGACTCGCACTCCGATTTGGTGGGGCGAGCCGCCGCCGCCCTGACCGTCGAGCACCTGGGATGCAGCGAGTGGGTCGACTCGGTGGACCGGGGCTACCACCCCACTGGACAGGCCGAGATGTTTGGCGTGTGGACAACCCAGGGCAAGATGTTCCAGCTCACCCGGGATGCCACCCGGGCGCACCGCCTGCCCAGGACCGCTCTCCTGCGCCCACCCGCTCAGTTCGGGGTGGGCGCGGCCTTCCAGTCCACCGGCGTCCCACAGATCGGGGCGATTGCCGGCCCCGAGTACCTGCTCACGATCTCCCCGAGCGGCGACCTGGACAAACTCGACGAGCGGCTCGCGGCCCGCCAGATCGCCTGGCTGGCCGACCTGGCCCGGCGACTCGACGGCGTCAGCGCGGCCGAGCTGCGGCGCGGCGACCCGACGCTGGGCGCGGGGGCCTCAAGCGGCCCGGCCGCGCCGCGCGTGGCGTGCCAGTAGGGCGCAGCGCCCCTACGCCTTGACGGCCTCCTTCTCGGCCTTTGACTCGTCCACGACCTTGGAGGCCAGGTGGCCTGGGACCTCTTCGTAGCGCTCGAACTCCATCGTGAACTCACCCTGACCGCCCGTGATCGCCCGTAGGTCAGGGGCGTAGGAGAGCATCTCGGCCATCGGGACCTCGGCCTTGATCTCCGTCATCCCGGCGCCCACAGGCTCCATTCCCAGCGGCCGGCCGCGGCGGGAGTTCAGGTCGCCTATGACGTCGCCCACGGCATCCTCGGGCGCGTTGACGGTCACAGTCATGATCGGCTCCAGGAGCACCGGTCCGGCCTGAGAGAGAGCCTCCTTCATGGCCAGTGAGCCGGCGATCTTGAAGGCCATCTCCGAGGAGTCGACCGTGTGGTACGAGCCGTCATACACGCGGACGCGCACGTCCTTGACGGGGTAGCCGGCCACGACGCCATCCTGCATGGCCTCAACGACGCCCTTTTCCACGGCCGGGATGAACCCGGTCGGGATCACCCCGCCCTTGATCGCGTTGACGAACTCGAACCCGGCCCCATGCTCCAGCGGCTCGATCTCGATGCGGCAGTCGCCGAACTGCCCCCGACCGCCGGTCTGCTTCTTGTGCCGGCCGTGGGCCTTGGCCGGCTTTCTGATCGTCTCCTGGTACGGGACGCGCGGTGGCTTGAGCTCGACCTCGGCTCCGAAGCGTGACTTCAGCCGCTCGACGATCACCTCAACGTGTACCTGGGACAGGCCGGCAACGATCTGCTCCCCGGTCTGGGCGTCGCGGTGCAGGTCGATCGTCGGGTCCTCCTCCTGGAGACGGCGCAGTGAGGTGAACACCTTGTCCTCATCGCCCTTGCTCTTGGGCGTCACGGCGAAGGCCATTACGGGGGCCGGCAGCTTGATGGCCGGCATGTCGATGGGCTCGTCGCGGGCGGCCAGCCAGTCGCCGGCCCTGGTCTCCTTGAGCTTGGCCACGGCGCCGATGTCGCCCGGGCCGAACTCTGTCGTGTGCCCGGTCTGGCCTCCCTCAAAGGTGACCAGCTGGCCGATCCGCTCCTTGGTGTGGGTGCGGGTGTTCAGGACCTGGGAATCGTTTGACATCACGCCCTGGTAGACGCGGAACAGGTTGATGCGGCCCGCGAACGGGTCGGCCCGGGTCTTGAACACGTAGGCGAACAGCTCCTTGTCCTCGACCGGCTCGAGCGTGACCTCGCCCACCTCAAGGCCGCCGTGCTTGACCGGCGAGGGCAGGTCCTCGACGATCGCATCGAGCAGCCGGTTGGTGCCCAGGTTGCGCGTGGCCACGCCGCAGGTCACCGGGAACAGCGCCCCGTGGTTGGTCCCCTCCTTCAGGGCCGTGACGATCTCCTCGTGGGAGATCTCCTCCCCCTCCAGGTAGCGCTCCATCAGCGCATCCGAGGACTCCGACACCTCATCCATCAGCTTCTCCCGGTACTGCTGTGCCTGGTCGGCGATCTCATCCGGGATCGGAATCTCCTTGCAGTTGTCCTTGCCCGTCCCGTCGTACTGATACGCCTTCATGTCCACCAGGTCGATCAGGCCGCGCACCTCGTGCTCTGAGCCGATCGGGATCTCGGTGGCCACGACGTGCTGGCCGAAGGCCGCCTTCAGCGACTCGAGCGTCCGGAAAAAGTCGGCCCGCTCGCGATCCAGCATGTTGACGAACAGCAGTCTGGCCAGGTCCAGCTCGGCCGCCCGCTGCCACACGCGCGTGGTGTGGACCTCGACGCCCATCACGGCGTTGACCACGAACACGGCCGACTCGCAGACGCGCAGCGCCGACAGTGCGTCGGCCACGAAGCTCGAGTCGCCCGGGGTGTCGATCAGGTTGACCTTGCGGTCCTGCCACTCGAAGCTCGACAGCGTGGCCGAGATCGACATCTGACGCGCCTGCTCGTCATCGTCGGAGTCCGACACGGTCGATCCATCCACCACCGTGCCCAGCCGGTTGATCGACTCGGAATTGAACAGCAGCGCCTCGTGCAGGGACGTCTTGCCACTACCCCGGTGGCCGACGAGCGCCACGTTGCGAATCCGATCCGCGGCCTTGTGCATGCCTGCTCTCCTCTCTCTCTCGGTGCGAAAACGCGACGATACCGGAGCGCTGTTCACCCCCGCGCATGCGCGGGGGTGCGGAGCCGCGCATGCGCGGGTCCGGCCTCGGCGCATGCGCCGAGGCCCATCGGCACAGACCTGTCACGAACAGGTCTTGTTCTGTAACGCGAGCTGGGCGCATGCTGGGGCCATGGCTTCCCCTTCGGCTGGTGAATCGCAATTCAGCGCCGAAGGGGGGCGCGTAAATGCAAAACGTCTGGTTGCAGAGCGGGCCGCGACGCAATTCGGACGCGTACGTGTCGATCAGCTGCGAGAGCTGGGTGTCGGCAGGACGCGAATCCGGCGGTGGCGAGACAGCGGCTACCTGCATCCGGAGCTCCCACGCGTCTACGCCGTTGGCCACCCCGGCCGGTCGACCGAATCGAATCTGTGCGCCGCGGCCCTGTACGCCGGCCCGGGGGCGATGCTCAGCCACAGCACCGCGGCCTGGTGGCTGGGGCTGTTGAAGTACCCACCGCAAGAGATCTTCATCAGCACGCCACGCCGGATCTCGAACCGGCGCAACATCGTGATCCACGGCGGACGGCACCTCGACCGCATCTGGCACACCGGCCTGCCCGTCACGACGCCATCCCAGACGATCATCGACTTTGCCGCCACCGGGCCGCCAGACCTTCTTCGCTTCGTCCTGGCCAACGCTGACTACAACGACGTCCTGGACGCTGATGCGCTAGCGCGGGTGACGGGCGTGGCGGGCGCCCCAGCACTGAGAGCGGCCCTGAAGATCCATCTCCCGGAACTGGCTCGAACCCGCAGCCGAGGGGAGCGATTGCTCGTCAGCTTCTGTCAGGAGCAGCGCCTCCCGATCCCGCAGGTCAACGTGTACGTCCACGGCTGGCTGGTCGACGCACACTGGCCTGAGCACAAGCTGGTGGTCGAGATCGACGGGCCGGGAGCGCACCGAACCCCCGCGCAGATCTACACAGACCATCGGCGCGACCTGGAATTGCGTGCTGCGGGCTACGTGGTTCTGCGCTACACCGAGCAACAGCTGCTGGACACGCCAGCCGCCGTGGCCGCCGACATCAGGCGCTACCTCTAATCCAATTCGCCCTGGAGCTTTGAGCGCAGCCGCAGCACCGCCTTGGTGTGCAGCTGCGAGACGCGGGATTCGGTGACCCCCAGGACCTCGCCGATCTCTCGCAGGGTCAGGTTCTCGTAGTAGTAGAGCGCGACCACGAGCTTCTCGCGCTCGGGCAGTGCGGCGATTGCATCGGCGATCCGGTCGCGCAGTTCGGACTGGTCGACGAGCTGCTGTGGATCGGGGGCGTCACGGTCCGCCAGTGTGTCCAGCAGCGAAACCTGGTCTCCGGTCGCGTCCTGGACGCTCCAGAGCTCGTCCAGGGCGACGATCGTGGAGTTGGAGATCTGGAGCAGCGTCTCCTGGAAATCCTCCAGCCCGACGCCCAGCTCCGTGGCCATCTCCTCATCGGTCGGCGCCCGCTGGAGCTTGGCCTCGAGCTTCATGTTGGCCCGCTCGATCTCTCGGGCTCGCGCCCTGACCGAGCGAGGCACCCAGTCGAGGTTGCGCAGCTCATCGATGATCGCCCCACGGATCCTGGTGATCGCGTAGGTCTCGAACTTGATCTCCCTGGACAGATCGAAGCGTTCGATGGCGCTGATCAAGCCACCGAGGCCGTAGGAGATCAGGTCGGCCTCCTCCACATGACCCGGAAGCCCCGAGCTCATCCGGCCGGCGACATACTTGACCAGCGGCGAGTAAGCGACCACGAGCCGTTCGCGGGCGCGCTCATCGGCGGTGGCCTTGTATCGCCGCCATAGCTCTTGCAGCTCAATCGCTTTAACGTTTGTTTCCACGTATCCCCCGCTTCCTAAGCCCTGGGGTGAGCGCGCGCATAAGCGGTTTTTAGGCGCCTCGACTCTACCCGAGTGTAGACCTGAGTAGTCGAGATGCTTGCGTGGCCAAGCAACTCCTGGATGGACCTCAGATCCGCTCCGCCCTCGAGTAGGTGGGTGGCAAACGAATGACGCAGGGCGTGTGGATGGGTATCGATCACCGCGGGCGCGAATGGCGCGGCTCGCCGGGCCCAGCTGCGCAGCCGCCGCCTCACGTCCGACGTGGACAGCCGCCGGCCCGACTTGGAGACGAACAGCGTCCGTTCGTCCTCGCCACGCTGGATCAGCGCGGGCCGGCTCCGGTCCAGATAGCGCTCGAGCGCCTGGCGGGCATGCTCACCCACAGGAACGAGCCGGACCTTCTGGCCCTTCCCCCGGACCCGCACGGTCTCCGCGTCGAAGTCCAGTGAGTCGAGCTCCAACGACACCAGCTCCTGGGCCCGGAGTCCGGACGAGTAGGCCAGCTCAAACAGCGCCCGATCGCGCAGCTCGAGCGGGCCGTCGCCGGGGATCCGGTCCAGCAGCGTCGCCACCTCGGAGGGCTTGAGGACGCGGGGAAGGCGCCGAGGCTTGCGGGGGGAGTGCAGCAGCTCGGCCGGATTGTCCAGACGGCGGCCGTTCTCCATCTGGACCCGGAGCAGGGCCCGGAGCGCGGCCAGCTTGCGAGTCACCGTCGTGGGCGTGAGGCTCCGGTCGGCCAGAACGGCCAGGTAGCGCCGCAGATCTCGGACGGAGATCGTGGCTGGGTCGAGCTCCCGCTCGCTGGCCCAGCGGGCAAACTGCTCGGCGTCGGTCAGGTAGGCGGTGCGCGTGGCCCGCGCCATCGCGCGGCGCACCAGATCCTGATCGAACGCCTCGAGCGCACCCGTCCACTGGATGGTCAACATAACTTTCCGGAAATTCGGCGCCCGGGGCCGGATGCCTGCCGTGCGAGCCTGTTAGGCGACGTTGACCAGCGTGCCGATCGGCGTGAACGGGTACACGTGGCCGGCGTCGGCGTAGCTCATCTCGACGCACCCCAGGCTCTGAGGGAGGCCGTACTGGGCGCGAAGGAACCCGTGCAGGGCGTCGCCGCCGTTGAAGTAGCTCACGTAGGGGATGCCGGGGTCGCTGTAGTGACTGCCGTCCGGATTGGTTCCGCTCATCGTGGTCGACGGGACGTGCTCGAAGACCGGGTAGGTGCCGAGCGCGGTGGGCGCCGAGGGGATGCCCGTGTTGACCGGCACGGTGAACTCGTTCTTGCCGTCGTGCCACAGGGTCAGCGACTCGGGGCTGCCCTCGCTGACCTCCACGAAGCTGTAGCCGGAGGTCGAGGTCTTGCCGGTCACGGCTGCCGAGATCAGGGCCTTCCACACGGCGGGGCCGGGCTGGCCGTCGGTGGTCAGCCCGTGGTCATCCTCAAACCGCATCACGGCGCCCCTGGTCATCGTGCCGAAGGTCCCGGGCGCCCACATGCCGCGCAGCGCGCTGGGAATGTTGCCGTAGCGCCAGGAGAAGCTGCCTGACGGGGGCTTGACCGCCGCCCCCTCCTGCGCGCTCGTCGTTGCGGCCACAGCCGGACCGTTGAAGTTGAGCGGGAGGTAGCCGAGCTTGGCCAGCAGCTGTTGGAGGCGGAGCGTCGAGCCCGGCGGGACCGTCCAGTTGCCCGTCTCCGAGGACCCGGTCTGCCCGCCCACCAGCCTGACGGCGGAGGGCAGGGCGACCGCGACCTTGGCCCCCAGGCCGTAGCCGTAGCCGTGGGGCCGGAAGACGATCGCGTGGCTGTTCAGCTGGTGCCAGGTGCCCGAAGCGTTCGGGAGGACGGGCGGGAGATGCCCGCCCAGAGCCTGAGACACCGGCTTGGAGAAGGTCAGGGTGATCGGTGTGTGCGGGCGAATCTTGGAGCCGGGAGTCGGTGAGGCCACGGCGGACGTGGCGGCGCCGGCCGGGAACCAGCTCACCAGCGCGGGCCGAGTGGCCTCCCAGCCGCGGGGCAGGCCCAGGATCCAGATCGAGCCCGCCACGCCGGAGCGCTGGAGCGTGACCACGCGTGTGGGCGCCGGCAGCACATGCTTGACCAGCTTCTTGGGCGAGCTGCCGTAGGCGATGGCGCTCACCGGACGTGTGAAGCTCAGCCGGAGCGGGGCTTTGGAACGCACGGTCACATAGCTGTGGGCCGGGACGGCGGCCGGGGTGCTCACCGTCAGCTCGAGCGTCTGACGAGACCCGGTCAGCCAGCTGATCCACCCGGGGCGCTTGATCACGACCTGGATGGTGAGCTTCCGACCTGCCCAGACCCGCTTGCTGGGCCATACGACGTTGCCGTGCATGGCCACGGGTACGCGGCGGCTGTGGGGGCCGGTGACGGCCAGCACGCTCTCAATCGTGCCGCCGCCGAGCGGCATCTGGACCCTGGCCAGGCCGTGCGAGTCGGCCACCAGGCTCGGCTTGGACGTCCCCAGTACGGCCAGCGCCGCCCCGAACGCGACCAGCACGGCCACCAGGAGGCCGACGACAATGTGCGCTGGGCGCAGCCGCCGACGGGGGCTCCAATCAGGCCCCGGCATGAGTCCCTTCCTACGCGTGCGCCCTTCTGAGACTATTGCCACTTGATGAAAGCGTAGCGACTTGGGTGGAGGGCTCTCAAGGGCCCGGTGGTGGTGGGTCGGGGTTGCAAGGGTTCATGCGTGTTGCGGGGGAAATGCCGGCGGGGGCCGGAAGCGGCGGCCCTGCCTCTGGTCGTCGTCTACGGATGCGACGTCCGCTCAGGCGCGGGCTACCACGCCCGCTCCGGCGGCAAACTTCCCTTCGGTCGGCGCTCAGGTAGCCGGAGTGGTGACGGCGCCGTCCGAAGCGCTTGACACCAGCCGGGCGTACTTGGCCAGGGCCGGCCCCGGATGGGGCTTCTCGGGCGGTCTGTAGCGCTGCGCTCGGGCGGCCAGCTCCTCCTCGGACACGGCGACGTCCAGGCGGCGGTTGGTCACATCCAGCGTGATCTGATCGCCGTCCTCCACGAGACCGATCGGCCCGCCGCGCACGGACTCCGGAGAGACATGGCCCGCCATCAGGCCTCGGGTGGCCCCGGAGAACCGTCCATCGGTCAGGAGCGCCACCTCCTCGCCCAGTCCCTCACCAACGAGCGCCGCGGTCACGGCCAGCATCTCCCGCATGCCCGGTCCGCCGGCCGGACCCTCGTTGCGGATGACCACGACGTCGCCAGCCCTGATCGCCTGCTGGCTCACCGCCTCCATGGCCGCCTCCTCGCCCTCGAACACCCGGGCCGGGCCCGTGTGAACGAGCCGCTCATGGCCGGCCACCTTGACCACACAGCCGTCGGGGGCCAGGTTGCCGCGCAGGATGACCAGACCACCGGTGGCCTTGATCGGGTCCTCCAGGGTCCGGACCACCCTCTGGCCCTCGGCCTCGGTGGCCTGATCGGCGATCTCCCCCACCGTCTGACCCGTGACCGTCTGGGCGTCGACGTGGAGGCGGCCGGCGTCCTTGAGGCGCCGCAGGACGAGCGGAACCCCTCCGGCTTCGTAGAGGTCCGGGGCCACGTACTGTCCGCCGGGCTTGAGGTCGCAGAGCAGCGGTGTGCTCTCGCTGATGCGGTCGAAGTCGTCGATCGACAGCTCGACGCCGGCCTCGCGGGCCACCGCCAGGAGGTGCAGAACGCCGTTGGTCGATCCGCCGCTGCAGGCGATCGCGGCGATCGCGTTCTCCAGACTGTCCTTGGTGATGATGTCGCTCGGGAGCTGGCCCCGGCCCAGGATGTCCATGATCAGCGCGCCCGTCCGTCCGGCCACGTCGGCCTTCCGCGGGTCCTCGGCCGGGACCATCGAGAACCCGGACGGGGAGATCCCCAGAACCTCGAACGCCATCGCCATCGTGTTGGCGGTGAACTGGCCTGCGCACCCGCCCGCCCCCGGTGAGGCCACGGCTTCGAGCTCGGCCAGCTGCTCGTCGGTCATCCGCCCGGCGGCGTGAGCGCCCACGGCCTCAAAGACCTCCTGGATCGTCACCCGCTCGCCGCGCCAGACCCCGGGCATGATCGAGCCGCCGTAGAGCATCACGCTCGGGACGTTCATCCGACACAGGGCCATCACCGTCGCCGGGATCGTTTTGTCACACCCGCTGATGGCCACGACGGCGTCGAACATGTGGGCATTGACCACGAGCTCGATCGAGTCGGCGATCAGCTCCCGGCTCGGCAGCGACGCCCGCATCCCGGGGGTGCCCATCGTGATCCCGTCCGAGATCGCGATCGTGTTGAGCTCCATCGGGGTCCCCCCCGCCGCCCGGATGCCCTCCTTGACCCGGGCAGCGAGCGCCCGGAGATGGAAGTTGCACGGCATCGTCTCAATCCACGTGTTGGCGACTGCGATCAGCGGCTTGCTGAGCGCTTCGTCGTCGTAGCCGATGCCCTTCAGGTAGGCCCGGGCGGCGGCCCGCTGGGGGCCTTCCGTGAGCGCACGGCTGCGATGCTTGGGGTCAGGCACGGCCATGATCCGACTTCAGCTGGCGGTCGGAGCTACGACCGGGGCGTCGGAACCCCGGCCTGCCTTGGCGGAGCGACGGGACCGATGGTGGTACCAGCGAGCCAGGCGGACGAGGTCACGCTCGACCTGGACGGGGTCAACCTGACGGCCGGGAAGGTGCATGTTGGCCGTGGCGATCAGCTCGTGCTCGTCGCCGGTCAGGGCCATCCACTTGGCCAGGACGTCGTCTGAATCCGGCAGGCGTCCCGTACCGTTGGTCGTGTCCGGGTCCTCGAAGCTCACGCAGTACTCCCCCACCAGCCGCCCGGAGCTCGGCAGGTAGGCCACGATCGGCCGATGCGGGTAGAGCAGGTACGCGCACGGCTCGTCGCGACCATCGGCGGATGAGCTGGACACGCGCAGGAAGCCAAGGTCGCGGTACATCTCCCAGTCCTCGGCCGCCACGCACGACCGCAGCAGCTCCCGAGCTCGATGCTCGGCCCGCCGCTCGCGGCCGGGATCGGGGAGGATCGGCGCCGGAGAGCGCCGCGCGTTCTCGGCTCTGGCCCGCCGGCGCCTGGCCACGCGAGGAGCCAGCAGATCGGTGGCGAGCGCCGCCAGGGCAACTACCGCCGCCACGACCGCCACGAGCATCGATTATCTACCGCCCACCGGCCGCGCGGGGAAAGAAGATCACGCGGTCAGCGTCAGGCGGAACATCTTCAAACCTGCGCACCATCAGGGACTCGCGCCGGCCGTCATCCTGAGCCAGAGGGACGGCCGCCCACAGTCCCTCGTCCAGCTGGCGCCGGAACTCCTTCACCAGTCGCTCCTGATCGGCCAGGACCTCTGGATCGCCTTCCGCGATCAGGATCTCGCCGTACCCCGGCTTCATGCGCAGGAACCTCACCCAGGCGATTATGTCAAAGGGAGGGCGGCGTGATGCCGGGGTTATGTTGCGCTCGGCCGTGATTCGGTGGCGACGCGAGCCAGGGTCAGCGCACAGTGGCCAGGGCCACTCAGCGCTCGAGGCCGAGGACGTCGACCGGGCCGGCGCCCACCCCGACGTCGCGCAGGCCATCGCGCACGGCGTCGGCGGCCATCCGCCTGGCCGTCCTGGCCGCGGCCAGCGGGTCATCACCCCAGGCCAGGCGGGCGGCCAGGACCGACGAGTGGGTGCAGCCGGATCCGTGAGCCGCGCCGTCGGGGTGGCGCTCGCCCGGAATCTCGACCAGCTCGCGGCCGTCGAAGAACAGGTCGGTCGCCTGCTCACGATGGCCGCCGGTCAGTACGACGCTGTCCGGGCCCAGCTCATGGACAGCGCGGACGAGCTGGTCGGGTGCCTCCCCGTCCGGTGCTTGGACGAGGGCCTGCGCCTCGGGGATGTTGGGCGTGGCCACCGTCGTCCGGGGAAGCAGGAGATCGGTCAGGCCGCCCCGGGCCGACGGCGCCAGCAGCTCGGCGCCCGACTCGGCCACCAGGACCGGGTCCACCACGACCGGGATGCCCGGTGCCAGAAGATCCAGCGCCTGCGCCACCGCCTGGATGGTCTCGAGGTCGCCCAGCATCCCCACCTTGACCGCGTCCACGCCGATGTCGTCCTGGACGGCCCGGACCTGGGCCAGGATCACCCTCGGCGGGATGGGATGGATGGCCGTGACGCCGACGGTGTTCTGAGCCGTGATGGCCGTCACGGCCGTCATCCCATGGACTCCACAGGCGGCGAAGGCCTTCAGGTCGGCCTGAATCCCGGCCCCGCCTCCGGAGTCGGAGCCGGCGATCGAGAGCACACAGGGGATCCGGCGGTCGGACACTGTCCATAGGTAAGCAGTGGCCTCCGGCACGAGGCACTGGGCCGTTGCGCGCGGCGGCGACGGGTCAGGGCATGACGGCGAACCTCCCTCCCACCTCTCGGCGGATGTGGCCAGACAGCTCGAGCGCAGAGAGCACCTGGAGGCTCTGATCTGGGTCCAGTCCCAGGCGGGCCAGGGCCGCCGGGGTGTCGTGGCCGTCGGCAATCGCCCTCAACCAGCGCCGCAGCGCTGGCTCGGGTTCTGGGCGGCGGTCCGTGTTCGCCCTGCGTACCCCGGCGCCGTAGAGCGCGTCGAGGACGTCCTGGGCACCCGTTATGGGGTGGGCGCCGTTCTTGAGCAGGCAGTTCGGGCCGGCGGCCTGTTCGGAGGTGACCCGGCCGGGCACGGCACCGATTGGCCTTCCCAGCGTCTGCGCCCAACGGGTCGTGATCAATGCACCGGACCCATGACTGGCCTCGACAACCAGCGTCATCGCGGCCAGGCCCGCGATCAGGCGGTTGCGAGCCGGAAACATCCAGCGCCACACCTCGCTACGGGGAGGGAGCTCGGACACCGCACAGCCCGTGGCAGTGATGCGGCGGTAAAGCGCTCTCTGGGAGGCCGGATGGGCGCGCTCGGCGCCGCCGGGGAGGATGGCGATCGTCGCGCCGCCCGCGGATAGCGCCCCCTCATGAGCCGCGGAGTCGATTCCGAAGGCCATCCCGCTCACCACCGTGAGCCCGCTGGCGGCGAGCTCCCGTGCCAGCGTCCGGGCAACGTCGAGGCCATAGCTCGAGGGTCTGCGCGTGCCCACAATCGCCACCGTCTCCTGCTCGGCGAGCGCGATGAAGCGCTCCAGATCGCCGGACACATGCAGAACCGCCGGCGAACTGGGAAGCGCCCAGAGAAGGGCCGGGTAGTCGTGGTCACAGCGACAGATCAGTTCCAGACCCTCGTGCGCGGCCCGATCGCGGGCAGCCTGCGGATCGAGCTGCCCCAGGCGTGCCTCCAGGTCGGGGCGGTGTCGCCCGCCAACGGCACGGACCAGCTCGTCGTCGTCGAGCTCGAGGAGCTCGGCCAGCCGGGAACCGGTGCGCTCGAGGTGCCCGCCCAGCGCGGCCAGCAGCCACGCTCGTCTGAGGCAGTCATCGCAGGCCGCCGTCATGCCGCCAGCGCCTCAGACGCGCTCCGCTGACGAAGACTGAGTGCCGTGAGGACGTGCTCCTCCCGCACTTGCTGGCTGGCCGCGAGGTCGGCGATCGTCCTGGCCACCCGGACGACACGGTGCCTGCCGCGGGCGCTGAGTGCTCCGACGGCATACGCACGGGCCAGGACGCGCTCGGCCGCGCTGTCGAGCTGAGCGTGCCGGGTCAACGAGCGGGCGTCGAGCTCACCGTTGCAGCGGGGTCCGTCGGGTGTGTAGCGGGCGCGCTGGCGCTCGCGGGCCTCGGCGACGAGCCCGGCTCCCGCCGCCGACGAGATCATGGGTGGCGCGGTCAGGTCCGCTTCCGAGGGCCGCTCCACGTTGACCAGCAGGTCCATCCGGTCCAGGAGTGGACCGCTCAGGCGACGGCGATGCCGGCGGAGGTCGGCCTCACCGCATCGGCACCTGTCCCCCACTCCGGCGAAGCCGCATGGGCAGGGGTTGGTCGCCGCGGCCAGGATGAACCGCGTGGGCAGGACAAGCGCGTGCTGGCTGCGCACGATCATCACCGAGCCGTCCTCGAGCGGCTGGCGCAGAGCCTCCAGGCTGGGGCGCGGGAACTCCGACAGCTCGTCCAGGAACAGGACCCCGTGGTGGGCGAGCGTGGCCTCGCCGGCCCGGGGTGGCGAGCCGCCTCCGACCAACCCGGCGGCGGAGATCGTGTGGTGCGGCGCCCGAAACGGCCGCTGCTCGATCAGCCCGTGGGCGTGCAGGCCGGCGATGCTGTGGATCCGCGTCACCTCAATCGCCTCGGTACGGCTCATCGGAGGCAGGATCGATGGCAGGCGCCGAGCGAGCATCGTCTTGCCCGTCCCGGGCGCACCTTCAAGGAGCAGGTTGTGACCGCCGGCGGCGGCGATCTGCAGGGCCATCAGCGGGGTCCTGTGCCCACGGATGTCAGCCAGGTCGGGGCCGGGCGCGGCCGGCGAGTGACCGGAGCGTGGAGGTAGCGGCGGCGGATGGCCTCCCGCCACGACATCCGCAGCCTCCCGCAGTGTCCCTGCGGCCACGACCTGAAGACCGTCGACCAGCGCGGCCTCCTGGGCCCGGTGCTGGGGCACGATCAGCCGCGTCAGTCCAGCGCCGATCGCGCCCTCGGCCACGGCGAGGGCGCCTGGGGAGTCCCGGAACTCGCCGGTCAGGGAGAGCTCCCCGAATACGGCGAAGGAGCGCAGCTCGGCCGCGGGGACCTGGCCGCTGGCCGCCAGGATGCCGAGGGCCAGCGCGGCATCGAAGCCAGGTCCGACCTTCCTCAGAAACGCCGGAGCCAGGTTCGCGGTGATGCGCGTCCTGGGGAAGTCGAAGCCCGAGTTGAGAATCGCTGCCCGAACACGGTCGCGTGACTCGCGAACGGCCATGTCGGCCAGGCCGACGATCGTGAAGGTCGGTAGACCGTCGCGGATGTCGACCTCAACCCAGACCTGTCGCGGGTTGACCCCGTCAATGGCAAACGTGGCCAGGCGAGCCAGCATGCCGCCGACGCTACGACGGATCGAGTCGGACGTGGGTGACGCCGTGTGCCAAGACTGCGCATGCGACCCGTCCTGGCCTGCGCAGAATCGTGACCCCTCGGTACCCACCTGTCACGCGATTGCCCGTAGCGTCGCCAGGGATGACCGAAGGGCGTCAGAGGCTGGGCCGGGCAGGCGAGACGCTGGCCGCCCAGCACCTGGTGAGGCGGGGCTTCAGCATCCTGGAGCGCAACTTCAGGACCCGCTGGGGCGAGCTGGACATCGTGGCCTTCGACGGCCGAGAGCTCGTGTTCTGCGAGGTCAAGACCCGCCGGGCGAGCGCTGGGCGGGCATGGCCGCTCGAGTCCGTGCACCCTCGCAAGCGCTCCCAGGTTCGCCGGATGGCCTCATCCTGGCTGCGGGAGCGCCCGGACCACCCGTATGCCCGGGCGATCCGATTTGACGCGATCGGGATCAGGCTGGATGGCGCAGGGCGGCTGGTGAGCCTGGAGCACCTGGAGGGGGCGTTCTGAGGCGGCCCCGCCGGCCTGGTGGAGCGGCCGTGGCGCGCCGGCCTGGCGGAGGCCCCTACCCCAGAGCCAGCTGCTGGTACGCCGCGGACTGGAACGAGCGACGGTGTAGCGGGGAGACGCCCTGGCGCAGGATGGCCTCCCGGTGTTCCGGGGTGGCGTAGCCGACGTGGGTGGCGAACTCCCAGCCCGGATGTGCGGCGTCGGCCCGGCGCATATAGCGGTCGCGGGTCTCCTTGGCGATTACGGAGGCGGCCGCGATCGCGGCGCTGGTGGCATCGCCGCCGACCACGGCCCGCTGCTCATGCTCCAGCGCCCGCACCGGGAAGCCGTCGCTGAGGCAGATGCAGCCTGGGCAGGCCACACGGCGCAGGGCATCGTGCAGCGCGGCCAGGTTGGTCACGTGCAGCCCACGAGCGTCGATTCCAGGGGCACACCGGGAGACGATGGCCACTCGTGCGGCCACGCGCAGGATCACCGGGAACAGCTCCGCCCGTTTCTCAGGAGTCTGCTGCTTGGAGTCGTTCAGCCCGGCCAGAGCTCGGACCTCCCTGATTCCGAGCCGGTCCAGGTCGAACATCACGGCCGCCGCCACCAGCGGGCCGGCCAGGGAACCACGGCCGGCCTCATCGGCACCGGCCACGAACCGCAGCCCCAACGAGCGGTCGAACTTGAACAGGCGCCCCGTGACGCGGCCCCGAGAGGCGGGGCGACGGCGCCGAGTCAGCGGCCGATCAGAGGAAGCCGATGCGGTCGGGCGGCCAGTAGGTGAAGAAGGCGACGCCGATGACCCATTTGTCTGGGACGGGTCCCCAGAAACGACTGTCGTCGGATTCGCCACGGTTGTCGCCCATCATGAAGTAATCGCCGGGCGGAATCCTGATCGGAGTTGGGAAATTGCATGAAGGCTGTTGGCCGCAGGACTCCGTGTAGGAGTCGCTCTCGCGGGCGCCGTTGCGGTACACGTGGCCGTCGAGGATCCTGATCACGTCGCCCGGGCCGCCCACCACGCGCTTGATGAACGTCTGGGTGGACTCCTTGGCGGTCGACTGGTCGCAGGCCTGAGGATGTCCCGCACCCTGGTTCTGATCGCCGCAGATCGGGCTGGCCGGATCCGCTCCCGCTGGCGGATGGAAGACGACGATGTCGCCGACGCTGGGATGGTTGATCAGGCGGTTGGCCAGGACCCGCTGCCCGATCGCCAGCGTGGGCTCCATCGAGGGACTCGGAATCTTGTAGGGCTTGACGATGAAGGCCTGAATCAGCAGGGCCAACCCGACGGCCACTCCGACGGTGATCACCAGTTCGATGACCGATTTGAGCGGAGACTTTTTCCTCTCCGGACTTTTCGAGCCGAGCATCAGGCTTCGTCGGATGAGGGCTGGTCGTCGGAGGCGTCCTCGGCGCTCGGCTGCGCAGCCGCCGGCTCATCGGCCGGGGCCTCGGCTTCCGCCTGCGCAGCGGGCTCAGCCTCGGCAGCGGGCTCGAGCTCGGCAGACGGCTCAGCCTCGGTGCTCGGCTCCTCGGTGACCGGCTGGTCGGCCTCAACCTCAGCAGCCGGTGCCTCTGTGGCCTCGGCCGCCCCAGCGGCCTCCGCCTCGACGTTCAGCTCCTCTTCCCCCGCCCCATCGGGCGGGGCTGGATTGACCAGCTCCCGCTCGAGCATCTGCTCGGGAGTGACGTTCCGCCGCTCCCGAACCCGGGCCCGCTTACCCACACGACCGCGCAGGTAGTACAGCTTCGCCCTACGCACGTCGCCCTTGGCGGCGATCTCAATGCGCTCGATCTTGGGCGAGTGCAGCGGGAAGGTCCGCTCCACGCCCACGCCGAACGACTGCTTGCGGACCGTGAAAGTCTCTCGGACGCCATGGCCCTGGCGCTTGATCACGACGCCCTCATAAACCTGGGTGCGCCGCCTGGTCCCCTCCACGACCTGGAAGTGCACACGGACTCGGTCACCGGCGTCAAAGGCCGGCGCGCGTCGGAGCTGAGCGCTCTCCAGACTGTCGATCAGGGAACTCATTGAGCTTTCGCCGGCCGGATGATGCCGGCGATGCGTATTCGGGCAGAACTGAGTGCGGGTGCCCGGCCCGCGGGGAGCATCATGGTAGCGGAAGGCTCCTCGTACTCCCTGGCGTGGCCCGACTTGGCAGTCGCGTCCCGACCTCAGCCATCGCCCCGGTTGCCCTCCCCGCCCGCGCGGGAGCGGCTTTCCTGGCGACGCCATTCGCGGATCCGGGCGTGGTGGCCCGACAGCAGTACGTCCGGGACCTCCCATCCGCGGTAGTCGGCCGGGCGGGTGTAGTGGGGGTATTCCGGCGCGCCCTCCAGGGCCTTGCTGAACGACTCCTCAACGGCCGAGGTCTCATCTCCGAGCGCCCCTGGCAGCTTGCGCACCACGGCGTCGCACACCGCCATGGCCGGGATCTCTCCCCCGGCCAGCACGTACCGGCCGATCGAGATCTCCTCGGTCACGAAGTGATCGAGGATGCGCTGGTCAAAGCCCTCATAGCGCCCGGCCAACAGGGTCAGCGCTTCCTCCTGGGCCAGCTGATCCACAAGTTCGTCGTCGAGGATCCGTCCGCTCGGGGTGAGCGCGATCACCCGTCGCTGGCGGCATAGCTCGACCGGGTCCTGGCCATATCGAGCTCGGAGCGCCGCCTCCACCACATCGACCCGCAGCACCATGCCAGCGCCGCCGCCGAATGGGGTGTCATCAACCTGACCGGCGTTCAGCGGCGTGTGGTCGCGGTAGTTGATGTACGCCAGCCGGTGCCCGCTGGCCAGAGCACCGGCCACGTGACGCTGAGCGTCAAACCAGGAAAAGGCCGCCGGAAACAGCGTGAAGACGTCGATCTCCATGATCGCCCGCGAGCGTACTCGGCGGAAGCGGTGGAACTCCTGCGCTGGCCTCGGGCGGAAGCGGCGGAACCCTACCCCTAGTCCAGGAACTGAAGGTCGATCTGGATTTCCTTCTGCTCGACGTCCACTGACAGCACGGCGTCACCCACCAGGGGCACGAGCAGCGCCGGCTCCCCGTCTGGCCGGTTCACCTCCAACACGTCCACCGAGGGGAGGGACATCATCCGGGCCACGGTCCCCACGACCCGCTGGCCATCGCGGACGGTGCAGCCCTCCAGGTCCTCCGCCCACCACTCGTCCTCCGGCAGGGCCGGGGCGGCGCCCCGGGGCACGCGCAACTCCTGCCCCTGCAGCGCCTGGGCTCCCAGGCGGTCCTCACAGCCCTCAAGCGCGATGATTGGCCGGCTCTCCTGCCCGGCTCGGCGGGTGATGACCCGGGATTCGGACCCCACCCGCACGCTCATGCCGACGTCAAGGAGCCGGGGGCTGGCGTGTGCAACGTGAAAGCTGCCGTCGAGACCGTGCGGACGCCCGACGCGGCCGGCCAGCAACCACTGGCCGTCGTCCATCAAGCGTCGACGATGTCCAGGAACACTCGCTGGCCGCGCTTCGCGCCGCCGCTCTTGACCACCGTGCGGAGCGCGGACGCGGTGCGCCCTCCCCGTCCGATGACGTTCCCGTAGTCGTCCTCGCCCACCGTCAGCTCCAGCACCACAGCCCCATCCTCCTGGACCTCGCCCACCTCCACCTGGTCGGGGTCCTCCACCAGGCCGCGGGCCAGGTACTCGAGCAGATCCCTCATGCAGAGCCGGGCGGCGAGATACCCTGCGTGCGCAGCAGCTTGCGGACCGTCTCGGAGGGCTGCGCCCCGCGAGCCAGCCAGCTCTGGATCCGCTCCTCATCGAGCACGATCGTGGACGGGTTCGTCTGCGCGTTGTAGTGCCCGACGGTCTCAATCACACGACCGTCGCGCTTGGAGCGTTGATCGGCCACCACCACCCGCCAGATGGGGTTCTTGTGCGATCCGATCCGCGTTAGACGAAGTCTCACTGCCATTGCGAAGGCGAGGTTAGCGGGCCCGGCGCGCTAGCGCCCCTGGCGCATCAGGGCACCGAGATCGGGCATCCGTCCCTGGGCCAGCTGGGACATCACCTTGCGCATCTGTTCGAACTGCTTGATCAGGGCCTTGACCGCCTGCACGTTTGTGCCTGAGCCGCGGGCGATGCGCAGCCGGCGAGAGCCCTTGATCAGATCGGGACGGCGCCGTTCCTCCGGCGTCATCGACAGGATGATGGCCTGGATGCGGTCGAACTCACGCTCGTCCACCTTGACGCCTCGGAGCTCCTTGCTCATCCCGGGGATCATTCCCAGCAGCGACTGCAGCGGCCCGAGCCGCCGGACCTGCCGCAGCTGGTCCAGGAAATCGTCCAGTCCGAACTCCTGCTTTCGGAGCTTGCGCTCGAGCTCGGCGGCCTCGGTCTCGTCGTAGGCGCCCTGGGCCTTTTCAATCAGCGTCATGACGTCGCCCATGCCCAGAATGCGCTGGGCCATCCGGTCGGGGTAGAAGCGCTCGAACTGGTCGAGCTTCTCCCCGATCGAGGCGAACAGGATCGGCTTGCCGGTGACCGCCTTGACCGATAGCGCGGCACCGCCCCGAGCGTCCCCGTCCAGCTTCGTCATGACCACGCCGTCAAAGTCGACGGTCTGCCCGAACTGCTCAGCCACATTGACGGCGTCCTGGCCGGTCATCGCGTCGACCACGAGCAGGATCTCCTGTGGCTCGACGGCCTTCTTGATGTTGGCCAGTTCGGTCATCAGCTCCTGATCGACGTGGAGCCGTCCGCTGGTGTCGACGATCAGGACGTCCTTGCCCTCGGCCTGTGCCCGGTCCCGGGCCCAGGCGGCGATCTTCACCGGGTCCTGGTCGGTGCCCTGCTCGTATACGTCGACCCGCGCCTGGTGCGCCAGCTTGACCAGCTGGTCGACGGCGGCCGGGCGGTACACATCGCACGCCGCCACGGCCACCGATGAGCCCTGCTCCCGCAGCAGCCGGGCCAATTTGGCCGTGGCCGTTGTCTTGCCCGAACCCTGAAGCCCGGCCATCAGGATGATCGTGGGCGGCCGCGGTGAGAACGACAGCTCGCGGGACTCGCCCCCCATCAGGTCGGTGAGGCCGTCGGAGACGATCTTGACCACCTGCTGGCCCGGATTGAGCTTGCCCACGATCTCTGCCCCGAGCGCGCGCTCGCGCAGCTCGGAGGTAAAGCTCTTGACCACCTTGAAGTTGACGTCCGCCTCGAGCAGGGCCAGACGGATCTCCCGCATGGCGGCGGCGACGTCGTCCTCGGTCAGGGTTCCGCGGCCCCGAACGTCGGCCAGCGTGGCCTGGAGCTTTTCACCCAGCGACTCGAACACGCCGCCGAGGTTACTCCTCAGCTCACCAGCGCCCGCGCGTATTCAGGGGGGTCGAACGGGCGCAGATCCTCGAGCTGCTCGCCCACGCCAATCAGCTTGACCGGGATCCCGAGCTCGGAGGCAATCGCCAGCGCGATGCCTCCCTTGGCCGTGCCGTCGAGCTTGGTCAGGATCAGGCCATCGACCCCGATCGCCTCGGAGAACAGCCTGGCCTGGCGCAGTCCGTTCTGCCCGGTCGTGGCGTCGACGGTGAGCAGGGTCTCGTGCGGCGCCTCCGGGATCTGCTTGCCGATCACCCGCTGGACCTTCTCGAGCTCGCCCATCAGGTCGTCCTGCGTGTGCAGGCGCCCGGCCGTGTCGATGATGACCACGTCGGCCCCGTCACGCCGGGCGGCGGCGATCGCGTCGTAGGCCACCGAGCCGGGATCGGATCCCGGCGGTCCCTTGACGAAGCTGGCTCCCGCGCGCTGGGCCCAGACCTCGAGCTGCTCGACCCCCGCGGCCCGGAATGTGTCCGCCGCCGCCAGCACCACGGACCGTCCGCCCTCCCGGGCGGCGTGCCAGGCCAGCTTGCCCACGCTGGTCGTCTTGCCGGTTCCGTTCACCCCGGCCACGAGGATGACCGTGGGCGCGGGGCGCAGGTCGATCCGATCCTGGCCCGTCCGGGCGATGTCGGCCAGCAGCTCGATCAGCCGAGCGGTCAGGGCCTCGCCGCCACTCAGCCCGCCACTGGTGGCCTCCTGCTCGAGCTCGTGCACGACCCGGGCCGTGGTCTGGGCCCCGACGTCGGCATAGATCAACGCCTCCTCGAGTCGCTCCCATGTCTCCTCGGTGAGCGTGTCCTCAAACAGCGTGGCCTGAATCTCGCTTTGCAGCGCCTGCCGGGTCCGGCGCAGGCTGTCCCGCAGGCGACTGAACCGGCCGGCGCGTCGCTCGCCGGGGTCCTCCTCATCGCCAGAGGCAGAAGCCGGCTCGCGCTCGGGGAGGCCACTGCGATCGGCGCCAAGGATGAACAGGTCCTGCCAGTCGCGGGCCATGGCCCGGCGACGATAGCCTGCCTGCGGTGGTTGCGAACTCGGGAGGGCCCGCGCGCCGTCCCGGCCCGGCGCTCGTCGACGGGTGGTACAGATGGTTCCTGCCCGAACATCGATCGTTCGGCGACGTGATCAACCGCTGGCCCGAGCGGCTGCGGCCGCTGGTCTGGCGCTACGGCGCCGTCCGGGCCATCACGCTCGTCGTGGCGGGCAGAAAGCACGATGCGGTCGCCGCCATCCGCCGAGATCGCGGCTGGCGCTGCCTGGTGCTGCTCAGCGCGCTGCTCAGCAGCCGGCCCAAGCTGGTGGTCCTGCATTTCATCGACAACGATCTGCGCAGGCCGGGAGTACACAGGCTGATCGACGCCTGCTGGCAACCCATCGAGCGCTGGGCGCTGCGCCGAACGATGGCCAGGGCCCAGGTCCTGACGGTCTGGGAGGGCAGGCGCTACGCCGAGGAGTACGGCGTGGAGCAGGAGCGATTCCGCTTCGTCCCGTTCGCCTGGCGACATCCTCCCGGCGGTGCCGCACCGCAGTTCGCGGAGGCCGCCGCTCGAGCAGGGGTGGTTGCCGCTGGACGGGTGTCGTGCGATTGGCCAACCCTGTTCGCCGCGGCTCAGGGCCAGGACTGGCCGCTGACGGTCGTGTGCTCGGCCGCACACCGCGTGCTGGTGGAGTCGCTCAACCGCGACGGTCGAGCCACCGTGCTGACCGACATCCCACAGTCAGCCGTCCAAGCACTGCTGCGGCGGGCCGCCATCTCGGTGATCGCGACCTACGACGCCGGGATGAGCCAGGGGCACGTGCGGCTGTGCGAGTCGGTCGACGCCGGAGCTCCGATCGTGGCCACCCGGACGCGAAGCCTCGAGGGCTACGTGGAGGAGGACCGCACGGCGGTCCTGGTGGCCCCCGGCGCCCCGGAGGCCCTGCGAGACGCGATCGAGGGCCTGCTGGCTGATCCCGCGCACCGTGACCGGCTGGCCCAGGCAGCCTGGAGCCGGGCGGAGCGGTGGACGTGGGACGACTACCTGGCCGGACTGTCGGCGCTGATGCGAGGCGAGCGCTCAGGCGCCCCTCAGGCGGCCGCCTCGGCCTGCGCGCCCGAGTCCAGCCTGCGGGAGATCACCTTGGACACGCCGTCGGAGCCCATCGACACCCCGTAGAGGTAGTCGGCGGCCTCCATCGTCCGGCGCTGGTGGGTCACGACGATGAACTGCGCCTGCTCGGCGTACGTCCTCAGCATGGTCAGGAAGCGATCCATATTGAGGTCGTCGAGCGCGGCCTCAACCTCATCCAGGATGTAGAACGGGCACGGCTTGGCCAGGAACACCGCGAACAGAAAGGCCAGCGCGGTCAGCGACTTCTCGCCTCCGGACAGGAGCGAGAGCCGAGTCATCTCCTTGCCGGCGGGGTTGATCTCAATCTCGACGCCGAGCCGATCCTCCTCGGACTCGCCCCGGAGCTCTTCCTCCTCCTCGGCCTCGCCCTCGGCGGTCTCCGGCGCCGGTGCCTGGCCGCCGAGCACCCGGGCGGGCCGGTCGCGCTCATTGACCAGGCGAAGCCTGCCGTGCCCCCCCGGGAACAACTGGCTGGCCACCTGCTCGAAGTTTTCCGCCGCCGCCGCAAACGTGCGCTCAAACGTCTCGCGAATCTCGCGATCCGTGTCGGAGATCAGCTTCTCGAGCTCCCGGAGCGCCGTCTCCAGGTCGGTCCGCTGGTGCTCGAGCTCCTCGACGTGGGCGATGGCCTCCGCGTACTCCTGTTCAGCCAGCGGGTTGACCGGCCCGATCTGCTCCCTGCGCCTGGCCAGGCGCTGCACCCTGGCCTCGAGCGCCTCGCGCTCTTCCGCCGCCAGCTCCGCCTCGGCGGGCCCGGCTTCCAAACCGAGCTCCTCGGCCAGCTGGGCCAGCTCACGCTCGGTCTCCTCGGTGCGGTCGCGAACGCGCTGGAGGGCCACCTCGCTCTCGGTCAGCTCCTCGCCAACTCGGTGAAGCCGTGACTGAAGCGGCGCCTCATCCCGGGCGCACGCGCGCAGCTCCGCGGTGACCTGTTCACCGGCCTGGCGATCATCCGCCAGCGCCTGATCGAAGGCCTGTCGCCGGAGGGCGATGGCGGCGGTCGCCTGGTCCAACGCCGAGGCCAGGGCCCGCACCTCAGGCAGCAATGCCTGACCAGAGCTGATGATGGCCCGGAGGCGCTCGACCTGGGCCTCCCGGGCGGTCCGCTCGCGCTCGATCCGGGCCAGTGCGTCCTGCTCCGCTCGCAGCTCAGCGGCCAGGGCCCGCCGTCGGCCCTCCGCGGGCCCGTCGTCCGGTGCGGACCGCCGACGCTCGATCCGGGCCGTGATCCGGCGCTCATCCTCAGCCGCCTCGTCGCGATCACGGACGGCGGACCGATGGGCCCTCACGGCCTCTTCCAGCGCACCCTGGGCGATCTCATCGTCGGCCTCCGCCCGCCCCAGCGCCTCCGCGCAGGCCAGCTCCCCGGAAGCGACGGCCTCCGTTTCAGCGATCAGCTCCGCCCGGCGATTTCGCTGAGCCAGGACCCGCTCCTGACCAACCGCGGGAGCCTGGCGAAGCTCGGCAGTCCCGGTGCTGAGCACCCGACCCTGTGGGGTCACCGCAATTCCGCGGAAGCTCGCCGACAGGGCATCGAACCCACTCATCACCCACGTGCGGGCGAGTAGCCGGCGCGCCAGCTCGGCGGCGTCGCTCGAGCCGCGTACGCGCGCGGCCAGCGGCTCAGCGCCCGGAGCCGGTGGATCACCCCGGGTCGAGGCGGCACCATGGGCAGTCGCGTCCGAGAGCCCAAGGATCAGAGCCCGGCCGCCCTCTCCGCCGATCCGATCGAGAACCCCCTCGGCTGCCGACAGGTCGGCCACAACGGCCGCGTCCAGCCGCCCATCCAGCGCCGCGGCCACGGCCAGCTCATATCCGCGGTCCACGTCCAGCTGCTCGGCCAGACGAGGCGCATTCTGGTCAGGACTCGCCGTGCCTCGCAGGAACTGGTTCACGGCGGCCAGCTCGGTGCCCACCCGAGCGGCCTCGAACCTGGCCTGCTGGACGGACCGCTGCGCCTGATTGACCTGGGCGCGGGCCTGCTCCAGGAACTGCTCGGCCTCCCGTCGTTTCTCCTGGGCGCCCTGCACAGCAAGGTCACGCTCGGCCGCCCTGGACTCGGCCTCGGTCCGCCCGGCCTCAAGCTCGGCCAGGGCGTGCTCGAGCTCCTGCTCGCGCTCCCGCTCGGCCACGTCCAGCTCCGCCCGCAATGCCTGGACGCGCTCGCGGGCCTCCGCCTCGGCCCGCCCCTGGTCCTCCTCCCCATGGAGGCTGGCCAGCTGCTGCTCGTCCCGGAGCAGACGGCCCTCGTGCGATCTGGCAGCTGCCCGCACGGCATCGGCCCGGTCGCTTACCCGCTCGCCCGCAGACCGGGCGGCGAAGGCACGACGCGATAGCTCCTCATGCTGGGCGCCGCGCTCGGCCAGAGCTTCCTCGGCCGCCTCGCGCCGACGAGCCACCTGCTCGAGCTCTCGCTCGACCTGCTCACGTCGGGCCCTCATCGCGCTGGCCTGGACCTGCGCATGCTCAAGCGCCTCCAGGCGCGAGCGCAGGTCATCACGGGCCAACTCCCAGCGTGCCTGCAGCGACTGGCGCGCCAGCCGGGCGTGGAGCTCCGCCGCCTCAGCCTGGCGCTTGAGTGGACGGAGGCGAGTCCTGGCCTCCCGCTCCACGTCCAGCGCGCGGTCGAGGTTGTCCTGGGTGCGCTCCAGCTTGAGCTGGGCTCGGCGGCGACGCTTGCGGTGCTTGCCCAGTCCGGCCGCCTCCTCAATCAGCAGCCGCCGGTCTCGCGGCTTTGAGCTGATGATCGACTCGACCCGGCCCTGCGAGATGACCGAATGCATCTCCTTCCCCAGCCCGGTCTCGGATAGGACCTCGATCACGTCCACCAGCCGACAGCGGGCACCGGCCAGGCGGTACTCGCCCTCCCCGGCGCGATCCAGCCTGCGCACGACGGACACCTCGGCCGTCCCCAGGCCCAGACGGCCCTCGCTGTCATCCAGGACCAGCTCGACCTCGGCCTGACGGCTGCCCTGCCGGCCCGGGGCCCCGGCGAAGATCACGTCCTGCATCACCTGACCGCGGATGGCCGCCGGGGACTGCTCGCCGAGCGCCCACAGCACGGCATCTGTCACGTTCGACTTCCCGGACCCGTTGGGCCCCACGATCACGCTGACGCCCGGCCCGAACTCGAGCGTCGTCCGCTCCGGGAACGACTTAAAGCCCTTGAGTGTGATCGAGCGCAGGTACATGACTTATTGGTCGAGCACAGCCAGCGCGGCCTGGGCCGCTTCCTGTTCGGCGTCCTTCTTGCTCTTCCCCCGGCCGCGACCGAGCTCCCCACCGTCCACCAAGGCGCTGACCGAGAAGACGCGGTCGTGGGGCGGGCCGTCCTCTCCGACGACGTCGTAGACGACGACGGCGCCGCGCCGGGCCAGCAGCTCCTGGAGGGTCGACTTGAAGTCAACCGAGCGTTCGAGCGCATCGTCGATCTCCGGCCCGAAGGCCTCCACCACCGCCTCGGCCGTCCGCTCGTAGCCAAAGGCCAGAAAGCAGGCGCCGATCACCGCCTCGATCACCGAGGCCAGGACCCGCTCGGCGGCCACCAGCGCCTCAGCCCCTGGCAGCGCATGCGGTGGTGCGGCCTCCAGGAGGCGCTCACGGAGGCCAAGGCGCTCGGCCACGTCCCGGCACGACCGGCCCGAGACGGCCTGGGCCCGGATCTTGGTCAAGCGGCCCGCGCCGAAGCGCTCGGCATTGAAACGTGGATACAGGTGGGCGCTCACCGCCAGGGCCAGAACGCTGTCGCCCAGGTAGGCCAAACGCTCGTACGAGGCCGACCGCCGCTCGGTCCATGAGGCGTGGGTGAACACCAGGACCATCAGCTCCTCAGGCAGCTTGTCCAAGAGGGCTGCGAGCCCGGCCACGGAGTCAGAGTGCGCTTCCACAGCCACTCCGACTCCCCGCCCGCCGCCGATCACTCGCCGTCCGGGCCCCGCGTCGCCGTCGCGGCATCAGTCGGCGCGTGAGCGAGCACGAAATCGACCGCCTGGCTGACCGTGAGGATCCGGGCCGCCTCCTCATCGGAGATCTGGATGCCGTAGGAGTCCTCGAGCTCCTGGACCAGGGTGTACAGATCGAGCGAGTCGGCCTCCAGATCCTCGCGAAACCGCGATGCCTCGGCGATTCGATCAGGATCCACCTCAAGCTCGTCGGCCAGATGGGACCTGATCAGGGCAAAGATCTGCTCCCGTTTCATTCCTGGGACACGGTAGCCGCGGGTTCGGACACGCCGGAGCCCGCCTCGGGCGACGATGTAGAGGAGCGCAGCGCGCCGGCCGCCTCCAGTGCCGCCCGCGTGCGACCGATCACATCCTCCTGGACGGCGCGGGCCGCCACCTCAATCGCCCTGGCAAACCCTCGCTGGGAGAAACGGCCGTGGGCCACGACGCCCACGTGGCGCAACCCGAGCATGTACGCCCCGCCCTGGGCCTCGGGATCGATGTGCGCGCGAAGCTCACGGACCGACGGAGACAGCAGCAGCCCGCCGAGGCGGCCCCGCCACGAACTCATGGCCGCCGTTCTGACCGCGCGCAGGGTGGCCATCGACACGCCCTCGGTCAGCTTGAGAGTCACGTTGCCCACGAAGCCGTCCATCACCAGCACGTCGGTGGCCCCCTCCGCAACCTGGGTCCCCTCGATGTTCCCGACGAAGTTCAGCCCAGCGCCGGCGCGACCGGCCAGCTGCTCGTGCACGCTGACCAGCTCCGGGGTCCCCTTCCCGGGCTCCTCGCCGTTGGACAGGAGCGCCACCCGGGGAGCGGAGATGCCCAGCACCGCCTGGGCGAAGGCCGAGCCCATATGGGCGAACTGGATCAGGAACTCGGGCCGGCAGGTCACGTTTGCCCCCACGTCGAGGAGCAGTACCGGGGTCGATCCTGGAAGCGGGATCGGCAGGGCCAGGGCGGGGCGGTAGATCCCGCGATCGCGCTTGAGGTTGAACAGCGCGGCGGCCAGAGCCGATCCTGTCGAACCCCCGGAGACGAGCGCGTGGGCGCGGCCGTCGGCCACGGCCCGCGCGGCCTGAACGATCGAGGCCTCAGGAGTGGTGCGCACGGCGAACGCCGGATCGGGGGCCTTGGCGATCGAGATCGGCGCGTCGATGATCTCCACCCCGTTGCCCACCTCACCAATCGCCTGGGCCGGCCCGAACAGCAGGACGCCGATCCCCTGTGCGGCGGCTCGGGCGGCACCCCGGGCGACCTCGGCGGGTCCCAGGTCGGCCCCGCCCGCATCGACTGCGACCGTGATCATTGAGTCACGGCGTCAGGGTGTATCGCGGTAGGAATGTGCGACCGGGGCGGTCGAGGGGCCAAGCGAGACGAGGACGCAGGGGGCGAAGTCGCAGCAGCGGTACGACGAACCCCCGAGGGACGAAGTATCGCGAAGGTCATCGGACGCATCCGGGCGTGCAGGCCTAGCGGGATAGGCCCTTAGGGAGAGCTCTCGGTCGCCTCCGGCGAGATCACCTCACGCCCCCGGTAGAAGCCGCACACGGGGCAGACCCGGTGGGGCAAGCGCGGGCTGTGACACTGGGGGCACTGGTTGTAGCCCGGCCCCTGGAGCTTGTGCTGGGAGCGGCGATGAGAGGTGCGGGCGTGCGACTGCTTCTGCTTCGGGACGGCCATGGTGGCCAGTGTACCCGGCGCCAGCGGCGATGCCCGGCGCCCGTAGCGTGGCGAAGCTAGTCGAAGCGCAGCTCTGAAAGCTTGGCCCAGCGGGAGTCCATGGGCCGCTCGTGAGCGTGATCCGGGCCCGCCTCGCCGAGGTTGGCGCCGCACACCGGGCAAAGCCCCGGACAGTCCTCGCGACACACCAGCACAGTGGGGAGGGCCAGGGCCAGCGCATCCCGGGCCCACGACTGCAGATCCACGAGCTCGTTCTGGAGGTAGGGCGAGGTCAGCTCCTCACCCTCCCCGGGCTGCCAGATCTCCCGCGCGTCGACATCAAATGATGGGGCAGCCGGCCCGAGGCAGCGCATGCACGGCCCGGTCAGGTTGGCCGTGAACCGGAACCGCAGCGAATAACCGGCGTGCGTGGTCCGCGCGACATCCAGCACGGCCGGCACGAGGGACGGCTCCACCGAATACCTCTCGCCCCCCAGCGACAGTGGCTCGATTCCCACCGCCACGTCGAGCCGACGGCCCTCGCCGGCCGTCAGGTGGAGTCCTGAAAGCTCGAACGTGTCGGTGCGCGGCGGCACAAATCGAGCTTAGCGGCGGGCGGTTCCTCTCCACGGTCGTTTAGGTTTCGGGGGTGGCCGAGTTCAGCACGCTGACGCTTGAGAGCGATGCTCCGATCGCGAGACTCACGCTCAACCGACCTGATCGCCTCAACGCTCTGAGCCGCGAAGCCCTGGCCGAGCTGATAGCAGCCGCCGAGAAGCTCGGCCAGGCCGCGGAGGTGAAGGTCGTGATCGTGGCGGGCGCCGGGCGGGCATTCTCGGCCGGCTTTGACCTGGGCGGGTTCGGTGGCGAACCAACCACGGGCCAGGTCGATCTGGGCCGACGGATGGCGGATGCCGTCACCGCGATCCCCGCGATTACGGTCGCCGCGATCCACGGGCACTGCGTGGGGGGTGCCGTGGTGCTGGCCGCCGCGTGCGACATCCGGGTCGCGGCTGCACGAACGCGGTTCGCAATTCCGGAGATCGATCTGGGCATCCCGCTGGCCTGGGGAGGGATCCCGCGCCTGGTGCGAGAGCTCGGCCCAGCGCTGACCAAGGAACTCGTGCTGACCTGCCGGCCCTTCACCGCGGAGGAGGCTCAGGCCAGCCGGTTCCTGAATCGCGTTGTGGCCGACGACGAGCTTCGGAAGGAGGTCGACGCTCTCGCCAGTGCGCTGGCCAGCAAGTCGCGCCTGCTGCTGACACAGACCAAACAGCTCATCGACGCAGCGATGGAGGACGCCTACTCGACCGGGCAGAGCTTTCGCGATGCCGACGCGATGATGACGGCGCTGCGCGACGAAGAGTCGCGGGCCGCTTCGCGACGGTACCTGGAGGGTCGCGCCGTCGGCGGGCGGTGAACGCGCCGGGCGCTCAGGCCGCCCGGGGCTCGATGTGGCGCTCGAGCTGGACGGGTCCGTCATCGCCGTCCGGCCCAGCCTCAAGCGCCGGAGCATCGACCCCGCTCGTGGATTCAGGCAGGGCGACGGTGCGGGCCGTGCTGGTCACGGGCTCGATCTGAGGCAGGTCGCTGTCGGCGGCCACGGCGCCATGGTCGGCAAAGCGCCGGGCGGCGGGCAGGATCCGCCGCTCATACGAGCCGATCGTTTCGTTGTACGCGTTGACCGTGCTGTTCAGTCGAGAGCCGAGCCTGGCCAGCAGATCGGACAGCTTGACCAGCCTGGTGTGGAGCTCGCGACCCAGCGAGGAGATGGCCTGGGCGGACTCGGCCACGCGCTCCTGCTGCCAGCCATACGCCACCGCCCACAGCGTGGCCAGCAGCGTGGTGGGAGTGGTGATCAAAACCCGTTGCGCCATGGCGTCCTCAAACAGCGTTGGGTCAGCCTCAAGCGCGGTGCCGTACAGGTGCTCGCCCGGGAGGAACATGATCACGAAGTCCGGGGCCGAGTCGAGCTGGTCCCAGTACGCCTTGTCCGCCAGTGCCTTGACGTGCTTGCGCAGCAGCCGGGCGTGGGCCTGGAGGTACCGGTCACGTTCCTGCTCGTCACGCGCCTCATAGGCATCAAGGACGCCCTGGAGGGGCGCCTTGGCGTCAACCACGACCTGCTTCCCGCCCGGCATGTTCACGATCAGGTCCGGGCGAAGCACCGACGAGTCCCCGGATAGCTGCGACTGCTCGACGAAGTCGCAGTGGCGCATCATGCCCGCCATCTCCACGACGTTGCGAAGCTGCATCTGCCCCCACTGCCCGCGTGTGTTGGGCTTGCGCAGCGCCGTGACCAGCGCGCCGGTTTCGGTACGCAGGCGCTCGCCGGTCTCGGCCAGCGTCCGGATCTGGGACTCCAGCCGGCCGCGGGATTCACGCCGCTCCTGGTCCAGGCGGAGCAGTTGCTGATCCACCCGGCCGAGCTGCTCCCTGAGCGGCGCCACGAGCTGCTCGACCGCCTGCTGGCGCTTGTCAAGGTCGCCGTTGGCCTCGGCCTGGGCGGTCTTCAGCTGGGCGTGGGCCATCTCGGTCAACTGGGTCATGCTGGCCTGCAGCGCCTCAGCGCTCAGCGCCTTGAACGAATCGGACATCCGCTGGCGGTCGGCGGCCAGCCCATGCTCGTGCTCGAGGTCCGCAGTCAGGCGGACGACCTCACGGTCCAGCTCTGACGCCCGGCCAGCCTCGGCGGTCAGGGTGCGCAGGCGCACGCGGACAAGCAGCGCCACGGCCAGCGCACCGGCGATCAGGCCCACAAGCAGGAAGAGCGCAGACATGGGTCGATCAGCATCCCGCGCGGCCCGGACGGAACCGGGTGCGCTGCAAGAATCGGTGCATGGAGGCCGAACCGATCAGGCGCCGAGTGGTGATCAGCGGCCGCGTGCAGGGCGTGTTCTTCCGTGACTCGACCCGCGAGCGGGCCAGGGCGCACGGGCTGGCGGGGTGGGTGAGCAACCGCTCCGATGGAGCGGTCGAGGTGGTGCTGGAGGGTCCGCAGGAGGCGGTCGACCGGGTGCTGCGCTTCCTGGAGACCGGGCCGCCGCAGGCGAACGTCGAGGGAGTCGAGGTGACCGCGGAGGAGCCCGAGGGGCTGAGCGATTTCAGGGTGCGCTGAGCGCGCGCTCGAGCGCCTCGCGGGCGGCGGCGCCACGAACGGCGAACACGACGCGCTCAAGTCCGCTGCCCGAGTCCAGGTGCCGCCGCACCTCCTCGACCTCGATCCGCGCCGCCTCGTCGATCGGGAAGCCGCCCACTCCGGTCCCGAAGGCCACCAACGCCAAGGACTTCGCTTCCAGCTCATCCGCACACCGCAGCGTCGACGCGGTGGCCCGCCTGATGATGTGGGCGGAGGTGGGACCTCCGAGCTCCATCGTGGCGGCGTGGATGACCCACCGGCAGGGCATCTGGCCGCCGCCTGTGGCCACGGCCTCGCCCAGGCCGATGGGTGCCGCGACGTGGCTCTCCTCCTGCACCACCGACCCGCCCGCCCGGGCGATCGCGCCGGCCACCCCGCCGCCATGCGTCAGCTGCGTGTTGGCGGCGTTGGCGATCGCGTCGACGTCAAGCGTCGTGATGTCCGTGTCGAGGACCTCGATGCCGAGCATCAAGAGCGAGGTTTGGCAATTCCGCGCCCCCCGTCGGCGCTGAATTGCGATTCACCGTCGCTGGGGGGCGGGCGGCAAGCCCCGCCCCCTACCCGACTTCGGCCGGCTCTTCCTTGCCCGCCAGCCGCTCCCGCCCGCGGCGGACCGCGGCGATGAACTTGGACAGGTTGACCTCAAGCGTGTTGAGGATCTCGTCGGCATAGTCCTCGGCACCCAGGCGAATTTCACGCTCACGGGCCCGGGCCTCCTCAATGATGTCCTCGGCCGCCCGCTCGGCCTGCCTGGTGATCTCCTCCTGGGAGACCATGCGCTCCTGGCGCTCGCGGGCCTCCTGCATGATCCGCTCGGCCTCGCGCTTGGCTTCGGCGAGCATCTCCTGGCGCTCCTTGACGATCCACCGGGCCTGCTTGATCTCCTCAGGAATGGTGGCGCGCATCTGGTCGAGGATGTCGTAGATCTCCTCCTTGTCCACACGCACCTGGTCGGTCAGGGGGACCGGCTTGGCGTTGTGCACCAGATCGTCGAGCTTGTCTATCAGTACCAGGACATCCATTTGGGACCTCTGTTTTCGTCAGCGGCCTAGTCGTTCCTTCAACGCTGTCGCCACCTCCGCCGGGACCAGTTCATCTATCTCACCGCCGAAGGTGGCCAGCTCCTTCACGCCGCTGGAGCTGAGGAAACTGTACTTGGCCGAGGCCATCAGGTAAACGGATTCGATCTCGGGGGCCTGCAGGCGGTTTAGCTGGTTCATCTCCAGCTCGTACTCGAAGTCCGAGATTGCGCGAACGCCCTTGACGATCGCCATCGCCCCCCGGGCCCGGGCAAACTCGACCAGGAGCGTGCTGAACGGCTCGACCGAGACGTTCCCCAGGTCGCTCGTCGCCTTCTGGACGAAGTGCACCCGCTCCTCCGCGCTGAACACCGTCTTCCCCTTACGCCAGGGCAAATTGACCACTCCGACGACCACCTCGTCGTACATGGCCGACGCCCGGCCGATCACATCCAGGTGACCGTAGGTCACGGGATCGAACGTCCCGGGGCAGATCGCTATCCGGTTGTCGGGGGCCATTTCAGCTCTGTCTTTAGTCCGGCAGATGGAAGATCTCTATGCGCGTGTCGCCATAACGGCGCTCGCCCGACGGGGCGAGCAATTCGAGCTCCAGCGGCGCCCGCGGGTCGCTTTCCACGACCACGCGCGCACCCGGCGCAAGCACCGGCGTCAGCGCTCCACCGAGCTCCGGTCCGAGTGCTGCCGCCTGGCTGTATGGGGGATCCAGGAACACCAAATCGTATTGACGTCCGTAAATCTCTGCATTGCGGAGAAACGGGAGCGCGCGCTGGGGGAGCACCTCGACCGCGATGCCCAGGGCCGACACGTTGCGCCGGATTGCGGCGATCGCCGCCGGCGAGGAGTCAACCAGGGTGGCGTGGCGGGCGCCCCGGGAGATCGCCTCAATTCCCAGCGCCCCCGACCCAGCGAACAGGTCCAGGACGATCTCGCCGGTAACGTCGGCCAGGATTGAGAACACGGCCTCGCGCACGCGTTCGGGCGTCGGACGGGTCGAGCGCCCCCGGGGCGCGGCCAGCGTTCGGCCGCCGAGGCGTCCGGCGATGACCCTCACGCGCGGATCGGCGCCAGCGCCTCGGCGCCGTACGCATCAAGCAGCGCGTCGGCCAGAAGTGAGTGCTCGGCCTGCTCCAGCTCCGAGTCCTCAGCCGTGATCGATCTCGCCCAGGCCGCGGCACGTTCGAGCAGAGCGGCGTCCTGAGGAAGCGCGGCCATCTTGAACGTGGCCAGGCCGTGCTGGCGAGTCCCGACCAACTCGCCCTGCCCCCGGAGCTCCAGGTCGATCTCCGCCAGTTTGAAGCCATCCGCGTGCCCCGCCACGGCCCGCAATCGAGCCGAGTCCTTTGGCCCGAACAGAAGGCACAGCGAGTGATGTGCCCCCCGCCCGATCCGCCCACGAAGCTGGTGCAGCTGGGAGATCCCATACCGGTCGGCATCCTCGACCAGCATCACGGTGGCGTTGGGAACGTCGATCCCGACCTCAATCACGGAGGTGGCCACCAGGACGTCGGCTTCTCCGGAGGCGAACTGCGCCATCGCGGCCTGCTTGGCCGCCGAGCGCATCTGCCCGTGTAACAGCGTGACGGAGAAGTCGCGGAGCTCACCGCTGCGAAGGCGCTCGAACTCGGCCGTGGCCGCCCGCGCCGCCAGCAGCTCCGACTCCTCGACCAGCGGACAGACGACGAATGCCTGGCGTCCAGCCAGCAGCTCCTCCCGCATGCGCTCATAGGCTCGAGCCCGTTCGGGCTGCGTTGAGCAGACGAAGGTCTCGATTGGCTGACGTCCCCGGGGGAGCTCTCTGAGCAGCGTGAAGTCGAGGTCGCCGTAGCCGGCCAGGGCAAGCGTCCGCGGGATCGGCGTGGCCGTCATGTGAAGTACGTGAGGCGAGAGCCCGCCGCCGGGGGCCCTGTCATCCAGAGCGGCGCGCTGCCTGACTCCGAACCGGTGCTGCTCATCAACCACGGCCACGCCAAGCCGGGCGAAACCCACGGTGTCCTGGATCAGGGCGTGGGTGCCCACGACCAGGCTGAGCTCGCCGCTGGCCAGCTTGCCCCGGATGTCAGCCGCCCGTCGGCCGGGGGTCGAGCCTGTGAGCAGCGCGACGGCGACCATCTCCCCGGGCAAGAGCGCCTGGACAGTGGCGTAATGCTGCTCGGCCAGCGTCTCAGTGGGAGCCATCAGAGCGCCCTGATAGCCCAGCTCTACCGCCCGCAACAGGGCGTAGAGGGCCACCACGGTCTTGCCCGACCCGACCTCGCCCATCAGCAGGCGCTGCATCGGCCGGGGCTCGGCGATCTCCGCTTCGACCACCGCGATCGCGCGCTCCTGGTCAGAGGTGAGTGGGAAGGGCAGGAGCTGGGAGATCCATCTCCGGGTGAGCTCCTGCGGACCATCGAGTACAGGGGCGCGGCGGGAATTGTCGCGGTAACGGCGCCGGCGCAGGAACGCCAGCTGCGCCAGCATCAGCTCCTCGAAGGCCAACCGCCGCCGGGCTGTCTCCGGGTCGTCCTGGGCGGCCGGGAAATGGGCCGCGGCCAGAGCGCTGGGTCGGTCCGGCAGCTGCTCGGCGATGAGCAGGCCCGCGGGCAGGGGCTCGATCACGTCCGCCACCGCAGCGGCATGCTCGCGCACCAGCGCCAACAGCTGGGTGGAGGAGAGTCCGTCGCTGGCCGGATAGTGCGCCACCTCCTCCGCCCCCGCAAGCGCCTCGGCTGTCCGGGCGTGGGTCTGGACGGTGAACCGGCTGCGGGACTGATAGCGCCCGTGCAACACCAACCTGGTCCCCGGCGAGTACTGCCGGGCCAGCCAGGGCTGGTTGAAGAAGGCGACCTTCATCGTCCCCGTGTCATCGCCGACAGTGGCCTCCACGAGCGGGCGCATACCTCGCTTGCGAACCGAGCGCGAGGAGATGCTCCTGACCTCAACCACGACGGTGGCCACCTCGCCCAGGGCCAGCTCGGCCACCGTCCGGGCCCGCCGGCGGTCCCGGGGCAGGTGCTCGAGCAGGTCCCCCACCGTGCTCAACCCCAATACCTCGGCGGCGTGCTCGGCCTTGGGGCCGGGGAGGTCCAGCGGCTCGGCCAGGCGCTCGGGCCGCGGCCACCGGATCGTCGCCCCCAGCAGCTGTTCGCGTTCCGGCGGATCAGACGAGGCGAACGCGGTGGGGAGCACGTGAGGATGATGATGCGGTCGGCGGTCGCCCCCTCGACCACCTACTCCGCGCTGAGCAACCACCAGTAATTGGGCTGGCCGCCGTCGGAGAGCTCGAGCTCCACCCCGTCCTGGGCCAGCTCGTACACCGCCTGGTCGTCGAGCGGCGCGTTCGCGCCGCGCAACAGCGTGATCAGCTCGGCATCCTCGGATAGCCGCTGCACCACGCGCTCAAGCGTGGCACGGGGCTCGCCCCAGACCACCATCTCCTCCTCCACGAACCCGACGGCGTCTCCCTGGCGGAAGCGGCCCCTCACGTCATCGCGAGCCGCCGGAGCGACCGCCCCGGTGCGCACCCGCTCGAGTGCAGCCTCCATCACCTGGGCGTTCTCCTCCACGCTGCGCGTCGGGTCCAGGCTGATGGCGGCGGCCAGCCCCGCCTGGGGCGAGCGCGAGGGCACGACCCGGACGATCCGGTCCGACAGTGAAGCCGCCTTCTCGGCGGCCATCACCACGTTGGGGCTGTTCGGCAGGACGACGACCTCCTCGGCCGGGATCGCATGAATCGAGGCCAGCAGCTCGTACGTGCTTGGGTTGGCTGTGGGCCCCCCGTCGAGCGCCCGGACGCCGAGGCTCTCAAACAGCCGGGCCATCCCCGGCCCGGTCGTCACGGCGAGCGCGCCGGTGCGGACAACCGCCTCGGAGGCGGTCAGCCGCTCGTCGCGGGCTCTGACCTGCTCGGCCATGTCGGCCACATCCAGGTGGGAGACGGTTCCGTCGCGGGCGAACAGGGCGGTTGCGGCGTCCGGGTCGTCGGTGTGGACGTGGATCTTCAGGGTCGTCTGGTCACCGACCACCAGCACCGAGTCGCCGATGCCCTCCAGGGCGGGCACATAGCGCCGCGGGTCCAGATCCGAACCCGTGACGGCGAAGTTCGTGCAGTAGCGGTAGGTGGCCGAGGCGTGCTGGGGATGGGTCACCCGGGCGGCGGCGTGGTGTTCGATCGCCGGCGGGGTCGTGCCCCGCAGCGCGCCGATGATCCCGGCCAGGAGCACCGTGATCGCGTAGCCACCGGCATCCACGACCCCGGCATCGCGGAGCACGGGGAGCAGGTCAGGGCCGCGCTTGACCGACTCCTGCCCGGCCTCCAGGGCCCGCTCGATCACCTCGGCGATCACCTGGTCCTGCTCGTCGTCGGTGGCGTCGGGCCCGAGCCGGGCGTCCGACATGTGAGCCAGCTCGGAGGCCACCCGAACTGCCATCTCCCGCACGACGGTGAGGATCGTGCCCTCGGCCGGATCGCGCACCGAGCCGTAGGCCTGGTCGGCCGCGCGGGCCAGGGCGGCGCCGATCAGCACCGGGTCGACCAGCTCGCCGGGACGGCTGGCCAGCTCCTCGGCCGCGCCCCTGATCAGCTGGGACAGGATGACGCCGGAGTTGCCCCGAGCGCCGAGCAGCGCCGCCCGGGCCACGGAGGCCACGATCTCATCCCGGCCGATGTCATCGATCGTCGGATCCTCGGACGCCGTGGCCAGACGATCGAGCTCCTGGAGCACGGCCCGCAGAGTCAGGACCATATTGTCTCCGGTGTCGCCATCGGCCACCGGGAACACGTTGAGCTCGTTGACCTCTTCGCGCCGGGCGTCGAGCGCGGATAGCGCCGCCTCGACGACGGCACGGAAGCGAACGATGCTGGGGTCGGACACCTGTCCGGCAGGCCCCGCTAGGGAGCCTTGACGACCTTGCCCGCCTTCAGGCAGCGGGTGCACACGTACACCCGACGGGGCGTGCCACCATCGGAGATGCGAACACGCTGGAGGTTGGGTTCAAAGCGCCGCTTGGTGGCCACCATCGAGTGGCTTCGGCTGTGTCCGAACGCGGGTGCCTTCCCGCAGACATGGCATACCTTGGACATGGCGGGCGAGTATATCCCGCTGCCCTCGATCGACTCGGGAGCGCGTGCGGTCGGCGGTGCTGGCTCAGGCGCTGAAGCCCGTAGGGCGGGGCCGGGAGGCCAACTGTTCCTTGACCTCCAGCGCGGCGAGCGCCGCCTCGGCGGCGTGCGCGCCGGTGTCGCGCTTGCTCCCGCCCTGCACGCGATCGAGCGCCTGCTCCATGTTCTCGACGGTCAGCACGCCAAACCCGCACGGCACGCCGGTCTCCAGCTGCACGCTCTGGATCCCCCGGGCCACCTCACCGCACACGTAGTCGTAGTGGTCGGTCTCCCCCCTGATCACCGCGCCCAGACACACCACGGCGCCGTAGCGGCCACACGAGGCCGCGTACTTGGCCACCAGCGGAAGCTCAAACGCTCCCGGCACCTCAAAGCGATCGATCTCCTCGACGCCCTGCTCGGTCAGCGCAGCTCGGGCACCGTCCTCCAACCGCTGGGCCAGCTCCTCATAGAACGTGGCCACGCACAGGGCCACCCGGCGATCACTCATCGGCCGGAGCGTCCGGAGCGGCCTTCCGCCGCCGGAGGTCGAGCCCGCGCTCCTCGTGCAGCATCTCCTCATCCAGACCCAGCCCCTGGTGGTGGAGCGTGTGACCCATGCGGTCCCGCTTGGCCCGGAGGTAGGCCTCGTTGTGCGGATTTGCCACGTGCTGGATCGGGATCTGGTCCGTCACCGAGAGCCCGTAGCCGGCCATGCCGGAGATCTTCTTCGGGTTGTTGGTCAAAATCCGGATCGAGCTGAGGCCAAGATCAGCCAGGATCTGGGCCCCGATCCCGTAATCCCGCAGATCGGCGGGCAGCCCCAGCCGGAGGTTGGCGTCGACCGTGTCCAGCCCCTCCTCCTGGAGCTTGTAGGCCCGCAGCTTGTTGAGCAGACCGATGCCCCGACCCTCCTGGCTCAGGTAGAGCAGAACGCCGCGACCCTCCTGCTCAATCATCGACAGGGCGGACTCGAGCTGTTCGCCGCAGTCACAGCGCAGCGAGTGGAACACGTCGCCCGTGAGACATTCGGAGTGCACACGCACGAGCACATCCGGGACGCCCTCCACCTCACCCTTGACCAGCGCGACGTGGTGCTTGTTGTCCACGAGCGAGCGGTAGCCGACGGCCACGAACTCTCCGAATGTGGTGGGCAGCCGTGTGGCCACCACCCGCTCCACGAGCTTCTCGGTCCGCCGGCGGTACGCGATCAGGTCGGCGATCGTGATCATCTTGAGGCGGTGCTTGAAGCAATACGCGGCCAGATCCTCGCCCCGGGCCATTGAGCCGTCCTCATTCTGGATCTCACAGATCACCCCAGCCGGGTTGAGCCCGGCCATCCGCGCCAGGTCCACTGAAGCCTCGGTGTGGCCGGTCCGCTCGAGCACACCGCCCGACTTGGCCTTCAGCGGACGGACATGGCCAGGCTTGACGATGTCATCCGGCCCCCTGGCGGGATCGATCGCGACCTGCATGGTGTGGGCCTGGTCGTGCACGCTGATCCCTGTGGTCACGCCCTCACGGGCTTCGATCGTGACCGTGAACGGGGTCTGGTGGGCGCTCTCATTCTTGAGCGTCATCAGCTCCAGGCCAAGCTCGTCGCACCGCTCCGGCGTCAGCGCCAGGCAGATCCAGCCGCCGGCCTGCCTGGTCATGAAGTTGATCGCATCCGGGGTGACGAACTGCGCCGCGATCACCAGGTCGCCCTCGTTCTCCCGGCTCTCATCGTCGACAACGACGACCATCTTCCCGGTCGAGATGTCCTCCAGAGCCTCCTCCACGGTGGCGAATGTCGTCGTTGTGGCAGTCATCGCCGAACGAGCTTCTCCACGTATTTGGCCAGCACATCCACCTCCAGGTTGACGCTCGCGCCGTCCCGGGCAGCGCCCAGATTCGTCCGCTTCAGGGTCTCCGGGATAAGGGAGACGGTAAATGATCGGTCATCCACGTCGGCCACTGTCAGCGAAACCCCATCAACGGTTATCGATCCCTTTACCACCACATAGCGCAGGAGGTCGGGATCGGCCTCGATGCGGGCGCGGCGGGCAAAGCCATCCTCGGCCGTCTCCAGGACCCGGCCCACGCCGTCGACGTGGCCCTGGACCATGTGCCCTCCGAGCGGTTCGCCGGCCCGGAGCGGTAGCTCCAGGTTGACCCGAGCCCCCGCGGAGACTCCGGCCAGCGCGGTCCGGGCCAGGGTCTCGTTCATCACGTCGGCCTGAAACTGGTGGTCGCGCACGCCCGTCGCGGTCAGGCATACGCCGTTGACGGCCACGGAGCCGCCTTCGGTGAGCTCTTCGGTCAGCGAGGCGGCCACGGTCAGCCTGACGCCCTGACCCGCGTTCTCGAGTTTCTCCACCGTCCCCAGCTCCCGAACCAGTCCGGTGAACACCCTCACCACTCCCTTATCCGAGCCGTGACGAGCAGGTCGTCCTGGACGCGCTCGCACTCGGTGTACGAGGCCCGAAGCGCCTCACCCACAGCCTCGCTGCCCTCGCCCTCCAGGACATTGCGGGCCGCCTTGCCGCCCAGCATCAGCGGGGCCAGGAAGAGCCTGAGCTCGTCGATCTCCCCGGCGTCGAAAAAAGCGCCCGCCAGATGAGGACCACCCTCGAGCAGGATCGAGGTCACACCGGCGGCGCCCAGCTGGTCGAGCGCCGAACGGATCCGGGCCGGCTCGTTCTCGCCGGAGGCGACGACGACATCGGCCCCCTGGATCTTTAGCGCGTCGCTGGCCGAGCGTGGCGCGGCCCGGGAGACCACGACGATCAGGGGATCTCGGCGGGCCCCGCGCACAAGATGAGAATTCAGCGGCAGGCGGGCCATCGAGTCGAAGATCACGCGCCGGGGCTGCCGGACCGCGAGCTCGGTCCTGGCGGTGAGCTGCGGGTCGTCCATCAGGGCCGTGCCGATGCCCACGGCCACCGCGTCGCATTCCGCGCGCCAGCGGTGGACCAGGGCGCGGCTCTCCTCTCCGGAGATCCACTTGGAGTCCCCGGTCCTGGTGGCCACCTTTCCGTCCAGGCTCATGGCCGACTTGAGGAGCACAAAAGGACGGCCGATGCGAGCGTGCTTGCGGAAGGGCTGGTTTTGCATCCGGGCCCGGGAGGCCAGGTCACCGTCGGCCACCACGACCTCCACTCCCTCGTCCCGGAGGATGCCCAGGCCCCGGCCGTTGGCGTGCTCGCTGGGGTCGTCGGCGGCCACCACCACCCGGCCGATCCCGGCCTCCAGGATTGCCTCCGTACACGGCGGCGTCCGGCCCTGGTGGCAGCACGGCTCGAGCGAGACGTACAGCGTGGCCCCAACCAGGTCGCTCGCTCCGGCGTCGAGGATCGCCTCGACCTCAGCGTGCGGTCCGCCGACACCGCGGTGAAAGCCCTCGCCCAGGATCTCCTCGCGCCGGCCGAGTACCGCCCCCACAAGCGGGTTCGGGCTCACGGCGCCACGTCCCTGCTCGGCCAGACCGATGGCTCGAGCCAGGTGAAGACGATCGAATTCCGCGGGTAAGGCCATGGTTTTTCCAGCATACGCCGCGACTGATTGGGCGCCTGAACCGCGGATGGACCCGGCTCAGGCCCGGCCGCAGTTCCCTCCGCCCAGGTGGTAGATCGTGATCGCCGGGCCGGGCAGCCGGTACTGGCGTGGGTAGTAGTCAAAGGACCAGTCAAAGTTGAACTCCGGCGGGCGCGAGCCGGCGCCGTAGGGACTGACCCGGTAGACCACCCGGCCCCGTCGGGCCAGCGCGGCGTAGTAGGCAGTCGCGCCCCGCGCGGCCGAGGGATGGACGAAGGCGCGACCCGCCTGCTGGGAGCCCGTGAGGATCCAGCAGTAACCGTGGGCGATGTAACGGGAGAGCAGGGCCGGGAATAGATAGCTCTCGTATTGATCGACGTGGATTGGCCGGGCGGGGCCGCCCAGCGGCCGCCCGGCCAAGGAGCGCGAGGTGGCTGCGGTCGGGTACTGCCGCCACCGCTCTCCCCAGTTGCCCGGGACGATCGGCTCGATGACCACCCTGGCCCCGACCGGGATGTGGGCCACCATCCAGGACCGGGCCAGGTTCCGGGTATCGGGCCGCGAGAGGACGGCGTCGTTGTGGATGTCGGCGGCCACGCTCTGGGCCAGGAGGAGGGCGGAGGCGGCGGCACCCGCAACCAGGGCGGCCACGCGCCGGGCGCGGGCCACCCGGGCCACCGCCTCGACGACGGCATCGCCGGCCAGCACGGCCACGATCGGGAAGATCGGCATCAGCCAGCGACCGAAGAACCGCTCCTGGGCACCCATGTAGATCAGATAGATCAAAGGGGCCGGGACCAGCACGATCGCGTAGGCCAGACGACGCCGGACGACGAGCAGGATCGCTCCGGCCAGCCCAGCCAGCGCCGGCACCCAGCCAAACCCCCAGGTGAACGTCCACAGGTAGTAGAGCCAGCCGTTGCTCGGGTTGGTGCCGAGCTTGGCCACGCCCACGGCGGACGCCTGATCTCTGATCCCCTGGAGGAAGGCGTGATGGTTCAGAAGCACGTACGGGTTGGTGATCAGGAAGGCGGCCAGGGAGACGGCGAGGCCGATGGCCAGGCGCCTCGCCGCGGCACCGCGTCGGCCGCCGCGCCCGGCATCGACCGCGAAGGCCCCCAGCAGGCAGACGAGCACGATCCCGCCGGTGTACTTGGTGGCCGCGGCCAGCCCGAGGCCCAGACCAGCCAGGGCATAGTCGCGGGTGCGTGAGCGCGAACTTTGTCCCTGAGGTTCGAAATGACGAACCTGAGAGGCAAAGTTCGCGGGCCGGACGATCCTCGCCACCCCCCACAGCGCCAGCGCCACGGGGGCCAGCGCCGGCGTGTCGTTCAGGGCCAGGTGGCTGTAGAACACCGGGAGGAAGGCCAGCCCCAGCACCGCGGCGGCCAGGACTCCGGCCCAGCGGCCGAACAGCCGGGCCCCGGCCAGGTAGGTCAGCCACACCGACGCAGTCCCCAGAACGGCCGCCACCACCCGGGCGACGACGTACACCGAGGTGGGGTCGTGGGCAAAGGCCGTGTGGAGGCCGTGGCCGCCCCCGAACCACGCGACCAGTACGACGTACAGCAGATACGTGTAGGCGGAGGGGTTGAGGAAGTAGTGCGGGTTGAGGTCACCGCCCAGGAACCCGACGGCCTTGGGCACGAAATGAGTGGCCTCATCGCTGTTGTAGCTGAACGGCAGGCCCTGTTTGATTCCCCATAGCCGCAGCCCGAGGCTCACCGCCAGCACGCCACACAGGCCCAGATGGGCCGGTGCCAGGCCTCGGACCCGCGTCCGCCATCCGCGTACGCGGCCCACATGGGGCTCCGCGAGGCCGCTCTGGGCCGGGGCCGGCGATGGGGAGATGACGATCGCCGGATCCATCTTCTCCCACGAGTATCCCGCTACCGTGTGCCCGGAAGCGGCCCCGCGCCGCCTGTTCTCGGGTCTTCAGATGAAGCTGATCATTCAGATTCCCTGCTTCAACGAAGAGGATCAGCTGCCGGTCACTCTGAGCGAGCTGCCCGGCGTGGTCCAGGGCTTTGATGAGGTGCAGAGGCTCGTCATCGACGACGGCTCGACCGACCGGACGGTCGAGGTGGCTCGGAGCCACGGCGTCGAGCACGTGGTCAGGCTTCCCAATCACAAGGGGCTCTCCTGCGCCTTTCAGGCCGGCCTGGATGCCGCCCTCAAGCTCGGAGCGGATGTGATCGTCAACACCGACGCCGACAACCAGTACGAGGGAGCCGACGTCCACCGGCTGGTGGCGCCGATCCTCGCAGGCACGGCTGACATGGTCGTGGGCGACCGCGATGTCCTGACCAACGAGCACTTCTCTGCGGGCACGAGGCTGCTGCAGCGGCTGGGCTCGTGGGTCGTCCGGCAGGCGTCATCGACCCGGGTGCCCGACGCCACCTCAGGGTTCCGCGCCTACAACCGCGAGGCTGCGCTCCAGGTCCAGGCCGTGTCCCGGTTCACGTACACGCTGGAGACACTGATTCAGGCCGGGAAGCTGCTCGTGGCCGTGGAGCACGTGCCGGTGCGGACGCACCCTCCAACCCGGCGGTCGCGCCTGTTTCCGTCCAAGGCTTCCTACGTGCGACGCAACGCCCTGTCGATCTTCAGGGTCTACTCACAGCACCAGCCGCTCAAGGTGTTCTGGGGCGGTGCGGTGGTCATGGGGCTGGCCGCATTGGTCCTGTTCGTCCGCTTTGTGATCATCTTCGCCGAGCATCCATCGACGGCCGGCCGCGGTCACATCCAGTCGCTGATCGCCGGGGCGGTGCTGTTCATCGGGGCGATGCTGCTGGGCGCCCTGGGGGTGATCGGTGACCTGCTGGACGCCCAGCGCACGATCTCGCAGCGGACGTTCGAGCGCGTCCGCCGGATCGAGCTGAAGCTGGGGATTGAGCCCTCGTACTACGAGCCCGGCTGGACGCCGGAGGTATCCAGCCCCGATCGAGGGGAAGCGAACGGCGCGAGTGCTGACAGTGAGGCCTCTGACCGCGAGGCCCTGGAGGTATGACCGCTCAGGGGACGCCAGCGCTGGCCATCCCCACCGGCAACTCGTTCGACAAGTACGGCTCGCAGAACCGGCTCATTCGCCGGCTCATGCGCGACTTTCAGGACACGCTGGACGAGCTGATCGGTCAGGCCAACCCCGGCTCGGTCCTCGACGTGGGCTGCGGCGAGGGCGTCGTGACCGAACGCTGGGCGGAGCGCCTGGAACACAGCCGAGTGGTCGGCCTCGACCTCGAGGACCCCGGTCTGCGCGCCCACTGGGTGGGCCGGCGACGGCCAAACCTGGAGTTCGTGGCCGGGCCGGCAGACGGGCTTCCGTTCGCCCCCCGGGAGTTCGACCTGGTGGCCGCGGTCGAGTCGCTCGAACACGTGGCCGAGCCCCGCCGAGTACTGGACGAGATGGCCCGAGTGGCCCGGGGCCACCTCCTGGTGTCGGTGCCCCGAGAACCGATTTGGCGGGCCCTCAACCTGGCCCGGGGGGCCTATCCAGGGGCGCTCGGGAACACTCCCGGGCACGTGAACCACTGGTCCAGGCGCGCGTTCGTGGATCTGGTCACGGACTATGGAGCGCTCGTGGCCGTCCGGTCGCCCCTTCCGTGGACGATGGCGCTCGTGCGGATGCCCTGATGAGCCGGCCGGAACGGGGCGCCGGCGCCACCCTGGGGTACACGTCGGGCGCGCGGGTGCTCTCGATCGGGATCGCGTCGACCGGGATCTTCACGTTCCTGTACCTCGCCGTGGCGAGCCACGTTCTCGGCAAGGCGGCATATGCCCGCATCTCGCTGTGCTGGGCGATCATGTTCGTGATCCTCTCGGTGATCTACCGGCCGATCGAGCAACTGCTCTCGCGCACGATCGCCGACCGCCGAGCCAGGGGGCTGCGGGGCCACCCGCTGCGGGTTCCGGCGGCGATTCAGTTTGGCTTCGCGTGCCTGTTCCTGGCTGTCGCGCTGGCGCTGCGCCACCAGATCGAGCATGGGATGTTCGGCGGCTCCTCGGCGCTGTACTGGATCCTGGTGGTGGGCGTGCTGGCCTACGCGGCCAGCTACTTCGCCCGGGGCTGGCTGGGCGGCCATCAGCGGTTCGAGCTGTACGGCGGGCTGGTGTTCCTGGAGTCAACCTCGCGTCTCCTGTTCGCGCTGGCCGTGGCCGTCGGGATCGGGTCCGGCCAGGGGGCGGTCGGCCTGGGCATGGCCGTGGCGCCGTTCGTGTCGCTGACCGTGATCCCATTGGCCTTCACGCGGATTCGCCGCAGCGTGGAAGCGCGTGTCCCCGCGCTCGACGCGGCCGCCGAGGGCCCTGCTCACGGTCAGCTCGAGTCGGCGGCGATCGATCTGACGTTCCGCGGCGGGAGCGGCTTTGCCGTCGCCGTGGTCGGGATCATGCTGGCCGAGCAGACGCTGATGAACGCCGGCGTACTGATCATCGCGGCCTCCGGCGGCGGCTCGATCACGTCCGGCCTCACCGGCTTCGTGTTCAACGTTCTGCTGATCGTCCGCGCCCCGCTGCAGCTGTTCCAGGCGATCCAGACCGCGATCCTGCCCCACCTGGCCGGACTCGAGGCGCGGGAGAGCGGTCGGGAGTTTCAGCACGCCATCCGGATCACGATCCTGACCATTGCCGGCTTCGCGGGCGCGGTGGCGGTGGGGCTGCTGGCCGTCGGGCCTCCCGTGATGAACGCTCTGCTGGGTGACAAGGGCTTCACCTACGGGCGCCTCGGTCTGGCCTTGGTGGGTCTCGGGATGGGCTTTCACCTGGTGTCGGGCACGCTCAACCAGGCAGCGCTGGCCCGGGGACGATCGGCCGCGGCGGCCGCGGCCTGGCTGGTGTCGGCGGCTGCATTCGTGGCCTTCGTGGCTGCCCCCACAATCGCCAACCAGGTGACCCGGGTGGAGGTCGGCTACTGCGGAGCGACCGTCGTGCTCGCCGGCCTGCTGTGGTGGCTCTACCGCACCGGCAACCGGGTCACTGGGTCCCGGCCTTAGCCGCCAGGTCGGCATACGCCTGCGCGGGATCTGCGGCCCCGAACACGGCCGAGGCGGCGACCAGCAGATTGGCCCCAGCCTGAACTGAGAGAGGGCCGGTCTCGAGGTTGATCCCGCCGTCGACCTCCAGGGCCACGTGGTCGGGGAGCGCCGCCCGCATCCGGGCCAGCTTGTCCGGCGTGCCATCGATGAACCTCTGGGCACTCCAGCCTGGGTTGACGCTCATGCACAGCGCCAGGTCGAGATTCTCCTGGGCCACCTCGTCCAGGCTGGCCGCGGGCGTGGCCGGGCAGACGGCCGCCCCCGCCGTGCAGCCGGCCTCCCGGATCAGGTTCAGGGCGTAGTGCACATGGGGTGTGGCTTCGACGTGGATCGTGATGCTGTCGGCTCCGGCGCTGGCGAAGTCGCTGACGTGCCGCTCGGGACGCTCGATCATCAGGTGGACATCGATGACGCCGCCGGCGTCGTGAACCTGGTCGGCCAGCGCACCGACCGCCGCCGCCCCGAACGTAATCGGCGGCACGAAGTGCCCGTCCATGACATCGACGTGGATCACCCGCGCGCCGACGGCCATCAGCTCCTCCACCTGACTGCCCAGGCGGGCGAAATCGGCCGACAGAATCGACGGGGCGATGCGCCGTTCGCGGATCAGACTCCGGTCTGGGCCAGACACGAGACCTACACGGCCTGGAGCATGCTGCCGTGACAGTGGTTGCAGGCCACGATCGCCGTGCTGGACATGCGAACGATCGTGGAGTGCTCTCCGCAGTTGGGGCACACCGAGACCAGTTCGTACCGGTGCAGGCAGTACACGCAGCGGTAACGGCCGGGGACGGCACTGGGCCGCAGCCACGGCTCGCCGCAGTTGGGGCACTCCAGCCCGAGATTGCTCGCCGAGTCGGCCACAGCTCAGAGATTACGGCCTGGCCCGGCGCAGGCGGGCGATGAAGAACCCGTCCGTCCGGTCACGGTCAGGGAGCAGCTGCAGATAGCGGGGGTGGCGGGGCGCGGCCCGGTCCGGATGCTCGGTCCCCAGGTCATCGCTGCTGAACTCGGGATGCCCGCCCAGGAACTCGTCCACCACCCCGGAGCCCTCCGCCTCGGAGATCGTGCACACCGAGTAGACAAGCGTCCCGCCCTGACGGGTGGCGGCGGCGCCCGCGGCCAGAATTCGGGCCTGGATCCCGGCCAGCTCGGCGATCGCCTCGGGGCCGGTCCGCCAGCGCAGGTCGGGCCGCGACTGCACCGTGCCCAGGCCGCTGCACGGTGGATCGACCAGGACCCGGTCATACGCAGCCACGGCGTCCGGTCGCTGCACGAGAAGCTCGGCGGCGTCCCCCACGTCAACCGACACGCACTCGGCGTGCATTCGTTGGCAGGTCCGCTGGAGTGCCGCCGCGCGCCCCGGATGCCGTTCCACCGCCAGCACCTTCCCGGCTCCCTCCATCAGGGCGGCCAGGTGGGTGGTCTTGGCGCCCGGCGCAGCGCACAGGTCAAGCACTGACTGGCCCACCTCGGGGGCCAGCATCCGCGACACGAGCATCGAGGCCCGGGACTGCGGCATGATCGCTCCGGCCGCCCATAGGGGCGAGCCCTGGGCGTCGAACGGTCCGTCCAGCACCAGACCCTCGGGCACTCCAGCCGCCGGGCGGTGGGCCACCGGCAGCAGACCGCTGACCTCCGGGACCGAGGCGACCAGCGAGTTGACCCGGACGGCCGACTCCGCCGGGTCATTGATCGCGCGGAGCAGAGCCCTGGCCTGCGCAGCTCCGAGCTCCCGCCACCACATCTCAGCCAGCCACCCGGGGACCGAATGCGCGACGGCAGCGGTTTCGGGCTCGTCATCGTCGAGCTGAGCAACAAGGGCGTGACCCTCGCGGGCCGCCCGGCGGAGCACGGCGTTGACAAGGCGCGCTCCGCCGGGGCTGCTCGGCTTGGCCAGCTCGACGCTCTCCCCCACGGCCGCATGGTCGGGAACCGCGTCCAGGAACAGGAGCTGGAACAGACCCAGGCGCAGGGCGGCCAGCACAGCCGGCTCCAGCTCTGTCAGCGGCGGGCGCAGCAGCGCACCGGCCACATGATCGAGTGTGGCCCGTCGCTGGACGGTGCCGTAAGCCATCCGCATGGCCAGTGAGCGGTCACGCGCATCCAGCCCGGCGGCCTCGGTGGGGAAGGCGCGGTCAGCGAAGGCGCCCTCCTCGAACACCCGACGGAGCACGGCGAACGCGGCGGCCCGCGCCGGGCTCACCGCAGATATCCGCGGGCCCATTCGGCACCACTCATCTCCTTGCGCCCGGGCGGCTTGACCCGCACGAGCTCAAGCCCGCCCTGGCCGCAGGAGACGACCGGCCCGTCTCCGTCGGCGACCACGAGCTGCCCGGGGACTCCCAAATCATCAGGCAGGGCTCGCGCCTCACTCACGCCGAGCTGCAGCCCATCCGGAAGCCCCACGAATGCCCCCACGTGCGGACTGAGCGCGCGCACCACCCGCTCGAGCTCGCGGGCGTCTCCCGCCGGATCGAGCCGCCGGTCGTCCGAGTCGATCTTGTCGGCGTACGTGGCCTCACGTTCGTCCTGGTCGGTGCAGGGAGGATCGGCGGTGAGAGTCTGAACGAGCAGCTCGCCTCCAACCTGAGCCAACCGGGCGGACAGGGTGCCATAGGTGTCCTCCGGCCGAATTGGCTCGGTGCGCTGGGCGCACACCGGGCCCGAGTCGAGCCCAGCGCTCACCTTCATGATCGACACGCCCGTGAACTCGTCGCCGGCCATGATCGCTCGCTCGATCGGCGCCGCCCCGCGCCAGCGAGGAAGCAGCGAGGGATGGAGATTGAGCATCCGGTAGGCGGAAAGCAGCGGCTCCTTGATCAGGCCCCCGAAGGCGCACACGCAGACCGCCTCCGGATGGACGGCGGCGATCGCCTCCAGCGCAGCGTCGTCGTTGACCGAAGCCGGCTGCACGACCGGGACCCCCAGGTCGCGCGCCGCCTCGGCGGCCGGGGGAGCGGCCAGCCTGCGCCCCCGTCCGCGGGGCCTGTCGGGGCGCGTGACGACCAGCTGGGGAGCATGCTCGGAGGCGGTCAGCCGGCGGAGGACCTCCACGGCGAACTCCGACGTGCCCAGGAACACCGTCCTCACGGGGCAGCGGGCTACGCGGCCTCGTGGGCCTGCGTCGCCTCACGCAGCGCGCGCATGGCCTCCTTCCGCGCCTCGCGCGACGCCCGGTCCAGGATCAGGACCCCGTCCAGGTGGTCGATCTCATGCTGGATGACCCGCGCCTCGAGCCCGGAGGCCTCGACGAGCACGCGGTCGCCCTGCTGGTCACAGCCCCGCACCCGCACGTGTATGGGCCGCTCCACGTCCAGGTGTACCCCGGGTAGGCTGAGGCACCCCTCCTCGAGCGCCTCGGTCTCCTTTCCCCTCCATTCGATCTCGGGGTTGGCCAGGGCGGCGACCGGGCCGTGAGGGCCGACTCGGTACACGAGCAGGCGGTGCAGGATCCCCACCTGCGTGGCGGCCAGACCCACGCCCAGAGCGTCGCCCATCAGATGGCTCATCCGCTGCACCTCGGCGGCCAGCTCGTCGTCGAAGCGCTCCACGGGCCGAGCCCGGGTCCTCAGGACCGGGTCGCCGAACTTGCGGATCCGGGCCAGCGCGGCGGCTCGTCGGGCCGCGACCTCAGGGTCGAGCTCGGGCTCCTGGTCCTCCTCGCCCTCGACCTCCAACTCCTCGTCCACGTCCTCGGCCGGCTCGACCTCGTGGTCCTGCTCGGACGAGGCAGCGGGGCCTGCCTGGTCATGGTCCTGCTGGCTCGAGCGTCTGGACACAGGCTCAGTCTACGCGGGCGCTCCGCTACGAACGGCGCGCGCGGCCGCCCGCCTCATAGCCTCACAGGGAGGCGACGGGGCTCACGCCCAGGCGGCTGCCGTCCTCATCCAGAGCCGTTACGGAGAAGTAGCCGGTGGCGCGACCGAGCGGGATCGCGGTCTCAAATCCTCGGCGCCGAGCGACGCCGATCGGCTTCAGCGAAGAGGCGCTCGGCCCGGCATGAACGTGCCAGGAAGCGGCCACGTCGGTCGCTCCGTTCCAGCTTGCGTAAAGAATCGTCTTGAGCGTCAGCGGGTCGCGACCGACCGTGATCGCGGGGGCGTGCTGCGGGAGCCCCTTCCAGGGCAGCCGGAAGGACCGATACGACTTGTAGCCGGAGAGGAGCTCGCCGTCGGCCAGCAGCTTGCCCTCACTGGTGAAGTCGCTCAGATAGGGCTCGGTTCCCCAGCCCACCATCATGTTTCCGCTGGGCAGCGTCTGAACGCTCCCCATGGCCACGGCCAGCAGCGGCTTGGAGTGGATGAACTCCTGGGCGACCTTGACCGTCCGGCCGCTCTCATCCACGGCCAGAGCCAGCCCCCGGGAGCGGGTTTCCGTGTTGATCGAGCCCTCCGAGCCGTTATCGAAAAGGGTGATCGTGCCGTTGGCCGGCTGCTGGGCATCGTGCTGCCAGGCGAACTGCGCATTCTTGGCCATCTGGAAGTCGCTGCTCTTGCCGCCCAGCCGCCAGATCACCTCGCCGGTCCTGCGATCCAGCTTGTACAACGCCCACGTGTGACGGCCCGATACGAGCAGGTGCCCGTCCGGGGCGACGTTGATCGAGTTGATGTGCAGGTAGTCAAACGGCTCGGACACCGGGAGGTAGGAGTCGGTGAGCGGGATGTGATCGACGCCGTGCCACTCGAGCAGGAGCTTGCCGGTGCGGATGTCGACCTCCTGGAAGACAGGGTTGCGGAGCTGGCCGCGCTGAGGACCTCCGACCGAGGACAGGTCGGCCTGCACGACCTCCGGGAAGCATGTGAAGAGCGCCGTGCCCTGCGGTGTCACCGTGAACTCGTGCAGGTCCATCTGGTGGCCGCCTACCGCCTTCACGCTGGCCACCTGCTGGTAGGAGCTGTCGATGAGGGTCCCCTGCCCCTGGCCGAAGCCGCCGTGGGCCACAAACCCCTCCCACCAGCCCAGCACAGGCGTGTCCCGGTACATCCAGGATCTGAAATTTGTTCCCCACTGGTGGGTGGCCTGCTGGTTGGAGGTGACCGGGTGAAACCACACGGGCTCAGCCTGGTGGTCCACCATCAGCGGGCCCGGGTCGTCGTGCACGTCGCCCTGGCCACCCCACGGACCCAGGAACAGGTAGCCGTCGCTCGAGTCCGCTGCCGAGGTGAGGGTGAGCGTGGGCGGACGGAGGTCGGGCCGGGAATGAAACGCTCTGACAGGGCCGGAAGCCCGGACCGAATACGACGGCAGTACCGGCCCGAGGCTGGCGCGGCCCGTCCCGCTGAGCAGAGAAACGGCCTCGAAGGCGCTGCCGGCCACGACGGCGCCACCGGCCAGTGCGCCGGCACCCTTGAGGAACTGGCGCCTGGATACGTTTTCGGGCAGTTGTGGATCTGTCGCGATCATGGGGGGCACACGTCGGGTCGCGATCGGTTCAGGGCACGCTCAATCCGGCGTGCGGGTTACATCTTAGAAACCGAACGGGTCACTTGAAATAACGCGCCCACCGTATCCGGTTTTACCCGGTTCGGCGCAGCTAATGCTGCGCTCTCATGGCTGCCTACGTCGAGCTACTGGGGATCCACGTCCACGCTGACGCTCACCCGCCGGCGCGCGGCGTCGCGGGCCACGGCGTCCACGGCCCGCCCCACAGCCGAAACGGCTCCCCGACGGTCGGCGGACTTGATCACAACCTGGCTTCTGGCCTTGCCGCGCAGCCGGAACAGCGGGGCCGGTCCGAGCACGGATGCCCCGGGGACCTCAATGGATTTGGACAGCTCCGTGGAGATCGCCAGCGCATCGCTGGCCTGGAGCGCCGCGCAGACGATCCTGATCAGCGACCCGAAGGGTGGATAGCGGAGCGCCCGGCGGCGCTCCAGTTCTCCGGCCAGGAAGCCGTCGGAGTCGTGACGGGCCGCGAACTGGATCGCCCGCGCCTCAGGGGCCAGCGTCTGGACGAGCACCGTTCCCCCGGCGTCGCCGCGGCCGGCCCGCCCGGCCAGTTGGGTGACCAGCGCGAAGGTGCGCTCCTCGGCGCGGAAGTCGGGGAAGCGCAGCGTCTGATCGGCGTCCATCACAACGGCCAAGGTCACATCGGGGAAGTCGTGCCCCTTGGCCACCACCTGGGTGCCCACGAGCAGCCCGGCCCGGGCGCGGCCGAACTCGCTGAGTGTCGTGGCGGCGCGCTCGCGGACGGCCACCACATCGGCGTCCAAACGCCAGATCGGGAAGTCGTGTTCGCCCCCCAGGGCGTCGGTGAGCTCCTGCTCCAGGCGCTGGGTGCCCGCCCCGTGGCGGGCCAGGGCGGCCGAACCGCAGCTTCCGCACCGCTCGGGCACCGGCTCTCGATGACCGCAGTGGTGGCAGGCCACGAAGTTCCGATGCGGTGCCGGGGCGCGGTGGAGCACCAGCGCGACCTCGCAGTTCGGGCAGTTCCACACCCTCCCGCACGACCTGCAGGTGAGGAAGTTCGACCAGCCGCGGCGGTTGAGCAGCACGATCGCCTTGCCCCCCGCTCGGTGAACGTCGGCCAGGGCCAGCCGGGTCCGCGGATGCAGCGGATGATGCAGCCCGCGCATGTCCAGCACCTCCACGGGCGGCAGCGGCCGCCCATCCACCCTCTTGGCCAGCCTCAGCCGGGTGAGCGTGGCCACGCTCTCGGGCCGCGGGGTGGCGCTTCCGCACAACAGCACCGCCCCGTGCTGGGTCGCCCGGCGCTCGGCCACCGTCCGGGCGTCGTAGCGGGGATCGCCCTCATGCTTGTAGGAGCCATCGTGCTCCTCATCGACGATCACGAGACCCAGGTCGGCCAGGGGGGCGAAGACGGCCGACCGAGGGCCGATCGCGACCCGGGCCTGGCCGCTGCGCAGGCGGCGCCACTCGTGACGGCGCTCGGCCCCGGTCAGAGCCGAGTGGAGGATCGCCACCTGATCGCCGAAGCGGGCCTGAAACCGGCCCAGCAGCAGCGGCGTCAGCCCGATCTCGGGCACCAGCACGATCGCACTCCGCCCAGCCCGCAGAACCGACTCGACGGCCCGCAGATAAACCTCGGTCTTGCCCGAACCGGTCACGCCATGGAGGAGCAGTCGACCGCCGCCGGCGTCCAGGGCGCCCAGGACCTCATCCAGGGCTGCCCGCTGCTCATCCGTCAACGGTGGCGGCGGCGTCGAGGGGGCGGGCAGAGCCGAACGGGCCACCGGCGAGGTGACCGCCCGAGTCCGGGTCGTCCGAGGCAGGCCCGGGGGGAGCATCAGCGACAGCGCTCGGGAGGGCGTCGAGCAGTACTCCTGCGCCATCCACAGCGCCAGGCTGACCAGGTCGGGCCCCAGGTTGTCCGGAAGCACCGCCTGCGGCTCGACCAGCCGATCGCCGTCCACGGCGGAGTGCTCGGCCAACTCGACGACCACGCCGGTCATCACGCGGCCGCCGAACGGGAGCCGCAGGACCGAGCCGACCTCGACCGCGTCCTGGCCTGCGGCCAGCCGGTAGTCGAACGGACCGCGCACGGCCCGGGTCCGTGTCAACGGCTCCACCCGCACGATCGGCGGCCGAAAATTTCTCCCAGCGGACATGCCCTCCCACGCTACTCTGCGCGTCGGTGGTTCCCGAACCTCAGGAGGAAGTGCTGTTTCACGGGCATCCGTCCTGGCGCTCGATGCTCGACCTGCACCTGAAGGGGATCCTCGGCGCCGTGGCCGTCGGGGTGATCGTTGGACTCATCTCGGCCGCCATCAAGGGAAGTGTCCAGGTGGCCTGGGTGGTCGCCGCGGTGCTGGTGGTGCTGGCCCTCACGGCGCTGCTCGCCTTCATTCGGCGCATGGCCACGACGTACACGATCACCTCCCATCGGCTGACGATCCGCCTCGGATTGCTGTCCCGCCAGGTCCACGACACCCGGCTGGACCGGGTCCAGAACGTGGGCACGAGCCAGTCGCTCCTGGACCGGATGCTGGGGATCGGGACCGTCGACTTCGACACGGCGGGCGGTGCCGGCTTTGATTTCGCCTTCCGCGGGATCGCCGACCCGGAGTACATCGTCCACACGGTCAACCAGGCACTGCAGCAGGAGGGACGCGAGCCGATTTAGAGGCTCGGACGGCGCGGTGAATGGCGCCACCGGCCGCCCGTCGAGACGGCGTTAGGCCTCGACTGCTGCCGCTCCGAGGCCCGCGGCCTCGCGGAGCTGGGCCGCCTTGTCCGTCCGCTCCCAGGTAAAGTCGTGGTCGTCGACCCGGCCGAAATGCCCGTAGGCGGCCGTCTTTTGGTAGATCGGCCGGTGGAGCTTGAGGTCCTGACGGAAGGCCCCCGGCCGGAGGTCGAAGTTCTCCCGGATCAGGTCGAGAATCTGCGCGCGGCCGATCTTCTCGGTCCCGAAGCACTCCACCATCACGGAGATCGGGTGGGCCACACCGATCGCGTACGCGACCTGAACCTCTGCCCTGTCGGCCAGGCCGGCGGCCACCACATTCTTGGCCACGTACCGGGCGGCGTATGCGGCCGAGCGATCGACCTTGGAGGGGTCCTTGCCGGAAAAGGCCCCGCCGCCGTGACGGGCCATCCCTCCGTACGTATCCACGATGATCTTGCGGCCGGTCAGCCCGCAGTCACCCATCGGACCCCCGATCACGAACCGGCCCGTGGGGTTGACCAGAAAGCTCTTGTAGAGCGACCTGCCCTCATACATATCGCCGCAGGACTCCGACAGGACCGGCTTGACCACGTGCTCCCACAGGTCATCCTTGATCAGGGACTCGGCCCCATCCCGATGCTGGGTGGAGATGAGCAGACGGACGACCTCCACGGGCCGCCCGTCCACGTACCGCACGGTCACCTGGGTCTTTCCGTCCGGCCGGAGGTACGGGACCATCTCGGCCCGCCGAACGTCGGCCAGGCGACGGGCCAGCTTGTGGGCCAATGAGATCGGCAGCGGCATCAGCTCATCGGTCTCATTGGTCGCGTACCCGAACATCATCCCCTGATCACCCGCGCCGGCCAGGTCGAACTGGTCGTCGTCGGCCGGGTCTGTCCGAGCCTCCCAGGCCTGATCAACGCCCTGGGCGATGTCGGGCGACTGCTTGTCAATCGCGTTGATGACCGCGCACGTGTTGTAGTCAAATCCGAACTCGGCGTTGGTGTAGCCGATCCGCTTGATCGTGGACCGGGCCACGTCCTGGATGTCCACGTAGGTGTCGGTGGTGATCTCCCCGGACACGACCACGAGCCCGGTGTTGACGAGCGTTTCGCAGGCCACCCGGCCGAACGGGTCGTCGCGGAGCACCGCGTCCAGGACGCCGTCGGAGATCTGGTCGGCGATCTTGTCGGGGTGACCCTCGGTCACCGACTCGGACGTGAACAGGAATTCGTTGTCTGAGGCCATCGGCCCGGGCAGGTTAGCGGGCGCTGGCCGGGGCACGCGTTGATGGACTGTCAGCGCCCCGACGCTCGCTGCGAGCCACGAAGTCGATGATCAGAGGCACGCCGTCAAGACCGTAGCGCTCTCGGAGCCGGTTCTCGACGTAGTAGCCATAGTCCCGGGTGATCAGGCCCCGGGAGTTGACCTGAATTGAGAACCTAGGAGGCCCGACGCTGGTCTGGGCCATGAACAGGAGCTTCAGCCGCCGCTGCTGTCGGTTACTTCCGCGAGCGGCCGGGGGCTGGCGAGCGGCCACGACATCGGCCAGGAAGCGATTGAGCTGCGGTGTCGGGACACGGGCCCGCCGACGGTCAGCCAGCGCAACCGCCTCAACCAGCAGCCGCTCCATGTGGCGCCCCGTCTTGGCGCTCGCGGTGAGGACGCGGGGTCGCAGGCGGAGCTTCCGGTGGGCCCGGGCCCGCTCGGAATCCAGAAGGTCAGCTCCGCTGGTTTCGGTGTGCTCGCCGACCAGGTCCCACTTGTTGAGAACGAGCGCGGTGGCGCAACCGCTGCGCATGGCCAACTCGGCCACCCGCAGGTCCTGAGCGGTGACGCCGTCGGTGGCGTCGCACACAACCAGGGCGACATCGGCCCCCTCGGCCGCGCGTCGGGAGCGCAGGGCGGTGTAGTACTCGATCGACTCGTCGATCTTGGACTGACGGCGCAGTCCCGCGGTGTCAACCAGGATCAGGTCACGGTCGCCGAAGCGCAGTGGGAGGTCGATCGCGTCCCGGGTCGTTCCGGCCGCAGGCGAGACGATCACCCGCTCCTGGCCCAGAAACCGGTTGACCAGCGATGACTTGCCGACGTTGGGGCGGCCGATGATGGCCAGCCGGACCAGGTTCTCCAGGTCCTCAGCCGGGCCGTCGGTCTGCGGCCCGAGCTCGACGATCCGGTCCAGTAGGTCGCCGGTTCCCAGCCCCTGGGCGGCTGAGACCGGGATCGGCTCTCCCAGCCCCAGCGCGTGGAACTCTGCCGCCAGCGCAACGTCCTTGACCGTGTCGACCTTGTTGGCCGCCACGACCACCGGAAGCGACTGCCCGCGGAGCATCTGAGCCATCTCCTGGTCGCCGGGGCGCAGACCGGCCTGGGCGTCGACCACCAGCACGCCCATGTCGGCCTCGGCGAGCGCGGCCTGAGCCTGGCCACGAATCAGCGCGGCCAACTCCTGACGATCGGACAGGTCGACCCCGCCCGTGTCGATCAGAGTCAGCTCGCGGCCGTTCCAGTCGGTGCTGATCTCCTTGCGATCGCGAGTCACCCCGGGTTGCTCGTGCACCACCGCCTCCCGGGAGCCCGAGAGCCGATTGACCAGCGATGACTTACCCACGTTGGGGTATCCGACGACGGCGACCTTCATCGTGAGTTGAGGCTACTGGGACGTGGTCCGCAAAAAAACGACGGCCCCGCCCACCGGGGGCGGGGCCGTCTTTAGCACCTAAGGAGAGGCTTTGCTGGTCCTACGCCGGAGGCACCGGCTGGGGCAGATCAACAAAGCAACGCGGCGGCCGGGTGAAACTTTTGGCCGGCCGGCTCAGCTGGCCCGCTGGGCGAGCTCCACGACCCGGGCCACCACGTCCTCGAAGCTCAGCGCCGTCGTGTCCAGCATGACCGCATCGGCCGCCGGCGACAGCGGAGAGTGCGCGCGGCCGGTGTCACGGGCGTCCCGGATCGTCTGCTCGGCCAGGACACCGGCTGGTTCGACCCCCAGCTCGGCCGCGCGCCGGCGGGCCCGCTCCTCGGGGTCGGCGGTCAGGAACACCTTCACCTGGGCGTCCGGCGCGACCACGGTTCCGATGTCGCGGCCCTCGACGACCCAGTCGCCACTGGCCAGCAGCCGGCGCTGCTCGGCCACCATCGCCCGGCGGACGAGCGGCTCGGCCGCGGCTCGGGAGGCCGCCTCCGAGACCTCTGGCCGACGGATGGCCTGGGTCACGTCCTCACCGTCCACCCGGACGCCGGCGGCCAGCTCCAGGCGGAGCGAGTCAGCAATCTCGGCCGGCTCGCATCCTCGCTGCAGAGCGGTCAGCGCGACGGCCCGATACATCGCCCCCGAGTCCAGGTAGGTGAACCCCAGGCGGTCGGCGACGGCCCGTGCGACGCTCGACTTCCCGGCTCCGGCTGGACCGTCGATCGCCACAACGGTCATTGGCTGAGGTGCTTCAGATCAGCGGCGAACCCGGGGTATGACACCTCAGCCGCCTCCATGCCCTCGACGGTCACCCCTTCCTCGGAGGCCAGGCCGGCCACGGCGCCGAGGAGCGCCAGGCGATGGTCTCCATGGGCCCGCAGGCGCCCGCCCCGCAACGTGCCCGTCCCGCGGACGACAAAGCCGTCGCGGGTGGCGTCGATTTCGGCCCCCAGACCGCGCAGGCCCTCGACCACTGTGGCGATGCGGTCGGACTCCTTGAGCCGGAGCTCCGCCGCTCCACGGATCACGGTCTCGCCCTCGGCAAAGCACCCCACCAATGCCACCAGCGGCAACTCGTCGATCGTCAGGGGGACTTCGTGCGGCTCCACGGTCGTGGCCTCAAGTGGCGCGTGCGATACGTCCAGGTCACACACCGGCTCATGGGGATCCAGCTCACCCACCGGTTCCAGCTCGCCCAGCACAATCGCTCCCATGCGCTCCAGGATCCGCAGGAAGCCCGTTCGTGTCCAGTTGACCCCCACGTGCTGGAGGACCAGACGCGAGCGCTTTACCAGCACCCCGGCGGCGATCAGGAAGGCGGCGGACGACGCGTCGCCGGGAATCTCCAACAGATCGAGTTCCAACTCGTCGGTGTTCTCCACCGTCACGCGGTAACCCCCGGCGGGGTCACCCTGGCGGCTGAGCGGAACCCCGCCACGGAGCAGGAGCCGCTCGGTGTGATCGCGGGTGGGCAGGGGCTCGAGCACCGTCGTCTGCTCCGTGAGCAGGCCGGCCAGCAGAACACACGACTTCACCTGAGCGCTGGCCACCGGAAGCTCGTACTCGATCCCCGACAGGAGCGCGCCCTGGATCGTGAACGGTGGGAACCGGCCCGCCGTGGCATCGATCTGGGCCCCCATCAGCTCCAGCGGCTGGGCGATCCGGTCCACCGGGCGGCGCCGGATCGAAGCGTCGCCGTCGAGCTTGAAGATCTGATCCTGCTGGAAGCTCAGCCAGCCCGGCAGCAACCGCATCAGCGTGCCCGCGTTCGCGACGTCGATCGCGTCGGGCGGAGGCTGGGCGTTGCGCAGACCAACGCCCCTGACCAACAGGCCCTCCGGCTGGCCCTGGACGATCGCTCCCAGGGACTGGACGGCCCGGAGTGTGGCCCGCGTGTCGGCCGCATCGAGATAGTTCCGGACCCGAACGGGCTCGATCGCCATCGCGGCCAGGATCGCCGCCCGGTGGGAGATCGACTTGTCCGGCGGAACCCGCAGCCGCCCACGCAGCCCATCCGAAGGGGAGAAGTGCTCGTTCATGCCAGGACCACCGGGTAGCCCAGGCCCCGGATCAGCTCGGCGGCCCGTTCGGCCTCACGTTCCCCGGAGAGCCACAGAGCGATCACCCCGTCACTCATGTCGGGCGCCGGGTGGACGGCCAGGTCGACGATGTTGAGACCGGCGCGCCCGAGTTCCAGGGCGAGCTGAGCCACGACCCCCGGGCGGTTGGGTACCGAGGCTCGCAGCTCGAATGGTGCCGATGCGCCGAGCTGGGTCTCGATCAGCCGGACCCGCTCACGGGCCGCTCGGTCGTTCCAGCTCGTGATCCAGCCGGCGTCGCCGGCCCGCAGCGCCTCCCGCACGTGCTGCAGCCGCGCCACCGCGTCGTCGATGTGAGCCACCAGCGCATCGGCGTTGGATAGGTAGATGTCGGTCCAGATCACGCTCGAGGCACCGGCCACCCGGGTGGCGTCGCGGAAGCTCGGCCCGGTGGCCGGGAGCCGCTCCCCGTCCGGCCCCGAGGACAGCGCGTCGGCAGCCTGGCCGACCAGCGTGTTGGCCAGCACGTGGGGCAGGTGGGACACCGCGGCCAGGATCGCGTCGTGGGTCTCGGGGTCGATCGCAGCAGGGCGCGCACCGATCCCGCGAAGGAGGCGGTGGAGGCGCTCGTACAGCAGCCCGGAGGTGTTGGCCACCGGCGTCAGGTACCAGGTCGCGCCCTCAAACAGGTCGGCCCGGGCGTGCTCCACCCCGGACGTCTCTGCTCCCGCCAGCGGGTGGCCGCCCACGAACCGCGGGTCGTCAGTGAGGCCGACGATGCTCCGCTTGGTTGAGCCCACGTCGGTGACCACGCAGTCCGGCCCGGCCGACTCGAGCACGGCGGCCGCGGTCGCGGGCAGCTCGCCCACGGGCGTGGCCACAAACACCGCTTCGGCCTCCCGGACGGCGCCGGCCAGATCCCCGGCCGCCTCATCGAGCGCCCCTCGCGAGGCGGCCCGGCGCAGAGCCTCCTGATCGGGGTCGAAGCCGGCCACGGTGGCTCCCAGCCGCTCTCGGGCGGCCAGGGCAATCGATCCCCCGATCAGCCCAACGCCTACGACGGCGATGCGCATCGCCGGTTTCTGACTGCGCCGGCCAGCTGCTCCAGGACCTCGACGGTCCGCTCCCAGTCCAGGCAGGCGTCGGTGATCGACTGGCCGTAGGTGAGCTGGCCGTCACCGAGTTCCTGGCGCCCGAAGACCAGGAACGACTCCAGCATCGCGCCCACGACAGCGCGATTCCCCTGGCCGATCTGTTCGGCCACCTGGGCCGCCACCGCGGGCTGGCGGGCTGCATCCTTGCCGCTGTTGGCGTGGCTGAGGTCGATCATCACGCGGGCGGGCAGGCCCGACGCGCGCAGCAGTTCGACGGTTCGCTGTACCGACGCCGAGTCGTAGTTCGGGCCGTCGCTGCCGCCTCGGAGGATCACGTGACAATCGCGGTTGCCGTGCGTATAGACGATCGCCGGCGTCCCGCTCATCTCGATCCCGGTGAAGGCATGCGGGACCGCGGCCGCCCGGACCGCATCCACGGCCACCTGCACGTTGCCGTCGGTGCGGTTCTTGAAGCCCACCGGCATTGACAGACCCGAGCCGAGCTGGCGGTGGGTCTGGCTCTCCACCGTGCGAGCCCCGATCGCGCCCCAGGAGACGGCGTCGGAGATGTACTGGGGGATGATCGGGTCCAGGAACTCGCAGCCCACGGGCAGGCCCAGAGCCAGGATCTCAAGCAGCAACCCGCGGGCCGTGCGCAGACCGAGGTTGACGTCGCCGGACCCGTTCAGAAGCGGGTCGTTAATCAGGCCCTTCCAGCCCGTGGTCGTCCGGGGCTTTTCGAAGTACACGCGCATCGTCACGAGCACATCAGGCGCCAATCGCTGCGCCTGATCGACCAGCCGGCGGGCGTACTCGAGCGTCGCCTGCGGGTCATGGACGCTGCACGGCCCGACCACGATCAGCAGCCGATCGTCACGATGATCCATGATCGCGTGGGTCCGCCGGCGGCCGTCCAGGACCACCTGAGCCCGCTCGTCTCCCAGCGGCAGTTCGTCCAGGAGCTCCTGGGGAGAGACGAGCGCCTCGAAGCGCTCGATCCGCTGGTTGCGGACGGCGTCATCGGTGTGCGGTGAGACGCTCATACCCGCCCGGCTATCAGCTGACCAGCTCGGCCAGCGCGGCCACGAAGCGGTCGTTCTCGGCCTCGGTGCCCACGGTTACCCGCAGCCGTCCGGCGCGGCCCAGCGAGCCACCGGCCCGCACGATCACTCCCCGCTCGGCCAGGCCACGCACCACCTCGGGCTCGTCGCTCTCCTCGGGCAGGGCCAGCCAGATGAAGTTGGCGTCGGACTCGGCCACCCATAGGCCGGTGGCGCGAACTCCCTCCTCCAGCGCCAGCCGGGCGGAGATCGTCCTGGTCACCCGGCGCTCGACCTCGTCCTGGTGGGTCAGTGCCTCAACCGCGGCGGCCTGGGCGCCCGCCCCCAGATAGAAGGGCTGGCGAACCTGGTCGACCGCGGTGCGGAAGTCCTCCGAGCCGCACAGGGCGTAGCCCACGCGCAGGCCGGCCAGCCCGTACACCTTGGAAAAGGTCCGCAGCAGGACCAGGTTGGGGTGGCGGGCCAGCAGCTCGAGTGACGCCTCCGGGTCTCCCACGGCGAGTGAGAACTCGATGTAGGCCTCGTCCAGGATCACGCACACGTACGCCGGAACCCTCTCGAGCAGAGATACGACCGCGTGCAGCGCGACGGCCGTGGAGGTGGGGTTGTTGGGGTTGCAGACCAGGATCAGACGGGTGGCCACGTTGACCTCTTTGACCATCGCCTCGAGGTCATGGCGGTCGTCGGGATCGAGTGGGACCTCGATCGCCCGAGCGCCCGAGGCAGCGGCCAGATGTGGGTAAACCGAGAACGCCGGCCAGCTGTAGACCACCTCGGCCCCGGGCTCGAGCAGGGCCTCCCCGGCGGCCAGAAGGATGTCGCACGAGCCGTTGCCCAAGGCGATCCGCTGCTCGGGGATGCCGTAGCGCGCGGCCAGGGCTTGGCGGAGCTCGGAGTACGACGGGTCGGGGTAGCGGTTGACGCCGCCGATCACCCGCTGAGCGGCCTGCACCACCTCGGGCAGCGGGGCGAAGCACGACTCGTTCGAAGCCAGCATGGCGACGTCGCCCTGGAGCTGATAGCCCGCGGCCACGGGGTAGACCGGGATCCTGCGGATGCGCTGGGCGAACTCAATGGCCACGGACCTATTGTGCCGAGTCCAGGTCCGAACGCAGCGAACGCGCGTCGTGCAGATAGACATGGGCCGGCTGGTGATCATCGGGGGCGTGGTAATGGACCAGGACCCGAATCACGCTGGGCAGCGATCCAGGCACCGGGATCTCCCGGGCGCAGAGCAGCGGCACGTGCTCGAGGCCCATTCGCCTGGCGGCCAGCGCCGGGAACTCGGCGTCCAGGTCATCGGTCAGGGTGAAGATGCAGCTGACCAGGTCCTCGACACTCAGGCTGTTGCGGTCAATCAGCTTCCGCATCAGCTCGTCGGTGGCCGACAGGATGTCGCCGGCCTGATTGGACTGGACGCTGTTGGCGCCCCGGAGCGCGAAGAGCCGCAAGAGCCTCAGCTCTGAAGGCTGGCCTGGAGGTGCTCGATCGCCTGACCCACCTTGCCGCCCATCGGGTCAAGCCCGTGCTGGGCCAGCAGTATCTGCGTGCTGGGGATGAAGCACAGGACCAGGTACACCGTCAGCGCCAACGCGGCCTTGCGCAGCCTGCTGCTGGCCCCCAGAGCGGCCAACGGCGTGAGCCAGATGGCGTACCAGGGCATCAGCCAGGCCAGGCTCAGGATCAGGGCAAACATGGCCCAGCCCGCCCGGGAGATCCAATCACCGCGGCCTTTGAGCAGCTGGTAGAGCAGGTACAGGACGGTCGCGACCAGCAGCCCTTCGGCCAGGTGGAGGATCCATGAGGCCCCGCCCCCGGCCCCGATGATGTCGCCGAAGATGTTCGGGAAGCTGAAGTTGGTGACCAGCGTGGTCTGGTACTCGAGGTTGGGGTGGGCCAGACCGAAGAGCACCAGGTCCAGCGCCAGCAGCGGGATCGCAGCCAGCACAGCCCCGATCAAGATGTCGACTCGCTCACGGGTGACCAGCCGTCGCCGCGTGGTCCCGGCCCCGAGGAGCAGAAACGGGAGCAGGAGCACCATGCTCATCTTGATCCCCACCGCGATCATCAGAACCGCTCCAGCCCAGCGATAGCGTCCTGAGACAACCAGCACCACCGCCCCGATGGCCGGGAGGAGCATCAGGAAGTCGTTGTGGAAGCCGCCCAGGGCGAAGACGATGTACACGGGGTTCAGGGCCACGAACACAAGCGTGACGCGGGGGTCACGCCCCAGCTTCCTGGCGGCCTTGTACACCAGGCCGAGGAGGCCCAGGCTGAACACCGCGGTGACGACCTTGACCACCCAGTAGGCGGCCGACAGGGGCATCCAGGCCAGCGGATAGGTGAGCGCGGTGAAGATCGGCCCGTATGGGCTGGACAGGTTGCGCCAACTGGAGAACGGGAACACCGGGTCAAAGCGCTGCTGCTCGAATGTGTGTATGTACGGGTTGAAGCCGTGCAATCCGCCCAGCCGGGCGTAGCCAAGGTAGTTGAAGACGTCGTTGAGATAGAAGGCCGGACCCAGCAGCAGGATCACGTGCAGGGCCACGATGACCCCGACGATCAGCCGCAGCGAGAGCGAGCGCGCCGAGGCCAGCGCCACGGCGTAGGCGATCAGCATGGCGATCGTGAGCAGGCTGAATCCCGTGCGCAGCACCGTCCCGTTGACATAGAGCCCGGCAAGAAGGGAGTGCATCGGGCCGGATTGCCAGCCCGGGAAGATCTCCAGACTGTGGAAGACCAGCACCGACGGGGCGGCTGAGGTGAAGGCCACCAGCGCCAGGGCTCCCACGATCATGGCCACCAGGGCCAGCCGCCCGGCCAGCGGCCCCCGGATGCTGATCCTGGGCAGCGTGAGCCGGCTGACCCAGTCCAGCGGCCGGGGCAGCGCGAGTATGCCGCCGCCGGGTCCTGGCGCGGTACTTGAGGACGCGAGTCTCACTCGCTCCGGCTGAGCTGGCGAGCCTGTCACCATCTGGCACAAGATAGTGCCCCACCGGACACTCGTTCAGTCTGGCTTAAGCTTGACACCGATTCGCCCGGTTTGGCGCACTGGCGGGGCGAGCGCGCGCCTAACATCCCCGCGGTGAGCGTCGGAAGTCTCAGCCCGCCGGCGGCCCGGGCCCGTGCCGCGATCTTTTCAGGCCGCGCCGTCCGCGCGCTGGTCTCAGATCGCCGCCTCCAGGCCCTGGGCGGACTCGTCGTCGTGGCCGCGATCCTGCGCTTCTATCGGCTCGGCCACCAGGGGTTCTGGTTCGACGAGGGCAACACGGCCCAGGAGGTCAGCTTCACCGTCGGCCAGATGCTCACGCTGCTCAAGCATTACGAGTCGACCCCACCGCTGTACTACGGGATCGCCTGGGTGTGGTCGCGGGTGTTCGGCGACACCGAGCTCGGACTGCGCTCGCTTTCGGCGCTCGTGGGGGTTCTGGCCGTCCCGATGGCCTTCACCGCCGCGTCCAAACTCGTCTCTCGCCGGACGGGCCTGGTCGCCGCGGCGCTGGTCGCCTTCAACCCGTACCTGATCTGGTACTCGCAGGAGGCACGAGCCTATTCGCTGGCCGTGCTGCTGACCGGGGCTGGGCTGTGGGCGTTTGCCTGCGTCCGGGCGCAGCCGACCGGCCGGAGCCTGGCCGCCTGGACGATCATCTCGGCCCTGGCGCTGGCCACCGAGTACTACTCGTTCCTGGTCATCCTCCCAGAGGCCCTGTGGCTGCTCTACCTGCATCGCCGGCGCCGGGGCCTGTGGGTCAGCCTGGGAGCGCTCGCCGTCTGTGCCGCGCCGCTTCTGTGGTTTGCCATCAGCCAGAACGCCACCGGCCACGCGAGCTGGATCGGGCCGATCCCGCTGGGTCCCCGGGTGGGCCAGATCTTCCCGCAGTTCCTGGTGGGCTACGGCTCACCCGCCTACGCCGTGCTCACCCGCGTCGCCGAGGGGGCCGCACTGATTGGCGTCGTGCTGTTGTTCACGCGCGCGGACCGAGTCGCACGCTCTGGGGCGGCCCTGGCCGGCGGGATCGCAGTGGCCGGCCTGGTCCTCTGTCTGCTGCTTGTCGCCGGGGGGATCGACGACCTGATCAGCCGCAACGTGATCACATTGTGGATGCCCGCGGCGATGGCCGTGGCCGGCGGACTGGCCGCCACGCGCCCGCGCCACGTGGGGTTGGCGGCCGCGGCGGTGCTGTGCGGGATCGGGGTCGCAGCGGCCGGGGCCGTGGCCTTTGACCGGAGCCTGCAGCGTCCCGACTGGCGCAGGCTGGCCACGCTCCTTGGTCCGCCGCCGCCCGGAGGGCGAGCGATCCTGCTCCAGCAATACCGAACATTGCTGCCGCTATCGCTCTACATGCCCGACCTGAAATTTCTCGGGTCCGGTCACGGAAGGGTGCCTCAGGCCACGATCAGGGAGTTCGACGTGGTGGCCATGCGGGCGCCGCGGGTGAATTACTGCTGGTGGGGCGCGACCTGCAATCTGGATCCCACGAGGCTTGACGGCGGCTATCCGATCTCCGGGCTGGGGGTCGTGTGGCGCCGGACCATCTATCCGTTCACGGTCGAGCGGCTGGTCCCGCTCAGCGGAGCCATCACGTTCACGGCCGCCGAGGCCAGGACGCGCTTCAACGCGAACTACGTTCAGGCGAACCTGGCCGCTCGGAAGAAGGCGAACGCGCTCCTGATCCAGCCCTAGCCAGGGCTTGCAGCTCGGGGTCAGACAGCAGCCGCCAGCGGCCCGGAGGAAGGCGCCCCAGCGTGAGCGGGCCGAGCTTGATCCGCTCCAGCGACCGAACTGGATGGCCCACGGCGTCGCACATCCGCTTGACCTGACGCTTGCGGCCCTCGCGGATCGTGAGCTCGATCGTGTCCGGCTTGATGAGGCGGGCCTGGGCCGGGGCCGTGAGCCCATCCTCCAGGCGGATGCCCTGGCGCAGCGACCGCAGCGCGGAGGCGCGTACCGGCGGCCTGCCCACCACGGCCCGATATGTCTTGGGAACCTGAAAGCTCGGGTGGGTCAGACGATGGGCCAGCGGGCCGTCGTTGGTGAGCAGGATCAGCCCGGTGGCATCGGCATCCAGCCGGCCCACGGGGTACAGCCGCGTGTCCGCCGGTACCAGCGACACGACCGTCGGGCGTTTTTGCGGGTCCCGCGCCGTCGACACGACGCCGGCCGGCTTGTTGACCATGTAGACGACGCGGTGGGTGGTCGGCTGGAGCGGCTGCCCATCGACCGTCACCTCGGTGTGCTCATCCACGTCGCGAGCAGGATCGGTGACCGTCTGGCCCTGAACCGTCACCCGACCCTGACGGATGATCTCCTCCGAAGCCCGGCGAGAGGCCACGCCGGCGGTGGCCAGGAACTTGCCCAGGCGCATGAGGCGAGGATATGGCGGCGCGGGCCGCCAAGCGTCCGCCCTCCTACCCTCTGCTCCGTGGATCTCGAACTGCTTCAGAGCACGCTGCAGCGGCTGGGCCAGCCTGCCTTCCGGGCGGGCCAGATCTGGCGCTGGGCCGCCCAGGGCGCGCCGGCGTTCGAGGAGATGACCAATGTGCCGCTGGCTCTGCGCCACCGGTTGGCCGATGAGGTTCCGTTTTCAACCCTGGCGCTCGAGCACGAGGCCCGGGCCAGGGACGGAACGGTCAAGGCGCTTTTCCGGACGGCCGATGGCCGCCCGGTGGAGGCCGTGCTGATGCGCTACCGCGACGGCCGGCGCTCGCTATGCCTGTCCTCCCAGTCGGGATGCCCGTTGACCTGCACGTTCTGCGCCACCGGGCAGATGCGCTTTGGCCGCAATCTGACGGCCTCGGAGATAATCGACCAGGCACTCCACTTCCGGCGCATGACCGGGGTTGACAACGCCGTGTTCATGGGCATGGGCGAACCGATGATGAATCTGGACGGAGTGCTGGAGGCGTGCGAGCGCTTGCCCGACGTGGGCATCACCTGGCGCCGGACGGCCATCTCAACCGTGGGCTGGGTCCCTGGGATCGAGCGGCTGACCGCCCAGGACCGGCCCCTGCGGCTGGCCCTGTCGCTCCACGCCGCCGAACCGGGGCTGCGCTCAAAGCTGATGCCGGTCAACGACCGCTACCCGCTGGCTCAGGTGCTCGCCGCCTGCCGGTCGTATTACGAGCGCCGGCACCGGCGCGTGTTCGTGGAGTACGTGATGCTGGCCGGCGTCAACGACTCCGTCGGCCAGGCCCATCAGCTGGCCGAGGTGCTGGATCCGAAGATCTACAAGGTCAACCTGATCCCCTTCAATCCGACCGGCTCTGAGTTCAACGGCTCGTCGCCCAGGGCGATCGAGGCCTTCAAGCAGACCCTTGAAGGCCGCGGCGTACCCGCCACCGTCCGGCTCACCCGGGGGCGGGAGATCGACGCCGCGTGCGGACAGCTGGCGGCACGTGCGGCGGCAGGACAGCCGGCCGCTGTGGCGGGCCCCTGACGCCAGCGGCTCAAGTTACTGCGGCGGGTGTTCGAGCTGAAGATCGCTGCTTCGGGGCTCGGGAGCCGGCGCCCCTGGGGCCGATGCGCGGTGCCAACCGTTCGGCGGCCCGCCAGGCCAGGGCCTGGATCGTGAGGGTGGGGTTGTAACCACCCGCGGTCGGGAGCACCGATCCGTCGATCACGTACAGGTTGGGGATCCCGTGGAAGCGCTGGTCGCCGTTGACCACGCTCGTGTCCGGATCGTCACCCATCCGCATCGTGCCCATCTGGTGATTGACCAGGCCGGCGATGGGGTCCGGCGCCGACCGCCCCGGGCCGCGCTGTCCCGAGCCGCCCGGGCCGGGCTCGGGAATCGAGGTGGTGGCGCCTACCGGGACCACGGACTGGGTCGACTCGGCTCCCATCTCGGTCAGGATCTGAGACAGACGGGGGGCCACGTCTGCCTCCACCTGGTAGTCGTTGGGATGGTGCTGGTAGGTGATCCGGGAGACGGGAAACCCGTACGCGTCGCGCACCGTGGGGTCCAGATCGACCATGTTGGTGGGGACCGGCGGGTCCTGGCCAACCATCGTCAGCCACTGCACATGCCCGAACGTCGCCCCCATTGCGGTCTTGTGGTTGGCCCCCCAGCCAGCGAACTTGGCCGTGGAGATCATTCCGCCGGCCCCGAATGGGTATCCGGAGGAGGGCCCGACGGTCTGCAGGTTGCCGTAGCCGAAGGCCGGCGCGCCCGCTTCGGGACCCAGGTACCAGTCATCCAGGCAGCGCATGCTCCAGTACCCGCGGTAATAGTCGATCCGATCGGAGAAGAACCCGATTCCGCCCGGATAGTGGTGGACCATCAGGTGCCGCCCGACGACGTCGAAGTTGACCAGGTGCTGCGGAAGCTCCGACAGGAGCACGAGGCGCGGGGTGTCGACCGTGGAGCAGGCCAGGACGATCACCTTGCCGCGGACAGAGCGGCGGCGGCCACGGGAGTCGATGTATTCCACCGACTCGGCCCGGCCGCGCCGGTCCACGGCCACCCGGTAGACGTAGGAGTCGGGCCGGATCTCCAGCCGCCCGGTGGCCAGCGCCCTGCGCAGCGCGGTGACCCGCATGTCGTTTTTGGCCTCGATCGGGCAGCCGTGGCTTGAGCAGAAGCCGCAGTATGAGCAACCCGCTCGGCCGTCACGACCGAGGTTGTTGATGGCCACCGGCGTCGGGAAAGGATGGAGGCCCAGGCGCGCGGCGGCGTCCTCGAAGAGCTTGGCGCCGTAGTTGGGCGGGTGGCCGGGCATCGGGTAGGACTCCGAGCGCCATTCGGCGCCGGGCACCGGTGCCCCCGGATGCCGGTCTCCGCGTAATTGGCCGCCGGCCACGCCGATCAGGTTCTCGACCTGGCCGTAGTAGGGCCTCAGGTCCTCGTAGGACAGCGGCCAGTTCACGATCTCGGCCCCGGGCAGCGGTCCCCAATAGGACCGAGCGTTGAAGTCCGCAGGGCGGAAGCGAAACGACACGGCGCCGTAGTGGACCGTGCCGCCGCCGACACACCGACTGATGCCCAGGACGCGGCCCACAACCTGGTGGTCGCCGTCCTCCGGCGAGTTGCGAAAGGTCCGCGGCTCGATCAGAGGGTCTTCCTCAATGAAGTTCCGATCGCCGAACCGCAGCTCGTCGTCGCCGTAGTTCTCCGGGTGGAGCCACGGCCCCTTCTCCAGGACACAGACCCGCGCTCCGGCCTTGGTCAGCACGTGGGACGCGATCCCCCCTCCCGCCCCGGAGCCGACGATCACGACGTCGAACTCCTGTTGGCGGTGGGCGATCAACGGGAGCTCCTCCGCGGGGCGTAAGGGTTGACGGTCGAGGTGCTGTAGGCCCACCAGTCGACGCAGCCACCGTAGAACGAGTCCTGGTCACCGGGGCAGGCCGTGCCCGAGTTGAAGCCGCCCACATATCCGATGTCGTTGGCCTGCGCACGCGGGGCCTGGGTGGCTCCGGCCACATCCACGTCGAAGTACACGCCGCGGATCCGCCGGCCGGAGCGACTGACGTACCAGGGACCGGTGTAGTACGGGCCCTGGATCCTGGTGTGGATGAAGTTGAGCGTGTCGCCCGTGTAGCCGAAGGCCTGGTGCAGATCCAGGGCGCCGATGATCTGCTCCTGGGGCGACCCCTCGGGGGACAGAAGCTTGTCGTTGGTGAAGTTCTTGGTGTTGGGGCTGTGATCGATCGGATCCAACGTGTAGGTGGGGTTGAGCGACTCGAACCGATAGAAGACGTGACCGCGCGGGTAGTGGCGGCCGGGCGGGCTCTTCCGGGGGATCCCGGCAAAATCGATGAACAGCCTCCGGCAACCGGGGCACAGCAGGGGGGTACGGACATGAATCACGACCAGCCCCTTCGTCGTTCGGGAGAAACCCGAGTGCCGGCAGGCCGGGTTGGTTCCAGTCACCGTGGGGCCGATTCCCCCAGGCGTGTACTCGTCGGTCTTGGGCCGGACACAGAAGGTGTTCGCGGGCTGGTAGGCCTGCCAGGCCGCGGTCACGTCGCGCATCGGTCCCAGCGCGTCGTAGTGGAAGGCGCCCGAGGCCCCGGGGGCGAGCGCGAGCGCTGCGACGGCCGCCGCGATCATCGGCTCGACCTCTCCTGTCCCGGCGCGATCATCTCCTCGGGGGCGTAGCCGCCGTGCACGTTCCACGGAGCTCCGGCTGGCCCCACATGGGGGAAGCGGACACCGTGCACGTCGCCGGCGTAACCGAACGCCCTCCAGGCCCGGTAGCTGCGATTGCCGCCGTAGACGGGGTGGGAGTACACCCCCTCGAGGGTGTGGTTGTAGAGCGCATCGAAGAACGGGCTGGCGCCGTAGTCCAGTCGCGTAAGGATCGTGTCCTGGGCGGCAGCCGGGATCGTCGCGAAGTTCCCGCCCGCCATCTGGTCGAGCTCCGCCAGACCCGCCGCGTACAGCTCGCGGAGCCGTCGCACCTCTCGCGTCCATCCGATTCGCTTGACGCGGGACAGGCGCTGGAAGCGGCCAAAGCGCGACCGGTGGGGGCCGCCGGCGTAGATCCGCTCCACGCCCGCCAGCAGGGTGAGGATGTAGTTGTCCGCACCCACATCGGCAGCCGACCAGTCACCCGGGCCGGAGGCGGGCACGATCCGGGCCACGGCGGCGCGGAGCGTCCCCCGCTGGGCGGGGCTGAGTCCGGAGCGCCCGGAGGCGGCCGCCCGGGCCAGCGCGGGTGGCATGGCCACGACGAGCGCGCCGGCGGCCCCGGCCCGCCCTGCCTGACCCAGCGCCTGACGGCGGGTGATCCGGGTTGGTCCCATCACCCACCCAACGCGCGCGGTGGATCAATCTGTCGTCGGCGGGAGGCCGCCGCCGGCCTCCTAACCGGCCGTGGCAGCTCCCGCCGCGCTCGCCACCCGCTGGGCGGCCAGGCGGGCCAGGGTGGCCCGGTGGCGCTTGGCGCCTCCGAGCAGCAGCGCGTCCAGCTGGGCCCGCTTGAACAGCCAGTGCACGTCGGCCTCCCAGGTGAACCCGATGCCGCCGTGGGCCTGAATCGCGCTGGCCGTCACCTCGCGCCCGCCGTCGGCTGCCGCCGCCGCGGCCAGCGCGGCGGCCTCGGTCAGACGGTCGGGGTCGGCGTCGGCCGCCCAGGCCGCGTAGTACGTGGCCGAGCGAACCGTCTCGGTGGACATCAGCATCTGGGCGCAGCGGTGGCTGACGGCCTGGAAGGAGCCCACGGGCACCCCGAACTGCTTGCGGTCCTTGACGAACTCGAGCGACATGTCGAGCGCCCGCTGGCAGATGCCCAGGACCTCGGCGGCGATCCCCAGCCTCACTCGATCCGCCGCGCCGGCTGCCAGGGGCTCACCCTGGCCGCTCACCCGGGCAAAGCGCCGCGTCGGGTCGATGGCCACGAACGGCTCGACCTCCGCACTCTGGCCATCGAACAGCTGGGCCTCCTCGCCATCCACGACGATGATGACCGCTGCGCCGTCCGCGTCGCAGACCAGCTCGCGGGTGCCCACGGCGCCGGTGGCCTCGCCGGCCGCGAGCGCGGGCAGCCAGCGACCCTGCTGCTCCGGCGTTCCGGAGGCCTGGATCACGGCCGCTGCCGTGGCCGTGCCCAGGAACGGCGTGCAGGCGCAGGCGTAGCCCAGCTCCTCGAGCAGCGCGGCCAGCTCAACGGTGCCCAGGTCCTGGCCCGCGTGCTCGGCCGACACTGCGATGCCCGGCCAGCCGAGCTCGACAAGCTCCTTCCAGAGCTCTCGGTCGTACTCAGCCGCCTCGGCCGCCTGGCGGACCTTTGAGAACGGACTGCGGGCGGCCAGCAGATCATGGGCGACCCGCTTGATCTCCTTCTGCTCGTCGTTCAGATCAAAGTCCATTTCCTACCTCGCCTTGGGTAGACCGAGCACGCGCTCGGCCACGATGTTCTTGAGAATCTCGGTCGTCCCGCCCTCGATCGTGTTACCGCGGGCGCGAAGCAGCTCGTAACTCCACCGCGTGCCCGCCTGGACCGCCTCGGGCCCCAGCAGCTCGGCCGCCAGCTGGGTCAGCTGCTGGTTGGTCTCAGACCACATCCACTTGGTCAGCGACCCCTCAGGCCCAGGCTGGCCATAGCGCTCGACCTGAGTCAGCCCGCGATAGGCGGTCAGGCGCAGGACCTCGGCCTTGAGATGGAGCTCGCCGAGCTTGTCGGCCACTACCGGGTCGTCCATCAGGCCACGAGCGGCCGCCTCGGCCACGACCTCGTCCAGCACCTGGCGGAGCCTGACCTGGAGGAAGAAGGCCAACCCGGCCCGCTCGTTCATGAGCGTGGTGAGCGCGACCTTCCATCCGTTGCCCACACCTCCCAGAACGTGCTCGTCGGGCACCTTGGCGTCCTCCATGAACAGCTCGTTGAACTCCGCCTCGCCGGTGATCTGGCGCAGCGGGCGGACCTGGACCTCATCCTGCTCCATGTCCATCAGGAAGTACGTCAAACCCTTGTGCTTGGCCACCTCGGAGTCGGTCCGGGCCACCAGCATGCACCACTTGGAGTACTGGGCGCCACTGGTCCACACCTTCTGCCCGGTGATCCGCCAATGGCCGTTCTCCTTGACCGCGCGGGTCTTCAGCGAGGCCAGATCGGACCCCGCCTCGGGCTCGGAGAAGCCCTGGCACCAGATCTCCTCGGCCGTGACGATCGGGGCCAGGAAGCGGTCCTTCTGCTCGGGTGTGCCCCAGATCATGATCGTGGGCCCAGCCAGCAGCAGACCGAGCACATTGGCCGGAAGCGGGGCCTTGGCCCGGGCCAGTTCCTCGAAGAAGATCGCCGACTGGGTCAGCGTGGCCCCGCGCCCGCCGTACTCAACCGGCCAGTGGACGGCCGCCCAGCCGCCATCGGCCAGCCGGCGCTGGAAGCCTCGTCGCCACTCATACGAAGCCTCCTCGCCCTCGACGGGCGGCTGGCCCGGCTCATTGTCGGCCAGCCAGGCTCTGAGCTCATCGCGGAACTCGGTCTCGGCATCGGTGAAGGTCAGGTCCACGGTTCCTCCTTTGTCGCAAGCCGCACGGCGCAGCCCACAAGGACATCTTCCAGTTCGGTGGCTCGGCCGCCCGCGCGCACGTGGGCGCAGGCCAGTTCGTTCACCCCGGCCGCGAGCACAAACAGCGCCGGCTCCGGCACATCGATTCCGCCCCGCGTGAAACTGGCCCCGTAGCGCTTGGCAAATCGCCTGATGGCAGCATCCCGCTCGATGGCAACCGGCGCCCACTCGAGCAGGTACACCCGGGCAAACAGCGGCTCGGCATCGAAGGTCTCAAGGTAGGCCCGGAGGCCCAGGCGAAGCTCCTCACGCCAATCCTGGGCGTCCCTGATCGCCTCGCCCACGCGCGTGGCCAGGACGTCCAGGCCCAGCCGGTACGCGGCGGCCAGGCAGGCCTCCTTGGACTCGAACAGCTCATAGAACGTCTTTCGCGACACCCGAGCCATGCGCACGGCATCAGCCACCGTGGCCGACCCGTAGCCCTTCTCGGCCACCACGCGGACCATCGCGTCCAGCAGCTTGGCCCGCTGCGGCCGTTCGGAGAGCAGCGGTTCGAGTTCGGGATGGGCAGTGACGAGCGACCCGGCCATGCTTGGCCACGATCGTACCTCAGAGGTTCTGTTTGTGTACTTCATGGGTTTCGTCCTTTTGCGACGGTGCGGGCGCGGCCCACTGGCCCGGGCTGCAACAGTCACTTCTGCACACTCGGCGCACAGATCGCCGACGCGGTGCAGAAAGGTGCGCATACGACCCACTCCTGCACGTCGTACCCCAGGGACGCGACGAAAGTGCGGAAATGTGCTGTCCTCACGCGGCCGCGGCTGCGGCTGGCGCGTGCCCCGCGCCCTACCCCGGGACCGTGCCCGCTCGGGCCTCGCCGGCGCGGAGCAGGCGCTCGCGGAGCTGGCCAGCGACCTCCGGGCTGGGGTCGAACTGGTTCGGGGCGGGCAACGCCTCCAGCGACTCCAGGCCGAACAGGCGCAGGAACAGGTCCGTCGTGCGGTAGAGGACGGCGCCGAACTGGGAGCGCCCGGTCTCCTCGATCATCCCCCGCTCTAGCAGCGTGGCCACGGCCGACTCGGCCCCCACGCCTCGAATGCGGCCGATCTCCGGCCTGGAGACCGGCTGCAGATAGGCCACGATCGCCAGAGTCTCGGCCTGGGCCGCGGTCAGGGGCGGCGTCCTGGGCCGGGCCAGCAGGGCCCGGGCGGAGGGCTCGGCGTCAGGATGGCTGGACATGATCCAGCCTCCCGCCAGCTCCCGGACGACGAGGCCGCGGCGCTCGAATTCGTAGTGCTCGCGGAGCCGTTCGAGCGCGCTCACGACCTCATGCAACGGTGCCCCTGTGGCCTGGGCCAGCGCGTCGGACCCGACCGGCTCAGAGCTCAGGAACAGCAGCGCCTCCAGCGTGGGCTCGAGTTGGAGCGTCATCGCCCCTCTCCGGCCACGCGCGCCGATCCCTGGACGGACCGGGCAGCCTCAATCACGATCTCGCCGAAGGGCTGATCCTGCCTCCACGTCAGCTCGCCCTGCTTGTAGAGCTCGAGCACGCCGAACAGCGTCACGGCCACCGTCACCCGGTCGGCCTGGTTGATCGCGGCCTCGAAGTTGAAACTGCCGCGGCGCAGGAGCTCGCGGAGCAGCGACACGCGTTCGGCCAGCGACACCCTGGGGGCGGCCATGTGGCGGATGTCCACCGGGGCGGGGAACGTCAGCAGCTGACCGACGGCCTCGCCCAGCCGCAGCGGGTCATAGACGGCGCGGGCGTCCGCAAGCGAGGCCCGGCGGAGCCATGGTGGGAGCGGCGCCGAGCGGAAGCGGTAACCCTGCTCGGAGGCCAGCCGCTGCTCCAGGTGGGCGGCGGCGGCTCGGTACCGGTGGGCGTCCAGGAGGCGGGCCAGCAGCTCCTCGGCCGCCTCGCCCGGATCAAGGTCGATCAACTCCTCCTCCTGCCCGGGCAGGAGCAGCCGAGATTTGATCTCAAGCAGCGCGGCGATCAGAACCAGGAATTCGGTCGCCGCTTCCAGGTCAAGCTGGCCCCTACTCTCCAGATGGTCGATGTAGCTGATGACCACATCGGCCAGATCGACCTCAAGCAGGTCGATCTCCTCCCGCAGAATCAGCGTCAGCAGGAGGTCAAACGGGCCGGCGAAGACGTCGAGGTCGAGCTCCAGGTCTGCGACAGCCATGGCCGGGCCAGGCTACTGGCTGGCCCGGACCGGTCCGACGCCCATCGCCGTGCGAACCTCGGCCAGCGTGCCCGCGGCGATCGCCCGCGCCCTCTCGGCGCCCTCGGCCAGAATCCGCTCGAGCGCCTGTTCGTCGCCCCGCAGTTCCTGGTAGCGCTCCCGGACCGGCGTCAGATACTCGATGACCGCGTCGGCCACGGCCTGCTTGAACGGTCCGTAGCCTCCGCCGTCGAACTCGGCCTCGACGTCCTCCATCGAGGCACCCCGGACGGCGGCCAGGATCTCGATCAGATTGGACACGCCCGGCTTGTCGGGTGCCCGGCGCACCTCGCTGCCCGAGTCGGTCACGGCCGAGCGGATCTTCTTGGCCACGGCCGCAGGCTCGTCCAACACGAGCACGGTGCCCTGCTCGCTGCCACCCGTCGTGGACATCTTGCGCTCCGGGTGCTGGAGGTCCATGATCCGCGCCCCGACTGGAGGGGTCCGGACCTCGGGGACGACCAGCGTCTCGCCGAAGCGGGCGTTGAAGCGCTCGGCGACGTCGCGCGTCAACTCGATGTGCTGGCGCTGGTCCTCGCCCACCGGAACCTCGTGGGTCCGGTAGGCCAGGACGTCGGCCGCCTGCAGAACGGGATAGAAGAACAGCCCGCCCGACACCAGATCGCGCTGGGCGCCCGACTTTTCCTTGAACTGGGTCATGCGGCCCAACTCCCCGAATGCGGTCACGCTCGAGAGCAGCCAGCACAGCTCGGTGTGCTCCTGGACGTCGCCCTGGCGGAAGAAGATGCAGCGGGCGGGGTCAAGCCCGGCCGCCAGCAGGGTGGCCGCAGTGTCATACACGGACCGGCGCAGCGCCGCCGGCTCGTAGGCCACGGTGATGGCGTGCAGGTCTACCACGCAGTAGATGGCCTCGCCGCGGTCCTGGCCGGCCACGTACTGGGCGATCGCGCCGATGTAGTTGCCCAGGTGCTTTCGCCCGGTGGGCTGAATCCCGGAGAAGATCCGCACTCGGCGTTACTTTGCCAAGGCTTTGGCGGGACGTGCTGTCCCGACCGACCGGCGAGCCCGCCGGGGGTCCTGCCGCGCCAGCACGTAGGCCGCCACGACTCCGGCCAGGCCGCCGGACAGATGGCCCTGCCACGACACTCCCGTATGCGGAACCAGGCTCGACAGGAGCGCGCCACCCCAGATCACGCCGACCACTCCGCCGGTCAGGAGCTCCAGCAGGCTGTGGTTGAAAAGGCCGCGGGTCAGGAGGTAGGTGGCGTATCCGAGCACGACCCCGCTGGCTCCGATCGTGGATACGTGCGCCGGGCCGATCAGCCACGTCCCCAGCCCACCCAGCACGATCACGATCGCGGTCACGATCGCCACCTGGCGGGCGCCCCGCAGGGCGATGATCACGCCCATGAACACGAACGGAATCGTGTTGTCGATCAGGTGCGGGGCGAAATTGGCGTGGATGAACGGCGCCGTGAAGATCCCCCATAGGTGAGACAGGCTGCGGGAGTAGATCCCGTCATTGTCGAGCCCGTAGCCGTCGATCCAGTTGATGATCTCCACGAACCACATCAGGGCCACGATCCCCAGCAGGAGCTCGATCCCACCCTTCTGAATCGGCCAGCGTGCCGTGCGGCTGCGGAGGCTTCGCGACCCTCCGGTGGTCGGTTTGTCGGGAGTTTGGATGATCGCGCTCATCCGTAAAGCATGGCAGGCCGGTCACCCGCAGGACGGGTTTCTTACTCAACCGTTCAGAACCGACCGGGCCACGGCCAGGCCCACCTGCGCGCGCTGGCCCAGCGAGGCGGCCAGCACGAACTCCTGCGGGGTGTGCGCGCCCCCGCCCCGAGGGCCCAGGCCGTCCACGGTCAACGGGATCTCCAGGGCGAAATGGCTCGCGTCGCTGGCCCCGCCCCGGGCCACCCCGACCACCGGGCGGCCCAGCCGCGCTGAGGCGTCGCGCAGCAGCGGCTCGCTGCTCTCCCGGGTGTCCATCCCCGGCCATACACGCTCCATGCGGGCCTCGGTCCTCACCTCGCCCACGGAGTCCGGAATCGCCGCCAGCACCGCGTCGAAGGCAGTCGCTCGGTCGGCCCGGAGATCGAAGATCAGATCACCCTGGGCGGGCACCACGTTGAAGGCGTCACCGGAGCGGAGCACCGTGGGCACGACGCTCAGGCGATCGGGGCCTGTGGGAGCGTGGTGCTGGACCACCTCGATGGCCACCTGGGCCAGGGCCAGCAGCGCATTGGCTCCCTGGTCGGGCGCGCTGCCTGAGTGCGCGGAGCGACCCGTGGCCCCGGCCCTGAGCGTGCCCGCCGCCTTGCGCCTGACCACCACGCCCTCCTGGCCCTCCGGCCCTCGCTCTCCAGCCTCAAAGCAAAGGCAGGCGTCGAATGACCGCAGCTCCTGGGCGTGGCGAAAGGGTTGGGTCCGCCACTCCTCATCGGTGACCAGCAGGAGCGCCAGCTCGGCAAAGCCACTCGGGTCCTCGGCCAGAGCGCGCATGATGCCCAGGGCCAGGACGACCCCGCCCTTCATGTCGGCCGTGCCGGGCCCGTAGAGGCGGTCTCCCTGACGGCGGAGTGGTAGGTGGGCCTGGTGGGCGATGACCGTATCCACGTGCCCCAACAGGAGCACGCGCCCACGCCCGGTGCCCTCCACCCGGGCCAGCAGATCAGGCGCGCTGCCCGGCGTGGAGCAGGGCGGCCGGCTCACGTCGGCTCCGTCGGGAAGCAGCGCTGCGCACACGGCCAGCGCCTCCTCCGCCGCATGGACATCGCCGGACGGGGAGGAAACGGCAACGAGCGCCTCGAGTTCGCGCTCAGCTCGCCCGGCGATGCGGGCCGCCGCCGGCGTTATGAAGTCATCTTGCGGGGTCGGGGGATCCTGGCCAGGCACTCGGGTCGGTGGATCCTGACAGCAGCCGCTCACGGTCGTCATCCAGGTCCCCGACGGCGTGCAGTCGCATGAGCGCGCCCATTGCGGTCCGGGTGAACTGAATCCCGATCAGCCCCGCGCACTCGGCCAGGGCCGCGTCGGGACTCTTGGCAGGCCGGTATGTGCGGCCGGATCTCATCGCCTCCCAGGCGTCAGCCACGGCGAGCAGCGCCGCCCCCTCTGGGATCTCTCTGGCCTTGAGGCCGCGGGGGTAGCCCTGGCCGTCAGGCCGCTCGTGGTGCGAGCGGATCCAATCCACCTGCTCCGGCGCGAGCACGTCCTCCACGATCCGCACTGCGAGTTCGACGTGCTCGGCCACCAGCTCGCGCTCGGCCACGGTCAGCTTTTTCTGGCCGGCCAGCAGCCGTTCGGGCAGCCCCACCTTGCCCACGTCGTGCACCAACGCGGCCTCGCGAAGCATCGTGCTCCGCTCGGGCGTCCAGCCGGCGGCGTGGGCCAGCTTGGCCGCCAGGGTGGCCACGCGCTCGGAATGTCCTCGCATCGCCGGGTCCTTGGCATCGATCGCCCGGGACAGCGCCCGGAGGCCCAGCAGCGCCTGCGAGCGCTCGGCGCTGTCCAACAGCCCTGAGGAGGAGAGCTCACTGGTCACCTGGGGGTCGTAGATCCAGGCTCGGTTGCGTCCGTGAACCTTGCTCCAGTAGAGGGCACCATCGGCGTGGCTGATGAGCTCTGCGGGATGGGCGGTGACGTTGGTGTCGCAGATTCCGGCCGAGATCGTGATCCGTTGCGGACGGGTGATCGTCATCGCGATCAGACGACGGGCCCGCTCCACCGCCACCAGCGCCTGCTCGCGCGTCGTCTCAGGCATCACCCAGGCGAACTCGTCCCCACCGAACCGGCCCAGGATGTCCTCCACCCGGGCCTGGCGCTCCAGGCAGCGAGACACCTGAACCAGCACGGCGTCGCCAGACTCGTGGCCCCCGAAGTCGTTGACCTCCTTGAAGTGGTCGATGTCCAGGACCGCCACGGACAGGATCCCGCCGTGCCGCTGGCTGCGCGCGACCTCGGCGGCCAGCCGCTCGTGCAGCGAGCGCCGGTTGGCCAGCCCGGTCAGGGGGTCGGTCGAGGCCTGCGCCGCCAACGTGGCCCGCTCGTCGATGCTGGCGATGGCGCTGGCCAGCAGGTCACCGAACTCCATCAGCTGGCGCTCGTCTCGGTGGGTCAGGCGGGCCGGATCGGCCGCCGCCACCGCCACCGCACCCCAGACCCGACCGCCGACGGATACGGGCGCCAAGATGCTGGCGCTGTAGCCAAGCCGGTCCACAGGACTGCCCGGAGCGTGGTCGCCAATCCGAACCGGGAGCCCCGTCTCCCGGGCTCGGGCCACATCGCTGCCCGGCCGAATCGGGATCACCGTGCCCCGCTCGTATCGGCCTCCCACATGGTCGGCCCAGGAGCCCATGACGGTGGCCTGAGGCTCGGACTCAAAGCGCAAAATTCCGGCCGCGCCCGCGCCCAGAAGCGACGCGGTTTCCCGGGCCACCAGCTCGTAGACAGCCTCGGGCGGCTGGCCCTCAATCACCGCCGTGGCCACCCGGCGCAGCGCGCCCTGCTCGGAGGCCAGCAGCTCCGCCCGGGACCGGACCCGGCGCATCAGCTGTTTGCCGGCGGCGATCGTGGCCCCCAGCACCAGGAAGGCCGAACCGCCCACGACCAGCCTTGACAGGTATGTCCCGTGGTTCCAGTTGGGGTCGTAGACCACGGGAAGCGCCAGAACGCCAGCTGATCCGAGCGTGTAGAGCAGCGCCACCCCGGGTCGGTAGAAATACGACGCGAAGACCACGACGAAGAACAGGTAGATCCAGCCTGGCGACTGGGCGCCGCCTGAGGACGACACCTCTCCCGCTATGACCGCGAAGCCGGCCAGGTTCGACAGATGGATCAGCCAGGCCCCGCGGCGGCTCCAATCGATCACCAGCAGTGAGCACAGCCCCCAGACAAACGCCCCGGCCGAAAGCCCGATGATCCAGGCCGCGTGCGAGTGCACGACTCCCGGAAGGACCGCGAAAGTCCATAGCGTGAGGCCTCCCATGCCGTATAGGGCGCCGCTCATATGACCGGCGAGGACGCGCTCCTCGGGGTCCAGCGACACGGCTACGGCCAGCCTCGTGAGCGCTGTCCTCACGCTGCCTCCGTCCCGGGCATGGGGATGCACGCCGTCATCACTTGGTTTTCGGCACCCCGGGGACGGGGATTTAGCCCTGGCCCCAGGGTTACCCCCCAGCAATAGTCCCGATTTCCGCCCATTTTGCGGGCGTGGTGCGGGACAGGCGATGGCGCCCGGCCCGATGCCCGGGAACGAGCGGTAGCGGCGCCGGGCGGGGCGTCCGGGTGGGCCGCCCGTCGGTGAGGTCAATCCAGCTGCTGGCGGACCACCGGGCGTCGGGCCGCCGCCGCCTCATCCAGGCGGCGCACCGGCGTGCTGTAGGGGGCCTGGCGAGCCACCTCGGGATCGTTGGCAGCCTCCTTGAGGATGGTCGAGACGATCTCTGCGAACTCGTCCAGCGTCTCCTTGGTCTCAGTCTCGGTGGGCTCGACCAGCAGCGCCTCGTCCACGATCAGCGGGAAGTACACGGTGGGCGGGTGGACCCCGAAGTCGAGCAGGCGCTTGGCCAGATCAAGCGTGCGGACGCCCAGGTCCCGCTTCATCGGGCCGCCGGAGAGCACGAACTCGTGCATGCACAACCGGTCGTAGGCGACCGGCAGGTACTCGAGCACGCCCTCCTCGCGCAGCCGGGCCACCAGGTAGTTGGCGTTCAGGACGGCGTTCTCGGACACATCGCGCAGCCCCGGCGCGCCGAGGGAGCGGATATATGCGTAGGAGCGGACGAACACCCCGTAGTTGCCCTGGAAGCCACGGAGCCGGCCAATCGACTTGGGCCGCTCGAAATCCAGGTCGTAGTGGGGCTCTGCCCCGTTGCCCTCGGGCACCCGCCGGACGACCTGGGGAACCGGCAGGTAGGGCTCGAGCCGGTCTGAAACCGCCACCGGGCCCGCCCCCGGGCCCCCGCCTCCGTGGGGCTGGGTGAACGACTTGTGGAGGTTGAAGTGAACGATGTCGAAGCCCATGTCGCCCGGCCGGCAGATGCCCATGATCGCGTTCAGGTTGGCCCCGTCGTAGTACAGGGTTGCTCCCACGCCGTGGACGATTCGCTGGACCTCCTCGATGCCGGTCTCAAACAGCCCCAGCGTGGAGGGGTTGGTCAGCATCAGGCAGGCCACGTCCTGATCGGCCTTGGCCCGCAGGTCACCCAGATCGACGTTGCCCCTTTCGTCGGTCCCCACCTTGACCACCTCGTACCCACCCATCGTGACCGTGGCCGGGTTGGTGCCATGGGAGGTGTCGGGCGTGAGCACCTTGGTCCGGTGCTCACCGCGATCCTCGTGGTAGGCCCGAGTCAACAGCACGCCCGCCAACTCGCCATGAGACCCGGCCGACGGCTGAAGGGAGACATGGGGAAGCCCCGCGATCTCGCCCAGCGCGTCCTGGAGGCGCCACATCAGCTCGAGCGCGCCCTGAGCCCGGGATGGGTGCTGGGCCGGGTGCAGCCGGGCATGCCCGGGCAGCGCGGCGATCCGCTCGTGAAGCTTGGGGTTGTGCTTCATCGTGCACGACCCGAGCGGGTAAAAGCCGGTGTCGAGGTCGAAGTTCCGTTTGGACAGGCGGTTGTAGTGGCGGACGATCTCCGGCTCTGAGATCTCGGGCAGACGCGCCGGGGCTGAGCGCCGCATCGCCTCGGGGAGCAGTTCGTCCAGATCTCGCTCCGGCACATCCAGCACCGGGGCCACGAACGCCCGCCGCCCGGGCTTGGACCGCTCGTAGATCGTGAGCTGGTCGTCCGTCATGCCGGGGCCCCGGCAGAAGCCTTGTTGGCTGAGGCGACAGCCGCCCCGAGTGCCTCGGCCAGCCGATCGATGTCCTCCCGGCTTCGGCGCTCGGTGATCGCCACGAGCAGCGCCTCCCCGAGCTCCGGATAGTCGCCGCCCAAGGGGTAGCCGGCGCCGATGCCCGCCCGGCGGCAGGCCACCAGGACCTGCTCAACCGGAGCGTCAAGCGCGACGGCGAACTCCCTGACGACCGGGCGCTGATGGAGCACCGTGACCCCCGGAACCGCGGCCAGCCGCTCGCGGGCGTAGGCCGTGAGCTGGAGCATCAGTTCGACCAGCTCAACGATGCCCCGCCGGCCCAGCCAGCTGACATAGATCGCGCCGGCCAGCGCGTTCAGCGCCTGGGACGTGCAGATGTTGGAGGTGGCCCGCTCGCGGCGGATGTGCTGCTCTCGCGTCTGCAGGGTCAGCACGAAGCCCCGCTTACCGTCGACGTCCCGGGTCTCGCCGGAGATCCGCCCGGGCACCCGGCGCACGAGCGCGTCGGTGGTGGCGAAGAACCCGAACGAGGGCCCCCCGTAATCCAGCCGGTTGCCCAGGCTCTGTCCCTCCCCCACGGCGATATCCACCCCGCACTCCCCGGGGGTACGCAGAAGCGCCAGCGGCAGGGGGTCGCAGGCCGAGATGGCCAGCGCGTCGACGCCATGGGCCTGGGCGGCAAGCGACTCGAGGTCCTCCACCACCCCGAGGAAGTTCGGCTGCTGGACGATCACCGCGCTGACGCCCTGATCGAGCGCTGGAAGCTCGGTCAGCCCATCGGACAGCGGGGCCTCGATGACCTCGACTCCCCAGGCGTGAGCCATCGTGGCCAGCGTCATCCGGGAATGGGGGTGGACTCCGCGGGAGACCACGAACTTCGGGCGTCCGTTGGTCAGCTTGGCCACGTAGCCCGCGGCGCCCACGGCGCTCGGACCCTCATACACGGACGCGTTGGATATCGGCAGCCCGGTGAGCTCGGAGATCGCCGTCTGATACTCGAACATCGCCTGCAGGCCACCCTGGGAGATCTCGGGCTGATAGGGGGTGTACGGGGTCAGGAACTCCGACCGCTGGGTGATCGAGTCGACCAGGGCGGGGACATAGTGGTCGTACATGCCCGCCCCCAGGAACGACACCTCGTCCTCACATGAGACGTTGAGGCCAGCGAGCGCCCGGAGCTCGTCGAACACCTCCTGCTCGGAGCGCCCCTCGCCCAGCGCCAGCGGGCGGTCAAGCCGCAGCGAGGCCGGGATCTCCTTGAACAGGTCCTCAATCGAGGACACGCCGATCGTGCCGAGCATCTCGGCACGATCCTCGTCGGTGGTGGCGGTGTAGCGCGTCAATCGAGCGAAGCCTCATACCCGGAGGCGTCCATCAGCGCCTCCGTTTCCGAGCTGTCGGTCAGGCGAACCCTGATCAACCAGCCCTCACCGTAGGGATCCTCGTTCACGGTCTCAGGCTGGTCGGACAGCTTCTGGTTCACGGCCACGATCTCGCCCGAGAGGGGCGCCACCACGTCCGAGACGGCCTTGACCGACTCGATTTCGGCGTACGACTCGTCCTTGGTCACGGTCTTGCCCGGCTCCGGGGCATCAAAGAACACCACCTCGCCCAGGGAGTCCTGGGCATACCAGGTGATTCCGAAAGTGGCCTCCTCGCCATCCAGCCGAGCCCAATCGTGCTCGGGGTGGTACAGCAGCTCGTCGGGATAGCTGGCCTCGGCCATCAGGTTTGGTCCTTTCGGTACAGGGGCTTGCGCTGGACTACGGCGGGGCGGATTGTCCCTCGCACGTCGATCTCGAGCTTGGTCCCGGGCTCGACGGATCCGGTGGGCACATAGGCCAGGCCGATCCCGCACTCCAGGCAGGGGGAGAACGTTCCGCTGGTCACCTGCCCACCTCCCACGACCGGGTTCCCGGCCCGGGCGATCCCCTGCCCCTCGATCGTGAACGGCACGAGCTTCTGATCCTGGCCCGCGGCCCGCACGGTGGCGACGACCTCGGAGCCGATGAACCCGGTGTGCTCCTTGCAGCACCAGCCCAGGCCGGCCTCGATCGGGTTGCGCTCCTCGGTCATGTCATTGCCGTAGAGGTGCAGGCAGGCCTCCATTCGGAGCGTGTCCCGGGCCCCGAGCCCGACGGGCTCGGCGCCCGCTGCTAGGAGGGCCTCCCACACGGCCGGGGCCCGAGCTGGATCGAGCAGCAGCTCCACGCCGTCCTCGCCCGTGTAACCGGTACCGCACACGAGCATGGCGGCGCTGGCCACCTCTCGCTGGCAGCAGTGCATTCGAGCCGGGAGCTCCCCGTCGGCCAGCGACCGGACAAGCGCCCGGGCACGCGGCCCCTGCACGGCGAGCATCGCGAAGCGATCGGCCACGTCGAGGACGTCGACGTCGAACTCGGCCGACTGGGCCCGCAGCCAGGCCAGGTCCTTCTCATGATTGGCCGCGTTGGTCACCGTGAGGAACTCGCAGTCGGCCAGCCGGTAGGTGATCAGGTCATCCAGGATCCCGCCGTCCTCCCGGCACATCACGCCGTACTGGGCCCCGCCCTCGGGGATCTGGCGCACGTCGCCGGAGAGCACCCGCTGGAGAAACGCGAGAGCCTGGGGACCGCGGGTCTGGACCTGCCCCATGTGCGAGACGTCGAACACCCCCACATCGCGGCGCACGGCCACGTGCTCGGGCCTGATGCCCACGTACTGAACGGGCATCTCCCAGCCGGCGAACGGGACCAACCGCGCGCCCGCCTGGCGGTGCTGTTCGTACAGCGAGGTGCGGCGAAGCTCCGTGGTTTGGGCGGCCGGGGTGCTCAGGCCAATGAGGCTATTACACGGGTCAGGGGTCAGCCGGAGACTTGATGTGAATCGGGGTGCGCAGCCGGGCGGAACGGCAGGGCAGGCGAGAACCTTGGCGAATCGGTCCGCCTATTTCGGACTGAATCGCCAAAGTTCGGCGCGAGGGGGGCGCCCCGGGCCCTCCCGAGCATGATTCCGGCGACTACCGGTCCTTCAGGAACGACGGGATGTCGATCTCGTCGTCGCGGATCTCGAGCGATGAGCGGTGGACGTCGTCGATCGTGACCTCGCGCTCCCGGCGCGGCGCGGCGCCGGTCCGGGACCGGCGGCGGGGGCCGCCGTGGTCAAAGCCGGTGGCGATCACCGTCACCCGAACGTCGTCGCCCATCGTGTCGTCGATCACGGCGCCGAAGATGATGTTGGAGTCGGAGTCGGCCGCGCTCTGGACGATCTCGGCCGCCTCATTGACCTCGAACAGGCCCAGGTCGTGGCCACCCGTGATGTTGAGCAGGATGCCCATTGCGCCCTCGACCGACTCCTCCAGCAGCGGCGAGGAGATCGCCACCTTGGCCGCCTCGGCCGCGCGGTTCTCACCGGCGGCTGAGCCGATCCCCATCAGGGCCGTCCCAGCGTCGCGCATGATCGTGCGCACGTCCGCGAAGTCCAGGTTGATCAGCCCCGGAATGGTGATCAGGTCGGTGATTCCCTGGACGCCCTGGCGCAGGACGTTGTCGGCCTCGCGGAAGGCATCCAGGATCGTCGTCCGCCGTTCCACGATGGACAGGAGCTTCTCGTTGGGGATCACGATCAGCGTGTCCACGTTCTCGCGCAGCCGCTGGATGCCGGCGTCGGCCTGGCGGGCCCGCTGCGTGCCCTCGAAGGAGAACGGCCGCGTGACACAGCCCACGGTCAGGGCGCCGATCTCATTCTTGGCGATCTCGGCGATCACCGGAGCAGCGCCCGTCCCGGTACCGCCGCCCTCACCGGCCGTGACGAAGACCATGTCCGCGCCCTTGAGCGCCTCCTTGATCTCATCGCGCGACTCCGCCGCCGCGCCCATCCCAACCTCCGGGTTGGCGCCCGCGCCGAGTCCCTTGGTCAGCTCGTGGCCGATGTTCAGTTTGATGTCGGCGTCGCACATGGCCAGGGCCTGTGCGTCGGTGTTGGCGGCGACGAACTCGACGCCGCGCAGGCCGGCATCGACCATTCGGTTCACCGCGTTGGTGCCGCCGCCGCCCACGCCGACGACTTTGATCACTGCCAGGTAGCTGCCGCTTTCCATGTCTCCCCGTCCGAGTCTCTAGTTATGGTTGATAGTTTCGGACTGTGTTCGCTCTTTGCTGAGTTTTGCACGTTAGGCGTTGAGGATACGACGCGTCAACGCGAGCACGATCTCGCAACTTTCGTTGCATATCGGCCAACCCTCCAGTGACCGCCCGAGTGTTGGACTCAGAGACGGCTAACCCTAAACTTGAGGTTGAGTCTATTGCCCAGAGGTCGAATTGGCCGTGTTATTCGGCGTTTGCGCGACCGCGCCGGCGGCCGGACGACGGGGATCGGTGACGTCGATATACGAGGCTCCGGCCGACCCTGGATCCCCCAGCACGGCGACCGCGGCCGACCATTTGACCCGGAGCGAGCGATCGTCGCCCAGGTACACGGCCGGTCCGTCGTGCAGCCGCACCACCAACCCCAGGCCCCGCTCCTCAGAGATCACCGTGATCCTGGATAAGAGCGGCCGGGGTGCGCTGCGGGCTGCATGGAGCTCCTGGAGCGCGGTTCCCGCCACCAGGCGTGGTCCGCCCGGCGGCGCCAGCAGTTCAATCGTGGGCAGCATGGGCACCGAGGCCAGATCGCGCAGGAGCGTGCCATCGGCGGCCACGGCAATCCGGCGCCCGCCCACCACCACCTGGGCCACGGGCAGCTCCTCCAGCACCCGGATCCGCATGCCGTGAGGGAACTGAGTGCTCACACGCAGCTCCCTCACCACGGGGTAGGCCGAAACCGCTGCATACAACCGGTTGGTTTGAACATCGAGCGTGGTCATGCTGCGCGCCGAGGCCACCAGCGCCGAGCGGATCGTCCCAGCATCCGGGCCGTTCTCCCCGGTCACCGTCACCTTCTGCACGGCCACCAGCGGGGAGTCCCGGAACCACAGCCAGCCGCCGCCGAGCAGCAGCGCCGCCCCCAGGATGGCCAACAGAGCGATCCTTCTGCGCCGCGTGGCCGTGAGCCAGCTGCCGGCCGCGCCGAATCGCTCGGCCGGCCCCCGGCGCGCGCCGGTCGTGTAGCCCCGGGTTCCAGGACGCCAGACCAGCGGTCCGGTCCGCCAGCTCCTGATCGCTTGTGAGCTTCGCTTCAAGAGTTCCGTTTCGTCGGCGGCATGCCTAGGGTCAAGTTCGACCCGGACCGGGCGACCCCTACTTCGCGCATTCTGTTTTCCGGACGCTACGGGGTGGGCCGGTCGTCTTCGGGGCGCTGCACCAGTGACCGGGCCAACTCGTCCACGTTCCCAGCCCCCATGACCAGGCAGAGGTCACCTGGGCGCAGCGCCCCCGCCAGGTACAGGCGGGCCTCCTGGAAGGACTGAAACCAGGCCACCGTCCGGCCCGCGGCGGCGTCTGCGGCGGCCCGGGCGACGAGCCGTCCATCGACACCGAGGAAGTCCTCGGCCCGTTCCCGGGCCGGATAGACGTCGAGCACCACGATCATGTCCGCAGCGGCCAGGGCCAGGCCAAACCGTCCGGCCAGGGCCTGGGTGCGGGAGTAGAGGTGGGGTTGAAATACCGCCACCAGCCGGTCTGGGGCCAGCGTGCGAGTGCCCGCGATGGCGGCGGCGACCTCAGTGGGATGGTGGGCGTAGTCGTCATACACCGGCACACCGGCGGCGGTCAGCCCCAGCGGCTCCAGCCGGCGCCTGGCGCCCTGGAAGCTCCGCAGCGCCCCGGCAGCCTCGGCGGGGGGCGCCCCGGCCAGCACGGCCGCGGTCAGGGCCCCGGCCGCGTTGACAGCGTTGTGCACTCCGGGGACGGCGAGCTCGACCTCCACCCCGCGCCACAGGTAACGCGTGCCGCCGGGCAGCAGCTCCGGCTCGGGCACGTCATAGGGAACCGCCTCTGCTGGACACAGTGAGCGCAGCTCGGGCCGGTCCCACACCACCGCCCGCCCGCCGGCTCGAGCCATGAAGGTCCGGAATGTGTCCTCGAGCGCCAGTCGGGAGTCGTAGGTGCTGTGGTGGTCCAGCTCGGCGTTGGTCAGAACCGCGATCTGGGGCCAGAGCTTGAGCAGCGAGCGGTCGGACTCATCGGCCTCGACCACGATCCACTCCCCCGTCCCCCAGCCCGAGTTGGAGCCAGTGCTGCGGAGCTCGCCCCCCAGCACGTAGGACGGATCGAGGCCTACGCCCTGGAGGGCGTGGACGGCCATCGCAGCGGTGGTCGTCTTGCCGTGCGTGCCGGTCACGGCCAGGCACGACCGCAGGCCGGCGATCTCGGACAGCAGGTCCGCCCGATGGAGCTCTCGGCCGGCCGCGGCGACCCGCTCCGGATTGTCCGCCGGCACGGCGGTCGAGTACACGACCTCGGCCCCCTCCGGGACGTTGTCGGCCCCGTGGCCGATGGTCGGCGTGATCCCGTGCTCGCGCAGGCGCTCTGTGTAGCTCGACTCGGCCCGGTCTGACCCGGTCACCGCCGCACCGAGCTCATGCGCCACCAGGGCCAACCCGCTCATTCCCGCGCCGCCGATCCCCACGAAGTGAAGCCGGCGGCCCGACCAATCCTCGCCCCTGCCCTGGCCCTCCGGACCGTCGGGGCCGCTGTCGCTCACCGGACCCCCCCGGAGCGGACAGCCGCCAGCACCTCACCCGCGATCACCCGCGCCGCGTCCGGCCGGGCCAGTTCTTCCGACGCGCGCGCCATCGCTCCGAGACGGGATGGATCAGCCAGGATCCGGGCCACCTCCTGGGCCAGTCGGGCGCTGGTCAGCTCACGGTCGGGGATCACGACAGCGGCGCCGGCCCGCTCCATGAACCTGGCGTTGGCCGTCTGATGATCGCTGGTCGCGTGCGGATACGGAACCAGGATCGCCGGCTTGCCGTGGGCCGTGATCTCAAAGATCGATCCGCCGGCCCGGGCCACGACGAGGTCGCTGGCGGCGATCGCCTGACCGAAGTCGCCGATGAACCCGCGCAGGTCGTAATGGGGACCCGGGGACTCGAGCTCGGGCAGGTCACGGTCGCCGGCGGCGTGCAGAACGTGGAACCGGGCCCCCGCGAATGCTTCGACGGCGGCGTGGTTGATCGATCGCGCCCCCTGCGATCCCCCGAACACGAGCACACACGTTTCCTGCGGGCCGATGTCGAACCGGTTTCGCGCCGCCGCCCGGTCGGTGGCCGGCGCCGGAACGGGCCGCCCCGTGACCAGGTACCGGCCCCCCTCCCGGCCCTCGACGGCAAAGGCCAGGCACACCCGCCGGGCGAGGGGAGCCAGTAGCCGGGTGGTCAGCCCAGGATGGCTGTCGGCCTCCATCAGGACCAGCGGGATCCGCCGCAGCGCGGCGGCCAGCCCGGTGGGACCGGCGACGTACCCACCGGCGCCCAGAACGGCGGCGGGCCGGATCTCGGCCAACAGACGGAGCGTATGGGGCAGGACCGCCGCGTCCGTCAGCGCCGCGCGGGCGGCTGCCACGGGCCTGCCCCGGGGCAGCGGCACCACGCGGACGGTCCGTAGCTCGTACCCGGCCTCGGGAACGAGCTGGCGCTCCGCCCGCTCGCCGCCGACGAATAGGACCTCGGCGCCCTCAGCCCGTAGCGCGTCGGCTACGGCCAGCGCCGGCACCACGTGGCCGGCGGTCCCGCCCGCGCCGATCACGATCCGGGGTCCGCTCATCGCCGCCCCGGACGACCCGAAGGCCCCTGGACCCGCTGCCGACGTTCAGCAGCAGGCCCACGGCGGCCAGCATCACACAGAGGTTGCTCGGCGCATAGGAGATGAAGGGCAGTGGCACCCCGGTCAACGGCGCCAGGCCCAGCACGACGAAGATGTTGAGGATTCCCTGGCACAGAATCAGCGATGTCAGCCCAGTGGCCAGCAGCTTGGCATAACGCCCCACCGCCCGGCGGGCGGTGCGCAGGCCGGCGTAGGCGATCAGGCCGTACAGGAACACCACCCCGAAGATCCCCAGGACGCCGAGCTCCTCGCCGATCACGGCCAGGATGAAATCGGTCTGGGCCTCCGGGAGGTAGAAGATCTTCTGCACCGAGTGGCCCAGCCCGACGCCCCACAGGCCGCCTGAGCCGAGCGCGATCTGGCCCTGGACGGCCTGGTAGCCCGCGCCCGATTTGGTCGCCGCGGCCCAGGGGTGCAGAAATGACGTCAACCTGGCCCGCTCGTACGGCTGGGCCAGAGCGAGCACCACCACCGCCCCCACAGCCAACCCGGCCAGTATCAACAGGTAGCGGCTCGGCATCCCGGCGGCAATGAGCAGGCCGCCGATCGCAAAGGCGATCACCAGCGCCGTGCCCAGGTCCGGCTCGACGACGACCAGCAGCAGCCCCGGTCCAACCGCCACGGCGATCGGGGCCACCGCCTGCCTGAACCCGCGCATTCGCTTGGGGTGATCGGCCAGATAGCGGGCCACGTACAGGAGCAGGGAAAGCTTGAGCAGCTCGGAGGGCTGGAACTGGATCGGACCGGCGGCGAACCAGCGCCGAGCCCCGTTGACCTCATGGCCGAAGCCGGGGACGAGGACCAGCAGGACCAGACCGAAGGAGATCGCCAGCAGCACCGTGACGAACTTCGGCGAGAGCAGCGACAGCCCGCGTCGCGCCAGCACCTGCATGGCCCCCAGCCCGAGGGCGGCGAACATCAGGTAGCGCACGAACTCGCTCGTCCCCGTGCCCCCGTGACCGCCGAGCACGCCCTGGGGCGATGAGGCGCTGTACACCATCACCGCACCGAAGGCCAGCAGGCACAGCGTGGCCGTGAGCAGGATCCGGTGCTCGAGTGGCGGCGCCTTCCGGGCAGCGGTCCGCCCCGAACGGGACTGACGCGAGGCAGCGCGGATGGCCGCAGCCGGCGCCCCGCCTTTGGACCCGCCGCTCACAGAGCCTCCACCAGAGAGCGGAAGTGGTCTCCGCGCTGCTCGAAGTCGCGGTACTGGTCGAAGCTGGCGCAGGCCGGGGACAGCAGCACGGTGTCACCGGGCCGGGCGGCCTCGTGGGCCAGGGCAACCGCCGCGGGTAGGTCGTCCGCCGTTTGCAGGGGCACGTCCGCGTCCCTCAGCGCTTCCCGGATGTCGTCGGCCGCGGCACCGATCAGGTAGACGGCCCGGCAGCGCTCATGGACGACCTGCGCCAGGGGCGTGAAGTCCTGCGCCTTGCCCGTCCCGCCGGCGATCAGGTGGACTCCCGCGGCGAAGGCCCGCAGCGCCATCAACGTGCTCGGCACGTTGGTCGCCTTGGAGTCGTTGACATAGGCCACCCCGTTGACCGTGACCACCCGCTCCAGGCGGTGGGGCACCCCGGGGAAGCTGGCCAGCCCAGCGGCCACGGCGCCGGCATCGATGCCGCGGGCCAGGCAGACCGCTGCGGCGGCCATCCCGTTCTGGCGGTTGTGCTCGCCCGGGAGCGTGATCCGGTCAGCGAGTTCGGCCTCGGGACCCGATCCGTAACGGACCTCCCGGCCTCGGCCAACAATCGCAACGTCAAGGCCGTCGGGCAGCACGGCGATGTCCTCCGGAGCCTGATGGGCGAAGATCCGGAGCTTCGCGGCCACGTAGTCGTCGTAGCTCGGGTGGCGATCGAGGTGGTCAGGGGCGAGGTTGAGCAGCAGCGCCGCCTCGGGGGCGAAGGTCAGGGTGTCCTCGAGCTGGAATGACGAGGTTTCGCACACCACCGTGATCTCGGGATCGAGCGTCTCCGAGAAGAGCGAGGAGGCCGCGGTGCCCACATTGCCGACCACTCGCACCGGGGCAGCGGCCTCCCGGTGGATATGTCCAATCCACTCACTGGTCGTGGTCTTGCCGTTCGTCCCTGTCACGGCGATGAACTCGTTGCCCAACAGCCTCCAGGCCAGTTCGAGCTCCCCCAGGACCGCGACCCCGCGCCGGCGCGCGCCCACCACCGTGGGCTCCGATTGGGGTACGCCTGGGCTCTTGATGAGCGTCCCGGCGCGGGCGGCAAAGACATCGCCTGACGCATCCAGATGAACTTCGACGCCGGCCGCGGAAAGCCTCTCAGCGGCCTGCGCCAGAGCTGGATCTTGGGCGGACCCGGAATCGCATCCGATCACCTCCTCTCCCCGGGCCCGTAAGGCCAGCGCGGCGGCCACGCCAGACCGCGCCAGGCCGACGACGACATACGGTCCCCCTGGGAGCGAGGGACGGTCACTGGCCTGCGAATCGCCTGCGCGCCCCTGACGGGGCTCAGCCACGTATCGAGAGCTGGTAGACGACAAAGCCCACCGCCGCGCAGGCCGCCGCGACGATCCAGAAGCGGAGGATGATCTTGGTCTCCGACCAGGCGCGGAGTTCAAAGTGATGGTGGATGGGCGCCATCAGGAAGACCCGCTTGCGAAACGTCCTGAACGAGAACACCTGGATCAGGACTGAAAGCGCCTCAATCACGAAGATCCCGCCCAGCAGGACGAGCAGGAGCTCGGTCTTGGTCATCACGGCCAGCCCGGCGATGGCTCCGCCGAGGCATAAGGACCCTGTATCGCCCATGAAGATGCTGGCCGGGAAGCTGTTGAACCACAGAAACCCGATGCAGGCCCCGACCAGGCAAGCTGCCAACAGGGTCATGTCGTGGTAGCCGGTCGTGGCGAACGTGATCCCGATGTAGGCCAGCAGCACGATTGCCGCGCACCCCGCGGCCAGGCCGTCCAGGCCATCGGTGAGGTTGACCGCACTCGTCGTGCCGGCCACGACCAGGTAGATGAAGATGGGATAGGCCGGGCCGAGATCAATATTGCCGTCGATGTACCTGATCCGAACGGTGGACTGGACCCCGGCGTGCTTGGCCACGGCCCACAGCCCGAGCGAGATGGCGATTGTGGCGATCAACTTCCACCGCCCCTGCAGGCCCAGCGAGCGCTGGCGAATGATCTTCATGTAGTCGTCGGTGAAGCCCACCAGCGCACAGGCCACGGCAGCCCCGAACACGCCGATCGATTTCCAGTCGTGATTGGACAGGATCAGGAACGGGACCGCGAAGGCGAGCAGGATCACGATCCCACCCAGCGTGGGCGTGCCCGCCTTGGCCTGGTGCCCGGCCGGCCCCTCCTCACGGATGTTCTGTCCAAATTCCCGGCGACGCACGAAGGCGATGAACCGCGGGCTCAGGAACAGGCACATGAACAGCGAGGCCGTGCCGGCGATCAGCACGCGCCCGGAGAGCGTCCCGGTCGGATCGGCCTGGCGGATCACGGCGGCCAGCATCAGCCGGGCGCCCCGCTCCGCGCGACCTCTGGGCCGACGCCCTCTGCCGCCCCCAACGCGCGGCACACGAGTTCCAGGCCCACGGCGCGCGAGCCCTTGACCAGCACCAGGTCGCCGGGGTGCAGCAGCCCCGGCACCAGATCTGCGGCCTGGGTGGCGCCCTGCACCGACCGAACCTCTCCCTCAAACCGCTCGGAGATGGCCCTGGCCCGTGGCCCGACTGTGATCAGCAGGTCAACGCCGGTGTCCTGGGCCTGGGCACCGACCTGGGCGTGGAGCTCGAGTTCGGTGGGGCCGAGTTCGAGCATGTCACCCAGCACCGCCACGCGACGCGAGTGGTGCTCGCGCTGCGCCGTGGCGGCCAGATCTTCCAGCGCGGCCCGGACCGACATCGGGTTGGCGTTGTAGCAGTCGTCGATCACGGTCACTCCGCCGGCCAGGGCCCAGCGCTGGCCGCGTCCGGCCGAGAGGGCCAGCTCCACATGGCCGGCCGGGGTGACGCCCACCGCCTGGGCGGCGGCCACGGCAGCCAGAAGGTTGCGGTGCAGATGGGCCTGGTCAAAGGAGACCTCGAGCTTGACCAGCTCGCCACGGGCCTCAATCTCAAGCCGCCGGCCCGCGGCCGACCGGAGCCGCACATCGCCCTCTTCGCCGAACGTGATCGTCTCCAGGTCATCGCGCAGGTGGGGCTCGAGCAGCTTCTCGCCCGCCGGAACGACGGCCGAGGAGCCTGGGGCCAGTTCGGCGATCAGCTCGGACTTGGCGGCCGCGATCGCCTCAAGACTGCCCAGCAGCTCCAGGTGAACAGGTCCAACGCTCACAATCAGCCCCACTTCCGGCTGGGCGATGCGGGCCAACTCGGCGATCTGCCCGGCACCGCGCATGGCCATCTCCAGGATCAGCACCTCGGTGCCCTGGGGTGCGCCCAGGATTTCCAGGGGAAGCCCAATCTCAGTGTTGAAATTGGCCCGCGAGGCGACGGTCAGACGGTGCGGGGCCAGCAGGGCCAGCAGCAGGTCCTTGGTCGACGTCTTGCCGGTGGAGCCGGTCACGCCGATGACCCGGGCGCCGAGCTCGCGTCGCCAGGCGGCGGCCAGGCCCTGAAGAGCCTGGAGCGGGGCGGGGCTGACCAGGAGCACCGACCCTTCAGCCTCGGCCCGGGCAGCCTCGGCGTGCTCCTGGGTGGTCAGCACCCCCCACGCACCGGCGCTCAGGGCGTCGCTGGCAAAGCTCCCCCCGTCCACGTTCTCGCCCGGCAGCCCGACGAACAGTGCCCCCGGACCGGCGTCCCGCGAGTCGATCGTCACCCGTTCAGGGCCAGCCTCGGACCTACCGGCGCCCGCCAGGGCGGCCCCGGCTGCCCGGGCGACACGGTGCGCGTTCCAGCCTCTCATCTGGACAGGGTCACGGTTCTGAGCACCTCCCTGGCCACGGTGACGTCGTCGAATGGCAGCTTGCGCCCGGCCTCGAACTCCTGACCCTGCTCGTGACCCTTGCCGGCGATAACCACCACATCACCAGCCTGGGCACCCGCGATCGCCTGGGCGATCGCCTCGCGCCGGTCAGCGTCGTGCTCCACCCCCGAGCCGGTCCCGACGAGGATCTCCTGGATGATCGCCTCCGGGGCCTCCGAGCGCGGATTGTCGGAGGTCACGATCACCCGGTCGGCCAGGCGCACCGCCACCTCACCCATCAGCGGCCGCTTGGCCCGGTCGCGGTCGCCGCCGCACCCGAACACCACATGCAGGCGCGCCTCGGTCAGACCGCGGGCAGCCTCGAGCACGTTCTGGAGCGAGTCGGGTGTGTGGGCGTAGTCGACCAGCACCCCGAATTCCTGTCCCTCATCCACGGGCTGCAGCCGGCCCGGTACCTGGTCGGCGATCTGGAGGGCGGCCACGGCGACCTCGACGGGAATCTCGAGTGCGCGGGCCGCGGCGAGCGCAGCGAGCGCGTTGTAGACGTTGAAGCGTCCCCGCAGCGGCGTGCGCACGTCGATCAGTCCCTCACCGTCGGTGCGCACGGTGAAGCTAGAGCCATCGATTCCGGTGCGCACGTCCTGCGCCAGGTAGGAGGCCTCGCGGTCCAGCGCGAAGGTGATCGGTTCCTCCAGCTCCTCGGCCAGCCGCCGGCCGTAGGGGTCATCGACGTTTATCACCGACCGGGCGGGTGTGAGCTCTGAGAACAGCCGGCGCTTGGCCGCAAAGTACGCCTCCATCGTGGGATGGAAGTCCAGGTGATCCTGGGTCAGGTTCGTGAACAACGCGACTGCGAAATGGATCGCATCGGCCCGGTGGAGCTCGAGCGCGTGGGAGGAGACCTCCATCGCGCAGGACGCGTCGCCCGCATCGATCATGGCCCGGAAGGTCCGCTGGAGGTCGATCGCCTCGGGCGTCGTCCGCTGCACCTCGTGCTCGAGCCCGCCGATCACACTCTTGACCGTGCCGAGCAGCCCGGTCGACCGCCCGTCGGCCTCCAGCAGGCTTCGGATCAGGAATGCAGTCGTCGTCTTCCCGTTGGTCCCCGTCACGCCGGCCACCTGCAGTTGCCGTGTCGGATCACCGTAGAACCGAGCGGCCGCCGGGGCCATGGCCGCCCTGACGCTGTCCACGCGGATCTCCGGCACTCCCAGCTCCAGCGGGCGCTGCACGACCAGGGCGACCGCCCCGTCGGCGATCGCCCGGGGGGCAAACTCGTGGCCGTCCCGGGTGAAGCCGGGAACGCAGAAGAACAGGGTGCCGGCGCGGACGTCGCGGTTGTCGTAGGCGAGGTGGCTGACCTCTAGATCGCCTGCGGGCGCGGGTACGCCCGGCATCACCTCCTGGAGGCGCATCGGCGCCGAGTGTAGGAGTTCACCCGGAGGCCACGCCTGTGGGAGGCGGCCCGAGCCGCCCGGCGTCAGCGGCCGTTGCCGGTGAACCCGCGCGCCCGGGCCGACAGCTCGCGGGACTCGATCACCCGGTCCACCAGGCCGTAGGCCACTGCGTCCTCGCCGCTGAAGAAGCGGTCGCGTTCCATGTCGGCGTGGACGCGCTCCACCGACTGCCCGGTGTGGTGCGCGTAGATCTGATCCACCCGCTCACGCAGGGCCAGCACCTCCCGGGCATGGATCTCAATGTCACTCGAGGCGCCCTCGAACCCGCCGGACGGCTGGTGGATCAGGATCCGGCTGTTGGGCAGCGCCATCCGCTTGCCGGGCGCGCCTCCGGCCAGCAGGAGCGAACCCATTGACATGGCGATCCCGTAACAGATCGTCTGCACGTCGGGCCGGATGAACTGCATCGTGTCGTAGATGGCCAGCCCGGCGTAGATCGATCCGCCCGGGGAGTTGATGTACAGGTGGATGTCCTTGTCGGGGTCGTCTGACTCCAGATGGACGAGCTGGGCGACGATCAGGTTGGCCGTTTCCTCATCGACCTGGCCACCCAGGAAGACCACCCGGTCGTTGAGGAGGCGGGAGTAGATGTCAAACGAACGCTCGCCACGAGCCGTTTGCTCGACCACGATCGGGACCAGAGGCATGGGGTACTCCCTTCGCTATAGTGCAACTGGACGGTTGCACTGACCATAGCAGACGTGCAACCTATTGGTTGCACGTATAGACCGGAGGAGGATCGCTGAATGCCCGACGACCATCGATACATCGACGCGGACACGGTCACCGAGCGGATCGATCGCGACCTACTCCTCCCGGCCTCGCCGCCGGAAGTATGGGAAGTGATCACCTCCGATGGCTGGCTGGCCGAGCACGTCGAACTCGTGCTGGTCCCCGGCGGAGAGGCCCGGTTCACCGACCGGGACTCGATGCGGACCGGTTGGGTGGAAGAGGCCGCACCCCCGGTCGGCAATTCGACCGGCGTCCTGGTCTTCTGGTGGGGCCCCGATGGTGAGCCCGGGACCCGGGTCGAGCTGACACTGGCCCCCGAGGGTGAGGCGAGCACACGGCTGCGGGTCGTCGAGTCCCGCCCGCTCGAGGCCCTCGAACTTATCGGTCTGACGCTCCCGGGGCAGGGCGGAACGCGCCACGGCCCGTCCATGCTGGCCCTGGCCTGATCGAGCGGCGCATCGTGGCGAGCACCGGCCCCGCAGCAACAGATCGAGTGTTCAACGCCCTGGCCGACCCCAACCGCCGCAGGCTGCTTGCCGCCGTGGCCGGCTCGCCGGCCACGGCGACGGAGCTGGCCAGCGATCTCCCGATCTCCCGCCAGGCCGTGGTCAAGCACCTGTCTGCGCTGGCCGACGCAGGCCTGCTGGAGCGCGAGCGCCGGGGCCGCGAGGTCCGCTACCGGATGACGCCCGAGCCGCTGTCCGACGCGGTCGGCTGGATGGCCGAGGTGGGCGGGCAATGGGACCAGCGGCTGGCTGGCCTGGCCCGGACGTTTGGGCCCAGCGGAGCTCAGCGCGGCGAAATGCCCAGGTAGGGCACCGCCCAACCCACGATCTTCTGGAACGCGGGCGCGGCCACCGAGCCGCCGAAGATCGATCCGTGTGGCTGGTCAACAACCACCAGCCCGAGCAGCTGGGGATGGCGGGCTGGAACCATGCCCACGAACGACGCCACGTACGCGCTGTCCGAGTAGTGGCCGTTCACGGCCACGTTGGCCGTGCCTGTCTTGCCGGCCATCTGGTACCCCGGGATGCCGGCGCCGGAGGCCGTGCCGCCCTCGCCGTACACGCCGATCAGCATCGTGCGCAGCTCAGAGGCGGTTTTCGGCGAGATGATCCGGTGGCCCCTGGGAAGCTTGACCGCCTTACCGCCGACTGAAGCCACGATGTGGGGCGCTCGGAGGGTGCCGCCGTTGGCGATCGCCGCATACGCGGTGGCGATCTGCATCGGCGTCACGGACTCGCCCTGTCCGAAAGGAAGGTTCCCCATCGAAGAGCCCGAGTACTGCCACCAGTGCAGGACGATGCCCTGCTGCTCGCCGGGCAGGTTGACTCCGGTGGGCCGGCCGAAGCCGAAGCGGTGAACCCAGTAGTCGAACCGCCTGGCGCCCAGTCGGGCCCCGATCAGGTCGGCCCCTATGTTGCTTGACACCTTGAGGATGTCGGCCACCGTCAGGGTCTCATCGCCGTGGGACTCGGCGTCGTGGATCGTGCGGTCGGCCACGTGCAGCTCGTATGGCACGTTGAATGGGGTGCTCGGGGTCACGAGCCCGTCCTGGATCGCCCCCGAGACCGTGAACGCCTTGAACGTGGACCCGGGCTCATAGCTGTAGCCGACGGCCATGTCCTCCCAGGCTGTGGCTGGAGCGGAGAGCGGCGAGTTGGAATCGACCCGCGGCCAGTTGGCCAGCGACAGGATCGCACCCGTCTGAGGGTTCATGACGATCGCCGTGGCCGCCTTCGGGCGGTACTCCGCCCCTACCCCGGCCAGGACCTGCTCCACCTCATCCTGGAGAGCCGAGTCAATCGTCAGACGAAGCGTGGAACCTGGGGCGACCGGGCGGACATCCTGGATCGAGATCGGCTGACCGATGGCGTCGTTGACCACCCGGCGGGTGCCATCGTGGCCCCGGAGCTGTTTGTTGTACAGGTACTCCAGGCCGCCCAGACCCTGGTTCTGGTCGCCCACGTACCCCAGCAACTGCCCGGCCTCCAAGGGGCGGGGGTAGTAGCGCCGCACGGTCGGGATGAAGTTCAGGCCGTCGATCCGCATCTGGGCGATCTGGTTGCCCACGCTGACCGGCACCTGATGGGCCAGATACACGAAGCCGGTATGGGGCTTGGTCAGGTCGCGGAGCAGCGTCGATACGGGCCGGCCCAGGAGCGGCGCGAGACGCTGCGCCACGCCCTGCGGATGCTTGACCAGGTACGGGTCGCCCACCACGTCCTCCGCCGACTCGCTGATCGCCAGCTGCATTCCGTGGTCATCGGTGATCGTGCCCCGGGGCGCGGGCACCAGCTCCCTGACCACCTGCTGGGTCGCCGCAGCCTTCTGGAGCGAGTCGGCCCGGAACGCCCCCAGCCAGGTCGCCCGGGCCAGCGCGATTCCGAGCAGGGCCACAAAGACCAGGAACAGAATCCCGATCCTGCGATCCAGGGTGGCCACTCCGGCTAGCCCCCGGTGGTCGACGATGTCGTGCTGGGTGCTGCGGCCACGACGGCAGACGCGCCCGCCGACGACGTCCCGGTCGAGCCCGCGGCAGCTGAGCTCGAGTCGGTCGTGCCGGCGGGCGCGGGGCCGGGACCGGAGGAGGTGAAGGTTGTGGTCGTCAGGTCTCCCTCGGCCTGAAGCGTGGCCAGGAACTGGGTCGGGTCGGGGGCCTGGATCCGCTTGACGGCCGTCCCCAGGCCGCCGGCCGGGTGGCGGGAGAGGAACCTGATCGCCGTCGGCGCCGGCATTGCCATACCCATCTGAGCGGCCAGCCGCTCAATCCGCTGGTCATCTGAAAGCGCGGCCACGCTGGATTGGAGCGCCTGGTTGTGGCTGGTCAGCGCGGCGCTGCGCTCGATCCACCGTCCCATGCTGGCTCCGAGCTTGAGCACCTCCACCTGCGTGGCCACGATCCCGGCCAGGAGCACACCCAGCAGCGGGATCCAGGCCCGGCCACGCACCAGCCGGTCCAGGAGGCGGTGGTCGGGCAGTGCCCGGACGAACTCAGCCGCGCCCAGGGCAAGCCGACGCGCCAGCGGCTGCTGAGCAGCGGTGCGTCGCGACCTGACGGGGCCGCTGACCCGGCGCGGCGGCCGGGTCGGGGTGGTCCGGGTTGGCCGCGGAGCGTGGACGCCGGAACCCCGGGATGGCCGGGCCACCGCGGGTCGCGGGGCGGCAGCGGCCCGCGCCGTCGGGGCTCTGACGGGCCGCGGGGCGGCGGCGGCCCGCGCCGCGGCTGCCGCCGAAGCCCTGACCGGAGAGGCCCCAGCCCTAACGCTTGCAGCACGAGCATCGGTCCTGGCCGCAGCCACCTTCCTCCCGACGGAGGTCATGGCGGATGGAGTCATGTCGAGCTCGCCTCAAGCTTCCGAGCGGCACGCAGGTGCGCCGACCTTGACCTGGGATTGGCCGCCACCTCGCCAGCAGTGGGAGCCACCGCTCGGCGGGTGATCAGCTCCGCCTCGGGCTCGCGGCCGCAAACGCACACCGGGAATTCAGGCGGACACACGCAGCCGCGCGAGCGCGCGGCCAGGAAGCGCTTCACGGCTCGGTCCTCCAGCGAATGGAAGGAGATCGCCGCCAATCGGCCCCGGGGAGCGAGCAGGTCCCAGGCCAGGGGGAGGGCGGCGTCAAGCTGCGCCAACTCGTCGTTGACGACGATCCGGAGAGCCTGGAACGTTCGCCGGGCCGGATGGCCGCTGGCAAAGGGGGCATGAACCGGGACCGATGACTTGATCACCTCGACCAGCTCATGCGTCGAGGCGAGCTCGCGACGCCTACGGGCCCGGCCGATCGCCCGCGCGATCTGGGTGGCGTACCGCTCCTCGCCGTACTCGCGGAGCAGGCGGGCCAGGCGGTTCTCACTCCAGGTGTTGAGGATCTCCCGGGCCGTGAGCTCCTGGTCGGGATCCATTCGCATGTCCAGCGGCGCGTCGTAGGCGTAGGAGAACCCGCGCTCCCAGGTGTCGACCTGCATCGAGGACATCCCGAGGTCCAGGTAGGCCAGGTCAGCGCGGAGCCCTTCGTCGTGTAGCTGGCTCAGCCCGGTGACGAAGTCAGCCCGGATGAAGCGGACGTCGCACGCCACCTCGTGTGAAAGCTCGGCGAAGCGATCCTCGGCGGCCGGGTCGCGATCGATGCAGATCAGCGTCCCCGTCGGGCCCAGACGCTCGGCCACGAGCCGGGCGTGCCCGCCGGCTCCAAAGGTGCAATCCACGGCGGTCTCACCCGGATGAGGATCGAGGGCCTCGATCAGCTCCCCGGCCAGGACCGGGATGTGCGTCGTGGTCATGTCAAGCAGTGTGGCCAAGGTTCGCTGCGATCTGGGGAACACGGGTCAGCACGCCGTCGTTGTAGGCGTCGTACGCGGCGCGATCAAAGACCTCCAGGCACTCCCCCGACCCCGTGACGACGACATCCTTGTCGAGTCCGGCATATTGCATGAGGGAGGGCGGGATCATCACTCGGTTGGCTCCGTCGAGTTCGACGTCATGGGAGAGGTTGAAGAAGAACCGCCTGAGATCCCGCGCGTCGGGACTCATCGGGTTGTGGCCGGCCAGAGCGGCGCTCGTGTAGGCCTCGTACTCGGCCGGGGGCCAGATGCCGATTGCCCGCGGCGTCCCGGCGTCGGTCTCCGGCGAGGCGGCCAGCACCACCCCGCCGGCCAGGGCGGCCCTGAACTTGGCCGGGATCGTGAGCCGATGCTTGGCATCGAGCGCGTGTTCGAAGGTGCCGCGAAAGCCGCTCAAGGACGTTCATCCGAGGTTGCTGCGGGAGAAGTGGCGGCGGCTCATCCGGAGCGGGCTTGCAAGGAGTCGGTCGGGGCCAGGTTTCTGGTCAGATGGGGCGAAATTCGAACCCGGGTGGCTGGGTGGGAGGAGCCCTGCCACCCGGGTTTGATCTTGCATGCATTTCCCACTTTAACCCACACTCCCCCACAATGCAACCCCATTTGCACTTTTTGTCCCACCAGGACCACTGGTGCGACACCTGAGGGGCTGATCCGGCCCACCGGCGAGGGATTGCGGAGCGTTGACGGGTCGTGCGGGGCGGCCCTCTGATCTGCAACTTCCGCTGCAGTTGACGAGAGCGCAGGCTGGGTTGCAGGCCGAGGGTGGTCGAGAAAGCGACGGCAGGCGTCGCTCAGTCGACCAGCCCCCGCGTGCCGTGACCGGCGAGGGCGGCGGCGCCTACCGACCGGCCAGCGGCAGCGTCAACACGAGCCGGGCGCCTGGCTCGGGGGCCGCCGCCGCTGTGAGCCGGCCGCCATGGTCCTCGGCGACCGCCCGGACAATTCTCAGTCCGTGACCGTGGCCCTTGGCTCGGGCTTTCCCCCACTCCGTCCCACCCCGCCCGCGCCTGCTCTCCTGCACCAGCCACTCGGCCACGGGTCGCGGCAGCCCGGGACCACCGTCGGCGACCTCCACCACGACCACTGATCCGGCAACCAAGCCGCAGACCTCGACGAATCCCCGCCCGTGGTCGATCGCGTTGGCGATCAGATTCCCGGTCGCCTGGGCCAGCCTGGGCTGCTGACCGCGAACGACACCCTCCGGTCCACGCCAGTCCAGCCTGATCGCCATGCCGCGGGCGGCGGCCACCGGCCGCCACGCCTCCACCGAGTCAGTCAGCCAGCCCCGGACGCCGACAAGCTCCGGGTCGGGCTCGCCGAGCTGTATCCGCTCCACGGCCTGGAGATCGTCCAGCGCCACTGTGGCCCGGGCCAGCTCGACCTCGATCGCCCTCAGCCGACCCACTGAGGCGCCCGAGCCCGACTCGAGCCCGAGCCGAGCGGCGGCCAGTGGTCCCCGAACCTCGTGGCAGGCCCGGGCCACGGCCTGGCCCCGGACCGCGGCGGCGTGCAGGGACCGCACCGCGATCGTGGCCGCGAGTACGAAGGCCGCCCAGCCGGCCGCGGCAAGTCCCAGCCCCGTCACTCCAACCTCCCGTCCACGAGCCTGTAGCCCACGCCCCAGACGTTCACGATGTACCGGTCGCCGGCCGCATTGACCTTCTGTCGGAGCCGGTGGGCATGGGAGTCGAGCGTCCTGGTGACGCCCATCGTCCGAAATCCCCACACCCCGCGCAGCAGCTCCTCCCGCGTGAACACCCGGGTCGGCTCTGAGGCCAGCGCCCTCAGCAGGGCGAACTCCTTCTTCGAGAGGTATACGGGCTCGCCGTGGACCCAGACCTGCCGCGACAGCGAATCGATCTCCAGCGAGCCGACCCGCAGCCTCCCCTGCTTGGGCCGCAGCCGGGTCCGGCGAAGCAGAGCCCGCACTCGCGCCCTCAACTCCTGGTAGCTGAAGGGTTTGATCATGTAGTCGTCACACCCCCGGTCAAAGCCCCGCAGCCGGTCGAGCTCCGAAGCCCGGCCGGACAGGGCCAGCATCGGGAGGTCGGGATCGATCTGCCCCGCCGTCCGATCGGTGCTTCGGACCCGGTGCATCAGGTCCAGGCCGTCGCCGTCGGGCAGGCCCAGATCAACGATCGCCAGGTCGGGAAAGGCGGTCCGCAGGAGCCCCTCGGCCGCGGACAGTGAGCCGCAGTCGAGCACGTCATAGCCGTCGGCCGTCAGATTGTCGGCCAGAAAGGCCAGGGTGGCCTGGTTGTCCTCCACCACCAGAATCGTCGCCTCGCTGATCTCCATGTTGTTAAGAGGCGCGACGAGGCGTTTTTGCCCCCCCTCCCTGAAGAAAACTTTTTGACCAGCGCGGAGGCGCGCCACCAATCGGGCCCCGTAACGGCCCCGAAACGCCACCATCGATGCAACATCACTTTCAGGCGGTGCGGCCGGGGAGGATTCCCACATATGATGGCGACGCTGCCGATGTACAGACGTGGGAACTACAGCTCCGGCGACGATTTCGTGCTCGAGTACGGAGAACTTCGCTTTACCTTCAACGAGCGCGACTTCCGCGAGCGGTGCGAGCAGGCCGCCCGGAAGCTCGGCTTCATCGAGGGCGTGGTCGCCCCTGACGAGGCCGAGGACCTGATCAACCTGGTGGTCAATGGCGAGGTGACCGATCCGGCTTCGGCCCTGGGCGAGCACGTGAACGAATGCTGGCCGGAGCTCGTGGGACCATCGGAGCGCTCACTGGTCCACTGGCTCCGGCGACTGATCTTCCGCAGTGCCTGGCTGGACCAGCGGGTCAAGGAGGGCGAGCTCGACGTCTTCTTCGATGAGGACACGAGCGCCTTCCTGTACGTGCAGCCGGATCGGGATGGGGAGCCGATCCGCCTGGCGCCTGAACCCAGCTGGAACCGCGTGGCATACGTGCGGCGGTAGGCCGCCGCTCCGCGGAGGAGATCGGCCTGGCGCCGCCGCCCCCCCGGGCCCCGCTCGACCTGGACGCCGGCCTCTAGCCCCCCGCTCCGATCACGGACGCGATCTGCTGATCGGCGGGTGCCGGGTTGTCGGCCAGCAACTGGGGAACCGTGACCAATCGATAGCCGCGTCGGCGGAGCGCGGAGATGATCTTCGGTAGCGCCGTCACGGTCTGCGACCGATTGCCTCCGGCGTCGTGAAGCAGGATGATCGCACCGGGCCTGGCTCCCTTGACCGCCGCGTTCACGATCGCCTGGACCCCTGGCCGGGTCCAGTCGTTCGTGTCCACCGACCACAGCACCATCAGCATCCGGTAGTGCTGAAGCAGGGAGAGCGTGGTCGCGTTCCACCTCCCATAGGGAGGCCTGAACAGGCGGGGGTAGGGCGCGCCGTAGGGCTTGATGGCCCTGATCTGACCCAGCAACTGGGTCTGCTGCTGCGTCCGGCGCAGAGTCGACATCGGCTCGTGGGAGAAGGTGTGATCCCCGATTGGAAAGCCGTCGGCCACGGCTTCGCTCGTGCCCGCGTGGAAGAAGTGCTCCTCGACCCCAACCTCAAAGAACGTGCCGCCGACATACTCCTGTTTGAGGATCGCCAGGACCTGGGGCGTGAACGGACCGGGGCCATCATCAAACGTCAGCGCCAGCTCCCGGTGCTGGGCTCCGGCTATCCGGACATACGGCGTGTACTGGAGCGTGCGGTTGATGGCCGCGTTCTGGATCGCCAGCTCACGGGCGGAAAGCGAGCGGCCCCCGGTCCCGGCCATGATCTGGATCGAGCGCAGGAAACCGGCCTGACCCTCGCCGGCCACGGCGATCGGCCTCCGGCTGCCTCCGCCGGCGACGACGATCCCGACCACGGTCGCCAGGACCGCCACGGCCACCAGAGCCGCCGCCCGCCGGCGGCGATAGCGGTGCTGAGGCTCGCGGCTCCACCGCCGGGTCGAGATCATCGGCCCGACCGGCGCGGGCAGCGGCCGTGTCCGAGATGACGTCGTGCGCTCCATCGTTGTCCCCGACATGCATGATGCCGCCTGGAACGGCGGAGTGTGGACCACCGAGGCCGACCGGACGGCAAGATCACGGTCTTTCGGTCTAGCGGTCGGGACCCGGCGCCCTCTACTCTCACGGCATGCACGAGCAGGTGTGGGTCGTGATGCCCACGTACAACGAAGCGGCGAACATCGACGGCATCATCCGGGCCACCGTCGCCGAGCTGGAACGCGTGGCGCCCGACCGTCACGCGATCCTAATCGTGGATGACTCCTCGCCCGATGGCACCGGGGGGATGGCCGACGCACTGTCCGGCGAGTTGCCCGCAGTCCACGTGCTGCACAGGACGGCAAAGACCGGCCTGGGGCACGCCTACCTGGCCGGATTCGCCCGGGCGCTCGAGGGTGGCGCGGACGTCGTGATCGAGATGGATGCCGACTTCTCGCATGATCCTCGCTACCTGAGCGACCTCCTGCAGGCGGCCCAAACCGCGGATCTGGTCCTGGGGTCGCGCTACGTCCAGGGTGGCGGGGTGGAGAACTGGGGCCTCCTGCGCAAGGTCATCAGCCGGGGCGGCGGGACATACGCGCGACTGATCCTCGGCGTCGGCGTCCGGGACCTGACCGGGGGCTACAAGTGCATCCGCAGGGAGGTTCTCGAGGGCATTGACCTGCCGAGCGTCCGAGCGGAGGGCTACGTATTTCAGATTGAGGTGACCTACCGCGCCCTGCTGGCCGGTTTCCGCGTGGCGGAGGTCCCGATCGTGTTTCGCGACCGCATCCGAGGGGCGAGTAAGATGTCGACCCGGATCGCGATGGAGGCGATGTGGGCCGTTCCCACGCTGCGCCGGGATGCCGCTGCGGCAATCTCACGGACTCGGGCTGGAAGATCTGATCCAGTGGCTCCAGATGAGCCGCTAAACCGGCCCGGTGCCCTAAGGTAAAGACCATGCGTGACAAGGGATTGGTCCGCAGATGAGCCCGCAACGGCCGGTGGGCGCAACCCAGCAGGGTGGCGTCGGCATCGCGGCCGATCGACTCGGCCTGCGAACGCCAGCCGCGGTCCTGAGCACCAGCCGGATCGGCATCGCCGCGCTGACCGGGATCGTGGCCAGCACGTTCCTGCTGGTGGTGGCCACCCCCGACACCCGTCTGCTCCTACCCGAAACGGCGAGCTTCCCCCAGGCGATCCCGGGTCTCGCTGGAGCATTCGGCAACGCCTCGATGAACATCCGCAGCGGCGGACTGATCGCCGCCCTGCTCGTCATGTTCATCTCCTACGTGGTCGCCGTTCAGACGGCCGACCACCTCTCGCCGAGGGCGGTGCTGGGGTGCATTGCAGCCGTCAGCGCGGTCCTTCTGCTGGCCCCGCCGATGCTCTCAACAGACATCTTCAGCTACCAGTTCTACGGAAAGATGGGAGCGCAGTTCGGCTTCAATCCGTACACCGCCGGGCCGCACGCGCTGATGCTGGACCGCATGTATCCGCTGATTGGCGAAAAGTGGTTCAACACGCCGACGGTCTACGGTCCGTTGTTCACGGCGATCAGCTACGTGCTTGCTCCGCTCTCGATCGCTGCCAGCGCGCTGGCCTACAAGGCGATCGCGGCAATTGCCAGCCTCGGGACCGTGGCCCTGGTCTGGAAATCGGCCCAGCTCCGGGGGATCAACCCCGTCAAGGCGGCAGCCCTGGTGGGTCTGAATCCGCTGACGGTCATCTTTGGCGTCGGAGGCGGGCATAACGACCTGCTGATGCTGGTCGCACTGATGGGCGGCGTGTACCTGCTGCTGTTGAACCGAGAGCGTCTGTCAGGAAGCATGATCGTGGTCGCCACCGCCATCAAGGTCAGTGCGATTCTGCCGCTCCTGTTTGCTGTGGTCAGCGGCGATCGCCGCCGGGACGGGAAGTTCCGGACCGGCGTGCTAATCGGCGCGCTGATCGCGGGGATCGCGCTGCTCGTGCTGTCGTTTGGCCTATTTGGCACAGGGGTGCTCCACCTCCCTGGCGCGCTCAAAACCGTTCAGAGTCAGGGTGACTGGCACAGCGTCCCCGGGCTCGCGCTGGCGCTGGGTTTTCCCACGGCCAGTGCCGTCCTGAGCCTGGCCCTGGGCGTCGTCTTCGCGGTGATCCTGGCCTGGCTGCTGTTCCAGGTGTGGCGCGATCGGCTCGACTGGATCGCCGGCGCCGCGTGGATGACCGCTGCGCTCCTGGTCACCACCAGCTCACTGCTGCCGTGGTACGTGGCCTGGCTGACCCCGTTGGTCGCGCTGGTCGCAGATCGCCGCCTGTGGCGGTTCGCCCTCTGGGCCACGGGCTTCATCCTCGTGCTCCAGCTCTGCAATTACATCCCGGCGGCCAAGGAGATGCTGGGCGTATGACCGATGACGCGCTCTGGACCTCCGAGGGCGAGACCGTGCCCGCGGGCGGGCGCCGGCTCTCACTGCTCAGCGTCGTCGCTCCCGTGTACAACGAGGAGGACACGCTCCACGAGTTCTACGAGCGGGTCACCCGGGCGCTCGAGGGGCTCGACTTCGAGCTGCTGCTCGTGGACGACGGCTCCACCGACGAGTCCCCGACGATCCTGTCCCGACTGGCCGCGCAGGACCCCCGTGTCCGAGTGGTCTGCCTATCGCGAAACTTCGGCCACCAGACGGCCCTGACCGCCGGGCTGGACCACGCCACTGGCGGCGCCGTGGTGATGCTGGACGCCGACCTCCAGGATCCGCCCGAGCTGATCCCGCGAATGCTCGACCACTGGCGGGCCGGCTGCGACGTCGTCTACGCCGTGCGCCAGCACCGGGAGGGCGAGTCGCGCTTCAAGCTCACCACGGCTCGGTGGTTCTACCGGCTGTTCGCCAAGCTGGCCCAGGTCGAGCTGGCGCAGAACGCGGGCGATTTCCGGCTCCTTGACCGCCGTCCGCTGGACGCCCTGCGTTCGATGCGCGAGCGCAACCGCTTCCTGCGCGGCATGACCGTCTGGGTCGGCTACCGCCAGGCCGCCGTTCCCTATACCCGCGATCCGCGCTACGCCGGCACGACCAAGTACACGATCCCGAAGATGCTCCGCTTCTCCCTGGACGCGGTCTCATCGTTCTCCCACCGCCCGCTGCAGCTGGCGACGCTGCTCGGGTTCGCCATTTCCACCCTGGCCTTCCTGGCTGTTCCGGCGGTCATCATCCTCAGGATCCTGGGGTCATACCTGCCTGGATTCAGCACGGTCACGATCGTCGTGCTGCTCCTGGGAGGCATCCAGCTGATCGCGATCGGGATCATCGGCGAGTACGTGGGGCGGATCTATGACGAGGTCAAGGGCCGCCCGCTGTACCTGGTTCGGGCCAGGCTGAACATCAACGAAGAGGCCCTTGATGACCTCTCTCAGCCCCCGGCGCCGCTGCCTGGGGGCCCGATCAGGGTCGGTCCTCCCCCGAAGTAAGGGGTAGCTCAGCCGCCGGCGGGGTCGGGGCCGATCGAGCGGGCCGACTGCCGCTCGTAATCGTCGTCCGACGCTGCGGCCGGCGGGCCGCCGTCGCGGGTGCCGCCATTCGCTCCTTCGAGCGCGCTGATCCGGGCCGCCAGTCCCTTGATGGCGTCAGCGATCGGGTCGGGAAGATGGACCCAGTCGGTGTCGGGCCCCTCGGGGCGCCGGCCCTCCACCCGGACGGGATGACCGGGATTGCCGACGACGGTGCTGAGCGGTGGCACGTCGTGGATAACGACGCTCCCGGCGCCGATCTTTGAGCCGTGGCCGACTGTGATCGGACCCAGCAGGGTGGCCCCGGCGCCGATCGTCACGTTGTCCTCCACCGTCGGATGACGCTTGCCGGTGGCGAAGCCCGTCCCGCCCAGGGTGACACTCTGGTAGAGCGTCACGTCCTGACCGATCCGGGCCGTCTCCCCGATCACGACTCCCATTCCGTGGTCGATGAACAGCCCCGGCCCGATCCGGGCCGCCGGGTGGATCTCGATTCCCGTAAACGCCCGGGCGACGGAGGCGATCAGCCGCGGCAGCAGCGGGACTCTGGAGCGCTGCAGGGCGTGCGCCACACGGTGGGCCAGGAGCGCGTGGAGGCCCGGCCACGTGGCCATGAGCTCGAGCGTGCTGACCCCACAGGCCGCGGGATCGCGTGCCCGCACGGCTTCAATGTCGCGACGCAGCTCCGAGACTATGCCGGAGGTAAGTCCCCTCCCTGACATTGACAAAGCGTAGCCGTCGGCAGGCGTAGCCCGCCGGGGTCAGGGGGCGAAGAAGGGCGTTGACACGTACCGCTCGCCCGAGTCGGGCAGGATCGTCACGATCCTCGCCCCCTGGGACTCGGGCCGCCTGGCCACATCGAGCGCCGCCCAGACCGCCGCTCCGCAGGAGATCCCGGCCAGCACGCCCTCGGTGCGGGCCAGTTCGCGGGCGGTCTGAATCGCGCCCTCGTCCTGGACCGTCAGCACCTCATCAAGCAGCTCGGTGTTGAGGACCGCCGGGGTGAATCCCGCGCCGATCCCCTGGATCTTGTGGACGCCAGGTTTGCCGCCTGAGAGCACGGCCGAGGCGGCCGGCTCGACCGCCAGCACCCGGCAATCGGGATTGCGGTCCTTGAGCACCTCACCCACGCCGGTGATCGTGCCCCCGGTGCCAACGCCCGCCACGAACACATCCACCCGCCCGTCGAGCGCCTTCAGGATCTCGGGCGCCGTGGTCCGCCGGTGGATCTCCGGGTTGGCCGGATTGGAGAACTGGTCGGGCAGGAAGTAGTCATCGCTCTGAGCCAGCGTCCGGGCCGCCTGCACCGCTTCGGCCATGCCCCCCATCGACTCCGTCACGTGAACCTCCGCCCCGTAGAGCCGGAGCAGGCCCTCGCGCTCCCGGCTCATGCCCTGGGGCAGGGTCAGGATCAGCCGGTAGCCCTTGGCAGCGCACACGAAGGCCAGCGCGATGCCCGTGTTGCCGCTCGTCGCCTCCACGATCGTTGTCCGGCCGGGGCTGATCCGGCCCTCCCGCTCGGCCCGCTCGATCATCGCCACCCCGATCCTGTCCTTCACGCTCCCGCCAGGGTTGAAGGCCTCGAGCTTCGCGTACAGCTCCACCCCCTCGGGGACCATCCGCGTCAACCGCAGCATCGGTGTGTCGCCCACGTATTCAGCGATGTTGGTGGGAACCCGGGCCATCTGAGAGACGAACCCTACGAGAACGCGGCCAGGCGGGAAGCGCGGCCCGTGGGGCGAGAGCCGGCTGAGCGGATGGCCGGCGAGGTCTCTAGCGCGTGGCCGTGAATGCGGCGGCCTGGCCCATCGTGCAGGCCAGGCCTGAGGCGGAGAAAGACTGGAAGAACGTTCCGACGGCCTTGTTGCCGATAATCCTCCCACGCAGCCGGATGACCCGGCCGACGATCGTGCCGTGGTAGGAGAACGCTCCCGTGGGCTGGAGCTGGAGCGGGAACTCGGGGAGCGCGTGGTCCTTGTCAATCGCCCACATGGCGCCGCACATCGTCCCGGCAGTGAATCGCAGGTCGCTGATCTTCCCCCGCCGGATGACGAAGTGGATGTGCCCCGTATAGGCCTGGGGAAGGAGCTGACTGATCTGGCCGTTGTAGGTGCCCGAGCGGTTGACCTGCTGGGCCGGGCTGCCCGTCGCCGCCTGTGCGGACCCAGCGCCCAGCACGGTGGCGGCGAGCGCAGCCGCTGAGAGCACGACGACGACGCGCCGCGTGGCTCCTGCGATCAGACGAGCTCCGCTCATGAATCAAGTATCGGCAATTTCGAACCGGTCCCCGATAGGGATTACGGCAGGATTCGCCGGGTCATCGTCCCAGCCCTGCCTTGAGCGCCCTGATCCGGCGGCTGGCCTCCGCCAGCCGCGTCACGGAGATGCCGCCCGCCCGCGCCTCCGCCAGCAGCTTGGAGTACGCGAACGCCGACGCCTGCTGGGTCTGGGCGTAGAGCAGCAGGTCAAGTCCGGCGTCGATCGCCTGCCGGGCCGGAGCCGTCTGCGACTCGATCGCCGGCGACTGAAGATCGTCGCTGATCGTCGGCGGCGTGCGGCCGGGAACGGCCAGCGGCAGTTCCCGCTGGTAGATCGAGGGCGACATCACCGCGGGCAGGGTCGCTCCCAGTTCGGGGTAACTGGCGCTGCTCACCATCACGAGCGCCAGGGCCGCACCGCCACAGCGCTCGTACGCCCGATACCCGGATCGCAATGTGTTGGCCGAGGCGGGAATGGACACCGAGCCCAGGTCTGTGTTCCCGCTGGCCAGCCCGAGCCCGGGGAAGTGCTTCAGGGTGTAGGCCACGTCCTGTGAGGCCAGGCCGCGGGCAAACGCGCAGGCCCGCTGCCCGACGATCTGCGGCGAGCCGCCGAACGACCGGGCGCCCAGGAAGTTCGGCGCCGGCTCCACGTCGGCCACCGGGGCCAGATCGAGGTTGACGCCGGCAGAGCGCAGCAGCCCCCCGGTGGCCCGTCCCTGGGCCGACGCTTCGCCGGCCGAGGTCATGTCCGCCGGGGCGAGCGACGGCGGGCCGGCGAGCCGCTTGACCGGGCCGCCCTCCTGGTCGGTCATGATCAGCAGCGGCGGGTTGCCGCCCTGCGCCGCAGCGTGCTGCAGCTCTCCGGTGAGCTGGCGGGTCGCCCCCACGCCGCCGGCCACGTTGTCCCCAAACAGGATCACCCCGCCGACCTGGCCGGCTCGAACCCGAGCCAGGAATGCCGCGGACGGCGCCCGGCCCTGGAACCTGGCCACGATCATCTGGCCCAGGAGCCGAGCGGGGTCGGGGCGCGGCCTCCGGGCGGCTGAACCCGTTGTCGTGCTGGACGCGGTCCGCGTGGTGACCTGCGCCCGATGGCTGTGGTTGGCGTGTGTGCGCGCCTTGGCTGCCGTGGTCGGGATCGCGGACGTCGCGCCGCACCCTGCGAGCAGGAGCAGCGCCACCGCGCCCGGCCCGAGCCGGCACACGCTCGGGGCCCCGATGAAGTGACTGCTCATCCTCGATCGAAGCTACTGGAACCGGCGGGCGCGAGAACCTGCGCTTCACCTCGGCTGGCGCAGGCGCGGAGGCGGGCCTCAGATGTGGTACATCGGCGCCGGGGAGGCGCTCGCCTCGGCCTCGGCGACTTCGGCGACCGTCGAGGCGGCCAGGACGGCTCTGGCGGCAGAGGCCGCCTCGTCAAACAGGCCGCTGGCGCCGGCGCCCACCGGTCCGTCCAGCAGCTCCACCACCTCAAGCACGGTGATCTCCTCGGCGGGCTTGGCGAACGCGTAGCCGCCCTTGACCCCCCGCTGGGAGCGGAGCAGGCCGGCGCGGCGCAGGACGGCGAACAGCTGCTCCAGAAATTGGGGTGGAATGCCACGCCGGCGGGCCAGCTCGGCCAGAGCCACGGGGGCACGATCGCCGAAGTGGTGCAGCTCGACCAGCGCGGAGATCGCGTAGGGCGACTTGGAGGTGATCGAGATCACAACTCGATCATGGCACGCCGACTGACGGCGACCCGATCGCTACGACGAACGGCTAGAGCCCACCCCGCCACCAAAACGGTCCGGCGCCCGGCCGGACCTGTGTTAGATCCAGCCGCGCTCGGTGGCGATCAGGACGGCCTGGGCCCGGTCGCGGGCGCCCAGCTTGCCGTAGATGTTGTGCAGGTGGGTCCGGATCGTGCTCGTCGACAGATTGAGCTCGCCCGCGATCTGCTTGTAGACCATCCCGCGAGCCAGCCGGCGCACGACCTCAAGCTCACGGCTTGACATCGGGCACGGATCCACAGCCCGGGGCCGGGAACCGGCTCCGGACAGCGGCAGGTCGTACAGGACGGACCGAAGCTGCACCGGGGTGACTCCCACCAGGCGACCAACCTTCAGCATCTCGGCCGGGGAGATCGCCCCACCCAGCGAGTAGTGGGCCAGCATGTCGGCCAGCCTGACCAGGGCGGTCTCACCCTGACAATCGTCGGAGTGATGGCGCTCGATCACGCTGGCGAGCATCTTGGGCAGATTCCACCGGCGAGCCAGGACGCCCCCCACCAGGGCATGATCCACACCCAGCTCCCGGCGCTCGGCCGCCACGCGCTCCTCTGGAGTGCGAGCCTCGCCGTGGACCTGCTGCGGGTAGCCGGGATACGCGTGGACCAGCACCAGCTTGCCGATGTCGTGCAGCAGCGTGGTCACCATCAGCCGGTCGCGAGCGCTGTAGGACAGCTCGCGCGCCAGGCGGTCGGCGGCCTTCTGAGTCGCGATGGCGTGGAGGCGGAACCGCTCCGGCATTCCCTTCCAGAGCGTGCTGCGCTGGAAGAAGTCATAAGTGCGGGCCCGCGTCGCGATCGCGTGGACACCGTCGGGCGAGAGCACCTCGACGGCCTTGACGATGCTCTCGACCCGGCCCCGGGTGCTCGTGTCGACCTGGTTGGCCAGGCGCAGCACCGTGACCGCCAGGGCGACGTCGCCCTCAATCGCCTCAACCAGCTCGGCGGTCGACGGCTGCCCGCTCTCAAACAGACGCAGGACGTGGTTGCGGGACTCGGCGAGTGCCGGGAAGGCCTCAAGGGCCTCAAAAGCAGCCGTCAGACGACGGCCGTGACCTTCATTGTGGTGACGTTCGCCGTGGCCGGAGCCCGGCTCAGCGGGCACCGTCTTCACGGCAGCTAGCTGCCTCATAGGATCGTTAGGAGATTCGGAGTCGGATTGCACGAACAGCAGGGCGCTTCCCAAGCCATGCCACCTCTATCGGCAGACGGGCGCGCGCGGTTTAGTGGTCTTGTCCCCCTGCCGCCCGCTCAAGCGCGCGGTCGATCCGCCGGAGCGTCTCTTCGCGGCCCAGAAGGGCCACGCTCTCAAAGATTCCGGGGGAGATCGTGCGGCCGGCAATCGCCACCCGCACGGGTTGAAAAACAGCGCCCGGCTTGGCCTGGCGGCTCTCCACGACGCCTCGGAGCGCCTCCTCCACGGTCTCGGTCGTGAAGGGCTCCGCGGTCGAGAGCGCGTTTCGGGCCGCCCGCAGTGTCTCGGCCCCTCCATCGGAGCCGATCACCCGCTCAAAGGCAGCCGAATCATCAGCCGGCCCCTCAAACAGGAACTCGACCAGCGGCCAGAACTCGCTCAGGGTCTGAATCTTGTCGCGCGAGATGACGACGGCAGGCGCAAGCTCGCTGCGACCGGTGAACCGCTCCAGCCGCGCGGTCAGCTCCGAGGTGGGCAGGTCGCGCAGGTAGACCCCGTTCATGTGGCGGAGCTTGCGCTCGTCGAACACGGCCGGGTTCTTGGACACGCGCTCGAGCCGGAAGCGGTCGGCCAGCTCCTGTATTGAGAACAGCTCCTCGTCGGAGGCGAAGCCGGCCCCCAGCAGCGCGATGTAGTTGTCCACGGCCTCGGGCAGGTAGCCGGCATCCCGCAGCTCTTGGACCGATGCGGCGCCGTGGCGCTTGGAGAGCTTCTTGCCGTCCGGGCCAAGCAGAAGCGGGAGGTGGGCGAAGCGCGGCGGCTCCGCGCCCAGCGCCTGAAAGACGTGGATTTGGGCCGGGGTGTTGGAGAGGTGATCGGCCCCGCGGACGACGTGGGTGATGCCGGCGTCGAGGTCGTCGACCGCGACGGCGAAGTTGTAGAGCACCGACCCGTCAGCCCTGGCGATCACGCGCTCGTCCATGCTGGCATTGGGGAAGCTGGTGGCGCCCAGGATCACGTCGTCGACCACCGTCTGCCCCGCGTCGGGAACGCGCAGGCGGACGGCCCCCGAAGCTTCCGGCTCGCCGCGGAAGCCGCGGTCGGAGCCATGGCGCTCCTTGAACGCCCGGACATCGTCGGCGGTGGCCGTGGAGTGGTAGGCGTGGCCGTCGGCCAGAAGCTGCTCGAGCGCCTGCCGGTGACGCTCGGCCAGCTGTGACTGGAAGACCGGCCCCTCGTCCCAGTCCAGGCCGAGCCAGGCCAGGGCGTCCAGGATCTGCTCGACGTTCTCCGGGGTCGACCGTTCCCGGTCGGTATCTTCGATCCGGAGCACGAGCGCGGCGCTTCGGTCGCCACTGCACCCCCCGGCGGGTCCGTGCGCCAGCAGCCAGTTGTACAGCGCCGTCCGAGCGCCGCCGATGTGCAGCGCGCCGGTCGGGGATGGAGCAAAGCGAACCCGCATGAGATACCCACCAGCATGCTAATCGGCGCCCACGTATCGGCCGCCGGTGGCCTCCAGACCGCCGTCGAGCGGGGGGCCGAGCGCGCCTGCTCGGCGATCCAGGTCTTCAACCAGTCCCCGCGCATGTGGCGCCCCACGGCGTATACCGAGGACGACTTCGCCGCCTTTCGCCAGGCCCTCGCCGAGACCCCGATTGAGGCTGTCCTGATCCATGCCGTGTATCTGCTCAACTGCGCTTCGGAGGACCGCGAGATGCGTCGGAAGTCGCTCACCTCGCTGACTCAGTCGCTGCGCGTCGGGGCCGGCATCGGGGCCATCGGGGTGGTGCTCCACCCCGGCTCGGCCAAGCGGGGGGACGTCCCAAAGGCGATCGCCCGGGCCGGCAAGGTAATCCGGGAGGCTCTGGAGGAGACCCACGGGTGCGATCTGCACCTGGAGAACACCGCCGGTGCCGGCGGAACGCTCGGGCGCTCGTTTGAGGAGCTGGCAGCGCTGTTGGAGGCCGCCGGCGGAGACAAGCGGCTTGGGATCTGCCTGGACTCCTGCCACCTGTACGCCTCGGGGTACGACATCAAACAACAGCGGGGCCTGACGGAGACCCTGGATCGCTGCGAGCAGCTGGTGGGCAAGCGCCGTCTCCGCTCGCTTCACCTCAACGACTCAATGGTGGCTCTGGGGTCAAACCGCGACCGTCACGCGATCCTCGGCCAGGGCGAGCTGGGGCCCTCCGGGTGCGCCACGTTTTTGTCCGAGCCCCGCTTCGCCAAGCTGCCCTGCGTGCTGGAGACCGGCCGGGAGAAGGGCGCCGTGGCCGCGGAGGACGTGACCGAGGCCAAGAAGCTTCACAAGCGCGGCCTGGCGGCCCGGAAGCGACGGCGTTAGCGGTACCGGTAGCGTCCGCTCACGATGAGCCGTCCTGCCGACGCCCTGGTCGTCTTCGGAATCACCGGCGACCTGGCCCACAAGATGACGTTCCGGTCTCTGTACCGCCTCCAGAAGCGGGGTCTATTGGGCATTCCGGTCATCGGCGTGGCGGCCCAGGACTGGAGCGCTGACCAGCTGCGCGACCGGGCTCGGGAATCGATCGAGTCCAGCGGCGAGGAACTCGACGACGCGGCGTTTGACCAGTTTGCGGGCCGCCTGTCCTACGTGGGCGGGGACTTCGCCCAGCCTGAGACCTACCAGCGGCTGGCTCAGGCCCTGGGCCAGGCCTCCCATCCGGTGTTTTACCTGGAAATCCCGCCCTCGCTGTTCGCCACCGTGATCGAGCAGCTGTCCACGGTCGGTCTGCTCGGGGCCGGGCAGCGGGTGGTGGTGGAGAAGCCGTTCGGGCACGATCTGGCCTCAGCTCGGGCGCTGGCCGAGGAGCTGCACCGGTATATCGACGAATCCCAGGTCTACCGGATCGATCACTTCCTGGGCAAGATGGGCCTGGAGGAGATTCTCTACCTGCGCTTCGCCAACGCGACGCTGGAGCCGGTCTGGAATCGCAACAACGTGGCCTGCGTGCAGATCACGATGGCGGAGACGGTCGGTGTCGAGGACCGAGGTCACTTCTACGACCCGGTCGGGGCGATCCGTGACGTCGTGGGCAACCATCTGCTGCAACTGCTCGCGGCGGCCGCGATGGAGCCGCCGTCCGGTCGCGACCCGGAAACCCTCAAGGACGCCAAGCAGACGGTGTTTCGGGCCATGGACAGCGCTCGGCCGGCCCAGTGCGTGCGGGGCCAGTACGCCGGATACCGCGAGATCGACGGGGTCGCAGCGGACTCGCAGACCGAGACCTACGCCGCGCTGCGACTGTCAATCGAGAACTGGCGGTGGGGCGGCGTGCCGTTCTTCATTCGGACGGGCAAGCGGCTGCCGGCCAAGCAGACCGAACTCCGTCTGATCTTCCGGGACCCCCCGCGCCTGCACTTCGTCAGTCCGACGCACCGGGCACCCCCGCCGGCGCAGATCGTGGTCAAGGTGGATCCGAGCACCGGCGTGCGAATGATCCTCGACGCCCACCGGGCGGACATGCAGGGGCCCGCTCCGATTGAGCTGGACATGGAGTTCGCCGAGGAGGGCGGGGAGGATCCAACGCCCTATGAGGTCCTGCTGCACGCGGCGCTGATGGGCGACAGCACGCACTTCACCCGCCAGGACATGGTCGAGGAAACGTGGCGGATCATCCAGCCGCTGCTGGACGATCCACCGGCGCCGGAGAGCTATGAACCCGGAACATGGGGTCCTGAAGCCGCCGACAAGCTCACGGCGGCCCACGAAGGCTGGCAGGGCCCCTGGCTGACCGAGAAGCCCTCAGGCTGAGGCCACGGCCGGTGCCGTCGCCTCATCGGGGGACGCTTGCGCATCCTCGGGGGCGCCCGAGGCTTCACGCTCCTCGGGGGCAGCGCCGCCCAGCGCCGCCCCCGCGGCTTCTGCCTCGCGCACGATCGCGGCCCCCAGAAGCTCCTCCAGTTCGGCCTTCAGTGCCGCGCTGCGATTGACGCGGTAATCCGAACCGAGCTTGAGCCGGCGCTCGCCCGTCGATGTGGTCAGCTCAATCAGGACCTCGGACTCGCCGGGGAAGCCCGCCAACAGCTCGCGCAGGTCGCCCAGAATGCCCTGGGGCAGGGCCGAGGCCACGAGCCGCAGACGGAGGAGGCTGGGCTCGGTGGCCCGCCTGGCCTCCTCCCGCTCGGCCAGCCGAACCTCGTCGGGCGTCGGGTCAAAGCGCTCGATCTGCTGAGCCACCAGGCAGGTCTTGTCCCGATCCTTGTGGTCCACCTTGCCCCGGACCATGACGACCGAGTCGGGCGCCAGCGCCTCCTCGCTCGCGGCCAGCGCCTTGCCGAAGACCAGGATCTCCACCGAGCCCTCCAGGTCGTCCAGCGTGGCGAACGCCATCGGGTCGCCCTTCTTGGTCCTGATCCGCTTGGCCTGGGTGATCATCCCGCCGACCGTGACCCAGTCGCCGTCGCGCCGGCTGGCCAGCTCGGCCAGCGAGCAGTCGACCTTGGCGTTCAGCGCTGCGCGCACCTGCTTGAGCGGGTGCTCGGAAATGAACAGCCCCAGCGACTCCTTCTCGGCCGCCAGCATCTCCGCCCGGTCGAATTCGATCACCGGGATCGGGGCATGGCTTATGGCCAGACCCCCGGCACCGGCGCCGCTTTCAGCCGGGCCACCGCCATCCAGGTCAAAGATCGAGCCCTGGCCGATGAGCGCATCCTGCTGTGCCTTCTGACCCGCTCCCTGGGCCTGCTCGAGCACGGCCAGCATTCCCTTGCGGGTGGCGCCCGTCGAGCCGAAGGCCCCGCACTTGATCAGGGCCTCGATCGCCTTCTTGTTGACGCAGCGGCCGTCGACCCGGGCACAGAAATCCCACAGGTCCCGAAACGGTCCCCCTTCTTCGCGGGCCTTTTTGATCGCCTCGACCGCCTGATAGCCAACGCCCTTGACCGCGTCGAGTCCAAAGCGGATGTTCGTCCCCACGACGACGAACTCGTGGTCTGACAGGTTGACGTCGGGGGGCAGGATGGAGATCCCCATCTGCTCGGCCTGGGAGACGAAGAACGGGACCTTGTCCTTGGTGTCCATGACCGAGGAGATCAGCGCCGCCATGTACTCGGCCGGGTAGTTGGCCTTCAGCCAGGCCGTCCGGTAGGCGATCAGGGCATACGGAGCAGAGTGGTTCTTGCTGAAGCTGTAGTCGGCCGAGCGCTCATTGATCGTCCACAGCTGCTCGATCACCGGCTCGGCCGTGCCCGAAGCGCGGCAGCCGGCGAAGAACTCAGGCTTGATCTTGGCCATTGCCTCACGGTTCTTCTTGCCGATCGCCTTTCGCAGGTCGTCGGCCTTGGCCCCACTGAATCCAGCGATGTCCTTGGCGATCTGCATCGCCTGCTCCTGGTAAACGCACACCCCGTTGGTCGACTCCAGGATCGGACGCAGCCGCTCATCGGCGTAGGTCACCGACTCGGGGTTGTGCTTGCCCCGGGTGTAGGTGGGGATGTTCTCCATCGGGCCCGGCCGGTAAAGCGCATTCAGCGCGATCAGGTGCTCGAGCTCCGAGGGCTTGACCCGCTTGAGCGTCTCGCGCATGCCCTCGGACTCGAACTGGAACACACCGATCGAGTCGCCTCGGGCCATCATCTCGTATGTCTTGGGGTCGTCCAGTGGAAGGGTGACCATGTCGGGCCGCTCCCCGCTGGAGCGCTCGATGATGTCCAGCGCGTCCTCGATCACGTCCAGGTTGCGCAGGCCCAGAAAGTCCATCTTGAGCAGCCCGATCTGCTCGATCGGCTTCATCGTGAACTGGGTGACCGTCCGGTAGATCTTCTCGCCCTGCTCGCCCGTTCCGGCCTCCGCGACCTGGAGAGGCACGATCTCGGTCAGCGGCCGATCGGCGATCACGACGGCCGCGGCGTGGATTGAGGAATTCCGGACGATGCCCTCCAGACCCTGGGCCACGTCCACGATCTGCTTGGCCACGGGATCGCCATCGATTTCGGTCCGCAGCGGCTGGCCGGGCTTGAGGCAATCCTCAAAGCTGGGCGGACGACCCATGATCGGATCCGGAATCAGCTTGGCCAGCCGGTCGCCCGCGCCGTAGTCGTGGCCCAGCACACGCGCGGCATCGCGGGTGGCCGCGCGCGGGAACATCTTTCCGAAGGTGACGATCTGGGCCACCGACTCCTTGCCGTACTTCTCGGTGACGTAGCGGATCATGCGCTCCCGCCCCCGGACGGAGAAGTCGATGTCGATGTCGGGCATCGATACCCGCTCCGGGTTGAGGAAGCGCTCGAACAGCAGCCCGTAGCCGATGGGATCGACGTCGGTGATCTGCAGGCAGTACGCGACGATCGACCCGGCGGCCGAGCCCCGGCCCGGTCCGACGGCGATTCCCGACTCCTTGGCGTACTTGACGAAGTCCCAAACGATCAGGAAGTACCCGGAGTAGCCCATCTTCTCGATCACGCCGAGCTCATAGTCGGCGCGCTCGATCGCCTCAGCCGGCGGCGGATCCCCGTAGCGCTCACGCAGCCCCAGGTGGACCTGGGAGCGCAGGTACTGGCCCTCAGGCGAGCCATCCGGCGTGGGGTAGCGCGGAATCAGCTGTCGCCCCAGCTCGAGCTCGACGTCGCAACGCTCGGCGATCTCCATCGTCGAGGCCAGCGCCTCGGGCCACTCGGCGAAGGCCTGAGCCATCTCCTCGTTTGACCGCAGATAGAACTCGTTGGTCTCAAAGCTGATCTTGGGCTGGGCCAGCGTCGATTTCGTCTGCACGCACAGCAACGCGGCGTGGTGGTGGTAGTCCTCGCGGCCCAGGTAGTGGACATCGCCGGTGCCCACCAGCGGCCGGCCCAGCTCCCGGGCTATCCGGACAATTCCCTCATTGGCCCGGTCCTGCTCGGCCAGGCCGTTCTTCTGGACCTCGAAGTACACGTCGTCGGTCCCGAAGGCACCCATCAGCTGCTCGGCGTGTGCCCGGGCCTCGGCCGGCCGCCCGTCCAGCAGGTGCTGGCAGAACCGCGACTGAAGGCAGCCGGTGAGCGCGATCACGCCCTCCCCGTGGGCGGCGATCTGCTCCATGTCCACAGATGGCTTGCCCCGCTGGAAGCCCTCCAGGAACCCGGCCGATGAGAGCTTGACCAGGTTCCGGTACCCGGTGGGCGTGGCGGCCAGCAGCGTCAGGTGGAAGCGTTCGAGCTTGCCCGGAAGGCGGCGCGCGTGGTCGTCCACCACGTACACCTCGCAGCCCAGAATCGGCTTGATCCCGTGCTTTTGGCAGGCCGTGTAGAGCTCAACGGCCCCGTTCATGACCCCGTGATCGGTCAGACCCAGGGCCGGCTGGCCGAAGGCTGCAGCCCTCGCGGCCAGGGCGTCAATCTTGCACGCCCCGTCCAGCAGGGAGTACTCGGAGTGGACGTGGAGGTGCGCGCAGCCGGAGCTCATCGGGTATCCGAGCATAGGCTCCCGCGCGGACGCACCCGGGGGGTCAGCGAGGGGTCAGGGCCGCTATGAGCGAGGAGATTCTCCGGGGTGCCGCAGCCGCCAGGCCATCCGCGACTGAAGCGAGTGGAGCTCGATGAAACCGGGCGCGGCCTCCTGGGAGAACAGGCCTCCAGACTCGGCGAACGTGGCCAGCTGGGCGTCGTATACGGCGTGGGGCGAGGACCGGGTCACCACTCTGACCGAGCCCTTGTAGAGCCGTAGGCCGATCGTCCCGGTGACCTGGGCGTTGGCCGCCTCCATGTAAGCGTCGAGGTCCTCGCGCACCGGCTCCCACCACAGGCCGGCATACACCAGGTAGGCCCAGCGCTGGTCGAGCATCGGCTTGAGCTGGTTCTGGTGGATCGTCCCGACCAGCTTTTCCAGCTCGCGGTGGGCCGTGAGCAGGATCGCCGCCGCCGGGACCTCGTAGATGTCGCGGACCTTGAGTCCCACGATCCGGTCCTCGATGTGGTCGACGATTCCCACGCCATGCCGGGCTCCGATCGCGGCGGCCTGTTCCAACAGCGGGACCATCTCCATGCGCTCGCCGTTCAGGGCCACGGGCACTCCCCTCTCGAACTCGACCCGCACGACCTCCGCCTCGTCGGGAGCGTCCTCGGGTCGGGTCACGAGCTGGAAGACGTCGTCCTCTGGCGCGTGCTCGAGCTCCTCGATCCACCGGCCCTCGCTGGAACGGCCCCAGAGGTTGTCGTCGATCGAGTACGGCGCGGTCTCACTCCCGCCCTTCACCGGGATCCCGTGCTCACGGGCGTACTGCACCTCCTCCTCGCGCCCCATCTTCCACGAGCGGACCGGAGCGATCACCTTCAGCTCGGGCCCCAGCGTGGCCACGGTTGCCTCAATCCGGACCTGGTCGTTGCCCTTACCGGTGCAGCCGTGGGCGATCGTGTCACAGCCCGTCTGGCGGGCGTGCTCGACGGCCAGCCTGGCGATCAGCGGCCGGCCCAGGGCGGTGAACAGCGGGTAGCCCAGCCCGTAGATGGCGTTGGCCTTGATCGCCCGGCATACGTACTCGCGCACGAACTCCTCGCGGGCGTCGACGACTCGGCAGTCGATCGCGCCCAGTTGCAGCGCCTTGCCCTTGACCACCTCGAAGTCCTCGCCCGGCTGGCCCAGGTCCACGGTCAGGGCCACAACCTCGGTCTGGTACTGATCCTGGATCCACTTGAGCATCACGCTCGTGTCGAGACCGCCGCTGTAGAGCAGCAGGACGCGGTGGACCTGGTCGGGATCGACCTCATAGAAAACGGGGCGCGGCACCTGGGGATTCACCCGCTAACCACCTTTCTCAACCGGTTGACGGCCTCATCAATCTCGGCCTCATCCACGACCAGCGGCGGCTCCAGCCTCAGCGTGGCCGGGCCGGTGGCGTTGACCACCAGACGCTGCTCGAGCAGGGCGCGCCGGGCCAGGTCGGGGGCGTCCCACCCCTGGCCGACATCCACGGCCAGCATCAGCCCGCGGCCTCGAACCTCCGCAGCGAAGGGCAGGGCCGCCAGGCCGGCGGCCAGCCGCTCGCCCAGCGCGCCCACTCGGTCCACGAGCTCCGAGCAGATCTCAAGGGCCGTCAGCGCGGCCGAGGCGATCACCGGCCCACCGGCGAACGTCGAGCCGTGATCGCCGGGCTGCAGCGTGTCGGCCAGCCTCTCTCCGGTGATCAGGGCGCCGATCGGCAGGCCTCCACCGAGTCCCTTGGCGCTGAGCAGGGCGTCCGGCTCCACGCCCACCTGCTGGTAGGCCCACAGCGTCCCGGTGCGCCCCATCCCGCACTGGATCTCATCGAAGACCAGCGCGGCGCCCGTGCGGTCGCAGGCCCGCCGGGCGGCGGTCAGGAGCTCCTCGGACAGGACGTGGATCCCGCTCTCGCCCTGGATCGGCTCCAGCAGCACGGCGGCCGTGCCCTCCCCGACCGCCTGCTCGAGCGCCGCCGGGTCCTTGGGCACGACCACGAACCCCGGGACCAGCGGCGCGAACGGCGCCTGCTTTGACTCCTGCGGGGTGGCCGAGAGCGCGCCGTACGTGCGGCCGTGAAAGCCGCCCTGCACCACGACCACGTCGCCTCCCGGCCGAGCGCGGCGGACGAGCTTGATCGCCGCCTCCACGGCCTCGGCCCCGGAATTCGTCAGGAACACCTTGCCCCCGAGCGCGCTCCCCGACAGCGCCTGGCACAGCCGCAGAGCCGGCTCGGTGTAGTACAGGTTGCTCACGTGGGTCAGACGCCCCATCTGGTCCCGGACGGCCTGCACCACCTGGGGGTGGCAGTGACCGACGTTCAGGACCGAGATCCCGGCCAGGAAGTCCAGGTACTCGTGTCCGTGCTCGTCCCACAGCCGGGTCCCCTGGCCACGGACGAACTGCACCGGCTGGCGGATGTACGTGGCGATCGTGTACCGACGCTCGAGCTCCTGAAGCTCCGCCAGCGTGGCGGTCGTCTGCGGACCATTCATGCGCGCGGTCCGATCTTCGTCCCCATCCCGGCATCGGTGAACAGCTCGAGCAGCAGCGAGTGCGGCACCCGCCCATCGACGATGTGGGCCGCGCCCACCCCGCCGTGAATGGCGTCGACGCAGGCCTGAAGCTTGGGGCGCATGCCTCCGGCCACGCCACCTTCGCCGGAGCCGGCCAGAGCGGCCTCGACCTCCTCGGCCGTGGCCTCGGAGATGACGGTGCCGGGATCGTCCGGGGTGGCCAGCCAGCCGGGAACGTCGGTCAGGAACAGGAGCTTGTGGGCCGCCAGGGCGCGGGCGACGGCGCCGGCAGCCTCGTCGGCGTTGATGTTGTACGAGTGCCCATCCCGGTCGGCGCCAACGCTGGCCACGACCGGGATGTAGTCCTGGGAGATGTGGTTCAGCAGGTCGACGTCCACCCGCTCAATCCGGCCCACGAAGCCGATGTCCTGGCCGCTGGCTGAGGTCTGGCGGGCGGCCCGGAACAGAAGGCCGTCGTCGCCGCAGATGCCCACCGCCGGCTGCCCGTGGCGGTTGATCAGCAGCACGATGTCCTTGTTGACCTTGCCGACCAGGACCATTTTGGCCACCTCCACCGTCTGGGCGTCAGACACCCTCAGACCGTCCACGAACTGGACCGGGAGGTCGAGCCGTTCCATATACGCGGTGATGTCGGGTCCGCCGCCGTGGACCACCACGGGGTTCAAGCCCACGTACTTCAGGAGCACGACGTCGCGGGCGAACTCCTCCTTGAGCGAGGGGTCGGCCATCGCCGCTCCGCCGTACTTGATCACGACCGTCCGGCCGTGGAACTGGCGGATGTACGGCAGCGCCTCCAGAAGTGTCGCCACATCTCTCATGTCGTGTACTCCGCGTTGATCGTCACGTACTCGTGTCCCAGGTCGGAGAAGAAGCGCTCGGTCTCAGCACCCGTGCCGGGGAGATCGATCTCATACTCGACCTCGTCCCGTTTCACCGCCTCCGCCACGGCGGCGGGGTCGTGGGGCACGTGGGACCCGCTGCGGCAGACGTCGATCCCTTCAATCATCACGTCCACCGGCAGGGGCGCCGTTTCGGGCAGGGCCATCCCGACGGCCTGGATGATCCTCCCCCAGTTGGGGTCCCCGCCGTAGAGCGCAGTCTTGACCAGTGGCGAGTCGGCCACGGCGCGAGCCACCCGGTCCACGGCGTCGGCGTCGCCGCCCCTGACCACCACCCGGCCGGTCCGACGGGCCCCTTCCCCGTCGCCCACGATGTCCAGCGCCAGCTGCCGCAGCAACGCGTCCAGGGCCTCGCCGAAACGCAGCTCGTCCTCGGTCTCGGGTTCGATGTGGACTCCCGAGCCTCCGCTGCACTGCAGGATCACCGTGTCGCTGGTAGACAGCTGCCCGTCGACGCTGATCCGCTCAAACGAGCGCTTGACGGTCACGCCCAGCAGCAGGTCGGCGGTCTGGGCCGAGAGCTGCGCGTCGGTCTGGACAAAGGCCAGCAGGGTGGCGAAGGAGGGCGAGATCATCCCCGCTCCCTTGGCCTGGGCGCTCAGGCGGACAGTTCCTGACGGCAGCTCCACGTCCAGGCTGGTTCGCTTTGGATAGGCGTCGGTGGTCCGGATCGCCTCGGCGAAGTCCCCGGCTCCCTGCGCCCGCAGCGCCCGGGCTGCCGCGGCAATTCCCTGCGTGACGGCCCGCACGGGCAGGGGGACGCCGATGACGCCGGTGGAGGCCACGGCCACGGCCGCCTCATCGCGGACGCCCGAGGCCATCGCCGCGGAGCCCTGCATTCGGGCTGCGTCCTCCAGACCGGTCACCCCGGTGGCTGCGTTGGCGTTGCCCGAGTTCACAACCACGGCCCGGATCCCGTGCAGCATGCAGCGCTCCAGGCACAGCAGGACGGGCGCCGACTGCGTGCCCGAGCGAGTGAAGCGAGCCGCGCTGGTGGTCTCGGGCGAGTCTGAGACAAGCAACCCGAGGTCGGGGGCCGCGGGGTCCTTGATCCCGCACTGCACGCCGGAAGCCCGGAACCCGGCCGGGAGTCCATCGGCGCTCTCCCGCACGTGGTCGGGTGCCTCGATCCAGCGCGAACGGAAGAACCCACTCATGAGATTCCCTCCCCCTCGGGCAGGCCGAACATGAGGTTGAGGTTCTGGACGGCCTGGGAGGCGGCGCCCTTCCACAGGTTGTCCAGGACGGCGAACACGATCACGCGGGCGGTCCGCTCGTCCCGGTGGACGGAGACGCGGCAGATGTTGGTCTCCCGCACATCCCGGACGCCCGGTGGGGTCTGGCTGAGCTCGACGAAGGCCTCGGAGGCGTAGTGGTCGGCGTACAGCCCGGTCAGATCGAGGTCAGCCTCACGGTCGACCAGGGTCACATAGCAGGAGACGAGCTCCCCCTGATCCAGGGGAAGCAGGTGGGGAGTGAAGGTGATTCTGACGTCGGCCCCGAGGGCCGCCAACTCCTGCTCGATCTCAGGCGTGTGGCGGTGGCGCGGAACCCCGTAGGCCGACACGTTCTCATCGACGGCGACGAAGTGGGTCTTGTCGGTGGCCGCCCGGCCGGCGCCCGAGACGCCCGACTTGGCGTCCACGACCACGTCGGCGATCAGGCCCTGACCGGCCAGGGGCGCCAGTGCCAACAGGGCGGCGGTGGGATAGCAGCCGGGGTTGGCCACCAGCCCGGCCTGGCGGATCTCCTCGCGGTAGCGCTCGGGCAGTCCGTACACCGCCTCCTCAAGCAGCTCGGGCGCCGGGTGCTCGCGGTACCACTCCGCGTATAGGTCAGGGTCGCGGAGCCGGAAGTCGGCCGACAGATCCACGACTCTCACGCCTCGCTCCCGGAGCTCGGAGACCAGCTCGGCGGCAGCTCCGTGCGGATAGGCCACGATCGCCGCGTCGATGTCGCCATGGCGATCGAGGTCGAGCTCTTCCAGAGTCTTCGGGACGCGGTGGTACGGGTACAGGTCGTCGAGCCGGCGCCCCACGTCGGACCGGGCCGTAACGGCGCTGAGCTCGAACGCCGGGTGCCGGTCGAGCAGCCGGGCGGCCAGTGCGCCGGTGAACCCGGCGGCGCCGAAGACTGAGACCTCAGGAGGCACGGACCCGTCCGGACAGCTCTGAGGCCAGAGCATCGATGATCCGCTCGCGCTGGGCGGCCACCTCTTCGTCGGTCAGGGTGCGGTCGGGTGCGCGGAAGCTGAGGCGGAGCGCCACGGAGACGTTGCCCTCCCCCAGCCGCTCCGGATCCCGGTAGACGTCGAACACCTGGGCGTCGGACAGCAGTTCGCCCCCGCTGCGCCGCACGACCTCCACAACCTGGGCCGAGGTGGTGTCATCCCCGACCACCACGGCCAGGTCCTCCCGGACCTCGGGATGGCTCGGGATGTCGGAGTACAGGACCGGTTTTGGCACCGGAACGGCATCCAGGTCAAGCTCGAACGCAGCCACGGTCACGCCGATGTCCCACTCGGCCGCCACCAGCGGGTGCACCTCCCCCACCCAGCCGGCCGCCTGGCCCGAGACCGCGATCGCGGCGTTCCGCCCGGGGTGCAGGAAGGGTTCGGCCGAGCGCTCCAGCGCGTACTCGACCCGGAGCGCGCCCAGCAGCGCCTGGAGCACGCCCTTCATCGCGAAGAAGTCTGCCGTCGGCGGCTGGCTCTCGCGCCACGTGCCTGGCCGGACCGGGCCGCACAGGAGCGCCGCCACATGGTGGGGCTCGGCGGGCAGGCGCTGGCCCTCCACGGGCACAAACACCGCGCCGGCCTCAAACAGGCGCAGGGCCGGGGCTCCGCGGGACAGGTTGAGGCCGGCCACATCGAGGAGCGACCCCAGCAGCGTGCGGCGCATCCTCGACTGCTCGATGGACATCGGGTTCGCCAGCTCGAGCTCGGGCTGCTCGGCTCCGAGCCGGAGCCTGCGCCCCGCCTCGGGACCGTTGAGGCTCCAGCCCGACACCTCGTGCAGGCCCTGGGCCACCAGCACGTCGGCGGCCCGGCGGCGCTGGAGCTGGCGGGGCGTGAGGCGGCCGTAGGCGCCGTGCCGGGAGGGGATCGTCGAGGGCAGCTTCTCCAGCCCGTACAGCCGGGCCACCTCCTCGATTACGTCGGCCTCCCGGCTCACGTCCCCGCGCCGGAAAGGAGGCGGCTGGACATCCAGGCCGTCGTCGGCCTCGGCCGTCTGAAACTCCAGCGCCTGGAGGATCTCCCGCTGGCGCTCGGGAGGGATGCTCAGCCCGAGCAGGCCGGTCACCCGGGCCTGGCGGAGACGGATCGTCACCGGGTCCGGACCCGGGCCGCCGACGTCGATCGTTCCCGGCCGCAGACGGGCACCGCACACCTCGACCATCAGCCGGGCGACCACGGCCTGGGCCTGGAGCGTCTGCTCGGGCTGAAGCTGCTTCTCCAGGCGGGCCGAGGCCTCGCTGCGCAGCCCGAGCTTGAGCGAGGTCCGGTGGATGTTGGGGCCGTCCCAGTTGGCCATCTCCATCAGGACGGTTGTCGTCCGCTCGTCGACCTCGGACCGGGCTCCGCCCATCACCCCGGCGATCGAGGTCGGGCCCTGATCGTCCTCGATGACGACCATCTCCGAATCGAGCGTCCGGGTCTGCCCGTCCAGCGTCTCGACCTGCTCGCGGTCCCGGGCGCGGCGGACGACCAGGCGCGAGCCCGCCACCCGGTCCAGGTCGAAGGCGTGCACCGGCTGGCCGGTCAGGAGCATCGCGTAGTTGGTGATGTCGACCACGTTGGAGATCGGTCGCTGACCGGCGGCCATCAGCCGCGCCTTCAGCCACGGCGGACTCGGTCCGATCCTCACCTCCTCGAACACCCGGCCGGTGAACCGGGGGCACAACTCCGGGCACTGGACCTCCACCGCGACGCCGTCGACCGAGCCCTGGCTGCCCGGGTCCTCGCTCCAGGGCGGCGCCAACAGCGGCGCTCCGGTGGCCGCGTGAACCTCGCGGGCCACGCCGAACACGCCCAGGCAGTCAGGCCGGTTGGCGGTGATCTCCAGCTCCACCACGTCGGTGGCGATCTCCAGCACGTCGGTCAGGGGGGTCCCGGGCGCCGCACCATCGGCCTCCAGGACCAGGATCCCCTCATGGTCGGTCCCGATCGCCAGCTCGTCCTCGGCCAGGATCATCCCGTCGGACTCGATCCCCCGGAGCCTGACCTTCTTCAGCTCCGTCCCGTCGGGCATGACAGCGCCCGGACGGGCCACCGCCACGGTCTGACCCGCGGCCACATTGGGCGCTCCGCACACGATCTGCCGGGGCGCCCCGCCGCCGTCATCCACCGAGCAGACGCTCAGCCGGTCGGCCTCGGGATGCCGTTCGGCGCTCAGGACCCGGGCCACGACGAAATTCTGGAGCCCACCCACCCCGTGATGGTGGATGGCCTCGACCTTGGTTCCGGTCATCGTCAGCCGGTCGGCCAGCTGGGGGGTGTCGAGCTCCGGCGAGCAGTACTCGCGCAGCCACAGCAGCGGAACCCTCATCTGAACTGCTCCAGCATCCGGACGTCGTTGTCGAAGAGCAGGCGCAGGTCGGGGAGGCCGTGCTTGAGCTGGGCGATCCGCTCGATCCCCATTCCGAACGCGAACCCCTGGTACTTCTCGGGGTCGTAGCCACACTCGCGCACGTGCTCGAGGACGTTGGGATCAACCATCCCGGCACCGAGGATCTCGATCCAGGCCTCTCCCTTGCACAGCGGGCAGCGCCCACCGTCGGCCAGGAAGCCGTCCCTGCAGTTAAAGCATGAGACGTCGACCTCCACACTCGGCTCGGTGAAGGGGAAGAAATGCGGCCGCATCCGGACCTGGCGGTCCTCGCCGAAGATCGCGCGGGCAAACGCCAGCAGCGTGCCCTGGAGGTCGGCCAGCGTCACGTCGGTGTCAATGGCCAGCCCCTCGACCTGGTGGAACTGGGGTGAGTGGGTGGCATCCGAGTCGGGGCGATAGACCCGTCCCGGCATGATGATGTAGATCGGGGGAGGCTGGCGCTCCATGGCCCGGATCTGGACGGGCGAGGTGTGCACTCGCAGCAGGACCGTCTCGGGATCGAACAGCTCCTCGGCCGGCTTGATGTAGAAGGTGTCGGTCATCAGCCGGGACGGGTGGGTGACCAGCGTGTTGAGGGCGTCGAAGTTGTAGTACGCCGTCTCCACCTGCGGCCCCTCAGCCACGTTGAAGCCGAGCCCGATGAACACATCCTCGATCTCCCGCCAGGTTTGGGTGATCAGATGGAGCGCCCCGAGCCTGGGCGCGGGATCGGCGGGGAGCGTCACGTCCACGCGGTCTTGGATCAGCCGCTCGTGCAACTCGGAGGCCGCCAACTCGCCCGAGCGGCGGTCGATCAGCCCCTCAAGGCCCTGGCGGGCCTCGTTGGCCGCCCTGCCCGTGGCCGCCCGCTCCTCGGGCGCAAGCGCAGCCACGCCCCGCAGCAGGTTGGGCAGTTCCGCCTTGCGCCCCAAATAGGCGATCCGGAGCTGGTCCAGCTCGGCGGTGTCCCTCGCGGCTGCGATCGCCTGCTCGGCCTGGGACCTGATCTCCGTAATGCGGTCGATCATCGGCTGGCCATCCTATTGGCGAGGTCGTGCAGGGCCACCGCCGCCGCCATGGCCACATTGAGCGAGTCGGTGGCGGTCGGGATGTGGGCTATCTGGTCGGCGGCCGCGACCACGGCCTCGGGGAGGCCCTCGCGCTCGGAGCCGAGGAGCAGCGTGAGGTCGGCGGGAGGGTCGTCCTGTGACGCGTCGCCGCCCTGCTCGTCCTGGACTTTGGCGATTTGGTCCGACCTATTCGGACCGGTTCGCCAAAGTTCGCTCAGGGGGACGCCCCGCCCGGGCACGAGCGCGATCTTCAGGCCGGGCAGGTCGGCCACCGCATCAACCCTGACCAACGGCACCGTGAACACGGACCCCATGCTGGCTCGGACGGCCTTGGGCCCGAAGGGGTCTGCCGTGCCCGGACCCAGCGCGACGCTGGTCGCGCCGAAGGCCTCAGCGCTACGCAGGATCGTCCCGAGGTTGCCGGGGTCGTGGACGCCGTGGAGATAGACGCACAGCGGCCCGGCCGGGACGGACGCCCACCGCTCCTCGTACACGGCCAGGGCACGGGTTCCTGAGGCCAGGCCAGAGGCTCGGGCCAGCAGCTCGCCGTCGACTTCTGTCCCCTGGAGGCCGGAGCCGGCTGCGCAGTAGCGCTCAACGGGCTCCCACCCGGCCGCGTCCGCCGCGGCCAGAAGGTCCTCGCCCTCGGCCACGAACTGGCCGGAGCGCTCGCGCCAGCGCCGCCGCTGCCTGAGCTTGCGGATCTCCTTCAGGTTTTGGTTGTGGGGGCTGGTGATGGGTGGCATGGCGAACAAAAAAGGCGCCTCTCCTGGTGGAGCGGCGCCCTGGTGGAGTTGGAGCTGGTCTGGCTGTCAGCCAGCGGCCAGCGCCTCCCGGGCGCGATCGGCAAAGCGCCGGAAGGTCTCGGCATCGTGCACGGCGATGTCGGCCAGGACCTTGCGGTCGAGCTCGATGCCGGCCTTGGACAGGCCATGCATGAACTGGGAGTAGGACATGTCGCTCTGGCGAGCCGCGGCGTTGATGCGGATGATCCACAGCCGCCGAAAGTCCCGCTTGCGGTTGCGGCGGTCGCGGTAGCGGTACTGGTCGGCCTTGAGCACGGCCTCCTTGGCCGTCCGGTAGTGACGGCTGGCGTCGCCCCGGTAGCCCTTGGCCAGCTCCAGCGTGGCCCGGCGCTTCTTGCGGGCGTGAACGGACCGCTTGACCCGGGTCATCGCGTGCCGCTCCGCTTCTTGGCCCCGAGCAGCGTCTTGGCCCGAGGAGCATCATGGTCGGAGAGAAAGACCGGGCGGGCCTGCCGGCGCTTGCGCTTGGGGGACTTCTTCTCCAGGATGTGGGTGGAGAAGGCCCGGCGGCCGCGCACCTTGCCGGTCGCGGTCAGCTTGAAGCGCTTCTTGGCGCCCGAGTGCGTCTTCATCTTCGGCATGGGAGCCGTCCAGTAAAGCAGAAGGAACCGGGGCCGCTCAGGCGGCAGCGTCGGTGGGAGCCAGCTCCCGGGCGTCACCGCCGGCCTCGCCGGAGCCGCCATCCGCAGCCTCCGGATCCGGCGCGGGCGCCGACGTGTCCTGCTTTTCGCCCTCGGTGTCCTTCTCGCCCTTTTCGGCCTTCTCGCCCTGCTCGCCGGCCAGCACGGCCTTGGAGGGGGCCAACAGCATCGTCATGTTGCGGCCGTCCTGAAGCGGCGACTGCTCGATCACGCCCACGTCCTGGAGATCTTCGGCCAGCCTGTCCAGCAGAGCCGTTCCGCGCTCGGGATGGGTCACCTCACGTCCCCGGAACATAATCGTGATCTTGACCTTGTCCTTCCCGGTCAGGAACCGGCGGACGTGACCCTTCTTGGTGTCGTAGTCGTTCTGGGCGATCTTGGGGCGGAACTTGATCTCCCGGATCGTGATCTGCTGCTGGTGCTTTCGAGCCGCCTTCAGCTTCTGGGCCTGCTCGTACTTGTACTTGGAGTAGTCCAGGACACGGCACACCGGGGGACGGGCCTCGGGCGCGACCTCGACCAGATCGAGGTCCCGCTCGCGCGCGTACTCAAGCGCTTCATCGGTCTTGATGACCCCGATCTGCTTGCCGTCCTCGCCCACAAGGCGAACCTCGGGCACGCGGATGCGATCGTTGATCCGAGTCAGGTCCCGCTCTGGCGGGCGCCGGTCGAACTTCTTGGGGACCGGCACTAGCTGCTTTGGCGAGTGGTCAAGCGCTGCCGGGCCGTATGTGCTGTAAGCCTTGGATCAACAGGAGCCAGTATAGCGGCGGATTCAGGTCGCCACACGAGATCTCACGAGCTCGCCCAGTTCCTCCAGGACCTCCTCAACCGCCGCGGCACCCCGGTCGCCCGCCCCGTGCTGGCGCAGAGAGATCTGTGCGCCGTCCTGCTCGCGGTCGCCCACGACCAGCAGGTACGGGACCTTTCGCAGCTCGGCGTCCCTGATCTTGCGGGAGATCGATTCGGAGCGGTCATCAACCTCGGCCCGCAGGTCGGCGGCTCGCAGACGCTCGCTGACCGACTCCGCGTACGGGATGTGGCGGTCGGCGATCGGGAGCACAATCGCCTGGACGGGGGCCAGCCACAGGGGGAGCTCGCCGGAGAAATGCTCCAGCAGGATCCCGATGAACCGCTCGTAGGAGCCCATCAGAGCCCTGTGAATCATCACTGGACGATGCTCGGCGTTGTCCGCTCCCGTGTAGGTGAGATCGAAGCGCTCCGGGAAGTTGTAGTCCAGCTGGCAGGTTCCGAGCTGCCATGACCGCCCGAGCGAGTCAGTCATGTGCATGTCGATTTTTGGCCCGTAGAACGCCCCGTCGCCCTGGTTGAGCTGGTACTCCAAGCCGAGGCTGTCCAGCGCCCTCGTCAGCGCGGCCTCGCTCTTGTCCCACAGCTCTTCGGAGCCGATCCGGTCATCTGGGCGCGTCGAGAGCTCCAGTCGGACGTCCAGCCCGAAGATCCCGTAGGTGGCAAAAGCGAAGTCCAACACCCCCGCGACCTCATCCTGAATCTGGTCCTCCGTGCAGAAGATATGGGAGTCATCCTGGGCGAAATGACGAACCCGGAGTAGCCCGTGGAGCGTGCCTGAGGGCTCCCGGCGATGGAGCAGGCCCGGCTCCCAGTAGCGCAGCGGCAGGTCGCGGTAGGAGTGACGCTCCAGCGAGTACAGCTGACAGTGTCCGGGACAGTTCATCGGTTTGACCGCCATCTGGCGATCCTCGTACTCGGTCACGAACATGTTTTCCCGGTACTTGTCCCAGTGGCCCGATTTCACCCACAGCGCGCTATCGAAGATCTGGGGTGTCTTGACCTCCAGGTAGCCGCGCTCCCGCCCCATCTCGCGGCTGAGCGCGACCAGCTCGTTGAAAACGTTGGTTCCGGCGGGCAGCCAGAAGGCAGCGCCGGGTGAGACCTCCGAGAAGGTGAACATCCCGAGCTGCGGGCCCAGGCGACGGTGATCGTTGGCCCGCGCTCGCTCCAACCGCTCGAGGTGCTGGTCCAGCTCCTTCTGGCCGAGAAAGGCCGTTCCATACACACGCGTGAGCATCGGCTGGCTGGAGTCCCCCCGCCAGTACGCACCGGCCACCGACTGCAGCTTGAACGCCTTGATTCGCTTGGTAGAAGGGGCGTGAGGCCCGCGGCACAGGTCGGTGAAGGCCCCGTTCGTATACAGGCTGACCGTGTCGACGCCCTGATCCCGAACCAGATCTTCGATCAGCTTGACCTTGTAGTCCTGGCTCTCGGCCCGGAACCGCTCAAGCGCATCCTGGACCGGGATGTCCTGGCGCGCGAACGGCTCATCGGCGGTGACGTGCTCACGCATCCGCGCCTCAATCGCTTCGAAGTCCGAGTCGCTGAGGGTCACGCCATCGGGGAAATCGAAGTCGTAGTAGAAGCCATCCTCGATCGGCGGGCCGATTGAGATCTTGACCCCCGGATAGAGCTCCATCACCGCCTCGGCCAGCACGTGGGCGGCATCGTGGCGGATCAGCCACAGCGCGTCCGTGCCGCTGCGGTCGGTCACGATCTCGAGCTCCGGCGGCTCCCCATTGGTCGCGGGCAGCTCCCGGCTCAGGTCCCGCAGCTCGCCGTCCACCTTGACCGCGAGCGCGGCCCTGGCCAGCCCGGGGCCGATCGCCGCGGCCGCGTCAGCGCCGGTTGCTCCGGCCTTCAGCGACAGGATTTTGCCGTCGGGCAGTCGTACGTCCATGGGACGGCTGATCGTAGACGCCGATCGACTATGTGGTCACCGGCGATCGGCCGCCGAAGACTGCCCCGCGACCCGGAAGCTGAACCTGCCGACGGTCCTGACCAGGATGACGTAGTCGGGGCAGACCTCCCGGAACGGGCAGGCTGGACGCTCCTGCTCGGTGACGCTGCCGTGGAAGCGCCCGGCACACCAGCCCTGCCTACCCGCCCGCAGGTTTACGCGCGCGTGCGCGCGCGAGGCGCCGGCACTGCGGGTGACCTGAGCGACGCAGTGCTCGCCGCCTGGCCCGGTGGCCGATACGACGTAAAAGCGCTCCTGTCCGCCGACCTTGCCGGTCCGGTCCGGAGCGCGAAACCGGACCCTGAAGGTCGTCGTCGGCGACCCAACACGGGGCATGGCGCCCACCGCCCTGCGAGGCGCCGGGGCCGCGGCGGCGATTGAGACCGTCATCAGCGCCACGGCCCCCGCGGCGGCGCAGATCGTCATACCGGCGACGAGGCTCCGTCTCACAGTGGCGCCAGTCTAGCCCCGCTACGCTTACGGTCCTCCCGGGCGATTAGCTCAGCTGGGAGAGCGCCGTCTCGACAAGGCGGAGGTCACTGGTTCGAGCCCAGTATCGCCCACTCCGATAGTTACAGGGGATTCGACTACTTTCGGTTTTCGACAGTTTGAAGGATGCGTCCTCAGTGCGTCCCGCAGATCTCCTCGCGGGCCTGCCGAACGGCTTCGGCGGCGGGGACCCGGGGCTTGCTTTCCAGCTGTCGCATCGTCCCGGCGTAGTGCCGAGCGAGGGTCGCGACTGAGTGCCCGGCCTGCTCGGCAACGTAGGTCAGTCTGCGCCCCTCCCACAGCAGCAGCTAGACGAACGAGCCGCGGAGGCGATACGGCCGCAGGTCGCCGGTGACGCCAGCCTCGACCGCGGCGGGGCGCCAGACGCGCCGGCGCGAGTTGGCCCAGTCCTCTCGCGTCCATGGGCTGCCCGAAGGACGCGGAATGACCAGCTCGCTGTCAGACCGACGGCCGCAGACGATCCGCCACTCTGCGAGGTCCTGCGCCAGGGGCGCGATCAGGTCGACGTCGCGCGCCCGTCCGGTCTTCGTCGCGAACACGTGCAGCGTGCGGTCCCGCAGATCGCCCCAGGTGCAGCCGCGGTCCTCGATCGGGCGCAAACCGGCGTAGGCGAGCATCGAGACGATCAGCGCGTCTCGCTGCCGATCCTGGGCGGATCCGACCAAAGCTTCGTATTCGCGGCGCGGCCGCTTGCCGGCCCACGCCGCCGGAACGATCCTGGTCCGCGGCTGGAGCATGTTCGCGCGGATTTTCTCGACCGTCACTGGCGAGAGCGGCCGCGGCAGCTGTGTCGGCCCCTGCTTGGGCTTGTCGACCAGACTGCGCCGGATTCACCGGAATCAGCCCGGGCACCACCGCGCGCCTGAGGATGCCCTGAAGTTCATGGGGATCCCCGACCCCGAAGCCACGGCGGCTGTGGAGACGGTGAGGCGAGAGTCTCGGTTCTGGCGAATCTCAGGACCCGACCCGCCGGAGCGCGTCGGTCCTGCTTCAGTGATTCCGCGGCCGCTGCCGGGCAGGCGCGGGCGATCGCAACCGTGGC
>DASXCS010000002.1:0-1902 GCA_036490975.1 Solirubrobacteraceae bacterium
CTCGGAATTCGGTCAGGCCATGACGGAGGTCAGCTACGCCCCGGGTATCCGGAACCTGCTGGACGAGCTGGCCGATCCTCGTGGCGCAGGCTGTGCTCTGGCCGCCATGGCCATCGCCCGCACCCGCTACGCGCCCCGCCGGGGGGCCAACCAGAAGCGGGTGGCGAAGTGGGCCCTGCTCGCCGCGATCGGAGCCGCCGCGACCAGAGTCCGGCCCGAGCCATCGGCATCGGCTGAGCGCGGGCGATGGATTGACAGCACCACCGCGGTGTCACATGTTCTTAGTTAACAGTTTGAAGATCATCTGCTGCCGGGAGCCCGTCTGTGCCAGACCTCGCCGATCAGCCGTTGCCCACGCTGCCCAGTCTGCTAGCCACCCCTGCCTACCAGGCGTTCTGCCGGGTCGAGCTGGCCCAGCCCTATGAGCTGCTGGACGAGCTGCGTTCGATCGCTCCCGTGCACTGGAGCCCGATCCTCCAGGCCTGGGTGGTCACGAGCTACACCGATGTGGTGGCTGCGCTCCGGCATCCGCAGCTCGGCAGCGACCGGTCGGAGATCAACGCGCGCGGGATCCCCGCTGATCTGCATCCGGGGTATGAATCGCTGATCGCCCACATCTGCAACTGGCTTGGCTTCACCGAACCGCCCAAGCACTCGCGCTTGCGCAAGCTGGCCCGCACCATGCTGAATCCGGCGCTCGCGGCCACCTTCAAGCCGTGGATCACCGACTACGTCCGGGACACCATCACCGAGATCCGCCGGGAGGAGCACGTCGACCTCCTCGAACGGTTCGCCCTGCGGCTTCCCCTGGATCTAATCTGCGCGGCGCTAGGCGTGCCTGGCCCGCAAGCGCAGCAATTTAACCGCTGGACCGGCGATGTGGGTCCGTTCGCGGGCCGGGTTGACCCATCCTGGAATGCCGATACCCAGCAACTGGTCGATCGAGCCAACGAAAGCTGGCTCGCGCTCGAGGACATGTTCCGCGCTCTGATCCGGGAGAAGCAGCGGCGCCCGGCCGACGACCTGCTCACCAGGCTGGTGGACTCGGCTAGCGAAGGGACGATCTCCGACCAGGAGCTCATCGGCCTGGCCGTCTTCTTCCTCGCGGCGGGACACGGGACCGCCCGCAACATGCTCGCCAACGGCCTTTACCTGTTGATGACGCACCCGACCGAGGCCCAAAAGCTGGTCGAAGCCCAGAAGCTGGCCGAGGCCCAGCGGTTGTCCGAGGCGCCCGAACTGATCGAATCCGCCGTCGAGGAAGTGCTCCGCTATGAGAGCCCGATCCCGATGGCATCCCGCCTGGCCCAGGCCGACCTGACCCTGTCCGGCACCGCCGTCCGGGCGGGCGACTCCGTCATCCTGCATCTGGCCGGAGCAAACCGGGACCCAGCGATGTTCGAGCAGGCCGCAACGTTCGATGTCACCCGCACGAACAATCGCCACCTCGCGTTCGGGCGAGGCCCGCACTTCTGCCTCGGCGCCCCGCTGGCCCGGGTCGAGGCGGCCGTGGTTTTCCAGGAGCTGGGCCCGCTGCTTCCGGAGCTCGTCCTCGACCACCCGGACGCCACGTGGCGAACGGGTGACATGACCGACCGCTGCGTCACCGAGCTGAAGGCGTCCTGGCGAGACCCGGCCTGAGGCTACAACACCGCCGTAGGCTCCTCCTCCCGAGGCTCGTCGCGCGGCGCTTCCCGCCTCTCCAACTCCTCCGGCACCGGCTCCCGGTACAGCTTGCTGGGCCACCACACCCAGCGCCCCAGGTCCAGGTTCAGCGCCGTCACCAGCACCGACCGGACGATGAGCGTATCCAGCAGTACGCCGAACGCCACCGCGAAGCCCAGTTCGGCCAGGAACGTGACCGGCAGCGTGCTGAGCGCGGCGAACGTGCCCGCCAGCACC
>DASXCS010000003.1:0-21964 GCA_036490975.1 Solirubrobacteraceae bacterium
CGCCGCGGCCTGGCATCCGAGCAGGCGGTGGCCGTTCCCTTGCCGGGTCACAGGGGCCGATCCGTCGTCGCTACGACCACCGATGATCCTCGTCTCCTTCCACACCGGCGGGACCATGGCCTTCAGGCTGCTCTTCGAGCAGCTCCCCGGAAAGGTGCTCGCGCTTCGGTTCAACGAGACCTCGGTGCCCCCGCCTCCGGGAGTGGCGCGGGCGACCACCGGAAGCGGTGAGCTGGAGCGGATCGCGGCCGCAAAGCACGCGGGCGACGCATTGCGCGAGGGTGGCTTCGTGTTCATGATGCTCGACGGTGCTGGCCCCTGGAACACGCCGATCGCGGCCTTCGACCGTACGCTCTTCGTCTCAAGCGGAGCTTTCAGACTGGCCCGAATCACGGAGGCCCCGATCGTGCCGGTTATCGCCGAGTGGCGGTGCCGGCGTATGGAGATCGTTTTGGGGAGGCCTATCGCTCCCGCTGACGAAGAGACGATGACTGCCCGCCTGGCGTCGTGGTTGGAGGGCGTGTTCCCGGCGGGCTACCGGCGGTCGAGGCTAGTCAGCCGGCTATCGGGCTAGGCGCAGTCTGCTCCAACAGCTCCCGGAGCCTCGCGTGGCGGATCTTGCCGTTCTCCGTGCGAGGAATTGTGCGCCGAGGAAGCACCACGATCCTGCCCGGGGCAAATCCCGCCCCCTTGGTTACCCGGCCCATCACCCCCGCGATGATGTCCTCATGTCGGTCCTCCGGCAGGTCGGTCTCAACAGCGACGACAATGAGCTCGCCGATGCCCGCATCGGAGACGCTCGACGCCGCCGCGATCTTCACGCCCTCGACCTGCTGTGCCGGCTCCTCGAGCTCGCGCGGCGAGACCACCGCTCCCGCGCGCTTGATCATCCCTTCGCGCCGGCCGAGTACGAAAAGCCTCCCCTCGGCATCGAGATATCCGCTGTCGCCGGTGTGCAGCCAACCGTCGCGCAGCGTGCCCGCGGTCTCCTCGGCCGCGTCGAGGTACCCGGCAAACACGCGCTCGCCGCGGACGAGGATCTCCTCGGGGGCATCCAGCGCTGAGCCTGCCCGCAGTTCGATTGCCTCGTCGGGAGGGCCGCAGGAGACCGTCCCGTGTTCGTCCACCGGCACCTCGTCGCCTGGAATGTGCTCGCACAGGCCCAGCGTGGCCTCCCCCAGCCCGTAGCCAGGCAACACGACGCCGGGTAGCTCGAACCGCTGCTCGAAGGCCGCGATCGTGGACCAGCGCACCGGCTCCCCGCCCGATTTCAACATGCGCAGGGAGGTGAGCGTGACGCTTGTGGGCTCGACCATCCGTGCCGCCAGTCGGATCGCGAAGTCAGGAGCGGCCGTGTAGGTACCGGCCACCTCGGAGACTGTACGGAGCCACAGCGGGATGGTCCTGACCGAGGGCGGGACGATGTGGCATTCGATTCCCAGCCACACCGCCCCAATGATGAACCGGACCAGCCCCAGGTCGTGCCATGGGGGGACCCAGCACACGAACACGTCGGACGAGCCAAGCCATTCAAGGTTCGTACGGCTCGTTCTGAGATACGACAGCAGGTTGCGGTGGAGGATCATCGCCGCGCGGGGCTCCCCCGAGGTCCCGGAGGTGAGCTGGAGGAAGGCCAGATCGTCCGGATCGATTTGTGCCGGTGGGGGAGGCGGGGAAGGCCTCATCTCCGCTGCCAGCTCCTCGGTGATCACCAACCGCGGCCGCACAAGCGCGATTCGGCGGGCCAACGAGTCGCCAGCGACCGATGGGTTCAGCACGCACGGGCACGCACCGAGCAGCTGTAGGCCCCAGAACACCTCGACGAATGGCAGTCCCGTGGGCATGATCACCGCCACCCGATCCCGAGGCTTCACGCCCAGGGCCTGCAACGACCCGGCCCTGGCGACCGCACGGTCCGCGAGCTCGCCGAACGTTAGCTCCTCCTCGTCGGCCACGAAAGCGGTCCTGCCGGGCATCTCACTGCCCCGGCTCAGCAGGATGTCTGGCAACGTGCCGCACTCAGATTGGGTCATTTGCCCAAACTACTGGAAGGCTTGCGATTCGCGCCGACGAAAGACATCACAGCGTCGCCTGGTTGTGATAGGACTATGTCGCGCCCTCCACGGGTGATCTGACCGCGATTTATGACGCACCGACGGGTTTTGAACTCTCATATGGCTACTGCGACAGGAAGGGGTGGTGCCTCGATAGCGCTCACTGGGTCTCGGTGGGGACCGGCAGTCCATGCTGGCGGACGGAGGGCCGTGGTCCTTCAACTGCAGTGTCTCGTTCACTCTCTTTTAGGAGGATTACGTTGAAGAAGCTCTTTGCTCTGCTTCTTTCCTCGGGCGCGTTGGTGGCTCTCGGGGTGTTGACGGTTGATGTAGCGCCGGCACTGGCGGCCAAGTGTCATTGCCAGCGCGGTCCGCGTGGATTCACCGGTCCACGGGGCCCGCGGGGTCCGCGTGGCCCAGCCGGTGCGAGGGGTCCCGCCGGTGCGAGAGGTCCAGCTGGAGCCAACGGTTCCAACGGTGCCACCGGTCCCGCCGGTCCCCAGGGCCCGGGGCTCAACAACTGGGATGGAGTGATCACGACGTCGGGCGCAACAATGTCCGTCACGATCGGGTCGTTCACCATCTCCGATGCCGACGCGCTCGGCGGCGGTGGCTGCTCCGACATCAACCTGACCAACAACAGTACGAGCCAGAACGCTGACGTCGGGGTGGGTGCGTTCGATGACTTCAACGACACCGGCTACGGTCCGCTGGCCCCGGGTGCGACGACGACGTCCAACCTCCAGGGCTTCCTGGTTCAGTCCGGTCAGGTCAACGCCATGTTCTCGGCCGCGCTTGTCGATGGCTCGAGCATGATCTCGGGGATCGTTGGCAACTCGGGTGGCCAGGCCACCAAGCAGGCGAACCAGAACATCCCGTGCATCAACGTTGGTGGCGTCGCCGGTAAGTAGTACCTCAAGCACGTGGGCGCGAACGGCGCCAAGCGTCCGGAGGGCCCGGTCATCCGACCGGGCCCTCCGCTTTTCTGCGACACCCGAACGGCCGACCGGCTACCGTCGCCCCGCCATGCCCCGCAAGATCATCCTGCTGCCCGGCGACGGGGTCGGCCCCGAGATCCTCCCCCCAACCCTTGAGGTCCTGAACGCCGTTGCCCCCGGAGAGCTCGAGTTTGAGGAGCATCTCTTCGGCGGGGCCGCGATCGACGCGCACGGGACGGCGCTCACCGATGAGACGCTCAGCGCGTGTCGCGCGGCCGATGCGGTGCTGCTGGCCGCCGTCGGAGGCCCCAAGTGGGACACGACGGACCCTCAGAAGCCCCGCCCCGAGCAGGGATTGCTGGGATTACGCCACGGGATGGGCCTGTTCGCCAACCTGCGCCCGGTCAGGCCGCTGCCGGCGCTGTATGACGCCAGCCCGCTCAAGCGCGAGGTCATCGACCGGACCGACCTGCTCGTGGTCCGCGAGCTCACGGGTGGGATCTATTTCGGGGACAAGACCCGAACCGAGGATGAGGCCTCCGACGCCTGCGTCTACACCCGCGCGGAGATCGAGCGGATCGCCCGGGTGGCCTTCAAGAGCGCGCGGTCGCGGGTGACCAGCGTTGACAAGGCCAACGTCCTGGAGACGAGCCGGCTGTGGCGCGAGGTGGTCCACGGTCTGCACTCGAGCGAGTTCGCGAACATCGAGCTCGAGCACCTCTTGGTGGACAACGCCGCGATGCGGTTGATCGCCGCGCCGCGTCACTTCGACGTGATCCTGACCGAGAACATGTTCGGTGACATCCTGTCCGACGAGGCGGCGATGCTCACGGGCTCGATTGGCATGCTTCCGAGCGCCTCGCTGGGCGAGGGCGGTCCCGGGCTGTTCGAGCCGGTCCACGGCTCGGCACCCGACATCGCGGGTACGGGGGCGGCCAATCCGCTGGCCATGTTCCTCTCAGCCGCCCTGATGCTCCGACACGGATTGTCCATGGAGGCGCAGGCGGCGGCGGTAGAATCAGCCGTGGAGCGTGCACTGGCCGAGGGGCTGCGCACGCCGGACCTGGGGGGCAGTGCCAATACGGCCCGAGCCACCCAGAAAGTCCTCGAAAACCTGTAGTCCAACGCCTAGGAGAACGTCGTGGACCAAGTGGACCTCATCTGGCATAACGGAGAGCTCGTGGCCTGGGAGGACGCCAAGGTCCACGTACTGACCCACGGCCTCCACTACGGCACCGGCGTGTTCGAGGGCATCCGGGCCTACGAAACGGCGCAGGGCACGGCCGTTTTCCGCCTTCGCGAGCACCTGGAGCGCCTGTTTCGCTCAGCTGAGCTCTATTACATGCCGCTGCCCTTCACCCTCGACGAGCTCCGCTCGGCCACCCATGAGCTGATCTCGGCCAACGAGCTGCGCGAGTGCTACATCCGTCCGATCGCATTCCGCGGTTACGGCCAGATGGGCCTCTATCCCCTCGACTGTCCGGTGGAGGTGTCGATCGCCGTCTGGCCCTGGGGGGCATACCTGGGCGAGGAGGGCAAGCTGAAGGGCGTCCGCGCCAAGGTGTCAAGCTGGCGGCGGATCTCCCACGATTCGCTGATCCCCCACGCCAAGGCCTCGGGGCAGTACCTGAACAGCGTGCTGGCCAAGATCGAGGCCTCGAAGGCGGGCTACCAGGAGTCGATCCTGCTCGACGCTCACGGCTTTGTGTGCGAGGGCACCGGCGAGAACATCTACGTGGTGCGCGACGGGGCGATCCTCACCCCGCCCCATACCGCCGCGATCCTGGACGGCGTCAACCGCCGCTCGGTGGTGGCGATCGCCGGGGATCTCGGCTACACCGTCGTCGAGCGCGACCTGGCCCGGTCCGAGCTGTACCTCGCGGATGAGGTGTTCCTGTCCGGCACGGCCGCCGAGCTGGTGCCGGTGCGGGAGATCGACGACCACGCGATCGGCTCGGGCGAGCCGGGGCCGATCACTCGGGAGATCCAGCGCGTGTTCGACGACGCGCTCCACGGCCGGGATCCGCGCTACCGCGACTGGCTGGACCTGGTCCAGGTCCCGGCCCAGTCAACGCCCGTGGCTGGCTCCGGCCCGGGCTGAAGCCTCCGGGCACCGGACCGGCCATGACCGTGATCGAGCTGTACGACACGACCCTGCGGGACGGCATGCAGGGAGAGGGTATGTCCCTGTCGGCCCACGAGAAGCTGCGCGTGGCCCATCGTCTGGATGAGCTGGGGATCGACCTGATTGAGGCCGGCTTTCCGAGCTCCAACCCAAAGGAGCTCGAGCTGTTCGAGCTCCTTGGCCAGGAGCGCTTCAGCCACGCGGAACTGGCGGCCTTTGGGATGACCCGGAGACGAGGCGTGGCGGCGGCCGATGATCCCGCGCTGCAGGTACTGGCGGAGTGCTGCGCGCCGGTTTGCACGCTGGTGGGGAAGACGTGGGATCTACACCTGGACAAGGTGGTCCGGGTGGACCGGGAGGAGAACCTCCTCATGATCTCCGAGTCTGTGGAGTTCCTGCGCGGGGCGGGCAAGCGGGTGATCTACGACGCCGAACACTTCTTTGACGGCTACCGGAACGACCCCGGATACGCGCTGCAGTGCCTGCGGGCGGCGGCCGCGGCCGGCGCTGAGACCGTGGTCTGCTGCGACACCAACGGCGGCACGCTTCCAGACGCGATCGCCACCGCGGTCGCCGCCGCGGTGGCTGAGCTCGAGCCTCAGGGGACCCGGGTCGGGATCCACTGCCACAACGATGCCGGCTGCGGCGTGGCCAACTCACTGACCGCCGTGGGCCAGGGGGCCCGGCAGGTTCAGGGCACGATCAACGGGTACGGCGAGCGGTGCGGCAACGCCAACCTGACCACGATCATCCCCAACCTCCAGGCCAAGCTCGGTTTTGAGTGCGTGACCGCGAACCAGCTGGCTTCACTGACGTCGAGCGCGCATTTTTTCGACGAGCTGCTCAACCTGGTGCCCAATCCAGATCAGCCCTACGTCGGGCGCAACGCCTTTGCCCACAAGGGCGGTATGCACGTCGCCGGCGTGACCGCCGATCCGGCTACCTTTGAGCACATTGAGCCCAGTCAGGTGGGCAACGGGCGCGAGCTTCTGATCTCAGAGCTGTCAGGCAAGGGCACCGTGCAGGCTCGAGCTCGCGACGCCGGCCTGGAGATGGGCGATGAGGATGCCAGCCGAGTCGTGGACCGCGTGAAGGAACTCGAGCATCAGGGGTATCACTTCGAGGCGGCCGATGGGTCATTTGAGCTCCTGCTGCGCAAGGAGACGGGCCACTACGAGCCGCTGTTCACGCTTGAGCACTGGCGGGTGATCGTCGAGATGGGCCACATGGGGCATGTGGAGACCGAGGCCACGATCAAGATCTGGGCGCCGCCCGGTCCCGACGGCGAGCGCTATGTGCGCACGGCCGAGGGCAACGGTCCGGTGAACGCATTGGATAGGGCGCTCCGTGATGCGATCGGCGAGCTCTACCCCCACCTGGCCGATATCCAGCTGGAGAACTTCAAGGTCCGTCTGATTGATGAGCACGCCGGCACCGCGTCGGTGACCAGGGTGCTGATCGACGCCACCGATGGGGACTCCGTGTGGGGTGCGATCGGGGTATCCGAGAACATCATCGAGGCGTCCTGGGAAGCGCTGGTGGCGTCGCTCGAACACGGCATGCAGCGGGCGAGCACTCGGGAATCGGCGCGCCCAGCGTGAACGAGCCGATCCCGCTCGCGCAGCCCGTGATCGGCCGGCGCGAGGAGGAGCTTGTACTGGAGGTGCTCCGGTCCGGTCGCCTCTCGCTGGGGCCGCTGCTGCCCCGGTTCGAGCAGGAGTTTGCTCGGGCCGTGGGCGCCCGGTGGGCCAGCGCCGTGTCCAGTGGTACAGCCGGGTTGCATCTGGCGCTGCGGGCGGTCGGCGTGGGGGAGGGTGACGAGGTCATCACGAGCCCGTTCTCATTCGTGGCCAGTGCCAACGTCGTCGTATACGAGCGGGCTCGTCCGGTGTTCGCGGACATCGATCCCGTGACGCTCAACCTCGATCCGGCTGCGGCCAGGACCGAGGTTTCAGAGCGCACGGCGGCGGTCCTGCCGGTGCACCTGTTTGGATACCCGGCCGACGTCGCAGCCCTGGAGGCGCTCGGCCTGCCGATCGTCGAGGATGCCTGCGAGGCACTCGGGGCGGCCTACCCCGATGGTCGACCGGTGGGGAGTGGGCGTCATCTGGCCGCATTCGGCTTCTACCCCAACAAGCAGATGACGACGGGGGAGGGGGGAGTCGTGACCACGCCCGACGCGGCGGTGAAGGAGGGAATCGACTCCGAGCGCAACCAGGGCCGCGCCCCCGATCTGGGCTGGCTTGACCACGACCGGTTGGGGTTCAACTACCGGCTGTCCGATATCGCCTGCGCCGTCGGGCTGGCTCAGCTCGAACGGCTGGACCGACTTCTGTCTGAGCGGAGCCGTGTGGCCTCGTGGTACAGAGAGGCGCTGGCGGACATCGAGGGGGTGGAACTCCCGTGCCCGGACCAGGGCGCAGCGCGCCGCGGATGGTTCGTTTTCGTGGTCCAGCTCCCCCGCGGGATCGACCGCGACGGCGCCGTCAGCGCCCTGGGGGAGCTCGGCGTATCCAGCAAGCCCTACTTCCCGGCCATTCACCTGATGAGCTACTACCGGGAGACCTTCGGCTACCGGAAGGGACAGTTCCCTGTGTGCGAGGACGTGGCCTCGCGGTCGATCGCGCTGCCGTTCTTCCCTCAGATGACTGAGGGCCAGGTGGCCCGGGTGGCCCAGGCGCTTCGGGAGGTGCTGGCGCGGTAGCCAAACGCCCCACAAGTTTCGGGGTTGCTGGTACGTTCTGATTTCCGATGGAGGAGAGAGGGTTCCTGAGGGGGCTGGGCGCGCGGGCCGCCGTAACGCTGGCAGTGGGCACCTCTCTGCTCCTGGCCGGCGCCAGCACCGCGGGCGCTGACTTCCCGTACACCGGACCGGGCGGCCAGTTGGGCGACGCCACCACGTGGAAGCTTCCCCCCGGTGTCACGCCCAGCAACTTCGGAGACAACTGGAAGCTGGCGGCGACGCCGGAGGCCAGCCCGATGAGCGAGGCGACGGTCAACGGCAAGTCCGAGGAGCTGTGCGGCATCAGGGGGATGAGCGTGGTCGACGGCAGCGCCACCTTCCCGTCAGGGACCAACTCATGCGTGGCTGCCGGCAGTCCGGTGAAGACGGCCTTCGAGGAGACTCTGGGCCGCCCGGACGTCCTGATCTCCGTGCTGGACTCGGGGATCAAGTGGAACGACCAGGGCGCCATGATCGACCTGCGCAAGAAGATCCACCTCAACGCCGGGGAGCTCCCGGCGCCGAAGGTCGACCTGCACACAGCGTTTGACCCCTCGACCGGGGTGGACTGCTCGGCTCACATCGGCGCCGTCGGGTCAGGGGGCGACTACAACCGGCACGGTGGCCAGCCCGGCGCCGGCGGCCAGGGCCCGTACGACGTGATCGGGCAGGGCGTCTTCGACACGCTCGACTACGCGTGCGACTCGAGAGTCGCGGCCGTGGTCAACGGCCCCAGCCCGCTTCATGCGCTCCGGCACGGGCCATCCGGGATGCTCACGCCCGAGGACCTGATCCTGGCGTTCTCAGACGGAGTTGACCATGATCGGAACGGGTTCGCCAGCGATATCGCCGGGTGGAACTTCGTGGACAACAACAACGACCCGTTCGACGACGTCCAGTACGGGCACGGCACGGGCGAGGCCGAGGGATCCAGCGGTGAGGCCAACACCACGCAGAACCTCGGCACCTGCCCCGACTGCGAGGTCATGCCGCTGCGGGTCGGTGAGTCGTTCGTGGCCGACGACAACCGCTTTGCCCAGGCCGCGCTGTACGGGGTCGACATGGGCTCATCGGTCATCTCCGAGGCGCTGGGCACGCTCAATAACTCCTACTTCGCCCGGCAGGCCGTTGAGTACGCCTACCACCACGGAGTCGTGGTTATCGCCTCGGCGGCGGACGAGGCCGCTGAGCACCACAACGAGCCCGGCTCGGGGCCGGACACGATCGTGGTCAACTCGGTCAACAGGTACGACAGCACGTTCACGGGGACTCCGCCCTCGTACCTCCAGTTCAACGGGTGCACGAACTTCTCGACCCACGTCACCGTCTCGGTGTCGAGCTCGTCGTGCTCCTCCAACGCGACCGAGCTGGCGGCGGGGATCGCCGGGCTGGTGTACGGCGCGGCCGAGAACGCCGTCATCCAGCACAGGCTGATCCCGGCCTCCGACTGCCGTCGCGTCGACGGCACCCCCTGTCCGATCACCGCCAACGAGGTCCGTCAGCTGATGGCCTCGGGAAACATCGCCGGGGACCTCACGCCGGGTCAGAGCGCCAGCACGGGCAAGGCGCCGGCCGATGCCGGTGTGGGCGGCCAGGCCGATGACGTCAACTTCGCCCAGCAGCCCGAGGGCTCCTGCACCCCCCCGGTGGCCACGTGTACCGACCCGAACAGCAACACGGTATTTGCCGCCGACCTGGCCGGTGGCGTCGTCGGGCCCGCGCCTGATACCCACCGCTACCACGCGCGCAAGGGCTTCGACGAGTTCTACGGGTACGGCCGGCTGGACGCGTATAAGGCGGTGGCGGCAGCGGCCACTGGGACCATCCCCCCGGAGGCCGAGATCACCTCTCCGGACTGGTCCCAGCAGGTTGACCCGCGGCTCGCCCGTATCGCGATCACTGGCTATGTCAATGGCCGCACGCGCTATACCTGCCGGGTTCAGATCGCCGCGGGCGGACAGCCCAACAACGCCCTGGGTGGCGCCAACCCTCCGGGGGACTTCGTCACCGGGGCCTCGAACTATTGCGACGGGACCACCGTCCACACGTCGGCATTCACAGGCACGCTGGCGAAGATCAAGACATCCTCGCTGGAGGCGCTCTTCCCCGGCAACGTCCAGGGATTTGATGGCAATGAGAACGGCGGTCACGCCCAGACCTCAAACGGCCGTCCGAACACGATGCCCTTCGCCTTCACGGTCCGGGTTGTTGTGAGCACGGCAGCCGGGACGGGGCGCCCCGCGATGACCGGGGAGGATCGCCGCCAGCTGTTCCTGCACCGGGACAGAGACATGCTGTCCGGCTGGCCCAAGGAGCTCCAGGCCGACGGCGACTCAGCCCCGCTGCTCATCGACCTCGCCGGCCACGACCGCAACCAGTTGGTCATGGCCACCTCCGACGGGCTGGTCCACGCCTATACGCGCGGCGGCACCGAGCTACCGGGCTGGCCGGTGCACACGGTCCAGCTTCCGCTCCACCCTGGGGAGAAGGCCTATCGGTCGGTGGGAACCAACCACTACTGCGCCATCCTCGGCGCGCTGGCCGGCGGCGATCTCTTCCACGACGGGCGGATCGAGATCGTGGCTGACGATCTGTGCGGAAATGTGTACGCGTGGAACGCCCGGGGCCAGCTCGTCTTTCACCAGCACTCCAACCCGGCGTACTCCGGCGCCCCGCTGCAGCCGTTCCACACGGTCCGTCAGGGCCCCAGGGATCGGACCGAGGTCGGCTTCCTGGCCTCGCCGGTTCTGGCACACCTGAACGGCAGGGACGCCGGGCCGCTGGACATCATCGCCGCCGGAGAGGACCGTCACGTGTATGCCTGGCAGCCCGAGCCGGGGAAGCTGGCCGGCCGGGCACTTCCCGGGTTCCCGGTGCTGGTCGCAGATCCGGACAAGATCACGGCGGTTGGGCCCGTGACAAACCATCTGACGTTCTCGGCCCAGCGGGCCGGAACCAATCCGGACATAGACCAGGACCAGGGCAAGATCATCGACACGCCCGCGGTGGCCCGGCTGAACGGCCCGGGCAAGCCGCCGTCGATCATCGTCGGAACGAATGAGGAGTACCTCACGGGAACGGGCGATGAGGGCCAGATCAACGCCGGCTCGACCACCGCGGGCACGCTCACCGCCGTCGGGTCGACCGGGGCGCTCACGTTCGCCAACGGGCGGGTGTACGCGATCAGGTCCACCGGCGGGGCGATGCACTGCTCCGCGGGCACGTGCCGCTCCACGGGGTTCGAGGCCGGGTGGCCGGTGAAGGTCGGGATCGTCGACGCCGGTCTGCTGCCCGACGTGGGAGAGGGCGTCAACGGTTCGCCTGTGGTCGCCCCGCTGACCTGCCCCAGCGGTGGCCAGGGGATGAAGATTGGCGTCGCTCCCGACGCGGGACCGGCATACATCCTGAACCCCAACGGCAGCTCTTGCTACGGCAAGGATGCCCAGGGCAAGGACAACCCGCTGGAGACCGACTTCAGCCAGGGCAACGGCCAGTACGACCATCCGGGCTTTGCCGCCGTCGGCTATCCGGCGTTCGGGAGCTTCAACGGCCACACGATCGACTTCTTCGCTCCCGAGGCCGGCCTGATCCGGGCGCTGGATCTGCTGCTCAACGAATACCAGGGCGGGCAGGACTTCATCGCCGGGTGGGATCCGAGCACCGCCCAGCCGCTGTCCGGATACCCCGCTGAGGTCAACGACCTCCAATTCCTGACCGGGCCGGTCGTCGGCCAGATCACAGCGTCGGCCGGACAGGCGGTGATCGGAGGGACGTCGTCCCTGGACCTGGCCGCATTCACTGCCCAGGGCCTCGCCGTCAGCTCGGCCTGGCCGAAGCTGACCGGAGACTGGACCGTGGCCACGCCGGCACTGGGCTCGTTCGGGACGCTCGACAGCTCCAGGTCGGCCCGCAAGGACCTTGTCTCGATCACCAGAGCCGGCACGGTGGCCGTGTACCGCACACCGGCTCCGGCGTGCTCGCCCAGCTCCTCGCCGCGCTTCCACCACGATGACTGGAACTCGGGCGACTACCTCACGGACGCGGTCACTCCGGGTCGTCCACTCGGCCGGGGGGTACGCCATCGGATCATCCGGTTCCTCGCTCCGGGTCAGGATCTCATGTGCGGAAAGGTCGCCCGCTATCAGATGGTGACCTCCGCGCATCCGATCAACGCGGAGAACTTTTCCTCGGCCAAGCCCCTCAAGGGCGGTCCGGCTCCGAAGAGCCCGTATGCCCTTCAGAGCGTTCATGTCCCGTCTGGGGCCAAGCGCTATGTCGCCATCCGCGCCGTGGACGCAGTCGGAAACGTCGGCCTCCCAGTGCTGGCCACGGTGCCATCCGCTCCGGCCAGGTGAGAGTGGGCAGGCCAACCTACGCCGCCGTCGCGGTGGTCGCGGCGCTGGGGCTGATCGGCGCCGGCAGCGCCCTGGGAGCGATACCCGCGTATCACTTCTACGCCGGCGCAGCCAGAGTTGACACCACCCCGCCGCTGGCCGGGACGCCAGCGGCCCAGCAGGCCGACGCCCAATTTGCACCGGGGTTCTCGGCCTGTGCCTCGGCGACCTTCCCCACGCTCGGACGGTTCGCCCTCCAGGAGCCGTTCCGAGACCTCAACGGAGACAACCAGTGGGACGCGGGAACCGACCTCAACCAGGGGCCGAGCGGCAAGCAACCCGATCCGTTCTGTGACGCCAATGCCAACAGCCGCTGGGACGGCATCTACGCCGACAATGAGCAGGGACCCGCCACCGGCGTTCATGACGCGCTGGACGTGCGGGCCGTGGCCATCTGGGACGGCCATCACGAACCGCTCGTGTATGCGTCTGTGGACGCGATCGGGATCTTCGACTACTACACCGACCAGGCTCGCTACGACCTGCTCCATGACTTCGGCGTGCACGCCAATCTGGTCGTGTCCGCTGACCACAACGAGAGCTCGCCGGACACGATCGGGCTCTATGGAGCCCTGGAGACGCCGCTGGGCGTGGGCGTGCGCTCGGGCATCGACGAGTTCTACATGCGCTGGCTGGAATCCCGGATCGCCCAGGCCGCGGCCGGGGCGGTGCACGCACTCCGACCCGCCCAGCTCTACGCCAACCAGATCGAAGGCCCGATTCCACCGGGCCAGTCGGGCAATTCGTACCCGCTCCTGTCCGGGATGTCGCAGCGCATCTCAGACCAGTTCCCCACCTCGGTGGCGCTGCCCCACGATGACCGCGTGGCCGCGGTGGACACCAAGATGGGTGTCCTCCAGGCCCGGACGAGCTCCGGCACCCCAATCTTCACGGTGATCAGCCTCGCCGCCCACAACCAGGAGATGGGCAACGCCGGGGCCGGGCTGAGTGCCGATTGGCCGGGAGCGATGGAGCACGCCTTCGACGGGGCTCATGCCGGGATGGCCGAATTCCTGGTCGCAGATAACGGCTCCGAGGAGGATCCGGAGACCGATCCGACCGTGGTCGCGAACGGCTCGGAGAACCACACCAACCAGGCGACGCAGTACCAACAGGCCCGCGCCACCGGACAACGGTTCGCCGACCTGGCCGCCGGCGCTGCTCGGTCGGCCGTCCGCCTGACCCCCGGCGCGATCGTGTTCAGCCGGCAGCAGTTCTGCATCCCCCTGGAGAACAATGGCTTCATCGTGCTGGCCGCAGCCGGGGAGTTCGGCCGCCGCCAGGCGTGGGCCTGCGCGCCCTCGGGTCAACCCCTCCACGCCGTGCCCAACGGCTCGATCACCCCGACCAGCGGAGCCGATTTCCGCACCTACGTCAGCTACGCCAGGATCGGCCCGGACCTGCAGATGCTCGACAACCCCGGCGAGGCCTTTCCGGCTCTGATGCTGGGAAGTCCGTTCGGGCAGGACCAGGAGAGCTGCCCGCGGCCCAACCCGATCGTGCCCACATGGCGGGGCGACGGACTGTTCCGCTTTCAGGTCGGCCTGGCCGATGACATGGTCGGCTATCTGATCCCGGCCTGGGCCTTCGCCAGCGGGACCCCGGGCCTGTTCAACAACGACGCCTGCTCCCAGGACGAGCACGGCCACGGGCACAAGCTCGAGTCCGAGTCGGCCGGGCCGACATCGGCCAACGACGTGGCCGACCGGCTGGCGGCGCTGCTATCGGCCCATCCGGACCCCAGCGCCCGGGTCGTCGTGGGACGCTTCGTCAGACCTGACGGCTCGTACTCGCGCTGGCCCACCGGCGCGGTGGGGATCCTGATCGCTCCCCGGCACAGCACGGCGCTGGATCCGACCAGAGGGTGGCTGATCGGTGCTCCTTCGGCGGTCGGCTTCGGCGGACGCAGGGTTCATGCCCGTGGGGTGTTCATGGACTACGACGGACAGCCCCAGGCCGGCCCGGACGTGAGCACGCGCGGGATCATGGTCCTGGGAGCGAACGGGTGCGTGATCGCCCGCTACTACCTGAACGTGTTCCCGGACCTGGGGCCGGCCCACGATCTGGGCCGGGTCAAGCGAGGGCGGCCCAGCCTCCCCGCGCACCGCTGCCCGGCACTCGTTCGCGGTGGTGTACCGGAGCTCGAGCCGGGCGCGGCGGCGGGCGCCGGCATCGGATCGTGATCTGATCCCTCCGGCTCGACGCCGCACCTCGGCCGCGCCCCTACCATGCTCCGGGCCATGGCCCGCTTCACCGAGCCCCCGGATCCGGCCTTCCGGCGCCTGAACGATTCGCTGTCGTTCGACCGCCGGCTGGCGCCCTACGACGTCCGGCAGTCGCGCGCGCACGTGCGGATGCTTGCGGCCACCGGAATCGTCTCACCCGAGGATCAGGACAGCCTGCTGACCGCGCTCGATCAGGTGGAGCAGGAGCTCGAGCAGGGGAGCTTTGTTTTCGGACCCGAGGACGAGGACATCCACACAGCGATCGAGCGCCGCGTCACCGAGCTGGCCGGAGAGGCGGGGGGCAGGCTCCACACGGCCCGATCGCGCAACGACCAGGTGGCGACCGACATGTCGATGTTTGTCCGCGATCGGGCCGGTGCGGCGATCTGGGCGCTCCACCAGCTCGTCGAGCGGCTGGTCGACGTGGCCGAGACACACCTGGACTGGCCGATGCCCGGCTACACGCATCTCCAGCGCGCCCAGCCGGTGTATCTCAGTCACCACCTGCTGGCCTACGCCTGGATGTTCCTGCGCGACCGCAACCGGTTCGGGCTCGCGGCCCAGGCGGCTCATGTCCTCCCGCTCGGGGCGGGGGCGCTCGCCGGAGTCAACTTCGACACTGACCGTCGGCGCGTGGCCGAGGAGCTTGGCTTCTCGGGGGTGGTGGAGAACTCGATTGATGCCGTGTCAAACCGCGACTTCGTGCTCGACTACCTGTCAGCGGCCTCGATCTGCGCCACGCACCTCTCCCGGCTGGGAGCAGAGATCGTCCTGTGGTCCAGCTCCGAGTTCGGGTTCTGCGAGCTGTCGGACGCCTGGACCTCGGGCTCGTCGATCATGCCCCAAAAGAAGAACCCTGACGCCGCCGAGCTACTTCGGGCCAAGGCGCCGCGAGTCGTTGCGCATCTGGTCGGACTCCTGGGCACCTTGCACGCCCTCCCGCTGACCTACAACAAGGACATGCAGGAGGACAAGGAGCACAGCTTCGACACGGTCGACACGATCGAGCTCTCGCTCGAGGCGGCGCACGGGATGCTGGGAGCGATCGAGTTTGACCGCGGCCGCCTCGAGGCTGCGGCGGCCGACGAGTTCCTCGCCGCCACCGACGTCGCCGACCTGCTCGTCAGGCGGGGCATGCCGTTCCGCGAGGCGCATGGTGTGGTGGCCGGGCTGGTGCGTACTGCACTTGACCAGGGCAAGACCCTGTCCGAATTGACGCCTGAGGAACTCGCCAGGCAATCGTCGCTGCTCGACGACGAGTTCTACGCCCTGCTCCAGGAAGGGGCCTGGCTTGAATCGAAGGTCTCCCAAGGCGGTACCAGCCTGGAGCGAGTTAAGGAGCAGCTGGAGGCGGTGCGTCAGCAGCTGACCCCGGGCGGCCAGCCGCAGCAGTGAAGGCCTCGTTCTACGACCGACCCGTCGTGGAAGTGGCTCGAGACCTGGTCGGGTGCGTCGTGCGCAACGGTGAGTGCGCTGGCGTGATCGTGGAGACCGAGGCCTACCACGACTCAGAGCCAGCCTGTCACGCCTTCGTCGGGCTCACGCCTCGGACGGCCACCCTGTTCGGGCCGCCGGGGCGTGCGTACGTCTATCGCTCCTACGGAGTGCACGCCCTGCTCAACGCGGTCTGTGAGCCGCCGGGGATCGGCGCCGCGGTCCTGGTCAGGGCGCTGGAGCCGCTGGACGGGATTGAGGTGATGCACCAGCGCCGGGGAGTGGGCGACGTCAGGGGCCTGTGCTCGGGACCGGGAAAGCTCACGCAGGCACTGGGTATCGGACTTCATCACAACGGCCTTGACCTGCGGCGGGGTCCGGTGACGATCAGTCCGCGGCCACCGGGCTGGCGGGACGTGCCGATCGCCGTCGACCGCCGGATCGGAATCACCCGCGCGATCGAGCTGCCGTGGCGCTTCTGCGCTGCGGGGAGCCGCTTCCTGTCGCGGCCTGTGCGGCTGGTCCGCTCAGCCGCCGCCGAGCCCCGACCCGCCTGAGCCCGAGCCGCCCGAGCTCGAGCCTGATCCCGAACCGGTTGAGCCTGAGCCGGTCGATCCCGAACCCGCGCTTCCGGTCGGTCCCGAGCGTGTGCTTCCCGTCGGGCCACTGGAGGGGGCGCCCGAGCCTGTGTTTCCCGTCGGGCCACTGGACGCGGGGGTGCCGCCGGCGGGCGCGCTGGTCGCGTTGCCGGCAGAGCTGTTCTGGGCGCTCCCGTTGCCGCCGCCCCCGGAGCCTGAACCGGATCCGCCGCCACCGGAGCTGGAGGACGACGAGCTCGAAGACGAGGATGAGGATGCGCTGCTCGAGCTTCCGGAGCTGGTGACGTTGGAGGTGCTGCTGCTCTGACTCGGGTGCTGCTCTTCGGACATGATCTGGAGCGCCTGCTCCATGAAGTCACGCCAGATGATCGCCGGGTAGGTTCCGCCCTCGACCGGACCGCCGTTGAACAGGGTGCTCATCGAGGTTGTGCTGTTGGGGTAGCCCACCCAGACGGCCACCGTCAGCTCCGGGGTCCAGCCCACGAACCAGGCATCACCGTAGTTGGTCGTGGTCCCGGTCTTGCCGGCCACGACCACGCCTGGAATGGCCGCCGCCGTGGCCGTCCCGGAGGCCACCGGGCCCTCGAGCATGTCCCGCTCGGTGGTGGCCACGGAGGCCGGCAAGACCCGCTTCTCCACCGGCTTGTCGACCATCGTCTGATGGGGGCAGTCCTTCGGGCACTGAATCCTCTCGATCCCGGTCGGGCCCTGGTGGAAGTCGCCGAGCCGGGTGGGGTCGTAGACCTTCTTGCCCCCTGTGGCCAACGTCTCATAGGCGTGGGCCATGTCGAGTGGCGAGACCCCCACCTTGAGCCCGCCCAGGATCATGGCGTAGTTGTGAGACACAGGGGTGCGGATGCCCATCGAGCTGGCCATTCTGGAAATCCGCTTGGTTCCGCCGTGGTTCTTCAGGCCGAGGATTCCCAACCTTGAGAAGACCGAGTTGTCAGAGATGTCGGTGGCCTCCTGGAGGGTGATCGGTCCGGAGTACGAGTTGCCGAAGTTGCGGACGTTGAAGAACTCCTTGCCGCCGCTGTTGGGAACCACGAACGTGGCCGGGGCGGACAGGAATACCGAGCTCGGCCCGTAGCCCGACTCCAGCGCGACCGCCAGCGTGAACGGCTTGAAGGCAGACCCGGGCTGACGCTCGGCCTGCGTGGCCAGGTTGAACGGGAACTGCTGGTAGTCCTCGTGGCCGTCGATCACCGGTCCGCCGACCATGGCCCTGACCTGCCCGGTCCTGTTGTCGATCGCCACCAGGGAGGACACGATCCCGCCCTTGGAGTAGGGGAGGTCCTGGGCCACGGCCTCGTCGGCCGCATGCTGCATCTTGAGGTCAAGCGTGGTCTTGATCTTGAGCCCGCCGTAGTAGGCCCGGTACTCGGCCACTCTGTCCGGGACGTCGCGCTGGCCGTAGCCCATGGCTCTGAGGATCTGGGGCCGCAGCCAGCTGGTGAAATACGGGGCCACAGCCGGCTCCTGAGGCTGCTGGAGGTCCGCGGCCGTGGGCAGGGGCTGGGCCCTGTCGACCTCGTACTGAGGCTGGGTCAGGTAACCCTGCTGGCGCATGTCCTGGAGCACGAGGTCCCGGCGTTTACCGGCCGCGGCCGGATCGCCGATCGGGTTGAAGGCGCTGGGGTTGGCCACCATCCCAGCCAGCAGCGCGGCCTGCCAGGGCTGGAGCAGCGACGCGCAGGTCGGCAGGGTCTGGTGGGTCGTGCTGTCCCCGCACCGGCTGGTCTGGCCGTCGGCCGGGGCGTTGGGGTCATAGCCGAGCGTCTTGCCGAAGTACACGCGCGCGGCCGACTCGACCCCGTAGGCGCCGTTCCCGAAGTAGATCGAGTTCAGATACTCCGTCAGGATCTTCTGCTTGGGCCACTTGTGGGCCAGCTGGAAGGCCAGGGCGGCCTCACGGAGCTTCTCGAAGACCGTGCGGTTGTTCTCGGCGTTGAGGGTGTTCTTGACGAACTGCTCGGCGATCGTTGAAGCACCCTGGGTGGCACCGCCGGTGGCGTCGGCGATGACGGCTCGCGCCACCCCGCGCAGGTCGACGCCCGGATCGGACCAGAAACGCTTGTCCTCGACGGCGATGATCGCGTCCTTCATCCACCGGGAGATCTGCGGGAACTGGTCGATGACCTCGTGCTTGGACGGCAGGAGGGGGCCGATCGCTCGGCCCTCGTCGTCGTAGAGATATGAGGTGTGCCCCTGTGAGAACACCTGCGTGTTCTCGAGCTGCGGCAGGTCCGAGGCGACCGCCAGCAGCATCCCAAACACCGTGGAGACCACGGCCAGAGCGGCCAGGCCGACGAGGATCAGCAGCAGCCGGAGCTTGCGCATCCGGGGCCGCGGCGGCCGGCCATCCGACCATCTCGGCCGCCAGGTAAGCCGGAATCCTCCACCCCCATCTGTGGGGCCGCGACCACTCCCGCCGTTGGATGATGGGCGCGGTGTATCTGCGGGCTGGCGCAGGGCTACCTGGGTCCGGCCTCGCTTGCTCTCCGCGGGGGCCGTCGAGCGCCGCCGCGATGGGCGGCTGGGGCGAGTGGGCGACGGGCTACGGGCCTCGGGCGCGCCGGCTTCGGCGGCTCGGGCCTCGGCGGCTCGGACGGGGGTCGTCCGAGCTCGCCGCGCGGCGGAGGCCCTCCGGGCTGAGGCTCCATCGGACGCGCTCCCGCCGTTCGCAGCGGCGCGTCCGTTCTCGCCGACGTTGCCGCTATCTGGCTCCTCCGGGTGGGCAGGCGGCGCCCCAGGTCTCTCGACCTGTTCCTTGAGCGTGTTCAACCTGCCCTTTCTGAGGATTTCGAGCTCGTCGCGCATGCGATCGGCGGTTGCGCCGCGGCCTGGCAGCTCTCGCGATTCGTGCGGGCTCCGGCCAGTCCGGGGACGCAGCGGCAAAGGTCCCCAAGGACCGGGGCAGTCTAGCATTGGCCCGGATGGAATCCTCCACCGGGGCGACGGCTTCGCCGGGCCCGATCCCGCGCTCAGCCCCACCCTCCGAACAGGCCGCCTGGCTCGCGCGGAACGCCGTCGACTGCCTTCCCGAGGGGGCCCTGGCGGAGCGGCTGGCATTGTGCCGACCTCTCAGGATCAAGCTGGGAATCGATCCCACCGCCCCGGACATCCACCTCGGCCACATCGTGGTCCTGCAGAAGCTGCGGGAGTTCCAGGATTTGGGGCACACCGTCGTGCTGATCATCGGCGACTACACGGCGCGGGTGGGGGATCCGACCGGCCGATCCGAGCTGAGGCCGGTTCTCTCCGGCGAGGAGATCGCGGACAACGCGCGGACCTTCCAGGAGCAGGCCTCGCTGGTCCTCGACCAGGATCGGCTCGAGGTGCTCCAGAACAGCGAGTGGCTCGACATGACCATGGAGGACCTGTTTCGGCTGGCCCGGAGCGCAACGCTGGCTCAGATCGTCGAGCGAGAGGACTTCGCCCAACGGCTGGCCAACCAGGCCCCGATCTCCATCCTCGAGCTTCTGTATCCGCTGCTCCAGGGCTACGACTCCGTGGCGGTGAAGGCCGACGTGGAACTGGGAGGCACCGATCAGAGGTTCAATCTGCTCCTGGCCCGTGATATCCAGCGTGCCTACGGGGTGCAGGAGCAGGTCGTCCTCACCATGCCGATCCTCCCCGGGACCGACGGAGTCCGCCGGATGGGGAAGTCGCTGGGCAACTACGTGGGGGTCGCCGAGCCAGCTGAGGAGATCTACGGCAAGACCCTGAGCATTCCCGACTCCGCCTTGAGCGACTGGTACACGCTGTTGCTCGACCGTCCCGTCCCTGACCAGACGCCGCCTCGCGACGCCAAGCGCGCCCTGGCCCGCGCTCTCGTCGCGCGGTCGTACGGCGAGCAGGCGGCCACGGACGCCGAGCAGGCCTTTGACCGCCAGTTCATCGGCGGAGAGATCCCGGCCGATGTGCCAGAGGTCTCCTGTTCCCGGGGTGACGGGAGCATCCATCTCCCTGCGCTCATGCGAGCGGCCTTCGGTGTCTCGACGTCGGAGGCCCGGCGTGCCATCACCCAGGGAGGCGTGCGGGTCGACGGCGAGGTTGTGGAGTCGCTCGACGTCCGGGCCGAGGAGATCGAAGGCAGGGTGCTCCAGTGGGGCAAGCGCCGGTTCGCGCGCGTGCGTGTGACGTGACCGTCCAGGGTGGCCTGCTCCGGATGGACACGCCCGGCAACGGTCATATCGTGGACATCACCGACGGCGTGGCCCGTGTCGTACGCACCGCCGAGGTGGAGCGAGGTCTCGTGACGGCCTTCGCGGTCGGCTCGACGGTCGCCATCACGACGATGGAGCACGAACCCGGAGGTGTCCACGACCTGCAGGCCCTCCTCGATCGCCTGATCCCATCGGGTGAGCCCTATGAGCACAACCGCCGGGGTCACGACACCAACGCCCATGCCCATCTGCGCGCGGCGCTGATCGGGCCCTCGGAGACCGTCCCCATAATCGACGGCCGGCTGGGCCTCGGGACCTGGCAGCAGCTGGTCATGCTGGACTTCGACGACCGCCCTCGGACGAGGACGGTCACGGTCCAGGTCGTCAGCTGAGACGGCTCACTGCGGAGACTTCGCGGGCCCGAGTCTGCCAGCCCGCGGACACTTCCAGCAGCCGAGTCCACCGGCGTACGGACACTTCCAGCGCCCGGGCGCACCATCAGCCCCGATTCCCTGTATTGTCGGGACTCCGACGGTCGTCCGGCCGGGCGGCACCCGGCCAGCGCAGCGCTATACTCGTCGGTCCGCTCCGGAACCGGATCCGGCTCCGGACGCGCCCCCTGGGAAGGAGCTCCCTTCCTGAAGAGGTGCGACGGTCTTTGAAAACTCAACAGCATGCGCACCCTCGATCGACCCCGATCGAGATGGTGTGTCCAGGTTCGATCACCGCCGATCGACGGCCCTCGCGGCCTTCGTACGGCGGTGCCAAGACCAACCCCGTCACGCGTCCCGGGTCCGCTTGTGTACCAGGGCCCGACCAAGGACGCTGACGCTCTTTGTGAACGGCGGTGGTTTCACTACCGCCGCCGCGATGGTGACTTAACCGTCACTGTTATGTAGTTCTTCACGGAGAGTTTGATCCTGGCTCAGGACGAACGCTGGCGGCGTGCTTAACACATGCAAGTGGAGCGACGAACCAGGCTTCGGCCTGGGGCAAAGCCGCGAACGGGTGAGTAACACGTGGGTAACCTGCCCCGATGATTGGGACAACTCGAGGAAACTCGGGCTAATACCAAATGTGCCCTCCGGCCTCAAGGCCGCTGGGGAAAGGAAGCTTCGGCCTCCGCGTCGGGATGGGCCCGCGGCCCATTAGCTTGTTGGTGAGGTAACGGCTCACCAAGGCAACGATGGGTAGCTGGTCTGAGAGGACGATCAGCCACACTGGGACTGAGACACGGCCCAGACTCCTACGGGAGGCAGCAGTGGGGAATCTTGCGCAATGCGCGAAAGCGTGACGCAGCAACG
>DASXCS010000004.1:0-34604 GCA_036490975.1 Solirubrobacteraceae bacterium
CTGCGCAGTGGAAAAGCGCGGATCATCGACCGTGAAGTGAGCGGCGTCACCCATGACCGCGATCGCCAGGTCGTGGCGGGTGATGAGCCAGCCATCCAGAGCCGGAACCCATGACACCGGCTCCGCCGTCCGCAGCCGGGCGAGGGCCGTGTGCGGATCGCCGGTCAGCTCATCGAGTGTCAGGGCTGCGCCGAGGGGATACTGGCGCTGCCGGCTCATGCCACTAGTGCAGGCGCGTGAAGATGAGCTCGAAGTCGAGCTTGAAGCTGGTGCCGTCTTCGGCCTTCTCCGCCCGGCCGACAATCCTGTCTCCCGAGTCCCGGAAGCTCCTGATGAAGCGCTGCGGGAACGGGGCACCGTCACGCCACAGCCTCCACTCACCGTCGCCGATGCTCATTTCGAACACACGGCACACGCCCCGCTCGTCTGAGTACAGCTGGTAATAGGTGCCGTTGGCACCGTCACATCCGATGATCGAGATCGCGTCAGGGGCGCCGGGCACGCTGAGCGACGTGCGCTGGACCAGGTGCGTCAGCGAGTCGTGCCACTCGAAGCTGGCGCGTCCCTCGTCGGGCCACGCCACCCCGTCAGCGCCAATCGCCGTGAGCCGCCACTGACCCACGAGGGGCTCGAGCTTCTTCAGGGCGTCGTGCGCGGTCGGCTGATCCACGGGTGCTTCTCGGCTGGTCAGTTCAGAAATGTGACGTAGTCGGCCGGCGGGAGCCGCTCCGGGGCTTGCCTGTCCTGGGGCGACCACCCAAGGTGGATCAGAGCCACGAACCGCTCGTCGTCGGGAATCTCAAGCGCCTCCAGGCCAGCCGAGGTTCTGAGCACCCCGGGGGTCCTCCAGTAGCCGGCCAGTCCGCGGCCATGAGCCGCGAGCAGGACTGCGTACACGGCACAGGCGGTGGCACAGAGGTCTTCCTGGTCCTGGACGGGATCATCGGACCGGCGCACCGTCGCCGCCACGAGTGTGGGCGCTCGATCAAGTTTCGACGCTGACTCGGCCCCGGCAGCCTTCTTCAATCGGGCCAGCGCCTCGGGGCCCAGGACCCGGAAGCGCCAGGGATTGGTCAGATGATGATTCGGCACCCAGCGAGCGAGCTCGAGCAACTCGTCCAGCAGCTCCCGAGGTACGGGCTGGGAGCGGAACGCCTTGTGAGTGCGCCTATCGCGGATCGCGTCTTCGACGTCCACCACCGCCAACGCTAGCGACGGCTGTGCGTCGTTTGCCGGCGCGGGCGAGGCACCAACTCGCCGCCACAATTCGGGCAGACCGACTTCTGCACCTGGCCGCAGTCGGCGCAGAACGTGCACTCGAAGCTGCAGATAAACGCGGTCGAGTCCGGGGACAGCGGCTGGCCGCAGCGCTCGCACTCTGAGCGCATCTCAAGCATGGTCTTTCCTTAGCTCCCGCCGCCTGAGGTGGCCAGCGCGGTCTGGGGTCGCTGGCGGAACCGCTCGGCGGTTCGGCGGGCCGTGTCGGTGGCCCATCTGCCGGTGGTCAGGAAGCCGAGCACGAAGATCGCCGCACTCAGGCCGACGATGATCGCCCAGCCCGAATGCGTGGCCGCCGCGAAGCCGTGGCCGATTCGCGCACCGAGGCTTCCGCCCGTGATCGCGCCGATCACCGCCACGCCGAGCGTCACGCCCACGACTCGGCTGGTCGAGGCGACCGCGGCGGCCACACCCGCCTGCTCGCCCGGCATGCCGGACACCGCCGTATTTGTGATTGGCGGGTTGATCAGCCCGACGCCGAACCCGAACGCGAAGTAGGAGGCGAGCAGGTAGGCCGAGGAGGTGTGCGTTGTCAGACCCAGCAGCATGGCCGCTCCGGCGAGCATGCCCAAGGCCCCGAGGACCGTTGGCCGGCGTGCGCCGCTTCGTCCCACCAGCCTCCCCGAGAGGGGGGAGAAGATCAGCAGCATCGCCGCCGTGGGCAGCATGTACAACCCGGCATCGAGTGGCGACAGGCCGCGCACGCTCTGGAGGTAGAGCGTGTTCAGGAACAGGAAGCCGTTGAAGCCGGCAAAGGCGAGCACGGCGATGGCCGAGGCCCCGGCGAATGGGATGCTTGAGAAGAAGCGCACCTCCAGCAACGGCTCCTTCTGGCGCAGCTCGTATAGGACCAGGGCCACGAAGGCACAGGCCGAGGCGGCGAATAGGCCCACGATCTCGGCCGAGGTCCAGCCGTGGCGCGGGCCCTCGATGATCGCGTAGGTCAAGGTGGCCAGGGCGGCGATGATCAGGATTTGGCCACCCGGATCCAGGCGGCGGGGCTTGGGAGCCTGGGACTCCGGCACGTAGCGTGCGGTCAGGATGATCGCCGCCAGCCCGACCGGGACGTTGACATAGAACACAGCGGGCCAGCCCACGCCGTCCACCAGCGCGCCACCCAGCACCGGGCCGAGGGCCATGCTGAGTCCGAACACCCCGCCCCACACGCCGATCGCCTCAGCCCGTTCGCGCGGATCCTCGAACACGTTGCGGATGATCGACATCGCCACGGGGTTGAGCATCGCCCCGCCGACACCCTGGAGTGCCCGGGCGGCCACAAGCATCGGAAGCGATGGAGCCAGTGCGCAGAGCAGCGATGCCAATGAGAACACGCCCAGGCCGATCTGGAACACGCGTCGGCGCCCGATTCGGTCCGCCGTGGAGCCGCCCAGCATCAGCAGGCTGGCCAGAACCAACGTGTAGGCGTCGAGTGTCCACTGCAGGCCGGCCACCGAGGCATGCAGCGAGCGCTGAATCGACGGCAGGGCCACGTTGACGATCGTGGCGTCGAGACCCACGATCAGAAGACTCATGCAGCAGATGGCCAGCACCACCAGCCGCTGCTGGCGGTTGAGCTGGCCGGCTGACTGCTGAGGAGCGGAGAACACTGTGTTCATGCCACAGTACCCAGCATGGAAACTAGCTCCGGTCCGGAGCGCCGTGTGGACGTCGGCGGAGGTGAGCTCCGGGTTCTGGACGAGGGAACCGGTCAACCTGTCCTGCTTCTTCACGGCTTTCCGGATCGCGCGGACATGTGGAGGCACGTGGCCGGGCGTCTGCGTGAGGGAGGGCGGCGCACGCTCTCACTCGATCTGCCGGGATTCGGGGAGTCATCGGCCCCGGCGGGTCGCGCCAATTATCGGGCCGCTCACGTCCTTGAGCAGATCGAACAGCTTCTGCCCGCGCTGGGGATCGACGGTCCGGTGGACGTGATCGGACACGACTGGGGCGCATACCTGAGCTGGTACATGGTGCTGACCCGTCCCGATCTGGTCCGGCGCCACGTGGCTCTGTCAGTCGGACATCCACGCGCGTTCGTCCTCTCGGGCTGGGAGCAGAAGCGCAAGAGCCGCTACATGCTGCTGTTCGTGATTCCCGATCTGGCCGAGCGCGTCATGGCGGCGGGCGGCTTTCGCCGCGTCCGCAAATTCATCGGAGACAGCCATCCGGACATCGACACGGTCGTCGCGGACCTATCCCGTCCCGGCCGTCTCACCGCCGGATTGAACTGGTATCGGGCGAATTTCTTCTCGACGCCGCTGCGTCGCTGGCCCCGCTGCCGCGTACCGACGTTGGGCATCCTGCCCACCGAAGACGACTACCTGGCTGAGGACCAGATGATTAACACCCGGCGCTACATGGACGCCGATTGGCGCTACGAACGACTTCCTGGCTTCGGCCACTGGGCGCCGCTGCAGGCCCCCGAGCAGGTGGCTGGCCTGAGCTTGGACTGGCTGGGGGCGGGAGCGGCGTCCGGCTCATAGGAAGGACCGGGACGGGAAGGACTCTGGCGCGCCGGGGCGAAACGGCAGAGCATGCTGCTCAAACGTCGCCTCCCGCGTATCGACACCACCACGCCGATCCAGGTCAGCCCTGGCTTCGAGCACCTGAACCGGAACACGCTGGCCGTGCTGCGGTGGCTGAAGGAGCACCGCGTCGAGTTCGTGCTCGTCGGCCCGGTCGCCGACGCCGTGCACAGTCGCACCGGCACGGCGCTTCCCGTGGCGATCGTCCCGGCTCCGTTCGCCCGCAACCTGGAGCGCCTGGCCCGGGCCCTCAACGCCGCCGAGGCCAGGGTGCGCGATGAACGAGAGGCACTCGATCCGCATCCGTCCTCGCCCGGCCGGATCACGGCCGGGCAGCTGACTCGCAAGGACATCTGGACCCTCTGGTGCGGCCCCCACCCGATAGATGTGGTGGGCACGTCCGCTCCGGCCAGCAGCGGCGCGACAGGCACCTCTGCCTATCAGGAGCTTCTGTATGAGGCCAGCCGCCTGGAGCTAGGCTACGAGCTGAGCATTCAGGTGGCCTCCCCCGAGGACATCCACCACTACGCGCACCTGCACAAGACCGGTCGCCCGCCCCGGATGACGGTCAGTCGCCGGAGCCCGGCCCGCCGGCACCGTAGCGACCCGGCTCCCACAGTGGCTCCTGGCCCCGGTTCGCCCCCCGGCTGAGGATGAACAGCAGGTCTGAGAGCCGGTTGAGGTAGCGCACCACCTCGGGGTTGATCTCATCCCCGCAGGCCACGGCCAGGCGCTCGGCGCGCCGGCAGACCGTGCGGCAGACGTGGAGCAGCGCCGCGCCTGCGGTCCCCCCGGGAAGAACGAATGACTTCAGCGCGGGCAGCGTGGCGTTGACCTCATCGCAGCGCTCCTCAAGCCATTGCGTCTGTTCAGGGAGGACACGGAGGCGTTCGCGCGTGGCCTCGGCCTCCGCGGGCGCCGCGATGTCGGCCCCGACGTCGAACAGATCGTTCTGGATCCGCCTGAGCCAGTCGGCGTAGCCATCCGGCAGCTCGTCGTTCGCCAGGGCCAGCATCAGTCCGAGCTGGGCGTTCAGCTCGTCGACGGTCCCGTAGGCCTCGATCCGTGGATGCGTCTTGGGCACCCGGCTCATATCGCCCAGGTGCGTCTCGCCGGCATCGCCCAGCCGCGTGTAGATGCGGGTCAGGTTGATCGTCACTGAAGGTCAGTTTAGGGGGAGGGGAGGGGGGCAATTTCGCCCGCTCGCGCCTCTTAACAACATGGGCAATGCACGGAAGGCGATGCTTCCGAGGCACAGACCGGCTAACCGGACTGCGTGTGCCGTTCAGGCATCGGATTCCGATGACTCAGCGGCACGGACTGTCCGCCTGGTGGATGGTTGCCTCTTGGACATCGCTCGGGACGCGTCCGCCGATGTCGCCATCGGCGCGATTGCTGAGCGACAGCGCGGAGGGCTCGACCGGAGCCAGCTGCTCGCCGCGGGCGTGAGTTCTGCTGCCGTTGAGCGCCGCGTACGCAGGGGCAGACTGGACCGCATTCACAACGGTGTGTACGCCCTTCCTCATACGTCGGACATACCCCTGGGTGAGGAGGTCGCGGCGCTCCTCGCTTGTGGCGAAGACGCAGTGCTCAGCCACCACAGTGCCGCGACGCTCTGGGGTCTGCGCCCCGGGCGGGCGCGACCAATCCATGTGACGATTCCGGTTGGGCGCAGCGGACCCAAGCCCTCCGCGGTCAAGCTCCACCGCAGTCGCACCCTCACCCCGGCCGATGTCCGGATCCTCCATGGCCTCCCGGTCACCTCGCCGGCGCGCGCCCTTCTGGACGTGGCTGCCGCCCTCCCGGACCGAGACGTCGAACGGCTGCTCAGCGAGGCCGTCTACGCGCGGCGGCTGGTCACGCTCCAGGAGATACGCGCGCTGCTCAGGCGCGTGGGAAACCACCCCGGCCGCCGTCGGCTGGCACGGGTCGTGGCCTACCACACGGGCGACACCCGGACCGATTCGCTGCCCGAGGAGACCATGTTCGAGCTGATCCGGGACGCCGGCTTGCCCGAGCCCAGGCTCCGGGCCCACGTCCTGGATTACCGACTGGACCTGTATTGGCCCGAGCTCAAGTTGGCCGTTGAGATCGACGCCTATGGAACGCACGGCTCGCCGGAACGCTTCGAGAGTGATCGGCGCAAGGATTCCAGGCTGTTCGCCGAGATGGGGATCACCGTCATCCGGATCACCAGGGCCACGATCAAGCACCGGCCACTCGAGGCCCTGGGCCTGGTGGCCCGGGTGGTCGGCCAGCAACAAGCCGCGGTACGATCCAGCCGTTCAAGGTCGAGGTGATGGGAAGCCGGTGTGAGCCCGGCGCGGACCCGCCACTGTGATCGGGGACGCCGGCCGCAGGAAAGGCCACTGGTGAGGAACACATCACCGGGAAGGCAGCGGTCGGTAGGCCCGTAAGCCAGGAGACCAGGCCCGACCAAGCCAACAAGCCCTCGCGGAAAGGGGTGGCCAGATGAGAAGAACCATTGTCCTTGTCCTTACTGGAGCGGCGGTAGTCGCTGGGCTAGTCCAGGGGGGAGCGCTTGCCGCACCCCGCCATGCCACTGCCGCCAGCGGTCCGGCCGTAACGATCCGGATCGAAGGGGCAAGAAAGACCCTCGTCCCGCCGAATCTGGTCGAGCCCGGCTCGGGTTGGATCACCAGATCCGGGGCGCCCAAGGGGAAATGCCCACGCAGGAGCGTTCAGGGGGCCCTGAATCGAGCCACCCATGGCCAATGGAAGGGCACCTGGAGCCGCCAGTTCAACGAGTACTTCATCACCTCAATCCTGGGAGAGAAGCCCCCGCGACACAACTTCTGGGAGATCTTCGTGAACTACAAGGCCGCCAGCAAGGGGGCCTGCGACCTGAAGCTCAGGCGGGGCGAGCAGATCCTGTTCGCCGACACCAACGGCAAGCGCCATCCGTCGGCGCTGAACGTGGTCGGCAAGAGCACGCGGTCGGCGAGTGGGACCACCTTCCGGCTCCTTCTGACCGGATTCAACGCCCACGGTACGGGCAAGCCGCTGGCCGGCGTCCGGATCAACGGTGGGGGAATCCACTCAGCTCCGACAAACAGTCACGGTCAGGTGGAGGTCACCGACAACCGCCCTGGACCGCTGCTACTCCGGGCCTCTCCCACGGGCTATATCCGGTCAGAGACCGAGGTCTTCCTGCCCTCCGGCTGAGCCGGTGGGCCCTCGCCTCTCAGCTGGACTGACGGCGGCCGCCTGTGCGGCCGCCGTCAGCGGCTGCGGTCTGGGCCCCGGTCCCGGGACCTCGAACGCCACGCTGACCGTGACCAAGGGATTCGGAGCGGTCCCGGTGGCCCACACGAGTGAGCGGCATGTCCCCGGGTCGGAAACGGTGATGCGGATGCTCGAGCGTCACCTCCGTGTCAGCACGCGTTACGGCGGCGGGTTCGTCGAGTCGATCGACGGGCGGTCGGGCTCATCCTCTCGGCTGGATTGGTTCTACTACATCAACGGCGTGCAGGCTCCGATCGGTGCTGCCACCACGGCCGTCCACAAGGGCGATCGGATCTGGTGGGACCTGCATGACTGGAGCGTGACGAACTCGATCCCCGCGGTCGTGGGGTCGTTCCCCGAGCCGTTCGTCCACGGGACCGCTGGCCGGCGCCTGCCCATGACGCTCGAGTGCGCCCCGGATGTCCCGACTGCCTGCGCCCGGGTGACAAAGGAGTTCCAGACCCTGAAGATTCCGTTCGCCTCTCAGATCATCGGCGGCGGCTCCGGCACCGATTCGCTGGCCGTGATCGTCGGAACATGGCAGGACCTCGCGCCGGCACTCGTGGCTCAGCTCCTGGACAGCGGCCCGAAGTCCAGCGGGGTATACGCGCGCTTCACCAACCACGGCTCGTCGCTGGCCCTGCTCGACCCGCGCGGTCGGGTGGTCCGGCGGCTGGCCGGCACCGCCGGCCTGGTGGCGGCCACAGCCGACGGGTCATCGCCCCCGACCTGGATGGTCACCGGTACGAACGGGTCAGGCGTGGACGCGGCGGCGAGCGCCCTCACTCCGGCCGCTCTGCACGACCACTTCGCCCTGGCGGTCCACGGCACAAGCCGATTGCCCGTCCCGCTGGATGGCCTGCGATGACATACCGGCGACGCGCATCTGCGCTCCACGCCGCCCGAGCCGCCGTGGGCTGCGCCTACTGCCTGGCGCTGGCCGTCTCAGCGCTCGTGCTCTCGGCACCGGTGGCGCTGGGCGCGGTTGGCCTGGCGGTGCTGGGGGCGGGTGCCTCCGCCGGTCTCACCCGCCAGCTGGCCAGGGCAGGTCTTTACGCCGTGGCCCTTGGGGTGGTCGTGGCACTGGTCAACGCGCTGGTCACCCGCAACGGGCTGACCGTGATCGTGCGCTTGGGAGACCTGCCGATCCTGGGCCACACCGACATCACGCTGGAGGCGACCGTCTACGGCGCGATCCTGGGCCTGAGAGCGGCGTTGCTGGTGTTGTGCGGCGCCCTGTACACGCTGGCCGTGGATCCGGACGAGGTCCTCAAGCTGTTCCGCCGCGTCTCCTTTCGCTCCGCGCTGACCGCCACGTTGGGAACTCGGATGGTCCCGATCCTGGTCCGGGATTCGCGCCGGCTGGCCGAGGCCCAGCGCTGCCGACCCGGCTCGCCGCCGACCCGCGTACAGCTGATGCGCGCGGCCACGGCCAACGTGCTTGACCGAGCGCTTGATGTGGCCGCGGCGCTCGAGGTCCGCGGGTACGGGTCGGCACGCCGGCCCGGGCGCCACCGCCGCCCGTGGTCACGACACGATCTGGCCTTCCTGGGCGCGGCCTGCGCGGTCGCCGGTCTGAGCATCGCCGGCCGCGTGGCTGGACTGGCTGCCTTTCACGCCTACCCCGCGCTGGTCGTTCCGGTCGACCCCGGGCAGGTGGCCCTGGCCGCCGGGCTGCTGGTGTGTGCGCTGGCCCCGTTCGCCGATCGCCGAGGGGTGGAGCCATGACGCTGCTCGAGCTCGAGGCCGTCTCCTACTGGTACCCGGGGGCAGCGGAGCCCGCGCTCGATGACGTGAGCCTTCAGGTGCAGCCGGGTGAGCTGATCGTCGTGGCGGGCGCATCGGGCTCGGGGAAATCCACGCTGCTGCGGACCGTCAGTGGACTCGTGCCGCACTTTCACGGCGGCCGGTTTGCCGGCCGGGCCGTCATCGGCGGGAGGGACACGCGCGAGCACGGCCCGGGCGACCTGGCCGCGACCGTCGGGACCCTGTTCCAGGATCCTGAGACATCGGTCGTGATGGGGACCGTCAAATCCGAGGTTGCCCTGGCGCTGGAGAACCTGGGCTACTCGGAGGCCGCCGTGGCCCGGGGGGTGCAGGAAACAGCGCTCGCCCTGGGTATCGGCCACCTGCTGGGGCGCTCCACGGCCGAGCTATCCGGGGGCGAACTCCAACGCGTCGCGCTGGCCGCCGCCATGGCCGCCAAGCCCAGCCTGCTTGTGCTCGACGAGCCGACCTCGCAGCTCGACCCGGTCTTCGGAGATGAGCTGATGGCCACGCTGCGCCGGCTCAACGAGGACCGGGATACCGCGATTCTGCTGGCCGAGCATCGCCTGGAGCGGTGCCTGGCCTGGGCCGACCGTGTGCTCGCCGTGGACCGCGGGCGGATCGTGTGCGACGCGGAGCCGCGGGACTTCCTGGCCTGGGCGATGGCTACCGCGCCCGAGCTGGCCACGCCGGGCGCGCGGCTGCTCGGGCGGCTGGGACTGCCCCCGGTGGCGGGTGTGAAGGCGGCCCGGGCCGAGCTCCGTGCCGCCGGGCTTCACCCTGGAGATGGCGACCCGGAGGCGGCGCCCCCGCGGCCGCCCGCCGCCCGCCGCGACCGGGATGGTCTGCGCTTTGACCGGGTGTGGCACGAGCTGCGCAATGGTCCGGCGATCCTGCAGGGGGTGTCCCTGCGCGTCGCCCCGGGTGAGCGCGTGGCCCTGATGGGGGCCAACGGCGCGGGCAAGTCGACGCTGCTCCGTCACGCGGCCGGTCTGATGGCCCCCACGCGGGGGCGGATCGAGGGCCCCGGGCAGGTCAGGCTGTTGCTTCAGACCCCGACCGACTACCTCGTTCACGAGACGGTGTCCGCCGAGGCCTCGCCGACCGCCCTGCAGGCGGCAGGCCTGGACCCGGTCAGCTTCGGTCCCCGTCACCCGCGCGAGCTGTCGGTGGGGGAGAAGCAGCTCGTAGCCCTGGCGGTGATCCTGGACGGGCCCGAGCCGCCGGCATTCGTGTGCCTGGATGAGCCCACCCGCGGTCTAGACCGGGGCCGGAAGGCGGAGCTGGCCAGGCTGATCGTGGGGTTGCCAGGCGCGGTGATCGTGGCCACGCACGACCCCGAGTTCGTGGCCGAGTTCGCCGAGCGGGTGATCCTGCTCGGCGGAGGCAGGGTGATCGCCGACGGAGCGACGGCCGAGGTCCTGGCACGAGGCGCGTACTTCGCCACTGAGACGGCCCGGATCCTGGGAGGCGCGGGAGGAGCGCTGACTCCCGAGCAGGGCGCGGCCGTGCTCTCCGCTCGGGAGGCGGCCACGACGTCGCTGGCAGAGGTCAGAGCATGAGCTGGCAGCTGGCCGCCTACGGACTCCTGTTCGTGGCCCTGGCCGGCGGGTTCGCCTGGTATGAGCGCCGGCGACCCGACGCGAGGGTCGTTGCCCTGGTCGCCACGCTGGCCGCGCTGGCCGCACTGGGGCGGATCGCCTTCGCGGCGCTGCCCAACGTCAAACCGACGACCGACATCGTGCTGGTCGCCGGCTACGCGCTCGGGGCCGGGCCTGGCTTCGCGGTCGGGGCGGTGGCGGGGCTGACGTCAAACTTCTTCTTCGGCCAGGGGCCGTGGACACCGTGGCAGATGGCCGGTTGGGGGGCCGCGGGACTGGTCGGCGCCGGCCTCGCCGTCCTGACCCGTCGGCGCCTGAACCGGTGGACGCTGGCGCTGGTGTGCACGGTCGTCGGCTTCGCCTTCACCGTCCTGCAGGACGTGGGCGACTGGGTTACCTACAGCGACCACAGCCTGGCTGCACTCGGTGTCTACGTCGGTCAGGGGCTGGGCTTCGATGCCGTTCACGCGGCGGGATGCCTGGTCTTTGCCCTCGCCTTTGGACCCGCGCTGGCGCGATCGCTGTCGCGCTTCGCCACACGAATCGATGTGACCTGGCTGGCTCCCGGCCCGGCCGTCGTCCCGATTGTGGCCGCCCTGACCGTGGGGGGCTGGCTGGCCGGCCAGGCCAGGTCCGCGTCCTCGGCCTCCGCGGCGTCCAGCCCGCTGTCATACCTGCTCGCCGCCCAGAACAGCGACGGCGGTTTCGGCCCGGCCCCGGGACGGGCCTCATCCCAGCTGTACTCGGGTTGGGCGGCGATGGGATTGGCGGCGGCCGGCGTCAACCCGCAGGACGCCGCTCGCGGCGGCTCGGCCCTCACGAGCTATCTGGCCTTGGGTGCGAGCGGGCAAACCGACCCCGGTTCGCTCGAGCGCGTGATCCTCGCCGTAAGAGCGGCCGGATTGTCGGCCACGAGCTTCGGCGGCCGGAACCTGGTGGCCGCGCTGGAGCACGACATCGGTCGCAACGGGTCGGTCTCCGACCAGACGAACTGGACGGCGTTCGCCGTGCTCGCCCTGCGGGCCACCGGCATATCGGCGCCCGGGCCCGCTGTGCACTGGCTGATTCGCCAACAGGACAGCGACGGCGGTTTCAACTTCAGCACGGCGGGCGGGTCAAGCGACGTGGACGACACGGGCGCCGTGGTGGAGGCGCTGGCCCGGATTCCCGGGCGCGCGGCCAGGAGCGCCAGGTCCCGGGCCGTCCGCTACATCGACCACCAGCAGAACCGTGACGGCGGCTTTGCCGCCACGGCGGGAGCCAGCTCAAACGCCCAATCGACCGCGTGGGCCATCCAGGGGTTGATCGCCGCCGGCGCCGATCCGAGCTCGCTGCACCGCGTCGGGGCGCCCTCACCACCTGACTACCTACGCTCGCTGGAGGCGTCCGACGGACACATCCGGTACTCCAGAAGTTCGGACCAGACACCGGTGTGGGTGACGGCCGAGGCGATCATGGCCCTGGACGGCAGGGCGCTCCCGATCGTCGCTCCCGCCCGGAGCAGGCCGCAGGCCAAGACGCCCATGGTTGCCCCGCCCCGTCCCGCGACCAGAGCTCGCCCCGGCAGCGCCCCGCCCCACCACCGCCGCCACCACGGCCGCGCCACCCGATCGCGGTCGTATGCCCCGGGCGGGCCGCCGGCCCAGGGCCCAATTCGCTTCCTGGGGCTGATCGATGCCCTGGTCCTGATCCCGGTCGGACTCGGCTGAGCGCCACCGAGCGGCTCTCGGTAGCCTCCCGCGCCGCATGCGGATCGGAGTTCCCCAGGAGGTGGCCGACGGCGAGCGCAGGGTCGCGCTCGTGCCCGAGGTCGTGCAAAAGCTGACCAGCCAGACCGGCGATGACGGTCCGCCACCTCCGGAAGTCCTGGTCCAACCTGGGGCCGGAGCCGGTGCGCTGATCCCAGACCAGCAGTACGAAGATGCCGGCGCGCGCCTGGTCAACGATCCAGCGGAGATCTGGCAGTCGGACGTGGTGGTCAAGGTCGCTGCCCCCACCGAGGATGAGGTTCCGCGGCTTCAGTCCGAGTCCGTTCTGATCGGCTTCCTGAATCCGCTCGGCGGCGGCGAGCACATCAAGGCGATCGCCCAGACCGGCGCCACCAGCTTCGCCATGGAGGCGATCCCGCGGATCAGCCGCGCCCAGTCGATGGACGCCCTCTCAAGCCAGGCCAACATCGCGGGGTACCGCGCCGGCCTGATCGGCGCCCAGGAGCTGGGCCGCTTCTATCCGATGCTGATGACGGCCGCCGGCACCATCCGGCCGGCCACCGTGCTCGTCCTGGGCGCCGGCGTGGCCGGGCTCCAGGCGATTGCCACTGCGCGCCGCCTGGGTGCGGTCGTCCAGGGCTTCGACGTCCGCTCCGCCGTCAAGGAGCAGGTCGAGTCCCTGGGTGCGCATTTCCTCGAGTTCGACCTGGGTGGGGACATGGAGGGAGCCGGGGGATACGCAAAGGAGTTGACCCCCGAGCAGCAGCAGCGCCAGCAGGAGTTGATGGCCGAGGCGATCGGCAAGGTCGACGTGGTCATCACGACCGCGTTGGTGCCCGGTCGGCGCGCTCCGATCCTCGTGACCGAAAAGGCCGTCGAGCTGATGAAGCCGGGGTCGGTGATCGTTGACCTGGCCGGTGAGCAGGGCGGGAACTGCGAGCTCTCCGAGCCCGGAGAGAGTGTGATCCGCCACGACGTCAAGATCCTGGCCCCGCTGAACGTGCCCAGCACGATGGCCGAGCACGCCTCCCAGCTGTACTCGCGCAACGTCCAGTCGCTGCTCGGCCTGATGGTCAAGGACGGTGCGCTGGAGCTCGACTTCGAGGACGAGGTGATCGCCGGGGCGTGCATCACCCGCGACGGGGAGATCGTTCATGAGGGCGCCAGGCAGGCCGCCGGCGCCGCGACCACGCCCTAGAGGAGATTCCGCATGGACCCGCTAGTCATTGACATCGCCGTGCTCGTCCTGGCCGGATTCGTCGGCTACGCCGTCATCTCCAAGGTGCCCAACACCCTGCACACGCCGCTGATGTCGGGGACCAACGCGATCCACGGAATCGTGGTCCTGGGCGGGCTGCTGCTGATGGCCGAATCGAGCGGTTGGCTCGAGAAGCTGCTGCTGGTGGTCGCGGTCGCGTTCGGGACGATCAACGTCGTGGGCGGCTTCCTGGTCACCGACCGGATGCTCGAGATGTTCAAGGCCAAGGACCCGCCGAAGGCCGACGAAACCGAGGCGGCCATGGAGGAGGACACCAAGCCGTGACCCTGCCCGGCACTGTCTTCCTGCAGTCGACGGACTTCATCGACGCCGCGTACATCGTGGCCTTCGGACTGATGATCTACGGCATGTCTGGGCTGACCGGGCCGAGGACGGCGGTCCGCGGCAACATGATCGCCGCCGCCGGGATGGCGATCGCTGTCGTGGCCACGCTGCTGCGAAAGGGCGAGTTCCACGGCTCGAGCACGGTCTGGCTGATCGTCCTCGGCGTGGCGATCGGCGTGGCGATCGGCGTGCCGGCAGCGCGCAGGGTCCACATGACCGCCATGCCCCAGATGGTGGCGATCTTCAACGGCGTCGGCGGCGGCGCCGTGGCGCTGATCGCGTGGGTCGAGTACCGCCATCAGTTCGCCACGGGTGGGGGCTCGCCGTGGGCGCTGCGCTCGGAGATCTTCGAGCTGTTCGGCGCGATCGTGGGCTCGATCTCCTTCTGGGGCTCGAACATCGCGTTCGGCAAGCTCCAGGGGATCCTGCCCGGGCGGCCGATCAAGCTGCCCGGCCAGGCGCTCATCAATCTGGCCATGTTCGTGATTGCGGTGGCCAGCGCGATCGTGCTCTGCGCCGGCACGCACTCTCAGGCGCTGTTCATCCTGGGCATCCTGGTTGCTGCGGCGATCCTGGGCAACATGGTCGTGCTGCCCATCGGCGGAGCGGACATGCCGGTGGTGATCTCGCTCCTGAACGCCTTCACGGGCCTTTCGGCCGCCGCCACCGGAGTGGCTCTGTCCAACCCGGTGATGATCGTGGCCGGGATGATCGTGGGTGCCTCGGGAACGATCCTGACTAACCTGATGGCCAAGGCGATGAACCGCTCGGTCCCGGCGATCGTGGCCGGCGGGTTTGGCGGCGAGGTGGCCGCCCCGGCCGGGGGGCCGGAGGGCGACGGTGACCAGACCGTCCGCTCCACCTCGGCTGCCGACGTGGCCATCCAGCTGGCCTATGCCCGGCAGGTGGTCGTCGCCCCGGGTTACGGGATGGCCGTGGCCCAGGCCCAGCATGCCGTGAGGGAGCTCGAGAAGGCGCTGGAGGCCAAGGGGGTGGAGGTCAAGTTCGCCATCCACCCGGTGGCCGGCCGGATGCCCGGACACATGAACGTTCTCCTGGCCGAGGCTGACGTGCCCTACGACAGGCTGAAGGAGATGGACGAGATCAACCCCGAGTTCTCCCGGACCGATGTCGTCCTGGTCATCGGGGCCAACGACGTGACCAACCCGGCGGCCAAGAACGAGCCTGGTTCGCCGATCTACGGGATGCCGATCCTGGAGGTCGACAACGCTCAGTCGGTGATCGTCCTCAAGCGGTCGATGGCCTCGGGATTTGCCGGGATCGACAACCCGCTGTTCTACGACCCCAAGACGAGCATGCTGTTCGGCGACGCCAAGGCGTCGGTGAGTGAGATCACCTCTGAGGTCACGGCGCTCTAGTAGTCCCCGTAATAGAGTCGCGCCCACAACCAGCGAGCGGAGGCACCATGGACCCCAACCGGCTGACGGCCATCCCGATCTTCTCGGACCTCTCTGAAGAGGAAGCTCGACGGCTGGCCACATACGCCACCGAGACGAGCTGCGCCGAAGGCCAGATCCTGATGAAGCAGGGCGACTACTCGACCGAGTTGATCGCGATCGAGGAGGGTACGGCCGACGTGATTCGGGACGGGGAGAAGGTCGCGTCCGTGAAGGAGGGCGACCTGATCGGCGAGATGGGGCTGCTGGACCGCCGGCCGCGCAACGCCGACGTGATCGCAACCTCTCCGATGCGGGTCCTGAAGCTCACCCATTGGGAGATTCGCCGGATGTCGCAGGACACCGTCAATCGGATCCAGAAGACGATCCAGGAGCGGCGCTCGGCCGGCGTGGGCGATCCGGGCGAGGGATAGCACCGCCCTCCGCAGCTTTTCTGCAGCTTTTTCGCCCTCATCCCGTGCAAAGCCGGGCCGGGGGGAGGGGTTGGCTAGTCCCGAGCCGAGCACAAGGATGGGATGGCTCGTGTGCGCATCGCATCGATTCTCGGCGTCATGGCGACGCTGCTGGCCTGCGCGGGTCCCGCCGCGGCGGCGGGCTCGGGGGGCGCCACGCTTGGCGCGGCTTCTTCGTCGGGTGGCGGTTCGAGCCCGTCGTCCAGCGGCGGGGCGGCCCTGACCCTGTCGGTCACCGGAGGCGCACTGGTCGTCACGCACAGCCCCCGGGGCATCGAGCGGGCGCACGTAGCCCATGCCTTCAGCCGCATTCTTCGGGACGGCGATCGCGGCTCGGACGTCAAGCAGCTTCAGAGTTGGCTGAACTACCTCGGGTACCGGGTCGCCTCCAGCGGGCTGTTTGGCTCGATCACCCTGGGCGCCGTCAAGCGTTTTCAGGTTTCACGCCACCTTGTGGTGGATGGTGTCGTGGGGTCGATCACGGCGTCGGCCGTGCAGGCGGCTGTCGGGCTGCGACAGCGCAAGCTCAAGGGACACAGCTCCTCGGGAGACGGCACCGGCGGGCCCGTCTTCACGCGCAACCTGAGCTATGGAGACACGGGCAATGACATCAAGACGCTGCAGACCTGGCTGGCCGACATCGGGCTGCGGGTCGGGGTCTCCGGCAGGTTTGGACCGGTCACCGAGCTGCAGGTGAGGGCCTTCCAGTCGGCCTCCCAGCTGACCGTGGACGGCGTCGTGGGGCCGCTCACCGCTGCGGCGCTGCTGTCGGACGTCACGGGCAAGGTCAAGGTGGGCAGCGGCTCCGGCCCCAGCGGTCCTCCGAGCGGCTGGGTCTTTCCGCTTCGGCCGACCAGCCAGGTGCTCCCGCCCAGCGCGTGGACGCTGGATCAGGGCGTCGACATCGCCACCGTGGGCGCGGCATGTGGCTCAAAGGTCGTTGAGGTGGCGATGACCTCAGGGACGATCGTCCAGGAGGGGATCAGCGGGTTCGGGCCCTACGCCCCGATCCTGAAGGTGGACAGCGGGCCATACGCGGGCCGCTACATCTACTACGGGCACGCCGCCCCGGCCCTGGTCAAGGTGGGCACGCACGTGACCGCAGGAGAGCCGATCGCCGAGGTGGGTTGCGGCAGGGTCGGGCTCTCGAGCGGCCCCCATATTGAGATCGGGGTCAGCGCGCCTGGCGGCCCGCCGTGCTGTCCGGCCGACCAGGAAACATCGCCCTCCTGGTACAGCAACGTCGTTCTCCCGCTTTACCGGCAGGCGGGCGGCAGCTCCTGAACTGACGGCGGCCGCGCCGTCTACCCTGGGCGGCATGATCGCCCGGCAACGCGCGCTCGAGGCCCTGCGGGGCGAGGAGTTCGATGTGCTGGTGATTGGCGGTGGCATCACCGGTGCCGGTGTGGCCCTCGACGCCGCCTCCCGCGGCTACAGCGTGGCCCTGGTGGAGCAGAGGGACTATGCGGCCGGCACGAGCAGCCGGTCCTCCAAGCTCGTCCACGGCGGGCTGCGCTATCTGCAGAACTTCGACCTCGGGCTGGTGCGTGAGGCGCTGCTCGAGCGGCAGCTTATGGTCAGACTGGCCCCGCACCTGGTCAAGCCGCTCAAGATGGTGGTGCCGGCATTTGAGGGGGCCCGCCCTGATCGGCTTGTGGGGATCGGACTGAACATGTACGACGTGATGAGTGCACCCCGGCTGCGGGGCCGCCGCGGAGCGCGGCGGGCGGCTCAGCAGCTGGCCGCCCGGGCGCAGAAGCAGGAGGAGGACGAACCGGACAGCGAGTGGAGTCCGGCCCGGCACCGGACGATCTCGGGCGAGGAGGTGCTCCAGCTTCTGCCTGCCCTGGCCCACCGGGAGCCCACCGGGGGCTACCTGTTCTACGACTGCCAGACCGATGACGTCCGGCTCGTTCTGACCGTGCTGGGAGAGGCCGAGCGCTTCGGCGCGATCTGCGCCAACAGGCTCAGGGTCACCGAGCTGGTCAACGGCGGTACGGGCGAGGGTGAGCCGGGGGTGAGGGTGGTCGATGCCGACAGCGGTGAGGAGCTCCTGGTCCGAGCAGCCAACGTCATCAACGCCACCGGTGTGTGGGCGGATCAGATACGTCCCGAGGAGCTGGAGCTCGAGGCCGAGGTGCCGAAGATTGCCCCCAGTCGCGGGACACACGTGCTGGTGGATCCAGCCGACCTACCGCTTCGGGCCGGGGCGATCGTCCCCGCCGGGGAGGGGCGCTCGATCTTTGCTCTTCCGTGGCTGGGCCGGAGCCTCCTGGGCACCACCGACAACAACTACTCCGGGTCGCTCGACCACGTGCAGCCGGCCTTCGAGGACATCGATTACCTCCTTGAGGCCACGAACAGGTTCTTTGGCACCAGCCTGGGGCGCGACGACCTGGCCGGCGCGTACGCCGGGGTGCGGCCACTGATCTCCTCGGGGGATACGCGCAAGTCGGTGGACATCTCCCGCAAGGCCGAGCTGTACGAGACATCGAGCGGTCTGATCACAATCACGGGCGGCAAGCTCACCACGTGGCGGCGGATGGCCAAGATGGCGGTCGACAGGCTGGTGGAGCGCGACGGCCGTGAAGCGGCGTGCCGGACGCAGGAGATCCCGCTCGGGCTTCCGATTGACCCGGCGGCCCTTCCCCGGGTCGCGGGGGTCCCCGAAGATGCCTACGCGCTCCTGGCTCACCGGTACGGATACGCCGCCCGCGACGTCCTGGCCGTGGCCGCCGAGCACCCCGAGCTGGCCCAGCCGATCGTCCCCGACCTCCCGGATCTGCTAGCGGAGGCTCGGTTCTCGGCCCGCAACGAGCAGGCCCACACTGTGGGTGACGTCCTGCTCCGCAGGACGAGAGTCGGTCTGCTCGCCGGCCGGCGGCTGGCCGAGCCCGGCTGCGAAGTCCCGCTTCGGGTGGCCGAGGCTGTGGGCGCCGAGCTGGGCTGGGACCGGGACCAGGCGAGGCAGGAAGCGCTTCGGTTCGGCGAGGAAGCCGCCGCCGAGGGCGTCGGCGCCTGATGCTCGCCCCGCCGCGCGAGCTACGGACCGCTCGGGGGTCGGTCGAGCTGGGTGGCCGGCCCTGGCTGATGGCCGTGGTCAATGCCAGCCCCGAGTCCTTCTCGGATGCCGGCGGTCTGGGCTCGCTCGAGGAGCGCGTGACCCTTGGCGGCTCGCTCCTTGAGGCCGGGGCGGATCTGATCGACGTGGGGGGGGAGTCCGGAGTGACGAACCGCCCTCCGGTGACGGCCGATGAGGAGGTGGCCAGGGTCGGTCCGCTGATCGAGCGCCTCGTCCATGGCGAGGGCGCGCTCGTCTCGGTCGACACCTACAAGCCGGAGGTGGCGCGAGCCGCGATCACGTCCGGGGCGGCGATCGTCAACGACGTGAGCGGGCTGCGCGACCCGGAGCTCGCCGACGTGTGCGCCGAGACCGGGGCCGGCCTGGTCATCACCCATACGCGGGCCGGGCCCAAGGAAAAGCTCCTCACTCCCGAGCTGGACGCCGGGATCGTGCAGGACATCGAGCGGTTTCTCACTGACAGGATCTCGCTCGCCGTCGACCACGGGGTGGCCTTTGAACAGCTGCTGCTCGACCCGGGGCCCGATCTGGGCAAGACCCCGGCCCAGACCGTCCAGGCTCTCAGGTCCCTGGACCGCCTGCACGAGCTCGGCCGCCCACTGCTGTTGGCCGTGTCCCGGAAGGACTTCGTGGGGGCCATCACATCGCGCCGGCCGCGAGCCCGGCTGGCCGGCACGCTCGCCGCCGTGGCCCACGGCGTGGACCTGGGCGCGCACATGCTCCGGGTCCACGACGTCGGCGCGGTGGTCGACTTCCTGTCCGTCCGGTCAGCTCTGAACGGCCAGCTGGACGTCGACCCGGAGCTCCGGCTGAACGACGAGTTGCGCTGGGAGCAGGGGTAACCGCCTCACCGCCCCGCGCCCGGCTCGGTCGCTAGATTCAGCCCAACCGCCGGTCGCTGCCTCAACGCGGCCGGAGCCATCCGATCCGCATCCAAATCAGGAGGTCCCATGTCCATTCTCGACCGTGACTCGCTTGAGAAAAGCCCGCTGGCCGACCTGCACGCGATCGCCTCGGAGCTGTCGATCGACGGCTACCGACGGCTGCGCAAGGCCGAGCTGATAGACGTCATCGTGGCCCGCCAGGAGGGCAGTCCGTTGGGGCAGGCCGAGGATGAGGCGGACAAGGAACCGGGCGAGTCTCCAGAGGAACCGACGGGTGATGAGGCTGCGACGCCCCGCCGGCGCTGGCGCCGGGGGGCCCGCGGTCGCGCCGGGGCAGAGGGCGAACCGTCAGACGAGCAGCCGGAGGGGGAGCGGTCGGAGCCGGAGGCCGATCAGCCTGCGGAGCCCGCGAGCGAGGCCGAGGAAGCGCAGCGGCCTGGGACCCGGTCAAGAGAGGAACCGGCGCGCCCCGAGCCGGACGTGGTGGAGGGGACCGTCGAGCTGCTGGCCGGCGGCTCAGGCTTTGTCCGAGTCCACCCGCCAGACCCCTCCGATGACGATGTCTACATCTCAGCGGCCCAGATCAAGCGCTGCGAGCTCGTCACCGGCGACCGAGTCAGCGGGCCCCGCCGGGCCCCGCGCCGGTCAGAGCGGTTCGCCTCGCTGCTGCGTGTGGACACGGTCAACGATCGCCCCGCCTCGGAGCTGGCCGACAGCGTGCGCTTTGAGGATCGGCCGGTGAGCTTCCCGGACCGGAGACTGGATCTGTACGCAGGAGACCACGCACTGTCGGTGATCGAGGAGGTGGCACCGATCGGGCGGGGCTCCCGAGTCACGATCTTCGGCCCGGCGGCCAGCGGGAAGACCGACCTGCTGCGGCGGTTGGCCGGCGCGCTCTCGGATGATCAGACCCTCAAGGTCTGGCTGGTCCTGGTCGGGGTCAGACCCGAGGAATTGACCGAGTGGCAGGCCGGCCCACTTCCACCCGCGGTCAGCCTGAGCTTCGCCGCCTCGGGCGATGCCCAGAGTCAGGCGCTCGACGGGGTCGTCGAGCAGGTCCGGCGCCTGGTGGCCCGCGGCGGAGATGCCGTCATCCTGATCGACACGCTCGACGGGGTGATCCCAGCCGTGGCCCGGAAGGCCCTGGCCTCCTCGCGCAACCTGGTGGACGGCGGAACGTTGACCGTGATCGCCACGGCGTCTGCTCCGCTGGGCGGCGAGACGACGGCGATCGCGCTCGAGCGATCGCAATCGGGAAAGCCCGACTTCCCGCTGGTCGATCGTGCCAGCTCGTGGACGATCCGGCCTGAGCTCCTGGGGTAGGCTGACGAGACCCCACGAGAGGAGAGGAGAATGCGCCAGCTAACGGCGCTCGACCAGCAGTTTCTAGCGCTCGAGGACTCACGGCATGTTGGCCACGTGGGAGCGCTGGCAATCCTCGACCCTTCCACCGCTCCCGGCGGGAAGGTCACGCTGGAGGATCTGCAGGCGTTGATCGCCGAGCGGCTACCACTCGTTCCCCCGTTTCGCTGGCGCCTGGCCGAGGTGCCATTCCGCCTCGACTACGACTACTGGATCGACGACACCGACTTCGACCTGGACTTTCACGTTCGGGAACTGGCCCTGCCCCCGGGTGGGACCGAGCTGAAGCTGGCCGACCAGGTGGCCCGGATCTTCTCCCGGCCGCTGGACCGCTGCCGGCCCCTGTGGGAGATCTATCTCCTGCACGGCCTGCCGAAGGGGCGGGTGGCCGTGATGACCAAGATCCACCACGCGGTGATCGACGGGATGTCGGGCAATGAGATCCAGGGTGCGCTGCTGGACCTGAGCCCCGAGGGGCGTGAGGCTCCGCCCCCGCTGAGCGATCCCGGCGACCAGTATCCGGGCGAGCTCGAGATGCTGGCCCGCGGAGCCCTGGGGGTGGCCCGCTATCCGCTTCGCCTGCTGGGCTCGGTGCCTCGGGCGCTGCCCAACGTGGGGGAGGTCCCATCGCTGGCGGCGATCCCGGGCTTCCGGGCCGCCGGAGACGCCGCCGCCGGGATCCAGCGCGTCCTGGGCCGGCGGGGCCGAATCATCGGCCACAGGGACCTGACCGCACCTCGGACGTCATTCAATGGACGCATCTCCGCCCACCGTCGGTTTGCCTTCGGGCGGTTGTCCCTGGATGAGGTCAAAGAGGTCAAGAACACCTATGGCGTCACGGTCAACGACGTGGTGGTGGCGATCTGCGCCGGGGCCGTGCGCCGGTGGCTGGTCGAGCACGAGGAGCTGCCGGACGGGCCGCTGGTGGTTCAGATCCCGGTCTCGGTACGCACCGACCGCCAGCAGGGCACCTACGGCAACCGGATCCTGCTGATGACGGCGCCGCTGTGCGTGGGTGAGGCGGACCCGATCCGTCGCCTCCAGCTCACCCACGACGCCTTGGCCGTGATGAAGGAGCGCCACCGGGCGCTCCCGGCCGAGCTGCTGCAGGACGCCAATCAGTTCATCCCGCCTGCCGTGTTCTCCCGCGCAGCTCGCCTGAGCTTCTCGCTCTCCAGCTCCAGTCGCGGCCGGCCGGCCTGGAACATGGTGATCTCCAACGTCCCGGGCCCGCAGTTCCCGCTGTACATGGCCGGGGCCCGGCTGGAGGCCAACTACCCAATCTCCGTGATCACCGACGGCATGGGCCTGAACATCACCTGCATGAGCTACTGCGGCCACATCGACTTCGGACTGGTGGCCGACCGCGAGCAGATGCCCGACCTGTGGCGTGTGATGGGCTGGCTGCATGAGGCGCTGGACGAGCTGCGACCGGTCGGGGCCACAACCTCGGCCGAGGCGAAGACGCGGCCGACCACGAGCGCTCGATCTGCAGAGGAGGCGCGCCACGATGGCTGAGCAGTTCACCGGCGTCGGACCCGGGATCACCCTCTGCTATGAGGAGTTCGGCCGGCGCGGCGACCCGCCGGTGCTCCTGATCATGGGGCTGGCCACCCAGATGATCGGCTGGCCGGATGAGTTCTGCCGGCAGCTGGCCGCCGAGGGCTTCCATCTGGTGCGCTTCGATAACCGCGACTGCGGGAGGTCAACCCACCTCTCCTCGCGGCCACCGACACCCGGCGAGTTGCTCCGCCGCCGAATACCTGCGGACAACTACACCCTGAGCGACATGGCGGATGACGCCGTGGCGCTGATGCGGGCGCTGGAGCTCGAACCCGCCCACGTGGTGGGCGTCTCAATGGGGGGGATGATCGCCCAGACCGTGGCCGCGGAGCATCCGGGGTCGGTTCGGTCGCTGATCTCGATCATGTCGACCACCGGCAACCGCTGGAGGGGTCAGCCGGCGCTCGGCATCTACAGGTATCTGCTGCGACGGGCCCCCGAGGAGAAGGACGCCTTCGTGGAGTACCTGGTCACCCTGTTCGGCGCGATCGGTTCGCCCGGCTTCCCGCGAGATGAGGAACGAATCCGGGACGTCGCGGCCCGGAGCTACGACCGGGGTCACGACCCGACGGGTCCGGGGCGCCAGCTCGGTGCGATCGTGGCGTCCGGAGACCGCACGTCCCAGCTGGCTCAGATCAAGGCACCCACCCTGGTCATACATGGCACCAACGACCGGATGATCCGCAAGTCCGGGGGCCGCGCGACGGCCCGGGCGATCCGGGGGGCCAGGCTCGAACTGGTCGAGGGGATGGGGCATGATCTCCCCGAGGCGCTCTGGCCGCGCCTCGTGCAGCTGATCGCCTCACACGCCACGGCAGCCGAGCCTGCCGCCGTGGCCGCCGGCTGAGGGCGATCAGTACGCCGTGCACCGGGAGCGGTGGCGCGGTAGGGCCTTGTAACGCCCCCCGCGGCCCCTGAGCCACAGCTCCTGATCGATCTCGGCGGCCGTCAGTCCCGGCCTGGCTGAGGTCAGGAGCTCCACCGCATGCACGGCGCAGGCGCGGATCTCGACCTCCTCGGGCGAGTCATGCTCGATCAGCTCGCCGCGCTCGATCCGCGCCACCAAGGTGCGCTCGAACTCCAGCACCCCGTCCAGGCGGAGCACGTGCGGCACCAGGTTGTCGGCGAACATCGTCAGCCGGCCGAGGTCCGCGAACCCGACCAACCCGGCCCGGTGGATGTCGGCGGCGGCGATCTGGGCTCGCTTGAGGAATGCAAGCCGCAGGTCGTCGTAGAGCGACACGTCGTTGAAGCACTGCCACTGAGCGAGCTGATTCACGAGCTCGGTGGCCGATTGACCGGCCACGTCCACGACCGCGGCAAAGCTCCCCGCATGATCATCGGCCACACGCTGGCCGAGGTCGCGCAGCGAGCGGGCGAACAGTCCGATCAGCTCATGGCCCGGATCCTGGGCTAGCACGGCGGCTACCTCAGAGGTTGAGATCTTTGCGAGCGCCGCCGCCGGCCAGTGCCCCGCGCGCTCGAACCGGTCTCGGAGACCCTGGGCGACCGTGTCATAGCCGGAGCGCCCCTCGAGCTTGCGCAGCGTGGGAAACCAGCCCGAGCCGAAGTTGATCGCGTCGAGAGTCAGCCAGTAGGCGGCCACCTGCTCGCGCGTTCCGGAGCTGAGATGGACATCCTGCTGGGGCCCGGACGCGATCCGAGACCCCTGCAGGGAGGCCGCATAACCCGGGATCGCGCCCTCGTTGACTCGGACGTGGCCGGCCCGACGGGCCACGGTGGTGCAGGCTTCTCGCAGCTCGGTCAGGAGATCTGGCATCCGGGCCAGGATGCCGCGTCGGCGGGACGATGTGGGAGCGGCCGGGGCCAGAACTCAGGGATACTGCCCGTCAATGTGGGCACGCAGGCTTGACAGTGGGGCGGTCGCGGCCGCGTGCGCGGTAGCTCTGGTGCTGGTCTGCTGCTGCTCGCCGGCAGACGCGGACACCTTCAAGGTCACCACCACGGCCGACGGCTTTGCCCCGCCCGGGGGAGGCTGCACGCTGCGAGCGGCGATCGAAGCGGTCAACGTGCCCGGGCAATCCACACAATGCGGCACCGCTCGATCGGGCTCAAACAGGATCGTGCTGAGAGCGGGGCACTACCACCTGTCGATCGCGCCGCGCCGCGGCGATGGCAACGCGACAGGCGATCTTGACCTCACGGCTCACGGGCCCATCCAGATCATCGGCGCCAGGCAATCGGCAACGGTGATTGACGCTGCGGGACTCGGCGACCGGGTGCTGTTTGTCTCAGGCGCCGCCTCGGTGACATTGAGTCGCCTGACGATCAGGGGTGGGCACACTCCCACCCCGGCGTCCGGCCCGACCGGGACGGATGGCGCGACATGCCTGGAGGGCGGCGACGGGGGCGACGGCCGTAGCGCCGCCGATGGTGGTGGCGTTTACAACACCGGCACGCTCACCCTGAACAGGGTCCGGGTGACCGGCAATACCACGGGTGCGGGTGGCGCCGGGGGAGCCGGCGCCGCCGAGAGCGGGGTCCCCGGCTGCCCGGGAGGGGCGGGAGGTCTGGGCGGCAGCGGCGGTGGGCTCTTCAACCTGGGCAGGCTGAACCTCATCGACTCGGCGATCCACGCCAACCGGGCCGGCGCCGGAGGTGCCGCCGGCGCCGGCGGAACCAGTTCGGGCAGTGCGAGCGGTCCCGCCGGCAGCGGCGGCGAAGGTGGCAGCGGAGGGGGGGTCTACAACCTCGGCGCCCTGTCGGTGGTGGGGTCTACGATCTTCGGCAACCAGGCCGGGGCCGGGGGACCGGGAGGTGCTGGCGCCGGGACGGCTGGGAACGGTGGCGCTGGCGGCAACGGCGGCGCTGGCGGTGCGATCTTCAGCGCCAGCGGCCCCCTGGTCGTGGCCAACACCACCCTGGCCGGCAACGTCGCGGGACCGGGCGGGAGTGGTGGTGGACCCGCTGGGCACCGAAGCGGTGGACTGGTCGGTCAGGGAGGCGCCGGGGGAAGCGGTGGTGCCATCCGGGTGGAGGGCGGGCCGAGCACGGTGCTGAACGCCACCGTGGCCCGCAACGCGGTCGGCGGGGGTGGCTCGTCCGCCCGCCTTCCTGGTGCCATTGGATCAGGCGGAGGGATATCCGTCGACTCGCCACTGGCCTCCTACGACATGCGCCTCCAGAACACGATCGTGGCCTCGAGCATTGGCTCGGACTGTGCAGCTGACCCCGCCTCGGCGATCACCGACGGTGGCCACAACCTGAGCTTCGGCGACGGCGCCTGCCCGGGGCGGACCGGCGATCCCAAGCTCGGCCGGCTGCGAAGCAACGGCGGCCCGACCGAGACGATGGCACTGGGGACGGCAAGCGCTGCGATCGGCCAGGTGCCCCGAAGCGGCGGAGGCTGTCCGAGAACCGATCAGCGGGGCGTGCGACGGCCTCAGGGCCGGCGCTGCGACATCGGTGCATTTGAGTTCGCACGACCGACGATCACGCTCATCTCGCCTCGCCCGCACGGCTCCTACGAGCGTGGTTCGCGCCTGCGGGTGCGCTTCCGGTGCGGCGAGGGTGGGCTGGCAGACCTGATCGTCAGGTGTCGGGCGACGCTGCGACCGGGCCGCCTGGTCAGCACCCGATCCGTTGGTTCCAGGCGCTTCACCGTAACGGCCATCGACAGGGCCGGCCGCCGGAGTGTCAGGACGGTTCGATACTCAGTCTGGAAATACGTCAACCCGCTGGGGGCCGTGCACGCGCTCCGGCGGGAGCGGATCGACATGGGTGTCGACTATGGAGGCTCGGGTCCGATACTGGCTCTCGGCAGTGGCAGGGTGCTGGGGGCTCGCAACGACGATTCGGGGTCGTCCGGCTGCCTGAGCAAGTTCTGCTGGCCCGGGGGTGGGATCGTCGTATACCGCCTCACGGACGGCCCCTTCGCCGGCAAATACGTCTACGTAACAGAGAACATCACGGCTACCGTGAGGGCCGGTCAGACGGTCAGGGCTGGGCAGAGGATTGCCATCCTGCATCCGCAACAGCCGGACATGGAGACGGGCTGGGCGTCCAGCCAGATCGGGCGGCCGCTGGCGCTCATCCGGGGACACGCCTGCCCGTGCGGTGACCCCGGCGGCTGGTCGTCGATCGAGGGGCGGAATTTCAATCATCTCCTGGTCGCCCTCGGCGCGCCGTCCGGAAACCTGCAGCCCAATCCGCCCGCGCAGTCCATGCCGCGTGGCTGGCCCAACTGGCCGTAGTCGCGCCGCAGCGATGACCCCGTGCGTCGCTACCGTTGAGGCGAGTCGATGGAGGCGACCAACACGAACCTCGACGCCCTGCTCGACGGGCTCAATCAGCCCCAGCGTGAGGCCGTCACACACGGCGAGGGTCCGCTCCTGATCCTGGCCGGGGCGGGCTCGGGCAAGACGCGCGTGCTCACCCATCGGATCGCATATCTGCTGGCCAGCGAGGAGGCCGCTCCCGGGGAGATCCTGGCCATCACATTTACAAACAAGGCGGCCCAGGAGATGCGGGACCGGGCCGGGCTGCTGGTCGGTCGTCGCGTCCGCGCCATGTGGTTGATGACATTCCACTCGGCCTGCGCCCGAATGCTCCGGGCCCACGGCGAGCGCCTGGGCTACACCCGGCAGTTCACGATCTATGACCAGGCCGACTCACGGCGCCTGATCAAGCGCTGCCTCGATGACCTGGGCATCGATCCCAAGCGCTTCACGCCGGCCGCGATCGGCTCGCAGATATCCGACGCCAAGAACCGCCTCCAGAACGCCGACAGCTATGCCCAGACGGTCGGGTCATTCTTCGAGCAGACGGTAGCCGACTCCTACCGGGAGTACGAGCGACAGCTACAGCGGATGAACGCGTTGGACTTCGACGACCTTCTGGTCCGGGCGGTCGACCTGCTCCAGCTCTTCGAGGAGGTCCGCCGGGGCTATGCCGAGACGTTCCGGCAGATTCTGGTGGACGAGTATCAGGACACCAACCACGCCCAGTACCGCTGGCTCCAGTTGCTGAGCGCAGAGCACCGAAACCTGATGGTGGTGGGCGATGATGCACAGTCGATCTATGGCTTCAGATCGGCCGACATCCGCAACATCCTCAACTTCACCGATGACTTTCCGGAAGCGCATGTGGTCAAGCTGGAGCAGAACTACCGCTCGACCCAGACGATCCTCGACGCGGCCAACGCGGTCATCTCGAATAACCGGGCGCAGACGGCCAAAACCCTGTGGACGGAGGTGGGCCAGGGCGACCCGATCAAGATTCGCGAACTGGAGGACGAGCACGCCGAGGCTCGGTTCGTCACGGGTGAGGTCCAGCGTCTGATCGACGAGGGAGCGTCCCGGTCTGAGATCGCCGTCTTCTACCGGACCAACGCCCAGTCCCGTGTCCTGGAGGACACGCTGACCCGGGCCGACATCGCCTATCAGGTCGTCGGCGGGACCAAGTTCTATGAGAGGGCCGAGATCAAGGATGCTGTCGCATACCTGGTGGCACTGGTCAACCCCCAGGACGTGGGGTCGTTCACCCGCATCATCAACTCCCCCAGGAGGGGAATCGGCTCCACGTCGATCTCCCACGTCCTTTCGCACGCCGACACGACCGGCGTGTCCGTCTGGGACGCCGCGGCGGAGCCAGAGACAGTGCCGGGGCTCGGGTCGCCGGCGATCAAGGCGCTGCGCCGCTTCATGGGCACGATGCATGTGCTGCGGGAGCGCGCGGAGTCCGGCGCCCCGGTGGCCGAACTGCTCAAGGAGATGCTGAGCGAGACCAGTTACCTGGAGGCGCTCGAGGCCGAGCGCACGATTGAGGCTCAGGGTCGGATCGAGAACCTGGAGGAGTTGGTCAACGTGGCCGCCGAGTACGACGCCGGTGAGCAGGAGGGCCGCTCGCTGGCCGACTTCCTGCAACAGGTCTCGCTCCGGTCAGACGCCGATGATCGGGCCGATGACGAGGGCCTGGTGACGCTGATGACGCTCCACAACGCCAAGGGCCTGGAGTTCGGAGTCGTGTTCATCATCGGCGCCGAGGAGGGCGTGTTCCCGCATTCGCGGGCCGTCGACGAGGGAGGGTTGGAGGAGGAGCGCCGCCTGTGTTATGTGGGCATCACCCGGGCCGAGCGGGATCTGTACGTCTGTTACGCGCGAACCCGGGCCGTCTTCGGAGCCAGGCAGTGGGGAATACCGAGCCGGTTCATCGGCGAGATTCCGGCCAGCCTGACCGACTGGGGCGAGCAGCCCGGTGGCCGGCGCCGGCTGGGCACCGGAGCCGGCGCGCCCTCGCCGCGGGCCCGGGCCACGTCATGGCGTGGCTCGCCCGACGCCGGATCGGGCTGGGGGGGCGCCGGCGGCTCAGCTGCGGTGGCCTACCGCCTCGGCGAGGACGTCTCACACCCCACGTTCGGCGAGGGCGTGGTCACAGGTGTGGAGCCCGGAGGGATCGTGGTCATCCGCTTCAGCCGAGACCGCTCGGAGCGAAAGCTGGTGGCCGACCTGGCTCCGCTCACGCGGCGCTAGAGGACCGGATGCCCGGCCGGACCCCGGTCGTGGCCGGCAGGATCTCTCAGTAAAGGCCCTCGCGCCGGGCGTAGCGCGCGGCTCGCTCCCCGTCGTGGGCGTCCACGTCGAACGAGGGGTCGGTCAGGGAGCGGAGGATCTCGCCGTGGCTGGGCAGCTCAGCGCGATCGACGTGGTGCTCCGAATTCCAGAGATCCGAGCGGATCAGGGCCTTCGAGCACTGCGTGTACGCCTCCTGAACCGTGATCAGGAGCCCCAGCTTGGGCACCTTGCCCGCGACCTCGCACGGGGTGAGCAGCTCGGGGTCGTCGATTATCTCCGCCTCGCCATTGACGCGGAAGGTGTCACCCACCCCCGGAACCAGAAACAGCAGGGCGATCCGCCGATCGTGGAGCAGGTTGGTCAGCGTGTCGGCAAGTCGGTTGCCCGGCCGGTCGGGCAATAGCAGCGTGCGCTGGTCGAGCACCTTGACAAAGCCCGCCGGGTCGCCTCGTGGGGAGACGTCCAGGCCGCCGTCGGGGCGGGCGGTGGCCACGCACACGAACGGCGAGTGCTCGATGAACTGCCTGGTCAGCTCGTTGATGCGGTCGCTGAGCTTGGCCCGAACGATGTCGGTCGGCTGACCGATCACATCCCTCAGGCCAGCCTCATCCCCGATCGCGGTCATTGGCCGAGGATACGGCTAAGGCGGGTCGCACCCCGGACTCCCGTGGCCTGGGGGACGTGCGCGCGGAACGGCGCGCGCGGTCGATTTTCCACAGTATTGGGGGAGAAATGACCACGGCGGGTGTCCCGCCGCCACGTCATCTAGCGTCCTGGACATGTCGGCGACGATCATCGACGGCCGGGCGGTGGCCGCCGGCGTCCGGGAGCGGGTGGCCCGGGACGTGGCTGCCCTGATCGAGTCCGGCCAGCCGACGCCCGGACTGGCCACGATCCTGGTCGGCGATGACCCAGCCTCGGCCATCTACGTGGCCAACAAGCGCAGGGCGGTGGCCGAGGTCGGCATGAACGATCTGCACCAGCACCTCTCGGCGCGGGCCAGCCGCAATGAGGTGGTGGCCGCGCTTGAGGCGGCCAATCAGGATCCGGCGGTTAGTGGGATCCTGCTCCAGCTTCCCGTGCCGGAGGGATTGGACGGCGCCGAGCTGACGGGGCTGATCGACCCGGACAAGGACGTCGACGGCCTCACGCCGGTGAGCGTGGGCCGGCTGGTCAAGAACGTCCCCGGCCTGCGGCCGTGTACGCCGCAGGGCGTGATCGAGCTTCTGGACCGCCATGGCGTCGAGCTCGAGGGGGCCGAGGCGGTCGTCGTGGGCCGGTCGGACCTCGTGGGCAAGCCGGTGGCGCTGCTGCTCCTGCACCGCAACGCCACGGTGACCCTGTGCCATTCCCGGACGCGTGACCTGGCGGCCGTGTGCTCCCGGGCGGATGTCCTGATCGCCGCCGTGGGCGTGGCCGAGCTGATCGGCGCCGAGCACGTCAAGCCCGGCGCAGCCGTCATCGACGTGGGCATGAACCGCACCGAGGAGGGTCTGCGGGGCGATGTCAACTTCGAGGCCGTGGCAGCGCGGGCCGGCCTCATCACCCCCGTCCCCGGGGGGGTCGGTCCGATGACGGTTGCCATGCTTCTTCGCAACACTGTGGCGGCGGCCGGGGCGCAGCGATAAGGTGTCTTCGCTTCGTTGGCGTGGGAAGGACGGGTTGGGTGAATAGCTCAGATCGCGATCGCGGCGGGTTCGTCCTACTGGCAGGCGGGATCCTTCTGGTCGTCTCGCTGTTCCTGCACTGGGAGGACAGCTTCACCGCCTGGCATGAGTTCCCGAACCTGCGAATCATCATGCTGGTGATTGCGATCGTCGGGATCGGATTTGCAGTGCTCGATGAGACGGGTCAGTCGCCCGCACTCCCGGACCTGATTCCGCTGATCATCGCGGGGCTCGGGCTGGCCATGTTCGGCTTTTCCGCCGGGTGGGAACTGCAGATCTCAGGTGCAATCGGCGTATGGTGCGCCGTCGTCGGCTCGCTGGGGGTGGCCCTCGGCGCATACGCGGCCCGACGCCACGACCTTGTGCTTCGCGAGGCCCGGGCTCCGGGGTCGGTCCCACCGGGACGGCTCTGATCCCGACATGCGGAGGAGCGGGCGTCCGGAAGGCGAATAACCTTCGGGATTGAGCCGCGGTGTCCGCGGCTGGACCGTTCGGGACCAAAAGGAGGAGGAGACTATGGATGCATCAAGGATGAGTCAGGGACAGATGGTCGCGGGCGCCGGCGGCGTTCTCCTGATCATTGCGCTGTTTCTGCACTGGGTTAGCGGTGTGTCGGCCTGGGACGGGTTCTCGGCGATGCACATCATCATGCTGCTGATTGGCCTCGCCGCCGTCGCGTGGGCCGTCCTGCCGGCAACGGGTTCGGCGACGACGATGCCGCCCAGCGCGCCGGGAGTGCTGCTCGGTCTGGGCGTGGCGGTGTTTGGCTTTGCCCTTGGCTTTGAGTTCGAGATCGGCGGCGGCATCGGCGTGTGGCTGGCCATCGTGGCTTCTGCCGTGATCGCCTACGGCGCGTACGCGCACGGACGGCGTGGCGTCGCGCCCGCGGCCGCGCCCTCGAGCACGCCGGCGCCCCCGCCACCGGCCGCTCCCGCCGCCTGATCAACGCCTTACAGATCCTCCGGAGGGCGCAGTCCCGGCCCTCCGGAGGAGATTTCGCGTAGGTTCTGGTCATGTCCGGAGTCAGCACGTCCTCCTCGGACCAGGCCGGAAAGCGGCGATTTCAGCTCCGGCCCTACCGGATTCGCTGGCCTGAGCGGGTCGTCGGCGCGAGCGCGGCGATCCTGCTGCTGGCCATGCTGCTCTTCAGCTGGTTCACCTTCCCGATCCGGCCGTCGGGTGGCCTGGGCACCAAGTACTACGTGGTCGGCAACTCCGAGAACGGGTGGCACGGCCTGGCGCACGCCCATTGGTTGCTGCTGGTGGCGATTCTGGCCGCGTTCGGACTCGTGGTGTTTCAGGCCGCCCGTGCTGCACCGCCGGTCCCCGTGACGTTCAGTCTCCTGGTGATGCTGCTCGGTGGCCTGAGCACGCTCTGGCTGGTCATCCGCGTCGTCCTGGACCCGCCGGCCGGGCGGAACTTCGGCGGCTGGTTGGCGCTGATCAGCGCAGCCGTCCTGACCTCTGCCGGCTACCAGTCGGTCCGAATGGAGGGGATCGCGCCTCAGGACACCCCGCGGGACATCCCCACGGTGAGCCCCGACGAGCTCGCGGGCCAGAACTCGGAGCGCCCCGAGCCTTCCTAGAGTTCCTAGACTGGCCGGCATGCTCGATCGTGCGCAGGTCCTCCATGTCGCTCGCCTGGCTCGGCTTGAGCTGAGCGAGGACGAGGTTCAGAAGATGGCCGGCGAGCTGTCCAAGGTCCTGGAGCACATCGAGAAGATCCGTGAGCTTGACCTGGAGGGCGTGGCCCCAACCTCCCATGTGGTCGACGTGACCGACGCGCTGCGGCCCGACGAACCGAGGCCGTGTCTGCCCCCGGAGGCCGTTCTGGACGGCGCTCCCGAGGCGCTGGAGGGGGGCTTCGGCGTCCCCACGCCGGGGCCGGCAGAGGCGTGAGCAACGAGCTGATTGAGCTGACCGCCGTCCGGGCGGCCGAGCTCATCCGCGCCGGCGAGCTCGAGGCGGCCGAGCTGTTTGAGGCCTACCGGACGCGAGCCGCGTCGGACACCCTCAACGCCTTCACGTGGGTGGCTGACGGCCCCCCGGCGGATACTCCGCCGCCCGGGGCCCCGCTGGGCGGGGTGCCCGTGGCGGTCAAGGACCTGTTCTGCACCGAGGGAGTGCCCAGCCAGGCCGGCTCGCGGATTCTGGAGGGCTACCGGCCGCCCTACAGCGCCACTGTGGTGGAGAAGCTGAGGGAGGCCGGCGCGCCGCTGCTAGGCAAGACCAATCAGGACGAGTTCGCCATGGGCTCCTCCAATGAGAACTCCGGGTTCGGCCCTGTGCTCAACCCCTGGGACCCGCGGCGCGTGCCCGGAGGCTCGTCGGGAGGCAGCGCGGCCGCCGTGGCGGCCGGACTTGCGCCGTGGGCGATCGGGACGGACACCGGCGGATCGATCCGCCAGCCGGCGGCGCTGTGTGGGGTGGTCGGCCTGAAGCCCACCTACGGCGCCTGCTCGCGCTACGGGATGATCGCCTTCGCCTCCTCGCTCGACCAGGCCGGTCCCCTGACCCGTGATGTCACGGATGCGGCGCTGCTGTTCTCGCGGATGGTCGGTCACGATTGGCGCGATTCCACGTCGCTGGAGTACCCGGGCGAGCTGGCGCTGCCCACGGCTACCGATCTGAAGGGGATGCGGCTCGGCGTCCCCGAGGAGCTGACCGGTGAGACCGGGGGGGTCGAGCCCGGGGTGCGGGCCAGCTTCGAGGCCGCGCTGAAGCTGGCCGAGGGCCTCGGGGCCACGGTCGAGCCATGTCGCCTGCCGCACGCTCCGCACGGCCTGTCGGCCTACTACCTGATCGCGCCGGCGGAGGCCTCGGCGAACCTTGCGCGGTTCGACGGGGTCCGCTACGGGCTCCGCGTCGACGGCGACGCCGATCTGACCACGATGTACAACAAGACACGATCGGCCGGGTTCGGGCCCGAGGTCAAGCGGCGGATCATGCTCGGGACCTATGCGCTGTCGAGCGGCTATTACGACGCCTACTACGGGACGGCGCTGAAGGTGCGCACGAAGATCGCTGAGGACTTCCGCGAGGCGTTCGCCCGGTTCGACTTCGTCGTCACCCCGACGAGCCCGTGGACCGCGTTCGAGCTCGGAGCCAAGACCGACGATCCGCTCGCGATGTACCTGAACGATTTCTGCACCGTGCCGATGCCGCTCGCCGGCATCCCGGCGATCTCGATCCCGAGTGGGCTGAGTGACGGCCTACCGGTCGGCTTCCAGCTCGCCGGGCCGGCGTTCAGCGAGGGCAAGATGCTCGACGCGGCGTTCGCGCTCGAGCAGGCGATCGGCTTCGACTCGAGTCAGGCTCGGCGATGACGGACTACGAGCCCGTCATCGGCCTCGAGATCCACGTTCAGCTGAAGACGCGGACGAAGATGTTCTGCGGCTGCGAGCTGTCGTTCGGCGATCCCCGCAACATCCACACCTGCCCGGTGTGCCTCGGCCTGCCGGGTGCGCTGCCGGTGATCAACGAGCGCGCGATCCACTTCGGCCTGATGATCGGCCTGGCGCTCGGATCCGAGATCGCCGAGCGCTCGCTGTTCCATCGAAAGAACTACTTCTATCCCGACCTGCCGAAGGGCTACCAGATCTCCCAGTACGACGTGCCGCTGTGCCGCGGCGGCCACCTGGGCGATATCCGGATCCATCGGGTGCATCTGGAGGAGGACGCGGCCAAGCTCGACCACCTGGGGGAGAGCGGCCGGATCCACGGTGCCGACCGCAGCATCGTCGACTTCAACCGAGGCGGCACGCCGCTGGTCGAGATCGTCACCGAGCCCGACTTCGCCTCTCCCGAGCAGGCGCGCGAATGGCTGATCCTGCTCCGGGAGACGCTGCGCCAGCTCGGGGTCTCCGACGTCAACATGGAGGAGGGTTCGCTCCGCGTGGACGCCAACGTATCGG
>DASXCS010000005.1:0-41525 GCA_036490975.1 Solirubrobacteraceae bacterium
CCCGGGAGGACTGGCGCAAGGAGCGCTTCGCCTTCGGCGAGGTGACCAAGGAGTCGGTCTACCTGCTGCCCAACTCCCGGATGAAGCTGTCGGTGCCGACGTTCGCGGTGCCGAACTTCAAGAACCACGGCAACGAGGTGATCTCGGTGTCGAGCCTGGCCCGCTACCAGCAGGCCCAGGCGGAGGAGAGCGGCGCGTACGTCCTCACCGAGACCTCGGCCACGCAGCTGATCGTCGACAAGGGCGCCGTCGTCGGCGTGCGCTCGGGCGACAAGGGCCGCGGCAAGGACGGTGAACAGCTGTCCAACTTCGAGCCCGGCACCGACATCAAGGCCCGGGCGACCGTGCTCGCCGAGGGCTGCTGGGGCCACCTCACCGGCGCCGCGATCAGGGAGTTCGACCTCGGAGCCCACCGCGAGCCGCAGGTGTGGGAGCTCGGGGTCAAGGAGCTCTGGAAGGTCCCCAGACCGCTGGATCGCGTGATCCACACCTTCACCCAGCCGTGGCCGATGAAGATCTCGCCCAGGTACGGGCAGCTCGGCGGCACCTGGATCTACCCGATGAAGGACTCAAAGACCGGCGACGACCTCGTCTCGATCGGCTTCGTGGTCGACCTCGACTACGCCGACGCGACGACCTCGCCCCACGACCTGCTGCAGGAGTTCAAGCTGCACCCGCTGGTGCGCGGGATCCTGGAGGGCGGGGAGCGGATCGGCTGGGGCGCCAAGGCGTTGCCGGGCGGTGGCTACTGGTCGATGCCCAAGCTCTCGATGCCGGGCGCGCTGCTCGTCGGCGACGCGGGCGGGATGGTCGACACCGCGGCGCTCAAGGGCGTGCACCACAGCATCAAGTCGGGCAAGCTGGCGGCCGAGGCGATCTACTCGACCCTGAAGAGCGGAGCGCCCCTGTCGGCTTATGAGGAGGCGATCGACAACTCCTCCGTCGGCCAGGAGTTGTATGAGATGCGCAACACCCGCCAGCCGCTGCACCGCGGCTTCCTCCAGGGCGCGCCGGTGTCCGGAATTTCGATCATCACCAAGGGCAAGCTTCCTCCGGGCCGAATGCAGTGGCACCGCGACGACCAGGAGCCGATGTTCATCGGCGACACTCGCGAGCGCTATGTCAAGCCGGATGGCAAGTACACGTTCGACAAGCTCTCGAGCGTCTACATCTCGGGCAACGCGACCCGCGACGACGCGCCCAACCACATCCGTCTGCGCAAGAGCGTCCCTCGGGAGATTGCCGAGACGTGGGTGTGGATGTGCCCGGCGGGTGTCTACGAGTTGCCCGACGACGCTCCCTCGGAGGGGAACGTCGACGTGATCGTCAACTACACCAACTGTGTGCAGTGCGGCGCGATCACGGCCAAGGGCGGACGGCTGACTCCGCCCGAGGGCGGCGACGGCCCCCTGTACACGCTGACCTGACCTGACCTGACGGCGTCTGGCAGCGTCCTCGGTCGCTCGCGTGCCGAGCACGCCACGCTGATCACCGGCTACGCCGGCGGCCACGCTGACCACCGGCTGCGCCGGCGGTGCCCCGTCCTTGCCCGACACCGTCAGGCGGAATCATCCGGCAGTCGTCACTGGAAATTTCGTGACCGCCGACCGCGGGCCAGGCTTGCTGGTCACGAAAGGGCTGCTATGCGCTCCTTTCGTGACCAGCATCCGGGCTGCTGATTCTTTGGCTACGAAATGGCCAGCTGGGGGGTGGGGCGTCGGTCCTGGGCTGGCCACCGGTTAGCGTTAGCCGATCCGCCTGGCAGCACTCACAGCAATCGCCGCACTGGCCGCGGCCGGATGCGGGGCCAGCACGGTCGACTCCGGAGCGCCGCCTCGGACGACGCGGGCCACCACGGCGGCCGCGATCCCCAAGGCGCATCCCCAGGCCGTCGAGCCCGTGGCCGGGGCGGCTCCCGGGTCCGCAGGGGTGGCGACCACACCCCAGCCCTCGGGCGGATCCTCGCTTCCCCTGACAGACCCCGTCCCGACCGGGCCTGCGTCCAACATCAGCGCGCCGGCCAAGGGGGCGCCGACCGATGCCCAGGTGAAGGTCGCGCTCGCCCGCTTCCAGGCCGCTGTCCACCACTACCACCTGGATCGGCTCGACTTCTCCGGGGTCCTGCTCAACTTCTCGAAACTGCCTCCAGGCCCCTACCGGGTCAGCGTCGCCTCGGTGTACACCGACTACAACAAGCCGATCGCCTGCGGCGGCGTGCTCCATGTGCCCCAGCTGGGCGTGGCCAATAAGACCCTGCCGTGCGGAACAGAGGTGACGTTCGTGTACGGCCACCGGGCGCTCCGCGTGCCGGTGATCGACCGGGGCCCGTACATCGCGGGGCGCAGGTGGGACCTCACCGGGGCCACCGCCGAGGCGCTGCACTTCCCTGGACTGGGCCCGATCGCGTGGCGGATCGGGTGAGACCGGCCTGGCTAAACTAAGTGGTGTGAAGGCAGAAATTCATCCCGAGTATGTAGAGGCTCACGTCCGCTGCACGTGCGGCAATGAGTTCATGACCCGCTCAACCAAGCCTGAGATCCACGTCGAGATCTGTTCCGCCTGCCACCCGTTCTACACGGGCAAGCAGAAGCTGGTGGATACCGGCGGCCGGGTCGAACGCTTCCAGCGGCGCGTGGCCAAGGGCCAGCGCACCCAGCGCACGCCCGCGGGCGCATAGCTCGCAGCGCACGCCGCGGGGGCATAAGCTTCCCGCATGGCAGCTCCACGCTCGCTCCGGGTGGTGATCGTGGGCGCCGGCGTGGGCGGGATTGCCGCTGCCGCCGAACTCCGCCGGCACGGCTTCTCCGATGTAACGATCCTGGAGCGAGGCCCGCAGCTGGGCGGAACCTGGAGGGACAACACGTACCCGGGGTGCGTGTGCGACGTCCCCAGCCACCTGTACTCGTTCTCATTCGCTCAGCGGCGCGACTGGTCGCGCCTGTGCTCGCCCCAGCCCGAGATCCTGCGCTATCTGGAGGGCGTGGCCGGCCGGCAGGGCATCGACCGGCTGGTCGTGCCGGGCGTCGATGTCAGCTCCTGTAACTGGGTGCAGGAGCGTTGCGAGTGGGTCATCACGAGTGCCGACGGGCGCGCCTGGCAGGCCGATGCGGTCGTCCTGGCCACCGGCCAGCTGCACCAGCCGGCGCTGCCCCGCTATGAAGGGGCGGACCAGTTCACCGGCCCCAGCTTCCATTCGGCCCGCTGGGACCATGACTATTCCCTGGACGGCAAGCGGGTGGCCGTGATCGGCACCGGAGCCAGCGCGATTCAGTTCATCCCCGAGGTGGCCCAGCAAGCCGCCAAGCTCCACGTCTTCCAGCGCACTGGGAACTGGTTCCTGGCTCGCCGCAACCGTCCCTACCCGCCGGTAATCGCCGCGCTGATCAAGTACATCCCGGGCCTTCAGGCGTTGCGCCGGATCTACATCTACTACTACGCCGAGATGCTGACCCTCCAGATTCGCCACCCCAGGACGTGGGGGCGGCTGGGCAGACTGATCTCGACGCTGCACATGCGCTCCCAGCTCAAGGATCCGGAGGTCAGGCGCAAGGCCTGGCCCGACTACACGTTCGGGTGCAAGCGGATCCTGTTCAGCTCTGAGTTCCTGCCCACGCTCCAGCTTCCGAACGTCGAGCTCGTCACCGACCCGGTGGCCCGGCTGACGTCCGGGGGGATCGTGACCACCGACGGGACCGAGCGCGAGGTCGACTGCATCGTCTATGCCACCGGCTTCAAGACGACCGAGTTCATGTTCCCAATGGAGGTGGCCGGGGTGGGCGGCCGCACGCTGCGCGATGTCTGGGCCGGCGGGGCCCACGCCCACCTGGGGATGACCGTCCCGGCGTTCCCCTCGCTGTTCTTCATGTACGGCCCGAACACGAATACCTCGGGGGGCTCGATCATCTTCTACGAGGAGGCGCAGGCCGGCTACATCCGGCAGGCGCTCGAGTTGGTGCGGGACCGTGCCGCTGGGGCGATTGAGGTGCGCGAGGAGGTGGAGGCGGCCAGCGACCGAGAGCTCCAGGCCCGATTCAACGGCACGGCCTGGGTTTCGTGTGACTCGTGGTATCGCAATGAGTCGGGCCGGATCGTGGCCAACTGGCCGGGGTACATGCGCGAGTACGCAGAGCGGGTCCGCGCCATCGAGCCCAGCGAGTACCGCCTCATCCCGGCGCCGGCGCGAGAGCCTGAGCCGATCGCGGCTTAGAGCCGCGGCCGCCGGCGCGGCGGGCGCCCCGCGGCTGAGACGAGCCCACCCCAGCTTCGCTATTTCGAAGCTCAGGGACAAAGTTCGGGATCGTCACCCCCGCCTACACTCGACTGGCCATGATCAACGACCTGGTTGACCAGATCGAGGCGCGCTTCGCCGAGCTTCAGAGGCAACTTTCGGACCCCGACGTGATCGGGGATCGGGAGCGCTTCCGCGTGGCCAGCAAGGCGTACAGCGAGCTTGAGCCCGCGGCAGCGCTGGCGGCACAGTACCGACGGGCCACCGATGACGCTGAGGGGGCCCGGGAACTTTTGAGCGAGGATGGCGACGATCCGGAGCTGCGCTCGCTGCTGGAGGACTCGCGGCGCCGGGCGTCCGAGCTGGAGGAAGAGATCCGGCTGGCCATGGTGGAGCGCGATCCCAACGACGACAAGGACGTGATCGTGGAGATCCGGCCCGGCGCCGGAGGTGACGAGGCCGGGCTGTGGGCGGGCGATCTGTACCGGATGCTGACCCGGTACGCCGAGCGTCGCAAGTTCACCGTCGAGCCCCTGTCGGCCGGGGACGGCTCGTACACCCTGGCCGTCCGGGGCGACGGTGCCTACTCAGTGCTCAAGTTCGAGGGCGGTACCCATCGCGTCCAGCGGGTGCCAGAGACCGAGTCTCAGGGCCGGATCCACACCTCAACGGCCACCGTGGCCGTGCTTCCGGAGGCCGACGAGGTCGAGATCGAGATCGACCCGAACGAGCTCCAGATTGACGTCTACCGCAGCACCGGTCCCGGTGGACAATCGGTCAATACGACTGACTCGGCCGTCCGGATCACACACAGGCCGACGGGCATCGTCGTGTCGATGCAGGATGAGAAGTCTCAGCTCCAGAACCGCGAGCGCGCCATGCGCGTCCTCCGGGCCCGCCTGTACGAACGGGCGCTGGCCGAGCAGCAGGCGGAGCTGTCCGCCTCACGCCAGGCGCAGGTGGGCAAGGGAGACCGGGCCGAGAAGATCCGGACCTACAACTTCCCCGAGAAGCGGGTCAAGGATCACCGCATCAACCTCCTGTCCCACAACCTGGACGGGATCCTGATGGGGGACCTGGACGAGCTGACCGGTGCTCTCCAGGACGACGAAAAGCGGCGGCGGTTGGAGGACAACCCGCTTGGCTGAGGTGGCGGTGGCGCCCAGCGTGCGGGAGGCGGTGGCTGAGGTGGCGGGCCGCCTGGCGGCCGCCGGCGTCGACACGCCGCGCCTGGATTCCGAGCTGCTGCTGGCCCACGCTCTGGGGGTGGGGCGCGAACAGCTCCTCCTGCGGGCCGAGGACCCAGTCGATCCGAGCGTCCGGGCGCGCCTTGACGCGCTTGCGCAGCGTCGTGTTGCCCGCGAACCGGTGGCCTATGTCCTGGGCCGGAAGGCCTTCCGGCACATCGAGCTGGCGGTCGACCCGCGGGTGCTGGTTCCCCGCCCGGAGACCGAGCTGCTGGTGGAGGCGGGACTGGGCCTGGACGGCGGTTCGCGCGTCGTGGATGTGGGCACCGGGAGCGGGGCGGTCGCGCTGGCGCTCAAGCAGGAGCGGCCAGACCTGGGCGTCGTGGGCAGCGACGTGAGTCCCGATGCGCTGACCGTGGCCCGGGCCAACGCTGCCCGGCTCGAGCTCGAGGTCGCGTTTGTCCACGCCGATTTGCTGGACGGCCTGGAGGGGATGTTCGATGCGGTCGTGGCCAACCTGCCCTACGTGGTCGACGGGATCGAGCTGGCGCCGGAGATCTCTCTCCACGAGCCGGCGTCCGCGCTCTACGCCGGGCCGGACGGCCTGGACGTGATCCGCCGACTGGTGGGGATGCTGGACGGAGTGCCCTGGGTGGCGCTTGAGGTCGGGTTTGATCAGGCCTCGGCCGTGGAGACGCTGCTCAACTGTGCGGGTTTCGCCGGCGTGCAGCGACTGACCGACCTGGCCGGCCACGAGCGGGCGGTCGTCGGCCGGCGGTGAGGGTCGCGACCGATCTGGAGCGCTGCCTGGCCGCCGGCGGCGTGGCCGTATTTCCGTCCGACACGGTGTATGGGCTGGCCGCCGACCCGCTGAACCGAGCTGCCGTGGAGCGGCTGTACGCCCTCAAGGAGCGGCCGCTATCCAAGCCCTCGGCCGTCATGTTCTTCAACACGGATGCCGCGCTGAATGCGCTGCCAGAACTCGGCGAGCGGACCCGGAAGGTGATGACGCGGCTGCTTCCCGGTGGAGTGACGCTGCTTCTGGCCAACCCCGACCGGCGCTTCCCGCTGGCCTGCGGCCAGGACCCAGAGTCGCTGGGCCTTCGGGTGCCGGTGGTGGAGGGGCTGGCCGCAGTGACGGTGCCGGTACTTCAGTCGAGCGCCAATCTGGCCGGTGGGGCAGACCCCCGCCGGCTGGAGGACGTACCCGATGCGATTCGCTCCGCGGTGGACCTGGTGATCGACGGCGGTGAGCTGCCCGGGACTTCGTCAACCGTCGCCGACCTGCGGAGCTTCGAGGAGGACAGCTCGTGGTCGGTGATCCGGCATGGAGCGGTGGCAGAGGAGGAGCTGCGAGAGGTACTGGGCGCCCAGTTTCACTTCCGGCCGGGCACCTACCTCTCCATGATGAGGTCGGAGGTTCCCGACTACGACCTCATCCAGGATCAGCTGGCAGCGGCCTCTGGAAACTCGGCTCGACGGATCCTGGAGCTGGGGATCGGGACAGGTGAGACGGCGGTCCGGCTGCTGGAACGCCATCCCGAGGCCACGTTGGTGGGCATCGATGAGAGCCCGGTCATGCTCGAAGCGGCTCGCCGGGCGCTTTCCCCGGACCGGGCCGAGCTCAGGGTCGGGCGGCTCGAGGATCCACTGCCGGAGGGGCCGTTTGACCTGGTGGCCAGCGCGTTGTGCGTCCACCACCTCGACGGCCCTGGGAAGGCCGATCTGTTCCATCGGGTCGGAGCGTTGCTGAGCCCGGGCGGGAGGTTCGTGATCGCCGACGTGGTGGTACCGGCCGACCCCAGCGAAACAAGCACTCCGCTGACTCCCGGCTTCGACAGGCCCAGCTCGGTGGTCGAGCAGCTGGAGTGGCTGGCCGGGGCGGGGTTCACGGCCAGCGCCACGTGGCAGTCGGGTGACCTGGCCGTGATCGTGGCCGAACCTGATCCAGCGAGTTGACATGCGCGTACCCGCATGGAGAGAGTTCGCCTGAAAGGAGCCTGAATGATCGTGGACACCATTGAGATCAATCGTTCGCCGGCAGACGTATTCGCCTACCTTGATCAGCTCGACCGCCATGGGGAATGGCAGACAAGCATCGAGGAGGTGACGACGGTCTCCGATGGGCCGACGGGTGTCGGGACGCGAGCCACTGAGAAGCGCAAGGTCCCCGGCGGCGTCCGGGAGATGACCTACGAGATCACCGAGCACGACCCGCCCCGGCACGTCGCCTTCAGGGGTCTCGACGGCCCCGTGCGGCCGCTTGGCACCGTTGTGATCGAGCCGCTCGAGGGCGGCTCGCGCTCACGCGTGCGGCTCGAGTTCGAGGTTCGCGGCCACGGATTTGGGAAGCTGATCGCACCGCTGGTCCGGTTGGACGCCAAACGCCACATCACCGCGGATCAGCGCCGGCTCAAGGAGCGTCTGGAGAGCGGCGCCTAACGTTCGGGCTCGGCCGGCGGGCTGGCTCTCATCCACCAAACCCAGCCCTCCTGGGACGTAGCCGGACAGCGCATCGGTGGGACTCGGTCTGCGCCCCCAGTATTGGCGCCGCGGCCGGCGGGGGCGAGGCGACCCGGCCCGTTCTGCTCTGCGCCACCACGACATCGCGACAGATCGTCTCATCCCCGCCCTCGGACGTCCAGAATGCCGCCAATGGAATCCGATCTGCTGACGGTCGAACGCGCAGGCCCCGGCGTGCTCGTAACGCTCAACCGGCCCGAGAAGCGAAATGCCCTCTCGATCGAGCTTCGCCTGCTTCTGGCCGAGACACTCGAGAGGCTGGCGCAGGATCGAGCTGTGACGGCGATCGGCCTGACCGGGGCCGGAACCGCATTCTGCGCCGGGATGGACGTGACGCAGTTCGGCGGCGATGCCGACCACAAGCGTGAGCTCGTCGAATCGAGCATCCACTGCTTCCGGGCGGTGGCCGAATGCCCCAAGCCCACGGTGGCTCTGGTCAACGGGCCGGCGCTGGCGGGCGGCTTCGCGCTGGCCCTGCTGTGCGATCTGCGGATCGCCGCCACGGAGGCAACGTTCGGGTTTCCCGAGCTCAGGCGGGCGATCCCGCCCGCCTACGCCGCCGCCGCCTCGGCTCTGACCCCGGCGGTGGCCCGAGACCTCTGCCTGACCGGTCGAGTGATCGACGCCCAGGAGGCCCTGGCCCTCGGCGTCGTGTCCCAGATCAGCCGGGACCGCACGGCTCTCGATGTGGTCGCGCAGGCGCCCGGTCCGGCCATCTCCGAGATCAAGCGGCGGATCCTCCGGCACCGGGGCGGCGCCAGCCCCCGCGAGCTGCTGGCCGACGAGGAGGCCGCGCTGCGGGCGGCGCTTCTGGGCCGTCGGGGCGAGTAGCGCCGCTCAGCCCAGGATCCCGACCGCCCGGGAGATGATCAGCCCGAGCGTGACCAGTGAGATCAGCCCCTGGATGCTCATCAGAAACTTGGCCGGGCGCGAGTTGGGCATGGTGTCGGTGGGGCTGAAGGCCGTCCCGGTGGTCGCGGACAGCGCGAGGTAGTCCAGGAAGGCCGGCATCCAGTCATCGGGGGTGTACGGCTTGCCGCCGTCCATCTCCGGAAAGATGAAGTCGGGGTGGCCCTCGGGCGTGGTCGGGTCAGGATGACGGGCTCTGTTGGCCGGGCCGCCGCGGTCGAGCTGCCAGTACCAGAGGGCGAAGATCAGGACATTGGTCAGCCAGATGGCGATGCCGGAAAGGATCAGCGCGCGGCCGGTCTCGTGCATGATGTGCTGGTGGAGCAGCTCGTGGGCCAGCAGGTAGAGCGAGATCGCATTGGCCAGGTTTACGAACGCGATCATCGCCAGCGCGACTCGCCGTCGTCTGGGGAGATACTCGTCTGCCCGCCCCCGCGGCGTTGTCGCGGCCAGGGCTATGAGCAAGGCACCCTCCAACGACGGGAGTAGCCAGGTCGGATTGATCGTGACCTTGTCGGACAGGCGGACCTGAAGCAGGATCGCTCCCAGCACGCAGAGCTGAGCCGGCCAGTAGGTGACGCGGACGGCAGCTCCCGCCGCCGCCGCCACGGTTCTCTGTATCCCGGCTGAAGCCGAGCGGACGTCGTCGACCTCTGGAGCGGTGTCGCGGGGGATCTCCCCGCCCGGGTCGGACACGGCAAGAATGTATTCGGCGCACCCGACGTCTCCGCGGGACGAGGTCGGTTCATAGACTCAGCCGGAATGCCGGCTCCGGATGACAGGCGTCCGAGTGGCTCGATGACGGCCCCGAGGTTGAGGCGCGCACCCTGGCCACGGCCCAGGCCCTGGCCATCGCGGCGGAAGGGGATCGCCAACTGGCCGGTCCTGGCGGACGGATCGTCGCGGGTTGGTGCCCGGCCCCGCGTGCAGTGGTGTCACGGCGCCCCCGGCGTGATCACCTCCCTGGCCGGCCTGGGGCGCAGGGAAGAGCGGCGCACTCAGTTGCTGGCTGCCGGGGGCGAGTTCGTGTGGCAGGTTGGTCCGATGGCGGCCAGCGCCGGGTTGTGCCATGGCACCTCAGGCAACGGCTTCGCATTTCTGTCCCTGCTGGAGCGCACGGGTGACGAGCTCTGGCTGGAGCGGGCGCGGAGTTTTGCCATGCATGGGCTCGACCAGGTGACCCACTGGCGCGAGTCCCAAGGCCGGGGTCGTTACTCGCTGTTCACCGGAGACCTGGGCCCCGCGCTGCTGGCCGCGGCATGCCTCGAGGTCCATGCTGGATTTCCGGGACTGGATGACCTATAGCTCTCAGCCCAGCCGGTCTCGCTCGGCGGCCACGCGCCGGAACCAATCGTGGGTCCCGGCCTGGGAGAGCATCCGCTCCACGAGGCGAGGGGCGAGCTGGCCCAGGGCCAGGATTGGTCGCACCGGACCGCCGTTCTCAACGACCTCCGGCCGGTCCTGACGGATTGCCCGCACGACCCGGTCGGCCACCTTCTCGGTGGTCGTGTGACCGATGATGCGGTTGGAGCGAATGCCCTGGTCGGCCATGCGCTGGTACATGCCGTCGCCGGCCACGAATCCCGGACATACGACAGAGAACCCCACCGGCGCGTCTCGGTACTCGCCCCGGAGCGACTGGGTCAGGCCGATCAGGCCAGCCTTGGTGGCGGCGTAGGGCTCGGAGTAGGCCGGTCCGACCTTCCCGCCATCGAGGAGATGAACACCACATGGCCGCGCCCGCGCTCGAGCATCCCCGGGACGACCCGGTGGGTGAGCAGCATCGGGACGGTGAGGTTCAGGTCGACCATCGAGGTCAACTCATCGCGCGTGGCCCTCGTGAAGGCCGCGGTGAGCTCCACCCCAGCGTTGTTGATCAGCACGTCGATCGGGCCCAGGACCTCCTCGCTGCGCTCGATCAGGGGGTCAACCTGCCCGAGGTCAGACAGATCAGCCGGAACGGCCTGCGCCTGAACTCCCTGGCCGCGCAGCTCGTCCACCAGGGCGGTTAGCGCGTCCTCGCGCCGGCCTGAGGCGACAACGTTCATCCCCTGCCCAGCCAGCGCCCGGGCAATGTGGGTGCCGATCCCGCCGGAGGCCCCCGTGACCAGCGCGTTGTGACCTCGGAGCTCCTTCACGAGGAACGAGCCTATCGCCGCGCCGCGGCAGCTGCGAGGCCATCGCCCGGCCCCCCGGTGACCGAGGCTCAGGCCGCGACAAGCCTGGGCGGCCGCTTGGCCACCCAGCGCTGGCTGACCTGGGTGAGGATTTCCACCATCACCTTCGCGGGACCCGGCTGGTAGCCGGACGGGAACGAGGCCAGGATCGGACGGGTCAGCGCGTGGGATACGAGCGGGCGGACGGCGACATGCTTGGAGGCGTTGCGGAGCACCATCTCGGGGACCGGGGCCACGCCCACGCCGGCGGCCACGAACCCGAGGATGGCCGTGTAGTCGTCGTTGTGAAACGCGATCTGGGGATCGAATCCGGCGCTGTGGCAGGCCTGGATGAACCGGCTGGCGTCGGGGCAGGACGTGGTCGTCCCGAGCATCCAGCGCTCATCCGACAGGTCGGCCAGGTTCAGTGTCGGCCGACTGGCCAGCGGGTGATCCGCAGGAAGGGCCATCAGCATCGGCTCCTCAAACAGATGGACCGCGTCCATATCCGGCAGATCGAAATGCGAGTCGTCATTGGTCAGGGCGAGGTCGATCTCGCCCGTCCGGAGCACGGCCAGGATGCCGACGGGGTCGACCATGGCCACCGAGAGCTCCACCCCGGGCAGCCGCTTGCGGAACTCGCCTATGGCCAGAGGCATGATCGTGGCCGCGGCCGAGGAGATCGTGGACATCCGCAGCCGTCCTGACTGCAGGCCCAGAAGCTCGCCCAATTCGTCCTCGGCATCGTGGAGCCGGGTCAGGATCCCCTCAGCGTGTCGGACCAGCAGCTCGCCGGCGTCGGTGAGGCGGGCGCCGTCGGGCCGGCGCTCGAGCAGGGTGGTCCCCGTCTCGCGCTCGAGCAGGGCGATCTGGCGCGAGATGGCCGGCTGGGTGTACCCCATCGCGTCGGCTGCGGCGGAGAAGGAACCGCGCCGACCCACCTCGTAGAGCACTCTCAGTCGCCTGGTGTCCAACATAACCGTAAGTTATACCAGACCCAGGACATCACTATTTGAAGTTATGAGCGGAGTGCGCAATTCTCTTCGGCATGGACGCAGTCACAAACCCCCCCATCACCATCCGCTCGGCGTACCCAGACGACGCCTCGGCCCTGCGTCGGCTGGCCGCTCTGGACAGCTCAGCTGTCCCGTCCGAGCCGCTGATCGTGGCCGAGGTCGGCGGCGAGATTCAGGTGGCCGTGTCAATGGCCGATCTGAGCGCGATCGCCGACCCCTTTGTCCGCACTGCTCAGGTCGTGGACCTCGTGCGCGGACACATCCGCCAGTCAGTCCGTACGCCTGCGCGCCGCCGGCGCCTGCTCTCCAAGCTCTCACCGGCTCTGTCCCCCCGGGTCGCATGAGACCCTCGCGCCGGCCCCGCGGATCGTTCTGACCCGCGGGGCCGGTCGCGCCCTCCCGAATTGACCCGCCATGATTCGCTGGGCACAGAGCCGAGCGAGAGGAGCGACAGATGGCCAAGACCGTGGTCGTGCTGGGAGCACGAAATCTGGGTGGAGCGATCATCGACCATTTCCTGGAACTGGGCTGGAACGCCGCCGGGGTGGCCCAGAGCGAGGACACGCTCGAGCGGGTGCGCCAGCGCGGGGGGCTGGCCCTCCAGGCCGACGCCTCCGACGCCGGCTCGCTCGGGGAGGCGCTCCGGGCAGCCAGAACGGAGTTCGGGTCGCTCCACGCGGTCGTCAATGCCGTCTCGGCGGCTCGCCCGCCCGGCGCAGGGCCGTTCGGAGGCGGCCCGCTCGCTGGGGCCGATCTGGCTGGATTCCGGGGCTGGACGGTGGCCGTTGCCGAGCAGGCCTTCATCTTCCTGTCCGTGGGCGCGGCCGCGCTCAGCCAGGGCGACGGCGGTGCGCTGATTCAGATCACGGGCGGCTCCTCACGCCGGGCCATGCCCGGCAAGGGCCTGTGGGCAGCCGGCGCGTTCGCCACCCGGGCGCTGGTGCAGGCGGCGGCGCTCGAACTCCGTGAGCAGGGCATCCATGTCGCACTGCTGGCCGTGGACGCCACGATCGAGTCCCCGAAGACGGAGGGGTTCACCCAGGGCGTGCCCAGGGAGGCCCTGGGGGAGATGGGCCAGATCGCCCGCGTGGTGTCCTTTCTGACCGAGCAGGAATCCCGCGCGTACACCCACGAGCTGGTCGTCACGCCGGCCGGCGATCAGTGGGTGCCGTAAGCCACCGGCCCGTCGCCTGGTGTCAGGCGAGGGCCGGGACGCGCTCGCGGATGGCTGCTCGATTGGCGTGGTCGGGCAGCAGTGGCCCGGCAACCTCGCCCGGCGCGTCCCCGGCATCAAACCGTGCGCTGGCCCCCGCCACGTGCTTGGCGAAGTAGCGACGGTTCCTGGCTCGAGCCTCAGAGGCCTGCCCACCGAGCTCGTCCAGCGCGAAGGCACGGACCAGGTTGACGGCCTGCGGAGCCGCCGCCATCCCCGCTGGTATCGTCGGACTCGGTGACCGTGGATCTCCCATCCGACTTCTTCAACCGCCCGCTGGCCGAGGTGGATCCGGAGATCGCTGAGGTCCTGGCGCTGGAGCTTGAGCGTCAGCAACGGACGCTCGAGATGATCGCCTCGGAGAACTTCGTTCCGCTCTCCGTCCTGGAGTGCCAGGGGTCGGTGATGACCAACAAGTACGCCGAGGGGTACCCGGGCCGTCGCTACTACGGCGGGTGTGAGTACGTCGACATCTCCGAGCAGCTGGCCATCGACCGAAGCAAGGAGCTGTTCGGGGCCGAGCACGCCAATGTGCAGCCCCACTCGGGGGCGACGGCCAACGCCGCGGCCTTCCACGCGCTGATGGCGCCCGGAGACACGCTGATGGGGATGGAGCTGGCCCACGGTGGCCATCTGACCCACGGGATGAAGATCAACTTCTCGGGCCGGCTGTACGACATCGCCGCCTATCAGGTCGACCGCGAGACCAGTCTGGTGGACATGGATGAGGTCCAGCGATTGGCCCAGGAGCGCCAGCCCAAGGTCCTCCTGGCGGGGTGGTCCGCCTACCCGCGCGTGCTGGACTTCGCGCGCTTCCGGGAGATCGCCGATGAAGTGGGGGCGTACCTGGTCGTGGACATGGCTCACTTCGCCGGGCTGGTTGCCGCCGGGCTTCACCCCAGCCCCATTCCCCATGCCCACGTCACCACCACCACGATCCACAAGACGATCGGGGGTGGCCGGGGCGGGCTGATCCTGAGCACCGAGGAGCTGGCCAAGAAGATCGACTCGGCCGTGTTCCCCGGTCAGCAGGGCGGACCGCTCGAGCACATCATCGCCGGCAAGGCGGTGGCGCTTCGCATCGCCGCTTCAGATGTGTTCCGGGAGCGCCAGGAGCGGACGCTGGCCGGAGCCAGGGCGGTGGCGGCGGAGTTGCTTCAGGCCGGCCGCGGGGTGAGCGTCCTCAGCGGTGGAACCGACGTCCACCTGGTGCTGTGCGACCTGCGTGAATCGACGCTCGACGGCAAGCAGGCCGAGGATCGACTCGCGGCGATCGGGATCACGGTCAACCGCAACGCGGTGCCGTTTGATCCGCGCCCGCCGGCGGTCTCCAGTGGTCTGCGGATTGGCACGCCGGCCCTGGCGACGCGCGGGCTCCAGCTGGATGACTTCACCGAGGTGGGTCGAGTGATTGCCGAGGCGCTGGTCAGCGAGGACTTCGAGGCGACTCAGGTCGAGTTGGGTGATCGGGCAGCCCAGATCGCCGAGCGCTACCCGCTGTACACGACGCTGGGCTCCCCGGCCGCGGTCTAGTGGACCACGTAAACCTCGGCCGGACCGGGCTCCGGGTGTCCCGTGTCTGCCTGGGGATGATGAGCTACGGCCAGCACGAGAGCCGGCCCTGGGCTCTCCCCGAGGACGAGGCCGAGCCGATAGTCCGGCAGGCCGTCGACGGCGGGGTCACTTTCTTCGACACCGCCGATACGTACAACGGCGGAGAGAGCGAGCGGGTCACGGGACGGCTGCTGACCAAGCTGTTCGGGATGCGCGAGGAATACGTGCTGGCCACCAAGGTGTTCATGAACACGATGCCGGGCGAGAACGGCGGCGGGCTGTCGCGCAAGCACATCCTGGCCTCGATCGACGGGTCACTCGAGCGACTCGGAGTCGACTACGTCGATCTGTATCAAATCCACCGCTGGGATTACCGGACGCCGATCGAGGAGACGATGGAGGCGCTCCACGACGTGGTCAAGTCCGGCAAGGCGCGCTACATCGGGGCGAGCAGCATGTTCGCGTGGCAGTTCGCCAAGGCCCAGGGTGTGGCCACCACGCCGTTCGTCTCAATGCAGAACCACTACAACCTGATCTACCGCGAGGAAGAGCGGGAGATGATCCCCCAGTGCCTCGACCAGGGGGTCGGAGTGATCCCGTGGAGCCCGCTGGCTCGCGGTCTTCTGGCCGGGAACCGCTCGCGGGAGGGCGAGCGCAAGACCACCCGGGCCAACACCGATCAGTTCTCCGACCACCTGTACAAGCCCGAGGTCGACTTCGACGTGATCGACCGCCTGGCCCAGGTGGCGCAGGCGCGAGGCGACTCGCCGGCCCAGGTCGCCCTGGCCTGGCTGCTGCACAGGCCCGCGGTGACGGCGCCGATCGTGGGCGCCACCAAGCCGCAACATCTCGAGGACGCGTTGGCGGCCGAGAAGCTGTCGCTCAGCGACGAAGAAATCAAGCGCCTGGAGGAGCCCTACGTGCCCCACGCCGTGGCCGGGCACGGTTGATGAGGCGGGACATCCGCGTCTCGCCGATCAGGTTGGCCGGGGCGGCTGTCACCGCAGCTGCTGTTCTACTGGCGGGCTGCGGCTCCGGCGGAACTTCGGGAACCGCCGGCCAGAGAACGCGGGGCGCGCCGGCCGGACTGGTGAAGGCCCTGGGAGAGGTGAAGGACTCAGCGCCCGCTCGGGAGTACTTCGAGTGGAGCGACCTCCGGACCGTCCGCCGACTGGCTGGACTGCCCGGCACTGCCGCTGCGGCCAGCCGTGCGCATCCGAACCAGCGGTGGGAAAGGGTTTTTGGCCTGGGCACCAACGGGCTGGCCACTTTCGAGCCCGTGATCACCTCCAAGAGCGGGATCGACTTTTTCTCGGCCGACACGGCGACAGCGATCGGTCAGCCACCGAACGAGGCCATGCGAATCGATGGACCAGGCATCGACACGGCGGCGATCACGCGGTCGCTGCTCTCGCTGGGCGCAAGGCACGAGTCCGCCGACGGCAGGTCATTCCTGGCCATCGGCGCCGAGCATTCGGTCGACATCACCGGTCCCCTGGGCGCCATCGGCGTGGTCAACCAGCTGGATCGCTCAGTGGCGACTGGACCAACGTTCGCCACCGGCTCGGCGCAGGCCCCCGTGGCCGATGTGCTCGGCGGCGGGAGGTCGCTGGCGGCGGCTCCGGGGTATCGCGCTGCTGCCGGTTGTCTGGACGACGCGGTGACCGCGACGATCGCGCCACCGGCCAGGGTCAATGCGGCCACGCCCGCGCTGCTTCTGGCCGTCGGTGACCGGCGACCCACCTCGCCCACCGCACCGGTCACTGACGTGCTGTGTGCGGTTGATGCATCACCGGGCGTCGTCGCCCAGCAGGAGACCCGCCTGCGAGCAATGCTCGGGCCGAAGGGACGGATACCGCAGTTACCGCCCTCGGCGACGCTGGTCGGGTCGCTCCGTTTTAACCAGAGCGTCAGTGGAAGCAACCACATCCTCCAGTGCCTGGTCACGTTAAAGCCGCAGGTTGCCCCGGGACTCCTGTACAACATCCTCACGCACGGGGACCTTGGGGCTTTGGTGGGCCGCGAGCTCGCGCCACGTAGCTAACGGCGCCGGCCGGCAGAGCGGAGATCTGACGCCGGGCGGCGGCGCCGCCCGTCTGGCTGCCATGCTTCGCTGAACATGGCTACGCATCTGGACGCTGTCCTCGCGTTTGTGGTGGCCATGTTGCTGGCCACCCTGCTCACTCCGCTGGCCGGTCGCCTGGCCCGCCGGCTGGGAGCGATGGCGTTCCCGAGCGAGCGGGGCCTGGCGGAGCGGGCCACGCCACTGCTGGGAGGCGTGGCGATCCTGATCGCGGTGGTTGTGGCGGCCCTGATCTGGATGCCCGGGACGATCAGGCTGCCACACACCGCCCACGCCGCACGCGGCCCGGGGGGGACGGTCCACACCTGGGCGCTGCTGACCGGCGCCGGCCTGATCGCGCTCGTGGGTGCTGTGGACGACCTGTACGACCTGCCCCCGCTGGGCAAGCTCGCGGGGCAGATCGCGGCGGCCGTGATCGCGGTCGAGGGAGGGGCGGTGGTCACAGACGTGACGATCCCGTTCATCGGCCCGCTTCAGTTCCCCAACACGGGTGGCGTCCTCACCGTGATTTGGCTGGTCGGAGTGATGAACGTGGTCAACTTCTCCGACGGGGTGGACGGCCTGGCCGCGGGCTTGTGCGCGATCGACGGGATCGCCTTCTCGGTCATCGCCTTCGACCTGGGGGTCGCCGGCGCGGCTGTGCTCGCTGCGCTCACGGCGGGGGCTGCCCTGGGCTTTCTGTTCCGGAACTTCTATCCGGCGTCGGTCTTCATGGGCGACTCGGGCTCCAACCTGCTGGGCTACCTGTTGGGCGTGGCCGCGGTCGTCGGATCGCTGAAGACACCGGCGGTCGTGGCGTTGGTGGTACCGCTGGCCGTGCTGGCGGTGCCGTTCCTGGACACGAGCTTCGTGATCGCCAAGCGGCTCAAGTACCGGCGCAAGCCCTGGTTGGCTGACGCCAATCACTTCCACCATCGGATGGCCCGCATCGGCTTCAGCCAGCGCAAGACGGTGGCGTATCTCTACGCTTGGACGCTGCTCTTGGCCGGAGTCGGAGTGGCGCTGCGGTTTGTGCCGTATTCGGACCACCACCATCATTACCGGGCCGGCTGGCTGGCCCTGATGATCTCCCTGGGCGTGCTGGCCGTCGCCGCCAGCATCTATCTCGTGTACGTGCTGGAGATCTTCCGCTTCAGACTCCGCAGAGTGAGGGAGATCAGACGGGATGAGCCGGGAACGGCCGAGCACGAGATCGCCGAGCGGGTGACCCGAGAGGTGGAGACGGGCGAGTTCGAGGTCGTGCGGATCCCGCCGGAGGAGGCCCGGCAGCATTCAGGGCCTGTGCCCGGCGAGCAGACGGACGAGTTCGAGACGGTGGGCGGTGGCTGAGGCCCGGGCGGCCACCCGGGGCAGCGGGATGACCACCTCGGAGCGAGCAATCCTGGCCGGCGTGGTCCTGGCCACGATCGTGGCCGGGGTGACCCGCTACGTCGATGGGGTCTCCGCGCCGCTGGCCTTCGCCGTGTCGGCCGTGGCCCTCGCCGGGCTGGCCTGGATCGTCTCGTTCGCCACCGAGCAGCTGGGAGCGCGGTTCGGCGCGCCGATCACCGGCGTGCTCCAGTCGACGCTGGGCAACCTCCCCGAGTTCTTCGTGGTCATCTTCGCGCTGAACGCCGGCCAACTGGTGGTGGCCCAGACCGCGCTGCTCGGATCAATCCTGGTCAACGCGCTGCTCGTGCTGGGGCTGGTGATCGTGGCCGGGGCGCGCCAGTCCCGCGATGGTGTGATGCGCTTCAGCGTGCGGCTGCCCAATGACACGGCCACGCTGCTCCTGAGCGCCACGTTCATCATCGTCCTGATCGCGCTGGCCACCCTGGTCCACGCGCCGGCCGGCCGTCACGTCAAGTCGATCTCAATCATCGGATCGGCACTGCTGCTGGTCGTCTACTCGATCTGGCTGTGGCGGTATCTGCGCTCCGACGCCGGCCCCCCCGAGGGCGTGGCCAGGCCGCGGCTGGGCACACTTGGCGCCGCGGTCCTGCTCACCGTGGCCGGTGCCGCCTCGGCGTTCGTATCCGACTGGTTCGTTCACGCGCTGACCCCGACGATCCGCAGCGCCCACATCACGGATTCGTTCGCTGGTTTGGTGATCGTGGCGATCGCCGGCAACGCGGTGGAGAACGTGGCCGGGATCGTCCTGGCGGCCAAGGGCCAGGCCGACCTGGCGATTTCGATCGTCAAGAACTCGGTGGCTCAGATCGCCGCCTTCCTGTTCCCGCTGATGGTGCTGGTGTCACTGCTGACGGCGACCACGCTCACGTTTTCGTTCTCGCCGGTCTACGTGGGTGCGCTGTTCGGGACGGCCGTGATCGTCTGGCAGATCACCAGCGACGGCGAGGCGACGTACTTCGAGGGCGCGGCGCTCGTGGTGGCCTTTGTCGTGCTGGGCGCCGTAGCCTGGTACGGGACATGACTGTTCGCCTCGCCGGCGTCGACCGCCGAGCCATGGCCGCGCTATCGGCCGGCCACCTGTTCACCGACATCTCCCAGGGATCGGTCCCGGCGCTGCTGCCGTTCCTGCAATCCCGAGACCACCTGAGCTACGCCGCGGTCTCGGCACTGGTGCTGGCGGCCACGATCTCGAGCTCGATCATCCAGCCGTTGTTCGGTCACGTCTCCGACCGGCGCTCGCTGCCCTGGCTGATGCCGCTGGGACCCCTCCTGGGTGGACTGGGCATCGCGCTGGTCGGGGTGGCGCCGTCCTACGGGGCGATCTTCGCCTGCATCGTCCTCAGCGGGATCGGCGTGGCCTCCTTCCATCCCGAGGGCTCGCGCTTTGCCAACTACGTGTCCGGTGCGCGGCGGGCCAGCGGCATGAGCCTGTTCAGCGTGGGCGGAAACATCGGCTTCGCGCTCGGGCCGGTCTTGGTCACGCCTCTGATCCTGGTCTTCGGGCTGCACGGGACGCTGTTCGTGCTGATTCCCACCTGGGCCGCGGCCGCGATGATGGTGGCCGAGTTGCCCCGCCTGCGCCGTTTCCGCACCGATGTGGCAGGCGGACGGGTGAGCCGGGACCGGCATCGCGAGGCCTGGGGACCATTCGCCGTGCTGGGGGGCGTGATCGCGCTGCGCTCGTTCGTGTACTTCGGACTGGTCACGTTCATCCCGCTGTATTACGTGAAGGTCCTCCACGCCAGCAAGGCGCTCGGCAACACGGCGCTGACGGCGATGCTCGTGGGCGGCGCCGTCGGAACGCTGATCGGCGGTCCGCTGGCCGACCGCTTCGGCCGCCGCGCCGTGCTGATGGGCTCGATGCTCACGTTGCCGCCGCTGATCGGGTGCTTTCTGCTGGCGGGCCCGGCCGCGGGGATCGGAGTGGTGGCGGTCACTGGCGCGGTCACGATCGCCACGTTCGCGGTCACGATCGTGATGGGCCAGGAGTATCTGCCCGGTCGGCTGGGCGTGGCCGCCGGGGTGACGATCGGGCTGTCGATCGGCCTGGGCGGAGTGGGGGCTCCGCTGCTCGGCCTGCTGGCCGATGCCCACGGCCTGCGGGCCGTGTTCTACGTCATGGCCGGGCTGCCGCTGCTGGCCCTGATCCTCACGTGGGCCCTCCCCGGCCGAGTCCCGACGGCTTCTCTGGCAGACGTCTCGCGGCTTCGGAGCAGAGAGACAGGGCAGGAAAGGGCTGCACCGAGCCGTAACCAGCAGCGATCGGCGCTGTAGGTTCCTGACGAGAGCAGCTTCGGCCGGCGGCGGCCGATCCAGAACCCAGCTCGCGCGCCCGCCGCCCAAGCCTCAGAAACCTCTGGCAAGGCCTTCAGCTTGAAACGTCCCAGACCCCTACGCCTGGCCGTCCCGCCCCGCCTGTCGCGAGCATTGCCGCCGTTGGCCGCACTGGCCGCCGCGCTCGTCGGCCTGGTCAACATCGCCTCCGCGCTGACCCCCAACGTCCATTGGCGGGGCCATCTGCTGCTCGAGTACGAGCCCGTGCAGGCCATGCGTCTGTTCCACGCCCTGGCCCTCCCCGCCGGGGCGGCGCTGCTGCTCGTGGCGCCGTACCTGAGGGGCCGTCGCCGGAGGGCGTGGCAGTTGGCGATTGTGCTGATGGTCGCGCTGGGGATGTTCGACCTTCTCAAGGGGCTCGACTTTGAGGAGACCGCGATCACCTGGAGCGTGGCCCTGGTCCTGCTGGCCGGACACGCCGGGTTCACCGTCCGCCACGATCCCATCACGCTGCGTTCGGCCGTGTGGCGGGTTCCGCTGCTCGGGCTGCTCGGTCTGGGAGCAGCCGCGCTGGCCACCTGGGCCTCCCAGGGCCATCCTTCGATTGGCTCGGTGCTGCGCGAGACGGGTGATCTCCTGGCTGGCCACCCCGGCCCGATTCACTTCCAGACCCACTCGGCCCTCCATCACCACTTCGCCTGGATCCCGCTGACCGTCCACCTGGTCGAGCTGGGCACCCTGGCTGCGATCGCCTACGTTCTGTTCCGACCGCTGGCCGCTCCCAGGGCATTGCCCGGCCCGGCCGCGCGCCGGCTGGCCACCGAGCTGGTGCGGGCGCACGGGCGGGACACGCTGTCGTTCTTCAAGCTCCGGGCCGATCAGCACTATTTCTTCTCCTCCGACGGCTCGGCATTTGTCGGCTACAGGATTGAAGGCAAGGTGCTCGTGCTGGCGGGCGACCCCGTCGGCCCGCCTGATGCGATCGGGCCGCTGCTGGACCAGCTTCGGGCCTTCGCCGAGGTCAGAAATCTGCGGCTGGGTGCCGTCGGCGCCAGCGAGCGGATGCGACCGGTGTATGAGGCGCGGGGCCTGCGGACCCTGTACCTCGGAGATGAGGCGGTGCTCGACCTGGACCGGTTCTCCTTGGAGGGCCGGCCGATCCGCAAGGTCCGCCAGTCGGTGACCCGGTTGGGCAAGGCCGGCTATCAGGCCGAGCTCTGCTCGGTCTCAGAGCTCGACCCTGAAACGATGGCCGAGATCGAACACGTGCTGCGGTCGGGCCGGCAGGGCGCCCCCGAGCGGGGCTTCTCGATGGCCATGGACTCGGTCCTGGGCCAGCACGGCGAGGACACGCTGGTCGTCCTGGCCCGCGACGAGGCGCGGCGGATCAGGGGCGTTCTGCACTTCGTCCCCTGCTACGGCCGCCCGGCCGTATCGCTGTCCTTCATGCGCCGCGACCCCAACACGCCGAACGGGCTGACCGAGTTCATGGTCGCATTGGCCACGGGGCTATTGCGTGACCGGGGGGTTCAGGAGATGTCGCTGAATTTCGCCACCTTCGCCCGCTGGATGCACAGTCCGAGCCGCTGGCACGAGCGCGTCCTCGGCCGGCTCGTGGCGCTGGCCAACCCCTTCTTCCAGATCGAGAGCCTGTATCGGTTCAACGCCAAGTTCTTTCCCCGTTGGGAGCCGCGCTATCTGGTCTACGAGGGCCCGTTCGGGTTGCCGCGAGCGGCCCTGGCCGTTATGTGGGCCGAGGGCCAGCTGCCCAAACTGGCGGGGCGCCAGCGGGCTGAGGCGACGCCCGCCCGCTGAGCGCGGGTTCCGCACCGAGGCCCGCCGCCCGCGGGGGCTGAAAATCGGCTACCTTTGCCACGCCGCCGCCCCGCGGTGGTGGCTTCGCCTGGCCGGTTCCGGCTACCCTCCGGCCTTCATACTCCCTTTAACTTGGCTTGAACGACGCCTTTTCATATGACCGATGCCCCACCGGATGCCGACCGCGAAGGCGGTCCGCATCGCCAGGTGGTGACCGGCCGAGACGTGGCTGGGGCCGGAGCTCTGATGCTCTCGGCCAATCTCCTGTGCGCCGGCGTGGGGGCGGGGATCGGGGCGCTCGCCGGGGCGATCGTGCCGCTGGCCGTGGCCGGGTTCCTGATCGGCTTCTTCGTGGGGGTCTACGTTGTCGTTAAGCGCTTCCGTGAGCTCTGAACCCGGTACCCCGCTGCCGCTGATCGCGTATCTGGATGTGGTCCTGGTCGTGCTGGCCGCCCCGATCGCGCTGCTGACCGGCGTCTCGGCGCTGGGCTACGGCATCGGTGGGGGGGCCTGGCTCGTGCTCAGGGCCGTCGGGGTGGCCGTCGAGCGGATGGCCATCTCGAGCACGGACGCCCGCCAGCAGATCAGTCTCCGAATGGCGTACATGCTGGGCCGCCTGTTCCTGCTCGCCCTGGCCGTGATCCTGGCCCGGCGCGACAGCCAGAATGCCGGGCTGGCCGCCCTGATCGTGGTGGTGGTCGCCTTCACGATCCAGCTGGCGACCGCCGCCATGAGCGGGCCCCGGAGGACCCGGTGAGCTCCACAAAAAGGGTCCTATGGTCGCTGGTCGGCGTGTACGTGCTCGGCCTGATTGCGCTCGTCCTGATCTTCGGCTTCGGACACAAGAGCGGGTTCCAGATCCAGAACGAGTTCAAGCTGATCAACTGGGTTCATCTGGGGGTCTTCAGCATCAACCGGGCGGTTGTGTACCTGTTCATCGCGGCCATCCTGACCGTGCTGACAATGGTCTGGATCGCCGGCCGGATGCAGACCCGGCCGAACCGCGTCCAAACTCTCGTGGAGTTGGCTTACTCGTTCGTGCGGGACCAGATCGTCAGGGGGAACATGCCCGACTCGCTGGCGGCCAAGTGGTTCCCATTCCTGGGGTCGCTGTTCCTGTTCCTGTGGTGGTGCAACATCATCGGGTACATCCCGCTGCCCACGAACAGCGGCGAGAAGTTCAACCTGTTCGGGGCCCACATCCCGTCGTTCGCGCTGTACGCGGCCACGGCCAACATCTCGGTCCCGCTCGTGCTGGCGATCGTGGTGTTCCTGGCCTTCAACGTCGAGGGGATTCGCGCTCAGGGCCCCGTCGGCTACGTCAAGAGCCTGATCCCGGCCGGGGTCCACGGGCCGATGCTGCTCCTGATCTTTCCGCTCGAGGTGATCTCCACGTTCATGCGGCTGATCTCTCTGACGGTCCGGCTTTTCGCCAACATCCTGGCCGGCCACATGATCATCCTGTTCATGGCCGGAGGGTTGGCCGTGATCCTGGGATTGTCCTTCCTGGGCTGGTTCACGCTGCCCTTCGGCATCCTCATTTACGTCTTCGAGCTGGGTCTCATCGCCACGCTTCAGGCCTTTATCTTCGCCATCCTGGCCGCGATCTACATCGGCGGGGCGGTTACACACCACTAATGCAATAAGGAGCTGAGTTCAGTGCTAACACACATCCTCTCGTTCGCCGCCTCCTCCGGCGTCGGAGCCGGGCTGGGGATCGGCATCGGCGGCGGCCTGGGGGCGGTCGGCGCCGGCGTCGGCATCGGGATCATCTTCGGCAAGGTGATCGAGTCGGTCACCCGCCAGCCCGAGATGCGCGATGAGATCACCAGCATCCAGTGGCTGGGCTTCGCCCTCACCGAGGCCTGCTTCTTCTACGGCCTCGTGGCCGGACTCCTGTCCTACGTCCTCAAGTAGATGGCCGCCCCCGCCCTGATCACCCCGGCCGCCTCCGGCGGCTCGTTCCTGATCTCACCCAATGTGGGGCTGATGATCTGGACGCTGCTGCTGTTCGTCATCTCAATGATCGTGCTGGCCAAGCTGGCCTTCCCACGGATCACTCAGGCGCTGGACAGACGCCAGCACGCGATCGAGGAGTCGATCGACCATGCCGAGCGGATCCGCCACGAGGCCGACGACCTGCTGGCGGAGTACCGCGAGCGGCTGGCCGAGGCCCGCAAGCAGGCGGACGAGATCATCGCCCGGGCCCGGAAGGCGGCCGAGGCGCACGAGCGTGAAACCGAGGCGGAAGCCAAGGAGCGCCGGGAGAAGCTGATGGAGCAGACCCGCCGAGACATCGAGATCGAGACCCGCCGGGCGATCCAAGAGATCCGCCGTGAGGTCGCTGACCTGACCGTGATGGCCACCGAGAAGGTCACCCGCAAGGTGCTCTCAGAGGAGGACCAGCGGCGCCTGGTCGAGGAGGCTCTGTCGGAGATCGACTTCAGCGCGCTGGCCTCCGGAGTCACCAAGTGATGGAAGGTCGCTGATGGAGGAAGTGGCCGCGGTCTACGCCCGGGCCCTGTTTGAGGTGGCCAAGGATCAGGACGCCCTGGATGACATCCACGAGCAACTGGGTCAGTTCGCCGACGCGCTGAATGACAGCCAGGACCTGATGCGGTTCTTCTTCTCCCCCTACTTCTCCAGCGAGGAGAAGAAGGAGGCCCTGGGACGGGCGGTCAAGGAGGCCGATCACCACTTCATGAATTTCCTGGAGGCGCTGATCGAGCGCCACCGGATGCCCGTGCTGTTTCGGATCAGGGACCGGTTCGAGCAGCTCTGGGAGGACGAGCGGGCGCTGCTGCCCGTGGTGCTGACCAGCGCTGTGGAACTGGATGAGAAGACCGTCCGCCAGATCGGGGATCAGGTGGGGGAGCAGACCGGCCGGACGGTCGAGCTCTCAAGCCACGTGGACCCCGACATCCTGGGCGGGATCGTCCTGCGGGTGGGGAACTTCATCCTCGACGCCTCAATCCGAAATCGCCTGGAACAACTTCGAAAGCAAGTAGCCCAGGGCTAGCCACGCTCGCCCCGGCCAAGGAGAGTCACCGCTCATGAAGATCAACCCAGACGAGATCACCTCAATCATCCGCAGCCGGATCGAGGGCCTCGACAGCTCGAGCTCCGATCTGAGCGAGGTGGGCACGGTTCTGTCGGTGGCCGACGGGATCTGCCGGATCCACGGGCTCGACAACTGCATGTCATTCGAGATGCTCGAGCTGCCGCATGACGTAACCGGTCTGGCTCTGAACCTCGAGGCCGACAACGTCGGCGCGGTGCTGTTCGGCGAGTGGGAGAAGATCTCCGAGGGCGACACGGTCAAGCGGACCGGCAACCTGCTGGAGATTCCTGTGGGTGACGAGTTGCTCGGCCGGATCGTCGATCCCCTGGGCAACCCGCTGGACGGTCGGGGAGACATAGGTACCAGCGAAACCCGGCCGGCCGAGCACAAGGCCCCGGGTGTGGTCCAGCGCCAGCCCGTGAAGGAGCCGATGCTCACGGGGCTCAAGGCGATCGACTCAATGATTCCGATCGGCCGGGGGCAGCGCGAGCTGATCATCGGCGACCGGCAGACGGGCAAGACGGCGATCGCCGTGGACACGATCATCAACAACCAGGACCGCGACCTGATCTGCGTCTACGTGGCCATCGGGCAGCGCAAGGCAACCGTGGTCGCGCTGGCCAAGACGCTGGAGGACGCCGGCGCGCTCGACAACACGATCATCGTGATGGCGGCCGCCGATGAGGCGGCACCGATCAAGTTCCTGGCCCCGTACGCGGGCTGCGCGATGGCCGAGTACTTCCTCTACAACGGCAAGGCGGCGCTGGCCGTCTACGACGACCTGACCAAGCACGCCTACGCCTACCGGCAGATGTCCCTGCTCCTGCGCCGCCCGCCGGGTCGCGAGGCCTACCCGGGCGACGTCTTCTATCTGCACTCACGCCTCCTGGAGCGGGCGGTCAAGCTCGCCGATGACCTGGCCGACCCGCGGACCGGGAACAAGCTGCCTGGCGGCGGGTCGCTGACCGCGCTCCCGGTTATCGAGACCCAGGCGGGCGACGTGTCGGCGTACATCCCGACGAACGTGATCTCGATCACCGACGGCCAGATCTTCCTGGAGCCGAAGCTGTTCTACTCGGGTGTGCGCCCGGCCATCAACGTCGGCATCTCAGTGTCCCGGGTGGGCGGCGCCGCCCAGATCACGCCGATGCGCAAGGTGGCCGGCCGGCTGAAGCTCGACCTCTCGCAGTACCGCGAGCTCGAGGCCTTCGCCCAGTTCGGCTCGGAGCTCGACCCGGAGACCCAGCGCACGCTGGCCCGCGGCGAGCGGCTGGTCAAGACGCTCAATCAGGGCGAGCGCCAGCCAATGCCGGCCGAGGACCAGGTGGTGCAGATCTACGCCGCCACCAGCGGCTACCTGGACCGGATCGTGGTGGACAAGGTGGAGAGGTTTCTGGCCGATCTGACCGACTCCGTGCGGGGCAACGAGGCCGAGCTGTTGAAGAAGATCGCCGGCGGCGACTGGAGCGATGAGACCCAGGAGGCCGTGGACAAGGCGGTCAAGCAATTCGCCGAGGACTTCGGGTACGACCTGGATGAGGAGGGTCATCCGCTGGACGAGGACGGGGACGAGCCGCGCCGTCGCTCCGAGGAGCACTCCGAGGGCGAGGACGAGGACGGACAGGCCTCCGAGGCGGAAGCCGCCTAACCGGACACGCCGATGGCCACCTCCCAGCGAGACGTCCGCAACCGCATCGGCGCCGTGCGGAACATTCAGAAGATCACCCGGGCCATGGAGATGGTGGCCGCCGCTCGCCTGCGCCGGGCCGAACAGCGGATCGAGGCGCTGCGTCCCTACGCCGACGCTATCCGCCGGATGACCCGCCAGGCCGCCGAGGCGGCGGGCTCGGTTCCGCGACTGCCGATCCTGTCTGAGCACGAGCAGGTGGGTCGCGTGGGCCTGCTGCTGGTGGCTGGCGACCGCGGACTGGCCGGCGGGTTCAACTCAAACATCGTCCGCGCTGGAGTGAACGCCGGGCGCGAGCACTCGGACGGAAGCCGGCAGGCGGTGTACTTCGCCTCCGGACGGCGCCCGGCCTCCTCGCTGACGTTCCGGGGGCTGGAGCTCGCCGACAGCTTCACGGGCTTCACCGACCGTCCCGCCTACGCCGACGCCCGCCGGATCGCAGGCAGGCTGATGGCCGCCTACGTGGACGGCGACGTCGACCGGGTGGAGATCTTCTACAACCGCTACATCTCGCCGCTGTCCCAGGTCGTCAGCCGGGAGACGCTGCTACCGCTCCAGCAGGCGACCGTGCTGGGTGAGGGAGACGAGGCGGGCGAGGAGGAGCAGGCGGGACATCGGGCACTGGTCGAATATGAGCCCGACCCGGAGCAGATCCTGGGCCGCCTGGTTCCCGATTACGTCGAGATCTCGATCTACCGGGCGTTGCTCGAGTCCACGGCCTCCGAGCACGGGGCCCGGATGACCGCGATGCGCAACGCGTCGGAGAACGCCCGGACCCTGATTGACGACCTGACACTCGAGATGAACCGGGCCCGCCAGGCCGAAATCACGCAGGAGATCATGGAAGTGGTGGCCGGAGCCGAGGGGCTGGCCGGGTAGGGCTTCCTGCCCCAAGCTCCAAAACCGGGCAACGACCTAGACTGGAGACGAATGTCTGTTACCGAAGAGACACCGGCCACCGCAGGCGGGGGCGCTGACAAGAACGTGAATAAGGGCCGCATCGAGGAGATCCAGGGCGTCGTGATCGAGGCCGTCTTCCCGGACAAGCTCCCGGAGATCAATCACGCTCTCCAGGTCCCGCGACCCGAGGTGGCCCGGGCCGAGGAGGACATCGACGTCTCGGCGGCCAAGGAGCAGTATCTGGTCTGCGAGGTCCAGCAGCACCTCGGTGACGATCGCATCCGCGCGGTCGCGCTCGATACCACCGATGGGCTATCTCGCGGCACCGAGGTGATCGACACCGGGGCCCCGATCACGGTCCCGGTGGGAAGCCAGACGCTGGGCCGGATCTTCAACCTCCTGGGCGAGCCCATCGACCTGGGCGACGACCTCCCGGAGGACACCGAGCGCTGGCCGATTCATCGAGCCGCGCCGACGGTGGAGGCGCTCGTCCCCACGACCGAAATGTTCGAGACCGGGATCAAGGTCGTCGACCTGCTGGCCCCGTACGCGAAGGGCGGAAAGGTCGGCCTGTTCGGCGGAGCGGGCGTCGGCAAGACAGTGATCATCCAGGAGCTGATCCACAACCTGGCTCAGGAGCACGGCGGTCTGTCAGCCTTCTGTGGCGTGGGCGAGCGCTCGCGTGAGGGCAATGACCTGTGGCTCGAGATGAAGGAGTCGGGCGTCCTGGACAAGACGATCCTCGTCTTCGGACAGATGAACGAGCCGCCCGGCGCCCGTATGCGAGTGGCCCTGTCCGGGCTGACGATGGCCGAGTACTTCCGTGACCAGGAGGGCCAGGACGTGCTCCTGTTCATCGACAACATCTTCCGCTTTGTCCAGGCCGGCTCGGAGGTGTCCGCGCTGCTGGGCCGGATGCCCTCGCAGGTGGGATACCAGCCGACGCTCGAGTCCGAGATGGGCGAGCTGCAGGAGCGGATCACGTCCACCCGCAAGGGATCGGTCACCTCAATCCAGGCCATCTATGTGCCCGCCGACGACCTCACCGACCCGGCGCCGGCGTCGGCCTTCGCCCACCTGAACGCGACGACGACGCTGTCACGGTCGATCGCCGAGAAGGGCATCTACCCCGCGGTGGATCCGCTCGACTCGACCTCGACGATCCTCAAGCCGGACATCCTGGGCGAGGAGCACTTCCGCGTGGCCAATCAGGTCAAGCAGATGCTCCAGCGCTACCGCGAGCTCCAGGACATCATCGCGATCCTCGGGATCGACGAGCTCTCCGATGAGGACAAGGTGACCGTGAACCGGGCCCGGCGGATCGAGCGCTTCCTGTCCCAGCCCTTCCACGTGGCCGAGCAGTTCACGGGCACGCCGGGTGTGTTCGTCAAGATCGAGGACACGATCCGCGGCTTTGATGAGATCCTCCAGGGCAAGCACGATGACCTCCCCGAGCGGGCCTTCTTCATGAAGGGCACGATCGACGAGGTGGTCAAGGAGGGTCGCGGCCAGCGGGACTCCAAGAATGACGAGGACTCCAAGGGCGAGGAGGACCCCAGGGGCGAGGAGGACCCCAGGGGCGATGAGGGCGATAAGGGCTCTGACCACGGCGAGGACGCCGCCGACGAGTCCTAACCGCGACCGCTGATGGCACACGAGAAGTTTCAGGTCGAGGTCCTCACCCCAGAGGGCAAGGTGTTCGACGAAGAGGTCGAGATGGTCTCCACCCGGACCGCCGACGGCTCGATCGGCATTCTGGCCCATCACGAGCCGGTCCTGGCGATGCTCGATCCGGCCGAGCTGCGGCTGTATCGCTCGGACAGCGATGTGGTCAGCTTCGCCCAGGCCGAGGGTTACATGCAGATCGGCGACAACCATGCCCTGCTGCTGGTCCAGGAGGCCTTCCCGCCCGACCAGTTGGACGCCGGTCAGCTCCGCGAGCGCCTCCAGGAGGCCGAGCGCCAGCTCGAGTCCAGCGACGATGACACCGAGCGCCAGCGCCTGGCGGAGCGCGACAAGCGGCGCTGGGAGCAGTTCCTGCAGATCGCCGAGGGCTCATAGCTTGACGACGGGGGCGGGGGGCCGGTGAAATCGACGCGAAGGGGGTTTCTGAGCGGGGCGACCGCCGCCGGTCTCGGAACCGCTCTGGGCCTGCCCCCGGCCGACGCGAAGGCGGCTGTCCGCGGCCAGGAGATGCCCTTCTACGGCTCCCACCAAGCCGGAATCGCCACGCCAGCACAGGAGCATCTCCAGTTCGCCGCCTTTGACATGGTCAGTGACTCGGTCGATGATTTGCGGGGGCTGCTGCGTGCGTGGTCCCGGGCGGCTTCCCGCATCGCCCGAGGAAAGGCGGTGGGCGAATTTCAGAAGCCGGATCGCCCGCCAATGGACACCGGGGAAGCCATTGGCCTCGGCCCCGCTCGGGTGACGGTGACGTTCGGTTTCGGGCCCGCCATCTTCGGGGTGCGCCTTGGGCTGGCACGGTTCAAGCCATCCCCGCTGATCAAGCTGCCGCACTTCTCACACGATGCGCTGAAGACCCGGTTCTCCGGCGGCGATCTGGCCATCCAGGTGTGCGCGGATGATCCCCAGGTGGCCTTCCACGCTCTCCACGACCTGATCAGGCTGGCCCACGGCGTGGCCAGGCCGCGCTGGGTGCTGGCCGGCTTCGGCCGCACGGGCAACACCCGTCACGGTCCGACACCGCGCAACCTGATGGGCTTCAAGGACGGCACGGCCAATATCGTGGGCGAGGACGCGGCGGCGCTCCGGAGGTTCGTCTGGGCCTCAGAGCGGGAGTCGCCCTCGTGGATGCACGGGGGCTCGTACATGGTGGTCAGGCGGATCGAGATCAGACTGGGCAGCTGGGACGCGCACTCGCTTCATGACCAGGAGGCCGCCGTGGGGCGCCACAAGCTGTCCGGTGTGCCGCTCGGCGGCCATCACGAACACGACCCGATCAACCTGGGCGCCCAGCGTCACGGCTCGTTGGTGATCCCGTTTGACGCCCACGTCCGGCTGGCCAGCCAGGGATACAACGGCGGCCAGCGGATCCTCCGGCGCGGCTACTCCTACGTCGACGGCGTCGACGGCCACTCCGCCGCCGGCGGCCAGCTGTTCATCTGCTACCAGCGCGACCCGCAGTCCCAGTTCATCCCGATCCAGCGCCGCCTGTCCCGGGATGCCCTGAACAAGTTCACCACGCACGTGGGCAGCGCGATCTTCGCCTGTCCCCCGGGCGCTCGGGCGGGCGGCTATGTGGGGGAGGGCCTGCTGGGTTAGCTCCGGGCCGATGATCCTGGGGGCCTGCGGCGGTCTTAGCTTCTGACCCCGACCCCCAGGAGCCAGAATGCACCAGCAGCTCTCACAGGCACTCATCCAGACCCGCACCGACGAACTCAACCGGCTCAGGCGCCATCATGAGGTCCGCCCGGCCCGCTCTGTCCGGCTCGGGCGCGCTTCGGTTGCTCCGGCCGCGCGCAGGGCGCTCATCACGCCGCTCAGGACTCGCCTGATTCCGGCTCGGTGAGGGGCCCCCCACGGGCACTTGTTCGCTTGGGGACGACGACGCCGGACCGGCGCCGTTAGCCCGGACGCCTACTGCGCCACCTTCTCGTAGACCATGACCTGGTGCCGGTCGCGCAATCCCCACGCTCCGGTACAGCGTGAGCGCCGGGGGGCGTTATCGGAGGCAACGTCCCGCGTCTCAGGCGCCCGCGGCCGCCAGCGTGCTCAGGGCGTGACACAGCAGCGCCCGCCGGAGACCTCGACGGCGCCCAGCGGGGGCGACAGCCAGAAGATTTGATGTAGCCCCGGCTTGCCGTCAACCGGCACAGGACGAATCCGACCGGTCCGGCTGCTGGGGGGCGATCGTCGGCCACTTATGCGAACATATGTTCGTCTTGACGAGCGACGGCTCCTCCTACACCCGCTTCAGACGAGCCCTCACCACCGGCAACCTCAACCTGATCCAGGCGGCTGCGGCCGAGCTCCCGCGGGTCGGCCTGCCCGATGCGCTGGAGGTCTGCCTGCTGATGCGAGACCAGGACGGACGCCGCTTCGAGCGAGCGGCCGTGAGGTGGCTCGGACGGTTCGCCCTCGAGGCCAGGAACGTGACGATCGAAGCGCTCGAGCGGGCGGCGGCGGCGCTGAGGACGATGCCGCACTCGCCCGACCTGGCGATGGAGGCACTATCCCAGCTCTGCCTTGAGCACGGTGTGGAACGGTAGCCAGCACCCGCCGGATGGAAACGCTTAAGAAACGTCGCGGCAACCGCGGTTGTGAATCCTCTTATCAGGGACCAGGCGGGGACTGCCGTTCGCGGCGGTCCCCGCGGGACCGGGGCTTGGCGCGGCGCGGCGGCGGGGCGGCCGCCGACGCTCGCCTATCCTGAGTAGGTGCTTGACGAGCGCCTCCTGACCGAGCGGCTGATCGCATACGACTCGTCTCGGGCCGAGGAGCTGGTGGCGGCCGCAGGATTCATCAAGGGGTGGCTCGAATCACGCGATATTGAGGTCCGAGACGTCAACCACAACGGGCTTCCGGTCCTGCTGGCCGAGGTTGGCCCGTCCCCGGCGGAGGGGATCCCCTCGGTGGTCTTCCATGGCCACCTGGATGTCGTGCCCGGCCGCCCCGAGCAGTTTGAACCCCGGATCGACGGGGACCGTCTATTCGGACGCGGGGCCTACGACATGAAGGGTGGGCTGGCCGCGATGATGTGCGCGCTCAAGGACGTCGAGCGTCAGGACCGGGTGTCGGTGCAGTTCGTGTGCGTCCCCGACGAGGAGGCCGAGGAGCTCGACTGTCGGTCCACCGACGCCGTCGTCGCCGGCGGTCTGGCGGCGAACTTTGCGCTCACGGGAGAGCCGACGGACATGCACATCGGCGTCGAGGCCAAGGGTGTGCTGGCGATGTGGATCGAGGTCCACGGGCGCTCGGCCCACAGCTCGACCCCCTGGTTGGGTGAGAACGCCGTGCTGAAGGCAATCGATGTGTTCCGCACGATCGAGTCGATGGCCTTCTCCCGCGAGTCCTCGGAGATGTTCGACAGGCCGTCGATAAATCTGGGCCGGATCCAGGCTGGCGATGCGGTCAACAAGGTCCCCGACGAGTGTGAGATGGCGGTCGACATCAGGTACCTGCCAGGACAGGACCCGGAGCAGATCCTCGACCAGGTCCGCCAGATTCCGGGCATCGATGTCACGCGCACCTTCATCCACCCCCCGGTGAGCGTCTCCCGAACCAACCCCTACGTGCTCGCGCTCCGGGAGTCGGTCAAGCGGTCGGTCACGGGTGAGGCCCTCAGTGTCGGTCGCGAGGGAGCCTCCGACGCCGCCGCGTTCCTGGCCGCCGGGATTCCGGCCGTCGAGTTCGGTCCAGCCGGTGAGGGTCACCACGGCCCGGAGGAGTGGGTGTCCGTGTCCTCTCTGGCCAGGTACCGCCGGGCCCTCGGCGAATTCATCCGAACGCTGCCGATGCATCTGGAGCAGGCCCGCAGTTCAGCCGACGCGGTCCAGGCGTCGGGAAATCAGGCAGGGGAGGAGCCGGCAGCGCAAGCGCGGCTCCGGGCACTCCCCGGAGGCAGACACTGAACCTGATCCCAACCTCGCGCCGGGGTGCCCTGGTGCGATTTGCCATCGGGTCGCTGATCGTGATCCTGTTCACGGCTGCGACCACGGCGGTGGCAGGGCTGCTGCAGTTCAAGCAACTCGCCGCCGAGATCTCAGTTACGCCGCCGATCAAGCACGCCGACGTGACCCGGGCCACTCCGGGCAAGCCTCAGACGCTGCTTCTGATCGGTTCCGATCACCGGGCGGGTGAGCCGTTCAAGGCGGCCAACACCGACACGATGATGCTCGTCCGCCTGAACGCCTCCTCCCGGACGATCAACCTGCTCTCGGTGCCGCGCGATCTGAGAGTTCAGATCCCGGAGGGGGGCGTGCCGGTCACCGACCGGCTGAACGCCGCCTACTCAATCGGCGGCCCGAATCTCCTGGTCCGCGTCATCTCTCACCAGGTCTTCCCCGGCATTCGCATCAACCACATCGTCGATGTGAACTTCGGAGGCTTCAGGGACCTGGTCAACGCCATCGGCTGCGTGTACACGGACGTGGATCATCGCTACTACAACAACACGGTTTACACCGACTACTCGAGCATCGACATTCAGCCCGGGTATCAGCGGCTGTGCGGAGCCACCGCGCTGGCGTTCGTCCGCTTCCGCCACACCGACTCGGACCTGGTTCGCAACGCCCGCCAGCAGGACTTCCTGCGTTGGGCCAAGGCCCAGTTCGGCTCGAGCTACCTGTTCGACCACCGCAATCGGCTCGTCCGGATCTTCGGTGCCCACACCCAGACCGACGCCGACCTGCACTCGATCGACGGCCTGATCAACCTGTTCAACCTGGTCGCCTTCTCGGCCGGACACACGATCAAGCAGATTCCTTTCCCGGCCATCTTCCTGCCCTGTGGCACCCAGCCGGGGGCCGTCCTCGGGGCGGCCTGCTACGTCACCGCCGACGCGGCGGCGGAGCGCCGGGCGTTCCGCGAGTTCATCACGCCCACTCAGGCTCCGAGCCACCCCGCCTCGGATCGCCACCACCACCCGCACCGGCACAGATATGTGGCGGCGAATGCCACCTCGGATCAGGCCGATGGCCAGGCCCAGGCCGCCGCGCTGCACCGGCCTCGGATGCCCGTTTACTACCCGCGCGTGATCGCACCGGGCTCGTCGTACTGCGTGGGCTCGGCCGGCAACTGCCCGCTCGAGACCGCCAGTCCCGGCTCGTACCCGCGCGCGTACACGATCCGGGACCGATCGGGCCGCCGCCACGCGGCGTACCGAATGACGCTCGCCCTGAACCCGGTCCTCGGCGAGTACTACGGAGTCCAGGGCACGACCTGGCTCCACCCGCCGATCCTCTACAAGGAGACCGGCATCAGGGTGGTGCACGGCCGGCGGCTCCAGCTGTACTCAGGCGGCGGCAAGGTCAGTCTGGTGGCCTGGCGGACCCGGAGGGCCGTGTACTGGATCTCCAACACGCTCACGGACACGCTCTCGCCGGGTCAGATGGTGGCGATCGCAGCGTCACTAAAGCGGGCCACGTAACCGCATCCAGCTTGGGGGCCTTGCTCGCTCGGCTCCGCGTCCGCTGGGCAGCTTTGTACGCTCCGGCCTCCTGATGTCAGCCTCGCCTGAACCCATTGCCGTTATCGGCACCGGATATGTCGGCCTGGTCACCGCGGCCGGCTTCGCCCAGATGGGCAACGAGGTGTGGTGCGTGGACATCGACCCCGGCAAGATCGCCATGCTCGAGCGCGGCGAGATGCCGATCTATGAGCCGGGATTGGGCGAATCCGTGGCGCGTCACCGGGAGCGGTTGCACTTCGGCACAGAACTGGCCCCCGCCCTGGAGCACGCGCGCCTGCTGTTTGTGGCCGTGGGGACCCCGTCCACATACTCGGGCGACGCCGACCTCTCTGCTGTCCACGCCGTCGTCAACCAGGTGAGGGGCTCCGACCGCCACGCGCTGGTCATGAAGTCGACGGTCCCGGTGGGTACGGGCGTCGCCATCAAGCGCCAGCTCGCTGAGCAGGGAAAGGAGGGGTTCGCCTACGTCGCCTGCCCCGAGTTCCTCAAGGAGGGATCGGCGCTCGAGGACTTCCTGGCCCCAGACCGGATCGTGGTCGGCGATGAGGGAGACTGGGCCGGGGACGCGGTCGTCGATCTGTATGCACCGCTGGGTGCCCCCATCGTCCGGACCGACGTGGCCAGCGCCGAGATGATCAAGCTGGCCGCCAATGCGTTTCTGGCCACGAAGATCTCATTCATCAATGAGATCGCCAACGTGTGTGAGGAGACCGGTGCCGACGTCCTGGAGGTGGCCCGCGGGATGGGGCTGGACCCGAGGATCGGGGACAGCTTCCTCAAACCGGGGGTGGGCTACGGCGGCTCCTGTTTTCCCAAAGATGTGTCAGCTTTGAAACAGCTGGCCGGCAACTCCGGGTACCACTTCCAGCTCCTGACCGCGGTGATTGAGGTCAATGAGCTCCAGAAGCGCAGGGTGATGGCCAAGCTGCAGAAGCACATGGGCTCCCTGGTGGGACGGACAGTGGCGCTGCTGGGATTGGCCTTCAAGCCCCATACTGACGACATGCGGGAGGCCTCCTCTCTGGTTCTGGCGTCTCGGCTCCAGGCCGACGGTGCCAAGGTGCGGGCCTACGACCCCGTGGCCGAGCAGGTGGCGCGCTCGCTGCTCGTGGGCATCGACTTCGCCTCGAACGCTCAGGAGGCGTTGACCGGGGCCGATGCCTGTGTGGTCGTGACCGAGTGGCCAGAGTTCACCGAGCTGGACTGGAATGAGGCCGCTGCGCTGATGGACGGCCGGCTGGTCGTGGACGGCCGCAACTGCCTGGATCCAACGAAAGTGACCGCCGCCGGCCTCCTCTACGAGGGGATGGGAAGGGGAACTCGGGAATGAACCAAATCCAATCGGCAGCGCTGGACGAGGAGCGGATAGCGGCGGTCGACCACAGTCGCCTGCTGGACGACATCCTGGCCATCCCGGAACAGATACGGGACGCGCTGTGGAAGGTCGAGTCGGCCCGCCTGAAGCACCACGATGCCGCCGGTGGCCTGATCGTGGCGGGAATGGGGGGCTCGGCGATCGGCGGAGCGCTGGCCCGGGCTGCGCTCGGAGATAGAGCGCAGCGGCCGATCGTCCTCTCCCAGTGCTACGGGCTCCCCGCCTGGACAACTCCCGACACGTTGGTCCTGTGCTCGAGCTACTCGGGCAATACGGAGGAGACACTGGCCGCATACGAAGCCGCTGGCGCGGTGGGCGCTCATCGCATCGTGGCGACCACCGGCGGCAAGCTGGCTGCGGCGGCCCGCCGCGAGAGCGTCCCGGTGATCCCGCTCGCCGGTGGCTTCCAGCCCCGCGCAGCCGTGGCCTATGCGCTCGTGGTGGCTCTGGAGGTGGCGGCGCTGTGCGGCGCGGGGGAGTCCCTGCGCTCGGAGATTGACGTCGCGGCCGCCCATACTGAGGAGCTGATCGCGCTGTGGCGAAGCGGCGGAGAGCAGGAGGACTTCCCCAAGGATCTGGCCTGTGGCCTGCACGGCACCGTGCCCCAGGTCGCCGGGTCGGGTCTGACATCCGCGATCGCGTACAGGTGGAAGACCCAGTTCAATGAGAACGCCAAGATTCCGGCCTTCTCCAGCGAGCTGCCTGAGCTGGATCACAACGAGATCGTGGGCTGGGAGACGGCAGGAGAGCTCGGGCACTTCAGTGTCGTGTTCCTGGATGATGCCGACCTCCATCCCCGGGTCCGGCAGCGCATCGAGCTCACCCGCGGGCTGATCGCTGCCACAGGAGCGCCCACGTTCAGAGTGGAGACGGTTGGCAGCAACCCGACCGAGCGACTGCTCTCGCTCGTCGTGCTGGGCGACCTGGTGTCGCTCTACATGGCCGTCCTGCGGGGCGTCGATCCGACCCCAGTCCCTGTGCTCGACCAGCTCAAGAGTGCCCTGGCCGGGGGCTGAGCGAGCGCCTCAGCGCAGCTCGATGCCGCGCTGCAGATACAGGCGGCGGTCCGCCGTCGCCAGCAGGTCCTCAACCGAGTGACCGTCACGAGGAAATACGGCCATCCCGATTGTCAGGTCCCAGTCGTGGTCGAAGCCGAGGGCGGTCCGCGTGGCCGGCAGCTGAGCCCGGACGCGGCGGAGCACCGCGGTCATCCCGTCGACTCCCTGCTCGGTGAGCATCACGGCCAGCTCATCGCCGCCGATCCGCCCCACGATGTCGTGGGAGCGCGAGGAGTCCTTGAGCAGGGCGGCCACGTGCCTTAGCAGCTCGTCGCCGGCCTGATGGCCGCGGGTGTCATTGACGCCCTTCAGGCCACGCACGTCCACGAACGCCAGCGCCAGCGGGTGGCCGTAGCGCTGGGCGCGCTCGAGCTCCCGCTGCGCCACCGTGGTGAACCCACGCCGGTTGAAGATCCCGGTCAGGGGATCGGTCATGGCGTCGACGGTGACCGAGGCCACCTCGCCGGCCCGGGCGCGGGCCCGCCGGCCCGAGCGCACCGCCGCCACGCCCGCAGCGGCAGCCACCGCCAGCGCTGCGCCAATCGCCAACCAGATCCACCAGGGGATCACCTGGATGAAATGCTCGATCAGCGTGGCCGGCGCGCTGACGGGAAGGATTTGGAGCCCGTGGGACCCGACCCGTGGCCTGGTCACGCCGGCGCTCGCGGTCCGCTGCCCGCCCGTCTGGCCGTGAGCGCCCACAGACGCTGTTCCGGCCGCCAGCGGCTGGCTGACGTGGCCCGCGGTCGATCCGCCGGACGTCGTGCCGGCAGTTCCGGTCCCAGTTCCGAGGCCGACTCCTCCTGCGCCGTTGGATGACGGGGTGCCGGTCTGAGCGTTGCCACCAAGCCCGCCGTCGGAAGGCACGCCTGAGGTGAGAATGCCTCCGGCGTTGCCCGAGCCGCCTGTCTGACCGCCGCCGCCTGTCGGACCGCCGCCGCCCGTCTGGCCGCCACCGGTCTGGCCACCGCCTGGTTGGGCGCCGGGGCTAGTCTGGCCTCCACCCCCACCGCCGGTGGTTGGCGGAGTGACGACCGGGGGTCCGATCGACGGGGGACCCGATGATGGCGGTCCGGTCGTGGGCGGTCCGACGGCCGGGGGACCCGAGGAGGGCGGACCTGAGCTGCCGCCCTCGGTGAAGCAGCTGTCCTTGCAGCTGGTCGCCCCGGCGGCATAGCAATGGTCGTGGCAGGAAACATCCTCACTGCCCCAGCAGTGGTCGTGGCAGGCGCTGTCCCCGGCGCCGTAGCAGTGGTCGTGGCAGAAGGTGTCGCCCGAGCCGTAGCAGTGGTCGTGGCAGTTGGTCTCATACGCGCCGTAGCAGTGGTCGTGGCACAGCACCTCGCCGGACCCGTAGCAGTGGTCGTGGCAATCGCCATTGCTCTCGTGGGGCGAGCAGTGGTTGTGGCAACCCGGCGCGGGAGGCACCGGTGGCGCAGGCTTCGCCGGCTTGGCGGGCTTCACTGGCTTGGGCGTCTTGGGGAGGCCTGGCGACTTGGAGTGCTTGACGACACCGACCGGGAGCCCAGACCCCTTGGACCGGTCCGAGGTGTGATGATGCCCCCAGCCGTAGTGGTGCCCGCGCCCGCCATGGTGGCCCCAGGAGGGATGTCCTTCATCGCGGCGCTGACTGAAGCGGGCCGCGGACGCCGACCGTGCGTCGGGGTGGGCGAGGTGTCGCCGCCCCCAGGTCATGTGAGGGTGAGCCCGGTGGACGTGGTGACGGGGGTCGGCCTGACCCAGGGTCACCCAGCACAACGTCAGCAGCGCCACCAGGGCTGCCAAAACGAGTCTGCTCCGCTGCTTAGCCGTAGATCTTCCGTGCACTGTGTTCGGGCGGCTCCCAGGATCCCCGTCGAATGTCGGCCGTGATCCAATATCGCCCGACGGGACCATAATCCTAGAAGCCCCGAGCAGCCAATGGGCACAGGTTGCACAATTTCCGTACTTAGCGGGAAAATCTGTCCTCAAACAGTCAGCGTGGGGACCCGCCGGCGATCGGGTGGGTGTACCGAGGACGGTCCCAAACCTTGACACGCTCGTGGTAAGGTTTGGACGCTCGATGGATGGCCTGACGATCAATGAGGCGGCCCAACTGACCGGCTGGTCTGCGCGGATGCTTCGCTACGTGGAGAACGCCGGCCTGGTCACGGCCGCCCGCTCCTCGTCCGGCTACCGGCTGTACGGGCCGGCCCAGCTGCAACGGCTGCGCACGCTCAAGGAGCTGTTGACCCGGTTCGACGTCGCGCTGTCGGACGTGGCCTTCGCCGCCCGGCTGGGCGAGAGCGCTGAGCTCCGTGACGCTGTCCAGGCGTGGCTTCGAAGCGAGGCCAGCCGCCCTGGCGACGTCAGTCCTGGCGACTGGCTGCGCTTCGAGCAGGAAAAGCATCAGCGGCTGCTGGCCGCGGCGTGACCCCGTCAAGCCCCTGATCACCGTGGAGGAAACATGAGCACCACGATCAACCGCCCGAGCCTGGCCGCCGACGTCGACTACAAGGTGGCCGACCTCAGCCTGCATGAGTTCGGCCGTAACGAGATCCGCCTGGCCGAGCATGAGATGCCCGGCCTGATGGCCACTCGCCGTGAGTTCGCCGATGCCGCGCCTCTGAAGGGTGCCCGCATCACCGGATCACTCCACATGACGATCCAGACGGCCGTGCTGATTGAGACGCTGGTGGCTCTGGGCGCCGAGGTTCGGTGGTGCTCCTGCAACATCTTCTCCACCCAGGACCACGCCGCCGCGGCCGTCGTCGTCGGTCCGGACGGCACGCCGGATGATCCTCGCGGTGTGTCCGCGTTTGCCTGGAAGGGCGAGTCGCTGGCCGAGTACTGGTGGTGCACCGAGCAGGCGCTGACATGGGCTGGTGACGCCGGTCCGAACATGATCCTGGACGACGGTGGCGATGCCACTCTGCTCGTGCACAAGGGGACCGAGTACGAGCGGGCGGGGGCCGTCCCGGACCCGTCGACCGCGGACTCGGAGGAGTTCCGCATCATCCTGGAGCTGCTGACGCGCTCGCTGGCGCAGGACGGACAGCGCTTCACTCGGATGGGCGAGGCGATCCAGGGCGTGACCGAGGAGACCACGACCGGTGTGCACCGCCTGTACCAGTTCGCCGAGGAGGGCAAGCTGCTGTTCCCGGCCATCAACGTCAACGACTCGGTCACCAAGTCCAAGTTCGACAACCTCTACGGGTGCCGCCATTCGCTCATCGATGGCATCTTCCGGGCGACCGACGTGATGATCGCCGGCAAGGTCTGCGTGGTCAACGGCTACGGCGACGTCGGCAAGGGGTGCGCCCAGTCGCTGCGGGGCCAGGGTGCCCGGGTGATCGTCACCGAGATCGACCCGATCTGCGCGTTGCAGGCGGCGATGGACGGCTATCAGGTGCTGCGGCTGGAGGATGCGCTGGCCGAGGGCGACATCTTCGTGACCACGACCGGCAACTTCAACATCATCATGGCTAGCGACATGGCGCGGATGAAGCAGGGCGCGATCGTCGGCAACATCGGCCACTTCGACAACGAGATCGACATGGCCGGGCTCGCCAAGCTGCCTGGCGTACGCAAGTCCAACATCAAGCCGCAGGTCGACGAGTGGTTCTTCGCCGACGGTCACTCGATCCTGGTGCTGTCGGAGGGCCGGCTGCTCAACCTCGGCAACGCGACCGGTCACCCGTCGTTCGTGATGAGCAACTCCTTCACCAACCAGACCATCGCGCAGGTCGAGCTGTTCACTCGAACCGATGCCTACCCGGTCGGCGTCTACGTCCTGCCGAAGCACCTCGACGAGAAGGTCGCCCGGCTGCACCTCGACGCGCTCGGCGCGAAGCTGACGACGTTGACCCAGGAGCAGGCGGACTACATCGGCGTACCGGTCGAGGGGCCCTACAAGTCCGACGCCTACCGCTACTGACGGGGACCGCGGCCTAGCCGGGCGGGGC
>DASXCS010000006.1:0-31330 GCA_036490975.1 Solirubrobacteraceae bacterium
ACCCAGTCGCGGTCAAAGCCCAGCGTCTGCACCACCCGGCCGAGCTGCGGGTTCAGGTAGCGCTGGTTGAGCGCCATCGCATGAGCGGCGCGCGAGCCGAGCAGGTCAGCGATCTCGCGGTCGGGAAAGCCGTTGGTCGTGGAATCCATCTCAGCTACATCCTGCCAGGGCACTCGCCAGACGCGGCGAGTGCCCTGGCCAGAACGCAGCGGAGCTCCTAGCTCACCCGGCCGTGCAGGGCTCCGAGTCCTTCGCGATCAGCGGCGGTCCGCTCTGGAAAGTGTTCTCCTGCTCGAACTTCCAGGACCCGTGGCAGGTGTCCGGGGCGGTGATCAGGTGGACTCTGGACCCGTGCACCACCCGCGACTTGTCCGGAATCTTCAGCGAGAACTTGGTGATCTGCACGGACGCGCTTCCCCCAGCAACGATGCTTGTAAGGTCACTCCCCAAGGGCCACTCGATGCGTTCGTCACGGTGAAGTCGAGCTCCACGGCCGGCTTGCCACCGATCACCGCCTGAACGATCAGCGTGCGGTGACCGTGATATTGGCTGCCGTTGTAGGCCACAAGATCCGCGCCGACGAATGACGGGGGAGCCCCGTTCTTCCCCGGGAAGGAGGCCTCAGCACTGCCGGTGGCGACCTGGTCAGCCTTCGAGCACTGGGAGTACTTCTTGAGCTGGATCTGGCAGGTGGGGAACTTGGCCCCGTTCTCCTTGAAGCCGCTACCGAAGCGGGCGATGATCGACGGATTGTTCTCCTGCCGGTTGCCATCGATCCGGTTGCCGTCGAAGGAGTCGAATTCGAGTCCTACCCCTCTGGGGTGCCCCGCAGTGCCGGCGATCGGTGGCGACACCTTCACGCTCAGATCGACGAAGTACCCCTGCTTGTTTGTAGCTGGCGCTCCAGCCAGTGCCACTCCGGCGCCCGAAAGCCCAATGGCAGCGACCATGGCCGCCCAGGTCCCCTTACGCATGTTGCCCTCCTTGGTTGCCCCTAACGGGGCCGATCATCTCAGGCTCGGAAGGTCAAGTCAGTCCGGCTACCCCAGCACCGGCTCGACCGGCGCAACGGGCTCGCCGACAGCCTCGGCCACGGGTGCGTAGGTGACCTGCCCGCCAGCCACGTTGACGCCCAGCTTCAGTCCGGGGTTCTCGGCGATCGCGCCCCGCACGCCGGCCGAGGCCAGGTGGAGGACGTACGGAATGGTGGCGTTGGTGAGGGCGTAGGTTGAGGTGATCGGGACAGCCCCCGGCATGTTGGTCACGCAGTAATGGGTGATTCCGTCGACCTGGTAGGTGGGGTTGGTGTGGGTGGTGGGCCGCGAGGTCTCAAAGCACCCACCCTGGTCAATCGATACGTCCACCAGCACGGCATTGGGTTTCATCAGCGACAGCTGCGCCCGCGTAACCACGTGGGGGGCGCGGGCGCCGTGGACCAGCACCGCGCCGATCACCAGATCGGCGTCGCGAAGACGCTCCTCCACCGACAGCGTGGAGGAGAAGCACGTGTCAGCGCGTCCACCGAAGGCGGTGTCGAGCTCTCGCAACCGGTCGATGTTGCGGTCGTACACGTAGACGGCGGCCTCCATGCCGATGGCGATGAAGGCAGCATTCATCCCGACCACCCCGCCCCCGATGATCATCACATTGGCACCGGCGACGCCGGGAACCCCTCCCAGCAGGATCCCGCGACCACCCAGGGGTTTCTCCAGCATGAAGGCTCCGGCCTGCGTGGCGATCTTGCCTGCCACCTCTGACATCGGGGCCAGCAGTGGAAGCCGGCCCCGGTCGTCCTCGACCGTCTCGTAGGCGATACAGGTTGCCCCCGAGGCCATCAGCCCCTTGGTCAGCTCTGGCTCGGCGGCCAGATGCAGGTAGGTGAACAGCGTGTGGCGGGCCTCCAGCAAGCCCACCTCCTGCGGCTGAGGCTCCTTGACCTTGACGACCAGCTCAGCGGCGGCGAACAGCGCCTCCGCCCCGGGCACGATCTGCGCCCCCTGGGCCACGTAGTCCCCGTCCGCCATCGCAGACCCGAGGCCCGCACCCTCCTGTACGAACACCTCGTGCCCGGCGTCGACCAGCTCGCGGACTCCGGCAGGGGTCAGCGCGACCCGGTACTCGTCGGTCTTGACCTCGGCTGGGACTCCGACCTTCATCGGAGCTCAGCCGCCGCGCTCGACCAACTGCCCGGCGTGGCCCTTTCGGGCGCTCACCTGCATCCGGCGCCCGGCCTCCTCCAGCACGGAGCGGAGGATGCCCTCGATCTCCTCGAACTGCTCGGGGCCGGCGATCAGGGGCGGCGAGAGCTGGATCACCGGGTCGCCCCGGTCATCGGCCCGGCAGATCAAGCCCTGGCGGTACAGCTCGCCGGACAGGAAGCCCCGGAGCAGGGTCTCGGACTCCTCGTCGGAGAACGACTCCTTGGTGTCCTTGTCCCTGACCAGCTCGATGGCCTGGAAGTACCCCGCCCCCCGCACGTCGCCGACGATGGGCAGGTCCCGCAGCGACTCGAGCATCGCCCGGAGGTCGGGCTCGTGGGTGCGCACGCTCTCGAGCACGCCCTCGCTCTCCAGTGCATCCAGGTTGGCCATGGCGACCGCCGCGCACACGGGATGACCGCCGAATGTGAAGCCATGGGTGAAGGAGTTCGTCCCGCTCATGAACGGCTCGGCCACCCGGTCTGAGACGATCATCCCGCCCATCGGGGCGTAGGCGCTGGTCAGCGCCTTGGCCGTGGTCACGATGTCGGGCTGATAGTCGTAGCGCTGGGCGCCAAACCACTCCCCCAGCCGGCCCCAGGCGCAGATCACCTCATCGGAGATCAGCAGCACGTCGTATTCATCGCAGATCTCGCGGACCCGCTGGAAATAGCCCTCCGGGGGGGTGAAGCAGCCCCCGGCGTTCTGCACCGGCTCCAGAATCACCGCCGCAACGGTGTCGGGCCCTTCGAACTCGATTCGGTGGGCGATCGTGTCCGCGAGCTGATTCTCCGACAGGCCCGGAGGCAGGCGGTAGGTGTTGGTGTTGGGCACGTGGCAGCCACCGGGGGTCAGGGGCTCAAAGGGCTGGCGCAGGTCGGTGATCCCGGTGGCCGACAGCGCCCCCAGCGAGGTCCCGTGGTAGGCGATCTCCCGGGCGATCACCTTGTACTTGTTGGCGTGGCCGCGAAGCTTGAAGTACTGGCGGGCGAGCTTGAGCGCCGACTCCACGGCCTCGCTTCCGCCGCTGGTGAAAAACACCCGGTTCAGGTCGCCGGGAGCCAGCGAAGCGATCCGCTCAGCCAGTTCGATGGCCGGCGGGTGGGCGTAGGACCAGTTGGTGAAGAAGCCCAGCTCCCGCGCCTGGTCGGCGCCGGCCTGCACGATGTCCGCCCGGCCATGGCCGATGTTCACGCAGAACAGGCCCGAGAGGCCGTCCAGGAAGCGCTTGCCATGCTCGTCGTAGACATAGCAACCCTCGCCGCGGACGATGATCGGGATCTCCTGCTCCGCGTAGGCCCCCATGCGGGTGAAGTGCATCCACAGGTGGGCGCGGGCGGAATCCTGAAGACCCGACCGCCCAGCCCGAACTACGTCCTCGGTGCTTGCCACTTGAGCTCCTCTCTACGCGCGCTTTCCTGCGCTGGCGGTGGGCCGCACCGGCCCACGTGCCAACCCTAGCGCGGGGAGGGCGGAAACTCAGGTGGCGGCAGCGGGCAGCCCGTGGCCGCCCACGGCCCGCACGGGCCCCGGCATCAGCCAGGCGGCCATCAGCACGAGCAGGAAGGCCAGGCACTCAACGACCAGCAGCACCGGGTTTCCGGACAGCGGCTCCCCGAAGACGAGAATTCCACCCACGATGCCGGAGACGTTGGCCGCCGTGCCGGTCACGGCGATGACGGGCACCGCCTGTCCGTCCTGAAGGCCCTTCGCGGAGGCGTAGAACGCCGCCACCGAGGCCATCACGCATACCACCGTCCAGGGGCTGACAAGCCCCATGATCCCGCCGGAGCTGATCAGCCCCGAAAGGGCCTTGATGGCCACGTCTGAGACGCCGAACAGGATCCCGGCCGCAGCGCCGAGCATGTAGCCGTGGTGCTGACGCGGGGCACCGATCCGGGGACCCATGATGAGCAACGAGCCGCCGGTGATCAGCCCACCCTCGAAGGCGATCATGGCCGGGAGGGAGAACTTGGACTCTGCTCCGTGGGTGGCGGGCAGCGTCACCCCAAGCAGAACCAGGCCGACCCCGGTCAGCGCCAGGCCAATCCACTGGCGCCGCCCGATCCGCAGCCCGAACAGGCGCTCGGCCATCACGGCCAGCAGGACCATGCCCCCGGCCAGAACTGATTGGACGAGCGACAACGGGGCAAACGCCATCGCGGCCACGTGGAAGATCCAGGCTCCGACGGCGATCGCCATCCCGATGGCGAACAGCGGTGAGGCGTACAGGGAGATGGCGCAGCGGATGGGGCGCCGGATGTTCACAGGCGGGGCCGCGCACGCTCCTCGGTGCTTGTACAGAAAGCCCACGTTGGTGGCCAGCGCGCACAGCACGGCGAGGAATATGCCGACGAGAATCGTCATTAAACGGTGAAACCTGGAACGCGGAGCGACCGCCTGGAACGCTGCCTCCCGCTCTCTCTCGGCAGCGAAAGCAAACGGCTTGAACGCGTGTGGCTCAAGTACAGCAGATTTCCTAGCGGGTTACGCCGGCGGCCGGATTGGCCTGGTTCGAGTCTGGTGTGCTTCTGTAAAGGCCGGTTATGCATATTGGTAGAGACAACGCATGAATCGACCCCTGCTTTTGATCGACGTGGACGGGGTGATCTCGCTATTCGGCTTTGACCCCGCACGACCTCCTGACGGCAACTTTCAGAACGTGGACGGGATCCCCCACTTCCTGTCGGCTCAGGCTGCCCGGCATCTGCTGGATCTAAGCCAGTCGTTCGACCCGGTTTGGTGCACCGGGTGGGAGGAGAAGGCCAACGAGCATCTACCCCGCGCCCTTGGCCTGCCCGGGCCCTGGCCCTATCTGGAGTTCGCCGGCCCGGCCATCGCCGGGTCAGGACACTGGAAACTCGACGCCGTCGACCGCTATGCCGGCCCGCTGCGGCCGGTGGCCTGGATCGACGACGGCCACGATGAGCGAACCCGGGCCTGGGCGCAGGCCCGATCCGCCCCGACGCTGCTCATCTGTCCCGAGCCCCCGATCGGGCTGACTCAGGACCAGTGCCGCCAGCTGATCGAGTGGGCTCAGGGACTGGCCGTGACCGAGAACACGGGCGGGAGCCGCGAGGCCACGGTCGACCAGGACTCCCCGCCGTCGGGCGAGCCGAACACCTCCCCCGAGGTCGCGCCAAAGTAGAGCTCGAGCTCGGGGCCCTGGCCGACCCGGTCAAAGGCCTGGCGCAGAACGGTCAGGTAGGCGTCCTGACTGGGCAGACCGTCACCCGTGGGCGCCCACGACGCGCCGCCGTCACGCGTCGCGTACACCCGAACCCGTCCCTCCGGCGTGACCCGATCCATGTCCGCGACCAGCGGGATGACGTAGGCGCTGTCCGGCTCGGCCGGATCGACCATCAGCGGAAAGCCGAAGTCCGAGGGCAGTCCGGCCCCGACGTCGACCCAGCTCTGGCCGGCGTCATCGGAGCGATAGACGCCGCCGTGAAACTGCATGAACAGTCGCTCCGGTTGGCTCGGGGACCGCTCCACGTGGTGCACACAGCGCCCGGCGCTCTCGTCTTGGAGCGCCTCCTCGGGCAGATAGCGCGGGTTGAGTCCCTGGTTGCCCCGGCGCCAGGAGCGGCCGCCGTCCTCGGTCAGCCACATGCCAGCGGCGGAAATGGCCACGGCCAGCCGGGTGGGGTCGCCCGGCCACGGAGCGATCGAGTGCAGGCACAGTCCGCCTCCGCCGGGTTGCCAATCGGGGCGTGAGGGTTGGGACCACAGGCCCTCATTGATGGACCAGCCCTGGCCACCATCCGAACTCTCAAACAGGACGCCCGGGTCCCCGCCGGCATAGACGACGCCGTCGGCCTCGCCGGCGACCATGACCCAGATCCGCTCGAGCGCCTGGTCACCGCCCTCCGGCAGGGCCACGCCTTCTGCCTGCTGCCACTCCCCACTCGGATCGTCCGTGTGGAAGATCTTGGGTCCGTAGAAGGGAGACGTCATGGTGGCCAGCAGGCGCCCGGAGCGCCGGTCGCGCATGGCGTAGTCCACCGGTTCCCCGGCGAACGCCCGGGCCGTGATCTCGAACCCGTGCCCCGGCTCGCCCTCCAGCACGAACAGGCCCTTCTTGGTTCCCAGCAACAGCTCGGTCATGCACTACCTCCTGTGATGGCGGGGAGGACCTCGACGCGATCGCCGCCGCCGACCGGCGTCTCCTCCACCCCTCGCTCGCCGTTTACGTACACGTTGATGTGCCGGCGGACCCGCCCCCGCTCGTCCAGGATCCAGCCCGTGATCTCAGGGTGACGGGCCTCCAGACCGCGCAGCAGCTCAATCACGGTCAACCCCTCCAGCTCAAGCTGCGGGGTGCCTCCGGCCAGCTTGCGGAGGGGTCCACGCAGGGAGACCAGGGCCATCGGCATAGGAGGGTAGACCGGCCTCAGGCCGGAAAATCATCGAACGCGCCATGGCGCCCCGCCCCCGAGCGGAACCGCTCGAGCCCGGCCTGGACCTCGGCCAGCGACCGCAGGCCGTGCTCCAACTCGCCGGCCATCGCCTCCTCCTCCCCCAGCCCCCACTGCTCGAGCATCGACAGCCGGTCCTCGCGCATACACCGCTGGGGAAAGCGGGCGAGCTGGGCCGCCAGCTCCTCGGCCGCCGCGCGGCTCTCTCCGTCGGGGACGACCACGTTGGCCAGCCCGAAGCCCAGGGCCTCGCGAGCGTCCACCGGGCGGCCCGTGAGCACCAGGTCCATGGCCCGGCTCTGCCCGATCAACCGGGCCAGCCGGACCGTTCCGCCATCGATCAGCGGAACGCCCCAACGCCGGCAGAAAACGCCGAACACCGCCCCCTCCTCGGCCACACGCAGGTCGCACCACAGGGCAAGCTCCAGGCCCCCGGCCACGGCATGACCGGCCACGGCCGCGATCACCGGCTTTGACAGCCGCATCCGGGTGGGGCCCATCGGGCCATCACCCTCGCGATCCACGCGATTGCCATCCGGCGTCCCGACCGCCTTGAGGTCCGCGCCGGCGCAGAACACGCCGCCCTCCCCGTGCAGGACGGCGACCGCGGCTTCTGGGTTCTGGTCGAAGCTCCGGAACGCCTCGGCCAGGGCGGCCGCCGTGGTCCCGTCGACTGCGTTTCGGCGGTCGGGGCGCGACAGGAGGACCGTGTACACCGGTCCCGAGCGCTCCACCCGTACGGCCTGTCCGGTCACGCGGCTCCCACGGCGCGGCGCACGAATGTCCGCAGCGCGTCCATGACCTCGGCGTCGGAGGGCCGTTTGCTCGACACCGGGGACAGCGGCCCGACCAGCGCCTCCCCGCACCCTCCGACCAGCGCGGCGGCCGTGAGCTCGACGTTCTGCTCCGGCAGCTCGCCGGCCCCAATGCCGGCTCGCAGGTCCTGGGCGATCACCTGGGCGTAGCGCTCTCGATAGGCCAGGCGCTCGGCGTCCACCAGGGGGTCGACCGGCTCGGCGATCAACGCCCAGGCCAGCCGGGGGTTGCGCAGCGCCCGCCGGGCGAAGGTGGCCAGCACCATCTCGAGGCGGTCGGGCGCGGGATTGGAGGACATCTGCTCGGCCGCGGCCCGCATGGCTCGCTCCTCGCGGGCGCACACCGCTCGGAAGACCTCCACGAACAGTTCCTGCTTGGAGGGGAAGTGGCGATACAGGGTGCCCGCGGCCACGCCGGCGCGGTCGGCGATCGCCACCACCGAGGCGGCTCCGTATCCGCCCTCCTCAATCAGCTCTCGGGCCGAGCGCAGGAGGCGCTCGCGGGTGGGGATCAGGACCTGCTCCGCCTCGGCCATGTCAACCCTTGTACGTGGAGGGGCCGCGGTCGCCGAAGGGCTCATCGCGCTGGCGGACGGCCTCGCGGAAGCCCTGGCGGCCGGCCAGTCCCTGGAACGCGTAGCCCTCCGGCGTGTGGCGGGCGGCGCCGTCCAACAGCGTGCCGAGCACCTGGGTGGCGTGCAGGCCCTGCTGATAGAGCGACTGGTTGACCAGCAGCTTCATCATCTGGAGCTGGTTGATGGGGACCTGGGCGATGCGCCCGGCCAGGGCCTCGGTCCGCTCATCCAGCTGGTCCGGGGACGGCGCCTCGATGGCCAGCCCCCAGTCGAGCGCTTCGGACCCGGACAGGCAATCCCCGGTGAACAGCAGCCGCTTGGCCCGCTGGGGACCCAGCCGGTGGGCCCACAGAGAGGTCGTCGGAGACCCCCAGACGCGGGCCGGCGGGTAGCCAATCTTGGCGTCGGCGGCGATCACCAGCAGGTCTGAGCACAGGGCCATGTCCGTGCCCCCGGCCACGCAGAAGCCGTGCACCTTGCAGACCACCGGCTTGGAGCAGTGGTAGAGCGACATGAACGCCCGGACGTTGCGGCTCATCATCGCGTAGTCGACCATCGGGTCCCAGGTCTCGGCCGGGTTGTGGTTGGCCGCCATCACCAACGGGTCGAGCGGGGAGCCGCTGGGGGGCCCTCCGGCCCCGACCGGCGTCTCGCGGTCAAGGCCCTCGGCACTCTGGACCAGGTCGTAGCCCCCGCAGAACCCCTTGCCCGATCCGGCCAGCAGCAGGACGCGAACCGACGGGTCCAGGTCGGCCTGCTCGACCGCCTGCTGGAGCTCCCCGAGCAGGCCGCGGGTGATCCCGTTGCCCCGCTCGGGCCGGTTCAGGGTCAGCCGGGCGATCCGCCCGGTGACCTCGTACAGCACATCCGCCATCAGTCCACCCCGCCGTGACTGGCCACTACACGGGGAGGGCGCGATCAATGATCTCCTGGGCCTGCACGCCTGGCGGCAGCGTCCCGTAGACGCGGCCTCCCTCGCCGGCCAGGCGGCTGGCGCAGAAGGCATCCGCCACGGCTGGGGGCGAGTGCCGGACGACCAGCGAGCCCTGAAGCCCCAGCGCGAGTTCCTCCACCACGCGGCGGGCCTCGAACTGAGGATCCTGGCCGGCGAACACCGCCGTGGCTCGATCACGGACGCGAGCCAGGTGGGCGTCCAACCGCTGGTCGGCTCCGGCGGCCAACTCGCACTCCTGCATGAAGGCGGGCAGGCCCGCGGGCTCCTTGGCTATGGCCCGGAGCACGTCGAGCGCCGCCACGTTGCCGGAGCCCTCCCAGATCGAGCCCAGCGGCGCGTCTCGGTAGAGGACCGGCATCCCCGAGTCCTCGATGAAGCCGTTGCCACCCAGGCACTCCAGCGCCTCGGCGGCGTGGGCCGGCGCGCGCTTGCAGGCCCAGTACTTCATGATCGCGGTGGCGAAGCGCCGGAACGGGGCCGCTTCGTCGCCCTCGTCGTAGGCCCGCGCGACCCGCATCGCGCTGACGGTCGTGGCCTCTGACTCGATGGCCAGGTCGGCCAGCACATTGCGCATGGCGGGCTGGTCAACCAGCAGCGCCCCGAAGGCGGAGCGGTGACGGGCATGGTGAATGGCCTCCAGCGTGCCCCGGCGCAGACCGGTCGTGGCGCCGAGCAGGCAATCCAGCCGGGTGTGGTTGACCATCCGGATAATCGCCGGGACGCCCCGGCCCTCCTCGCCGATGAGGCGGCCCTGGATGCCCCGGAACTCGACCTCGGAGGAGGGCAGCGAGCGGGTGCCGAGCTTGTCCTTGAGGCGCTGGAACTCCATCCCCGGCCCGCGTCTGACCAGGAAGCACGACAGGCCACCCGGGGCCTGGGCCAGCACCAGGAACACGTCGCAGGGCGGATATGAGCAGAACCACTTGTGCCCGTGGATCTCATACACGTCATCCCCGACCGGGTCGGCCCGGGTGATGTTGGCCCGGACGTCGGAGCCGCCCTGGCGCTCGGTCATCGCCATTCCGGCCAGAGCGCCGTGGTCGTAATCGGGCCTGGTCAGCTGAGGCTCCCACTCGGCGGCCAGCTCCGGTGCCCCATCACGGAGCGCCGGGATGGCGGCGTAGGTCATGGAGACGGGGCACATGACGCCGTCGCTGGTGTTGCCCCAGAGCGTGAACAGGGCCGCCCGGACGACGTGCCCACCGGAGCGAGATCCACGCCAGGGAAGACTGTGGATCTCCCGCTCGATCGCCCCGCGCAGCAGCCAGTGCCAGGAGGGATCGAGATCGACCTGGTCGATCCGGTTGCCGAAGCGGTCGTGGGTCCTCAGGATCGGCAGGTTGCGCTCGGCCCGGCGGGAGTGCTCCTGTGTCTCAGGACTGCCGGCCACGGCGCCGGCCTCCCGAGCCCGGTCGACGCCCCAGTCACCGCCCTCCCGCTCGAGTGCCTCCCGGAGCGGCAGGTCGACCTCGAACAGGTTGACCGGCTCCAGCGGCGGCACCTGGTTGAGGACGGTCCGGGCGGGATCGTGGACTTCGGTGGTGGCCATTCGCGTTCTCCTGGCGGTGGGCTCTGGGCGACTCTGCGGCGCCGCGCTTGTGGGCCGTGCGGCGGTGACACCTACGGTAGTGAATCCGGATTCACATGGCAAGGGGCGGGAGGTTCAGCGGCCACACATCGTGGCGGAGATCGGCGGGGGACCTGGGAGGAAGCCCGCACATAGCCCGAGTTTCTTCCCACATCGCCCAGAGGTGGCCGGGCCGGCCCAGCCCCTAGCGGACACACCGCCCAGCCCCTGGGCGGCCACGCCGCCCAGCCCCTAGGCGGCCACGCCGCCCAACCCCCTAGGCAGCTCGTGTGATCTGCAACTTGGGTGATTTCTTTCGTACAGCGAAAGAAATCACCAGAACCCCCCACGATGCCGACGCTGCTCTCGCCGCCCCGCCTTCGACCGCCCGGCCCCTACCAACAGGGCTCGTAGCGGCGGCCGTCCAACGCCAGGTTGTACCGGGCGGCCATGATCCCCAGGCCGCGATCGGGCGCGCAGAAGCCGCTCCGAGGGAGGTTGTACTCGGCGTCCAGGACCGGCTTGCGGGCCGACAGGTAGGGCGTAAAGGCCGAGCACTCGTGGTACTGGCTGCACTGCTCGGCCAGCACCCCGTCGAAGTACGGCTCCAGTTTGCCCGTCTGGTCGGGATCGTTCTTCTGCACGACGGCCAGGCCCAGCGCATGGGCCTGGCGGGCGAGCCACTCGTTGTAGGCCAGCTGATCGCCGGCCGTGATCGGGAATCCGGAATTGGTCTGGTACTCGTCGATGTTGTCCGGCTCCAGCGCGTCGAAGCCCTTGCCCCGGCACTGCTGGCGGAAGCGGCGGGCCATGAGCCCGCGGACGACCGGCTGGCGGACGTCCAGCCACCGTTCCCCGGGCCAGCCGTTGGGTCGCCCGCGAACCGAGACCGGAAACCGGGCGGAGTCAGGGCGCCAGTTCTCCCACGTGCCGACGTCGATGTAACACACCACGCGCCGGCCGAGGCGGTGCAGCCTGGCCACCTCTGCGGTGCTTGTGTCGAACCCGTCGACGTCGTAGGCGGCCACAGAATGGGAGTTGTCAATCCGTCCCTGGAGCTGCCAATACCAGGTCAGATGAGCGGGGGGCCGCCAGTGGCCGGGCGTGCCGGCAGAGGCCACCGCCGGGACGCCGAGCGCCAGCGCGAGCCCGGCCAGCACGGCCAGGCGAAGGCTCCGAACCGACACGTTGTCCATGCTGGCAGACGGCAGGGATATGCTGCCGCTCTCACGGTCGATGAACGGAGGGGCAATGCTCGCTTTCCCCAGGTGGAACTCTGATCGCACGCGTCGGCGAGGCGGCGTCACCGTCAGGAGGGCGCTGGCTGTGGCCGCCGTCGGCCTGGGCGCCGGAGGCGGCGTGACGGCGGTTCTGACCTCCACCGCGACCGCGACCAGGGCCGCCACCCCGGCGGCCGACTGCCAGCCCTTCAGCGCCACGCCCTGTCTGTTCCCGTTCCCGAACAACCTGTTCACGGTCCCTGACAGGACGTCGGCAACCGGGCGCCGGGTCCATCTCCCGCCGCTGGCCATGCCGGCCAGCGACAAGGGCCAGCGCGTCGCGGCAGCTCCGTATGACCACAACGACGGCTTCAGCCCGGGCAGCGCGATGCTCCTGCACGTCCCAGGCCTTGACAACCCGACGGCGTTCGCCAAGACCGGCGCCGTCGGACTGCTCAACATGTCCAAGGCATTCGCCAAGAACCAGCCGATCATGGTCATCGACGAGGCCAGCGGACAGCACCAGCTGATCTATTCGGAGCTCGACGCCAACACCTCGATCGCCCAGGACACCAACCTGATGATCGTCCCCGGTAGGGAGCTCGCCGATGGCCACACGTACGTGGTGGCGCTGCGCAACCTCCGCACCTCCTCGGGGCACGTGATCGCGGCCCCGAGCTGGTTTGAGAAGCTCCGCGACGGCAAGCGCCTGCCCTCCCGGGAGCGATCCCAGAAGGCGCGCTACACCAAGATCTTCGCCGCTCTGAAGAAGGCCAGCATCAGCCGCGGCAACCTGTATGAAGCGTGGGACTTCACCGTCGCCTCCCGCCAGAACCTGACCGGACGCCTGCTCTCGATCCGCAACCAGGCCTTCGCGGGGCTCGGCGACACCAACCTGGCCGATGGCACGCCCCAGGGATCGGCCCCGCAGTTCTCGGTCACCGATACCTCGGCGTTGACACCGGCCCTGGAGAAGATCGACGGCACCTTCCGGGTCCCCTGCTACCTGGTCACCTGCGGCCCCACGGCTGAAACCGGGTTCCACTACAGCGCGTCGAGCCCGGACGCGACTCCCACCCAGATCCCGGGCAACGTCGCCACCGCGCAGTTTGAGTGCCTCGTCCCGAGCTCGGCCTCGCCCTCGCACAGGGCGCGCATCTCCTTGTACGGCCACGGCCTCCTGGGCTCGCGGAGCGAGATCGAGTCGAGCTGGGTGCAGGATCTGGCCACCGGACACAACATGGCCTTCTGCGCGACCGACTGGTGGGGACTCGCTGAGGGCGATGCCCCACTCGCGCTCAAGGGGGCCGGCAACCTCAACCTGTTCGGAGCCCTGGTGGACCGGCTTCAGCAGGGGGTGCTGAACACGCTGTTCCTGGCCCGGCTGATGCGCAGCCCCACGGGGCTTGCCTCCGACCCGCATTTCCGGTCAAGCGGTCAGTCGGTGTTCGACGACTCGCAGGTGTACTACGACGGCAACAGCCAGGGCGGGATCGAGGGCGGCCTGACCACGGCCGTCGCGCCGGACTTCACCCGCGCCGTGCTGGGAGTGACCGGGATCGACTACGGCAACATGCTGATCCAGCGCAGCAGCGACTTCACGCCGTTCAAGCAGGTCCTGGACAACGTGTATACGGACCCGTCGCTGTATCCGCTGATCACCGACCTGATGCAGCAGCTCTGGGATCGGGGCGACCCTGACGGCTACGCGGCCTACATGACCTCCCATCCACTGCCCGGGACGCCGGCCCACACGGTGCTGATGCAGCTCGCCTACGGCGACTTCCAGGTCAGCATGTACGCCGGCGCGGCCGAGGCCCGCACGATTGCGGCCAGCGCTGTCGAGCCGGCGGTGGATTCAGTGCGCTCGAGGGACAAGAACCTCTTCTATGGGCTCCCCGCCGTGCAGCACTATCCGTTCGACGGCTCGGCGGTTGAGATCTGGGACAGCGGGGCGGGGCGGGTGCAGCCCCCGCCCGTGGGCAACGTGCCCCCGACCGATGCGGCCAACAACAACGACCCGCACGAGGACCCGCGCAAGACAGCCGCGGCCCAGACGCAGATCTCCGACTTCCTGGAGCCGAACGGGACCGTGGCCAGCGTGTGCGGTGGCTCACCCTGCCATTCGTTCGACTTCACGCCCTGAGGACCCGTCGGCGGGCCGTCAGGGCATACGGTCGATACCGCTAGGCGCTGGCGCCCTCCAGAGCCCGCTCGGCCACTCGGTCGGTGGCGTCGTGCGTCCCACCCAGGAGCCTTCGAGAGAGCTGGGCTCGGCGGAAGAACAGCGGCGCGTCGTGCTCCCAGGTTGCGCCGATGCCGCCATGCACGTTGATCATTGAGCGAGTTCCGAAATCCAGCGCCTCCCCGGCGGCCGAGCGCGCGGCGCTGGCCGCCAGCGGGAACTCCTCCGGCTGGTCGCGCCGGGCCCAGCCGGCGTAGTACTCCAGGCTGCGCGCGTTGTCCATGCGGCGCAGGATCTCAGTCAGCTCATGCTTGATCGCCTGGTAGGACCCGATCGCTCGACCGAACGTGAACCGTTCCTTGGCGTAGGCGACGCTGGTGTCCAGACAGGTCTGCACGGCTCCGATCGATTCGGCGGCCAGCAGGGCCTGAGCGACGTACCAGGCATCAGCCAGCGCGGCCTCGTCGGCCGATAGCCGCCGGCCGCGGGCGCCGCTGAGCGTGACATGACCCAGTGAGCGGGTGGCGTCGTAGCGCGTCACGCTCTCGACGGTGACCCCTTCGCCGCCGGCCGGGATTGCGACGGCCACGGGCGACCCATCCTCGGACCGGCCCACGACGACCAGCAGGCCGGCGCCGGGAGCGTCGGGAACGAAGGCCGCGCTGCCCTCCACCTGCACCTCATCCCCGGCTCCGGTGACCTGCGGCGCGGGCGGACGCGACAGACCCTTATGGGGCTCGACGGTCCAGTCCGCCTGCAGGTCGCTGGGCGGGCGCGCCGGGACGTACACGGGACGCAGCTCCCCCGCGGCCACCTGGGCCAGGGACTCATCTGAGCCGGCATTGAGGATCGCCGTGGCCGGGACGACTCCCAGGAAGGGCACGCCGGCCAGCACCCGGCCGCACTCCTCGGCCACGAGCATCGCGTCGAACACGCCCAGACCGGCACCACCGTGGTCCTCATCGATCAGCAGGCCGGGCCAGCCGGCCTCCACCGCGACGGACCACAGGTCGGGGAGGGCATCAGGGTTCTCCAGAGCCTCGCGAGCCGCCTCGACCGTCTTATGCCGGGACAGCGCGCCCCGGGCCGCCTCGCGCAGGAATTCCTGCTCGTCGGAAAGAGCCAGGTTCATGACGCCAGCGCCTCCTTCTCCTTGGCCCGCAGCTCGCTGAACGGCACGCCCTTGTCAAGCCGGGGCTCCGGGGGCAGGCCGAGAACCCGCTCGCCGATCGTGTTGCGGAGGATCTGCTCGGTCCCGCCGGCTGACTTCAGTCCGGGCAGGAACGAGGTCAGGTAGCCGAAGGGGCTGTCCCTCTCGAGCGCGTCGGGCCCGACGACGTCCACCGCCAAATCCATGGCCGCGATCCCGGCGTTGACCATCGTGACCTTGGCCAGTCCCGCCTCGGGGCCGGGGATCTGGCCCCGCTGGAGCGCCGTCAGGGCGCGGTAGCCGGTGAACCGCACGGCCGTCATCTCCGTGATGATGTGGCCCAGACGCTGGCGAACCTCGGCGTCCGAGCGCGATCCGTCGTCGGCCACGATCGCCTCGGCCACCCGGGCCGGCGAGCCGAACGACTCCGAGCCGAACCCGATCGTCAGACGCTCGAACATCAGGACGGTCAGGGCCGTCGTCCATCCGCTGCCCACGCCTCCGACGACCGCGTCCTCGTCGAGGGCGACATCGTCGAAGAAGACCTCGTTGAACTCGGCCTCACCGGAGATCTGGCGCAGCCCGCGCACCGTGACGCCCTCGGCATCCCTGATCGGGACGATGAACATCGTCAGACCCTTGTGCTTGGGGACATCCGGATCGGTCCGGGCCAGCAGCAGGCCGTAGGAGGCGAACTGGGCGTTGGTCGTCCACACCTTCTGCCCGTTCAGCGTCCACGTGCCGTCGTCGTTCTGACGGGCTCGGGCTTGGATGCCGGCCAGATCGGATCCGGCCGCGGGCTCTGAGAAGAGCTGACACCAGACCTCGTCCCCGTGGAGCATCGGACCCAGGTAACGAGCCTTCTGATCCTCGCTGCCATGAGCAATCAGACACGGCCCCAGCATCCCGATGCCGATCACGTCCAGGATGCCCGGTACGTCGGCCCGGGAGATCTCCTGGTTGGTGGTCAGCTGCTCGATCGGCCCCAGGCCCTGGCCACCGTATTCCTTGGGCCAGGTGACCCCGGCCAGGCCGGCCTCGGCGAGCTCACGCTGCCAGGCTCGGCGCGCATCCACGTAGCCGGGATCCTCGCTGGAACCACTCCGGGGCGGAGCCTCGTCCTTGTGGGCCTCCAGCCAGGCCCTGACCTTCTCCCGATACTCGGCCTGCTCGGGAGTGTCGTTGAGATCCACTGTTGCTCCTCGGCTTGAGATTTGTGAAACCGCCGGGGGACCATTCCGTGTGTCCCGCCCCGGCGGTGAATCGCGATTCACGATGTTACCTCTACCCTTGCCCCCGGATGACGTCCGCGACCGAGCTTCAGCCCAGGGTTCTGTCCCACCTCGAGCGCCTGGAGGCCGAGAGCATCCACATCATGCGCGAGGTCGTGGCCGAGGCTCGCAACCCGGTCATGCTCTACTCGCTGGGCAAGGACAGCTCGGTCATGCTCGAACTGGCCAGGCGCGCCTTCTACCCAAGCAAGGCCCCGTTCCCGCTGCTGCACGTGGACACGCTGTGGAAGTTCCAGGACATGTACGCCTTCCGTGACCAGGTGGCTCGGGAGTCGGGCATGGAGCTGATCGTCCACGTCAACCCCGAGGGCCGCGAGATGGGGATCAACCCCTTTGACCACGGGTCCGACGTTCACACCCACGTGATGAAGACGGTGGGGCTCAGGCAGGCCCTGGACAAGTACGCCTTTGACGCCGCCTTCGGCGGGGCGCGCCGCGACGAGGAGAAGTCGCGGGCCAAGGAGCGGATCTTCTCGGTACGCACGGCCCAGCACACCTGGGATCCGAAGAACCAGCGACCCGAGATGTGGCGGGCCTACAACGCCCGCGTCCGCAAGGGGGAGTCGCTGCGCGTGTTCCCCCTGTCCAACTGGACCGAGCTCGACGTCTGGCTGTACATCCAGCTGCACCAGATTCCGATCGTCCCCCTGTACCTGTCGGCTGAGCGCCCCGTGGTCATCCGGGACGGGACCCTGATCATGGTGGATGACGACCGTATGCGGCTCGAGGACGGCGAGACGCCGATGCGCAAGAAGGTCCGCTTCCGCACGCTGGGGTGCTACCCGCTGACCGGCGCAATCGAGAGCGAGGCCGACACGCTGCCGAAGATCATCGCCGAGATGGCCTCGGCCAACACATCCGAGCGCCAGGGCCGCGTGATCGACCACGACGCCGCCTCCTCAATGGAGAAGAAAAAGCAGGAGGGCTACTTCTAGGGCCTGCGGCGGCCGCTCTGCGGCCGCCGTTTAAGGCGGGCGACAAGCAGGCGGGTGAGCCGCCGCCCGGAGTGGTTCGCCGCGCCCCGGGGTGCCGTCAGTTCCCCCTGGAATTTCCAGCGATCGAGTGGTAGAACATTCACACCACAATCTGGACGAATATACGAGTCCCGGGACGGACAGGGCTGGACGTACATACCAGGGGAGCCGGTACGGAGGTTGGGCCGTACCGACAGGTCAATAACCCGAGACGGGAGGACGGAGATGTACAACAGGGATGCGGGCGGACGTCCGCTTGACGCTGCGTGTGGCAGCGCCCGGCGGCTGTGGGCGGGAAGGTCGCGGTTGTCGCTCGTCGTGGCGGCATTCGCGCTTGTGGCAGGCATCGGTCTGGCGGCCTTGACGGCGCCAGGGGCCCTGGCCAAGAACGCCGGTGACGTGTGGGTCGACAACGTCGGTCAACCCGCCGGTCCGGGGCATGAGATGGATCCGCACCTGGCCTGCGCGGATATCAACCTGTGGGGCAACGGGCTCACCGACAGCTCAGGGAGCTACACGCTCGACGGCTGGCCGCCGTCGGGCAGCCATGAGCAGGTCTATTCCGGGACCTGGAACTACAACACCTCACAGGGTGGAGACCAGATCCTCGACGTGATCCATGTCCAGACGCTGATCGCCAACGCGATGGCCGCCGGGGACGCGCCGCACAACAAGCAGGGGTTCCACTTCAAGCTCGAGTTCTCCCAGAGTCCGCACAAGCACAAGACATTCTGGGTCAACTGCACTGCCACTCCCGCCCCGGCGTCTCCGAGCCTGACCACCGACGCGGTATCGGGAACGGTTGGGGGGCCGATTCATGATGTGGCTCATCTGACGGGTGGGAGCAATCCCACGGGCACGATCACGTGGAACGTGTATGCGTCTTCGGATACGACGTGCACCACGCCGCTGAATGCCCAGCCCTCGGTGCTGAGCGCGACTGTCTCTGGAGACAAGGACTACGCCTCGCCGGACTTCACTCCGGCTGGCGCTGGGAGCTACCGGTGGGTGGCCACCTACTCCGGGGATGGCGATAACACCAAGCAGGCGACGGCATGTGGCGATCCCAATGAGGTCTCCACGGTGACCAACAACGCCGCCCCGGCGATCGTGGTGCGCAAGACCGAGCGGATCGGCTCGGGGTCGTTCACCTCCGGCCCGATCACGGGGAATGTGGGCGACACCGTCGACTACCAGATGCTGGTGGCCAACACCGGCAACACGACACTGGTGATCTCATTCACGGATAGCGAGTGTGATGGTGGGGTGCCGTCCGGGCCCACGGTGATCAGCGGCACCTACGACGCGGCCACGAAGACGCTGTCTTCCGGTGGCGAGCTGCTGTTCACCTGCTCGCACGTGTTGGCCGCCGGTGATCAGCCGTTCACGAACACCGCGTCGGCCACCGGGACGCCGCCGTCCGGCCCTCCGGTCAGCGGATCGAACTCTGTCCAGGCGTACGCCAATACGCCCGGGATTGAGGTGGTCAAGCTCCAACGTGACGGCACGTCGGGACCGTTCACGAGCAACCAGATCACGGCCAGTGTGGGGGACACCATCCACTACGAGATCCGGGTCACCAACACGGGCAGCACCACGCTCACGCTGAGCCTGAATGATCCGCACTGCGACGCGGGCACGATTCAGGGTCCGTCAGCGATCAGCGGAACCCTGAACGCGAACACGCTCTCGGCGGGCGGTGTCGCGCAGTACACCTGCTCGCACCACTACGTCCAGGGCGACCCGACGTCATTCACGAACGTCGCGACGGTCACTGGCACGCCGTCCTCCGGGCCTCCCGTGAGCGGGACCAGCATCGTGACCGCCACGCGGAGGACCGTGGCGGCCAAGCATGTGTGCCGGAGCGTGCGCACGGGCAAGGTCATCCACTACACGGGTCAGAGGAAGCCGGCGGCGTGCCGCGCCAAGAGGCCGCCCAAGCCGCCCCCGCCCGGCCCACCCCCGCCGCGGCACAGGCGCGTGTGCCGGAGCCTCCGGACGGGCAAGCCGATCCGCTACACAGGCCGCCAGAAGCCCAGGGCATGCCTGCCCAAGAAGCCCCGACGCCACCGCGGCTTCACGGGCTAGCTCACAACCAAAGGGAAGTCAACCGGCTGCCGGGGCACCCCGCCCCGGCAGCATCCGGCCCGCTACTCCGGCTCGGGCGGGGCCAGCCGCCCCGACTCCTCCAGAAGATCGATGATCTGCCGGGCCGAATCGGCCGGCGGCGCGGTCGCCGTGTCGACGCGCAGCTCGGGCCCCTCGGGCGGCTCGTAGGGCGAGTCGATCCCGGTGAAGTTGGTCAGCTGGCCGGCCCGGGCCTTCTTGTAGAGCCCCTTGGGGTCGCGCTCCTCGGCCACCTCCAGTGGAGCATCCACGTGAATCTCAACAAATTCATCAGGCTCGAACAGCGACCGGGCCATCTCCCGCTCGGCCCGGAAGGGCGAGATGAAGGAGACGATCACAAGCAACCCGGCGTCCACCATCAGGTGGGCCACCTCGGCCACCCGGCGGATGTTCTCGGCCCGGTCCGAGGGCGTGAACCCGAGGTCGGCGTTGAGCCCGTGGCGGACGTTGTCGCCATCCAGCAGATAGGTCAGATGGCCCCGGCGATGGAGCTCGACCTCGATCAGGTTCGCCAGTGTCGACTTGCCGGCGCCCGACAGGCCGGTCAGCCAGAGGACCGTGGGGCGCTGGTGCAACTGGGTCGACCGCTCGTGCTTGTCCACGCTCAGGACCTGCCAGCGCAGGTTCTGCGATCGGCGCAGGGCAAAATGGATCAGCCCGGCGCCGACGGTGTTGTTGGTGATCCGGTCGATCAGGATGAAGCCGCCCGTATCCCGGTTCTCCAGGTACGGGTCAAACGCGATCGGCTGGCTGAGCTCGATCTCGGCCACACCGATCTCATTGAGCTCCAGCTTCGTGGCGGCAATCGGGGCCATCGTGTCGATGTTGAGCTTGTGCTTCAGCGGTGCGACCGTGGCGGGGACGGTCTTGCCCCCGACGTGCAGCAGGTAGCTGCGTCCGCGGAGCATCGGCTCGTCCCCCATCCACACGATCGTGGCCTCGAACTGGTCGGCCACGCCGGGGGGCTCGTGACTGTGGGCGATCAGGTCGCCCCGGGTGATGTCCAGCTCGTCGGTCAGCGTCAGGGTGATCGACTGGCCGGCCACCGAGGACTCCTGCTCGCCGTCGTGGGTGACGATCCGCTCGACCCGCGTGCGCTGGCCCGATGGAGCGACGATCACCTCATCTCCGGGGCGGACGATCCCCCCCGCGATAGTGCCGGAGTAACCGCGGAAGTCGAGGTCGGGGCGATTGACCCACTGGACCGGCATCCGGAAGGATGCCTGCTGCATGCGGGCCTGGTCGACCTCCAGAGTGTCCAGGTACTGCATCAGCGTCTGGCCCTGATACCAGGGCATCTCCTCGCTGCCCGCGAGCACGTTGTCGCCGCGCAGTGCGGACACGGGGATGCACACGACCCGCTCAAGCCCGAGTTGGGCGCCAAAGCCGCGGTACTCCTCGGCGATCTCGTTGAACCGTTCCTCGGCGTAGCCGACCAGGTCCATCTTGTTCACGGCCAGGACCACGTCGCGGATGCCGAGCAGAGAGACGACGTGGCTGTGGCGCCGCGTCTGCCTGAGCAGTCCCTTGCGGGCATCGACCAGGATCACCGCGCAGTCCGCCGTCGAAGCCCCGGTGATCATGTTGCGCGTGTACTGCTCGTGCCCCGGGGCGTCGGCCACGATGAAGTGCCGATTGGCGGTCGAAAAGTGCCGATAGGCCACGTCGATCGTGATCCCCTGGGCTCGCTCGGCGGCCAGGCCGTCCAGCAGCAGGGCGAAGTCCAGCTCCTCGCCCTGGGTCCCGGCCGCGCGCGAGTCGGCCTCCAGGGCCTCCAGCTGATCCAGCAGCAGCGAGCCTGACTCGTACAGGAGGCGACCAATCAGCGTGCTCTTGCCATCGTCTACGCTCCCGCACATCACGAACCGCAGCAGGGTCCGCGAGTTGTGCGCGCGGATGCGGGCATCGATATCGTCGCCCAGCCCTGCTGGCGCTGAACTATCCACGGTCTCGTGATCGTGAGTGCCGGTTGCGACGTGGGCGTGCTCCACCGACACCCCCTCCGGTTTCATAGGCCCCGATGCTAGCGACTAAATTCGATCTGCAATCCCACTCCATCCACTCCGACGGACAGCTTCCGCCGGAGGAGGTCGTGCGGGCCGCGGCCGAGGCCGGGGTGGAGCTGCTGGCGCTGAGCGACCACGACAGCGTGGAGGGTGTGCAGACGGCCCTGACCGCCGGTGAGCAGTGCGGCATCAGCGTCGTGCCCGCGGTCGAGCTGTCGGCCGTCGAGCGAGACTATGAGGACTACCACGTCCTCGGGTACCGGATCGACCACCGGGACCCACTGCTGCTGGAGCGCACCGAGGAGGCCCGGGCCGATCGCTACCACCGCGCCGACGCGATGGCCGAGCGCCTGGAGGAGCTCGGTTTCTCCGTGGACCAGACCGTGCTCGAGGCTCGCCGATCGATCGGCGCCGTGCTGGGCCGCCCGCATCTGGCCACGGCCGTGGTCACCCACCCCGACAACGCGCAGCGGCTGGAGGAGGCCGGGCTGGACACGATCGAGCGGTTCATCCCGGCCTACCTGATCCCGGGCAAGCCGGCCTACAGGCCTCGGACGCGGCCCACCGTCCAGGAGGCGATCGGCTGGATCCACGACGCCGGCGGAGTGGCGATCTGGGCCCACCCGTTCTGGGACGTGAAGGACAACCAGACCGTGCTGGCCAACATCGACCGATACCGCGAATGGGGCCTGGACGGAGTCGAGTGCTTCTACCCGACGTTCAGTGGCGCACAAACCAGGCTTGTCGCGCAGCGTTGCCGGGAGCTCGGCCTTCTCACCACGGGGTCGTCTGACTACCACGGGCCCAAGCACAAACTCTTCAGCCACTTCCTGGTCCACGAGCTGCACGGCCAGGAGCCGGAGTTGGGACCGATCGCTGTTTAGAGACCCTCCAGGTAGCCCGAGCGGGCGGGAGGTTTCTGAAGGGACTCTTAGTCCCGCAAACACCGCTAATGTTCCGGTCAATGTCCAGGGCGCTTGAGCCTGTCTCGAGAGCCGGCAGGGTTCTCTTTGAGTTGGACCGCTTCGAGCTGGTCGACGACCACTACGAGCTCGAGGGCAGGTGGTCCGGCGTCCGCGGCCGGCGCTTCATCCGACCGGCCCTGACCGCCCTCGATGACGGCCACTCCATCCGAATGCTGGCTGACCTGGTCCACAAGCCCTGGGCGGCAGAGGACGGCGAGCATTGGGAGGCAGCCTTTCCATGCCGGGCCCAGACCAGGGAGCTTCTGGCAGCGGAGCTCACGGTGGCCCCTGACATCACGATCGCCCTGGCCGCTCCGGGCCATTCAGGACCCACCCGCGCGCCGACGCCGAGCAAGCCGCCCGCGTCCTCGGCGACCAAGCTACCGGCCAAGCCGGCCAAGCCGGCCAAGTCCGGGCGGGACGAAGGAGCGGAAACCTCGCTCGCGCAGGCGCTGTCGGACGCCCGAGCCGAGCAGCGTCGACTGAAGACCGCGCTCGATCGCGCGCAGGCGGAGAAACTTCAGACCGAGACACGGATGGATGAGCTTCTGGGCCGCCTGAGCCAGGCGATGCGAGACCGCGACGAAGGCCGGGCCGCGCGGAGCCAGGTTGAGAGAGAGCTGACGGCGCTCCAGGACGAGCGCGCGGAATTGGGCATCGAGCGCGACTCGCTGCGCAAGCAAAGGGACGAGATTGCCGCCGACCGCTCGGCGGTCGTGCGGGCCCGCGATGAAGCCCTCCGGGCCACGGAGGCCGCCGGTAGCGCCCGCGACGAAGCCCTGGCCGAGCGCGGCGGGGCGATCAGCGCCCGGGCCCAGGCGGAGTCGGCCCGCGACGACGCGACGGCGGCGCGATCTCAGGCCGAGACCGAACGAGATGCGGCGCTGGCACTGCGCGACCACGCGCTGGCCGATCGCGACGCGGCGCTGGTGGCTCGGGACGACGCCCTGGTCGAACGCCAGGCCGCGCTGTCGGCCCGTGAGGACGCGCTCCGGGACCGGAATTCACTCCGGGCCAAGCTCGAGCAGCATCACGCCCTCGAGGCCCAGGAGTCGTCTGCTCGCGGGGCGGCGATGGTGATGCGCCGGGCGGTTCAAGAACCTCGCGCCTTCCAGCACGCGCCGCAGATACTGCCCCGGGCCATGGCGGTGATCGTGCTGCTGGCCATCGTCGTGGCGCTCCTGATCGTCGTACGCGTCGGGTAGCCAGGCGCGGCTGGCACGTAAGCTTCCAGTTCCAACCGATCGGCGTTCGGAGGAGAAGCCATGGCAAGCACCGAGACCCAAGCTGACACCGCCACCGGGAGCTCCGGCAACGGCCGCCCGCCGGACGCGCTGAGCGTTGAGAACCCGGCCACCGGCGAGATGGTGGGCGAGGTCCCGTCGCTCACGCGCGAGCAGACCATCGAGCTCGTGGCCCGCGCGCGGGCCGCCCAGCCCGAGTGGGAGGCGCTGGGCTTCAGCGGCCGGGCTGCGCTGCTCCGGAACATGCGCAAGTGGCTGGTCGACAACCGCGTCCGGGCGATCCAGACCCTGATCGATGAGAACGGGAAGACGTATGAGGACGCGCAGCTGGAGATCCTGTACTGCGCCGACGCGCTGGGCTTCTGGGCCAAGAAGGCGCCCAAGTGGCTGGCCGACGAGCGGGAGCGGCCCCACTCGCCGCTGCTCTTCGGGCGCAAGATCATCAACCGCTACGTGCCCTACGGCGTGGTCGGGGTGATCGGGCCCTGGAACTACCCGCTGATCAACAACTTCGGGGACGCGGTTCCCGCACTGGCCGCGGGCAACACGGTCGTGCTCAAGCCGGCCAGCATCACCCCCCTGAGCTCCGTGCTGATGGCCGAGGGGATGCGTGAGGTCGGAGTTCCGGACGGTGTGTTCCTGGTGGCCACGGGGTCGGGCGGCACGGTGGGCAACGCGCTGGTCGACTCCGTGGACATGCTCCACTTCACCGGGTCGACCGAGGTCGGCCGGGGCCTGATGGAGGCCGGGGCCAAGCGCCTGCTTCCGGTGACGCTTGAGCTCGGCGGCAAGGATCCGATGGTCGTGCTCCGCGACGCCAACATCGAGCGCGCGGCCAACGCGGCCGTGTGGGGCGCGCTCCAGAACGCCGGCCAGACCTGCATATCCGTCGAGCGGGTATACGTGGAGGCCGAGGCCTACGAGCCGTTCGTGGCCAAGGTCGTCGAGAAGGTCAAGAAGCTTCGCCAGGGACCGGGCGGTGGCCCGGGGTCGGTCGACGTGGGCGCGCTCACCTCTCCCGAGCAGGTGGAGGTGATCGCGGAGCACGTCCGGGACGCCGTCGAGAAGGGGGCTCGGATCGAGACGGGCGGCAAGCTTCGGTCAGGCCCGGGACGTTTCTTTGAACCCACCGTGCTGACGGGGGTCGATCACTCGATGAAGATCATGACCGAGGAGACGTTCGGTCCGACGCTGCCGATCATGAGGGTTGAGTCCGAGGAGGAGGCGATCCGGCTGGCCAACGACTCCACCATGGGCCTGGACTCGAGCGTGTTCGGAGGCAACACCTCACACGCCGAGCAGGTGGCCCGGCAGATCCAGTCCGGCGGAGTTGTCGTCAACGACGCGCTGACCAACTACCTGGCCATGGAGATCCCGATCGGCGGGGTCAAGGAGTCGGGCGTTGGGGCCCGGCATGGCAAGTACGGGATCCAGAAGTACTGCCAGCGCCAGAACCTGGTCGTGACGCGGCTCGGCCTGAACCGAGAGATCTATTACTTCCCGTACTCCAAGGGTGCCGCCAAACTGACGGACACGCTCATCCGGTTCATGTTCGGGCGAGGCGCAGGCAGGAGCTGAGCGTTAGGGGCTGGCCCCCGGGCCAGCCACCGAACATGGACAAGCTGTACGTCATCCCCGGGTCGCACGCCTGTCGTTCGGCCATGCTCATGCTGGAGCACAAGGGGGTCTCCTACGACCGCCTGGAGATCGTCACCCTGCTTCACCCGCTGGCCGTCCGCCTGCGCGGCTTCGACTCGGACGGCCAGACCCGTGAGTCCGGGTCAAAACGGCCGCCGGGTCTGCGGCTGGGCGACCTCTTGGGCACCGTCCCGGCGCTGGCCGCGGGCCAGGAGCGGATCTCCACCAACTACAGGATCGCCCGGTTCCTGGACGAGCGCCAGCCTGAGCCGCCTCTGATCCCGGCCGATGAGCACCGCCGGGCCCACGTGGAGGAGGCCGAGCGCTGGGCCAATCAGACGCTTCAGATGTTCGCTCGGCGGATCCTGTTCGCCGCGGTCATCCGCGATCCGGCGAGCTTCAGCCGGTCCTCGGGGGACGGACGGCTGGGCCATCTGCTCTATCGCCGCCGCGTGACCCGGCTGCTGGTCGTGCCCCGAATCGGTCGCCAGGTCTTCGCCACCAGGCCGTGGCAGGACGGTGAGCTGCTGGCCGAGCTCCCCAGGCTGCTCGACCGCATCGACCACTGGGTTGAGCAGGGGACCCTGAACGGCACCGATCTGAACGTGGCCGACTTCATGGTCGCCCCCAGCCTGGCCCTGATCCTGTATCGCCCCGACGTGCGACCCGTGTTTGACGGCCGCCCCTCCCTGGAGCTCGTCGATCGGCTCCTCCCCGAGCCGGCCACGCGGTGAAAGCTACTGTGACCCGACGCACAGTTTTCCGGCGTGGATGCTCGTACGGTCTGTCGCGACCTGTGCACACCTTCGCGCAGGTCGGTTGGCCGCTCCAATAGTGACCGCGGCCAGTCGGCGGCCGGATTTGCCGGGATAACGGCCGCCAATCGGCACTCGTCCGATGCTTGGACGGGTGGCCGTTTGGATGCACCCCCCGCGGTGCGCTCCAGTGAACAGCGTGCTCCCGGATGTCGTGTTGATGCACGCCCGCTGGACGTTGACCCCGAAAGCTGAAGGAGTTCAAAAGTGAAACGGTTGATCTTGCCTGCGGGCGCAGTGCTCGCGGCGGCTGCCCCGGCCGCGGCCGGGGCTGCTGTGGCCGGTGGCCACGGTGGCGTGAAACCGCCCACCGCGGCCCATACCCGAGCCTACGAGCGGACCTACAAGCGGGTCGCCCACAAGCTGGGCCGCCGCGCACCGGGCCGCAACATCGTCAAGGTCGGAGTGGCCAGGGGCCGGCCCGCCACCGACGCCGAGGTGGTGTCCTCGCTGCACGTGCTCGTGCGGATGCTGGCCGCGGCGACGAGCCCCGCGACCACCACGGCCACGTCGAGCGCGTCGGTTAGCACCGCCGGGGCCAGCGGCGTCCCGGCGTGTGCGTCGGAGTCGGGGACCAACTACTCAACCGGCTCGTCGAACACCAACGCCAGCTCCGGCGCGACGGGCCGCTACCAGATCACGCCGGGGACGGCCTCAGCCTACGGCTGCGACCTGTCCACAGCCTCGGGCCAGGACGCCTGCGCGCAGACGATCTACGAGCACCAGGGCGCCGGCGCCTGGGTGGGCTGCGGCGGCTGACTGGAGGCAGCACCCTGCTCGCGTGCCGGCCGGTGGCGGGCGCGCGGGCAGGCGCCTCACCGGCCGACGGTTCCTCCTTGCGGGCTGGGGGCCGCCCTCCTAGCATCGGGTGCAGGCAGGGAGACGCGCCGCCGAACTTGACGCCGACTCCGCGACCGGGATGTCCGCTGGTCGTCGGCAGGAGGAGAACACGTGCCGTTGACTCGGTCTGTGCGTGGCCACACGAGGCGGCTGGGCTTTCGGGCCACCGCCGCCGTCATCGGGCTCCTGCTCCCTCTGGCCCTGGCCCCTGGGGCGATGGCCGCTCGCGCCGGGTGTTCCGCACGTCCGTCCGGCAGCGGCGAGTGGCCGGTCTACGGTCATGACCTTGCCAACAGCCGCAACCAGCGACAGGAGCGGAAGATCGGGCCGCGGAATGTCTCTGGACTCTCGACGGCGTGGGTGTTCTCATCCGCCGACCATGGCGATCAGAGCGCGTTCAACACCACTCCGGTGGCGTCCGGGGGTTGTGTGTTCATCGGCTCAGCCGCCGGCTACCTCTACGCCATCAACGCCTCCAACGGCCGCCTGGTCTGGAAACAGCGCCCGGCGGTGACCAGTCCCGGGTTCGGAGGGACCATCGTCAGCGCGGCCGCCGTCCACGGCCGTGACGTGATCTGGTTGGTCAATCAGGCCAACCGGCCGTACGCGATCGCGCTTGACCGCTCCACGGGCGCGGTTCGCTGGCAGAGCGCGCCGCTGATCTCCAAGTCCGGCTACTACACCAACGCCAGCCCCACCGTGGCTCGCGGGATGGTCGTGGCCGGGTACTCGGACCCGGAGGGCAACGACGTGGGCTCGGGCGGCTTCGCCCTGATCAACGCTCGCACCGGGGCGACGATCAAGGTGATCCCGGTCGTCTCTCGGCGCGACCAGGCCCGCGGCTACGCCGGCGGTGGCCTATGGGACACGCCGGCGTTCGACCCGTCCACCGGCTACCTCTACTACGGCACCGGGAATCCGGATTCAAAGACCAAGCAGGACCCCAACACCGACGCGATCGTCAAGGTCGACCTCAACCGCCATCTCCCGGGCAGCTCCGGGTCCAACCCCCGCTTCGGCCAGATCGTTGCCCGCTACCCGGGCAACATCGACCAGTACACCAACGCGCTGCATGTGGTGGCCCAGACGCCGGCCTGCACGGCTTCGGACAGCAGTGGCGCTCCCTGGCCCCTGGACGACCCCGTGTGCGGCCAGCTCGACCTGGACTTCGGGGCCTCGCCCAACCTTTTCCGTGATGCCTCTGGAACCGAGCTGGTGGGCGAGCTCCAGAAGGCCGGCGTGTACCACGTGGCCAATGCGCGCACGATGGCTCCGGTCTGGCACCGGGTGGTGGGGGCGCCTTGCGCGGCCTGCAACGCGGGCTCATCGGCCTTTGACGGACGCGCGATCGACGTCGTGGGCACTCCCGGGAGCACGCTGTTCGCCCTGGGAGATGGGACCGGCGCGATGAACTGGTCCGACCCACTGGGCGACGGGCTGCACTACCAGTCCACGAGTGCCGCCAACGGAGTCGTCTATGCCGTTGACAACGACGGCTTCCTGGACGCCTTCGATGCAGCCACGGGCCAGCCGCTGCTCAAGCGCCAGCTCAGCGCCGATACCGGGGCCCCAACCGGGGGCGGACTGACCAGCAACGGCGTGTCGATCGCCGAGGGCGAGATCCTGGTGGCCGGCAGCTCGGCATCCGGCGACGCCAATGCCACCGCGGGGAGCTCGCCCGGGGCCGGGCCGGACGGGGCGTACGTCGTCGCATACAGGTGACCGGCTTTACCGCTGCGTCAAGCCACTCGGCCTGATAGGTTCGGCACCGGCCGGTGGAGGCGCCCGAGAGCACCGACGGAAGGAGTCCGACGTGACCGGGCAAGTACGAAGCAGATGGACACTGCTGGTTGTCGCCACGCTGTCCTGCGCGCTCACCCTCGCGCTGCTGGCGGTCATGGGCGTGGCCTCATCAAAGGCCATGGTGTGGCTGTGCAAGCCCGGGGCCAAGCCTGATCCCTGCGCCCCCGGCCTGTCCACCACGATCTACCAACCGACACTGACCAAGCCCCTGCGGGTCATCCACCCCAGGGCGTCGGCCAACCCGCCGATCGACTGCTTCTACGTCTATCCGACGGTCAGCGATGAGAAGACCGGCAACAGCGACCTCAAGATCCAGGGCACCGAGCGGTCGATCGCCCTCTACCAGGCCTCGCGCTACTCGCAGTACTGCAAGGTCTACGCCCCCATGTACAGGCAGGTCACCCTGGTGGGCATCGGGCTGGGCACACCCACGACCAAGCCCAACGCCCAGCTCCCGTTGAAGGACGTGACGGCCGCGCTCAAGAACTACCTCACTCACTACAACCACGGCCGCGGCTTCGTGCTGATCGGCCACTCCCAGGGCTCGTTCGTACTGAGATCCGTGATCTCCAAGGTGATCGACCCCAACCCTGCGCTGCGCAAGAAGCTGCTCTCGGCGATCCTGCTGGGCGGGAACGTGGTCGTCAGCGGCAACACGGGCGTCGGCGGCGACTTCAAGCACATCCAGGCCTGCCGTTCCAGCACGCAGCTGGGGTGCGTGATCGCCTTCTCGACCTTCGACCAGCCGGCCCCCAGCAACAGCCTGTTCGGGCGGCCGGCCCCGCTGGCGGGTCATACCCTGCCCCCCAACGCCGAGGTGCTGTGCACCAACCCGGCGAGCCTGGGCGGCGGAAGCGGGCCGCTTGACTCGGTCTCGCCCAGCAAGCCGTTCGCCCCGCACTCCAGCCTGGCCGCGGGGGTCAAGCTGCTGGGTATCACCTTCCCCGAGCCCTCGACGGTGTACTGGGCCACCAACGGCGCCTACAGCGCCAGATGCGTGGATTCAAATGGCGCCCACGTCCTGATGATCAACGCTCGTAACGGCGCTCCCACAGCTATCCCGTCGCCCAATGCCCAATGGGGGCTGCACCTGCTGGACGCGAACATCGCGCTTGGCAACCTGGTCCGGATCGTCAAGGCGGAGGGTCACGCGTTCCTGGCCCAGCACCAGCACTGACCTGAGGGCGCCGGGGCCACGCCTCGGCGCCCTTCCGTCGGGCCCTCGGGCCCCGGGCTCAGTCGGCGACGCGAACCACGAGCTTGCCGGTGTTGGCGCCGTCAAACAGCATGTTGATGGCGCTCGGGAGCTGCTCGAAGCCCTCGACCACGGTCTCCAACGGCTTCAGCTTGCCCTCCTTCATCCAGCCACCGAGGTCGGCCACGGCCTCGGTGATGCGGTCCAGGTGGTCGAGCACGATGAAGCCCTCGAGCCTCACGCGCTGGACCAGGAGATTTGAGAAGTTGCGCGGCCCTGATGGCCGCTCCGCATCGTTGTAGCCGGAGATCATTCCGCACAGGACGACCCGGGCCCGGAGGTTGAGGCGGGCGATGATGGCGTCCATGATCTCGCCCCCGACGTTCTCAAAGTCGACGTCAATGCCGTCGGGCGTGGCCGCCACGAGCTGGTCGTGCCAATCAGGCGCCCGATGGTCGACAGCGGCGTCGAGCCCCAGCTGCTCGGTCAGCAGCGCACACTTCTCCGGACCGCCGGCGATCCCGACCACGCGGGCGCCCCTGATCTTGGCGATCTGACCGACCACGGATCCCACGGCACCTGCGGCCGCCGACACGACGAGTGTCTCACCGGGCTGGGGGCGGCCGATGTCCTGCAGCCCGACCCAGGCCGTCAGGCCCGTGCCCCCGAGAACGCCGAGGTAGGCACTCGGAGAAACCCCGGGCACCTCGGGGACGGGCAGCAGCGGCGCCGCGTCCGAAACCACGGCCCATTCCTGCCACCCGATCAGACCCTGGACCAGCTGACCCTCCTGATAGCCGTCGTGCTTGGAGGCGACGACCCGTCCCAGACCAATGGCGCGCATGACCTCGCCGATCGCCACCGGCGGCAGGTACGTGGGCACCTCACTGATCCACATGCGGTTGGTCGGGTCGAGGGAGATCCACAGCGTGCGCACCAGCGCCTCGCCGTCGCCGATCTCCGGTACCGGCTCCTGAACGAGCTCGAACGTGTCGTCCGTGATCCGCCCCTCGGGGCGGCTGCGTAGAAGAAAGCGTTGGTTTGAGTCGGGCATGGGTCGCGACCCTACCCGACCGGAGCCGGTGCAAGAAACCTCGCCTCAACCCAGCAGGCGACGCCACCATGCCGTCGGGACAGGGTCAAGCGGCGGGGCGGGAGGCAGCTCGGCCCCGGCGATGATCGCCGCCGGCGCCTCGGACGCCATCCAATGGGCCCGCAGGGTCCCCACCAGCCGAGCGGCGGCGTGCATGGCCCGAGGCAGATCGGTCACAGGACGCCACCTGGCTCCACGATGCCCGTCCGAGGCCAAAACGTCCGCCAGCCCGCCGCGGCAGAGTTCCTCGGCGAA
>DASXCS010000007.1:0-53288 GCA_036490975.1 Solirubrobacteraceae bacterium
GGCCAGCTCTTGGGGCCGCGGCGCATGCGGATGGCGGACAAGTGATGTCTCCGTCCGCCTGGCATCTCCCCAGTAGCCCTGCATCACGCCGGGTCCCTGCACGTAGAGCTCACCGACCTGGCCCCGCTCCGCAGGCAGGCCCTCCTCGGTCAGCGCAAACAGCTCGGTGCCGGTAATCGCCTGGCCGATGGGCGCGGGCTCGGCGTCTTGGGTTGGGGGGCCAGGGAGGGGATACCAGGCGCAAACGTTGGTCTCCGTGGGCCCGTAGAGATTGGCGAACCTGGCCGTCGGCAACAGAGTCATCAGGTGGCGCAGGTGCTTGGGCGGGAAGACCTCCCCGGCGAACAGCACCGTCCGAAGGCTGGAGAGCCTCCCGGGCCCGAGGCCCCCGCGCAGGAGCATCATGGTCAGAGCCGACGGGACCGAGTACCAGACGGTGATCCGCTCGCGATCAATCAGATCCACCAGTTCGCGGGGAAAGATCGTGGTCTGCCGCGGGACGAGGACCGTGGTGGCCCCTGCCCTGGCGGCGGCGAACAGGTCGAAGATCGAGAGGTCGAAGTGCAATGGAGCGTGGCTGGACAGGCGGTCTACAGGGCTCAAACCAAATTCACGCGCACTCCATTCCACAAACGCCAAGGCATTTCCGTGACTCAGGGTGACCCCTTTGGGCGCACCCGTGGACCCCGACGTGTAGAGGATGTAGGCAATGTCCTCGGAGTGGGGAGTGGGCCCCGCGGGACGTTCTCCCGGCTGCGCGTCGACCGCGTCGCGGTACAGAACCTCGCAGCCGGGGGCGTCGGGTTGGAAAAGGTCCAACTGGGCGTCGCCGTTCAGGACTACCAGCGCCCGGAGCGAGGCGGCCCCCACCACCGCCGGCCAGTGCCGACGCTGGTCGGTACTGGTGAGCAACACGTCGATCTCGCAGTGGCGTGCCATCCGGGCGATCCGCTCGGCCGGGGTGAGTGGGTCGAGCGGCACGTACGCCGCGCCCGCCTTCAGGACGCCGTAGAGGGCGACCACTGCGTCGAGCGACTTTTCCATGTACAGCCCGACGCGATCGCCGCGCGCGACACCCAGCTTCACTAGGAGCTGCGCCAACCGGTTGGATCGCTTCTCCAGCTCGGCGTAGGTGAGCCCGCCTGCCCGGTCAACCAGCGCGGGCCGACCGGCCTCGACCTCAGCGGCGAGCTCCAGCAGGCGCGTCAGCTGCTCCGCCGCGGCCTCACGAACGGCCAATGCGCACCTCCTCCGTTGTCAGGTCCATACCTCAAAGCTTGTTCAGGCGCGGCGCAGAGCGCTGGCCGCAGACTGGCAAGCCGACTACCCAGGGCCACGGGGTCTCACGTCTCCGGGCCTCCGGCCTAGGGTCATAGTCATCCGGTTCACCACGTTCGTCACAGCGACGATTTCAACCACATCCCGGAGATGGCTGACACTGGCCCCCGCGTCGATCGCCTGGCCCACAGCCTCGGACGACATCGTTTCCAGTGCCAGCGTCAGCTCCTCCGCGAACCCCAAGAGCGCCCGTGTGACCGGACTGAGCGACTCGCGCTCGGGGCCGTCGAGGGCCTGCGCGACCTCCTCCTCTGACATGCGATCCACGGAGCGCCGCCGGTGCCGACTTACGCAGAACCCGGCCAAATTGGCCTGGGACACCGCCGCTACGATGAGCTTGCCCTCCTCCCAGCTGCGCACCCTGGACCTCCAAGACATGAACGGTTCACCGAAGAGGTCGCGATGCCACTTGCTTACCTCCTGAGGAACCCTCATCTCGCAGCTCCTCGAGGATCGGTGAATCCGGACTCCCACGCGTCGATCGCCTCCATGCCGGTGGTCCGCCGCTCGACCCCGGCGCCGAGGGCTGCGGCGAGCGCCAGCTCGCAGAGGACCTCTGCGCTGTAGCCGGCGGTGTACAGCGCCTCGAACTGCTCGTCGGTGATGCGGTCAGGAGCCCGAGCCACGTCGTCGACGAGCTGGGCCAAGAGATCCGGCAGCGGTTGAGTCGCGCTCGTATTCGCCGCGGCGCCTCCCCGTGCGATTGCCCGCCCATGCTCGTAGGCACTGGTCCGCCACGCCGGATCGCTGATCCGCCCAGGGCCGAGCGCCGTACGCACCACCTCATCCAGAGGATGGCAGTCGAGGCTTCCGCGGTGCGAGGACCCCCCGCCCTCCGCCTCGGCAAGGTGCTGCAGCGGATGCGTCAGCAGCTCCGACGCCACCTCAGAACTCGACCCGCGTCTCCTCTTTCCCACCATCATGCCCGCGCGGCGAGGACCCTGTTTATCACGTTCGCCTGCGCGGCGATTTCGACGACGGCACGGAGCTGCTCCACACTGGCCCCGGCGGCGACCGCCGCACGAACGTTCTCCTGGGAAAGCTCGTTAGGGGCAAGGGTCAGCTGTTCCGCGAAATCCAGGAGGGCACGCCTGACCGGAGCAACCGAGCTGCGCTCATCGGGGTCGAGGGCACGGCGGACCTCCTCCTCGGACAGCTGAGCCACGGCGATCGGACGGTGCTGGGCTACGCATGACCAGACCCAGTTCGCCTGCGCGACAGCGGTGGCGATGAGCTGACGGTCGTCACTGCGGCGAAATAGCTCCCGCCAGGCGTCGAACGGTGTGTGAAAGAAATCAGGGTCCCGCAGCTGAAGGTTAGGTGGGATCCTCATCTCGCGGTCGCCTCGCGGTTTCCGGTCGTGGCCTCCCACGCCTCGATCGCCTCCATGCCCAGGGTTCGTCGCTCCACTCCGGTACCGACGGCCGCAGCGAAGGTTATTTCGAGGAGCGACTCAGCGCTGTATCCAGCGGCGTACAGAGCCTCGAACCCCTCATCGGTGATCCCGTGGGGTGTCCGCGCCAGGTCAAACACAAGCTGGGCAACGGGCGCTGGGAGCCGTCCGATCGTCCGTGCCTCCGCCTCGGAAGCGCCCCGCGCAAACGCCCGGCCCCTCTGGTAGGCGGCCTCTCGCCACGCCGGGTCGGTGGCACCGCCCGGGCCGAGCACCGAGGCCACGAGCGCATCCACGGCGACCGTCGCCGAGAGGTGGCCCGTCCCGTTCAGCGCCCCGGGCCGGAGCAGGCTCCCCGGTTGTCGCATCACCGTCCCGTAGCTCTCCTGCATGAGAGAGATCATCTCGCGCGCCCGCTCGAGCGACTCCGGCATGTAGGGATTGCCCTGGAGAATCCGGACCACCTGCTCGCGATAGCGCTCCCGCACCGCGAACAGCGTGAACAGATTCTGCAGTTTGTAGAACAGCGAGGTGAACTGGTACCAGACGTCCACGCCATCGCTCACGCGGCGCTCGTAGGTGGCCCAGGCGGGGGCCTCATCGCCACCTGAGAGGGCCTCCTCGAGCGCCTCGAACGCGAATTGGGCCGAGTACGCGGCCACGTCGACCCCGGTGGAGAAGATCGGATCGATGAAGCGAAGGGCGTCGCCGACGATCAACCATCCGTCACCGGCCAGGCGGTCTATCCGGTAGGAGTAGTCGCCCTCCAGCCACCAGGGTCGGATGCGCTCGGCGCCCTGCATGACGTGAGCAAAGGAGACGCTGCGATCCACCAACGACGCGAAAAACTCGTCCGGGCTCTGCTCGGCTCGCTTGAAGTCCGAGCGGTGCGTTACCACCCCGATGGAGCACACGCCATCGCGGAGCGGAATCTGCCAGGCCCAGGCGCGCTCCAATCCCAGGAAGTGCAGGAACAGGAAGCCCTCATAGCCGGGCGGGTTGGGGGCAACCCCCTTGAACCACGAGTACATGGCCACCTGGTCAAACTCGGGATCCTTGTGCTTGAACCCGAGCTGGTTGGCCAGCACGCACCTACGTCCAGAGGCATCGATCACGAAGCGACCGTAGAAGTCGTGGTGGGCCCCGTCGGCCAGCCTCGCCCTCACCCCCACGGCCCGATCGCGCTCGAACAGCACCTGCTGCGCACCGGCCCCCTGGATCACGCGGGCGCCCAACTCGTGGGCGTGGCGGATCAGCATCGCGTCGAACACGTCGCGCTCGACGTTGTACGTGTATTGCTGGGTCGCGTCCGGCGGCGGAAAATCTCCCAGCCGAATCGCGACAAATTTTCCGGCCGGAGCGCGCGGGGCCGTCCAGCAGGCCCCGGGCTTGTGGACGAACCCGGCCGCCTCAATCTTCTCGAGGAAGCCGATCTGCTTGAAAATTGGGTTCGTGGACGGCGTCAGGGACTCGCCCACGTGATCGCGGGGATGGATGTCGCGCTCGAGAACCAGGCAGCTGCGCCCGCGCTGGGCCAGCAGCGAGCCGAGGATCGACCCGGCGGGTCCGCCGCCGATGATGATCACGTCGAACTGGGAGCCGGTGCCGTTCACTGCGCCGGCTCGATCGACAGGTCAGAGGGCACGCGCCCGGTCGAGATCTCCTCAAGCGTGCGCCCTCTGGTCTCAACGCCGACGGCGGCAAAGGTCAGGGCGGCGATACCCATGGCGATGGCTCCGATCAGGGCGGTGCTGCCGATCGACGGCAGGGTGACCGCGGCCACGATGATCACGCTGACCAGGACTCCTCCCGCCTTGCTGGTCCCGGCCGCCAGCCCAGAGGCCCGGGCCCGGATTCCAGTCGGGAAAACCTCAGCCGCGTAGGCCGCCAACACCGCCACGAGCGAGCTGGCGGCCGTGATCGGGATTGACAGCAGCACATAGAGCAGGGCTCGATGATGGATGATCCCGCTCCCTTCGAGTGCAAGAACCACGAGCGCCACGACCGTCACGGAGGCCACCAGGAGCATCGTCTTACGGCTGCTCCAGCGACCGTAGAGGACGGCCACCACCACCGTTGCTGGGAGCCCGAAGAGGGCGGCGTCCCGCACGATGTCCGCCGAGGTGACGCCTGTGAATCCAGCCGCCTGGAGCGCCGAGGGCACCCAGAGCTGGAAGCCGAAGGCCACGAAGCCGATGGCGATACCGAGCATCGCTATGACCACCGCGCTCCGACGCAGGCCGGGCCCGAACACCGCCAGCCAGCGGGAGCTGGGAGATGCTCCGGTGGCCTCGAGCTCCGGCGAGCGGGTGAGCGTCAGCCGGGCTCCGTAGCGCTCCATGACCGCCGTCGCCTCCTCCGGCCGCCCGCAGGCGATCAGGAACCGGGGCGACTCGGGTATCCAGCGATTGAGCAGGACCAGGAGCAGCCCCGTGGGCAGGCCGATCAGCCACATGATCCGCCAGCCGAAATGGGGGGTGAGGAGCCCCGAGAGCCAGCTGGTCAGCAGATAGGCGAACGCGATGTCCCCCCCTACCAGGACCATCAGCCAGCCTCTCTGGCGCGTCGGCATCATCTCCGAGATGAGCGAGAAGGCGATTGGAAGCAGCCCCCCCGCCCCCAGTCCCATCACGAAGCACATGGCGAAGTTCATCTGGTAGTCGGGCATCGCTCCGCAGATCGCAGTTCCCATGAAGATCGTGGCAGCCAGAAGGATCGAGGCGCGGCGGCCGACGCGATCGGCCAGCGAGCCCCACAGGAACGACCCAATCACGGTTCCCACCGTGCCGAATAGGGGCAGCAGCGCCACCGGTACGTGACCGTGTGGGTTCACCGGCGACTTCAGCCCGTATTCCTTCGCCATTCCTGGCACCACGAATCCCAGCGTCAATGGCTTCATCACGTCGATCGTGACGGCCACCGCCATCACAAGTATGAGCACCAGGTGGGCCCGGCCGAGGGCCGCGTCGTCGAGCGGCCTGATCGACAGGCGGGTCACCGCTGCGGACCGCCGCAGCGGCGCGGACCCGAGCAGCCCGTAGGCCGTCGAGAGGATCCCCAGGCCGATCAGCGCCATGCCCACGATCATCGACGCGTCCATGCGCATCCCGGCCAGCCTGTAGTTCGTATTCGATGCCGACAGAAACATCGGCAGATGCAGGAGAACCCCGGCGGTCACTGCAGCCGTGCCCGTCCAGAACGCCAGCCGACGGGTCCCCGAAAGCTTCACTCCATCCCCCCTTTGACATGCCAGAAAGCGGGACGGAGCCTAGCAGCAGGGCCGCCGGCGCCAAAGCTCTCAGCCGCCGCGGACGCCCGTCATGTTGAGCCGCACGTATTCGAGCACCAGCGGCTCGCCCGCGCGCTCCAGAACGCGGGCCAGAAATGAATCGTGCAGCTCGGGCGCCAACCGGTCAAGATGCCGGACCAGGCAGACGGTCCTGACAAAGGCCAGCGGGTCAGCTGGGGTGACCGACTTGGGTTCCAGCCAGCAGCTCACGTCGACAAATCCGGCGCCCGCCAGACGCTCCTGCGTCTCCTCGGCCGGCGCATAGTTCCACGGGCCCCGCCAGTCGGCGAAGTGCGGGGCAAATGGCTCCTGGCCCGCCACCTCGTCGGACAGGGTGCGGAAGCGGTCGATGTTGCCCTTGCCTCCACACTGGGCGATCAGCCGCCCGCCGGGCTTCATCACCCGGCGCAGCGACGCGAACAGCGCATCGTGGTCCTTGATCCAGTGGAAGGTGGCGTTGGAGAAGACGGCGTCCACCGGTTCGGGGAGGTCCAGCTCCACCAGGTCCTGGCACAGGATCGTGGCCCGGTCCCCGAGCGCGGCCTGGGCGTGAGCCGCCATCGACGGCGCCACATCGACCCCGTACACGCGTCCGCCGGGCAGCCGGCTGACCAGCTCGGCGGTCACCCGGCCTGAGCCGCAGCCCGCATCCAGAACGACCTCACCGCCCTTCAGCGGCAGTCGCTCCAGCTGCTCGAGCGCCCAGCCGAACTGGGGATCGGACACGCGGTCATAGCTGGCCGCATCCCAGTCGCGGGAGGCCGCGCCGCTCACAGCGCCGTGGTCACCGGGCCGGTCCGCTGCCGCTGGCGCTCGTAGGCCTCGATCGCCTCATCCTGCTGCAGCGTCAGTCCGATGTCGTCGAGCCCACCCAGGAGCCGATGCTTGACGTCGGGGTCGATCTCGAATTTGGCCGATCCTCCTGGCCAGCGCACCTCCTGGTCGCGGAGGTCGACCTGCGCCTCGCCGGCACGGGCGATCGCCTCGCAGGCCTCCGCTGGCAGCTCCACCGGTAGCAGGCCGATCTTGGTGCAGTTGGAGCGGAAGATGTCGGCGAAGCTCGGCGCGACGATGGCCTGAAAGCCATAGTCCTCCAGGGCCCAGGGCGCGTGCTCGCGGCTCGAGCCGCAGCCGAAGTTCCGCCCTGCGACCAGAATCGGATTGACCGGCAGCTCCCAGCCCGGCTCCTTGGCCCAGTCGTAGAACAGGAACTCTCCGAACCCGGTCCGCTCCACCCGCTTGAGGAACTGCTTGGGAATGATCTGGTCCGTGTCGACGTCGTCGCGGTCCAGGACGCTGACATGGCCGGTGATCGTCTCGATCGCCTTCATCGCAGCGCCTCATGGCGAACTTTGGCCCTGGACTTCGATATTTCGAAGCTGAGGGACAGAGTTGGGCTGGCCCTCACCGCGCCCACTCCCGAATATCCACGAACCGCCCCTCGATCGCGGCCGCGGCCGCCATCTGCGGTGAGACGAGGTGAGACCGGGCACCCCGGCCCTGGCGGCCCTCGAAGTTCCGGTTGGACGTCGAGGCCACGCGCTCGCCCGGGGCGGCGATGTCGGGATTCATCCCCAGGCACATCGAGCAGCCGGCACCGCGCCAGTCGAACCCGGCCTGGACAAACACCTCGTTCAGGCCCTCGCGCTCGGCCTGCTCCTTGACCTGCTGGGAACCGGGCACCACCATCGCGTACACCTCTTCTGAGACCTTCCGGCCCCGAACAAGCTCCGCCGCCGCCCGCAAATCTCCGATCCGCGAGTTCGTGCACGAGCCGATGAACACGCGGTCAAGCCGGATCTCGCCGATTGGAACGCCGGCCTCGAGCCCCATGTAATGCAGGGCCCGCTCGTCCTGCTCGGACCGGGGCTCGGGAACGGCCTCGGTCACGGGCACCACCATCCCGGGATTGGTCCCCCAGGTGACCATCGGGCTGACGGCCGAAGCGTCGACCTCGACCTCGCGGTCGAACGCGGCCTCGGAATCGCTCTGAAGCGAAAGCCACTGTTCCGGTAGCTCGGGCGGAGCGCCCGGCCGGCCCATCACCCAGTCAAACGTCGTCTGGTCGGGGGCGATCATGCCAGCCCGACCGCCCCCCTCGATCGTCATGTTGCATACGGTCATGCGGCCCTCCATCGACAGCGACTCGATCGCCGGACCGGCGTACTCGACGACGTGGCCCACCGCGCCGTCCACGCCGATCTGGCCGATCGTGGCCAGGATCAGGTCCTTGGCCGTGACCCCGAAGCCGAGCTCGCCCCGGTAGTGGATCCGCATCGAGCGTGGCTTGGCCTGGACCAGGCACTGGGTGGCCAGCACATGTTCCACCTCGCTCGTGCCGACGCCGAAGGCCAGCGCGCCGAAGGCGCCGTGGGTGGCGGTGTGGGAGTCGCCGCACACGATCGTCATCCCGGGCTGGGTGACCCCCAGCTCCGGGCCGATCACGTGCACGATCCCCTGATGCCTGGAACCGAGTGAGTACACGGGGATCTCGAACTCCGCGCAGTTGCGCTCCAGCGTCTGGACCTGAACGCGCGAGAGCTCATCGCGAATCCGCTCGGCCACCGGCGTGCCGTCGGTGGGCACGTTGTGATCGGCAGTGGCCAGCGTCCGGTCAGGCCGGCGAACCAGGCGTCCGGCCAGCCGCAGCCCGTCGAAGGCCTGCGGGCTGGTCACCTCGTGGACCAGGTGGAGGTCGATGTACAGCAGCCCGGGCGCCACCTCGTGGGCATCCCAGATCCTGTCGAGGAGGGTTTGGGCCATGGTCAGCTCCGACGCAACCCGGCGCTCAGCACGGCGAGGAGCACCGCCTCGGCCGGCCCAGGGTTTTCGAAGTGATGCGGTAGGTCGGCGTCGAAGGTCACGCAGTCGCCCTCCAGCAGCTCGTGGCGCTGCCCATCGCACACGAGCACCAACTCACCCGACTGGACCAGAGCCGTCTCGCGGCTCCCCGGCTCATGCATCGGAGGGTCGCCCGCCCCACCCGTCATCGCCCCGGGAGCCAGCACGTGCCGTGATAGCTCGGCGCGCTGACCGGGCAGCGGCGGAGTGAGGATTTCGTACCTGTGCCCACGAGCCCTCGGCCCCTGCCGGCCGTCCCCGGCTCTGACCACGACCACAGCTCCGTCCTCGTCCAGCCGCAGGAGCTGGGAGAGGCGCAGCTCAAGCCCCGCTGCGATCCGAGTGGCCACGTGCAGGGTGGGGCTGGTCTCCCCGCGCTCGACCTGGGAGAGCATCGGGGCGCTGACCCCTGAACGCTCGGCCAGGTCACGCAGCGAGAGGTCCATGGCCTCGCGCAGGGCCCTGACCCGCGGTCCGATCGCGCTCGGGACGGCGCGCATGTCCATGGAGTGCACGGGCTGGGAACGGGCCAGCGAGCCAGCCTGCTCGGCAGAGATCGATTGGCCGACCTGGACATTCAGCATACGAGCGTACGTTATCACATACACGGTGCAATTCTGGCCAGCAGCTAGCCTGGCCAGCAATGACATTCCTGCCTCCGGACATCCTGGTGCTCGGCGGCGGAGGAGTCCTGGGAGAGGCCTGGATGATGGGCGTCCTGGCCGGGCTCGAGGACACAGCCGGGATCGACTTTCGCAACTGCGAATACTTCGTCGGCACCTCCGCCGGATCGATCGTGGCCGCCAATCTGGCCGCTGGACAGCGTCCACGCCGCCCGCCCTCGCCGGGCAGCCGCGCCGATCACAGCCCGGCCCAAGATGCCGGCCCGGAGACCGCGGGCATGGCCCGCGTGGCCGCCCGGACGGGCGAGTGGGCCCTGGCCATCGCGTCCACGTTTGCTCCCCTGGCCCTGGGCATGGCCGCGCCCGGGGGCGCCGTCGTCCGCGGCGCGCTGCTCAGGCGCCTGCCCCGGCCGCCGGAGACGCTCGATTCGCTCCGCCGTCACATCGACGACCTGGGGGCCCGGTTCGACGGTCGGCTCCGGGTGGCCACGGTTGACAAAGCCAGCGGCCGACGGGTTGTGTTCGGCGCTCCCGGCGCGCCTCGGGCCACAGTGGCCGAGGCCGTCGCCGCCTCGTGCACCGTGCCGTGGTTGTTCGCCCCGGTCCAGATCGGTGCCCGCGAATATGTGGATGGCGGAGTCTGGAGCCCGACCAACGCCGACGCCTCGCCGGCCGGACCGGGCTCTCACATCCTGTGCCTCAACCCCACGGCCAGCCTGGCCGGATCCGCGGATGCCATCGGTCTGTTTCGCCGCATCTCCCGAACAGCGGCCACGGTGGAGACGCTCGCCCTGCGCCGGCGCGGAGCCCAGGTGCAGGTGGTCGGACCCTCGACCGGCTCGGCCCGGGCCATGGGGCTCAACCTGATGGACCGCGGCCCGGCACGGCGTGTGCTCGACGCCGCATACCAGCAGGGGCTCGACCTGGGCAGTTAGCTACGGCGACGCCACCGGGGCGGGTTCGCCGGCCGGCGGCTGCTCGTCCGCGGCTGCGGCCTCTCCGCGCCTGATGGCGTTGGTCAGAGCCCTCACGTACGCGCGTCCCGCCGCCTCCAGGATGTCGGTGGACACTCCCTGGCCGGCGCCCACGAGGCCCGCCACCTCAAGCACGACGGACGTCTCACCCAGGGCATCCTGGCCGCCGGTGACCGCGTCGACCCGGAATTCCCGCAGCCGCGCGTCGACACCGGTGGCGGCGTTGATCGCCCGGAAGATCGCGTCCACCGGGCCGTCTCCGGTGAAGGAGCCCGCGAGCTCCTCCCCCGCCGGGGTGCGAACACCGACGGTGGCGTGGGGTGGCCGGCGCGAGGAGGCCTCGACGTCGAACCACTCAAGCTGATAGCCCTGGATCTCCTCGCGGAGCTCGTCGGTGACCAGCGCCTCCAGGTCCATCGCGGTGAGGCTCTTCTTCTTGTCCGCGATCTCCTTGAAGCGCTTGAAGGCGGTGTTGAGGCCCTGCCCCGAGAGCTCGAAGCCCAGCTCGGCCAGCGCCTCTCGCAGCGCGTGCCGGCCCGAATGTTTGCCCAGGACGATTGAGTTCGCAGCCAGGCCGACCGTGGTCGCATCCATGATCTCGTAGGTCGTGCGCTCCTTTAGCACGCCGTCCTGGTGAATCCCGGCCTCGTGCGCGAAGGCGTTGCGCCCCACCACGGCCTTGTTGGGCTGGACCGGGTAGCCCGTCAGGCGCGAGACCAGGCGGCTGGTCTTGGCGATCTCCTTCGTGTCTATCCCCGTGGTCAGTCCAAGCGTCGGGGCCCGGGTGTGGAGCACCATCACGATCTCCTCCAGCGAGGCGTTGCCCGCGCGCTCCCCGATGCCGTTGACCGCGCATTCCACCTGGCGGCAGCCGGCCCTGACCCCGGCCAGCGAGTTGGCCACGGCCAGCCCCAGGTCGTCGTGGCAGTGGGCCGATACGACGACGTTGCGAAGGACCGGCACGAGCTCGTACAGGCGGGTGAACATCTCCGCATACTCCTCGGGCGTGGCGTAGCCAACCGTGTCCGGGACGTTGATCGTGGTCGCGCCCTCCTCGATCGCCGCCGCGATCACCTCGGCCATGAACTCGCGCTCCGATCTGAACCCGTCCTCGGGCGAGAACTCCACGTCGTCGGTGTACTGGCGCGCGTGGGCCACCGCGGCGCGAGCCTGGCCGAGGACATCCTCGCGGGTGGTCTGGAGCTTGTGCTTGATGTGGATGTCGCTGGTCGCGATGAACGTGTGGATCCTGGGCCGCTCGGAGTCCTGCACCGCCGCCCAGGCCCGGTCGATGTCCCCGGCCGCCGTCCGGGCCAGGGCGCAGATCACCGGACCCTCGACCTTGCGGGAGATCTCCTGAACGGCCTCGAAGTCCCCCTGAGAGGTGATCGGGAAGCCGGCCTCAATCACGTCGACGCCCAGCCGGGCCAGCTGCTGGGCGATTTCCAGCTTCTCCTGGGTGTTGAGTGAGATGCCGGGCGACTGCTCGCCGTCACGCAGCGTGGTGTCGAAGATCTCTACTCGGTTTGGGTCTGCCGGACTGCTCATGTCGTTCCTTTCTCTTACTCGCCTTCACTGCTCCTGGTGCTGGTTCGCGGCTACGTGCGGCCGCCGGCGCGCTATTCCCCCCGAAGGGGGAGGAGAAGCAGTCGAAGGTCGAGCGGGAACGACATCCACGCGAGAGCGTAGCGAGGCCCGCCGCAGCCGTCAAAGAGGCGACGCGTCGTTACAGCGACCGCAGAGCCGGCAGCAGCTCCTGCTCCGACCACTCCAAAAAGGACGATTGCTGCTCGGCGCCGATCTGGACGATCGCCACCTGGTCGAACCCCGCGTCGATGTAGGGCCTGATCGCCTCGACGTGTACCTCCACATCCGGGCCGCAGCTGATCGCCTCTCCCACCTGCTCTGGGGTCACGAACTGCGTGGCTCCCTCGAAGGATTCGGGGTTGGGAAGGTCGGCGTTGACCTTCCAGCCCAGTCCGAACCAGCGAAACTGCTCGTGAGCACGCCTGACCGCGGCCTCACGATCCTCGTCGTAGGCGAGCGCTACCTGGCCGACCCGCGGCTTGCCCTGGCCCCCGGCCGCGTCGAACATCTCCCCCAGCTCCGGCTCGGGCTCGACGGCGACCATCAGGTCGGCATGCTCCCCGGCCAGGCGGCAGGAGTCGGGACCTGAGACGGCGATGGCGATCGGCACCCGCGTCTCGGGCAGGTCCCACAGGCGGGCCTGCTCGACGTCGAAGTGACGGCCCCGGTAGTTGAATGATGGCTGGCCGTCAAACAGCCCCGAGACGATCTCGACCGCCTCGGTGAGCATCGCGTGTCGGACGCCCACAGCCGGCCAGCGCTCGCCGACCACGTGTTCGTTGAGGTTCTCCCCGGCCCCCAGCCCCAGCCTGAACCGGTTCCCCGACAGGAGTTGGACGGTGGCGGCCTTCTGGGCCACGACGGCCGGGTGGTAGCGGATGATCGGACAGGTCACGTAGGTCATGAGCCCGATCCGGCCCGTGGCCTGAGCAGCGGCACCCAGTACAGCCCAGGCATACGGAGAGTGGCCCTGAGAGTCCAGCCAGGGCTGGTAGTGGTCGCTGATCACCGAGAAGTCGAACCCGACCTCCTCTGCCCGGACCACGTCCCGGACCAGTTGGGTCGGCCCCGCCTGCTCGCACATCATCGTGTAGCCGAAGGAGGGCATGTCGGGCCGATTACCCGGAGCTCAGGCGCGTCAATCCGGCGGCGGAGGCAGTCCCAGGAGGCGGCGGATCTCGTTCAGCGACTCGGGTCCGCTCCGCCGGCGCTGCGCGAGCTCCCGCTCCTGATCGCGCAGACGCGCTGCCTCGGCGAAGTTCCGGGCCTCGATCGCCGCCTCCTTGGCCAGGCGCGCCTGCTCCCGTTGCCGTTCGACCTCCGCCGCGGCCTCGCTTCGCGCGCGGCGCACGCGCTCGAGCACTCCCCACAACGCATCGGGGTCGACTCCCAGTTCGGCCAGTGTCTGGCCCGACACGAGCCCGGGCATCGACGCCAGCACGAGCAGCAGGTCCCCGTCGTCGGGCTCGCGGCCCAGCTCGTCCCGAATCTCCCGATCGAGGCGGTCAAGACCGGGATGCACACGGGTTAGCCACGCTGCCGCCGATCCCTTGCGTTGCGGGCGCGGCAGCCGGGAGACGCGGGGCCGGGGAGCGGCGGCCAGCGCGTCCTCCACCATCACGCGGACGGTGTTTGGCTCGGCACCCGCGTCGCTCAGGATCCGGGCGGCCACGCCCTCGCCTTCCCGAGCCAGGCCGAGCAGGATGTGCTCGGGCCCGATCCAGTCGTGCCCCAGCGAGAGCGCCTCCCGGAGCGAGAGCTCGAGGACCTTCTTGGCCCGGGGGGTGAACGGAATCTGGCCTGAGCTGGCCTCCTCCCCGGGGGCCGATGATCCGAAGCACATCGGCGCGAATTCGCTCGACAGACAGATCACACGACTCCAGCAACGTCGCCGTCTGCTCCACACGTGCCAGTCCGAGCAGGAGGTGCTCAGTCCCGATGTGGTTATGACCGACGGCGCGGGCCTCCTCCTGCGCCACAACCACCGCCTGCCGACCCTCCTCGGTGAACCGCTCGAACACGCCTCAGCCGGCGTAGAGCGCGTCGATCTCGCCTGCGTACTTCTCAGCGATTGGCCTGCGCTTTAGCTTCATCGTCGGCGTGAGCTCGTCGCCGGCCGGCGGCCAGTCGACGGGCAGCACCCTGAAGCGCTTGATCTGCTCGACCCGGCTCAGGTGAGAGTTGGCGCGCTCGACTCCGGCTGAGACCTCGTCCAAAACGGCCTCCTCCCCGGACATTGCCTCCGGCGACGGGTCGCCGAGGCCATGCTGGCCCGCGAAGGCCGCACAGGCGTCAGGGTCAAGCACGATCAGGGCCACGTTGTATGGGCGCCCGTCCCCGATCGCGACCGCCTGGCCGATCAGCGGGCTGCCCTGCTTGAGCTGCTGTTCGATATTGGCCGGCGACATGTTCTTGCCGGCCGCGTTGATGATCAGCTCCTTCTTGCGGTCGACGATCTTCAGGAAGCCGGCCTCATCGATCGCTCCTACGTCCCCCGTGTGAAGCCAGCCGTGGGCATCGATCGTCTCGGCCGTCTTCTCGGGCTGATTGCGGTAGCCGGCCATGATCGTGTCGCCGCGGACCAGGAGCTCGCCGTCGTCGGCCAGCCGGATCTCAACCCCGGGAATGGGCGGGCCGACGGTGCCCAGGCGGAGCTGATCCTGCGGCACAAGCGTGGCGATCGAGGTCGTCTCGGACATGCCCCAGACCTCGCAGATCGGGATCCCGATCGCGGCGAAGAACTCGAGCACCTCCAGCGGGCACGGAGCGGCGCCAATGACGTACCACTCGGAGCGATCGAGCCCCAGGCGGGCGCGCATGGTGGAGAAAACCGCCTCCTCGGCCCGCTCGTACGCGGCCTGGAGCTCCTCGGGCACACGATCTCCGTTCAGCTCGGCCCGAATCTTCTGAAGGCCAACCTCGATCGCTCCCTTGACGGCGGCACGCCGTCCCCCATCCGGCTCGGCCTCGATCCCGGCCTCGAGCGCCGCCTTGAGCTTCTCCCACACCCGCGGAACGGCGCCGAAGAAGGTGGGACGGCAGTCGGCCACGTGGGCAAACACCTGGGTCACGTCGGGGCAGCAGGTCACGGTATGGCCCCAGACCATCTGGGCGTAGTGGCTCAGCCCCCGGTCGGCGATGTGGGCATGGGGCAGGAACGAGACCACCGAGCCGCCGGGGCGTGGATGGCCAACGGCCTCGATCCCGCGGCACTCGGCGAGCTCATTGGCATGGGTGAGCTGCACGCCCTTGGGCGGTCCGGTCGTGCCAGAGGTGTAGATCAGCGTCAGCAGGTCGCTTCCGGCCACCGCCCTCCAGGCGGCCTCAAAGTCAAAGCTCGCCGGTATCTCGGCCGACTCGAGGTCGGACAGCGTCAACCCTCCCTCAGGAGCCGGGCCGTCCACCACGACCAGGTGCTCGACCACACCCACCTGCTCGATCGCCGCCTGCGCGTGCTCCAGAAATGCGCCATCCACCACCATCACCCGGCACCCGGCGTCAGAGAGCAGGAACGCGATCTGCTCCGTCGAGGAGGTGTTGTAGATCGAGAACGGCACCGCCCCCAGGTGCATGGCGGCCGTGTCCACCAGGTGGAATTCGGGTCGGTTGCTGAGCATGAACCCAACCGTGTCCCCCTGCTGCACGCCGAGCGCGTGCAGCGCCCCGGCGAACTGCTGCACCCGCTGAGCGTACTCGGCGAACGTGACCGTCACGCCGTCGGCGATCGTGCGCAGCGCCACCTGATCGGCCCGGGCGGCCGCCGTCATCTGGAAGGACTCACACAGAGTGGCTACGTTGAGCGCGGCCAGTGTGGCCGCATCGCCCGTGGGCGCACTCGCGGTGCTCGCCATCGGCGGAGACTACAGCCCTACAGCTCCAGCGTCACGGTCCGAGCGGCCAGGAAGTCCTCCCCGGACAGGAGCTCGTCCAGCACCTCGCTCGGGACCGGGCCATCGGTCGTGATCACCATCACCGCCAGCCCGGTGTCGGCCGCGTCGCCGGCCTCCGGCGGCCGGCCGACGGCGGCCGAGACGATGTTGATGCCCTGGCTTCCGAAGCACGTGCCGACCCGGCCGATCATCCCCGGGATGTCCCGATAGCGGAACAACGTCACGTTGTCCTCAAGCTGGACCAGGAAGCGCTGGCCCCAGGCCTCAAGCAGGTACGGGCGGTTCTGGCGCCCGATCAACGTCCCCACCACCCGGACGCTCTCCTCACCGCCGGTCACGGTCACGCGGATCAGGTCGGTGTAGTCCCGGGCGGCGGTGCGTTTGGTCTCGCTCAACTCGATCCCTCGCTCCTCGGCCATCGCGGGTGCGTTGACCACGCCCACCTGCTCGTCGGTGTGCCCCGCCAGGACCCCGAGCAGCACCTGGATGGCGAGCAGCCGGGTGTCCCGTTCGGCGATCCGGCCCAGAAACTCGGTCTCAATCCGGTCGATCGAGGATCCGGGGGCGAGCGCCACGGCGATTTGGCCCAGCGACCGGCACAGGCCGACGAACGGCCCCAGCACGTCCATGTCCTCCAGAGGAATCGCCGGCACGTTGACGGCGCTGGTCACGACCCCGCCGGTCAGGGCGGCGACCACCTGCTCGGCGGCCTGGAAGCCAGCGCGGTCGGTGGCCTCGGCGGTGGACGCCCCCAGGTGGGGGGTGACGATCACGTTCGGATAGCCGAACAGCGGGTGCTCCGTGGCCGGCTCGGACCGGAACACGTCCAGCGCCGCCCCTCCCACGTGGCCCGAGTCGAGGGCCGCCCTGAGATCGTCCTCGACGACCAACGGGCCCCGTGCGACGTTCAGCACCCGCACGCCCGGCTTGCACTTGGCCAGCACCTCGGCATTCAGCCAGCCCTCGGTGTCCGCGGTGCTCGGCAGGTGGAGGGTGATGAAGTCGGCTGCTGCGTACACGTCATCGGGAGAGTCCGCCTTTTCCACATTCAGCTCCCGGTAGCGCTCGGCCGCCACGTATGGGTCGAAGGCCAGCACGTGCATCCCAAAGCCGCGGGCCCGCTGAGCCACCAGCTGGCCGATCCGGCCAAAGCCCAGGATTCCGAGCGTCTTCTCATGAAGTTCCACGCCGGAGAACTTCGACCGGTCCCAGGCTCCGCCGGTCAGCGAGGCGTGGGCCTGGGGGATGTTCCGAGCCAGCGCCAGCAGCAGGGCCATCGTGTGCTCGGCCGCAGTGATGACGTTGGATTGAGGAGCGTTGGCCACCACGATCCCGCGCTTGGTGGCCGTGTCGACGTCGACGTTGTCCACGCCCACCCCAGCCCGTCCGACGGCGCGCAGGTTGCTGGCCCGTCCCAGCAACTCCGCGTCGAGTTTGGTGGCCGAGCGGATCAGGATCCCGTCGTAGTCGCCGATCCGGTCGGCCAGCTCCTCGCGGGACCAGCCAACGCCCAGGTCCACGTCGAAGTGCTGTCCGAGCAGTTCCACCCCCGAATCGCCGATTTTCTCGGCCACCAGCACCCGAGCCCGTCCGTCCTGCCCTGGGCTGTCTGTGGTCACGTCGTCCTCTCCAGGACCCAGTCGATGCAGGCCGTGAGTGCCCGCACGTCGGCGGGATCGGTGGCGGGGAACATGGCTATCCGGAGCTGGTTGCGACCGAGCTTGCGGTAGGGCTCGACGTCGACGATCCCGTTCGCTCTGAGCGTGGCCGCCAGCGCGGCGGCGTCGATCTCGTCGGCGAAGTCGATCGTGCCCACGACTAGAGAGCGCTTGGCCCGATCGACGACGAACGGGGCGGCCAGCTCGTGTTCATCGGCCCAGCCGTAGAGATGGCGGGATGAGGTGCTGGTGCGAGCGACCATCGCCTCCAGGCCCCCCTGCTCGAGCATCCAGTCGAGTTGGTCGGCCAGCAGCAGCAGCGTGGCCAGAGCCGGCGTGTTGTACGTCTGGTCCTTGACGGAGTTCTCGACCGCCACCTTCAGAGAGAGAAAGTCAGGGATCCAGCGCTCCGACCTGACCGAGGGGCGCTCGCCGGCGATCTCATCCACGCGAGCCAGCGCGGCCGGACTCAGCAGCGCCAGCCACAGCCCGCCGTCGGAGGCAAAGCCCTTCTGCGGGGCGAAGTAGTAAACGTCGGCCTCGCGCACGTCCACCGGCAGCCCCCCGGCACCCGAGGTACCGTCAATCAACACCAGTGCCCCGTCCGAGCCGGCGGGGCGTGTGACGGGCACCATCACGCCGGTCGAGGTCTCGTTGTGGGCCCAGCAGGTCACGTCGCTGGAGGAGTCGGCGGCGGGGGGCGGGGCATCCCCCGGCGGGGCCTCAATGATCACCGGCTCGGCCAGGAAGGGAGCACCCCGAGTGCAGGCGGCGAACTTCGAACTGAACTCCCCGTAGGCCAGATGGAGAGCGCGCTCGCGGACCAGCCCACAGGTGGCGGCGTCCCAGAAGGCGGTCGTACCGCCATTGCCCAGCACGACCTGATAGCCGTCAGGCAGCGAGAACAGCTCCCGCAGGCCGGACCTGATCTGTGCCACCACGCTCTTGACCGGCTTCTGCCGGTGCGAGGTCCCCATCACCGAGGCCCCGGACGCCGCAAGGTGCTCGAGCTGCGCCGGGCGCACCCGGGACGGACCTGAGCCGAAGCGTCCATCCTGGGGCTTCAGCTCGGAGGGAATCTGGAGTTCGGTTGAGATCTGGGCCATGGGTTCTCAGAGTCTGTCTAGCGGGCTCGGTTGATGTTGTCCGGGGCGCTTCAGCCAGTCAGGGCGTGGGCCTGAATGTCCTGGTCCAGCGTGCCCTGGGAGAGGTACTGGCCGGTGTGGACATACACGACCTTACCCGCGGGACTGATGAAAACAGTCGTGGGCGTGCCGCCCAGCCCGCCCGGCAGAAGGGCCTGGATGCCCCCCTGAGGCACGTGGTAGCTCGGGTAGCTGACCAGATGCTGGCGCAGGAACGACTCGGCATCGCCGGTGGAGGGATCGTTGTAATCCGCGCCCAGGAACGCCACCTGACGGCCGTAGCTCGCCGAGGCGCTGGCCAGCAATCCGAACTCGGCTCGGCAGGGACCGCACCAGGAGGCCCACACGTTGACCACCAACGGATACCCCCGGAGGGAGCGAATCCGGCTCATCAGCTCCTGGGTCGACCCGAGCAGCTGGCTGGCCTGGCTGTGAAGCGAAGCCAACGGCGCCGGCGATCCGGCGAGCTGCCGCTGGGTGGCCGCCGCGCTGGCGGGGCCCTTCGGCGCGCGAGCCAGGGCGGCCTTGACCGTCCGCTCGAGCTGCCTGGTGCCGAGCCAGCCCGAGGTGGAGATGTCGTGGTACCAGGCCACGCGCCCGCTCGAGGACGTGAGCACCAGCCAGGGCTCATCCTGGACGCCGTAGCCGTCGGCCACCCGGCCCGTTTGGTCGATCGCCACGGGGTAGGAGAGCCTCTGTCCGAGCCTGGACAGGAACGTCGGGAGAGCCGATGGGCCCGGCTCGACCGTGCCCTCGTCGACGGCCTGCAGTGCCGGCAGCCCGGCACCCCCACGCGCGTCGGACACGTACCGCCGCAGCCGGCCGAGCTGGGACCCCAAATTGGTCACCTGTCGGTCCCAGGTGTCGAAGAACAGGTACAGGTGTGGCGATCCCGGGCCCAGCTTCAGCGTGCCACCGCCCCTGGCGGGCAGCGAATACGGCCGGCTGGGCGAAACTCCCTTGATCTGCGCGTAGCTCTGATGGGCCGCCACCGGGGGATGCCCCGGGAGCAGCCTGGAGGCCTCCTGCGCCAGCAGCTGGCCGAACTGTCCCACGGCGGCGTACGAGGCCTGCGTCAAATACACCCGGCGCAGCCGGCCCTGGGGGTCGATCAGAAACAGGGCCGGGGTGTGGTCGATCTGCCCGCGCTGGATCTCCACGGCGATGTTGTAGGCCTTCCAGACGGCATGGAGCTGGGGCAGCGAGCCGGTGAGGAACCGCCACTGGCCCAGCAGCCCGTGGAGCTGCGAGTAGCTGAGGACGTCGTGCACCGAGGTGGCGTCCGGGTTCGCGTCCACCCCCAGCAGGGCGACCGAGGACGAGGCCCGGCCGAGTGCCCGCCGGGCGTCGACCATCGCGGTCGTGGTCAGGGGGCAGATCGTCGTGCACTCGGAGTCGTTGAAGGCCAGCATCACCACCTTGCCCCGGAGGGACCGAAGCGATACCCGATGGCCGCGCTCATCGGTGAGCGTGAAGTCTGGAGCCGGCCGGTTCAGAGGCGTCCCGGGGTCGAGCGCGGGGTTGGTGGCCAGCGCACCCGAAGGTGTCGCCGACCTCGACGACAGCGTCGCGGCCACCGCCCCGGCCACCACAGCCACCCCCAGGGCGCTCAGCGCGAGCAGCCTCCACCGGGGCCAGCGTCCCGGCTGGCCGGGACCCCCGGAATCAGCCTGGGCGCCGGAATCGGGCTGGTTGGCAGAGGGATCGGTCGTCAGCTGCTCAGGGGCGGACATCCACCCCTCACGGTACCGGCTCGGTTTTCAGTTCCGGCGGGCCTCCCCCGCTAACCGGCCGCGCCGCCGACGTCCCCCAGATACTGGTCGAAGAAGGTCAGGATCCTGTCCCAGGCGTCCTCCGCCGAGGGATGGTGGTAGCTGAACCCGGCCACATGGATCACCGGCGCTAGGACCGGGCCGAAGTTGATGCGGTTGAGGAAGCTATGACCGGCGTCGGGGTATTCCTTGACGTCATGCGGGATTCCGAGCTCGCTCAGGGCACTCTCCAGGCGCTGCGCCCGCCCCGACAGGGTTCGGTCGCGGCGGCCGTAGCTGGCCACGATCGGGCAGGCCCCCCGGAGTCGATCGAGTGCGTCCTGCGGCACCTCGCCGTAGTTGACCGAGGCGGCGGCGAAGTCATAACGGGGCGCTGAGAGCAGGGCGAAACCCCCGCCCATGCAGAAGCCGATGATCCCGACCCGGCCCGTGCATTCATCCCGGTTCGTGAGCCATCGCCGGGCCGCCTCGATGTCCTCGTAGGCCGCTCCCTCGCCGGATCGAGATGCCTTCAGCGTCGCCAGCACGCAGCGCAGGCCGCGACCCGAGTAGAGATCAGGGGCGAAGGCCACAAAGCCGGCGGCGGCCAGACGATCGGCCTGCTCGCGGATGTCATTCGAGAGTCCCAGCGAGTCCTGGATGACCACCACGCCGGGCCATGGTCCGGAACCACGCGGGCGGGCGACGTAGGCCTGGAGCTCGCCCGACGGCGCTTGGTAGGAGATGTCAGGCACCGTTCGGGGACCCTACTAGGCAGATGGGTGAAACCCGCGCCGTACGGGAAGTCACCCCGTGATGGCGCATCGACAACACGTTGTGGTGGTTCCCTACCGCGATGGTCCGGTCCTGGTTCGGGGCAGGATGCGGCTGGTCGATGAGAGCGGACGGGAGGTGGAGCATCGGCGTAGCCCGGTCGCGCTGTGTCGGTGCGGAAAGTCGCGGCTGCGGCCCTTCTGCGACGGCACCCATAAGCGGATCGGCTTCAGGGCGCCGGGAGCGCCCGATTCAGGCGGCGGGGCGACCATCAGCGATTTGGACGCCCTGTCCGTACAGATCTGCCCTGAGTGATCCGCGCCCACTCGACCAGCAGTCCAGCAGGTGTGACGCCCATCGGTCTGAGAGCAGGTTGAGGGCTCTGGCGCCCCAGATAACTGATCCGTACAGGTGCGCGTCCTGCTCAACCAGGCCGCCCGCGAGGTCGACGGCGGCGATCTGTTCGTGCACGGCGTCAGCCTCGACGTGCTCGTCGAAGAACAGCGTGGCGTCGCCACCGAACCCGAGGCGCCGGAGTCCGTTGCCGTAGCGCCGATTCGGGATCGACGAGGTCATCTCGAACAGCGCGAGGTGGCCCACGATCGCGCCGCGCCAGCGGCGGTGCAGCCCGAACAGGGACATCAGGTTGACGGTGGCGAGGGTCACGCCGGGGATCAGCTCGAGGTAGGCGCCGTAGGTCGGGTCGAGCCCCAGCGCGTCCATGGCCCGGGCGAAGAGCTCGGCGTGGATCCACTCCGCGCGCCCGCCCCCGTACTCGTCGGCCTGGATTTCCACGATCGCGGCCTTGGCTGCTCCGGTCAGCCTGGGAATGGCCCACGAATGCGGGTCTGCTTCCTTGAGCTGGTAGGCCGAGCGATGAACCACGAACTCGCACACCTGTTCCAGCGTCGCCCTGCGCTCGACGAACGCGGCCACCGATGGCCCCTCCTGCGCAGCGACCTCGCGGAGCGCAACGTCGACCTGCCGGTTTGGAGACAGGCGCCGCTCTGAGGGCAACAGGGCACCAAGCGCATCTTCGAACCAGCGCTCGAGTGTTCGACGCAGCGCGAGCAGTGACGGCTCCCACTCCCACAGCTCATCCACTCCCGTCAGCCCTCGGTAGTGGAGCTCGTAGCACAGGTAGAGCGCCAGATGGAGATCGTCGTCGCTGAGCGGGTCGGCCGGTGGGGTGAGCGAGAGTTGCGGCAGGTCGTGAGCAGGCTGGAGCAATTCGTCCAACAGGAAGGCCGTGATCGGGCCTCGCGGACTCGGCAGTGCGGACATGGCCACCGCGGACTACCTGCCCTCGCGGTCAAGGAACCGCTCGGAGAGCCACCGCGCCACCGCCGAGGCCCCGCCGCCGTTTTGGGCCGCTCTCCGCTGCTCAATCGCTCCGTTGACCTCGGCCAGCCGCCGGGCCCGGGCGAGCTCCGCCTGACAGGCCAGCTCCGACCCCGTCGGTCCCAGCCGATCCAGGAGATCCATGAGGGCCTCATCCGTTGGCCGTCGCTGTCCGGTTCGCAGATCGGCCATCTCGCCCTGTACTCCGTGGCGGCAGGCGGACCAGCGGTTCTCCTGGATCCTCCAGGTCGGGGACACCGCGAGCTCCTCGCCGGCGTCATGACGCGTGCCGAGCCAGGTCACCAGCGTCTGCGCCACGGCGGCGATTGCCGCCGCGTCACCGACCGTGCTCTGCGCGTCCGGGACGCGGAACTCGAGCGTGCCAAAGCCAGGGTGCAGGCGTAGCTCCCACCACCAGGTGGCTGGATCGGGGAAGGCTCCCGATGCCGCTCCCCAGGCCAGCGCCTCCCGGTAGTACTCCCAGCTTCGGATTGCCGGCGGGACCCCCTGGCGAGGCAGGAGGTCGGCCACCTTCGGCCGCACCGATGCCAGGCCCGTGTCAGCGCCCTCGTAGAACGGCGCGTTGGCCGCCAGCGCGGCCAGCAGTGGAAGGTAGGAACGGGCGGCGTTGTACACGGCCAGTGCCCGGTCGCCGCCCCCCACGGAGACGTGCACATGAAGCGCGCATACGAGCTCCCGCTGGGCGACCCAGCCGTACTCGTGCCCGATTGCGTCGTACCGCGGCCCGCGGTTGAGCGGGCCGACGCCCGAGCTGAACGGGTGAGCTCCCGCCACCGCGAAGGAGACGGCGTCACCTGCCGCGGCGACCAACGCCTGGCGGGCCTCGAGCAGGGCAGCGGCCGCGGCTTGGACGGACGGACCGGGGGGCGTGATGATCTCCAGCTGTGAGGCCGGCAGTTCGAGCTTGAATCGTGGATCGCCTTGCACCATCTCGGCTACGTCCATGGCTCGATGCGTGAGCGCCAGCGTGTCGGGGTCAAGGAGCATCACCTCCTCCTCGATCCCCACCGTGCAGGTGGGTCTGAGCCCGAACCGGGCCTGCAGCTCGCCGGCGGTGAACACCGCCGGCCAGGACGAGCCGTGCGCCCCTCTCCCTGATCGCCGTTTGCCGGGAGCGCCCGCGGGGATAGAACCAGCAGCGTGCATCTCCTCCGCCTGCCGGGCGTCTTCAAACCCCACAGCGACAGCTGGCTGCTGGCTCACCATCTGACCCAGGAGCCACTCAGCGAGGGCGGCCATGTCCTGGACCTCTGCACGGGCAGTGGCCTGCTGGCGGTGGTCGCCGCGATGCATGGTGAGGTGGTCGCCGTGGATGTGTCTCGTCGGGCCGTGCTCGCCACACGCCTCAATGCGAAGCTCAATGGCGTCACGCTGACCGCGATCCGGGGCGATCTGTTCGAGGCGGTCGGCGACGCCCGCTTCGACCTGATCGTGTCCAACCCGCCGTACCTGCCCAGCGCCGACGGCGAGCTGCCACGGCGCGGACTCGCGCGGGCTTGGGAGGCCGGTCCCCTCGGGCGGGCCTACATCGACCGCATCTGTGCGCAGGCGCTCGAGCACCTGAACCCGAACGGTGTCCTGCTGCTTGTGCATTCGTCGGTCTGCGGAGAGCGCGAGACGATCGCCGCGCTGAGCGACGGCGGACTCCAAACACGCGTCGTGGCCCGCAGGCTGGGCGCCCTCGGACCACGGTTGCACTCGCGCCAGGACTGGCTGCGCTCGCGCCGGCTGCTGACCGGCGATGGGCGGGAGGAGATCCTGGTGATCCGGGCACAGCGCCCACGCCCGTGACCTACCCCTTTCCGGGCCCGCTCACGCCGTATCGATTCCCGGGGTACCCACCCATCCGACCGCCGCCGCCGCAACCCAGCACGGGCTAGCATGCTCCAGGTTGCTACCAGGGAGTGGACGCACAAAGGTGAGGGGCGTTACAGGGCTGATGGTCGCGCTGGCCATCGGTCTCGGGTCGGCCCCTGCGGCCGTCGCAGCCGCGCCTGAGGCCCCCGAGGCCAGGCCGGCCCTGGCCGTGATTCCGTTCCCGGGCACGCCCGATGCCTCTCCGGCCTCCCACGTCGTTTTCCCGGCCCTGCGGCCATCGGAGCTCAGAACCGTCACGGTCTCCGGCACCAGGACCGGGCTCCATACCGGGCGCCTGACCGCGCTCGGAACGGGAGCGGGGACGGCCTGGGTCCCGGCCCATCGCTTCGCCTCGGGCGAGAAGGTCACGGTCACCGCGGTGCTGAGCTCCCCGGCGGCCGGGACCGCCTCCGGAGACCCGGGAAGCACACGGCTTAGGTTCTCCTTCGGAGTGATCCGGCCGTCCGCCGAGCCCGCCGCGCCGACGGCCCACCTGGCCCACGTCTCCGGCAGGTCGCAGGCCTTCCGTTCGGTTCCCGACCTGCACCCGCCGATCGTGACGATGACCCGTTCTGACCCGGGCGGCGGCGACATCTTTGCCACGCCCGTCAACGGTAGTCAACGGGGACCGATGATCGTCGACGGGCGCGGGCAGCTGATCTGGTACCACCGCACCGGCCGGGACACGACGTTCAACTTTGAGAAGCAGGAGTACCGCGGTCGCCCGGTCCTGACCTGGTGGCAGGGCCATGTGGTCCACGGACACGGCGCCGAGGGTCAGGACGTGATCATGGACAGCTCGTACCGCACCGTGGCCGTGCTGCGTGCTGGCAATGGCTACTCCTCAGATCTGCACGAGTTTCAGCTGGCCCCCCATGGCCGGGCGCTGATCGATGCCTACGTCCCGGTGCACGCGAACCTGAGCAGCGTGGGCGGTCCGAGCAACGGCCGGGTCCTGGACTGTGTCATCCAGGAGCTCGACGTCAGGACCGGCCGGGTGCTTTGGGAATGGCATGCGCTCGGCCATGTTCCGCTGTCGGCCTCCTACGGCGGGGTGCCGAGCGACCAGACCCCGTTCGACTTCTTCCACCTCAATTCGATCCAGCAGCTTTCGGGCAATCGCCTGATCATCTCGGGCCGGAACACGTGGTCGGTGTACATGCTCGACGAACGCACCGGGCGGGTGCTGTGGACCCTGGGCGGCAAGGACTCCAGCTGGCGAATGGGGTCCGGGACGAACTTCGAGTGGCAGCACGACGCCCGGCTGCACCGCCGGGGACTCCTGACCGTGTTCGACGACGGCGCCGGACCGTCCGAGGAGGAGTCAGAGTCCTCGGTCAAGGAGCTCTTCGTCAACGTCAACTCGGGCCTGGTCTCGCTGGTCAAGCGGTTCACCCACTCCCCTCCCAAGCTGGCCGGCTCTCAGGGCAACGCCGATCTGATGACCAACGGGAACGTCATGATTGGTTGGGGTTCGGGGGGCGGCTTCTCGGAATACACCGCCGGCGGCCGGGAGATCCTCGACGGTGGCTTCCCCATCGGGATCAACTCATATCGGGCCTACCGCTACGGCTGGACGGGGCACCCGGCCAGGCCCCCGGCGCTGGCCGCGGTCCCGGCGGCGGACGGGAGCGTGAAGGTGTACGCGAGCTGGAACGGCGACACCAAGGTGGCGTCCTGGGAGATCCTGGGCGGAGCCACTCGGCAGAAGCTCTTTCGGGTGACAGCTCGCCGCCCCCACGGCTTTGAGACGGCGATCCAGGTGCACAACGAGCCCCGCTTCTTCGCGGTGCGGGCGCTGGACACGCACGGCCAGACGCTCGGCCAGTCGCTCAACATCCCCCTGCCCTCGCACGTCGCCATCTTCGGTGCCACGGCGTTTGTCAACACCTCGACCCGCCTGGCGGGCATCCCTGTGGCCTGCTTCGCCCCCACCGCCTGCCATCTGACCATGCGGGTCATGGCCGGGAACTCAGCCATCGGCCCAGCCCATCCGGCCACGGTGCAACCGGGCAGCATCGTGCTGGTCGCCTTCCAGCTCTCACCGGCCGGAGTTCAGAAGCTGGGCCGGGCCCGACGGCTCAAAGTGCAGGTCGGCGTGCGCCGGGCCGGTGGCCCAGGGAGCAGTCGCCAACTGATGCTCGTGCCCTACTCGACCAGCGGTCCGAGCCCAGCCCAGAGCGTCAGCCAGGCGCGCTCGATCCAACTCGTGGGCACCCGAGAGCTTGTCTCATCGCGCCACACCGGTGGAATTCTGGCCGCCTGCTACGGCCCCGCGCCCTGCCTGGTGGGCGCCAAGATCTTCGCGGGCCACACGGTCATCGCCAGTCCCGACCCCCGGTATCTGGGGGTGGGCGAGGCGGCCTACCTCCCGTTCAAGCTGAACCCAGCCGGCCAGACGATGCTGGCGAACGCCTCCGGAAACCAGCTCGGCGCCCAGGTGACACTGACCAATGCGGGCTCGGTGGCCAGCGGCCAGGTGGTCCTGAGCCGCTACTCCTGAAACTCGGTATCGATCCAGGCCATCTGGGAACGGAGCTCTCGCCCCACGACCTCGACCTGGTGGCGGGACTGCTCATCCCGCATGCGCTTGAAGTTCTCCTGGCCGGCGTGGTTCTCGGCGATCCACTCTCGGGCGAACGAGCCTGACTGGATGTCGGCCAGGAGCTGCTTCATGGCCCGGCGGGAGTCCTCGCCGATCACCCGCTGGCCGCGGGTGAGATCGCCGTACTCAGCCGTGTTGGAGATCGAATAACGCATCCCGGCGATCCCCTTCTCGTACATCAGGTCGACGATCAGCTTGAGCTCATGCAGGCACTCGAAGTAGGCCAGGCGGGGGTCATACCCGGCCTCGACCAGCGTCTCGTACCCGGCCCGAACCAGTTCGGTCACGCCGCCGCACAGGACGGCCTGCTCGCCGAACAGGTCTGTTTCGGTCTCGTCCTTGAACGTCGTCTCGATGACCCCGCCCCGCGTGCAGCCGATTCCCTTGGCGTAGGCCAGGGCCAGGGCCAGGGCGCCACCGCTGGCGTCCTGATGGACGGCCACCAACCCGGGCACCCCCGAGCCCTCCAGGAACTGGCGACGGACCAGGTGACCCGGGCCCTTCGGCGCCACCAGGGTCACATCCACGTCGCCGGGCGCCTGCACCTCGTCGTAGTGGATCGAGAATCCGTGGCCGAACATGAGCATGTTCCCCGGCTCGATGCCCTCCGAGACACCCGACTCCCACACCCGTCGGTGGAGCTCGTCCGGGACCAGCATCATGACCAGGTCGCCCTCGCTCGCTGCCTCGGCGGGATCGGTGACCCGGAGGCCGTGCTCCTTGGCCTTGGACACACTGGCCGAGTCGGGACGCAGGCCCACCACCACCGCGGCCCCTGAGTCCTTGAGGTTCAGAGCATGGGCGTGGCCCTGCGAGCCATAGCCAATGATGGCCACGGTTTTTCCATCAAGGAGATGGAGGTCGGCGTCGTCGTCGTAGAACATGCAGCCAGCGTACCCGTCAGGCGCTGGCGGAGGCCACGAGCGTTCGAATGGGGAAGCGCAGCTGGCCACCCGACAGAAACGGGGCGGCGAGCTCAGCAACGCGCTGCTCGACCTCCCGCCACTGCTCGGCGCTCAGGGAGTCACGCATCTCGGCAAAGGGCTGTGAGAGGTCGAGCGTGCCCTTGAGGTACTCGTCCACCCCGCGGTCGTTGCGGTCGAGCTCAAGCGCCTCCACAAGCACGTCGGTCAGACCGGCCGACTCCAGCAGTTCTTGGAGCCGCTCGGGATCAGCCAGGGAGAACATGCCCGGCGCGGACGGGTCAGGCGGTTCGGCGTGACCCAGTTCGACAAGCGCACGGGTCGGGATCGTGGCCCACGGATTCAGCTCAGGGCGATCCCACACGGCCAGCGCCAGACGGCCGCCGGGCTTGAGCACGCGGCGCATCTCGCCCAGCGCGGACCCGGGGTCCAGGACGAACATCAGCCCCCACCGGCACAGCATCGCGTCGATGCTTGCGGCGGGGAAGTCAAGCCATTCGAGCTCCATCCGCTTGAACTCGACACTCGTGGCCCCGAGGTCCCGAGCCCGGCCCTTGGCCACCCCGAGCATGGGCTCGGAGGCATCGGTCTCAATCACGATGCCCCCCGGTTTGACCTGCTCGGCGGCCAGAAATCCGGTGTCTCCAGGTCCACACGCCAGCTCGAGAATCCGCTGGCCTGGCTGAAGCTCGAGCTGCTCGATCATCCAGACCGACACCGGCAAGCCCATCTCCTGGACGGCGTCGGCCTGGCGGCCCCAGCCCGCCGCCCCCCGCTGCCACCGGTCCCGCATCTGCGCCACGATCGCCTCGGGATCCGACGGACTCATCGCTTGCGCTCCGACAGCCGGCGGGTGATCTCCTCAAACGCCCCCTCAATCTGGCCGCTCAGCCGCTCCTGGAAGATGGTCACCATCGCCTGCGAGGCGGCCGGGCGGAGCCGTTCGATCGCGTCCTCGATCTCCGGCCACCGCTCCTCGGGCATGTCGGCACGAGCGAACGGCTTCCAGACCTCTCTTATGAACAGCTTGACGAACGACCGCGAGACAGCGTCGCTGTGGCGCTGGAGCTCCTGGATCACCTCCAGGGCCGCCCGGAGGGGGATCCCGCTGCGAACGGCCTCATCCCCCACCGCGAGCAGCGACGGATTGGGGGCCTCGTACTTGTCTCCGCCGAGGGGCATCAGGATCCCGAGCCTGACCGCCACCTCCAGGATCTGGCGACCCTCCCCAGGCTCGAGCTGAAAGCGCTGCCCGAGTTCGACGGCGGTCATCGTCTCGGCGTGCTGGTCACCCCGCTGGGCCCGGACCGAGCGCCGGACCCGGAGCAGCCGCTCGGCGGTGTCGGGAGTCTCCTCCAGCAGCCGCTTGATCCCGTTGAGGTTGAAGCCCTGGTCCTGGAGCTCACGGATCAGCCGCAGCTGGAGGACGTGCTCAGAGCCGTAGTAGCCTACCCGCGACCGAACCTCGGGCGGCGCGAGCAGTCCGCGCGCCTGGTGGGAGCGGATGTTGCGGACGGTCATCCCGGTCTGAGCCGCGAGCTCCTCGATCGTGAGCTGATTCTCGGAGGGCACGGGCTCGAGGTGGCGAGCGGTGGACACGGACTCAGCGTATCTGCCGCCGCAGGAGCTTGCCGGAGGGCGTGCGAGGCAGCTGGTCGACGAGCTCGAAGCTCTTGGGCACCTTGAAGGCGGCCAGCCGCGCTCGGCAGTGGGCGCGCACATCGTCAGGATCAAGCCCATTGGGAGCCACCAGCAGCGCGACCAGCGCCTGCCCCCACTCCGGATCCGGCCGCCCGATCACCGCCGCCTCGGCGACACCCTGATGAGCCTCGAGAATGGCCTCCACCTCAACCGGGGCGACGTTCTCTCCCCCGGTGATGATCGTGTCGGAGCTGCGGCCGACGACCTCCAGCCGGCCGTGCTCATCGAAGCGGCCCAGATCACCGGTTCGAAGCCATCCGTTCTCATCCACCGAGCCCGGAGCGACCATCGGCCCCTTCACCAAGATCTCACCCTGCGCAGTCATGACGTCAACCCCAGGCAATGGGTGACCGAACGTGGACAGCTGCGAGCAGGCCTCGGTCATCCCGTACGTCGGAGCCACGGGAACGCCCGCCGCAACGGCCCGTTCCAGTAGCGGCGGCGAGATCGGAGCGCCACCCAACAACGCCCAGCGCAGCGTCGGAGGACGCTCCAGGCCGGCGTCAAGGAGCCGGGCCAGCATCGTCGGCACGAGCGAGACCATCGTGATTCGGCGCTCTGGGTCCATCAGGTCCTTGAGCACGGCCTGGGTGTCGAAGCGCTCGTGAAGCACTGCTGTGGTCGCGTAGATGACCGAGCGGATCAGGATCGACAGACCCCCCACGTGGGTCAGGGGCATCGGACAGAGCCAGCGCTCTGCCGGATCGAGCCCGAGGGCGACCGCCGAGCCCAGGGCACTGGCCTGCCAGTTGCCGTACGTGAGCTCAACGGGCTTCGGAGCTGAGGTCGTGCCCGAGGTATGCATCACGGTCGCGACATCGTCCCGCTCTCCCGCGAGCGACACCGCAACCCGGCGGGCCGCCCGCTCCTCCTCTCCGAGCCGCAGGTCGATCGGAACCGCCGGGCAGCCCGCCAGCAGACAGCCGTGGACCGTCAGCGCGAACTCGAGGCGATCCTCGACTTCGACAGCGACGCGCTCCCGGGGACCAACTCCGCGCGAGGCCAGCGTTCGCCCCCGTTCGATCGCGCCCTGCGACAGCTCGGTGTAGGTCATCGAGCGCTCGCCGCATTCGATCGCCACCCGGTGGGGGTGCTTCCCGCTGGCCAGGTGGACCCAGAGGACCATGGCCCAAACGGTAGTCTCAGCCGTTCGATGGCCATCATCTGGGAACCAGCCGCCGACTATCAGGACATCCGCTATGAGCTGGGCCGCGGGGACGCCTCCGGCATCACCAAGATCACGATCAACCGGCCCGAGGTGCGCAACGCCTTCAGGCCCGAGACTGTGGTCGAACTCGCGGACGCGTTCACCAAGGCCCGCGAGGATCTGAGCGTCGGCGTGGTGGTCCTGACCGGCGAGGGACCAGACGCCTTCTGCTCGGGCGGGGACCAGCGGACCCGAGGCGCCCGGGGTGGTTACGTCGCCGGCGCGGACCCCGCGCAGGCCGGGCGCCACGAGGCGGTCGGCCGCTTCGAGGTCACCGACCTGCACATCCAAATCCGGCGCATGCCCAAGCCGGTGGTGGCCATGGTGGCCGGCTATGCCGTGGGCGGCGGCCACGTCCTCCATGTCGTCTGCGACCTGACGATCGCCGCGGACAACGCCCGCTTCGGCCAGACCGGACCCAAGGTGGGCTCATTTGACGGCGGCTTCGGGGTCAGCGTTCTGTCGCGCCTGGTTGGGCCGAAGAAGGCCAAGGAGGTCTGGTTCATGTGCCGCCAGTACGACGCTCAGCAGGCACTCCAGATGGGGCTGATCAACGCCGTGGTGCCGCTGGAGGAACTTGAGCGAGAGACCGTCTCGTGGTGCCAGGAGATGCTGACCCTGTCCCCCTTCGCCCTGCGCATGGTCAAGGCCAGCTTCAACGCCGATGAGGATGGCCTGGCCGGGATCCAGCAACTGGCCCACGACGCCAACCTGCTGTTCTATATGAGCGAGGAGGCTCAGGAGGGGCGCAACGCCTACCTGGAGAAGCGCAAGCCCGACTTCTCAAAGTTTCCGCGGCGGGCGTGAACGACCTCACCTCCGCCGCCCCCGTGCACATGCCAGCCGGACCCACTCCCCCGAGCGGGGTGCGAATCTGGATCGCCGCCGCCCGGGTGCGGACGCTCCCGGCGGCGGTGGCACCGGTGCTGGTGGGCACGGCTCTGGCCAGCTACCTCCACATATTCCACCCGCTTCGCTTCGCGGCCGCACTCGTGGGAGCGATCTTCATCCAGGTCGGAACCAACCTCTCAAACGACTACTCCGACGCCCGGCGCGGCGCCGACACGGAGGACCGGCTGGGTCCGGTGCGCGTGACCGCCGGCGGCCTGGTCCCGCCGGATCGCGTGCTCCTGGCCACATATCTGTCGTTCGGTGTGGCGGTGGGGGCAGGCATCTACCTGATCACGGTGGCCGGCTGGCAGCTCCTGCTTGTCGGAGGGGCGTCGATCCTGGCCGGCGTGCTCTACACCGGCGGCCCGCGGCCGTATGGGTACGAGGGATTGGGCGAGCTGTTCGTTTTCCTGTTCTTCGGGATCGTCGCCGTGGCCGGATCGTTCTTCGTCCAACTCCGGCACCTGCACTGGGAGGCGTTCGCACTGGCGGTCCCGGTGGGCCTGCTGGCCAGCGCGATCCTGATCGTCAACAACGTCCGCGATATCGACACCGACCGCCGGGCGGGCAAGAGGACGCTGGCCGTGCGGCTGGGCCGCGAGCGGGCTCGGACGCTGTACGCCGTCGCCGTGTACCTGGCCTATCCGCTGGCCCCGGTGACATGGTTGTTTGGACCGCTGCGCGCCTGGACGCTGCTTCCGCTGATCACGTTCCCGCTGGCCGTCGGACTGGTCCGCACGGTTCGTAACCGAACCGACGGCCCCGCCCTCAACGGGGCTCTGGCCCGCACCGGCCAGCTCCAGCTGGCCTTCTGCGTCCTGCTGTCGCTGGGGCTGTTGCTCAGCCGGTGAAGGTCCAGATCCACCGGGTCAGCGCGGCCCTGCGCGAGCCATTTCAATCCTCGCGCGGGCGCGTCGACCGGCGCGACCTGCTGCTGCTGGTCCTGGAGGACCGGGAGGGACTCGCGGGCCTGGGCGAGGCCGCACCGCTCGAGAGCTACGACGGCGTGACCGTGGACGACGCCCTGGCGGCCCTGGAGGACTGTCGGGGAGTCCTGGAGGCAGCGGACGGGCGCGACCAAGGCGAGCTACTGGCTGAGTGCGAACGCCTGGCCGTACTGCCGCAGGCCGTGGCCGCGGTCGATGTGGCGCTCTGGGACCTGGCCGGACGGAGGGCAGGCCAGCCGGTGTGGCAGCTGCTCGGCGGACCACAGCCGACCCCGATTGAGGTCAATCACACGCTCTCCTCGACCGATCGAGCGAGCGCGGCTGCCGAGGCCAGGTCGGCCACGACAGCGGGCTACCGCTGTCTGAAGGCCAAGGTGGCGATCGGTGACGACGCCGGACGCCTGGCGGCGATCCGGGCGGCCTCGGCGAAGGACACGATTCTGAGGGTGGATGCCAACGGTGGGTGGACCGTGGCCGAGGCCCAGGCCGGGCTTCGGGCCCTTGGTCCGGTGCGCCTCGAGCTCTGCGAGGAGCCGGTCCGGGGACCCGACGCAGTGGCTCGGCTGGCGGCCCTGACCGATGTGCCACTGGCTCTGGATGAGACCGCCTCGATCCCCGGAGCCCTGGACCGCCGGTTATGCACGGCCGCTGGACTGAAGCTGACCCGCTGGGGCGGGATCACCGGGCTGCTCGATGCCGCGCAGCGCGCCCGAGCGGCGGGCTACGAGCTCTATCTGACCTCCACGCTCGACGGTCCCGTCGGGATCGCTGCCGCCCTGCATGTGGCGGCGGCGATCAAGCCCGACCGGGCCTGCGGCCTGGCCACGCTGGGGCTGTTCGCGGGCCGCCCGGATGTCGTCCCGGTCCAGGCCGGGCGGATGGTCGTGCCCGAGGGCCCCGGGCTTGGGGATGCCCTGCGGCACTGGTACGGGGAGTGAGGCCGGGCTACGACCTCGCGGTCGTTGGTGCCGGGATCCTGGGCCTGGCCACGGTCCGAGAACTTCAGCGCCGGCACCCGGGCGCCCGGCTCGTGGTCGTCGACCGGGCCGCCGCCGTGGGCTCCGAGCAGAGCGGACACAACAGCGGCGTCATCCACGCCGGCGTGTATTACAGACCGGGATCGCTGAAGGCCGGTCTGTGCGTCCGGGGCGCGGCCCGCCTCTACGAGTACTGCGCGGAGCGAGGGATCGAGGCCCGGCCGGTGGGGAAGCTGATCATCGCCACCCACCGGGCAGAGCTGCCCGGCCTGAATCGGATCGAACGCACGGCCCGGAGCAACGGCGTGCCGGGGATCCGACGACTGACCGAGGATGAGATCCCGCAGATCGAGCCCCACGCCATCGGCCTCGCGGCGCTTCACTCGCCGACCACCGGGATCGTGGACTTCGCCGTTGTGTGCCGCGCCCTCGCGGCTGAGGTCCAGGACGCCGGCGCCGAGCTGCGCCTGGGCTGGCCCGTCACCGGGATCTCGGAGCGCTCGAGCGGCGTCCTGATCCGCGGGCCGGCGGGCGAAGTGCTCGAAGTCCCGAACGCCGTCTTCTGCGCCGGGCTTGAGGCCGACCGGCTCGCCGTCTGCGCCGGGGCGCCGGCCGAACCGAGAATCGTCCCGTTCCGGGGCGCGTACCTGCGGCTGGTGCCGGAATCCCGGAGCCTCATCAGAGGGCTGATCTATCCCGTGCCCGACCCGTCTCTCCCCTTTCTGGGCGTACATCTCACGCCCCAACTGGACGGTCAGGTGATTCTGGGACCAACCGCGCTGATGGCCGGAGCTCGGGACGCCTACCGGCTCACCCGGGTCCGCCGGCGCGATCTGGTGGACACGCTGTCCTGGCCGGGGACGTGGCGGATGATGCGCCGGTGGTGGCGCACCGGTGTGACTGAGCTCCGGCTGGCAGCGAGCCGCCGGGCATTCGCCGAGCAGGCCGCCCGCTACGTGCCCGCGATCAGGCCCGCCGATCTGGTGCCCGGTTTCGCCGGCGTCAGAGCTCAGGCCGTGGGGCGGGGCGGGGAACTGGTGGACGACTTCGTGCTCTCCGAGACGGCCCACACAATCCACGTCCGCAATGCTCCCTCGCCCGCGGCCACCTCGTCATTGGCGCTGGCCGAACTCATCGCGGATCGCCTCCACGGGCGGCCGTAATGACCTCGGCCACGCGCTCGGGCGCTTCCAGGTGCACGGCGTGGCCTGCGCCGCGGACGACGACGACCTGGACTCGGGGTAGCGCCTGCGCCATCTCCCGGGCGATGCCCTGAAACTTCTCGTCGCGCTCCCCCACCACCAGGCTCACCGGCATCGTCAGCTCGCCCAGACGCTTCCACAAAGATGGAAGGGCTCCCGTCCCGAGGCCTCTCAGCGCTCGGGCCAGCCCGGCCGGGGTGCTCCGCAGGCGGTCCGCGTACACACGTTCGGCCACAGCAGGCGGCAGCCCGGCCAGGACCGGCGTCTGAGCCCACCGGATCGCGAACGCCTCGCTCGTGGAGCTCTCCAGCCAGGCGGCCAGATCCTCGTCGGAGTGCGAACGGACCTGGCGCTCAGCCCGGTCGGCCAGCCCTGGGCTGGCGCCGATCAGGACCAGGCGCTGCACCCGGGCGGGCTCCGCCAGGGCCAGGTGGAGGGCCAGACGTCCGCCCATCGAATAACCGGCGAGAACGCACCGCTCCGGCATCAGCCCAACCAGATCCGCGAGGACACCCGCCAGGTCGACGGGCTCGATCTCCGAGGCCGATCCGTGCCCGCGGATGTCGGGAGCGAGTACGCGCCACGCCCCGCCCAGGGCGTCGATCACCGGCTCCCAACTGGCCCCGGTGTGACTGAAGCCGTGGAGAAGGAGCGCTAGGCCGAGGCCGTCCGGCATGAGACGCTGACGGGCACGCCGGCGGCCAGCGTCTGGTAAACGACGCAGTAGCGCTCCGTGAGTCGCATCAGGGTGTCCAGCTGGTCCTGGGCGGCGTCGCTTTCCAGCTCGAAGATCAACCGAACGTCCCCGAAGCCCACGGGCGCCTCTCGATCGACCCCCAGGGTGCCCCGAAAGTCCAGGTCACCCTCGGCCCTCACCGTTCCTGAGACCGGGATCTCCAATGAGGTGGCCACTGACCGCAGCGTCACCCCGGCACACGCCACCAGGGCCTGGAGCAGCATGTCCCCCGAGCAGGCAAGGGTGCCGGAGCCGCCAGTGGCCGGGTGGAGGCCGGCCTCAACCAGGGCGCGGCCGGTGGCTACCGAGCAGGCGATCTCCTGGCCGTCCAGCTCCCCGTCGGCTTGAAGCGTGACCACCGCCGAGTCCGGATCGCTTTTGTAGCGCTCCTTGAGCGGTGCCTGGGTCTCCCGAAGCTGGACGCGGTCCACAGGCAGAACCTACCGCACCGACGAACTGGATTGGCGACCGTGTGCCCCCTACGCTACCCCGGGTGATCACCTGCCCGACCTGCCAGACGGAGAATCCTGACGGCGCCCGGTTCTGCAACGGCTGCGGCGCGTCGCTGGCCCAAGAGGACGCGACCGCGCGAGAGGAGCGGCGAATCGTCACCGTCCTGTTTGCCGACATGGCTGGCTTCACGGCACGAGCCGAGCGGCTTGACCCCGAGGAGGTCCGAGCGATCCTGGGCCAGTACTACGCCAAGCTCCGAGCCGAGATAGACGGCTTCGGCGGGATCGTCGAGAAGTTCATCGGAGACGCTGTGGTGGCGTTCTTCGGCGCTCCCGTGGCCCATGGCGATGACCCAGAGCGAGGAGTCCGAGCCGCATTCGCAGTGTGCGGAGCCGTGGCCGAGATGAATGCTGCCGATCCGGAACTCAACCTGGAGGTCCGGGTGGCCGTCCACACCGGTGAGGCGATCGTCTCGCTGTCTCGGACCGAGGTCGGCGAGGGAATGGTGGCAGGCGATGTCGTCAATACCGCCTCGCGCATGCAGGGCGCGGCTCCGCCCAACACCATCCTGGTCGGCGAGGAGACCTACCGGGCCACGCGCGGAGCGGTCGACTACCGCGAGGTTGAGGCGCTGACGGTCAAGGGCAAGCGCGAGCCGGTCCGAGCCTGGGTGGCCCTGGCGGCCAGGAACGACCCCGGCGAGCGCACCCCCAGCACGGTGCCCATGCTCGGGCGAGCCAATGAGCTGACCTCACTGCAGCGCACATTCGAGTCGGTAGCGCGGGACCGCAGGCCGCATCTGGTCACCGTGTTTGGAGACGCGGGGATCGGTAAGTCCCGGCTGGCTGCCGAGTTCACCGGTCAACTCCCCCCCGAGGAGGTCCGGGTCCTCCGCGGTCGGTCCCTCCCCTACGGCGCCACGACACCGTACGGTCCGTTTACCCAGCACGTCAAGCTATTCGCTGGGATCTTCGCCAGTGACGAGGTGGCCGCTGCCCAGACCAAGCTGAGAGCCGCGCTGGCGGACCTGAGCACGCTGGCCGCCCCGACCGAAACGGCGGTCCACATCGAGCTTCTGGTCGGACTCGGCACCGAGGCCGAGGTGAGCGACCGCCACACCCTCTTCCGAGCGGCCAGGCAGCTCGTGGAGGCACTGGCCAACGACCGGCCCACGGTTCTGATCTTCGAAGACGTGCACTGGGCCGACCGTGGAACCATGGACCTGCTCGAAACGCTGGCCGCTCGAGTGCGCGACGTGCCCGTGCTGCTGGTGGCCCTGGCTCGACCGGACCTGCTCGTGGATCGCCCCTCCTGGGGCGGGGGCCTGCCCGGTTACACCGCGGTGTCACTCGCTCCGCTCGGTGCGAATGACTCGGCGGAGCTGGCCAGGCAGCTGCTGCATCAGCGGGGCTCAGCCCCCAGCGATCAGACCCTGGTCCAGGCGGCTGAGGGAAACCCGCTGTTCATCGAAGAGCTGGCCGCGGCCACTGTGGAGCGGCAGGTATCCGCCGGGCAGCAGCTTCCGACCACGATCCGTGAGCTGGTGTCCGCTCGCCTCGACGCACTGCCCGGCCATGAGCGAGGCGTGCTGTTCGACGCGGCGATCGTGGGGAAAACGTTCTGGAGGGGTGCTCTTGAGCGCATGGGAGCCCCGGCAGGCGGCCTGGCCGAGGCACTGGACTCGCTGGAGGCCCGGGATCTCATCAGGCATGAGCCGGCCTCCTGGATCGAGGGCCAGGAGCAGTTCACGTTCAAGCATGCCCTGATCCGGGATGTGGCCTACGCCACCGTGTCCCGGGCCAGAAGGCGGGAGCTCCACGCCACGGTGGCCGGCTTTCTGGAGGCCATGACCAGAGGTGCTGGGTCCACGGCCACCGCGCTCGCTGACCATTGGAAGGAGGCCGGCGAGGTCGACCAGGCGATTGAATACTTCCTGCTGGCCGCCGACCAGGCAGGCCGCGGCTGGGCCAAGGATGAAGCAGCCGCCCTCTACGGCCAGGCGGCCGAGCTGTGTGAAAACCCGCAGCGCAGGCGGCAGATCGTGGGCAAGCAGGCGGTGGCCTTGGTTGCTGCCCAGCACGTCGTGGATGCGCGCCGGCACACTCGGCGCGCCGGTGCTCCGGCAGCCGATCCTCAGTAGGCCTCGGGCTCAGGACGGGAAGTCGGCGGGCGTCACGTCGCCCACGACCTCGCTCACGCGCAGAACCTCGTGCAGCCCGAGCTCCTTGGCGTGGTGGCGAATCTGGTCCTCATCGGGAGACTCGTACAGGCAGAATGTCTGCACGCGGCCGTCCTCTCCGATGGCCACGTGGCTCATCTCCCACACGACCTCGGGATAACTCTGCTCAAGGATCTCCCGCGATCGCCGCCCCACGGCCTGCATCTGCTCCTGACCCACGGTGAACTGCCTCTCCACCAAAAATCTTGGCACCCGGTCCTCCTTCCATTGACAACTGCGGCAAGCATACGTGCTTCGGCCAGCGTTCAGCTGGGGCCTAACACTAGGGCAAGGCCGGTGTGAGCGCCACGGACATGTACCTCCTGCTGCGGGCCTTCTGCGAGGAGTTGGCCCGCTGTGGGCTCACCGAGGCCTGCACCTCCCCCGGCTCCCGGTGCACGCCGATCGTCCTCTCGCTCGTACGCCAGCCCGGCATCCGGAGCTTCTCCCACCTGGATGAGCGGTGCGCGGGGTTCTTCGCCCTGGGTGCGGCAAAGGCATCGGGGCGCCCGGTGGCCGTCACGTGCACGTCGGGAACGGCGGCGACCAACCTGCTCCCGGCGGTGGTCGAGGCCCACCACTCCCGGGTCCCATTGATCTTGCTGACCGCCGATCGCCCACCCGAGCTCCGGGAGGTTGGAGCCGGCCAGACGATCGACCAGGACCACCTCTACGGCAGCGCGGCCAAATGGTTCTTTGAGGTGGGAGTGCATGACGCCACGCCGGAGAGCCTGCGCTGGATCAGAACGCTGGCCTGCCGGGCATACCTGACCGCGGCCGAGGGGCCCGCGGGCCCGGTCCATCTCAATTTTCCACTCCGCGAGCCGCTGGTCCTGGACGAGCCGCTGCCCGCGGACCACACGGGGCGCGCGGGCGGGCACCCCTATGTCGTGCGCGAGCCGCCGGCCCTGCCGGGCCCCGGCACTGGCCCCGGCCCGCATCCCTCCGGCCGGCCGCTGATCGTGGCCGGCTCGGACGCCCCCAGGCCGGCCGAATTGGCCGACTTCGCCGCTCGGTCCGGAATACCCGTGCTGGCCGATCCCCTGTCAGGCGCCCGGCGCGGACAGGCGGCCATCGCCCACTACGACGTGCTGCTCCGGAGCCCGGAGTTCACCGTCGCCCACAGGCCTGACTTCGTGTTCCGGCTCGGCGACCTGCCCACGTCCAAGCCACTCCGGGCCTGGCTGGCCTCCCTGCCGGACGTCCCCCAGATCGTCTCCGATCCGCACGGGGCGTGGAGCGACCCCGATGCCGTGGTGGGAATGCGGCTCCGGGGCGAGCTCGCCCAACCCGAGGGCCTCTCCGTCGACCCAGGCTGGCTATCGGCCTGGCGCGCTGCAGATGGCGCCGCCGGCGGGGCGATCGACGCGGTCCTGGGCGACGAGGTGTCTGAGCCGGCTGTGGCTGCGGCTCTGGTGGACTGGCTGCCCATCGAGGCGACGCTGTTCGTTGCCTCATCGATGCCGATCCGAGACGTGGAGGAATTTGGCCCCGTCCGCCCTGAACCCCCCCGGGTGCTGTCCAACCGCGGCGCCAACGGAATCGACGGGACGGTGTCGAGCGCGTTTGGCGCAGCCGCCGTTTCGCCGGGACCTGTCGTGCTGCTGATTGGGGACGTCGCGCTGGCGCACGACCTGGGCGGCCTGCTGGCCGCTCGCCGCCTCGGTCTGCCACTGACGATCGTGCTGCTGAACAACGACGGCGGCGGAATCTTTCACTTCCTGGCCGTCTCCGGACAGCCGGATGCCTTCGAACAGCATGTGGCCACACCACACGGACTCGAGTTCCGGCTCGCGGCCGAGCTCTACGGCTGTGCCTACGAACAGCCAGAGTCGCTGGACGCGCTCCGAACCGCCGTGCTCGGGTCGGTCAACCGCGGCCAGGACACGACGATCATCGAGGTACGGAGCAACCGTCTGGAAAACCTGGCTCTGCATCGCCGCGTGGCCGAGGCGGTGGGCGCGGCGCTCGCCTCAGGTCACGGTGAACAGCTGCGCTGACTTCCAGGCCGCCAGACCGCCGACCAGGCTGGCGACGTTGGCCAGCCCCTCGCGGCGGAGCAGGCTGACGGCGATCGCCGATCGGTACCCGCTGGCGCAGTAGACAATCAGCTGGCGGCTGGCCGGAAGCTCTAGGCGGCGCTCGGCGAGTTGCGAGAGCGGCAGGTTCACAGCGCCGTCGATGTGACCCTCTCCCCATTCGCGGGTCGTCCGGACGTCGACCACGACCGGCGGGTCCGGCGCCGCGAGCCGCTCCGCGACGGAGCCGGCGGTTATCCGCTCGATCCGCTCGACCAGTTCGGGGGCGTTGTCGAGTTGCTGCATCCCGCCGGTGAGGAACCCGGCGACGGTGTCAAAGCCAATCCGGCCGAGGCGTGTTGCGGCCTCGTGCTCACGGCCAGGCTCGGCCACCAGGACAACCGGTCGTTCGGGGTCAAGGATGGTGCCGCACCAGGTGGCGAACGAGCCACCCAGGCCGACGTTCAGCGCGCGGCGGATGTGGGCGCCCTCGAACTCCGCCTGGTCGCGGGTGTCCAGCAGCGCTGCTCCGTCGGCCACAAGTTCAAGCAGCTGCTCGAGCGACAGCGGCCGCAGCTCGCGCTCGAGCGCGTCGTCGAGCGTGGGCCGTTCGCGGGAGTTGAGCACTGCGTCATAGGTGAAGTAGGCCGGCGTGTCCGGCTGGTCAGTCGTCACGATCTCCACGAACCGCTCGCGGCTCATGGGTTGCAGCGCATAGTTGTATTGGCGCTGGACGCCGAGCGTGGAGACGGTGTCGGTTGAGAGGTTCTTGCCGCACAAGGAGCCGGCACCGTGGGCCGGGTAGACGAGCGTGTCATCGGGCAGTCCGAGGAGCTTGTCGTGCAACGAGTCGTAGAGCATGCTCGCGAGTCGGTCAGCGCTCCATCCCAGGGATGCTCGTAGATCGGGCCGGCCGACATCACCGATAAACAGCGTGTCCCCCGTGAGGACCGCATAGGGGCGCTCATCGCCGTGCTCATGGTCGAAGATGAGGATTGAGATCGACTCCGGCGAATGACCGGGCGTCTCGAGCACCGAGAGGCGGACCGCACCCAGTCGCACCTCATCTCCGTCGCCCATCGGCGTGAACGCATACTCGGCGTTCGCCCGCGCGCCGAGGTGGATGGCGGCGCCAAGGCGGTCGCGAAGCTCCAGGTGGCCGGCGATGAAGTCTGCGTGCATGTGGGTCAGGAACACATGCCCGATCTTGCACCCCAGCTCGTCGGCATCGGCCAGGTACTGCTCGGTGTCGCGCTGGGGGTCGATCACCGCCGCCTGGCCTCCCGCCCGATCGGCGACTAGGTACGAGGCATGCGCCAGGCAGCCCAGGTAGTACTGCCTGAGGATCACCGACGCTCCTCCTGATTTGAAACCTCGCCCACCGTCCCATCCACCTCCGCGGACAGCGCGATCCTACCGCGTCCGCCCCAGCGATTAATGCTTCCCGCAGGCCAGCTTTCAGGTCAACGCATTCGCGCGGCATTCCCATGTCGAGGCTTCGGTTCGCATCCGCCGCTTGACACCGCTCAATCCTCGAGGCGGAGATAGCCGGCTGCGCCGGCAGCCCGGGCCCGCAGGTTCGACGTGCTGCTGGCGTTGTACAGCGGCCCAGTGCCATCGGTGAGCAGGATCCAGGCCTGCGCCACGCCGCGAGCCGCGACAGGGCCCGGTGTGGCCAGCGTCTCGGCGAGTCGGCTGAGGTCGTCGCTGGCCGCGACGACCTGAGCCACGCGCGGCGAGGTCAGGACCGTGGAGGGCGGCGCGCCTCGGCAGGTGTCGCGAATCACGCGCCTCAGACCATCGGCGATGACCCGTCGGCGGGACAGCGCGGTGAGCCGGCGCGCTCGCAGCGCGAGCGGCGCGGCGGCCTCGGGCGAAGCGCCTCCGGCCAGCGCTCTGTCCAGCCGGCGGCTGCGAAGGCGGGCGCTCAAACGGGCCCAGAGACCGGGGTCGGGGGCGATTTCTATTTTGCTTGCCGTGTTGGCCTGCATGACTGTCTAACAGACTACACCGGTCACGCTGACCTGTCAAGGCCACTTGCCGGTCACTATGATTCACGAGGTGTCCACGCTTCCCCTCTGGTATCCCTGGCCCGAGACCGAAACCAAGCCCGCACCGATGCCGCTCCTGCTCGTGCAGGCGTTCGTGAACACCGTCGACACAGAGCGGGGCCAGGACCTGCTGGATGACGCCACCACGGCCAGGACGTGGCTCACCGACGCCGGCATGCTCGACCCGAACGCCGCGCTGACCCCCGCGGACCTCAAGCAGGCGACAGCGGTCCGGGAGGGCATCCGCGAATTGCTGGCCCGGACTGATCCCCCGCTGAGCCTCGCGCCACTGCGCGGCCTGGCCGCCTCCCGGTCAGCTCAGCTCACGATCGGGGACGGCGGCCAGGTCGGGCTTGAGGCCCCGGGGGCGGCCGAGATCACCGACGGACTGTTCCGGCTGCTGCTCATCATCCATCGCGCCCAGGAGGACGGGACCTGGTCCCGGCTGCGGGTGTGCGCCAATGACGAGTGCCGCTGGGCCTTCTACGACCGCTCGCGCAACCAGCACGGCAGCTGGTGCGACATGGCCACCTGCGGCAACCGGCTCAAAAACCGCGAGCTCCGGGCGCGAAAACGCCGTTGACGCGCGGCGACGCGGGTCCGAAACGGTATTGCCACCGAGCGGGCGGCACCAAGATGCCGCCCCTCAGCCTGCCAACAGGGGCAGGAGCGCCCCAAACTTGATCTCCGTCTCGGCCAGCTCGCCGGCCGGATCTGAGTCACGGACGATGCCGCAGCCGGCGTACAGCCGGGCCATGGGGCCCCGAAGCAGTGCGCAACGCAGGGAGACACAGAACTCCCCGTCGCCCGTGCTGTCCGTCCACCCGACCCCGCCCGCGTACCAACCCCGGTCAAAGCCCTCCAGCGCTGGGATCAGCTCGACAGCCCGCGCGCGGGGATCACCGCCCACAGCGGGCGTCGGGTGAAGCAGTCCCGCAAGCTCCAGTGCATCCCGGGGTGAGGCAAGCTGCGCCCGGATCGGCGTGGCCAGGTGCTGGATATTCGCCACCTTGATCACGGCCGGCTCGGGGGCGGCGGCCACCCACACCGAATGGGGGCGCAGCACCCGGGCGATGGCCCTGGCCACGATTGCGTTCTCCTCTCGATCCTTGTCGCTGCGCAGCAGCCTCTCGCCCAGGTGATCATCGACCGCTGGGTCGGCGCTTCGACCGATCGAGCCGGCCAGGGCCACCGTGCTGGCCCGCTGGCCTTCCCGGCGAACAAGCAGCTCTGGGCTGGCGGCCAGAAAGGTGGCCTCACCGCGGCCAACAGCGAATACGTAGCAGGAGGGGAACTCCTGGCGCAGCACGCCCATGATCGCCGCGGGGTCGTGAGCCCGGGGAGCGTGAGCCTCGAGCTCTCGAGCCAGAACCACCTTGTCCAGCCCGCCTTCACGGATTCGGATCACGGCTGCGCCGACCGCATGCTCGTAGTGCGCTGGCGGCATCGGGCTGTGAACCCGGTACACCCCGCTCGGCGAGGGGTCGAGCATCGGAAGCTTCCCGGTCCTCAGTGCTGTTAGCCAACTCAGGGCCGGGTTTAGGACACCCTCCGCGGTGTCATCCGCGGAGACGCTGACGGTGACCGTCAGGGCAGTCCGCCCGTGGCGCCGGGCCAGCGAGATCGCCGGCACGATCAACGACGCTGGGGAAAACCCCTCCCAGACCGGCGAGTGGCCGCCCTGACCATCGAAGGCGAAGCCGCCGACCGCCGTCAGGCCGCTCCCCGCCGGGTCGCCGACAGGATCGGCGACTGCTCCAGCGCACAGCCGCCGCCACCGCCTGGAGACATCGGCCAGGCGCTCGTCTCCCGAGGCCACAAGGGCGTGGACGCACCCGAGTCCGGCCACGGCATACCCATCTCGATCACACTGCTCAAAGGAGAACCAGTCGTCGCCGGCGCTGCGCGAGACCGCCACGGTGGCCACGGGGTCGACGTCGCCATCAAGCAGGGCCGTCGTGCTGGCCAGCACCGTGGCACCGGTCCGGCGAGCGCGGGCCAGCGCCGTCCTGATGCGCTCGTCCAGGCGACGCAGGAGCTCCGGGCGGGCCAGGACCACCCGGTCAGCCGGCCCAGCCGCTTCCCGAGGCCGTGACCGCTGAGCCTGGTCCGGGACCGGCGTCAGGTCTCGCTCCGACCGCGGGCGATCGCGATCTCGCCCGTGCGGGCCATCTCGATCAACCCGAACGGGCGGATCAGGCGCTCGAACGCGTCGATCTTCTCGAACGTGCCCGTGACCTCGATCACCACCGAGCGGCGAGCGACGTCGACGATCTTGGCCCGGAAGATCTCGCAGATCTGCACGACCTCGGTCCGGCCCAGGCCGTCGGCGGAGACCTTGAACAGGGCCAGCTCGCGCGACAGCGTATCCGCAGGTTCGAGGTCCCGGATCTTGAGCACGTTGACCAGCTTGTGCAGCTGCTTGGTCACCTGGTCGATCGGGTGCAGGGCGCCGTCCAGCGTGAGCGTGATCCGGGAGACGCTCTCGTGCTCGGTCGGGCCGACGGCCAGCGTGTCGATGTTGAAGCCCCGGCGGGCAAAGAGCCCCGCGATCCGGGTCAGGACACCGGGCTTGTTCTCAACCAGGATTGAGAGGACGTGCTTGCGGCCGGTCCGGACCCCGCCCGCAGCCTCAAGCTCATCCAGGGACAGCAGCTCGTTGGTGGCCGGCTCACCCATCAGCTCGCCCCCCCGATCCTGATCGACCCCAGACGCCCCATCTGGCGTCACCCCACCATGTTCCGCGCCGGCTGGCCGGCGGGGATCATCGGATAGGTGTTCTCCTCCCGGGTGACGCGAACGTCCACGAGTACGGGCCCGTCCGTCTCAATCGCGGCGCGCATGTCACTGACCAGCGTGTGCTTGTCCTCCAGCCTGATGCCCGTCGCCCCATAGGCCTCGGCCAGCTTGACGAAATCAGGCCACTGGCCCATGTCGACGCTGCTGTAGCGCTTGTCCCAGAAGAGCTCCTGCCACTGGCGGACCATGCCCAGGTAACCGTTGTTCATGATGAACACCTTGACCGCGATCCCGTCCTGAGCGCACGTCGCCAGCTCCTGGCTGTTCATCTGGATTGATCCGTCACCGGCGATGCAGACCACGGTCTGGTCCGGACAGCCCACCTTGGCGCCCATCGCCGCCGGCAGACCAAAGCCCATCGTCCCCAGGCCACCCGAGTTGATCCAGCGCCGGGGCGCTGGGAAGTCGTAGTACTGCGCCGCCCACATCTGGTGCTGCCCCACGTCGCTGGTCACGATCGCCTCGCCACCGGTGGCCTCGAACAGGGCCTGGATCATGTACTGGGGCTTGATCTCTGAGTCGCTCGAGTCGTCGTAGTGCAGCGGGTGTCGCTCGCGCCAGGCCTCGATCCGGTCCCACCACCCGTCCAGCCGGCCCGGCTCGCCGGGCAGCGAGCGGTACTCGGCGGTCAGCCTGGGCACGATGTTCTTGGCATCGCCGACGATCGGAATATGCGCCGGGACGTTCTTTGAGATCTCGGCCGGATCGATGTCGATGTGGATGAACTTGGCTCGGGGGGCGAACTCGTCGAGCTTGCCCGTGATGCGGTCGTCGAAGCGGGCGCCGATCGCCACGATCAGATCGGCCTCGTCCATGGCGTAGTTGGCCGCTCGGGTGCCGTGCATGCCCAGCATGCCCAACCACTGGGCATGCGGCGCGGGGAACGCACCCAGGCCCATGACCGTGCACGTGACCGGGAAGCGGTCAGACAGGCAGAGCTCGACGAGCTCGGCACTGGCGTTCGCGCTGACCACACCGCCGCCGGCGTAGATAACCGGGCGCCGGGCGTTGGCCAGCGCCTTGGCGGCCAGCCGGATCTGCTTCTTGTTGCCCTCGGTCGTCGGCTGGTATCCAGGCAGGTGAACGTCGGTCACCGGCTCATAGGGGATGTCGGCCCGGGACAGGTCCTGGGGAATGTCGACCACGACCGGGCCTGGACGGCCGGTCCGCGCCACGTGGAAGGCCTCATGGATCGTGCGCGGGAGCTCGACGGGGTTCTGGATCATGAAGCTGTGCTTGACGATCGGCATCGTGATTCCGATCGTGTCGGCCTCCTGGAAGCCGTCGGTACCCAGCAGGTCGGTCCGGACCTGGCCGGTGATGAACACCACCGGGACCGAGTCCATCATGGCGTCACAGATCGGCGTGACCAGGTTCGTGGCCCCGGGGCCGCTGGTGCCGAGCGAAACGCCCACCTTGCCGGTGGCCTTGGCATAGCCCTCGGCGGCGTGACCGCCGCCGGCCTCATGCCGGACCAGGATATGCCTGATACCCGCGTCGTAGAAGGCGTCGTACGTGGGCAGGTTGGCCCCGCCGGGCAGGCCGAATACGACGTCGACACCCTCGGCCTTGAGGCACTCCATCAGGGCGTCGACTGCTCGCATGGCTTTCTCCTGGTAACCGCGTGGAAGAAGTTTTTGGCGCACGAAGCCGCGGCTCATGCGCCCAGGAATGCCCAGTCTAACAACGGGGTTTTGGATTTCTGGGCGGTTCAGACGGACTGCGGCGAGCCTGGCGCAGGTCGAACCGGCGCACATTTTCGCGACCCTCGATCCGCGACCCTCCTCGCGGGCGCGGACGTGGCGTCATGCGCGCCTTTCGTGATCCGCAACGCGCAGCGGTGGCCAGCGCGGGCTGCCCAGCCCCGTACCACGCGACATCCCACCGCAGGTTCGATCGGCTCGTTTCGGGTAGACACCGGAGCCATGGGGCTCGTCGCCTTCCTCATCATCCTGTTCTTCTCCGGCCTGATCGTGGGCGCCCTGGCCCGCCTGTTGCTTGCAGGCCCTGACCCGATGAGCCTGGGCATGACCGTCCTGGTCGGGCTGTGCGGCACGCTCAGCGCCGGCCTGTTCTCCTGGTACGTGTTACATCGCCATGGCGCCGGCTTGCTTCTGTCGATCGTCTTCTCGATGATCGTGGTCTGGCTGTATCGCCGCTCGCGAGGCGGCGGCTACGGGCGCGGTGGCCGGGCCACCACCGGCCGCTACCGGTAGCCAGCAGCGCAGAACAGCAGACGGCCGAGCTACGCGGCCCGGCTCCGAACCGCCGCCTGTGAGGGCAGCGCCGCCTCGGGAAACTCAAGCTCATGGCCGCAGCGCATGCACTTGGCGTCATACAGCTTGACCACGCGGCCGCACCGGGGGCACTGACGGCGCAGCTCCCGGTTCTCCCAGCGGTAGCACACCGCTGTGATCAGGCCCAGCACCGGAACCAGCGCTGAGATCAAGAACCAGAGCAGGAACGAACTCCCCTTCGTTCGCCCGACGATTCCTCCGGCCACGCCAAAGGCCAGACAGATCACGACATAGCCGAAACCGGCCACGACTGCTCGTTACCAGAAGATGGTCTTCAGGGCCCAGAGGATCGCGACCACCAGGGACACGCCCACGACGGTCCAGAAGATCGCTGCCAGGAAGCCGACGACCAGCTTGATGGCCAGTGCCACCGCCACCACGAGGACCACTCCCGCGACCGCCCTGCGGACGACCGGGCTGCGCGAGTGCTGGGCCTCCAGTTCATTGTTCATGTCGACAGCGTAGCGCGCGGTCAGGCAATACCCGGCAATTTCGGGACGCTCAATCGTGCGTGCGCTTCAGGTACTCGAACCGCTTGGAATCGGGCCCCGCGTAGCCGTCGAACCGGAGCCGGGCCAGGCGGTAGCGCCGCACCGACGCTCCCCCGGGCACCGTGGGGCCGCCGCGACGGTCCTCAAGGAGCACGACCTTGCTGGAATGGGCTGCGTGGGTCATGGCGAAGATGATGCTCGCCGGGCCTTGACACCACATTGGCCGCAAGTACAAACATCCTCAACGCGCGTGCGCCGCGCGGAGATCAGGGGGTGACCGACGGGCAGCCCACGTGGCCGGCGGCGATCGTGGCCACCGATCCCAGCGGGCCCTGAGGCCAGCCCGACGCCAGCCCCACCACCCGCCCCTCGGGAGTGCTGGCCCACCAACTCCCGCCGTGATGTCGGCTGGCATGAAAATTCCGCCCGTACAGAACCTTGCCGGTGGCCAGGGTATCCCCCACCCGCAGGCCACGGGCGGTGGCCAGGATCGGGATATGGCGCGACCCATAGGCCGGCCGGTAGCTGTATCCGACAAGCCGATTGCCCCGCAGGAACACGACCAGCCCGGGCCAGCCAATCGCGTGATCCACCCCGCAGGCCTGGAGGACGTGCAGACGCTCCGTCGGCCGGTGCCGGAGCAGCCGGTCGAGGGTGTGGGTCACCCGGGCCCGCTGCATGCCGAACCCCGCCCGGCCAATCCGCGTGGCGTGGAGAACGTTATGGATCGTCACGGGCCTGTGCCGGCGCCTGGCCAAGGACGGGCTGGCCAAGATCGCCGCTACCGCGGTCATGCCCAGGGCGGCGCCCACGAGCAACCGCCACCCGATTTTCACGTTCTCCCGGTTCATGCGCCCGCCGTGAGGGTAGCGGGCAGCCCCTACGGACTCGGCTGGCCGTGGGCCGTCAGCCGTCGGGCCAGGCCAACGGCCTCGTCCAGGGCAGCCCTGGCGGGGCCCCTGAGCCGCCGCCGCAGCCGCCACGGCGCGCCGGCGAAGGCCAGGTTGGCCACCGTGGCCAGGCCGGCTTCATCTTCTCTGAGGGCCAGGAGCAGGTGCGCCGTCCTATCGCTGGGCGGGAGCCCTCGGTCGCTCACCCCGACGCAGTAGCAGTGGACTCGCCGGCCGCCCGCCGGGACCAGCAGAGCCCCATCGCAAGCCAGCAGCCACACCCCCAGGCTGGCCTGCTCCAGCACCATTCCGCTGCGGCACAGCAGATCCCGGGCCCGGTGGTCAACGAGGTCTCCCAGGAAGCCCAGGGCCACCGCCTCCGCCTCCATGTCTGGGACGTCGCGGCGGCGGATCACCTTGGCCCCGCGCGCGGCATAGAGCTCCGGAATCGCCCAGGCGTGGCCGAGGAGGATCAGGCCCACGGGGATCGTGACCGGGTTCAGTGCTGCCAGGACCCCAGCGGTGGTGATCAGGGGCGCCGTGTGGGCGGCTGTGCAGAGCGTCCAGAGCCGACCACTGCGGGCGAGAGCGGTCCGGTCCACCCGCCTGCGCCAGTGGACGGCGGCCAGCTCGGGCAACCCCGCCGGAACCGCCGCCGAGGCGTCGGCGCCCACCGCCGTTACCCGCCGGCGATCGGCCGGCGCAGGATGACCACCGGCTCCTGCACCGGAAGCTCGCTGACCTGCCGGGCCCGGCCGGGGCCCTCGGACACGACCGCGAAGCAGCCCTGCTCGAGCTGCTCGTGGAAGGCCGTCACCGCCGCGTTCGTGCTCTCCGGGTCACCCGCCGTCCACTCGGCGATGGTGGTGTGACCTGTGCGGTCCATCCGAATCAGTCTGGACATCCGGGCCTCCTCACGGTTGGGACTCCATCCTACGCCGAGAGGCGCTTCATGATCAGGCGCCTAACCTCGCCCCCGTCGGCCCGACCCTGGGTGGCCTTCATAACCGCGCCCACCAGCGGGCCCAGTGCCTTCATGTTTCCGCTGCGCACCTGATCGGCCGCCTCCGGGTCGGCGGCGATCGCACCGTCCACCGCCTCCTCCAACCCATCGCTGATGGCTCCAAGACCCCGCTCGGCGACGATCTGATCTGGCCGGCCCCCTTCCTGCACGAGCACATCGAGCACCTCCCGAGCCGCATTCTGGCTTACCTTTCGGGCGCTGACCAGAGCCACCAGCTCGGCCAGGCTCGCTGGCGAAACGCTGCTGGCGGCCGGATCAGCCTCTGATCCGATCCGCGCCACCAGGAGCTGGAGCCAGTTGGCCACCTCCGCCGGCGTCAGGAGCCCATCGCCCGCCGATAGCGTCCGCTCAAAGAACTCCGCCAGGTCGGCCCGGAAGGCCAGCTCCCGGGCCCGGGCGGCCGCCAGCCCGAGCTCGCTTTCGAACCGCAGTGCCCGCTCGGCTGGGAGCTCGGCCGGGAGCGCCTGGCGGGCGGCCTCCATCACCTCCTCGCTGACGGGCAGCGGCACCAGGTCGGGCTCGGGGAAGTAGCGGTAGTCGTGAGCCTCCTCCTTGGAGCGCAGCGGCGTCAGGCTCTCGGTCACGGGATCGAAGTGCAATGTCTCCTGAACGACCGCCTCGTCGGCCCGGAGCAGCTTTGTCTGGCGGTCGATCTCGGCCCGCACCCCCCGCTCCAGGAAGGCGAACGAGTTCATGTTCTTGAGCTCGGTCTTGGTCCCCAGCTCGCTGGAGCCAGCGGGCCGGATCGAGACGTTGGCGTCGCAGCGCAGCGAGCCCTCGGCCATGTTCACGTCGGACACGCCGAGTTGGCGGAGGGTCTCCCGCAGGACGATCAGCCACTCCCTGGCCTGCTCCGCCGAGCCGATGTCCGGTTCGCTGACGACCTCCACCAGCGGCGTGCCGCAGCGATTGAAATCGACCCAGCTGCGGTCGGCGCCGTGAATCCGGCCGCTCTGACTGACGTGGTTGAGCTTGGCCGCGTCCTCCTCCAGGTGGATCCGGTGGATGCGCACATCGCCCAGCATTCCCCCGCGACAGAGCGGGACGTCGTATTGGGAGATCTGGTAGCCCTTCGGGTTGTCGGGATAGAAGTAGTTCTTGCGGTGAAAAAGCGAGCGAGGGGCGATCTCGCTCCCGAAGGCCAGTCCGATCATGACGCCGAACTGGACCGCGCGCGCGTTCACCACGGGCAGGGCCCCCGGCAGCCCCAGGCACACCGGGCAGGTGTGCGTGTTGGGCGGATCGCCGAAGGATGTCTCACATGCGCAGAACATCTTTGTCGCCGTCTTCAGCTGGACGTGGATCTCGAGCCCGATCACCGGCTCGTAATCCACCGCCGGCCCGCTCATACCGAAACCTCGCGAGACCGTCCGGGCGACCCGTCGAACCCGATCGCCTGCTCAAGCGCATGGGCGACGTCCAGCATCCGGTTCTCGGAGAACGCCGGGCCGGCAACCTGGAACCCCACGGGCAACCCGTCGCTGAGGGCACAGGGGATTGAGACCGCCGGGATCCCGGCCAGCGGCATCGGGACCGTGCAGAAATCGTTCAGATACATGGCCAGCGGGTCGTCGGTCTTGGCACCGAGTGCAAACGCCGTCCAGGGACTCGTGGGCGTGACCAGGAAGTCAAAGGAGGAGAACACGGCTTCGAAGTCCTCGGCGATCCGCGTACGCACCTTCTGAGCCGCACCGTAGTAGGCGTCGTAGTAGCCGCTCGAGAGGGCGTATGTACCGAGCATGATCCGCCGCTTGACCTCGTCACCGAACCCGGCCGCTCGCGTCCGGCTGTACATCGTGAGAAGGTCCTGGTCGCCGTCCACCCGCAGTCCGTAACGGACGCCATCGAACCGAGCCAGGTTGGCCGAGGCCTCGGCGGGCGCAATCAGGTAGTAGGCCGACAGGGCGTGCGGCGCGTGGGGCAGCCGGCACGTCTCAACCGAGGCTCCGAGCTTCTCCGCCACGACCAGGGTGGCGTCAAAGGCCTCCCGAACCCCGGGCTCCACCCCACTCCCGGCGCCGGTCAGCTCCTCGGGCACGCCCAGGCGCACGCCCTTGAGGTCCTCGGCGGTGGGCAGGCTGACGGTCCCGGGGAAATCGACCGAGGTGGAGTCGAGCGCGTCCCGCCCGATCATCTGTGAGAGCAGCAGTGCCGCGTCGGCCACGTTGCGGGCCAGGGGGCCGGCCTGGTCGAGCGAGGAGGCGAAGGCGATCATCCCGTAGCGGGAGACCGCGCCGTAGGTGGGCTTGAGGCCGACGATCCCGCACAGGGCGGCCGGCTGGCGGATCGAGCCGCCGGTGTCGGTGCCGATCGACCACGGGGCGATGCCGGCGGCCACCGCGGCCGCGCTGCCGCCCGACGAGCCGCCGGGGACGCGGCCGTGGTCCCACGGGTTCAGCGTCGGCCCGTAGGCCGAGTTCTCCGTGGAGGAGCCCATGGCGAACTCGTCCTGGTTGGTCTTGCCCAGCAGCGTCGCCCCGGCGGCCTGCAGGCGCTCGACGCTCGTCGCCGTGTACGGCGGGCGGTAGCCCTCGAGGATCTTCGAGCCGGCCTGGCTGGGGATGCCCTTGGTGCAGAACAGGTCCTTGACGGCGACGGGCACGCCGGCCAGCGCGCCGCCCGGCGGGAAGCTGGGCGGCTCGCTCGCCAGCCACGTGTAGGCGTTGAGCTCGTCCACCTCCGCGCGGCGGCGATAGAAGTCGAAGTACTCGCCGGCGTCGACGTCGCCGGACCGGATCGCCTCCGCGGCTTGGGCTGCCGTGAGCTCGAGCACCTACCCGGCCCCCGGGGACGGGACGCGGAAGCCGCCGCCCGCCGGGTCCGGCGCGCTCTCCAGCGCCACCTCCACCGGCAGCGACGGCCGCGGCTCGTCGGCGCGCAGCGCGTTCTCCACCGTGATCACGTGCGAGGTGGGCGGGACGTCGGCGAGGTCGCCGAGCTGGTTGATCATCTCGATGTGGTCGAGCACCTTGGAGAGCTCGGACGCGAAGCGCTCGATCTCGTCCTCGGTGAGCTCGAGGCGGGCGAGCTTCGCCACGTGCAGGACCTGGTCGCGGGACAGCATCGCCGCTGAGTCTAGGCGGGTGGAACGGGGCGCCGCGGGACGTCGGGTGGCACCGCGCCCGGCGTGCGGTCGTCCTTCATGGTCAGGAACGAGAACACCAGCATGAGCAGCGCGACGGCCAGTCCGAGCCAGACGCCGTAGCAGCGCTCGAGGTACCCGTGCGGCGGGGCGAGCGTGCGGAAGAGCGCGAGCAGCACCGCGATCGCCGAGGCGACCGTGGCGAGCACGGTGAACGCCACGGGCTTCGCCGGCCCGCGCGCGGTCGCGGTGACGACGACGAGCGCGATCGGCACCAGGGCGGCCAGCGCGAGC
>DASXCS010000008.1:0-1565 GCA_036490975.1 Solirubrobacteraceae bacterium
CGACTTGAGGGAGGGCTTCCGGATGGCGGCCACCGTCTGGCGTCGCCACTCCGCGACGGCCTCGCGCTTGGCTCGCTCGCGCTTGCCAGGAGGAATCACCAGCCTGCGCTTGAGCGCCCGCCTCGAGACAGCGCCCCGGACGCCGTCTTGCGCCGGGGCCAGATCACTCAGGGAAGACGGGGAGGGCGTGAGCCAGGCGGCGCGGTCGCTGCCGGGAAACTCGGTCCACCATGACCCCAGTTCGTCTGGGTACTGGGACATCGCATCCCTCCAAAGTCCGAGAGCGGTCTAGGCCAAACTAACCCACGTCCTGGGACGGGTCCCGTGGGACCACTCGGCGCATCCGCACGATCAGGGCGGCCGAGGGCACGACCTTGCCGGACATGTAAGTGGACAGGCCAGCCTGGAAGCCCTCCGGCTTTCTCGTCCTTACGGCACTACTGAACCCCTCGAGGAAGTGGTCAGCCGGCGAAGGTGATCAGCCTGAGGACCTCAGGAGGCCTCCACACCTTCTCCACACTGCCTTCATGTGCCGTACCGCTGGCTCAGGGAGTGTATGCAGTTGGCACTCAAGGTTTCCGGGTGCCTTCCGTCAGCAGGGGGGCTGTCAGGTGAAACTGGGCCAGGTGAGTCAGGCGTTCCGGTCACGGGCGCTACAGCGAGTTATCCCACTTCCCGTTGTCGTGCTGGCCGCGACAGCCACAGCGGCGCCCGTGGCCATGGCCCAGGACCGGCCGGTGGGCGTGGCGCACGAGAAAACCGCCAAACAGGTCCACTTGAACCGGGACGGCTCGCTGTCCCTCGTCACCCGGCTCGCCTGTGACCCAGGGTGGGAGTCGAGTGACTTCACCGTCTTCATCTCGCAGGGAGACGTCTCCACCGATGGCCTCGTCGAGCCGTCCATCCCGTGTGACGGCCGATGGCACACGGTGCGCTACGACGTGCCCGCGCCGGTGAACGGCACATTCCACCGAGGTAAGGCGCACTTCAATGGCCAGTTCCTCGTGTTCAACACCGGCAGCGGCGATCCCTCCGCGGCCCATGAGCAGACCACCGTCCGGCTCGGCCGCTAATCGCGTAACGGTCAACCGGGATCATCCCGGGCTAGCAGCCGGGCCCGGTTCTCATGCTCGGGTTCCAGGCCCAGGCCGGAGGGGTTGGCCTCATCGACCGGGGCGACGATTTCCTGCCACTTGTCGTGGCTGCCGCCGGGCGGTAACCAATTGCGCGCGGCCTGATCACGGCCGGCGCGCTCGAGAAGTTCGGCGCGAAGCTCGTCGTTCATTGACTCCACAGGACCTCAGGACGCCGGCGCGCCTGCGGCGGGGACCGTCACGGCCGCCGCACCGGCCAGGGCCAGGGCTGAGCGCAGGTCGGGGGCGCTCCCGGTGCCGCCTGGCGCGCGGGTGGACAGGGCGCCGGCGGCGCAGCCGAGCGCGGCCGCCTCGGGCAGCGCCAGGCCTCGGAGCAGGCCCGCGATCAGCCCGGCGTTGAAGCAGTCGCCGGCCCCGGTCGCGTCCACCGGCACCAGGGGCGGCACGCTGACCTGGTGCCGCCGGCTGCCG
>DASXCS010000009.1:0-1753 GCA_036490975.1 Solirubrobacteraceae bacterium
GATCCTGGCGGGATATAGATCCAGGACGCGAACACCACTTCTCGCCCGTCGGGGTCCTGGTAGGTGACACCGCCGTTGGCCTGCCAGTAGTCGATCTGGGAAACCGGGCGGGCACCCGCGGCGGCGAGCCGCGCCTCCACCCGCTCCCGGGCGGCGGCATCAGGCAGGTAGAACACAAGCTGGTCAAGCCCGCGGCCCGGGTAAGGCGCTTGGGTCGCACGGACAATCTCCAGGTGGACCTGGCCGCCTGGCAGCCCGAGGATCGTCCCGTCCAGGCCATAGCTATCGTGGAAGGTCTCCAGGACAGGCAGCCCGATGGTGTCCCGGTAGAAGGTGAGCGTCTCCTCATAACGCGCGCTCCACCGCACGACCCGTAGCGCGCCTGCGGGGAGGTGCGCTGGCCAGTGCGCCTGCCGCGGTTCGGTGCCCATGGCGGCAGTCTCTCACCGCACAGACCTGGGTGCTCCAGTCCTCCCGCCCGCAACAGGTGCCTCAGCCCGCAGTCGTCGCGCCGCAGTACGCGCCCTGTTGCCGACCAGACGACCGGCCCGCACCACCCACTCGCGGCAATCGAGGATATTCGCGGCGAGGCTCATCGTGGCCTTCGGCGAGACTTGCCTCCGCCCGGAATAGACTCCGGCCAGCTGTAGGTATCGATTCGGGTCGTCACGAAGGCGTGAAGGGGGATCGCCATGACACGCACCCGGCAGATCCTGTTCATCCAGGGCGGCGGCGCGGGCGTGCACGACGAGTGGGACGGCAAGCTGGTCGAGAGCCTGAGGCGAGAGCTCGGGGGTGGGTATGAGGTCCGCTATCCGCGCATGCCCGACGAGGGCGACCCGGGTTATGCCCGGTGGAGTGAGGCAATCCGGCGCGAGATGGCGGACCTGGACGACGGTGCCGTCGTGGCCGGCCATTCGGCAGGCGCGACCATCCTCATCAATGCGCTCGCCGAGCAGCCGCCGGAAAGAGGGCTCAGGGCGATCGTGCTGATCGCCGCTCCGTTCGTCGGCGACGGCGGCTGGCCTAGTGACGAGTTCGAGCTGACGAGCGACCTCGGTGCGAGGCTGCCACCAGGTGTGCCGGTGCACGTGTTCCACGGACTCAAGGACGAGACCGCCCCGCCTTCGCATGCCGGCCTGTATGCGCTGGCGATCCCCCAGGCGCAGGTGCACCAGCTGCCCGGTCGGGATCATCAGCTGAACAACGACCTGAGCGAAGTGGCTGAGGCGGTCCGTATCAACAGGCCAGGACCCGTCACCCATACGTAGAGCCGAACCCACTTTCACACCAGCAGCTGAGCGGGCGAGCCGCTAATACGGCATGGTCGTGCGTGAGCGCGCCCGGCGGCAGGTCCGGTCGAGCCGCTCGCGTGCTCAGCGGGCACGCGACGCGGCAGTGAGCGGATGCCGGCGGTCGTATGGAATGATCGCGCGTACGAGAACAGGCCAAGGGGGGCTCGACTCCGATGCAGATGAGGCTGGAACTGATCCCGCTCCCGGTATCGGACGTGGACCGGGCCATCGCCTTCTACACCGACAAACTCGGCTTCAAGAAGGACGTTGACGTGCAGCCCAGCGAGGGCGTCCGGGTCGTCCAGCTGACACCAGAGGGCTCGGGTTGCTCGGTCGGGTTTGGAACAGGGCTGGATGTGTACGCGGGAGAACCCGGCAGTGTTAGAGGCTTGCACCTGGTTGTGGAGGACATCACCGAGGCACGTGCCGAGCTTGTCCGCCGAGGTGTAGAGATCGGC
>DASXCS010000010.1:0-3524 GCA_036490975.1 Solirubrobacteraceae bacterium
ACGCCGGTGGCCGCGTTCATCGACCTCGTCGGCGACGGCTACGTCGAGCTGGCGCTCGAGCTCGGCATCGCCAGGGACCGGATCGACACGGTCGTCGACTTCCCCTCGATCGAGAAGTACGGCGTCAAGGGCGAGGGCGGCGCGGCCGCGGCGAGCGCGGCGACCCTGGCCGAACTGGCCGAGGCGATAGCGGCGGGCAACCTCGTCGTGCCGATCCAGCGCACCTACCCGCTCGACGAGGTTCGAGCGGCGTTCACCGAGCTCGAGGCCGGTCACATCGCGGGGAAGATCGTCCTCATCCCTTGACTGGTAGGACAATTTCGTCGTTCGCGGGAAGGAAGAGACGTGGTCCGGCAGGCGCATCTGCTCGATCGTCATCAGGAGCCGGCTGCGTCAACGGCGGCGGCGAGGCGACCTCACGGAGGGTAGCCCCCCGGCCCAGGCTGGCGCCATCGGCTAGCCCCGCCTTCTCCGTTCCCTCAACCGTCCCGGAGTCGGTCACGGGGCTTTGCGGGACTAAAGATCCCCATTGACCGGCCTGCGCGTCAGGTAGAGACTCACCGCAACCCGTGACGACCCGGGCACTGGGATGCTGGGCTCTGAGGTCACCACTCGGAGCCCAGCTCGTCACGACGACGATGACGCCGTCATGCTGGTGCTCGGCGCAGCCAACGGTGACGAGGCGCAGTTCCTCGCCTCCGACGCCTTCGAGCTGGCGGACGGGCACAACCACCACGTGGCATTTGGCGGCGGGCCGCACCTGTGTCTCGGGGCCCACTTGGCCCGACTCGAGCTCCGCGTGGCGATCGAGGAGTTCCGCCGGCGGGTGCCTGACTACGGCATCGCCGACGGGGCCGAGATCCACTACTCGCCGGGCTTCCGCGAGGCCGATCAACTGCCGCTGGGGTTCGAACGGGTTCGGACCGAGTCGGCGGGCGGGCCCTCGGACAGCGTCACGCCCAGAGCCGGCCCGGGCGGGCTCCACTTCGCAGGTTCAGGGCGGCCGGGGCGGTCACGGTTGCAGGGATTCCTCCCGCGCGTCTAGAAACCCGCTCCGACATCTGCTGGGAACCGAGATGCGCCTTGACTGGGGAGGCCACCATTGAATCGTTCGTTGTCGTTGCTGCACAAGGGCGCGCTCGCCGGAGCAGCACTGAGCCTCGTTGGGGGAGCGCTGGGCTTCACGGCCCTGGCGGCCAGCGCTCAGGTCGCTAGGGTTCCCCAACCGCCGAAGCTGCCGGCGGGGCCGGCGGCGCCGCTCGCCGCGTCGGGCACCTTCGTCACCGGCCAGCTGCAGGACAGCACGGTCGGGAACACTGCGAGCGAATCGGGCTGTGGCAGCAACGTCGCCGGCGAGCCGGCGATTCACGTGTCTCCGACGAACAACGTCTTCCTGTCGTCCGAGCGGGGCCTCGGCGGTGGTACCGACGTGTGGCGGGGCCTCGGCCAGCCCGGCGGGGCGAGCGCCAGCGCCTGCAACCTCGAGTATCGCGGCCAGCCCAACGCGACCGGAGGAATCGGCGCGTCCGGCGGTGACACCGACCTGGCGATCGCTGGCGCCACCAATGCGAGCGGCGTGTACAACGTCTACGTCGCCAGCCTGAACCTCGGCTCCGTGGCCGTGGCCACCTCGGCCGACAACGGGAGCACCTTCACCAACATCCCCGTCCAGGCCGGCGTGCCGGCAGACGACCGGCCGTGGATCGCCGCCTACGGCGCCGACAGCTCGCTTCTCAGCTTCCACGACATCGCGACCGGCAATATCGACATCCTGCGGACGGACTCCGACGGCGTCGGCTACGTCCATACGAGCCAGGCCATCCCGGCGACGGACTTCAAGGCCGGGAACAACCAACACGGCAACCTGGTGATCGATCACCGCAGCACGGCGGGGACCGTGGCGAACTCGGCTGGAAAGGCGCCGTTCTGGGCGTTCCAGTCGTTCGCGGCTCCGTCGGCGTCGTCGGGCTCCGCCCAGAACGAGGCCTACCTGGCCGTGTCGAACGACGGCGGCTACACGTGGGCCGACCGCCCCGTCGCCTGCAGCACGGCCTCCTCGCAGAAGTCGCTCGGACACCAGTTCCCCAATGTCTCGGTCGATCCGTCCGGCAACCTGTGGATGGCGTGGTCTGACGACACCAACGCCTTCACTGCCGTCTCGAACGACCACGGTGCCACCTGGTCCTGCTCGGGGCCGGTGAGCACCAACACCGCCCAGGCCGTCATGCCGTGGCTGGTGGCCACGTCGGGTGGCGTGGACCTCGTGTACTACGCCAGCACGACGGCTCCAGGGCCGACGCAGAGCTGGTCGGTGTACTTCGCTCAGAACACCACCGGCACTGCGGCCGGTTGGGGAGCACCGGGGGCAATTGTGGCCGTGCACCAGGGCACGGTCTGCGAGTCCGGTGCCACGTGCTCGTCAGGGCGCCAGCTATTGGACGACTTCGGGGTGGATACCGACCAGTCAGGTCTGGCCCACATCGCCTTCAGCCACGACTCGCCTGACGTTGGTGGCACGGGCACCTACACCGGCTACGCAGTTCAGACCGGAGGTACGGCGGTCGGCGCGCCCAACTGACCCCGGTCGAGGAGGCGCCTGAACCTTCGTCACCCCCGTGAGGGTAGTGCCACTGTGCTTGGCTACCTCGTGGTGATTCGAGTTTTCTCGGCCGTCGTCTTCCGTTTTTCACGCTGACGTTCCTGGGTGGCTCCCGATTGGTGTTGGGGTGGCTGTCCTTGCGAGCCAGGCGACAGTGCGGATCCGACAACGGGTGGACGGTCTGCCCATCCTTGAGCTCGATCTGGTCGAAGACCTTCGTCTACTGAACGCCTTTCTTCGGATGTAATGACTCTTCGGCCGCGATTCTGGTGAGGTGGATTCGGATCAGATCCGCGCTTCGCTTCGGTCAACGAGCCAGGGGCCGTGCTCACCGGGCACCTCGCAACGCCTCGCCTTCGGAATCAGGTCAATCGAGGGCCGAGCGCGTTCGGCGGAGAGATGGGGGGCGTCATTGTTGTGCTCGGACGAGCGACGCGTGTGACAGAAGTGCGTCCCGGCCGAAGCACATTGGAGAGAGAGTTGAAACGTACCGAGAGCACCCCCTACGCTCCGGCGCACGTGATCTGGACGAGAGCGACGCTCTCTCGGAAGGAGGGCCGCAATTGACCACCGTCGAGGCGTGGGTCTCCCCCCTGATGGAGATCGAGCGGGCGGTCCAGGAGCGGGCCAAGGCGACCAGCCTCGACCTTGCAGCCGACGGTGGCGCTGAGCAGCTCCGCGCCCTCATCGAGGACGAGGTGGCGCGCTGGTCCGACGACTACAAGCGCGGCCTGCGGGACTTCGACCTCGCCGACCCGTCGATGGTCGTTGAGCGGGCCTATCACAACCTCGCCGGCTACGGACCGCTCGAGCCCCTCCTCGCCGACGACGACGTGTGGGAAATTATGGTGAACGGGCCGGAGGCGATCTTGAGTCAATCAGTATCCACTTGGTCCGGTCCCCTCCGGTTCCCTGAAGCGGTCAC
>DASXCS010000011.1:0-2989 GCA_036490975.1 Solirubrobacteraceae bacterium
CTGCGCAGCGACGTGGTCTGGTCGCTGCGGGACCAGATGCACGACCGCGGCTTCATGGAGGTGGAGACGCCGGTCCTGCAGGCCATCCACGGGGGGGCCAACGCCCGGCCGTTCATCACCCACGGCAACGCCTACGACAGCCAGCTGTACCTGCGGATCGCGCTCGAGCTGTACCTGAAGCGGCTGATCGTGGGCGGGATCGAGAACGTCTTCGAGATCGGCCGGGTGTTCCGCAACGAGGGCGTGGACGCCACCCACAACCCCGAGTTCACCATGCTCGAGGCGTACCAGGCCTTCGGCGACTACGACACGATGGCCACGCTGACCCGGGAGCTGATCCAGGGCGCGGCCCGGCACGCGCTGGGCACGACCGTGCTGCACCGGGCCGACGGCACCGAGCTCGACATCGGCGGCGAGTGGCGCTCGATCCCGGTCTACACCGCGGTCTCGGCCGCGCTGGGCGAGGAGATCAGCCCGGACACCAGCATCGACGCGCTGCGCAAGCTGTGCGCCGCCGCTGACGTCCCGGTCGAGCCGAGCTGGAACCACGGCCAGATCGTGCTGGAGATGTACGAGCGGCTGGTGGAGAAGCAGACCGTCGAGCCCACGTTCTACCGTGACTTCCCGGTCGAGGTGTCCCCGCTGACCCGCGCCCACCGCGACGACCCGCGGCTGGCCGAGCGCTGGGACCTGGTGGCGTTCGGGGCCGAGCTGGGCACGGCCTACTCGGAGCTGGCCGACCCGGTGGAGCAGCGCAAGCGGCTGACCGAGCAGTCCCTGCTGGCCGCGGGGGGTGACCCGGAAGCCATGCAGCTGGACGAGGACTTCCTGCGCGCGCTCGAGTACGGCATGCCCCCCACCGGCGGCGTCGGCGTCGGGGTCGACCGCATCATGATCATGTTCACCGGCCTGTCGATCCGGGAAACGGTCCTGTTCCCCTTCGTCAAGCCCGACGTGCCCGGCGTCGGCAAGGCAGCCGTGCCCGACGGCGAAGCCCAGGGAGAGCCCACCCCGTAGGGGTCACGCGCCCCGCGCTCCCCGTAGGCGCCACGGGCCGCGCTCCCCGTAGGCGCTACGCGCCCGCGCTCCCACGAGTCACAGGCACCCGCGCCTTCCCTCCATCCTCATGAGTCACAAGGGCACTAGAGGTCATGGGTGTCACGGGGGTGCGGGTGGGGTGATTTTTTAGCCACCTCCCGGCTCCGCGCTTGGTGCGGGGACCCCTGCGGCAGGCCCGGCCAGGCCAAAAGCGGCAGGCACAGTGCGCCTGTCCCGCTGGCGAGCGTAAGGCCTGCCGCACCCCGCACAAAGCCTCCGCCGGCAGGACACCGGCCAAACAATCACCTTGGAGCCTTGGAGCCTTGGAGCCTTGGAGCCCTGGAGCCCCAGCGACCCGGGAGCCTCGCGCTCCTAGGGAGGCAAAGGTAACTCTGCTCCCCCTCTTAGGAAGGGAAAGGTACCTTTGCCCACCCTCGAGCGAGGGCTACTTGATGCGGACGGCGCCGACGAAGATGCCCCAGTTGATCTTCTGGACCATGACGTCCTGGCCGAAGGATGGGGCGTCGACCATCAGGCCGTCGCCCAGGTACAGGCCGACGTGGCTGATGTCGGCGTAGAAGAACACCAGGTCACCCGGCTCGAGCTGGTCACGCGAGACGTGCGTGCCCTCGGTCCACTGGTCGCCGGTGTAGTGGTCGAGCTGGATGCCCTCCTGCTCGTAGGCCCACATGACCAGGCCGGAGCAGTCGAACTCGCTGGGACCCGACGCGCCCCAGATGTACGGGTCGCCCCGGCGGGTCAGGGCGGCGTCCAGGGCCTTGGCCCCCACGCTGCTGCCGCCCGGGATCGTGATGTTGGGGTAGCTGCCCGTCTGGTTGAAGACCGCCATGGCCTGGGTCATGGTCGAGCTGTTGACCTTGTTGATCTGGGCCTGGATCTGCTTGGTCTTCGCGTTCATGGAGGTTTCCAGCGCGGTGACCTTGGCGATCTGCTGCTGCGCGGTCTCGTTGGCCCGCTTGTCCGCCGCCTCGGCCTTGGACAGGTCGGTCACCCGGGTCCCGTTCGTCTGATCCAGCTGCTCCATGATCGAGGCCTGGTTCAGGTACTGGTCCGGGTTGTTGGTCGAGAGGATCTGCAGCGTCGGGTCGTAGCCGGCGTTCTCGTAGCTGGCCGCCGCGATCCGGCCCACCGTGGCCTGGCTCGCCTTGAGGGCGGCACCGTCGGCCGCGGCCTGCTTCTGGGCCTTGCTCGCGGCCGTCTTGGCCGACGAGAGCTGGACCCGCAGTCCGTCGTACTGCTCGCTCAGCGCGTTGATCTGGTATGTGAGCTGCTTGGCCTGGGCCACCAGGGAGTTGAGCGAGGGCGACTTGGCCGCGTCGCTCGTGGCCGCCGGCGCCAGCAGGGCCAGTGCGGTGGTCGCACCCGTGACCAGCGCCGCCGCACGCCAGGAGCGGGACACGGTGGCCCTCACCCGCTCGGGTGAGAATCTCCGGGTGCCCTGCACACCGTCGGCTGAACGCCGCACAGAAGGTCTCCTCTCGCGGACAGCCTGTGACATTGGTGCTATCCGGGTCAGTCATCGGCCAGCGGCTGCTGGCATGGCCATCTATCTGGGGCGACAGCGAAGCACATTATTGGATCTGTGATCAGCCTGCCAACCGAAACGGCGCAACTGTTCCCGTGTTTTTAGACACGCGGACAATTCCGGTCAACCCGGACCGCAAATCGCCGGATCACGCTGGACGGCGGCTATCGTGGACCCGCCATGGGATACACGGTCAGGCAGGCGCGTACCGCTGATGTACCGGGAATCCGGGCCCTGGTCGACGCGAACGTCTCCTCCGGACGGCTACTGGGCAAGGCCAACGTCACCCTGTACGAGGACGTCCAGGAGTTCTGGGTCGCGGAGCAGGACTCCGACGGGCTGATCGCCGGCTGCGGGGCCCTGCACGTGCTGTGGGAGGACCTGGCCGAGATCCGCACCATCGCC
>DASXCS010000012.1:0-1565 GCA_036490975.1 Solirubrobacteraceae bacterium
ACAGGTTGTTCGGCCGCGCCTCAACCTCGATCACTTCGACGAGATTCTCGGAGCCTCTGAAGTCGCCAGCGTTGGTGGTGTACAGCGGGAGCTGGTTACTAGTAGAGCGTCGCGGCTAACGTTTGGGGTAGAGGTGCCGTAGGCGGGTGCGGGCGTCTTCGGTGGTGAAGTGCCACTGGACTTGTCGTTCGTCGGCGTTCACCTCGGCCTGCCAGGCGGCCAGCTCGGCGTTGAGGACCTTGAGGTCGTCGATGCGGCGGTCCAGGCATTGGCGGGTGAGTGCGGAGAGCTCGATCTCGGCGATGTTCAGCCAGGAGCCGTGGTTGGGGGTGTGGTGGATCTCGAGCCGCTGAGCCAGCGTGAATGCGGTCGTGGGATCGAAGGCCTCATAGAGCGAGCCGATCGAATGGGTGTTGAGGTTGTCCATCACCAGCACGACCTTCCCGGCGCCGGGGTAGTCGATGGTGAGCAGGCGCTCGACCTCGTGGGCCCAGTCGATCCGGGTACGTTGCGGCCGGGCTATCACCCGGCGGTGGCCGGCCAGCGGCTCGGCCCAGACGAAGATCGAGCAGGTCCCGTGACGCACGTATTCGCTGTCGATCTTGGCGTCGCTGCCTGGTGAGGCGGGGACCGGGTCGCGGGCATGCGCGAGGAGCTGGTACGGCTTTTCGTCCATGCACACCACCGGCACCGCGGGGTCGTGGGGACGGGCGTAGACCGCCAGGACGTCCTCCATGCGCGCCACGAACTCTGCGCTCGCCTTGGGCGGGATGGTCCAGCACTTCTTCAGATGAGGGCGAAGTTCCGTTTTTTCAGCACCCGGCCGATGGTGGAGTGGTCCAGATCCGGGATGTCCCCGGCCAAGGCGACATGCTTCTCCAGCAGCCGCAACGACCAGCGGGCGCGGCCGGCCGGCGGGGCCGAGCAGGCCAGCGCGATCAGCCGGGCCTCGATCTCTCCGGTCACCGGCGAGGGCACCGGCGGAAGCAGGCGCTGCTTGCGGCCGATCGTGGCCCAGATGTCGCCACCGGTCTCAGCGAACCGCTTGGCGACCAGCCGCAGCGTCTCACCCGAGACCCCGAGCCGGGCAGCGATCACCTCCTTGGGATCGACCAGGCCGGCCGAGGTGTCCAGCGCGAGCAGCACCCGCGCCCGCCTGATCATCGAGGCCGGATGAACCCCCGTCGCGGTCACCCGGACCAGCTCTTCACGATCGGCAGCGGTCAAGGTGACCGGCCGCTTTTTCTGCGACGGCATCAGCGTCCTGACTGGCAGAGAGGAGGGAAAAGATCTGCTGAGACCAGCCTCCCATACACGCCAGAACTAAGCGGCGACACTCTACTAGTGCCGTGACAGCTCACGTTTGCCCTGTTGTGGTTTTCCGAGGGCGGTGAGCCCGCCAGACTGGGGCGGTGGCCGAGCGTGTGCGGGTTCGCGAGATCGATGATGATGAGGGACGGCGGCTGGTGCGGATCATCCGCCGGGGCAGCGGGTCGGTGGTGACGTGGCGGCGGGCGCAGATGGTGCTGCTGTCCGCGCAGGGCATGGACGCGCCCGGGATCGCG
>DASXCS010000013.1:0-77000 GCA_036490975.1 Solirubrobacteraceae bacterium
GTTGCCGAGAGCCGCCCGAACGCGTTGTGCTCGTGGCGAGGAGCGAGACTGGCGGCCCGGTCCGGTACAGCCCTGCTTTCGGTGTGGCGCGTGCACCGGCGCCGGCCTGCGTCGGGCTGGCCGTGCGGCGCGCATCAAAGCCTGAGTCGGGAACTGCCGACATGGGGGCCGAGCTGCTTGATTTCGCGGTGCTCAAGACTTCGGTTGACCTGATCGGTATTTGTCGTTACCGTTGGTATCGTGAATATGGGTTCGGGGCGCAGCTACGTGAAGGTGGCGCGCGCAGAAGCGGAGGAACAGACTCGCATCGCGCTGCTCGATGCCGCCGACGAGGCCTTCCTCTCCGGGCCTTGGGAGCAGGCATCTCTTGAGACGATCGCCCGCGCCGCTTGCGTGACCAAGCCAACGCTGCTGCGCCATTTCGGGTCCAAGCAGGGCCTGCTGGAGCGGGTGCTGCGGCGGGCTATTGATGAGGTCGCGGAGCAGCGGCTCGGCGTTCCGACCAACGACATCGCCGGTGCCGTGGACAACCTGCTGGAGCATTACGAGATGCGGGGAGGACGAGCGATGCGAAGCTCGAACCTCGAGCTGGACGGGCCGATCGCGGATCTTGGCCGCCGCGCTCGTCAGCTGCACTATGACTGGGTGGAGCTCGCGTTCGGCGCGTGGCTGCTAACTGCCCGTGCCGCCGAGCGCCGACGGCTTCGTGCGGCGCTGATCTCGATCTGCGACGTCCAGACGTGGTGGATCCTCTCGCACGACCTGGGGCTCTCGAGAGCGGAGGTTCAGGCCACCCTGATTCTGACCATCACACGTCTCTTAGGAGAGGACCAATGAAGATCCTGGCCTACACATCGCCGGCGCGCGGGCATCTGTATCCACTCGTCCCGATCCTCGACGAGCTGGCTGGTCGGGGGCACCGCATTGCAATCCGGACGCTCGCCTCCGAGGTGGAGCTGATGTCTGATCGCGGATTCGACGCGGCGCCGATCGCCCCCGCGATTGAGGCGATCGAGCACGACGACTACCGCGCCCGCACACCGCCGGCGAAATTGAAGCGTGGGATGGCCACGTTCGGGAAGCGCTCGGCGCACGAGGTGGCGGACCTCCGCGCGGCGATCGACACAGAGCGACCCGACGCGATCCTTGTGGACTGCATGACATGGGGCGCGACTGCAGTGGCCGAAGGCTGGGGCGGCCCGTGGGCGCAGTGGTTTCCGTTCCCACTGGCGATGACCTCACGGGACGTCCCGCCCTTCGGCCCGGGTCTCAAGCCCGCCGACGGCATCGCCGGCCGAGCTCGCGACCGGCTCCTTCGCCCGATGCTGACGGGCGCGCTCAAGCGGGCATGCCTCCCCGCGCTCAACGCGACCCGCACGTCGGTCGGGGTCCGACCGTTCGACACGACCGACGAGATGTTCGGCGCCGCGCCGCTGCTGCTCTACATGACAGCCGAGCCGTTCGAGTACCCGCGCTCGGACTGGCCGGCGTCGGTCCGCATGGTCGGCCCATGCTCCTGGGAGCCGCCTGCCGACCCACCCACGTGGCTGACCGAGATCGCGAGGCCGCTCGTTCTCGTCACCACCTCGTCGGAGTTCCAGGACGACGGCCAGCTCGTCCGCACCGCGCTCGACGCGCTCGCGGACGAAGACATCGAAGTGGTGGCGACGATGCCGGCCACCGAGCTCAGCGGTGACGTGCCGGCGAATGCTCGAGTAGAGCGCTTCATCCCGCATACACCGGTGCTCGGGCGGGCAGCCTGCGCAGTGACGCACGGGGGGGCCGGAGCTACCCAAAAGGCGCTCGCCTCAGGCGTGCCGGTCTGCGTCGTCCCGTTCGGGCGAGACCAGCTGGAAGTAGCCCGCCGAGTCGAGATCGCGGACGCCGGCACCCGGCTACCTGCGCAGAGGCTGAGCCCGGAGCGGCTTCGCAAGCAGATCCGGATCGCGATGACCAAGCAGGCCGGCGCTCAACGCGTGGCCGCCGGATACACCGCGACCGGCGGAGCGTTCGCCGCCGCCGACGCATTCGAAGCCCTGTCCGCCGCGCGCTCAAACGCGTCGCGGACGGTCGAGACAGGTCCAGCCAGCATCCGAAGCTGATCCTCGAACCAGCCAGGTAGCTCCGCTTCACTGGCAGACGAAGCACCAGGGCAGCCCCGACGGTGGACCTTCGTTTCAGCGGAAATTATGGTCAGCGACGGGGTTTTCTTCATGCGGGTGGGTGCGTGAGTCGTTGCGGCCGTCGGCGGGGGGTGGCGGTTGGGGAGGCCGTCTCGGGTGGGAGGAGTTGGGCGATCATGGCGTCGGCGATGAACGCGCCGTAGCGCTGCAGTGGCCAGCCGCGGGTGAGGACGAGCAACTCGTAGAGCTCGGGTGAGCTGTAGGTCCACATGATCTCGCCGGCGAGCTTGGGGCTGAGGTTTTCGCGGAGGTGGTTGGCGGCTGCGAGATTGTGGGCGTTCCGGGTCATGCGCTCGAGGCGCTGGGCGTTTAGCTCGGATTGGAGGTCCGCCATCTCGGGGTCGGCTCCGGCCGCCGTGCGGACAAGTAGCAGGATCGGCACCACCCGCGGAGCGATCTCAGTGGTGAGCTTGCCCCAGCCGCGGATGATCGCGCGCGGGTCGTGTTCGCTGGCCTGAAGTGCGTCTGATCGGGTTTCGGCGGGAACGGTTTGGTCGCCAGCCAGCGCATGTTCGCTGATGGCGCGAACGAGGCCGGCCTTTCCGCCGAAGCTCTTGTAGATGGTGTCGACCGAGACCTCCGCCTGTTGGGCGATCGCGGCGATTGTGGTGGTAGCGAACCCGTTGGTCAGGAATAGGCGTTGCGCGGTGTTGAGGACCGCCTCGCGCGTCTGGCGGGCCTGTTCGCGGCGGCGGACAGAGTCGTAACGGCGCTTCGGCTTGACAGCAGACATATTTGGGTCCATAGTGCTAGATCCGTTCCAGTCTACTAGATCGAAGGTCGATCAGGAAGAGCGTGAACCAGATGCAGACCCAGATCGAACCGGAGGCGCTCGTGAATCGCCTGCATCGTGCGACGAACGCGCACGACCTCGAGGCGCTCGCCGGCTGCTTCGCCCCCGACTACCGCAACGAGACTCCTGCGCACCCGGAGCGAGGCTTCACTGGCAGGGACCAGGTACGCGCGAACTGGACACAGATCTTCGCCGCGATCCCTGACCTCAAATCCGAGGTGCTGCGAACCGCGGCCGACGGGGACACGGTTTGGAGCGAGTGGGAGCACCGCGGCACGCGACCCGATGGCACGCCACACCTGATGCGCGGTGTTGTGATCTTCGGCGTCGAAGATGGGCTCGCGGCGTGGGCTCGCTTCTACCTCGAGCCAGTCCAGTTGGACGCCGGCACCGTCGATCAGGCGGTCCGAGCACAGGTCATGCCCGGCGGCCCGTCGTGATCCTCGTCGCCGGTGGCACCGGCAGGCTCGGCACGCTGCTCGTCAACCGCTTGGTCGACCGGAATCTCCCGGCGCGTGTCCTCACCCGCGAGCCGGCCCGCGCCGAGCACCTCGCCGGCGACCTCGTCACCGTCGTGAGCGGCGACGTGCGCGATCCCGAGAGCCTCGGGCCCGCGACCGCCGGCGTCGATGTCGTCGTGTCCGCCGTGCACGGCTTCACCGACCCGCGCCGCAGCGCGCTCGCGGCAGTCGACCGTGACGGCAACGCCAACCTGGTCGAAGCTGCCAAGGGCGCCGGCGCAGACTTCGTGTTGATGTCGACGGTCGGGGCGGCGGGGGATAGTCCAATGGAGCTGTTTCGGATGAAGCACGCCGCCGAACAGCACGCTACCCGAAGCGGCGTCCCCACCACGATCGTGCGAGCGACCGCATTCCTCGAGCTGTGGATCGATCTGCTGCACCACACCGCCGCGCGCTCGGGACGCCCGCTCGTGTTCGGCCGCGGCCAGAACCCGATCAACTTCGTCTCGGTCGCCGACGTTGCCGCCGTCGTCGAACAGGCAATCATCGACCCAACAACCCGCGGCAAGACACTGGAGATCGGCGGTCCTGACAATCTCACGTTCGACCAGCTCGCCCAGGCCGTGCAAAGCGCCGCCGGGAGAACCGCGGCGCCACGTCACATACCGCCCGTGATGCTCCATCTCATGGCCAACAGCATCGGACACCTCAAGCCCGAACTCGGCCGGCAGGCGCGCACCGCACTGGCGATGGACCGAGCCAATCTCACCTTCGACCCGACCGACCTCCACCAGCACTACACCGACCTACCCAGCACCACACTCGCCGACGTGCTCTCCCGCCACGGCACCGAACACGCCGCCTGAAGACCCGCTCTCGATCCTTCGCGGGCATCGACCCTTAGCACCTCCGAGACCCGGATCGCGCGGAAAGCGCGCGCCGTTGGTAGCACGTTGTTCCGGCGCCCCAACTCAGCTGGAGTCGAAAACCCCTAATTACCAGGGACTTAAGCGCGCCCGGAGAGATTCGAACTCCCGACCTTCGGTTCCGTAGACCGACGCTCTATCCAGCTGAGCTACGGGCGCCTGAACGGGCGATTCTAGCCTCGCGTCCAAGGCAACCGACGCTCGCGCCACGGCCAAACCTTGCGCCCGCAAACAACTGGCACCCAGGCGAAGCGCTGCGGTAAACTACGTATCAAGGCGCCCAAATCCAGAGGCGTCACCCTTGCGGGAGGGAAGCGATGTCGGTAACTACGCTGGCAGGCGAGTCTCAAGCCGATGGCGCGCGAGGGCGATCGGGCTCCTCAGGCGTCTCCCGGCGGCGGTTTATCGGCTATCTGGTTGCCGGCCCCACGGTTATTGCAGGGGCGCAGCTCTGGACCCCCTCGGCTCGGGCGGCAGTGCCGACACATCAGCCGGTCGACAGGTACGACCTCACAGATCTGCTGACCGACGCTACGAAGCCGACGGCCCACCTGATCACGGTGGTCGTCAATCCCGACGGGACGGTTTCGTTTGCGCTGCCTCGGGCCGAGGTGGGCCAGGGGATCACAACCGCCGTGGCGATGGCGATCGCCGACGAGATGGACATAGCCCTGGGCAAGGTCAACATCACGCTGGCTGACGCCCGGCCCGAGCTGGTGTGGAACCAGCTGACGGGGGGCTCCAACTCGATGCACTCCATCTACACGCCCGTGCGGGTGGCGGCCGCGATCGCCCGGGGACAGCTCCTGGCCGCGGCGGCGCGGACTCTGGGCACGCCTCGGGCAAAGCTGTCTGTGCGCGACGGGGTCATCCGGGGCCCCGGCGGACGAACGATCACCTACGGCGCACTGGCCCGGCAGGCGGCGGTCACCAAGACCAGGCGGGTCGGCACCGTTCTGAAGGCCAAACACACTGTCGTCGGCACGCCTCAACGGCGAATCGACGCCGTGGACATTGTCACCGGACGCAAGCGGTTCGCGATGGACATCGAGGTCCCCGGCGCTCTGCCCACGATGGTCTGCCGGCCCCCGACGATCAACGGCAAAGCGCTCGCCGTCAGGAACCTGGCCCAGGTCAAGGCGATGCCCGGAATCACCGACGTGGCGGTGATTCCCCACACGGCATTCGTGGCCGGCGGAGTGGCCGTCCGCGGGAAGACGTTCGGTCAGTGCATAGACGCGATCCGCGCGCTGGACGTCAACTGGGGTCCAGGCTCAGTGGATGGCAAATCGGACGCCGACGTGCTGAAGGACCTGCGGGCGGGCGAGCTGCCGCTGACTCCGGCGCTGCCCGGCAAGGCGATTGAGCATGCCTTCACGTTCTACTTCCGTCCCGGAGATCCGCTTGAGACGAACTGCGCGATCGCCGACGTCAAGAGCGGGGGCGCCGAGATCTGGTCGGCGCTCAAGTCCCCGATCTACGCTCAGGAGCAGCTGGCGCAGAACCTCGGCCTGTCGCCGACGCAGGTCACCGTTCACGTGACGCAGGGCGGAGGCTCGTTCGGACGCCACCTGTTCGCCGACGGCGCCTTTGAGGCCGCCGCCATCTCGCAGAAGCTGGGCAAGCCGGTGAAGCTGATGTGGCACCGCAGCGACAACTTCCGCCAGGGCCGGGTGCACCCGATGTGCACCTCGCGGATCCGGGTCGTGCACTCCGGAGCCAACGTCCTCAGCTTTGACCAGCGCCACACCAGCGTCGCGACCGACTTTACCCACGGGCTGGGTGAGATTCTCAGCGCCACCTTCGGGACGCTGCCCGAGGGCGACTTCCTCGGCTACTCCCAGTCGGTCTTCACCCTGACGGCGAATGTGCCCTACAACTTCGGCCCGGTCACGCAGCTTCTGAACGAGGTCTATTCCTACGACACGTTCAACACGAGCAGCGTGCGCAACATCTACAGCCCGGAGGTAACGACGGCCACCGAGCTGATGGTTGACCAGGCCGCCAGGGCGATGGGTCAGGACCCGTACAGGTTCCGCCGGGCCTTCCTTCGGGACGCCCGGCTGAAGGCGGTCTTGAACGCTGTGGCGAAGGCGGGGCACTGGGGGCGGCCGATGCCTGCCGGAACGGCGCAGGGCATCGCCGTTCACAGCGAATACAAGAGCCGGGGCGCGTGCCTGATGGAAATCGACTGCCGCCGGGCGACCGTGGACCGTCAGGTGGAGAATGGCTACACAGGCCCGCGCGTGACCAAGGCGGTGTTCGCTGTGGACGCCGGCCTCCCGATCAACCCCCTGGGCCTGAAGGCCCAGATGATGGGCGGGATGATGGACGGGATCGCCCAGGTTCTCTCCTACAGCCTCCATCTCAAGGACGGCCACTTCCTGGAGGCGAGCTGGGACAACGCCTATTACACCCGGCAGTGGAACACGCCACCGGAAGTGAAGGTGATCGTGATGCCCGCCACGGGCAAGCATCCCGGTGGGGCGGGCGAGCTGGGCGTGGCGCCGTCGATGGCCGCCGTGGCCTGCGCCTACGCGCGGGCGACCGGCCAGCTGCCAACCAACTTCCCGATCAACCACAGCCTGCCGCTCGGGTTCACGCCCTACCCGACCGTGCCCCCGATCCCCCAATCTCCGACCAACGGCCTCAGTGAGGCGTTCTAAAGGAGCCGCACGTGGCCACTCACACCTTCATCGTCAACGGCCAGCGCGTGAACGTGGACTGCGAGGACAGCATTCGCCTGCTGTGGGTGCTGCGGGACCTGCTGGGCATCCACGGCCCCAAGTATGGGTGCGGCCTGGACGTGTGCAAGGCCTGCACCTGCCACATCAACGGTAAGGCGTTCAACCCATGCTCGGTCCCGGTCTCGGACATTCAGCCCGGTGATCGGATCACCACGATCGAGGGGCTGCCCGACACGGTCGGGCAGGCGCTGCATCCGATGCAGGAGGCCTGGCTGGAGTTCGACGTGGCCCAGTGCGGTTATTGCCAGCCGGGGCAGATCATGGCCGCGGTGGCGCTGGTCAAGGAGAAGGGCAGCAACATCACCGAGGCCGATCTGGACGGGATCCGGAACATCTGTCGCTGCGGCACGTATCCGCGGATCCGTGAGGCGATCACGTCCGCGGCCGCCCGGATGTAGTTACCGCCGCTCGGGCGGGCGCGTCGTATCGCCCACGTACTCGCCCAGCCATCTGACCAGTGGCCTGCCCGACTCGAGCCCGGTCTGGACACGCCTGTCGCATTCAGCCGTGTGCAGCCAGCGCCCGAGCGGATACCGGCGGTGGACGACCAACTGCTTTAGCCGCAGTCGCTCCAGCCGCGGATGGTCCGAGGGGTAACCCCGCGGAGCGCGCTTGAGAGCCGGCTCGAACAGCGAAAGCCCGGCGGCCTGCGCGCGGGACACGGCCCGCTCGAACGCGGCCGCCCGCCGTGAGTTATCGATCGCCGCCCGGAAGCGCTCGAGCTGATCGGGCGCCGGGTGAAAGAGGCCTGCTCCCAGCAGCAGGCCGTCCAATGAGATGTCCACGTAGTACCCACCGGCGCCGGTGAACCCGATCCCAACGGCCACGTTCTCCTTCAGCGGTGGTCCGGGCCGGAAGCGGAGGTTGTTGTACGGGCGAAAGAAACGCGGCTCGCCGAGGTGGCTCAGCCGCCCAGCGAGCTTCCGGGTCGGTACGAGCAGATCCTCCTCGTAGCGCCGCCGGTTGGCCTTGAACCAGTCCCGGTCGTTGTTGGCCTCGAGTTCGCGCAGGAACTCAAGCGCCGCCGGTGGCCACACGTCAGCTGGCCGCGGTGTCCGCCGGGAACTCCGCCGGCTGGTGGAAGCGGGCCACGGTAAAGCCCACCAGCATGGGGACGTGGACGGCGAAGATCACCAGCGACAGCGTCAGCACGACCAGCGGTCCGCCCTTGAGGTGGTTGCGCAGGAAGACGTACTCGATCATCCCGGCGATCACGACGTAGGCCAGCAGCGACCACTTGCCCACCTCGAAGAATCGCGGCCAGTCGAACTCCCGCACCCGGCTGAGCAGGACCAGATTCACCCCCATCAGGACGGCTGAGGCGGCGAGCAGAATGACGGCCGGGGTCAGCGAGACGTGCTGGGGGAGGTGAGAGGAGAGGTAGATGCCGCCGGCCACGATCAGGGCCAGCGAGACCATCGCGAACTGCGTTACGGGCGGGTACTTGGGCTCGCTCACGAGGAGGCCAGCTTGGTCATGATGACCAGCGTCGCGATCTGCATCGCGCCCAGGATCCCGGCCGAGTACATGAACCGCTTCATCAGCCGCTCGATGACGGCCGGGTTGGGCCGGGGCTTCTTCAGCTCGACCAGCACCGCGATGTTGGCCGGCTCGAGCAGGCCGAGCGCGATCACAGACATCACCCCGACCACGACGAAGCTGGCCACGACCCAGCCGTGCTGGGGAAACGAGGTCAGGTTCGTCCCCATCTTGGTGGCCAGCTGCCACCCGGCGGCCAGGGTCATCGTCACGACGGTGGGCATGATCAGGAGAATCTTCGGCATCAGCCTGGTGGTCATCTCGATTCGGGCTGGAATTGAGAGCCGGCCCAGAATCGGCCCCAGGACAAATCCCAGGAACAGGTCGATGATCGTCCAGGCGGCGCCGCCGGCCACGTGGAAGAAGGTCAGCGGCCAGAGCTTGTTGACGGCAATCGCGGCGATCAGCAGGCCGATGATCGGGGCGATGATGATCAGTCCCACCCGCGGGACGATCTGAAACTCGGGGATCTCCAGCGGCGGGTGTGGGCCAGCGGCCTCTGGCTCGGCTACCTGGATCGGGGCCCCAACAAGCGCTGCGTCTGCCATGACGGCTCTAAAAATAGCTCAGGGGGCGGCGGAGCGCGACCGAAATTGTCGGCTATCTGACTATTTCCGCGGCTCGAGCGCGGTCGTGAGCGGCGCGTTCTCCCGGAGGGCGACCTCGAGCGCCGCATCGAGGCCCTGCGACGTGACCCGCTCAACCACGCGCTGGGCGAACATCCGGATGTGGAGCACCGGCTCGGCCCATCCCGGCGCCACGACGCGCCTAGCCCGTGAGCCAACGCCCCGCTCGATCGCGTTGACTCCCGCGCTCAGCGGCGCCACCCGGCTCGGACCCCGGCGTATGCGGGCCGCTGCCTCGGTACCGAAGCCCCGGCTCGTCATGTCGGTGTCAAGCTCGGCGAAGTAGGCCACACCCACCCGCGCCCCGGTGTGCAGCAGCTCGATCCGCAGCGCATTCGCCAGCGCCTCAACCCCTGCTTTCGAAGCACTGTAGGCGGCGAGCAGCGGAGGGTGAACAGCCGCGGCCAGCGATGAGATCGCCAGCGCGTATCCCCCGGGGTGGGCGATGTGCGGGGCCGCCGCCCGGAGCGTGTAGTAGGCGCCGAGCAGGTTGACCTCGATCGTCCGTTCAAACACCTGGGGATCGCCCCCCATCAGGGGCAGCTGGGCGGCCACGCCGGCATTGGCGATCACCACGTCCAGGCCGCCCAGATGATCCACAGCCTCCTGAACCGCGGCCTCCACTGCCTCGCGGTCGCGGACGTCGCAGGCGATCGCGGGTGCGCCGCCGCACTCCTTGGCCACGGCGGCGAGCAGGTCGGGCTCGATCCCGGCCAGGGCCACGCGGGCACCGCGCTCGTGGAGGCGGCGGGCCGTCGCAGCCCCGATGCCGCGGGCGGCGCCGGTGATCAGCACCCGCCGTCCCGCCAGGGAGCCCGTGTCTGTGCCACGCCCTGAGGGCTCGTCCGGAGCGATCCGGAGCGTGCCGATCGTGGTGGCCAGCATCTCGTAGTGACCGACCAGCATCACCAGCTCGATCAGCTCGACCTCGGAGAACTCGGCTCTCAGGGTGGCCCACAGGTCATCGGGCAGCTCGCGGCGCTCGTGCATCGCGTCCGCAGAGCTCAGGAGCAGCGATTGGCGGGTGCTCCAGCCGGATCCGTCGGGACCCTCACGCACGCGCTCGATCTCCGCCGCGCTTAGGCCAGCCACCCGGCCGAGCCGCTGATGGTGGCGCCATTCGTACTCGCAGGCGGCATTGTGCGCCACCCGGAGGATCACCAGTTCGGTCTCGGCCCGGGGCAGGACGCCGCGGGGCATCAGTGCCCCGGCGAACCGCAGCCAGGCCCGGAACAGACGCCGGTGTCGCCCGAGCGTGGTAAACAGATTCGGAGCCCGGCTGGTGCCCGCCGCCCGCCTGATCAGATCCACGATCAGGGCGTTAGCCGGGCCCAGCTCGCCGCGGGTGGCCGGCGCGAGACGCGGCTGAGACGGCGAGTCCGGTGCCCGCCCGTTGGTCGAGCCCTCGGTGCTCACGGCAGCTTGGGCCGGGAGTGGGGAACGTGGGTGATCGTGACCGTGGTCGTGTACACGGCCGTGCCGTGTGCCTGGGCCTGGCTGGTGTCCTGGCGGTAGGGATTCGACGGGCCGAGCCGGACAGTGAGGGCGAGGCGGCCGTCGCGGCGCGCGCGAACCATCGTCCGCTGGCGATGGGCGCCATCACCGTACGTCTCCATGGCGTACCAAGACTGCGGGTGGTAGAGCGGAGCGCTCAGGATCCTGGCCGCGCCGCTGCCGGACAGGTTGAAACCTTTGCGGCCAACCTGCGACAGCGTCGAGAACTCGCGGGCAACGCGGTGCATCTGGACCCGCCAGCCATAGATTGAATACGAGTTGTCGGCGCTCGTATACGTGAACTGCGACGGTGCGGGGGTCGGATGCTGGAAGTCGAACATGATCCGGCCGATCGACCGGCGTAGATCGCGCGTCCAGTACGGCCACGAATGGGTGCCATTGCCGTAATCGTCGAAGTACGCCGGGATGCCCAGCGAGTTCAGGCGCGCCTGGAAGTAGTTGTTGTCAGCCCAGATCAGGGCCTCGATCCCATTCGCACCACCCGACGAGCCCGGTGTGTCGTAGGGGCCGTCCTTCCCGTTGCCCCAGTACATATACATCCGGGTCCAGCGGAGGTTCTCCGCCAGGGTGGCCGGGTCATGGGCGGCCCAGTTGATCCCGTCGGTGAGCGGGTCGCCGAAGAACGTGTTGGGCGGAACGTGGTCCAGGCCAACCTCGGTGGCGTTGATCACGGCCTCGGCGCCCGTCCGGGCCTGCGAGTCGTAGTAGATGTCCGGGGCGCCCGAGTAGCCCAGGGCGATCGAGAACAGGTCGGGGTGCCGGGCGGCGTAGCTCATCGAGCAGAACCCGCCCTGGGACAGCCCCGCGATGGCCCGCTCGCCGCGGGCGTTCAGCGTCCGTAGGTTCGACTGCACCCAGGGCAGGAGCTGGTGTATGTGGAACGCCTCCCAGCTTTGGGCGCCGTTGGGCCAGTCCGTGCACCAGCCGCCGCCGCCGTCGTTCAGCGCGATGTCGGGCATCACGGTGATCAGCTGCCGGTTCCCGATCACCTTCTGGGCGTTGCCCATCACCGTCCAATCCGAGGCCGTACCGCTGGTGCCATGAAGCAGGTAGAAGACCGGGTAGCGCCGCCCGGGGTGCGAGCTGTAGCCCGGCGGCAGGAGGACGTAGATGTTGGCCGGGTCAGGAAGTGTCTTGGTCTTGACCACGATCGCCACCAGGCGCGGGTTGATCTGCTTGACCTTCGTGATCGTCAGCCCATGGCCGCCGTGGAACGTGATTGCGCCCGCGGAGGCTGGCACCGCGCACGCGCACAGCAGTACGGCCGCCAGAATCAATCGCCTCACCATCGGGCGAAATCCTTGCAGGTCTCCGGCGCGAAGGCGCAGGGAGCTCACCCACCGATCACTTCACGGTTGAGGCGGAGGGGGCGGGATTCGAACCCGCGGTCCGCTTGCACGGACTCTGGTTTTCAAGACCAGCGCATTCGACCACTCTGCCACCCCTCCGATGGGCAGGGCGATCGTAGCCCGGATCGCCGAGGATCTGGGATCTGCCTTTAAACTCCCCTGGCCCGGAGAGGTGGCCGAGTGGCTGAAGGCACTCGCCTGCTAAGCGAGTATGGGGTTCACACTCCATCGAGGGTTCGAATCCCTCCCTCTCCGCTCCCACGATCGGCGAGGAGGGCTGGGTCCCTCAACCCGGCCCTCGCTCGACCTGACGCTGGTGCGGCGGCGTGCTCGGCTCAGCTGCCCGCGACTCCCCCGACATTGATGCAGGGGAGGTTCCCGTTGGCCAGCTGCTGGCCGTCCTCATTGCCCACGTTGCCCGAGATCATGCTCGAGCCGTTCTCGAGCACGGCTTGGAACTGGTTGAGGAATGTGCCGGCTCCGTTCCCGATCGTCTGGGGCGCGGAGTGCGTCGGCGTGCCGGGGGTGGCCCCATGGCCCAGACCGCCCGCCGCGTTATCCGCGTAGTCGGCATCCACGTTCGTGTTGTTGTCGCTCAGCATGATCGGACTGCAGCCACCACCGCCCAACTGGTCGGAGTCCGAGACCGTGAACGATCCGAACGTGACCGACATGGTCGCTCCCGGGGTGGTGAGAAGCCCGTCCCAGTTGTTGAGCCCGGGAGGCGCGGGCGGCTCCGGCGGACTCGGACCAACCGGACCGGGCGGGCCGGTAGGCCCCGTGCGGCCTCTTGGGCCCGGAACGCCGCGTGGGCCCGTGAACCCGCGGGGACCGGGACGGATGATGAGGTGCCCGGGTTTGCCCCGTGGACCTCGCGGGCCCCGCGGGCCACGCGGACCGCGCTGGCAATGACACCTGGCAGCCAACGCCGGAGCGACGCCAACCGTCAGCACCCCGAACGCCGTCATCGCACCCGAGCAGAGAAGCAAGACAAATGACTTCCTCACGTCACCCTCCTGACTGAAGCGACCCGATTCGAGCAACCGCAGGTCTCGCGGCCTGCATCTCTGGGCCACGCTACCGGAGATTCATCGCGGCCGGTGGAGCATCGGTCAGACCGCAAACTGGCGCGCGCTCCACGCGGCGGCTGCCTATGATCGCCAGCTCATGCCGACTGTGGCGGCCGGTTACGGTCAGATCATTGGGCGGGCGGCCGGCCGGCTCGGCAAGCCCCGCGTCATCGCGTCGACGCTGGCGGCCGCTTTGGCCATAACGTGCGCCTCGGCTCATGCCGACGCGATCGCAAGCCTGTCTCCAAGCCGGCTGCTGGGACAGCGCATCATGGTCGGTTTCCCGGGCACCAGGCCCACCAGCTCGCTCCTCCGTCGCGTCACGGATGGCCAGGTGGGCGCGGTCATCCTCTTCTCCTACAACATCCAGAGCGACTCGCAGGTCAGGCAGCTCACCCGCAGTCTTCAGCGTGCCGCTCGGGCGGGCGGCAATCCCCGGCTGCTGATAGCCGTGGATCAGGAGGGTGGGCAGATCAAGCGCTTCAGCGACGGCCCGCCGTTTCTGTCGCCGCCCCAGATCGCCCGGCGTGCAAGCGTCAGCGTGGCCGCTCGGCAGGGCAGGCTGACCGGCGCCTACCTGAAGTCCCGCGGCGTCAACATGGATCTGGCCCCGGTGGTCGATGTCCCAACCGATCCCAGCGCGTTCATCTGGCAGGAGGGGCGGGCCTTCTCATTCAGCGCTCAGGCGGTGACGAGGTATGCCACGCCCTTCGCCATGGGGATCCAGACCCAGGGTGTCGCGGCCACCGTCAAGCACTTTCCCGGCGTGGGATCGGCGGGCACCGACACGGACAACCAGCTCGATGAGCTCACCCCGACTCGAGCGCAGCGGCGAGCGGCCCTCAGCCCCTACCGGGCGCTGATCAGTCGCGGGGTGGACGCGATCATGCTCTCCACGGCCGGGTTCCCGGCCTTTGACCCGAGTGGCACTCCGACAGCGCTGTCCCGGCCGATGATCCAGGGCCTCCTGCGCCATCGGCTCGGCTTCCAGGGGGTGACGATCACCGACGCGCTCGAGTCGCCCACCGGTCACGACAAGTTGACCGCAGGAGTGCTGGCGGCTCGGGCGGGTGCCGACATCCTCCTGTACACGGGCGCGGCCACCGGAGAGCTGGCTCGGCTCGAGTCGGCGCTCCGCCAGGGCCGCCTGGACCGCGCCCAGGCCTTGGTCTCCTACCAGCGGATCGCCGCCCTCAAGGAGCGGCTCGCCGGTCGCTGAAGCGGGGCCAAACCAATGGGCTGACGCGGTCGTCAGCTCGTGGTCAGTGCGTCGCCGAACTCGTCCACGGCGACGCACCGCGTCGTGTCCGGCACGGGGGCGCAACGCTAATCCGCCGCCACCGATCCGCAGTCGATCACGGCCGCGCCCCAGGTGAACCCGCCGCCAAAGCTCGCCACCAGGACCCGGCTTCCGGGGCCGATCCGGCCCTCCTGCCTGGCCACGCTGAGCGCGATCGGGAGCGTGGCTGTCGAGGAGTTGGCGAACCGGTCCACGTAGTCGGCCACCCGGCTCGGATCGAGGCCCAGACGCTGCCCCACAGCCCGGATGATCCGGGAGTTGGCCTGGTGATACACGAACAGGTCGATCTCCTCGAGCTGAGCTCCCGCGGCGCTCAGCGCCTCCTGGCTCACAGTGGTCAGGCAGGACACCGCCGCCCGGAACGTCTCCTGGCCCTGCATCGAGATCCGCCCACCACGTTCAAGCTTGATCCACTCGCTGCCCGCCGCGTCGGAGTGAAGTACCACCGGTCCGATCCAGCCGCCGGCCTCGGACGCGGGCGAGAGGACCGCCGCCCCAGCCCCGTCGGCGAACAACGTGGCGGTGTCCCGGTCTGAGAAATCCAGGAAGCGGGAGAGAAAGTCAGCCCCGATCACGAGCGCGTGCTTCGCCCGCCCGGACTCGATCTGACCGGCGGCCAGCGCCAGCCCGGCGAGCCACCCCGTGCAGGCCGAACCCAGGTCGAGGGCGCCGGCTCGATCTGCTCCGAGCTGGCCCGCCACGAGCGGCGCTGCATTGGGGGTGATCTCGTCGGCGGTGGAGGTGGCGACGAGCACCAGGTCGAGCTCGGCCGCGTCGAGGCCCGCGCGCCGAAGGGCCAGGGCGCCTGCCCGGGCGGCGAAATCGCTCAGTCGTTCTCCCTCCTGGGCCCACGGGCGCGAGGCCGTGCCGGTGCGCTTGCTGATCCAATCCTCATCGACCCCCACGTGCTGGGCGATTTCGGTGTTGGTCACCCGCCGGTCGGGAACCGCCATCGCCACCGCCCGGAGGGCGGCGCCGCCGTCACGGATTGGTATTAGCGGCCGGATTGCAGCCGAGTGCCGAAGACGTGGTCCCAGAACGGAGCGCTGACGCCGTAGCCCCGCTCGTGATCCTGGAAGTGGTGGCGCATGTGGAGCTCGCGCAGCGTCTTGCCCAGCGCAGTCGTGGGCGTGTGGTGATGCACGTGGTAGTGGAGCATGTCGTAGGCCAGATATCCGGCCAGGAAGCCCGCTCCAAAGGGCAGGAACCCGGGGCTTCCGAACACGGCGTAGAAGCCGAGCACGAACAACGCGGACAGCGGCACGCTCACCGACGGCGGCATTACCAGCCGAAGCGGATCGTTGGGATGGTCGTGGTGGACGCCGTGGATGATCCAGTGCAGTCTGGCTCCAAGACCCTTCTCGGGCTCGAAGTGGAACACCAGGCGATGCAGCCAGTACTCGGTCAGCGTCCAGAAGAAGTACCCGCCGAGCATCCACAGCGGCGTGAACCAGCCGGCCCCGTGCACCACGCCCAGCACGAGCATGGCCACGATCGCCGGGATGAAGATCAGGGGCGGAACGATTGGATGAACCCGCGAGAGCTTGTCCAGGAGCTCGGACTCAAACATCCGCGGCGATGCGCGCAGAAGCTCGCTCCGGCTCAGCCCTTCAAGCTCGTCGGCGTAGGGAGTGCCCACGGCCTAAGGATACCTCCGAAGGACCCGGAGGTAACGCCGCCGATGAGCTCTATTCGGGCTCGTCGCCGGCGTGTGTGACCAGGACCACATGGGCGACGGACAGGGCCACGAACGGCAGCTCGCGCACGGGACCGTCGCCATCCAGGGGTGTCAGCTCCACGTCGGTCAGGGACAGAAACGCCCGCTCGGGGGCGTTCAGGTAGTCGCTGAGGCGGCTGCGGTAGCCCTCGGGGGGCAGGCGGAGCGATCCGGCGATCCGGTAACGCCCGGTCTCGGCCACGACTTTGGTCAGACGCTGATCCATGATCAGGCGACGATAGCGACTACGGATGACGGCATGCGATCCTGTCGGCCATGGCCGATCGCCAGCTGCCGGAGGCGAGGTGGTGGAGTGTCAGGCGAGCTCAGAACCGAAAGCCGGCCACGTACACCTGCCCGCTGTGCGGCAGGTACCTCCCCGCGCTGAGCGAGCACATGCTGATCGCGCCCGAGGGCGACAGCTCGCGCCGTCGGCACGCCCACAGCGCATGCGTGCTCCGAGCCCGCCGCCAGGGCCGCCTGGTTACGCGCGAGGAATGGCTGAAGACCCAGCCACGGCCGCCCTCCTGGTGGCGCCGGCTGCTGGCCCGGGGATGAGAGGGAGGCGCCGCCCGGAGCTACTGGTGCTGCTCTGGCAGCGCGCCGATGTCTCGGCGCGTGTCCTTGATCCAGCGGATGATCGTCAGGACAAGGATCACCCCGCCCACGATCGAGAGCCACCAGCCCAGGGTCGTGCCGATCACGATGAACGTGATCCCGAGCGCCGCCACCAGGGGGATGATTGTCGGACCGGGGAGGTGAATCTCCTCGCCCGCCGGCGGAACCGGGGCGGTGGAGTGCTCCGTGTCGGGGCTCATGGATGGACGTAGATCGCTGCGGCCACGAAGGTGATCCCGAACATGATCAGGGCGACGGCTCCGGCGATCAGGCCTGAGCGGATGTTCTTGCGGGCCAGGCGGCGATCCATGAGCGGAAATCTACCGGTTTGCCATCGCCGGGATCACAGCCAGTGACCGAACACCTTGGTGTCGATCACCATGCTGGCGAAGAGCAGCGCCAGATAGGCCAGGGAGAACAGGTACAGCCGCAGGGCCGTCCGCCGGTCGGCGCGGCGGTAGAGCCAGATCCCGCCGCCCACGAAGGCCAGCCCAAGGACCATCGATGTGGCCAGATAGAAGACGCCGAACCCCCCGGCGCAGAAGGGGAGCTGAGAGATGGCATAGAGGAGCGCCGAGTACAGGATGATCTGGCGGCGGGTCTCCCTCTCGCCGCGGGCCACGGGCATCATCGGAACCCCCACCCGGGCGTACTCGTCCTTCATCAACAGGCTCAGAGCCCAGAAGTGCGGAGGGGTCCAGTAGAAGACGATCGCGAACAGGTACACGGCCGTCCAGGAGACCGACCCCCGGGTGGCCGCCCAACCCACCAGCGGGGGAATGGCGCCGGCCGCCCCGCCGATCACGATGTTCTGCGGGGTGCGGCGCTTGAGCCAGATCGTGTACACGCCCACGTAGCCCACGAATCCGGACAGGGCCAGCACGGCGGAGAGCAGGTTCACAAACAGCGACAGCTCCAGGAAGGACAGCGCGCACAGGGCCAGCCCGAAGCCCAGCGCGGCCCGGGGGGCGATTCGCCCCGCCGGGATCGGCCGCGAGGCCGTCCGCTTCATCCGGGCGTCCAGGTCACGGTCCCAGTAGTGGTTGAACGCTCCCGCGCCGCCCGCCGACAGGTAGCCCCCGAGGCAGGTCAGGGCGATCTTTGCCGCCGGCGGATCCCCGGCCACCTCCATCGTGGCCACGGTGGTGAACAGAAGCAGCGACTGGACCTTGGGCTTGGTCAGCTCGAAGTAGTCCGAAACGGTCCGCCACCAGCCAACGGTGGACAGACGGGCCGCGGCGCCGGCGGCCAGGGCCGAGGGCGAGCTCAGGCTAGAGCCTGGCGTAGCGCTCACTTCCGCCCCCCCTCTGAGCGACACCGGTCTGGCGCTCCACCTGCCGGCGGATGTCTCGCATCGGCTCAATCGAGCGCACGCGCGGGATCACGTCGAAGTTGTTGACCGGCGGGGGCGAGGAGGTGTACCACTCGAGTGTGTTGCCCTTCCAGGGGTCGCTCCCGGCCACCCGCCCGCGTTTCAGTGACGTCATGACGTTTGCGATCGTGACCAGCACGCCGGCGCCGAGGATGAACGATCCGATCGTCGAGATCAGGTTGTAGGTCGACCATCCAACGCCGGGCTGGTAGGTGTAGATCCGGCGGGGCATCCCGGACAACCCCAGCGCGTGCTGGACGAAGAAGGTCAGGTTGAAGCCGATGAAAACCAGCCAGAAGGACAGCTTGCCCACCCGCTCATTCAGGAAGCGGCCGGTCATCTTGGGGAACCAGTAGTACAGGCCGGCGAAGATCGGGAAGATCGCCCCGCCGAAAATCGTGTAGTGGAAGTGGGCCACCACGAAGTAGGTGTCGTTGAGCTGCCAATCGACGGGGAAGATGGCCAGGAAGATGCCCGTGATCCCGCCGATCAGGAAGATCGCGATCATCCCGATGGCGTAATACAGGGAGGTGGTCATCTGAAGCGAGCCCCGCCACAGGGTGGCCACCCAGTTGAAGATCTTCACCCCCGTGGGCACGGCGATCAGGAACGAGCTGAGCATGAAGAATCCGAGCACGACGATCGGAACCGGCGAGGCGAACATGTGGTGGGCCCAGACGAGCGTGGCCAGGAACGCGATCACCGCGCTGGAGGCAGCCACGGCCTTGTAGCCGAAGATCGGCTTGCGGGAGAACACCGGGATGACCTCGGAGATGATCCCGAAGCCGGGCAGGACCATCACGTACACCTCTGGATGGCCGAAGAACCAGAACAGGTGCTGCCACAGCACCGGCGCCCCGTGGTCGGTGGGGTCAAAGAAGTGGGTCCCGAAGTGGCGGTCGGCCAGCAGCATCGTGACCGCCGCCGCCACCACGGGCAGGGCGATGATGAGCAGGATGGCGTAGACCAGGATCGTCCACACAAATAGCGGCAGCCGGCCCCAGCTCATTCCCGGCGCTCGCATGTTGACAATCGTCGCGTAGAAGTTGATCGCGCCGAGCAGCGAGGAGATCCCGGTCAGGTGAATCAGGAAGATCCAGGCGTCCTGACCGCCGCTGGGGGAGAACTGGATGCTGGACAGCGGCGGATAGCTCCACCATCCGGCCTCCGGGGGCTGGAAGAAGATCGTGAGGTAGAACACGATCCCGCCTGTCAGCAGGAGCCAGAAGGAGAGCGCGTTCAGCCGCGGGAAGGCCATGTCTCGGGCCCCGATCATCAGCGGCAGGAAGTAGTTGGCAAACCCGGCCATGACCGGAACGACGAACAGGAAGACCATCGTCGTCCCGTGCATCGTGAGCAGCTCGTTGTAACGCTCGCCGGACAGGAGAGTGTTCCCCGGCACCGACAGCTGGAGCCGCATCAGCAGCGCCTCGACCCCACCCAGGAGGAAGAACACGAAGGTGAGGACCAGGTACATGATCCCGATCTTCTTGTGGTCGGTTGTCAGCACCCAATCGACCCAGCGCTTGGTCTTGCGCGGGGTGGCGATCGCGTGGGTGGTGATCTGGGGGATCGGCCTGATCGCGGTTTCAGTGCCGGCGGTTACTGACATGGATTGATCACAGGTTCCCGTTGGAGGTCAGGATCTGGCGAAGCTGGGTGACCTGGTCGTTGGCGTTGACGATCTGCTTTTCCTGGCTGGCCGCCCACTTGGTGTAGGCGGCCGGGGTGACCACCTTGACCTGGGCCGTCATGTAGGCGTGCTGGCGGCCGCACAGCTGGGCGCATTGTCCGGGATAGACGGCTCCCGCCTTCGGCGCCTTGAACCACGTGTACGTGGTGTACCCGGGTACGGCGTCGACCTTGCCTCCCAGCTTGGGGATCCACCACGAATGGATCACGTCTGTGGATTGGATGTCGAGGATCACCGTCACCCCGGCGGGCACGACCATCTCCTGGTAGGAGTACGGCAGCTTGGAGGCAAAGGCGCCGTTGAGGCACTGGTTGCCGTATGTGTACCGCCAGATGAACTGGCGGCCCTGAACGCAGACCGTCAGCTTCCTGCCGTTGGGCGGGGTGGGTTGGTTCAGGCTGGCCGACAGGAATGATCCCGACGCGGTTGAGTTGGGGGGGTTGATGATGCTGGGCAGCTTGACGAATGTGACCACGGTCAGGACGACCAGGATCACCGCCGCGCCGACCGTCCAGCCCACCTCCAGGCGTGTATTGCCGTGGATCTGGGCCGCCACCCTGTTGCGCTTGGCCCGGAACTTGAACACCGAGTAGATCAGCGCCCCCTCGACCCCGACGAAGACCACCGCGGCGATGTACAGGACGATCTTGTACAGCGAGTCGATCTGATCGGCGTTGGGCGAACCGCCCGACTCCGGGGTGATGAAGCCCGCCATCGCGCTCGGGGCCAGCACCAGGATCCCCGCGGTCGCGAAGCACAGGGTGGTCAGAAGCTGAGGTGCGCGACGGCGCAATGCGGCGGCGAGGCGGAGGGGACGCAAGGCGCGGCATTCTAACCGTCGGGGCCGGGTCACGGTCCGGGCGGTGGGGACCGGCGGCGGGCGACCGGTCCGGGGCGAGCGGGCCTATACTGGCCCGTCCTTGCGCGCCTCGAGGGCCATCAGAGTCGCTGCGTGGACTCTCGTCGCGGCGGGGGTCGCCGCCCCGGCCCTGCGTCGGCGTGTGAAGCTCCCGGCCTCGGCGGTGCTGGCCGTCTCATTCGCTTCGCCCCTGGCCGTCTGCGTGCTGGCCCCTCGTAGCCGGAAGCGGGATGCGGCCGTCTGCGCGCTCAACATGTGGGCCTACATCGCGGCCTATGAGATGCCCCACGACGACCCAGAGCGGCTGGCCGCCAGGGCCAAGCTGGACTACCCGCTGATCGCGGACCGGATCCTTGGCCTGGGCGAAACGCCCACGATCCGGCTCCAGCGCGCCTTCTCGGCTCCCGGGAGCGTGAACCGCTTCGAGCGGTTGCTTGTCTTCTGCCACTGGGTCTGGTTCATGGTTCCCCACGGCAGCCTGGCCTACGTGCTCGTCCGCCGCCACGATCAGTTCGCCCGCTCCGCGGCCCGGATGTACTCCGTATTCGACACCGGCGCGGTCTTCTACTGGGCGATCCCAACGGCGCCCCCGTGGTGGGCCTCGGCCAAGGGCCTGCTGCCCGAGCGAGCCATCGAAGTCCGCCGGACGATGGTCGAGTACGGGCCCGAGTTCTGGGGAGACCTCTGGGAGCCGCTTTACGATGTACTCGGAGGGAATCCCCTGGCTGCGATGCCGTCGCTTCATTTTGCCACGTCGCTGATGGCCGCCCGCGTGTTGAGCGAGACCGGGCCGGTGGCCGGTGCCATCGGTTGGGCCTACGCAGGCACGCTCGGGCTGGCGCTGGTGTACCTGGGCGAGCACTACCTGGTCGACCTGCTTGCCGGGGCCGCCCTGGAGGAGTCGGTGCGCCGGGCCGCGCCGAGGTTGACCCCGGCGGCACTCAGGGTCTCGGGCGCCCTGGAGCGGCTCAGGCTCCGAGGATTGGCGGCTGGATAGACGCCGTGGAGGAGAACGAGGCCATCACGGACGAGGCGCAGGCGCGGGAGATCGCGGATGACAGGAGGGCCCTTCCCCGCGGGCCGGGGATGGTGGGGATTCAGTTCACGCCCCGCCGGGTGCTCTGGGCGCTGGCGTTCGTTGTCCTCAGCATCGCCTTTCTGTACATCGTTCTGCCGAGGCTGGTCGGCCTGCGGGACACCTGGAACCGCATCCGCCATGGCGACCCATGGTGGTTCGCGTTTGCCGCCGGCCTGGAGGTGCTCTCGTTCCTCAGCTACATCGCCCTCTTCAGGGCCGTGTTCGTCCGGAGCACGTCGCGAATCAGTTGGCGCGTGAGCTATCAGATCACGATGGCCGGGGTGGCGGCCACCCGCCTGCTGGCCTCGGCCGGAGCGGGCGGGGTGGCGGTCACGGTCTGGGCGCTGCGGCGTTCGGGCATGGGTGCCCGCGTGGTGGCGAGCCGAATGATCGCCTTCATGGCGCTGCTCTACGGCGTCTACATGGCCACGCTCGTGGTGGACGGCCTGGGGCTGTACCTGGGCGTTTTTCCCGGCAGGGCGCCGTTTGCGATCACGATTGGACCGGCCATCTTCGGCGGCGTCGTGATCCTGCTGGTGCTGGGACTGAGCGCGATGCCGTGGGATGTTGAGGCGATCGTCGTCCGCCGAACGACCGATCGGACCCGGAGCGGGCGTGTGATGCGACGGGTCGCGGCCGCCCCGGCTGCGCTGACCGTCGGGGTCAAGGACGCGCTGGCGCTGATCCGCTCCCGCGACCCGCTGCTGCTCGCGGCCGTGGGCTGGTGGGCCTTCGACATCGCCGTCCTGTGGGCCTGCTTTCACGCCTTCGGCAGCGCTCCACCCCAGGCCGTGATCGTGATGGCCTACTTCGTCGGGATGCTGGGCAACGTGCTCCCGCTCCCAGGTGGGATCGGCGGCGTGGATGGCGGGATGATTGGTGCCTTCACCGCGTTCGGCGTCAACGTCGAGCTCTCGATCGTGGCTGTCCTGGCCTATCGGGCGTTCTCGTTCTGGATCCCCACGGTGCCTGGCGCCGTGGCGTACTTCCAGCTGCGCCGTACGATTCATCGCTGGCGACATGCCGAGACGAGCCAACCCACGGGCGCCCCGGCGCCCGCCTGAGGTGGCATTTCCCGACAGCCTGGCGCTATACTAAATGAAGTAGCGGGGTTCCGAAAAAGGAGGGTGCCGTGGCTGACGGCACAGAGGCCAAAGACTTCGAGAACGTGATCATCATCGGCAGCGGCCCCGCTGGGTACACCGCGGCGCTGTACACCGCCCGAGCCAATCTGACGCCGCTGGTGGTCGAGGGCTTCGCCTGGGGCGGCCTGCTCCAGCAGACGACCGACGTCGAGAACTACCCCGGGTTCCCGGACGGAATCATGGGGCCCGACGTGATGCAGCGCTTCCGCGAGCAGGCTGAGCGCTTCGGTGCCCGGCTGGAGACCGATGACGTGACATCGGTCGAGCTCTCGACCGATGGCGGGCTGCACAAGGTCCACGTCGGGCCGGATGAGCACACGGCCAGAGCGGTGATCCTGGCCATGGGAGCCCAGCACCGCAAGCTCGGCGTGCCCGGCGAGGAGCAGCTGGCCGGCCGCGGCGTGAGCTACTGCGCCACGTGCGACGCGGCCTTCTTCAAGGACGCCCCGACGCTGATCGTGGGCGGCGGGGACTCGGCGATGGAGGAGGCCATGTTCCTGTCCAAGTTCGCCCGACGGGTGGCGATCGTCCACCGCCGCGACGAGTTCCGGGCCTCAAAGATCATGCTCGAGCGGGCCCGGGCGATCCCCAACATCGATTGGCTGACCCCCTACGCCGTGGAGGAATTCGCCTCCGCCGATAACGGCTCGCTAGGCGTGGCCCGCCTGCGCAACACCGGCGACGGATCGACCAAGGAGCTCCCAGTCACCGGAGCGTTCATCGCGGTCGGACACGAGCCTCAGTCGCAGCTCGTCCAGGGCCAGATCGATATCGATGAGGCGGGCTATGTCGTCACGCAGGGCCGGTCGACTCTGACCAACCTGCCCGGCGTGTTCGCCGCGGGTGACCTGGTCGACCACGCCTACCGGCAGGCCGTTACGGCCGCAGGTTCTGGCTGCCAGGCCGCGCTGGATGCGGAGTGGTATCTCCGGGACAACCCTGGCCCTTTTGAGGCTGAGGCCCGGCTGGCCGAGAGCACCGGCCAGGCCGCCTAGAGCCCGGCGCCTGAAAGTTAGTAGCCCGTGGAGCCGGTCGGACCCGTGGGTCCGCTTGGGCCTGTGGGGCCCGTGGGTCCGCTCGGGCCTGTCGGTCCGGTGGGGCCTGTGGGTCCCGTCGGGCCCGTCGGTCCGGTGGGGCCTGCGGGGCCGGTGGGTCCGCTGGGCGTCCCGCCCTGTCCTGAATCCGAGCCACCCTGGCCCGAACCTGAGCCGGATGACGAAGGATCAGGCGATGAGGCGATCGTGTACGGGCAACCGTTCATCGGGGCGAAGTTGTGCGACGGGCTGGGGGCGTTCATCAGCGTCCCGAAGTCCTGGGTCCAGGTGGCCGGGGTGCCGGCGAAGTTGCCCACCGGAGCGGGGGTCTCGCCGGTGCCCATGTTGGAGAAGTCGGGCTCGAGCAGGTTCTGGCAGTGCTCCTGGCTGGCCATCCATCCCGCCACGGCGTCCCTCGGGGTCATGTATCCCGTGGCGATGTTCTCGCCCCCCTCGCCCCAGTTGTAGCCCACCGCCAGCAGGCGGTTGCTGAAGGCCTGGTCGCTGCCGTGGGCGAAGTCGCCGGTGCCGACCATGTGGTCGTTCCAGTTCTGGGCCGAGGTATCGAGCTTGTCGGAGGGGGTCAGCGGCGGCAATCCGAACTTCAGCCGCTCCTGGTTGACGAGGCAGTCGACGGCCTGGTCCATGTGGGCCAGCGAGCCTGAGGTGGCCGGCGTGTCGGCGTACGGGCAGGGAGCGGTGGCCGACCATCTGCCGTCCTGAGCCGAGTGGGCACTGGGCTCACGGCGACCGTGATGGCGGCCGCGATGGTGGCGCCTGTGATGGCGATGACGGCGGTGGTGGTGACGCCGGGCGTGGTGGCGGTGGTGGTGCCCGTTTGAACGGGCGCCGGCCAGCGGGGTGGCGATGCCGACGGTCGCTCCCATCAGCACACAGGCCACGAGCACCCGCGCCAGCCACCGGATGTGGGGGCTGCATTGGAGCCACCGGGTCCGCAGCGCGTGCCAGCCCTGTCGAAGTGTTCCGTCCACACTCCATTCTTCGGAGCAATGGCGTCATGGCGCGAACAACATCGCGCCCCTCATCGGCCATTCGTCCAACGAAAATCGCCGCCGTCATTCATTTGTCCAGAAAGTGGCGCGACACCTTGGGCATTTGGGGCCAGGAATTGGACCGCTCCGCAGCCCCGAGACAGGCCGTCCAGCCCGCCGGTTTGGGCTGCGGCCGTCCACGGCCCTCGGGATTACCGCTCCGTCACGGGGCGAGAACGATCTTGAGCGCCTCGCGTCGGTCGTAGATCGCGTAGGCCTCGGCGGCATCGTCGAGCGGCATGTGCGTGGTGACCAGCGGGGTGGGGTCGAGCGTGCCGGACTCGAGCATCCCGAGGACCCGGTCGACGTGACCGATCACGTTGGCCGGGCCGGCTTTCAGGGCCAGGCCCTTGATCCACACCAGGCCCATGTGGACCGGGGCGCGCTCGGCGTACACGCCGATCGCCACGACCGTGCCGGCCTTGCGGGCCAGCCTGATGGCCAGGTCCAGAGCGTCGGGATGACCGACCGCGTCCACTGCCACATCAAACCCTCGCCCGCCCGTGAGTTCCTTGCTCCGCTGACGAGGGTCGTCCTCGGTCAGGTGGGCCGTGGCGGCGCCGAACTGCCGGGCCACAGCGAGCCGGTCCTCCACCGAATCGATCGCCAGCACCGGTCCGGCTCCCGCGGCCAGCGCCGCCTGCACTGCGCACAGGCCAACCGGACCGAGGCCCAGCACGGCCACGCTGTCGCCCGGAGCCACGTCGCCGTCGGAGATCGCGTGGTAGCCGGTCCCCATCACGTCGCCTGCGAACAGGGCCACGTCGTTGGAGACGCCATCGGGCACCCTGCGCAGCGTCAGGTTGGCGTTGGGTACCAGCGCCTGCTCGGCCTGGGTGCCCTGGAGCGAGCCCAGCGTGGCCCCATGGCCGAACGTCCGCTTGGCGTCGCACTCGTGATAGGCCCCGCGCAGGCAGAAGAAGCACGTGCCGCAGGCGGTGTGAAAGCAGCCCAGCACGCGGTCCCCGGCCGCCACTCGGGTGACGGCGTCGCCCGCCTCCAGGACGGTGCCCACGAACTCGTGGCCGATCGTGAACCCGGGCTCGATCTTGACCCGCCCGTGGTAGATGTGGAGGTCCGAACCGCAGACGCCCGAGGCCTCGATTCGGACGATCGCGTCGCCGGCCTGCTCCAGCTGGGGCTCAGGGCGGTCCTCGACGCGAACCTCGCCGGGGGCCTGGAAGGTGACGGCTCTCATGGTGTGGCCCCCTGTTCGCGCGCGAACCGTGGTCGTTTTTCCCCAAATGGTGTGGTTTTTTGACCACCCTCACTCATACTCAAAGAACCCTTCCCCGGTCTGCTTACCCAAACGCCCAGACCAGGCCAGTCGCCGCAGCGCGGGGGCCAGGCGGTAGCGCTCCTCGCCCAACTCGTCGTAGAGCGCGTCCAGGACCGAGCAGACGTGATCGAGCCCGATCTCGTCCGCCCAGGCCAGCGGGCCCCGCGGGTAGTTGAGGCCGTGGATCATCCCGGCGTCGATGTCCGCCGCGCTGCCGACGCCCTCTCCGAGCGCGAACGCGGCCTCATTGATCACCTGGCACACCATCCGCCCGAGCACCAGGCCAGGGGCGTCGCCCACCCAGACGGTGACCTTGCCCAGGGACCCAAAGAAGCGCTCGGCAGCCTGCGCCGCCGCCGGCGAGGTGTCCGGCCCCCGGGTCAGCTCGACCAGCTGGGCCTCGGTCAGCGGGGGCAGGACGTGGAAGCCCACCGCCGTCCCGCCCGGGTCCAGGGTGCCCAGCGATGCCGCCGCACAGCACACGGCCTGGGGGCCGCCCTGCAGCGGAGCCGACGGCTCCTCGCCGGCGCCCAGCACGTCCAGGATCAGGAACGGAACTCCGAGCTCGCTCGCCTCCTCGGGTTCGGTCACCTCCCAGCCCGCGGCCCCGGCTTCGGTGCGCAGCTGCTCGGCCAGCGGCGTGCCGCCCGCCACCACCACCAGGCCCTCCCCCCCACCAGGAGCAGGGGGCTCGGGGTCCGCCGGTCGATAGGCGTCGAATCCGTTTGAGTAGTCGTAATAGCCCCGCCCGGACTTGCGGCCCGCGGCGCCGGAGGCGACCAGCTTGACCACGATCGGAGAGGGCCGCCACCGCGGCTCGCCGAAGCTCTGCTCGAAGAACGACCGGGCCACGTCCAGTCCGACGTCCACCCCGACCAGGTCTGAGAGCTCGAACGGGCCCATCCGGAAGCCCCCCTCCATCCGGCAGATGCGATCGATCCCCTCAATGCTCGCCACCCGGGAGGACAGCAGCCGCTGTGCCTCCAGGCCAAACGGCCGGCTGCACCGGTTGACCAGGAAGCCCGGCCCGTCAACGGCGTTGATCACCACCTTGCCCATCGCCTCCCCGGTGGCGCGGGCCACCGCCAGTGCCGCCTCGGTCGACCGGACCCCGGCCACGACCTCGAGTAGCCGCATCAGCGGGGCGGGGTTGAAGAAGTGCATCCCGACCACTCGCTCAGGACCGGTCACCGCCGAAGCCACCGCGGTGACCAGTAACGAGGACGTGTTGGTGGCCAGCACGCAGTCATCGCTCACGATCCCCGCCGACAGCGCGCCGAACAGCTGCTGCTTGAGCTCGAGCTTCTCGGGCGCGGCCTCGATGACCAGCTCGCACGGCCCCAGATCCTCCAGCGCGCCCGCCGCCTCCAGACGGCCGGCCGCTCCCGAGGCCTCCTCGGAGGACCACCGGCCCCGTTCGGCGCCGCGCTCGAGGTGACCCCGGATCCGCTCCAGGCCCTTCTCCAAAGCGTCGGGAAACGGGTCATGGAGAAGCGTACGGGCCCCCGACAGGCAGGCCAGCTGGGCGATCCCCGAGCCCATCGTGCCGGCGCCCACGACGCCGATGACGCCTGCCGGACCGGCCGTGCTCACGAGGGTACGAGCGCGTTGATCCCGGTCAGGGCGCGCCCGATGATCAGCTTCTGGATCTGGGAGGTCCCCTCGTACAGCGTGGTCACCCGGACGTCACGGAGGTAGCGCTCGACCGGGTAGTCGTCGACATAGCCCGACCCGCCGTGGACCTGGATCGCCTGGTTGGCGCAATGGATGGCCGCCTCGGTGGAGAACAGCTTGGCCATTGAGGTCTCGATCGTGTTGGGCTTGCCGTTGTCCTTCAGCCACGCGGCCCGCCAGACCAGCATCCGGGCGGCGTCCGTGTGCAGGGCTATGTCGGTAAGCATCTCCTGGACGAGCTGGAAGCTGGCGATCGGCCGGCCGAACTGGATCCGCTCCTTGGAGTACTTGACCGAGGCGTCCAGCGAGCCCTGGCAGATCCCCACGCACCCCGAGGCCACGCTGAAGCGTCCCGAGTCCAGGGCGCTCATCGCCACCTTGAACCCGTCGCCGACCTGGCCCAGGATCGAGTCCTCGGCCGCGTGCACGTCGTCCAGCGAGATCGCGGCGGTGTCCGAGCCCCGCAGTCCGAGCTTGTGGTGAATCGGCTGGGGCTGAAAGCCCGGCTGGTCGGTGTCGACCAGGAAGCAGGCGACCCCGCGGTGGCCCTTCTCGGGATCGGTCTGGGCGAAGATCAGCGCCACCTTGGCGTAGTTCGCCATTGAGATGAACATTTTGGCGCCGTTGATGACCCACCCGTCGTCGGTTTTCTTGGCCCGCGTCTTCTGGTTGGCTGCGTCCGAGCCGGTGTCGGGCTCGGTCAACCCGAAGCAGCCCAGCCACTCGCCCGAGCACAGCTTGGGCAGGTAATGCTGCTTCTGCTCCTCGGTCCCCCAGCGCAGGATCGCCGAGCACACAAGCGACGTCTGGACCGAGACGACCGTGCGCATGGCCGAGCACCCTCGGCCCACCTCTTCCACGATCAGCCCGTAGGTCAGGTAGTCCAGTCCGGCCCCGCCGTACTCCCGAGGGACGATTGCCCCGAGGTAACCCTGCGCGGCGATCTTCTTGACCAGCTCGGTGTCGAAGTGCTCGTTGCGGTCGTTCTCCCTGGCTCGCTCGACGATCTCGCCGTCGGTGAATGCCCGGGCCGTCTCGCGGACCAAGCGTTGTTCGTCATTGAGGTCAAAGTCCATGGGCCGGGACGCTACAGCAGCGCAGTACGCTCACGGCTGGATGGCCGCACCTGAGACCAGGTACGCGCGCAGCGGAGACCTGCACATTGCCTACCAGGTGGTGGGCGACGGCCCCGTCGATCTGGTCTGGGTCCCGGGCTGGATCTCGAACATCGACCACTACTGGTCCGAGCCCACGGTGGAGCGGTATTTCAACCGGATCGCCTCCTTCTCCCGGCTGATCCTGTTTGACCGCCGGGGGACGGGGGTGTCCGACCCGCTCCCTCGAGCGCCCACGCTCGAGGAGCAGATGGACGATGTGGTGGCGGTGATGGAGGCGGCCGAATCCGAGCAGGCCGCGCTCTACGCCCAGCTCGAGGGTGGGGCGATGGCCATGCTGTTCGCCGCCACCCACCCGGAGCGCACGCGTGCGCTCGCTCTGTACGAGGGGATGCCCAGGATGTCCTGGGCCCCGGACTACGACTGGGCGCTCAAGGACGCGGAGCGCCAGGCCTGGCTGGGGACAGCCTGGGGCGATGGCTCACGGATCATGCAGCTGGCCCCCAGCGCGGCCGGCAATCCCCGCATGCGAAGGTGGTTCGCCAAGCTTGAGCGTCTGGCGGCCAGCCCGGGCACTGCGGCCCAGCTGCTGATGATGAACGCCGAGGTCGACGTGAGAGCCGTGCTGCCGTCGATCCAGGCACCGACGCTGGTGCTCCACCGGGCCGATACGAAGTTCGTTGACCGGCGGCATGCCCTGTACCTGGCTGACAAGATCCCTGGCGCCCGCCTGATCGAGATCCCGGGCTCAGAGGTGATCACCTTCGGGGCCGACGACGACCGCCTGCTGGATGAGGTCGAGGAGTTTCTGACCGGCGCTCGCACCTCGGCGGAGACCGAGCGCGTCCTGGCCACGGTGATGTTTGCCGACATCGTCGATTCGACCAGCCGGGCCGCCGACCTCGGCGACCGGCGCTGGCGTGATGTGCTCGAGTCGGTGGCCAGGGCGGTCGGGACCGAGCTCCGGCGCTTCCGGGGCCGGGCGGTCAAGACGCTGGGGGATGGCTTCCTGGCCACGTTCGACGGGCCGGCCCGGGCGATCGGGTGTGCTCTGGCCGTCCGCGAGATTGCCCAATCGGAGTTCGGGCTGGAGTTCCGGACCGGACTCCACACCGGAGAGGTCGAGGTGATGGGTCAGGACGTGGGCGGGATCGCCGTCCACATCGGCGCCCGGATCATGGGCTGCGCCGAGGCGGGCGAGGTGATCGTCTCGGGGACGGTGAAGGACCTGGTGGTGGGATCGGGGATCGGCTTCGAGGACCGGGGGGAGCGCGAGCTTCGGGGCGTGCCGGGCCGCTGGCGGCTGTTCGCTGTGGCCCCCAGCTAGCCGGCGGCGCCTCGGGCTGACGACCGGCAGACGCCGGGCGCCAGCCCCCGGTGGACTGGCCGCGTGGCGCTGTTGGTCAGGAACCGGTCGGAGGTGGCGGGAGCGTGGCCGTGATCGTCACCGGTGACGAGTGCGAGCCGACGTTTCCACAACCACTGATAATCCGGACCCGGAACGTGAACCTGCCGGGTGCACCAAACTTCCACCTGAACAGATATGTCGAGTTGTACCGGACGTGCTCGACCCGGACGACGTGCCAGCGGCCGTCTCTACCCAGGTTCTCCAGGTAGATGGGGCGGCCGGCCTTGTCCGGGGTGACCGTGCCCGCGAACGCCACCGACTGGCCGACAAGAACGCTCGTGGCACTGGCCGCCATCGTGAGTGAGTCCTGAACCCCCTGGTTAAGGTGGGCCGTGTGCCGGGCCTTGGTGTGCGGTGCCGCCAGCGTGGCCACGTAGTACACGGTGTTGAACCGCTCGTTGGCCTGGGTGAACGAGTAGTCACCCTGTGAATCCGTCGTCCCGTTGTCCAGAACTGTGAATCCACGCTCGGAACCGATCCTCCCCCAGAGCTGGACCGACGTGTTCGGCTCGGGTGTGGTCGTGCCGGGCATGTCCAGCCTGCCTGAGATCGTCACCGTGGACCCGACGGGCGCCACGGGCAGTGAGGAACCGATCGTGAAGTTCGGCACCTGGGTCTGCTGGATATCGACCGTGACCGGGTCTGAGGCGCCGCGGAGGTTCCTCGCGTCGCCCGGGAACAGAATCCGCACGTCGCGGACCCCCGGTCGCCGCCAGCGGTATGCGATGCCGTACTGGGAGTTCGTCCCGAGGCGTCCTCGTTTGAGTGTCTTCCAGTCGCCACTCGATCCGATCTGCTGTTGGAGAAACACGGGGTCGCCAGGGTGACGCGGAGTGACCGCTCCGGTTAACAGCACGGGTTGGCTGGTGGAATCCGATGTCGTCTGCGTCGCCAGACTCACCAGCGCGGCGACGCCCTCGCGCCAGACATGGCTGTGCGTGCCATCGGGGCCCCTGACGAACCAGCTGCGGCTCGTCCAGACGACGCCTTCCGCCCGCGGCAGCTCATAGAAGCCGTTCGAATCGGTCTTGGTGGCACCGACCAGGGTGTAACCGCGATGCCAGCCGGCCAGATGGTGATATAGCCTGATTGTCTGTTCACCATTGTTCGGTCCGGCGAGCTGGCCGTCGACCAGCACTCCGTCGCCGGCATTCACCGGGTCAGGTGTGGCGGTGATTGTCAGGCCCCGATCGTGCCGCGGTGCGGCACTCGCTGTCCCGGCGATGCCGGCCGTGGCCAGCGTCACCAGTACGACGGCGACCAGCGTGAAGCGCGGACGCATTTCGTGTCCTCCTATCCCGTTTGTGGACTTGCCTCCTCCGGGTAGTCGGCCCCTGCCGGGAGGAACGATGTGTCACCTGGGCTAACAGCTCAGCCGTGCGCAAGTTGCGCTCGGCGTCGACGCCCTGCACCCAGCTGCAGTGAAGACGAGTAAACTCGCACCGGTGGACCCGCTCGCCCTGATCTGGGTCGGCATCGTGGTCGCCCTGGGCGTGGCCTTCTGGTTGGTCGGCCGCTACTACCCCGGCTCGGGCCTCGACGAGATCGGCCAGCGCAGTGCCCGCGAGATCGTCGAGCAGCGGGAGGCTCTGGAGGCGGATGACCTTGACCAGATGCTGACCGCGTACAACGCCCGGCGCAGGAAGCGGGGGGAGGCGGAGCTGACCAGTTCTGATCTCGAGCTGCGCGTCGCCCAGGACATGCGCGAGCGGGACAAGGCTCGCCAGCGGTACCTGGCCGACACCGAGCTCGACCAGCTGCTGGAGGCGACGAACGCGCGCCGGCGGGCTCGCGGAGCTCCGGAGCGCACGCGCGAGGACCTCCAGCGCGAGTTCGGCCCGCTGTCCTCGGACGCCTGAGGCGCAGCCGGGCCCGGCGGATCGGTGGCCCGCTGCCTGATCATCGGCTGCGGCTGCCGGGGCCAGATGCTGGCCCGGGCGCTGGTCGGGCAGGGGCACGCGGTGCGCGGGACCACTCGCCGCCCCGAGCGGGCGCGGGAGATCGAGGCCGCAGGTGCGGAGTCGGCGGTGGGCGACCCCGACCGCCTGGGAAGTCTTGTGGGCGCACTCGATCACGTCAGCGTGGCCCTGATCCTGCTCGGCTCGGCCGGGGGTAACGAACGGGCGCTGGCGGAGCTGCACGGGCCGCGCCTGCAGGCGCTGCTCACGAAGATGATCGACAGCACCATCCACGGGGTCGTGTATGAGGCCAGCGGGACCGTGGACCCGGACCTGCTGGAGGCGGGCCGGTCGGCCACGCTGGCCTTCGGGGAGCGCGCGCGGGCCAGGGTGGCCCTGCTTGAGGCCGATCCCGCCGATCGGGAGGGCTGGCTGGAGGAGGCACTCAGCAGCGTGGAGGCGGTGCTCGCTCCGGGGTAGACTCCAATTTCAGTGAAAGCCGATCAGGATTCCAGATCAGAAGGAGCTCGAGCATGGCGGACTACGCGAAGGACGTACTTGTCGAGCCGGAGTGGCTCGAAGAGCACCTGAACGACGATTCGATTCGGATCGTTGAGGTCGATGAGAACCCCGGCCTGTACCGCGAAGCGCACATCCCCGGGGCGATTGGGTTTGACTGGAAGCTCGACCTTCAGGACCAGCTCAAGCGCGACTTCCTGGGGCCGGAGGAGTTCGGCCAGCTGTTCGGCAGCCGCGGCGTCTCGGGCGACCACCAGGTGATCCTCTACGGCGACCGCAACAACTGGTTCGCCGCCTACACCTACTGGTACCTGAGGTACTACGGGCATGACAACGTCAAGCTGCTCAACGGCCCGCGGGAGCGCTGGATCTCAGAGAACCGCCCCACCACGACCGACGAGCCCGACTTCGAGGCAACTACGTTTACGGCCCAGCCGGGCGACGAGCAGATCCGGGCCAAGCGCGATGAGGTGCTGGCCGCGCTCAGCGACGGGCGCCAGCTGGTCGACGTCCGCTCGCCCCAGGAGTTCTCGGGCGAGCTGATCTCACCGATCGGCTATGAGCAGGAGGGAGCCCAGCGCGGCGGCCACATCCCCGGCGCCCACTCGATTCCGTGGGCCCAGGCGGTCAAGGACGACGGGACCTTCAAGTCGGCCGACGAGCTGCGCGAGCTGTACGGCGGCAAGGGCGTGCTCTCCGGCGACCCGATCATCGCCTACTGCCGGATCGGCGAGCGCTCCGCCCACACCTGGTTCGTGCTCCACGAGTTGCTAGGCGAGGGCGACGTCAAGAACTACGACGGCTCCTGGACCGAGTGGGGCAACATGGTCAACGTGCCGATTGAGAAGGGGTAGTTCGCCCGCCCGGGACCACCTAGGTGAGCGGCCCGATCCGGTCCAGCAGGTCGGACAGGATCCGGGCCGTCGCCCCCCAGATCAGGTGGTCGGCCACCACGTAGGTGTCGGTCCGGATCGGGATGCCGCGGCGGATCAGACGCTGGCGCCGGTAGCCGTCGCGCAGTGAGCGCAGCGGCAGCTCGAGCACCTGGGCCACCTCGCGCGCGCTCAGGGTCCACTCATGCCCGGGCTCGAGCAGCCCCACGAACGGGTACACGGCGTACCCGGTAGCGATCGTCGGAGTGGGCTCGAGCGCACCCAGCAGGTCGACCTGGTCCGGGGCGAGCCCGATCTCCTCGTGGGCCTCGCGCAGGGCAGTCGCGGCGAGGTCGGCGTCACCCTCATCCTGGCGCCCGCCCGGGAACGATATCTCGCCGGGGTGCCGGCGCAGGTCGTCGCGGCGCCGGGTGAACACTGCGTGTAGCTCGCCTCCGTCGAGATAGAGCGGGACCAGCACGGCGGCTCGGATCCCCCCGCGGACGACGATCCCGTCGGCGGCCTCGGGGGCCAGCAGGACGGCCTGGAGCTCGTCCCTGAGCGCGCGCGTGGGCGGCGGCATCGCGCGACTATATTGGCCCTCCATGGATGGCCTGATCGTGGTCGATGTGCAGAACGACTTCTGCCCCGGCGGGGCGCTGCCCGTGCCCGACGGCGACACGGTCGTGGAGCCGATCAATGGGCTGATGGACGAGGTCGGATTCGTGGTGGCCACGAGGGACTGGCACCCGCCGGATCACGGCTCGTTCGCCGAGCAGGGAGGGCCCTGGCCGGTGCACTGCGTGCAGGGCAGCGCCGGGGCAGAGCTCCATCCCGCGCTTCACGCGGACCGGATCGACGCGGTGGTGGACGCGGGCTATGAGCCCCAGCTTGAGGGCTATTCAGGGTTTGAGGGCACCGATCTGGAGGAGCTGCTGCGCTCGCACGATGTGGACCGGGTGCACGTGGCCGGCCTGGCGCTCGACTACTGCGTGCGGGCGACCGCGCTCGACGCCCGGCGCAGCGGGTTTGACGTGGTTCTGCACCTGGGCGCCACGCGGGCCATCGAGGCCCAGCCGGGCGACGCCGATCGGGCGCTTGAGGAACTCCGCCGGGCCGGCGTTCAGCTGGCCGACTGATCGGGGTCCAGCGCCTCGACCCGGTCGGAGAACGTCACCGCGCCGGCCAGCGTCCGGTGGACCGGGCACTTGCCGGCGATCACCCGCAGCCGCTCGCGCTGCTCGTCATCGAGCGAGGCGGGGAGACGGATGACGAGCTCGAAGTGCGTGGGCTCCCCTCGGTGGGCCGGCTCCTCATAGCTGCACTGCACCTCGGCCAGGCCCACGTCCCAGCCCTTGCGCCGGGCGTACATGTCGATCGTGATGGCCGTGCAGGAGGCCAGGCTGACCGCCAGCAGTTCCTGGGGGGTCGGCCCCTGGTCGTCGCCGCCGTCCTCGCGCGGCTCGTCGGCGGTCACGGTGTGCTGGCGAACCTCCACCGTGTGCGTGTAGGCGTCTGGCTTGATCCGGCGGGCGATCGCTTTCATGTCTCGCTCAGAGGATTGAACAGCAGTCCGGTCGGGACCTTGGGAAAGAAGTACGTCGACTTGGGCGGCATGCTCTCGCCGGCTGCGGCGACAGCCTGGACGTGCTCGATCGGGATCGGCGCCATCAGGAAGGCGGCGTCGTACCGCCCGCTCGTGACCAGCTCGATCGCCTTCGTGTTGTCCCGTTCGTAGCCGAGCTGGGTCAGATGGTCGATGTCCTCGTCGGTCATGTCCAGCGCGCCTTTGAGGATCAGCGCCTCCAGGACGGCCGTGTCCAGCCGGCGGTAGGGCTCGGCGTGGTCGTTGAGGGCCCGGTCGGCGATCCCCTGGTCCTTGAGCGTGACGCGGAAGGGCTTCTGGAAGTGGGCGTCGATGTAGCCCAGCGTGATCGCGTCCGGACTCTCGCCCGGTGCCAGCTCGTCGGTGCTGTCGAGCAGCTCGATGTCAAAGTTGGCTCTCAGCGCGTTGGCCAGCGTCTCGTGCTGGTCGGGTCGGAGGTTCTTCAGCAGGCGGTGGGTGGGGAAGACGGTCAGCCCCGGGTCCTGGAGCGCGACCAGGCACATCAGGACGTAGCGGTGGGGACCCTCGCCTCCGACCTCCTCGGCATAGATCCGAGCCGTCTCATAGCGGTGGTGCCCGTCGGCGATCAGCAGCTCAGCCGGGGCGGCCGCGTGTTTGACCTGGGCGATCGTCGCGGGGTCGGTGACATGCCACAGGCGGTTGACGGTGCCGTCGTTGTCGGTGGCCTCCCCCCACGGGTCGGTCTCTCTGCTAGCAGCGAGCGCGCCTGCGGCCTGGCCCCCGTCGTCATCGAACAGGGAGAAGATGGGGGAGAGGTTGGTCCTGGTCGCCCGGGTCAGGCGAAGGCGGTCCTCCTTGGGGCCCGGGTGGGTGCGCTCATGCGGGCGAACGCGGCCCGGCCCATACTCCTCAATCTTCACGCGCGCGAAGAAGCCGGTGCGGGTGCGGCGCCGGCCGTCAGGCCCGGTGTAGTCCTGCTCGAGCAGCCAGAAGGCAGGATCGGGGTCCTGGATGATCACGTCCTCTTCTCGCCACCGGTCGAAGAGCTGGGCCGCGTTTGCGTACGGGTCCCCGCCCTCCGGGAGGTCGATCCGCACGACGTTGTAGGGCGATTCGCCCGCGAGCGCGACCCGCTGCTCGGCGTCGATCACGTCGTAAGGGGGCGCGACCACGTCCTGGAGCCCACCGGTCTTGCTCAGGTCGTAATGGAGTGCGCGGAGCGGTTCAACGTCGGCCATGGCGGCGGTCGAGGCTAGCTGAGTTGGGGGCCAGCGGGGCCACGAGACCACGCTCGTTGTGGGCTTTTCCGTCCGAGCCGAGCGGGAACATGTGTTCGACGAGCGATGGCATATCCCCCGTATCTACGCGCCCGCGCGCGCGAGCTTCGGGTGGACCGGCGCCTCAGCGACGTGCATCCGAGGGTCAGACGAGCGCATCGTGGCCCTGGCTGCCGGTTGGCTCTCCGAGCTGACAGCTCGGCAGCTGTGGTGCTCGCTCCAGTTTCACGCTGACCAGAACCTCGATGAGCTGCGTTCATTCTGGGGGGCCGTGCTTCGGATCGAAGGGAGCCTGCTCAAGCTGCCCAGCGCAAATCGAACAGCAATCAGCTCGCAGGTCGGACGTGGCGATCGGCCCACAGGGTGCTGACTGTCGGCGTCAACGATACGTATCTCCGATCTCGGCTCCACGCCCGGATCGACCGCATCCGTACCGATTGGGATCTAGACTCGGCGATACGCCTCGGGGCGTAGCGAAGCCTGGTTATCGCGCGGCTTTTGGGGAGCCGAGATCCCCGGTTCGAATCCGGGCGCCCCGACTTCATATGACCACTCGCCGGTTCGAAAACGGGCCTAAAGCCGCCTGAACCGCGACTCGAACAACGAAAACGCGGCGAAGGTGAGCAGGCCGACGGCCACCAGCCCGACCAGCCAGGGTCCGAACGCCTGGTGATGCAGACGCGCCAGTGCGCCGTCGACTCCGACCGCACTCTTCGAGTTGTAGTCGATGGCGGTTTTCACCAGGAAGTAGCCGATCAGTGCGAACACGAGCGCGCGGGCGGTCAGTCCGACGCGACCCAGCAGCAGGTGGACGCGACGTTGCTCCTTGCCCATGCGCCCCGTCTTGGCCTGCTCGGCGAAGCCGCCCGTCACCGCATCGTAGCTCTGGTACGCGCTCACACCGATCAGGACTGCACCACCGATCCCGACCAGGACCGGGCCGCCGGGCCAGCCGAGCACGCCGGCGGCCTCGTGCTTCGGACCACCTGAGGAGCCTCCGACGCCCTTGATGAGGGTTCGGATGGCCAGCGCGAAGAAAATGATGTACGCGATCCCGCCCGCGACGCTGCCCACGCGGTCGATCACGCCGGCACTGCCACCGCCCTCGGGCCCGTGACCAAAGATCCCCTGGATCAGCTTCCACAGCGCATACGCCAGCAGGCCCGCCGCGAGGACGATCAGAGCCAGCTCGCCGAGCCAGCCCTGGTCCAGCAGGGCCAGCGCGCCCTGCTGGTTGGCCGGTGTGCCGCCCGTCCCCGCCCCGGCCGCCAGCGCGAGGGCCAGGGCGCCGACGACCGCGTAGCTAACGCCCCTGGCCACGAAGCCGGCGCGCACCAACCATCTGAACGCCCGCGAATCCGCTGCGTCCTCGGTTTCGCGCCGGGCTCGGCCCGCCAGCGACTCGTCACTCCGTCCGGCCTTCCGTTGGCCAACCGCGTTCACCCCAGCGAACTACCCGCCCGGCGGGGACTACAGTCCCCCACCGAGCCCCCGTAGCTCAGAGGACAGAGCACCGGACTTCTAATCCGATGGTCGCAGGTTCGAATCCTGCCGGGGGCGTGGTGAACTGGCTGGGAAACCGGGTCGTTACCTAGCAACACCCTGCTCCCCGTGAGAGCCTTCAAACATCCGGGGTGGTGCACTGGCCCCTTGAGGTCGCCGCCCGAAGCGATAGCGGAGCTCGACTGTTCGAGCAGCGACAGCGCCGCTGTTAGCCCCTTGCGACAGCGGACGACGCCTCGTGATTCGAGGTTTCTGAGACCGTCAGACTGTTGGCATAATCGTGCGCTGTGGGCTGGTCGGATTTCGGAGTGGTAGTGGCGAAGGTGGGTGTTGTCGCTGCCGTGGTGGTGGTCCTGGCGTTCCTCAGCGGCGAGATTGCGAGTGGGTCGACCCGCCTGCCCGTCCCGGCGCGGCCTCAGGTGTTCGTGGTCGGGGCGAATGGTCACGGCCTGCGGCAAATCACCGCGGGGCCGACCGCTTATGGCGGAGTGATTTGGCTGCGAGGGTCAGCGGCCGTCGCGGAAACTGCGTATGGCCCCACGAATGAATGGATTGAGTCTGAGTCGTTGAGCGGCTCGGGCTCCCGGGAGCTCAGCGCGAAGGTATCGTTCTTCGCCGATATCGACGCGGACCTATGGGTTGATGAGTACGGATAGCGCGAGTCCCGGCCTTCCGCTCTGATCGACCACCAACAGCGCTACGACTAGCGATTTGAGAGGCAGAGACGGAAACCCTTGCCCGAGGCCGAGCAGGCTAGTAACTGCAAATACCGAGCCCTTTGCAGTAGAAGGCGCCCTCGGGCGTGATCGCAGCCCAGTTGTAGTTCTTGCCCTGGCCCTGGACCTGCCCGGTCTCCGTGTCCCTGCGGTAGCGGTACAGCGGTCGGCCGTGGTACGTGACCTGGAGCGAGCCGCCCTTGCGCTTGACGGTCCCGAGGTGTTCCTGGTGGATGTAGCACGGGCCACGGTGACACGATCGATTGGCTACGACGATGAGGCCCCGGTCGATCAACGGCGGCCACATCTTGGCGCAGCGGCCATAGCAGGTGCTCTTCCCGTGGTCGCTGATGGAGATGTAGAGACTCAGCTTGTGGCCGTTCATCTTGACGACCAGCTGCTCGCCCATGTCCCCCCTAAGGCTGGAGAGAACCGTTTCGGTACTGCCAGAGGTGTCCGACGCGATCGCAACAGCACCCCTGGACCCGACCGCCAGCACGGCACCCACAGCTATGGCAAATCTCCCCCTCACGCCACACCATTGTCCCAGACCCCCTGGCTCGCTTCGCTGTCCCCTTGATCAATGAGCGGCAGCGACGTTGGCTCGACTGACCGTTCGGAAGTGCCTGGGCACGGCTGGTGCGACGCGCAAACCGGGACGGCGATCTAAGCCGCGTGTACGATTTCCCCGACATCTACGGCTGGGGGTGTGTGACCAGTGTTTGGAAATAAGAAGAGGGCAAAGCTGTACAGCCAGGGCGCGCAGACCGAGGGGCTCGTCGAGCACCGGTCGGACACGACCGAGGGCATCAATTACCGGGTCACGATCCGGGTTAAGTTCCCTGACGGCTCGACGACCGAGCTCAAGAAGTGGTTGGACTGGCATGACGTCGGCCAGCTCTACCAAGGCAGCATCGTTCCGGTCCGCTACGACCCGTCGGATCACTCGAAGGTAGAGCTTGACGTGCCCGCTCTTGCAGAGCGGCACGCGCGGGCAGACGCCGCCGGAAACGCTCAGCTCGACGCGCAGTTCGCGCGCCTCGGCGAGCCTGACTCGGGGACTGGCGGCGGGCCGGCAGTCCAGGCGCTCGCGGGCCTGGGGGACCTCGGGGACCTGAAGGCACAGCTGCTTCAGACGGCTGCTGAGAACCCGGCGTCGGTCCTCGACCTCTCGTCGGGCTCGCCGGGACGGTCCGCCCCGGATCCAGAGGACCGTCTCACGAAGCTTGCTGACCTGAAGGAGCGAGGCGTTCTCAGCGACGAGGAGTTCGCGGCCGAGAAGGCCAAGATCCTCGGCGAAAGCTGACGCTCCCAGCAGCTCTCGCCACGATCGGCGCCGTCAGCCATGTGGCGCTCGTCCCACCGGCGGATTCAGCTGAGACCACAACTGCTGCTGTTTCACGCCGGCTCGGGTTCGTCAACTTCAGGGCGTCATCGCATACTTTGCTCTCCGAGCGGCGGCCACCGGGGCGGTGATCTTGCCCGGTAGCGGAACGCAGGCCCATCCCATGACCCCAAGCATCACCCCCACTGAACCAAAGACCTTGCGCATACTCTCGCCCTGCCCCGGACACTGCACACTCACGCCAGGGCAGTCGAGCGTCTCTCCAAAGACAGCCGCCCACCGTCGATCATCGGATCTCGCCTACACGCGCAGAATCCCGCCTTCGGTAGTGACCGCTACAAAGGTCGCTGCTCGATCTCGATCCAAGCGCAGCGTTGGCTCGACGCCGGATTGGCACTGACAAGATGGCAGGCATGGGAACCGTGCGCGGATGGCTGACGTTTGCTGATGTCGATGACCGAGATCCCCGAGGCTGCTCGGTCTCAGCGCGCCATGAAGCGGTGCTTTTCGACGGTCGCCACGTTGTGTTGCTCGATGACCGCGGCTGGAGCAGCAGTCAGACGGGTGACGTCACGGCCATCGAGGAAGTGGACCGAATGGCCAGAATCGTGGTTGGTCCGGACGAGCCCGCAGCTGGCCAGACGCGAGCGGAGGCGGAGGCGAATCATTGGGCGACGCTGGAACGAAAGCTCGCGATCGCGGGCATCAGGACCGAGGGCGTCGACCTCAAAGCACTCCCGCATGAGGTTGTGCTCAGCGACCGCCTAACCCGGCGCCTTAAGTCGTGACCAGGGAGCCTCACCCGCTCCGAGACCCGGCGTGTGTGTGATCGCCACGGACGCGGCCGATTGCTTGCGAGGCGCACTGGGCAGATCGATCACTGTTGCACGTCGAGGACAACGGAAGCGAGCTATGGATGCTGAAAGGCCAGATTTGCCAGAGGCCGTCGGTTCGGTCGGTTGTTGATCGAGACGAGCTTGAGGTTCACTGAGCCGAGTCGCAGTTGGGTGGCTAGTTGTTGCGCGGTGTTACGAGTGAATCCGCCTTGGATGATCGCTCCGTTGTTCGTGGGGATCCCGTCCGGGTTGGCCGTGTAGTCGATGAATGGGACGGTGATGAGTTGCGTGCCCAGGGCGACCGCGAAGTGCTGGAAGAGTTTCTTCCCGGGGCCGCTGTCCAGCTCCCCGCGCTTGGCGATCGCGGCGGTGACGTTTTGGAAGGCCTGCGCACCGGGTGTGGTGAAGTCGAACTGGATGTCCGGCTGGCCGGCGGCGTCCGTCGAGGGCCGTGGGTTGGTGATGTCGTCGGGGAACAGCGCGGCGTTGTCCCTGAGCACGTAGTACTGCGCGGCTGGGTCGCTCCAGGCGGGTGTGTTGCCGAATCTGGGCGCCGCGGCTTGGAGGACGACCCAGCCCTGTCGGACTGCGACTCGGCGCACTCCTTTGGCTCGATTGCTGACGCCAGCAGGCAGCACCAGGTCGAGCTCGCCGATCGTGTCCTGGGGGCCGGCGAGGTAGCACGGCTGCCCGGGAATCGGGGCGACGTGGTAGTAGCGAGCGGCGGTAGCACAGGCGGCGCTGTGCGGGGCGGCGAACATGAAGTACTCGGGCCCAGAGCGCGAGTTGCTCCTGCTAGGCCACCGAGGCTGCTTGGCCGCAAGCTCAGCTGCCTGGTATAGCGCCATGCTGCCCGCGCCGGGAGCGCCAGCGCCCTGGCTGATCCGGAGGGCTTGTGGGTCGTGTCTGTCAAGACGCTGAGCCACGGTGTGGCCGGTGGGCGTGAGCGCATTGGCCTCCCAGTCATAGAACCGAAGCCACGCGCGGTCAAACAGCACCAACTTGGCCACCTGGCGAAGGCTCGCGTGCCGCTTGCCGACGCGCACGAATAGCTCGTCGCCTGAGCTCGAGACCCTCGTGCCGGGCAACACGGCTTGTAGGTGCTGGCGCACGAGCTGGACCACGCTGCTCATCGCCGCCGGTCCGACGTGTGGCACCTGGGGGGTGGGCGTGGCTCGGAATACCAGCTGCGCCCCGCCCCGGGAGGAGCCAACGGTAGGCTCACGGCTGTGGACGCTTAGGACCACGGCGGCGACCCCGACCACAATGAGCAGGGCCGCGAGGCCGCCGAGCGCCGGGACCAGCCACCCCAGTCGGGGCGACGGTCGCGGAAGGCGGTGTCGGCCGCCGGAGCGCGCAGCGATCGTCTGATAGAGCGCTCGCCTAGCGGCTAGGCGGGCCCGGGAAGTGGGCGGGCTGACCTCGGGTCGAAGGCGCTTTAGAAGTTCGAGCTCATCGATCATCCGTTCATCTCCCGTCTCGGTGAGTCCAGGTCAGCCCGCTCGCCCAACAGTGATCGCAATGCCGTCCGTCCGCGCGAGAGCCGCGACCGGACCGTCCCCACCGGCACGCCGAGCGCCGTCGCGATCTCCTCATAGGAGAGCTCCTCCCACGCGTACAGCAACAACACGTCGCGCTGGTCGGGATCGAGCGTGGCCAGCACCTCGCCGACGCGCGAGAACTCGGCCACATCGTCCGGGGCCGAGACCGGCTCTCCCGAGCCCAGCCGCCCCACCAGCTCCAGCGCACGTTGCTCAGCTCGGCGCTCGTTTCGCAACAGGTTCGTGGCGATTCCCAGCAGCCACGGCCGCGCCGTCGTCGCCTCCCGCCGAAACCGGCGCCGCCGCTCAAACGCCACTACGAACGTCGACGAGGCCAGATCATCGGCACGCCCGGGCCCGACCCGCCGCGCCAAATACCCGCGCACCGCATCAAAGTGGCGATCGAAAATCGCGCCGAACACCCCAGGTTCTGACCACGAGCCCTCGATCAAAGCAGCGTCCGAACTGTCCGCCGAACTCGAGCCTGGATAGCCCATCAATCCCTATTGTCATGACAGCAGCGATTAGTTCCCGAGGCCACAAACGATCTCTCTGTTCGTCAGTGCCTCACAGCCAGACTGGACGCTTGAAGGCAGCCCGCCAACAGGCGCCCAACGACCCGGTGAAGCCGACAGACCCACTCAGTCCTCGCCACCCAGAACCGGCAAATCCACACATGTGCTCAGCTCCGTCCGCGCCGCCAACTCCAATACCCGCTCGAGCGCCCGGCAGCTCAGTTCCGATCAACTGGGAAGCTCGCAGGTGGTCCCCACTGATCTGGGGCCCTGGAGCTCCGGGCCGCCGGAGAAGTCGATGCGAAATTCCGTCACCGCTGCTGTCGCCGCTCTCATCGCGGTCATGCTTGTCGCTTGCGGCGGTTCATCCAGGTCGAGGCTGCCTGCCGAGTATTTCTCGCGGCAGGTACCGCGCGGCAAACCGTGTCCGGAGCTTCCTGTATGGCGACTTCGTGTGCAACGCGAAGGTCACGAGCGGCAGCCAGCGCGGCCAATTGACCGTCCTGGTGGCCGATGTAACGCTGGCCCCCGTCTCAGGGTTGGCGCAGATGAATTACTCAGTGATCGCTACCACCAGCAGGCCGACCCGGGCGCAGGCGCTCGGTATCGCAAATCGGGTGGCGCATGGACACTCTGCAGCTGTACAGCGGGTCAGATGCCGGCCGGGTCAATCCGGCTGGGCCTGCGAGTACATCCGCTGACCAAGCCGCTTCTGCTTCTCGATCTTTGCGACGGCGGTATATTCGCGGTGCTATTGCGCCGGTCGGGCGCCGGCATTCACGGAGGTGATGGGATGATCTTCAGCGGGGCTCGTCGGTTTTGTGGGCTGGTGGTGCGCGTGCGGGTGGTGCGGCTTGGTTTGGTGGTGGGCGCGGTGGCGCTTGCCTGCGGGGGTGGCGCCGGGGCGCGTCCAGCGCCGTCCGCACCGGCCGCTGCGCATCTTTATTGGACGATCATCCTGGGCGGCAAGGTCCGCAAGGCGAGCCTTGACGGCACCGGCGTCGCGACGATCGCCACCGGCCAGACCTACCCGACCGGGGTGGCGGTCGATGGCACCAACCTCTACTGGACCAACCTGGGGGCCAGCAACACGATCGTTGAGTCCAACCTCGACGGGACGAACGCCATGACGATCGCGACCGGCAACACCCCGTATGGGGTGGCGGTCGGCGGCGGGCACCTGTACTGGGCCGACTACGGCAACGGCGGCAATCCCAAGGACAAGATCGTTGAGGCGAACCTCGACGGGACGAACGCCAAGACGATCGCCATTACGCCATTCCCGGTCGCGGTGGCGGTCGGCGGCGGACACCTCTACTGGGCCGACACCGGCACCAAGATCGTCGAGGCAAGCCTGAACGGCGCTAACGCCAGGACGATCGCCAAAGGCAAGAAATTCTTCCCGGTTGGGGTGGCGGTCGCCGGCGGGCACCTGTACTGGGCGACCAGTGCCTACGGGCACGGCGCAGGCAACGACACGATCGTCGAGGCAAACCTGAACGGCACCGGTGCCAAGACGATCGCGACAGAGGGCTACGGCCAGCTACGCGGACTGGCGGCCGGCGGTGGCCACCTCTACTGGACCTTTGCCGACACTATCGTTGAGGCGAACCTGGACGGCACCGGAGCCACGACGATCGTCACGAAGCAGAACCGCCCGGGAGGGGTGGCGGTCGGCCCGTAGAGCCAAAGATCGCGGCGACGGTAAGGACAGAACGTCGGAAGCCAACCGCACGACGCAGCCCGCCCACCCACGAGCCAAGCCAACCCATTAGCCAGGACCACATCCATCGCTCCTCATCGTCGATCTTTCCGGCAGCCCGAGCGGCGTCAGGTGTTGACTCGCTCTGGAGCGTGGCCCACGAGTTCGCCGACCCGTTCGGGTGGTGCCTGTTCAATCTCCTTGATGCTCGAGCGGCCGACGAATTGGGGATCTCGGCGGCGCCGTTTGCGTGGGAGTGCCGACGGTTGGCGTCTGCCAGCAAGGAGCCGCTTGGCCACGGCGATCAGCTTCGCCATGGATAGGGCTTACCCGGTCATCGTTGGCCTCACGCGCTCTACCGGGTGTCGATCAAGCGAGCGGCGAGGGGCTTTTGGTGTTACGGCGCGGCGATCGGGGCAACATCAGTTAGTGATGTCGGATTCTGCTCGTCATTCGACGCACCCGTGGCTGCGGAGCACGGAAGAGAACATTCCTCGCCGCTCCAACCGTGACCGTCATCTGACGGTCATCGAGATGCTGGCGGTCGCTGCAGTCCTCGCGGCAGTGGTCACGATGGCCGTGTGGTTCATCTTCTTCTCGGCTCACGGCATCGGGCCGGGAACGGTCTAGCCGCCGACGACAACTGCCCCTCGATCAACCGGGAAGGCTCGAAGAAAGCTCTTCGGATGGTGGGCTACGTCGTGGGGAGCTCAGCCACCAATAGGCGACGGCAGTCAGGAGCATTAGCGCGACTCCGGCGGCCAACCATGGTGGGCCGTCGACCCCGCCGCACGAGCCGCCGCCTCGGACTGCATGCGTGAACACCGGTGCAGAGGTGCACGACCGGTAGTCCAAGTTCAGAGCTCCAAACAGGGCGATGACGACACCAGCTCCTTCGAGCAGCCCAAGTAGCTCGCGGCCGCTGCTGCCTTGCCTCCTCGCCAGCAACACCACCAGCAAGACCCCCAACGGCACGGTGAACACGCCAATGGCGCTGAGCCCGAGCGCAAAACAGGCTCCGGCCACGGCCCGCATGAAGAACCGAAGCCACCTAGCCTTATGGTCCGCCATGACCTCAGCTTACGCCGACCCTGACCAGCTCTCGCCTGCTGCTCCAAATCGATCAAGGGGTAAGTGAGTGAGCTGGCCAGATGAGCGTCTGCCGGTGATACGCGAGTCGTGCCCATTCGCGCGCGGTGGCGTCAGATGGCTCGTGTTCTGGTGCAGCTCTCTGGGGCGTATTGTCACCCAGCCTGGCGGCCGAGTTGCGGAGGGCCGAGCGTGAGGGCGGGCCAAAGCCCGCCCTCACGAAGCCGGCGGTCTGTCGTTGGCGCGCTACAGCTCTTGGACCAGCGCGATCAGCGTCGACGCCTGATCAGCCGTGAGAGCCTTGCCCGTTTGGGCATGGACCTGGTTGATGAACGCCCGAACGCTTCCGGCCTTCGAGTTGCCGTTCGGCGCCTGAGCGATGGCGTCGATCTTTGAACCCAGACCGTCGCTCACGCTGGGATCAGAGGAGAACTGCCCAACCAACGACTTCAGACCTGACGGTGTGTCGAGCTTGATCGTGACGCTCTGACTCGAGACCCCACCCGGCCCGCTCATGCTGCACGTCAATGTAGTGCCGGTCGTTGCGGTGGTCAACGTCTGCTGTCCGCAGCCGTCCGACTCGATGCCTGGCTGGTCGCTCGACCACGTGACCGTCACGGGCGAGGTGTACCAGCCGTTAGCACCCATCGTTCCGGCGACGGTCGCGGTGATCACCGGAGCGGCGCTGTAGGTGGTGCCGGTGTAGCCGAGCTGCAGGTAGCTATGCCCCGACGGCTCTTCGTCGCCGCAGCTGCCGGTGCCGTAGATATCCACGACCTGGTTGTTCGAGCTGAAGTTCGCTCCACCCCACGGATACCAGCCCTGCGCGTCAAATGAATCGTTGACGTAGAACGGGGTGCCGGTCAGATCTACGTTGGAGCTTGCAGCTGGCCCCAGGCAACCAGAGGCCACGGCATACTCCTCCGGGCCATAGTGGGCGTTGTAGTTGACGTAGCCCGATGTCGTGGAGAACCGGCTGTCGGTGATGTCAACCCGCAGCGTCGCCGGGTCAAGCCGCACCCGGGTGAACTTCGTCACGACGCTCTCATCCGATGAGTCGACATCGGTTGAGAAGTTGGCGTTGTTGGTGTTCTGCAGGGTCAGATACTCCTTCGGAGTCGCCGACATGTCGGCGCAGTACACAGTGAACGTCTGACCGTTGGGATAGATCGTGTAGTTCCCGTCGCTCACCGCCGGATTAGCGGCAGCGACGTCGGCACAACTGGTCGGCGGCGCAGAAGTGCTCGCCATCGCGGGAGCAGCGCAAAACGCGCAGACGCCCACAGCAAGCAGCACGAGAAAGCCTCGCTTCATGGCCCATCCTTTCTTGCTCGATTAAGAGGCGCCCGCGTCCCCAAAGAGGGAGACCCCAAAACGGATTACATGCCCTCGCCCAGCCCTGCGCCCCAGGGGACCACCCCAGGAATAAGCAAAATGTCAGCACACTGACCACTGTCCCTGCGGGCTGTGCCGCCACGAGTTGAACGCCACGCCCCCGCTTCCCCTATCGCCGAAGGGAGCAGTCCGGCGACGGCGAGACTGCCGCTCTCAAACCCGGATCGGATGAGCGCGAGCCCTGCTCTGATTCCGTGCCGGGCATCTCGGGCATCAAGCCGACTGCCTCCTATGCGCGGACACCGCGTCTCGCTAGCCGATGCGCGATCGTCGGTTGCAGGAGCCACACGACCTCCACGGGCGGCCGGCGGAGGTCCAGGCGGTTTGACGCTGCGTGCTCAGCTTTGGCTGAGGAGCTGCTCTAGGCGGTCGAGGATCACGTCGAGCCCGAAGAGGAATTCTCTGTCGTAGTCGTAGCCGGCCTGGGCGACGTAGCCGCCGACGACCTCGATGAGATGGGGGTAGTCGGAGAGCGCCTCTGCGTAGTCGACCATCTGTCGCTGGGCCTCGGCGGCGAAGTCCTCCGGTGTCTCTGGGGTCATGTCGCTCTGCTGGAGGGCGAAGCCGTATATGTAGGCGTCCTGGACCGACATGGCGCGGACGGTCATCTCGATCGAGAAGCCGGCGGCACGCAGGCAGCCCAGGACGGCGTTGTGGAGGTGGAGGTTGTTGGGCCCGTGGGTGGTCCGGCCCTCCATCTCGCCGATCGCCCAGTGATGCCGGTTGAGGGCCGCGCGGGTCGAGGCCGCGCGCTTGCGCAGCTCGGCCTTCCAGTCTCCGCCGGCCGCGGGCGGGTCGATCTCGCTGAAGACGATGTCGACCATCCCGTCTAGGAGGTCGGTCTTGTTAGCGACGTGGTTGTAGAGCGACATCGCTTCGACCCCGAGCTCTTTGGCGAGCTTGCGCATTGTCAGTTCTTCGGCGCCGCGCTCGTCGGCCAGGGCAATCGCGGCGCGCAGGACCCGCTCTCGACTGAGCGGCGTCCGTTTCGGCGGGGTTTCTTGGGTCTTTACGGCCATCTCGTCGCCTGTTCCGGGCACCGCCAGCGTAAATCGCGAAGCGGCGGCCTTGACTTACTTACGGCGTAAGTGTAATACTAGCGCGAAGCAACTTACATCGTAAGTCCCGCAGCATCAACGAAAGGATGGACCGGATGTCCAAGCGCAACTTGATGACCACCCTCACGCGGTGGGTTCTGACTCACAAGAAGCTGGTCGTGGGGCTCTGGCTCGTCCTGGCGATCGGCGGGTTCGCGGCGATCAAGCCCACCAGCGATGCGCTCTCGACCTCGTTCAACATCCCTGGTAGCGAGGCCTTCAGCGCCAACAGCCGAATCGCGGAGATCTATGGCAATGGTGGTGACGTCGCTCCCCTCGTGGCCGTTGTGACGCTCCCGAAGGGCAGCACGGTTGATTCCCCTGGCGTTGGCCGCGAGCTCACAGCCGCTCTCGCCAAGGTCAAGACAGCGCTACCCCACGCGCGACTGGCCTCCTACGCGTCGACCCATGACCGGGCCTTCGTCTCGAAGAACGGCCGCACCACCTTCGCGCTCGTTTCGATCCCGGCGTCCGGGGGAGTCAACCCGGGGCAGGGCGAGGCCCGTAAGGCCCAGGCCGCGTTGGCCGGTGTCGATGTCGGCGGAGCGCGTGTCCGGGTCACCGGTCTGGATGCTCTGCGCGCCGCTGCCGCTGACGGTAACCAGGGCGGCGGCGCGAGCCTGGCCATCGAGGCCTTGATTGCCGGTGGCGGCGCCCTGCTTGTGCTGGCCTTCGTTTTCGCGTCATGGATGGCGATCGTCCCACTGCTGATGGCCATGGTCGCCATCCCAACAACGTTCCTGCTGATCTGGCCGCTGGCGACCACGACTGACGTGTCGGTGATCGTGAAGTTCCTCGCCGCGCTGATCGGCCTGGCGATCGCCATCGACTACGCGCTGCTCGTCGTCGTGCGCTGGCGCGAGGAGCGTCTGCGCTCCGAAACAACCAACGAGGTAGCTGTCGTCAAGGCCATGCAACACGCAGGCAGAGCCGTCGTCTTCAGCGGCTCCACGGTTGGCATCTCCCTCCTGGCGCTGGTCATCCTGCCCGTTCCCTTCCTCCGCAGCCTGGGTATCGCGGGCATGCTGATACCGCTGGTCAGCGTCGCGGTGGCGGTGACCTTGCTGCCCGTCGTGTTGGCCACGATCGGCCCGCGCCTCGACCGCCGTCACACCGGTCGCGAGGATCACATCAGCCGCGGGTGGTCGGCCTGGGCTCGCGTCATCGTGCGCCACCGCGGAGTGGCGGCCGTGACGTCGATGGCCGTCCTGGGCGCGCTCCTGGTTGCCGCCTCCTCGATCCAGCTCGGCAACCCGCGTGCCGACTCGCTGGCGCAGTCGGGCGCGGCGCGAGCGGGGCTCAATCAGCTGATGGCTTCGGGCATCGGCACCGGGCCGCTCTCACCGTTCGACTTGCTGGTCCGCTCAGGGGACCCCGAGGTCGTCGCGCACGCCCTGGCCAAGGTCGACGGCGTGCAAGGTGTAGTCGCCCCGGCCGACTGGCGTCGTGACGGAACTGCACTCGTCACCGCCATCCCGACGGCAGACGGCAACTCGCGCGCGGGCCGCGCGACGCTTGACCGGATCCGGGCCGCGACCCGTGACCTGCCGGCGGATGTCGTAACCGGGGGTGCGGCCGCGCAGAGTGCCGACTTCCTCGATTCGGTCTACGGCAACTTCCCGCTCGTGCTCGCGCTCATCAGCATTCTGACTTTCCTGCTGCTGGCGCGGGCCTTCCGATCGCTGATCCTGCCGCTCAAGGCTGTCCTGCTCAACCTGCTCTCGGTCGGAGCCGCGTGGGGACTGATGGTCCTCGTCTGGCAGCACGGCTGGGGATCGCACGTTATCTGGGGAATCGGAGCAACCGGTTCGATCAACGTCGAGATGCCGATCGTCGTCTTCGCCTTCCTGTTCGGCATCTCGATGGACTACCAGGTCTTCATCATCAGCCGCATGCGCGAGGCCTACGACCGGACCGGCTCGACACAGGAGGCCGTCGTCGAGGGGATCGGCCGCACGGGGCGCCTGGTGACCAGCGCGGCTCTGATCCTCGGGCTGGCCTTCGTCGCAATGAGCGCCGGCCCCGGGACCGAGGCCAAGATGTTCGCGACCGCCCTGGGCGGCGGCATCCTGCTGGACGCAACGGTCATCCGCGGGATCCTGGCGCCCGCGCTGGTCGCCCTCCTGGGCCGCTGGAACTGGTGGCTCCCGCGTCGACCGGCACGACTGCTCCGCGTCGAGCCGTCGGGGGTTAGGCCCGAGATCGAGGCCAGCCCTCAGCCTGCATAGTGACGGGCGGCAGGGGTGATTGGTGTGGTGAGGGTGGCTTGGCTTGGCTTGGCTTGGGTGTGTGGTGGTGGCTGCCGGAAGCGACTCAGGGTGGATCGCGGGCGCTGGCTTGCCCGAAAGCGCACGACGTGCGAGGATGGGCTCACATGGGGCATGTGGGCGGCGTGTTGCGCTATCTCCGGCTTGGTAGGAACGCCACCGGGGCGCTGAGTCTCGTAGGCGGCTTGGCTTTTGCATTGCCGGGTTCGGCGGTGGCGGACACCACGGTCAACTTCGATGGTCTCGCGGCGGGCACCGTGGTCATGAGCCAGTACGCCAATGCTGGGGGGTCGGGTCATGGGGTGGTATTTGGGCCGCTGCCGGGCGGGGCTGGGGATAGCATGGAGCGGCCGGTTATCGACGGTGCCCCGGGCCAGGCGGCCTCCGGGTCGCAGGTTGCGCGGATTGACTGCTCGAGCTGTAACGAGGGGTTGGGTTTCGTGCCGGAGACGACGGGCTCGTTTGGCGTGCCGCACGCACACATCTCGGTGTATGTGGGGTATGTGGGGGGTGCGGTGACATTTTGTGCTGCCAGAAGCTCAACTGCTGGCTGCGCGGAAATCACGCTCACCGCCTACGACGCGAACGGCACGCCGGTGGGTACACCGGCGACAGCTCAGGTGCGGGAGGGCCAGCCGTTCGTTCAGCTTTCGGTGGCCGTGTCGTCTGCGCAGATCGTCGGTTTCGAGGTCCAGGCGAGCACCAACGACACAAATAAGGAGATCGCAATCGACGATCTGAGCTTTGACTCGTCGCCTGCTGCGGCTCCCGACTTCACGCTCACGCCGCAGTCCGCGAGCCTGACGTTGCAGCACGCTCGGAGCGCCAGCGATGTGATCTCGATCGGACGCATCAGCGGCTCCAGCGGCCAGATTCAGCTGACCGTCGGGGCGCTGCCTGATGGGGTCCATGCTCAGCTCGCCCCGAATCCCACCGACACCGCGAGCACGCTGACGCTCAGCGCGGATCGAACCGCGCGGCCGTTTGCTGGCGCGATCATGGTCACTGGGACGCCGTCGTCGCCAAGCGCCGGCACGTCGCCACGCGCCCTCACCCTGGACCTCCTGGTGGAGTCCGCCTGCGCTGACGTGCTCAGCGCCCAGGACTTGGTCGACGCTCTCGGATCCGGCTGCCGGCACATTCACGTCGACGACGCAGCCCGGATCGATCTGGCACAGCTCGTGCTGCACCACGACCAGTTCGTCGGCTTTGACGCCCTCAACACATACGGCCATCCGGAGGATGCTGTGCTCCATATCCCCGACGGCGTCACGCTGGAGAGCGATCGTTCGGCGCGGCATGCCGGAGGCCTCCTCTACATGTCCCAGAACCTGGGGTCTCCGACCGCGATGCTGGCGCTCCGGTCAGGTGACCGAGTCGCCGGGCTCCGGCTCCATGGCTACAGCTTCGGCAGGGGAGGCGACGAGGACTACACGATCGGGGACAAGTACGGGACCACAAACGGGCTCAACGTCTCTGAGCCCGACGTCCTGATCGACAACGACGACATCGGTGGGTGGCCCGGTGCCGGGGTCAACGTTCACAACGTCCCCTACGCGAATTGGCCGCCACCCCGTGGCGCAGTCAACGAGCCAGATCCGCCGAGACACTCGGCAGAGGATGGCCTCATCACCTCGCTCGCTCAGCGGGTCCACATCACCAATAACTTCATCCATAACAACGTCGGATGCAGCGACGGGTACGGCGTCGTCGTCGGCGGAGACAGCGCGTTCGCGCTGATCGACCGCAACGTGTTCGACTACAACAAGCACGACGTCGCCGGGGATGGCTCGGCCGGTACGGGCTACATCGCGTCCTCCAACCTGATACTCACCGACGGCGTCGAGTGCCGGGGTGACAGCGGCAAGGGCAGCCTCACCTACGGCGGTCATTTCGATATGCACGGAACCGCGGGCGGTGCGGGCAGCGGGCACGTCGGAGGGACCGGGGGGACGTACATCGAGATCCGCGATAACGCGATCCGGGGCGATCAGCGATTCCATATTCACCTGGGGCACGCGTTCGATCACCGCGCTGCGTTCGACCTCCGCGGCACGCCGACCGATAAGGCGATCTTCGCGGGCAACGTGACCGAGGCGTCCGACGGGGACGCGGTCAACGTCTCCGATCCGGATCAGGATCAAGACTCGCTGGAGAACCACGGCAAACTCGTCATCCGGGACAACGACTACAGCGTCAACACGTCGGGAGACCTTGCGCTGGGGGACTTCGACGGCGACGGCTGCAGTGATGCCTTCCTGGCCACAGGAGCGGTGTGGGTTTACTCGCCGTGCGGGAGCGGCGCGTGGCGCTACCTCAACACCTCCCGCTACCGGCTGGGCCAGCTCCTGTTCGGCGACTTCAACGGCGACGGCAAGACCGACGCGTTCACCCAGAAAGGCGATAACTGGTACGTCTCCTACGGAGCCACCACCCCGTTCAAGCAACTGCCCGCCGGTTCGAACATACCGATGCAGGGCTATCGCATCGGTGACTTCAACGGCGACGGCAGCGCGGACATCTTCCGCGCCAATGGCTCGCATTGGTACTACTCAAGCGGCGGCGCCAGCTCATGGATCGCTCTCGGTTCATCGAGCTACAAGGTGGACCATCTGCGGTTCTGTGACTTCAACGGCGATGGCAAGACCGACGTGTTCAGCCTGGCCAACGGTCAGTGGTCAGTCTCCTACGGCGGCGCCAGCGGCTGGCAGCGCCTGAACAGCAAGCTCTCGGCGAACCTCGGTGAGCTCCAGTTCGGCGATTTCAACGGCGATGGCCGCTGCGATATCGCCCGCGTCTACCACGACAGCTGGCAGATCTCATATGGAGGGACGGCCCCCTGGCATTACGACTCTCCCAACCCCCATCCCGGTGACTTCTCATCCACGTTGATCGGACACTTCGCCGGCCAGAAATGCGACGACGTGCTTCGGTTCGGAAACTCGTCCAGCCACCTGGACAGGTTCCAGATCTCGCGCTGCCTGACCCCGTTTGCCGGATGGTCCGAACAGAGCATGCTCTGACGCCAGGTTCGAATCCTGCCGGGGGCGTGGGAAGCCCCCTACCTAGCCGGGACCGCGAACAGGTCAGCGGGGACAGTGCCAGGCTTTCCCGTAGACCTTGATCTCCGAAGAGCTGTTCGGGTAGTGGGCGATCATCGTTCGGGTGCAAGCGCTTCCGCCGGGGAATTGCCACCTGCCCATACAGCTGACGTGAGAGTGCCGAACAGGACGGCACGCGGAGACGCTCCACGACCTGACCCCGTTTGTGTTCTCGGCGATGCGGCGCACGGCATGACGGATAGCCCTCTTGCCTTGGCCGAGAGGCATGTTGTAGGGATGCCCCGATGCTGCCGGCACCACGGCCAATCCCGCGGCCACGACGAGGGCCATGATCGTTTGCCTCATTGCGTTGCGGCGCTTGGCCATTTCCAGCACACACCTCCTGGTTCCGTAAGCCGGTCCCACCCCATACAAACACGCTCAGTCATCAAGAATCGCGGAGGGGACGCCGCTCCCCCATCCCAGCAGGCCTCCCCACCCACGGCGGGCTGGGGTCAGCGAGTTCTTCCGGCGGCGAGCCCGAGAGCGTGTTGGAGCTCGAGGGGGAACCGCTCGTGCTCGACGCCGGGTGGCTGACTGTGATCGCGCTGGGACGGCACATCGACCGCGTCCCTGTGTGCCCGTGGCGGGCCGTCGCTTGCGGAGTGACCGTGGCTCGCACCCGGCGTCGCTGAGTCGGCGCCTGGATGGATTGACTGTCGACGCAGGTCAGACAGCATCTCGGCCGCTTTCCCGCAGGCGGTCACGATCGCGACCAGTCCGAGTGTTCCGAGGATGGGAAGCACCGGAATCGTGTGGACCACGTTCACGGTTCGGCCATCAGGCTGTGCCAAGCCACCGTGAGCGCCGGTCACCGAGCCGGAAAGCTGCGTCACGACAAAATGGAGCACGGCGTAGGTGAGCTCGACTCCAGCGAGAATCGCCAGGGCAAGTCCTGCGCTTCTGAGGACGCTTCCCCATCTGGCAAGCGAGCTACGGCCCCGGACCGTCGAGACGACCTCGATCGGCACCATGAGTAGGGCCGAGACGACGAAGAACACTCCGGATAGGCCGAAGCCCGGGAGACCCGCAGCCATCAGTGGCCCTTCTCGTAGACGAGTAGCGGCTTTCGCAGCACGCACTCGCGGATGAGGGCGTTCAGCATCATCACCCCGTTGAGCAGTCGCAAGACGAAGTAGGAGGGGAAGCTGATCAGCGCCGTTGACAGCTCTCGGCGCCGGTACGCGTACAGGGCAACCGGGATCAGCACGACAGGCGCATCGATGATGTACCCGAGTAGGAACGTCGGGGTGACCAGCAGCGCGAGCAGCGGGATAACCAGGATGTAGGCCAGCGACGCAATTGCGGCGTCCCAGAAGGCCATCGCGACCATCGACCGCAGATATCCGAGCTTGAGCAGTCCACGCCTGTGGAGCAGGACATTCTGAACGAAGCCGTGCGACCAGCGGCGAAGCTGCTTGCGCATCAGACTCAGGTCGTGCGGCTCGATCGGATAGCAGACCGCCTCGGGTAGAAACCTGACCTTCCAGCCGGCCTGGAAGAGCGTCCAGGTCAGATCCATATCCTCGGCCATCGTGCGTGTCGACCAGCCGCCCACCTGCCGGAGGACCGCGGTGCGGTACGCGGAGAAACAGCCGGAGGAGATCATCGGCTTGCCGTAGTGATCCTGAATCCGCTTGAAGAATGAGAAGGCGAAGAGGTACTCAACGTAGCGACCTCTCTCCCACATCGTGGTGACATGGCGCGGGATCACGGCGCCGGAGGCAGCAGCAACCGCGGGATCGCAGAACGGCTCGAGCAGTAGCTCGATCGCGTCGTCAGCCAGGGTGGTGTCGGCGTCAACCGCCATCGCCAGCTCCGTCTTGACGTGGGGCAGGGCGAATGTCTGCGCGCCAGCCTTTGAGCCGGTGTTGACCGGCGGTCTCAGAACGGTCGCACCCGCTGCCGCCGCGATAGCCGCCGTGTCATCCGTGGAGCAGTCGTCCACCACCAGGATCTCCTGCGGCGGCCGAGTCTGCGACTGCAATGACCGAATGGTGTCCGCGATGGATCCAGCCTCATTGAAGGCAGGCACGATGACCGTCAGCCCAGGACGCAAATCCTGGTCGCCCGCCGAAGGATCCATGGCGCGTGTGGTGGCGTACCGATGGAGCCCCTGGTCGTTATGTCTGTGGCCGTCGGCTTCCATAACTGATTGGCGGCGGTTGCCGTCTCGTGGACCTAGAACGCGGAGGCGAGGGCAAAGTCAGGGCGTATCGGCCGGAGAACCCCGGGTCGGCTCGCCCTGAGGGGTGCGAAATGCTTCAGGCCGCCTACGGCAGATTCGCGTAGTCGCTTGGGTCCCAGGCGAGCATGGCGTAGATCTGGAGCATGGCTCCCTGGTCCAGCAGCTGGTAGCCACTGCCCTGTGAGCCGGGGAACCTGAACAGGCCGGTGGAGCCGCGGTAATTGGTCCAGGCATCGGTGGCGAACGTCTGAATCGTCGAGATAATCTTCGACTGCAGAGCGGTGTCGCTGGTCGCCGAGTAGAGGACGAGGAGGCCCCTGAAGAAGATCCCGTCCAACGCCGCTGGCTGGTTCAGGTAGTAGCTCTCATTGAAGGTGCTCAGCGCGGTATTCGCTATCGCCTCCGCCTCCAAGAGGTACGCAGAGTTGCCGGTCAGGCGATATTCGCGCACGCTGGCCGCGATCATCGACCCCTGGGGCGTGGGATAGAGCGTGTCGGCGATCGTGTTTTGGGTCGTGATCCAGGGGAACATCAGCGCCGGCTGCGCCCCGTCGTAGTTGGGGTTCGGGGCGGAGGGATCCGTGGGATTGGTGCTGACGTTGAGGAGGTAGTGGTCCGCCCACTGGTAGATCTTGCCGGCATCATCGTCATACGTGGCGGTTCCGGTGAAGTCATTGGCGTTCCCGGTGGAGTCCCCAAGTAACAGTCCCAGCTCCGCGTTTGGAGCGTTCGACACCGCCATCCGTCGATGGTTTGTCACGCCCAGACCCAGTCCCTGCTGGACCCAGTAGATGCCGCCCGGGTCAAAACTCGCGCTGGCTGCCCAGCCGCCCGGATAGACGAAGTTAAACGCGTTCTCCGCGTCAGTGAGCGAGGTCTGTCGCCGCTCAACGCGTAGTTCTGGGCGGTGGCCAGCCCGACCCACGCCTGGTCGTCGTAGTACTTCTCGCCGCCGCCTCCGTAGGGCGCCGTGGGATACGAGTCATACCCCGGCCCGGTCGACGTGCTGTCCCAGTAGCGCGAGAGGCCGGTCACCCGGTCGCTCACGTCCGCTTGATACGTCGCGCCACCGAGCAGGGCGGACGGGATTCCGGACAGAGTGATTGTCCCGACCAGCGCGCGCGAAAAAGGCCACAGGTATGAGTAGGTATTTCCGCTCTGGGGGTAGTTCGGGGCGTACAGACCGCTCGTGTCGCCCGAATAGACGTTGCTGGCATAGAAGTACTTCTGCATCGCGTTATACGTCGCGAGCGCCTGGTCGGCGTTTGGAGCCTGACTGATCAGCGTGGTGAAGATTTGATCGGAGCCGCGGGTCGTGCCGAAGCCGTTGCTCGCGACGATGCGATAGTGATACGTCGTCGCGGCGGTCAGGCCGCTGAGTCTCGCCGAGAGGTGTAGGGGGGTCGTCCCGGATCCGGCCGACTGGCTCGGGGTTGCTGAACCGTAGGCGGTGGTGGTCCCGTACTCGAACTGGTAGGTGGTCGAGTGCCCATGGGCATTCACGAGCCCGCGGATGGTCGCGGCGCTCTGGGTGATGGAACCAGGCCCGCCTGTGGATGCCGTCGGCGGCGTGCCGGGCGTGGTGAAGATTTGGTCGGAGCCACGGGTCGTGCCGAATGCGTTGCTCGCGATGACGCGGTAGTGATAGGTGGTCCCATTGGTCAGGCCACTGAGATTCGCCGAGATGTTCACGGCGGCGTGGCTGGATCCAGCCGGCCGGCTGGGGGTCGTTGAACCGTAGGAAGTGGTGGACCCATACTGAAACTGGTAGGTGGTGGAGTGCCCATGGGTATTCACGAGCCCGCTCACGGTCGCGGCGCTCTGTGTGATCGCACCAGGTCCACCCGTGGATGCCGTCGGAGGCGTACCGGGCGTGGTGAAGGTTCGGTCCGAGCCGCGGGTTGTGCCGAACGCGTTGCTCGCGATGACGCGATAGTGATATGTGGTCCCGTTGAGCAGGCCCCGCGGATTCGCCGAGATGTTCACGGCGGTGGTGCTGGATCGAACCGAGTGGCTGGGGGTGGTTGAACCGTACGACGCGCTCGTCCCATACTGGAAGTGGTACGTCGTCGGGTGACCATGGCTATTCACTGTCCCGCCCAACCTGGCCGCGCTCTGCGTGAGGGAAGTGGCCCTACCCGTGGAGACCGTCGGGGCCTTACCGCGATGTTTGTTGGGGGCCGCGAAGGAAGTGGCGGCCGCTCCCCACAGGATCACGCTGATCGCTGCTAGGAACGGCGCAGCGCCCCGCACCCACTGCCCGTAGTTAATGGCAACTCGTGGTCGCCTCATTAGGAACTTCGCCCCTTCATCGCTTTGCCCTCGCCAATGAACGGTAGCGCCACCTCGAAACACGCCCATGACTCGAGCCGTGACGGTAGACGAGGTGCGGCTCTCCTGCATCGATCCGTGCCGAGGCCGCTGGCCGGATATCGTGCGCGCCATGCTGCACGTCGTTCACCGAGAGCATGCGGGGCGGCCGAGGCGAGTTCTGTGGCTGCTTGAGGAACTCGATGAGCCATACGAGCTCACCGTCATGAACTGGGAACAGGGCAGCGGCGAGGAGCATCGGGCGCGACACCCGCTCGGTCGGGTGCCCGTTCTGCAGCTCGACGATGGCTACGTGTTCGAGTCGGCTGCAATCTGCCTGCATCTTGCCGACCTGTCGCCTGACGCCGGCCTGATCGGCGGGCTGGGAACCTACGGGCGGGCACTCGCCTACCAATGGGCGATCTTCGCCCCCGCGGAGCTGGAGCCGCCACTCATTGAGGCTGCGATCTTCCGCGACGGCGAGCCCGAGCGCGCGGGCAAGGCACGCGCACGTTTCTTCAGGGCGGCCAACGCCATCGCGCAGAGCCTCGATGGAAGTGAGTATCTGGTCGAAGGTCGCTTCGGCGTCGCCGATGTGCTGGTCAGCACGGCCCTCTCGTTCGCCCAGCGCGCTGCATTTCCGGAGCCGTTTGCGCCGGTGCTCGATGACTATCTGACTCGACTCTTCGAGCGCCCCGCCTATAAGCGAGCGCTCGAGCGCGAAGCTGCCGCGCCGGCCTCCTCATAGAGGTCCCGGCCGGAACACATCAGGCGCTCTAGGAGGCCCCGGGCCTCTGTCTGCTACCCCAGAGGTGCGAAGAGGTCGACCACGTTCCCGTCGGGGTCCTTGACCTGGGCGTACCGCTGGCCCCAGAACGCGTCCCATGGTTCCTTATATGTCTGGGCACCGGCATCGACGATTTCGCGGTACAGGCGGTCTACCTCCTCCTGCGATTCGCAGCAGAAGCATTCGTCAATCATCGCAGCCAACCGACCTGCGCAGGGCGATAACCGCTCGCGCCCAGCTCCCTCGCGCTATGGCATGTGTGCGGCCAGGGCGAAACGCTCGACGTGGATTCGGCGATTGGGAATCCCGAGCGGTACCAGACTGGCGCGGACGTGGCGCATCATCGCCGGGGGACCGCAGAGGAAGATCTCGCGCTCGACCAGGTCCGGGACCAGCTCCAGCAGATGTTGACTGCTGAGCAGACGCTCGCCGCCGGGCTTAGACCGGTCCCCCACGATGTTCACGACGACGAGCTTGCCCTCCGTCTCGTAGGGCACCAGTTCGTCGCGCAGCACCAGATCCTCCTCCTCCAGGACTCGGTAGATCAGCGTCACCGCGCGGCCGCTGGCGATCAGCTCGTCGACCATCGCCCGCAGCGGTGTGATGCCGATTCCCCCGGCGATCAGCGCCACCCCGCCGATCCCGTCCTCAACCGGCACGAACGTACCGAACGGTCCCTCAACCAGGACTCGGGTTCCAGGACTCAGCTCGCCGATCAGCTTGGTGTAGTCGCCCACGTCCTTGACCGTGATCCGCAGCGAACGGCCGTCGGGAGCGGCTGACAGCGAGAAGGGATGCGCCTGCCACCACCGCGAGCGGGTCAGAAACCGCCATAGGAAGAACTGGCCGCCTCGGCCTCGCAGGTGCGGGAGGTTGCGCCCCCGCATGTAGATGGAAACCACTCGTGGGGACTCGCGGCGCACCTCGACCACACGCAGCCGATGGCGCCAGAAGCCAATCGCGGGGGCGAGTACGCGGAAGCCGATCACAAGGGCCAGCACGAACAGGTACAGCCCGTACCAGTAGTCCCGCTGGACGGGGTGGGCAGCGAACTCGTTCCCCGTCAGGACCTGGTGGAAGTAGGCGAGCAGGACACCTGCATACACCGACAAATGGATGAAATACCAGGCTTCGTAGCGAAGTCGGCGTCGCACCGCCACCAGCGAGCTGACGACGACAGCGACCAGGATCGCGGTGCCGACGCTGGCCGTGATCATCCCGGGCCTGGAGCCGAACAGAGAGCTGATCTCATGACCCAACGGGTTGCCGAGGAGCAGCGCGCGACCCACGAAAGTCAGGGGCACGTGAATCACCACAAGTGTGATGGCCACCAGGCCGTTGCGCCGGTGCCAGACGGTCAGCCGGTCGAACCCGACCAGGCGCTCCAGCCATGGCATCCGAGCGACCAGGGTGACCTGGATCAGCACCAGATAGGTGCCGACCAGCGCCGTGAGCCTGCCCAGGCTTGTCAGCAGGCCGCCGGGCGAGTGGACCAGGAGGCTGAGGCCATCGCCGTGCAGCCACAGCCACAGCACCGCACCTCCGTTGGCCAGAGCCAGGGCCCACAGCGCGGCGATCGCCATTCGGCCACTCCGGCGCCCGCGCCCGAAGGCCAGAAGGTGCCCCCGCTGCGTCGCCAGCCCCTGTGGCATCCCGCGCGACGATAACCGGGCCTGCGGCGGTCGGCTCTGAGGCGGGTCAGCCCGAACCGGGGACGTCATGTGTTCGCCGTTCAGACGGTTCTGTCGCCGTCGCTGCTGTTGCTGGACTTGGCGGCTCACCGGTCGCCTCAGGTCGTCCGTATGGACGGTGACCAGCTCACATTCCTTCCCAATAGTCGGGGCACGCCAAGGCGGTGGCTGCCTGTCCACGGGTGGGCCTCGCCGGTGCACCGATACCCGTGCCGGGTCGACTCTGTTGCTCGTCCTGTTCAGCGGACTCTGGACCACCTGGGCCTGGATCGCCTAGCTTTAGGCTCACCGGCAGGCGAAGGGTGGCGGCGAGGCCGCCGCCACCCGTTCACATGCTGGGGCTCCTGTCTACGGAGTCGGGCAGCTCAGGGCGTACGCGCAGTCGTTGAATGACTGCCCGTCCGACGCCAGCGCCGACGGCGTCGCCTCATTGACGATGCCGGTGCCCAGGTCGATCTGGGTCGGGTTGCCCGCGGCGATCGTATGCGTCGCTCCGCCCGCCGTATAGGTCGAGGTCGGGCCGAAGGGGACGGTCCCGACGTTGGCCAGCACCGTCTGCGCGACGAGCGTCGGCGCCTCGAGGATCCATTCGGCGGATGACTCCGAGGAGCTGTAGGTCACGTTCTGACTCCAGCTCCACTTCCCGGCGTCGGTCAGGGAGATGCTCCACGTGTTGCCGGAGACGTTGTGGATGTCGACAGTCACCTGGTCGCCCGGCGTGACCGTGCAGTTGGAATCCCCGGTGCAGCTGGCGATCGGCGTCTCGCTGGCGGGAAGAAGCTCGTACCACGCCTGGTACTGGTTGCCGAGTAGGGGGTTGCTCGGGAGCGAGTCCTCTTCGACGCCGGCCTGGATCAGATCGCTCGTGTTGTAGCCGCCAATCCCGGCCCAGGTCGCGGCGAAGCCCGGCGGGTCGAGCCCGGCCGAGGGAACCTTGAACGTGCTGTCGACCGCGGTGATGCCGCTGCCCGGCGTGACTGCATAACCGGACCAGTTCAGGCTGCTCGTGGTCCCGCCGTGACGCGGCAGCGTCTGTCCCTTGTGAGCCGGGATCAGGACCCCTAGCCCGCCGCCTGCGGATGCATGGAACCTGGCGCTCGCTGCGCTGGCGGCGGCGAGCCCGCAGACGATCACGACTGCGGCGGTCAGGCCGCTCCCGACGAATTTACGACGCATCTGTGTACCTCCCGTGGCACGGCGAGGGTCGTCCCCTGCCTGGAACCGATCGGACGGTACAGCCTTCCCACCGGGGCCGCGCCGGTTCTCTGGAGCCCTGTCAGAGCGCCGACCGGTGCTCGAGCGATGAGGCTTGCCGCTGCCGCCAGTCAATATGTCCGGACAGCGACAAAGGACGATGATGGCCGAGCCGAAGACACGAACGCTGGACCTGCCTGGCGCCACCCTGACCTACGACGTCAGGGAGCCAGAGTCAGAGAATGCCGAGCCAGTTCTGCTGATGATCGGATCGCCGATGGACGCGAACGGGTTCACAACGCTGGCCGGTTACTTCCCCGACCGCCCGGTCGTGACCTACGACCCGCGCGGGGTCGGTCGGAGCCCGCGGGCCGACGGCGTCACGGCGGCAACGCCGGACGAGCACGCGGAGGATCTGCACCGGCTGATCGCCGAACTCGACGCGGGGCCGGTGGACATCCTCGCCAGCAGCGGAGGTGCCGTGAACGCGTTCGCGCTGGTGCCAGCGCATCCGGAAGACGTCCGGACCCTTGTGGCCCATGAGCCGCCCTTGGCGACGGTGCTTACGGACCAAGCAGAGGCGCTGGCGGTGATCACTGACATCCACCAGACCTACGAGCGCGATGGTTTCGGACCCGCGATGGCGAAATTCATCGCCTTCACGAGCGTCAGGGGGCCGATTGCGCCCGACTTCCCGAACCGCGCTCCGGATCCGGCCGAGGTGGGCCTGCCGACGGAGGACGACGGCAGTCGGAATCACCCGCTGCTCGGCCCGCACATGATCTACGTCACCTGCTACGAGCCCGACTTCGACTCGTTGCGCGCGGCCCCCGCGCGGATCGTGGTCGCGGGTGGGGCGGAGTCGGAGGGCACGTTCCCCTGCCGTGCCGCGCTTGCCGTGGCGGAGCGCCTGGGGGGCGAGCTGCTGATCTTCCCGAGCCATCACGGCGGCTTCGGCCAGCAGGGCGACCCCGACGCTTTCGCCGCCACGCTGCGGCAGGTCCTCGCGGACGACAGTTGACCTACCGGCCGCCCGGTCGAGCCACCAAACGGCTCAGGTGAGGGCCAAACAGCGTGGTCTGTTCGCGCTGCGGTGGGCGGCCGCACTGGGGGGCGATCGGGACCCAATCGGGCGAGCCCGCGACGTACCCCGTGCACGGCGTCAGGGAGCATCCCTGGTCGGCCGAGGAGACAAAGCAGGTTCTGCCCTGATTTGGTGCCGCGAGGTGCACAACCCCGGGCAACCTCCACCGGTGCTGGGGAACCATCGGCTGGGGACGTCGCGGACTCCCACCACCCGCTGCGAGCGCGGTCGACGTTGCTGCTAGCGCGCAGAGCCCGAGGACGACGATGATCCTCCGCATCGTGCCTCAGTATCCCGCCCAGACCGAGGCTCCGCAACCTGCGACAACATCGCTCGGTGTTGTTGGTTCGCGGAGTCGGTGTAAGCGTTTTGGTTCGCTGACGGCTTAAGTGGTTGGGCGTCGAGACGAGAAAGCGTTCGCCGAGTTCTTTCAGGCGAGCTGGGATCCGTGCCTGCGGGCGGTGGCCGCCAGCACCGGCGCCCTCACCCTCGCTGAGGAGCAGGTTGCCGAGGCCTTCGCCCGAGCCGCGCCTTGCCGGAGGGGGCTGGCTACGAGGCCTCAGGTGTGAGGCTGGCGAGCAGTTGGTGCGTCGTCGCGGTGAACCTGGACATGTCGCCGTAGGGGCGAGCGACCAGCATCGCTCCTTCGAGGGTCCCGAGGATGCTCTGGGCGGTCTCGTCGATCGACCCGGTGATGAGCAGCGTGTTGTCCGCCCGACCCTGGGCGAGCACTCCGGCCAGCCAGGCATGGTTGTCATCGAAGAACCGGATGACCGCGGCGCGCATCGGCTCGGGCAGCGTCTGGTACTCGGCGGCCAGGATTCCGCACATGCACATCCGATGGCCACGCAACACGTCCGCGTAAAGGTCTGCGTACGCCTCGAGCTTGCCGTGGGCGTTGGGGAGCTCGCGGTCGATTTCGCCGAGTGCGCGAGCAAAACGCTCTGCGTAGCGCTCGATCAGCGCCTGGCCGAGTTCCGCCTTGCCCGAAAAGTGGTAGTGCAGGCTCGCTTTGGTGATCCCCAACTCGCCGGCGATGTCGGCGTAGCTGAAGTTGTTAAAGCCTCGCCTTTGGACCAGCCGCTCGGCGATGTCAAGGATCCGCTCCGCGGTCCGTGGGGGTTTCTTGGGATTGGCGATGGTCATGAACCTCCTCAGAAAGCGCTTGACATGTTACCTACTAGCAGGTAGGTTTCGCCGAGATCAGCCTACCTACCAGTAGGTAGGCTGAGCAAAGCGCGACCCTGAGCGATCGCGCCCGTTCACCAATTAGGAGGGACCGCATGGGCACCATCACTTCGTTTGACCTGGACGCTTTCACCCGCGCCGCCGAGGAGCGCGACGCGTCGACGCAACTGTCGATGTACGGCGAGGACGCGACGGTCACGATCGTCGACAAGGTTTCACAGCCGCGGTCCCCGCGCGTGCTCAAGAGCCGTGGGGAGATCGGCGGTTGGCTGAACGAGATGTATGGCCGCGAAATGACGCATTCGGTCAAACACCGCGTCCAGGACGGCAACGGCGCGGCGTATACCCAGGCGTGCAGGTATCCCGACGGGACCAATGTGCTCTGCGCCACCGTGATCGCACTGGACGGTGACGTGATCGCTGACCAGACGGTGGTCCAGGTCTGGGACGGGGAATAGCCCCAGCACCCCGCAGCTCAAGCGTGCACGAGGCAACGTAAAGCGAGGACGAGATGAGGCATGAAACCGAGCACAAGAACTTTGGCGAGCCAGACGAGACTCGCGACTTCCCCAATGGACGGGCCGAGATCCTCACGATCGGCGAGGCGCAGATCGGGAGGATGACCTTTGAGCCGGGTTGGCGGTGGTCGGACGACGTCAGACCGATCGCCGGGACCGACAGTTGCGAGGCGCCGCATTTCCAGTACCACGTCTCCGGCCGGCTGGCGATTCGGATGGATGACGGCACGGAGATGGTCGCCGGGCCGGGGGACATCACCTCCCTGCCCAGCGGGCACGATGCCTGGGTCGTCGGCGACGAGCCGGTGGTCGTCGTCGACTGGTACGGGGCGAGCAACTATGCAAAAGCCGGCTGAGGCCGGCTTTTGAAGGCGGTCCGGCTGCGCTAAGGCTGGCGGGGGGTGGCCGTCCCCGCCAGCACCTCGAGCAGCTGTCCCCGGGTGGCGGTCCACTGCCGCTCGACAGCCGCCGGGGGGTGACCAAGGAGCTTCAGCAGGGCCAGGCCACGGATCGCGCTCAGGACGGTCGCCCACCGCTGAGCGGCCTCGCGGGACTCGGGAAAGTCCTCGCCAAAGATGTAGGAGGCGGTCTCTTGCATGGCCCGCGAGGTGGCCCGCTCCTCGCTCGTGATGACCTGGTTCAGCACCTTGTCGTGGCGGGCGGCCAGAGAGAGCTCGACGACGCTCGCGAACAGCGGGCCGCCGTACGCTTCGAACAGCACGTCCAGGCCGGCCTGGACTCGCTCCCGGCCGCTGGGGACGGCCTGAACGCGGTCCCGGACGGCCTCGCGTTGGAGGCGCCCGAGGTGGCGCACGGCCTCCATTACCAGCATCTGCTTGTGGGGGAAGTAGTTCTGCTGCGCCCCTCGGGAGACGCCGGCCCGTCGGGCCACGGCCGAGGTGCTCAGGGCCATGTAGCCGTTCTGGAGCAGCTCGTCGACTGCTGCCGTGAGCAGCTTGCGCAGCGTCTCCTGGGCCCTGGCCTGCTTGGGCGGGGCGATGCTCGAGGAAGGGGTGCTCACCGGCCCAGCCTATCAAAAAGAAGCACTGCTGCTTTTTTTGATAGGCTCGAATCTCCACTTCTCCACTACTGAAAAGGAACTTCGATGGCCGCCACCGACGCGTTGGTCTTCGACGCGATCCGAACGCCCCGAGGCAGGGGTAAGAGCAACGGCTCCCTCCATACGACCAAACCGGTCGATCTCGTGGTCGGGCTGATGCATGAGATGCTGATCCGCAACGACCACCTGGACCCCAACCGGGTGGACGATGTCGTCCTGGGCTGCGTATCGCCCGTGGGCGACCAGGGCGCCGACATCGCCAAGACAGCCGCCATCAAGGCGGGCCTTCCGCACACCGTGGCGGGTGTGCAGCTCAACCGCTTCTGCGCCTCTGGTCTGGAGGCGTGCAACATCGCCGCCCAGAAGGTCGCCTCGGGTTGGGAGGATCTCGTCCTGGCCGGAGGCGTCGAGTCGATGTCGCGCGTGCCGATGGGCTCGGACGGCGGCGCCTGGGCGATGGACCCGGAGACCAACTACGACACGTCGTTCGTCCCGCAGGGGATCAGCGCCGACCTGATCGCAACGATTGAGGAGTTCAGCCGCGAGGATGTCGACGCGTATGCCGCTCAGTCGCAGGAGCGGGCCGCCGCCGCCCGCGGATCGGGCAAATTCGCCGGCAGCGTGATCCCGGTCAAGGACCTAAACGACAACGTTGTCCTCGAGCAGGACGAGTTCATCCGACCCGGCACCACGGTCCAGACGCTGGGCAAGCTCCAGCCCTCCTTCCAGGTGATGGGTGAGATGGGCGGCTTTGACGCCGTCGCCCTGCAGAAGTACCACTGGGTCGAGAAGATCGAGCACGTCCACACCCCTGGCAACTCGTCCGGCATCGTCGACGGCGCCTCACTGGTCGCGATCGGCAACGAGCAGACCGGCAAGGACCTGGGGATGGAGCCGAAGGCCCGCGTTCTGGCCACCGCCGTGAGCGGCGCGGACCCGACGATCATGCTCACCGGTCCCGCCCCGGCGTCGCGCAAGGCGCTCGAGCGGGCCGGCATCTCCAAGGACGACCTCGACCTGATCGAGATCAATGAGGCCTTCGCGGCAGTCGTCCTGCGGTTCGTCCGCGACATGGACCTGGACATGGAAAAAGTCAACGTCAACGGCGGCGCGATCGCCATGGGCCATCCGCTCGGCGCGACCGGCGGGATGATCCTGGGCACGCTGATCGATGAGCTGCACCGCACCGGCGGCCGCTACGGCCTGGCCACGCTGTGTGTCGGCGGCGGGATGGGCATCGCGACCGTCGTGGAGGCGATCTAAATGGCACAGCGCAACACGATTCGCTGGGAGCAGGACGAGGATGGAATCGTCACGCTGATCATCGACGACCCCGATCAGTCGGCCAATACGATGAACGCCGCCTACGCGCAGTCGATTCGCGACGCGGTGGACCGGCTGGAGGCGGAGAAGGACTCGATCGCCGGCGTGATCATCACCAGCGCCAAGAAGACGTTCTTCGCCGGTGGTGACCTGCACGACCTCAAGAAGGTCGGCCCCGAGAACGCCGAGGAGTTCGCGGGCATGGTTCGGGAGGGCAAGGCGGTTCTGCGGCGGCTGGAGACGCTGGGCAAGCCCGTCGTGGCCGCGATCAACGGAGCCGCCCTCGGTGGCGGCTTTGAGATCGCCCTGGCCTGCCATCACCGGGTCGTGGTCGATGACTCCAAGGCCGTCGTCGGCTTCCCGGAGGTTCAGCTCGGCCTGCTGCCGGGCGCTGGCGGCGTGATCCGCACCGTGCGCATGCTCGGGATCGCCGACGCGCTGCTCCAGCTCCTGATGCAGGGTCAGCGATTGAGGCCGGCCCGGGCCAAGGAGCTGGGAGTCGTCGATGAGATCGTGGCCACGCGAGAGGAGCTCGTGCCCGCGGCCAAGGCCTGGATCCAGGCCAACCCCGAGGCTCGGCAGCCCTGGGACGTCAAGGGTTACAAGATCCCGGGCGGCACGCCATCCAATCCCAAGCTGGCCCAGAACCTACCCGCGTTCCCGGCCAACCTGCGCAAGCAGCTCAAGGGCGCCAACTACCCCGCCCCGAAGGCGATCATGTCGGTGGCCGTGGAGGGCGCCCAGGTCGACTTCGACAACGCGTTGGAGATCGAGGGCCGGTACTTCGTCGATCTGGCCAAGGGCCAGGTGGCCAAGAACATGATCCAGGCCTTCTTCTTCGACATGCAGGCGGCAGGCAACCGTCCGCGGCCGGAGGGAATCGAGGAGCGGCAGGCCCAGAAGGTCGTGGTCCTGGGTGCCGGCATGATGGGAGCCGCGATCGCCTATGTCTCCGCGAAGGCGGGCATCGAGGTGGTGCTCAAGGATGTCTCACTGGAGGCAGCGCAGCGCGGCAAGGGTTACAGCGAGAAGCTCGTGGCCAAGGGCGTTGAGCGGGGCAAGGTGACCCAGGAGAAGGGCGATGCCCTGTTGGCCCGGATCACCCCGACCGACAGGCCCCAGGACGCTGCCGGTGCCGACCTGGTGATCGAGGCGGTGTTTGAGGATCCGAAGGTCAAGGAGGAGGTGTGGAAGGAGATCGAGCCCCACGTCGCCGACGCCCTGCTCGGCTCAAACACGTCAACGCTCCCGATCACGTCGCTCGCCGAGTTCGTCACCCGCCCGGCCGACTTCATCGGCCTTCACTTCTTCAGCCCCGTGGACAAGATGCCACTGCTGGAGGTCATCAAGGGTGAGGAGACGGGTGACGAAACGCTGTTCCGGTCGCTCGACTTCGCCAAGCAGATCGGCAAGGTGCCGATCGTGGTCAACGACTCGCGCGGGTTCTTCACCTCGCGGGTGATCGGGACCTTCATCAATGAGGGCATCGCGATGCTGCTGGAGGGCGTCCCTGCCCCGTCGATTGAGCAGGCCTCCTCACAGGCCGGCTACCCGGCCCCGGTGCTCCAGCTCTCAGATGAGCTGAACATGGAGCTGATGCAGAAGATCCGCAACGCCTCGCGAGCCGCCGTCGAGGCCGAGGGCGGGAGCTGGACAGGGCACCCAGCCGAGCAGGTGATCGACAAGATGGTCGATGAGCTCGGACGGCCGGGTCGCCTGCGCGGAGCCGGCTTCTACGACTACGACCAGAGCGGGAAGCGGACCGGCCTCTGGAAGGGCCTGCGCGAGCAGTTCCCCGTGACCGGTGATCCCTCGGAGATCTCGCTCCGCGACCTGGAGGAACGGATGCTCTTCGCCGAGGCGATTGAGAGCGTCAGGTGCCTGGACGAGGGCGTGATCGAGACGATCGCCGACGGCAACATCGGGTCGATCCTCGGAATCGGGTACCCCGGCTGGGCCGGCGGCGTGTTCCAGTACATCAACGGCTACGACGGCGCGGTCGCCGGCTTCGTCGCGCGGGCTCGAGAGCTGGCCGAGCAGTTCGGAGAGCGGTTCGAGCCGCCGGCCTCGCTGGTGGAGAAGGCCGAGCGCGGGGAGACCTACGCCGACGAGTCCGTCGCCCAGGCCGTCCCGGCGTAACCGTTTGCGCATGGCGCCGCCCGGTCGGCCGGGCGGCGCCGGCGCCTAGAGCTCCGCCGGCAGCCCGAAGGGCTTCAGCACTCCCGCGGTCTCGCCCGTCGCCACCGTCTCTGCCACCGCCTCCCCGATGGCGGCCGAGTGCTTGAACCCGTGCCCTGAGCAGGCCGAGACGAGCATCACGTTGGCGTGGTCCGGGTGACGGTCGGTTATGAAGCGGCTGCCCCGCGTGCTCGTGTACAGGCACGGGACCGTGCGCAACGGTTCGGGGCCGAGCCACGGTAGGAGCTGGGCGACGTGGCGCCCGTAGAACTCCGCGGCGCGACCGCCCAGCTCATCTCGCCAGGGCCCGTCGGGGTCGACGTTCGTGCCGTACACCTCGGTGGCCAGCTTCACGCCCCCGTGCGGACCGTCTATAGCCGGGAATCCGTAGAAGCCCATGCCGTGCGCGAACTCGTCCTCGTCGACCTCCACCCCCCAGATGAAGATCGGCATCGCGGCCAGCGCGTCGTGGCCACGACAGATGGGGAACCAGTGAAGACACTGCGGTTGGATGGCGAACATCGAGCCGGCGTCCGGCCACAGCTTCGTGATCCAGGGCCCGGCGCACAGGACCAGCTCAGCCGCTTGCGTGGTTCTGCCGGAAGTTGTGACCGTCACTCCCGCGGAGCGCGCATCCCAGGCCGTCGCGGCCTCGCCCAGGTGCAGCTGTGCTCCGGCAGCCTCGGCGAGTGACAGCTGGACGGCCACCGCCGCCTCGGGCCGGACGTAGCCCGCCGCAGGCTCGAGGTAGGCCTCGGTCCGGCTTCCAGCGCCGAACATCGGAAAGCGCTGCTTGAGTTCGGCGCTGGACAGGTTCCGGTGAGCGATCCCATACTGAACCGCCGCCGCGCGGGTCTCATTCAGAAACGGATGGCTGGGCTCGCCGAGGACGAGTCCACCTGTCTGATGGAGCAGCCGCGTCCCCGTCTCCTGCTCGAGTTCCCGCCAAAGCTCATGGGATCGCACCACCAGCGGAACGAAGTCGGCACCCTCCCCGATGGCCAGCCGGGTGATTCGGGTCTCTCCATGGGTCGACCCGCGGTCGTGGGGCGGCTCGAACTGGTCGAAGGCGATCACTCGAAGGCCCCGCCGGGCGAGCCGCAGCGTGACGGCGCTTCCCATCGCTCCGAGCCCCACCACGATCACATCCGCTCGCTCCACGTTCCCCACGCTGCCATACGATCAGCCGGATCGGGTCTGGCGCCCTCGGGCGCTGCCCGTCTACGGCGGAACCGCGAACATTCCGGCCACCCCCAGCGCGAACACCAGCACGGCCAGCAGTGAGTCGGGGCCCAGGCGGAACCGGGCCCGGGAGGGCCGGGCGACCACGCCGATCGCGTAGATCGCCGTCAGCGCGACGCCCAGGGAGGCCAGCCAGCTGTTCAGGTGACCCGTCGTCGGCAGCACCGGACGACCCGCGATCAGGTCGGCCAGCAGGAACAGGCAGACCTGGAACGCGTTGCCGCCGAAGATGTCCCCGATGGCCAGCGCGTTGTCGCCCAACCGGACCGCCGCCACGCCGGAGCTGATCTCCGGCAGTGCGGTGGCCGCGGCCAGCACGGTGGCTCCGAAGATCGCTCCGTTGACCCCGGCCCTGTCGGCCAGCTCGTTCCCGCTCAGTTCAAGCGCGACTCCGGCGGCCAGCGTCACGGCACAGGCGGCCAGGAACAATCCGGCCACGCGCGCGGTCGAGCGGTTGGCATATGGATGGGCGGCTTCCTGGACCCGTTGACGGCGGCGGCGGCCGGGCTCGGCCCCTGGCATCGACACCTTCCACCGCGGGTCCTTGCGCACTCGGTTGATCACGTAGATCCCCGCCACCCAGACGACCACGATCGCCAGGGAGGCGGGGCTGACCACGCCGCCGATGCTTGTCGACGGCTTGAGCAGCGACCCCATCAGCACGGCGGAGACGACGAGCACAACCAGCATCCCCTCCAACACCGGCGTCAGTGCGCCGACCAGAAACGTGAGCGGACGCTGGCGGCCCGCCACCGCGTCGCAGGCGACCAGAACCATCGTCTGGACGGCGATCCCCCCGATCAGGTTGCCGGCGGCCAGGGCGAGGTTCCCCTGCGCCGCGGCTGACACCGTGATGGCCAGCTCGGGCAGGCTGCCGGCGACGGCCAGCAGGACGATTCCGCCCAACTCCTCGCCCAGCCCAAGCCGGGCGTCGAGCGTGTCGGTCGTCTTGGAGAGGGTGACCCCGGCGACCCAGGTCGCGCCCACACCGGCGAGAAATACGAGCACCAGCCAGGGAGTGGCGAGCGAGGACATAGCCGGTCGGGAGATGTTCGGCGGGCCAGCCCGCCTTTCCTGCGGACCCTCGTCGTGGGAGCTCGTTTCCAGGGGCGGGTGGCCTACCCTGTCGTCGTGAGCTCCGAGATCCTTTATGTGTCCAAGCTCGTCCGGTTGTCCCTGGTGGCCGCAGACGGTTCAGATGTTGGTCACCTGGTCGACCTGGTCATTGACCTGGGCGGAAAGCCCCCGCGGATCAATGGGTTCGTCGTCCGCGTGGGGCGCCGCAATGTGTTCGTGGGGGCGGGGCGCGTGGGGGAAATCTCGGGAGAGGGGATTCGTCTGCGTCGGGGCTCGATCAATCTGCGCCAGTTCGAGCTGCGGCCGGGAGAACGGCAGATCGTCGCCGAGGTGTTCGGGCGGCGGCTACGCAACGAGCGGGTGGTGGACGTGGGTATCACACCGGCCCCCGAGCCGTTCGCCTGGGAGGTGGTCACGGTGGCTGTCGGGGCCCGCGGGCTCCGCGGTCGGCGGCGCCCACCGCGAGTGATCGACTGGAGTGAGGCGGGCGAGCTGTTCGCCGACGAGCGGTCGATCGACCGCGAGGCGGCCACGCTGGGCGGCCTGCACCCGGCCGAGATGGCGGCGGCGATCCGGAAATTGCCGCTCAGCCGGCGCAAGGTGCTGGCCGCGGCGCTCGAGGACGACCGGCTGGCCGACCTGCTCGAGGAGCTGCCCGAGGAGGATCAGGTCAGGCTGGTGGAGGGCCTGGACCAGGAGCGGCTGGCCCGGGTCCTGGATGAGATGGAGGCCGACGATGCGGCCGACCTCCTGGGCGAGTTTTCGGCCAGCCGCCAGGCCGAGCTCCTGGGTGCGATGGACCCCGAGGAGGCCGAGCCGGTCCGGCGCCTGCTCACCTACGACCCCGACACGGCGGGTGGGCTGATGACCCCCGAGCCGGTGATCCTGGACCCGCACGGCACCGTGGCCGAGGCGCTGGCCCGGATCCGCGACCCCGATCTGCCCGTTCCGCTGGCCTCTCAGGTGTTCGTCTGCCAGCCGCCGCACGAGACACCGACCGGCCGGTACCACGGCGTGGTGGGCGTCCAGCGGCTCCTGCGCGAGGCGCCGAGCAAACCGCTCGGCCGTTGTCTTGATGAGGAGTGGGAGCCGGTCGCCCCGGACCTGAGCGACAGGGAGGTGGCGGCCCGGCTGGCGGCCTACGACGTGGTCGCCCTGCCGGTGTGCGACTCGGCTCGCAGGCTGGTGGGCGCCGTTACGATCGATGATGTGCTCGACCGCGTACTGCCGGCTGACTGGCGGATGACTCGAGCGGAGGCCTGATGGCAAGACAAGACGATCTGGATAAGCCGCGCGGCACGACTCCCCGCCGTGCTCCCGACGCCGAGGCCTTCGGTCCGGTGGCCGAGCGGTTCGCTCGCTTCTTTGGTACCCCGAAGTACCTACTCGTGCAGACCGTGATCGTGCTCGTGTGGATCGCCATGAACGCGGTTGCCTGGTCGCTGCAATGGGACCACTACCCGTTCATTCTGCTCAACCTGGTCTTCTCCACCCAGGCCGCGTACGCCGCCCCGCTGATCCTGCTGGCCCAGAACCGCCAGGCCGACCGGGACAAGGCCGAGACGGAGCGTGAGCGGGAGCGCAATTCCCGCGGGCTGGCCGACATGGAGTTTCTGGCCCGGGAGATCGCCGGGATCAGGCTGGCCCTGGAGCAGAAGGCCGATCGTGAGGACGTGATCGACGCCGTCGAGCGCCTGACCAGCGCCGTCGAGCGGCTGCCTGAGCGCACCGGCTGACGGCTGGTAACAGGTTCTTTGCAACTTCTTTAGCCAGTGGCGGTTTAATCCCCGTTCGGGTGTGGGGCTGTCACGAGCCCCTCAACAGCAGGGTCATCGGAAGGGGAAAGGTGATCTCAGATCTTCACCGCCAGATCGCGGACGCGGTGCGCACGGGCGTTGACCTGGACGAGATAGAACGCAACATCATCGACCGGGCGCCGATCGTCGAGGACGAGAGGTCGGCCCTGTGGTTGTACGCCCAGGCGCTGTCGGAGCGACCGGTGAGGCGTGACCACTCGCTCCTGGCCAGCGGCTGAGTCGTCGGCTGGAGGCCAGCTCCGCGGCCAGATCCCGCACCATCGGTGCTAGATTCATCTGCCCGCGGTGGGCGTAGCTCAGCTGGTAGAGCTCCTGGTTGTGGTCCAGGCGGTCGGGGGTTCGAGTCCCCTCGCTCACCCCTCAGGGAGTACCTGCAAATGAGTGGTTCTTAGCTTGGAGGACCTCGCACGCCGCTCCTTATCGCGACGCTCGATCTACCAAGCATCTACCAAATTTCACCTGGCAACCGCGACTCGGCGTGATCCCGCCACTCCTTTGGCGTTCGGATCGTGCCGATCCACAGTCCGGATCGCCTGCGAGTTCACGCGAACTCAACGGCGCGGGGTCACGGTCGCTGACCGTCGCTTTGCCCAGGAGGCTTGCGAGTCGTGTGCTCCCCGGCGGTTTGGTGACGGCCCGACGACGCGGGTCTGAGCAAGCTGGCAGCCGCCTGGACCGCGGCTGCTGCTTGTCCTCGCGGAGCGACGCCCTGGCTCAACGGCGGGACGCGCGCGATCGGGACCGCCCGCTGACGTCGACTGTTGCAGCGCCGGGCGGATCCAGCGGTCTCACGCTCGCGATAAGGTCGCTGGTGGTAGACCAAAGGGGGAGGCGCGCGAGTTGTAGTTTCGGTTGCCTGTAACTATCGTGTGGGGGGTTCGTTTGGAGGGGTGTGATGGCTCTTTGTGGTCGGTGGTTGGCTCGGGGTGGTGGTGTGGTGTTGGTGTGGGTGTTGCTTGCCTGGCCGGGGTCTGCGGTGGCCCTTGGGGGGTGGGCGGCTCGGTCCGCACAGGCTCCTCCGGGCTCTGTTAGAGACGGAAAGCTGTCGGCGGTCTCGTGCGTTTCGAGCGGCCATTGCGTTGTGGTTGGGAGCCATCCGAGTCGCCCCGGTAGGGAGGTGACGTTGGTCGAGCGGTGGGATGGCTCGAACTGGCGAGTCCAGCCGAGCCCGAATCCGAACGGCGCCACGGCCAGCTTCCTCGGCGGTGTGTCTTGTGCATCGGCGAAGAGATGCGTGGCGGTCGGAAACTCTTTGGACGGTGGTCGTCAGGTCACGCTCGCCGAGCGTTGGAACGGGGTGAAGTGGTCGCTCGTGGTGACTCCGAATCCCCAGGCACACCGGTCCAGCACGCTGACCGCGGTGTCGTGCCCGTCGGCGACGTTCTGCGCCGCGGTCGGAACCTACACGACCAAAGCGGATACGCAAGGGCAGCCGTTGTTCGAGACCTGGAACGGCACCAAGTGGTCGATCCAGCCCCCGGGCCCGGGGCCGATCGACATCTCGTGTACATCGGCGACCGACTGCACAGGCGTCGGGGGAAACAGCGGCAGCACGTCCACCACCGCTCCGCTCATTGAGCACTGGGACGGCACAGGCTGGTCGAACGAACCGACCCCCAAGCTGGGCACCGAGGGAGGCCTCGACAGCATCTCGTGTACATCCCCCACGGCTTGCACCGCCGTCGGAACATCCGGCAACCCAAACGGCTACGTCGCGAACACACTGGCCGAGCGCTGGAACGGCACCAGCTGGACCATCCAGAGCACCCCCAACAAAGTGGACGGCGCCGGCTCGACGAACGCGCTCAGAGCCGTCTCATGCGCCTCCGACAACGACTGCACGGCCGTCGGGTACTGGCAGCAGTACTGCCATGACCTTGCCTGCCAGGGCGGACTGGCCGAGCGCTGGAACGGCACCACCTGGAAGATCCAGCACATCTCCGCCAAGGTGAGTCCACTCCTCTTCGACGCCGTGTCCTGCCCCACGACCACCGCCTGCACCGCCATCACAAGTCCAGACTTCAACGGCGGGACCGCCACAGCAACCTGGGATGGTGCTGGCTGGAAGATCTAGCCTGAGCAGCGCGGCGCCCAGAATCGCTGCCCAGGCTCGCTGTTGGTGATCGAAGGGGAGAAGGCAGCAGCTGGCAGCGCACTCGTGGCTGGTCGTAGCCCGAACCGGGAGGGAGCTGGTCGGCCCTAGATCACCGGGATGATGATGTAGAGCGGCCTCTCACGGAGGATCCTGGTAGACACGACGTATCTCCAGGGGCCGTTGCCACCGTTCCAGGCGATCACGGTGTACATGCCGGGGCGCACTCTGAACGAGAACCGGCCCTTGTGCAGCGGCGAGGCGGCGATTTCACGACCGGCCCTCAGGATGGAGACGTGGCCGGACTGGAGTGTGCACAGGTTCTTCATGCGCACCCACGAGGGGAACGGGTCGCCACACACCTCCACGAGTCCCGATAGACGGGTCCTGATAAACGGAGCTTCTGGAGTTAGCGCCGCCGTCTGGACCTGCTTGTGACTGGCAGTGCTCCCGCACGCCGCTACGCCGATGGCTGTGAGAGCTCCGACGAGTAACCGTCTCATCCGAACGAGCTTCACCACGCGGATCGTATGGCTTCGACAGGGCCCGCCGAGACAGTTCCGGCGCCCAGATACGCCTTCCGCCTTGATCGAGCGGGGACAGTGGTCTGTAGCCGGCGCAACGCCCAGCGCTCCTTGGTTGCAACTCTTGAGGTCTCGGCGGGATAATCGGTCGTGATGCGAAGGGTCGCTGTCGTGGTTGGGGTATGTGGGTTAGCAGCCGCCTGGACAGCGGGCGCAGCAGATAGCAGTGCTGCGCCGCGTCCCAACCAGATGGCTCAGCGTCGCTCGTGGTCGACGAGAAAGGCGCCCGGAGTGAAGACAGACGCTGCGGCGAGCGCCAAGCACCAAACAGCGCCCCATCGGACCTTCCGCAAAGACGGCGTGCGGTTGCGCTATCCGGCGGGGTGGCGCACGTACCACTACTCAAACGACAACTCGAATTTCACGAGCGTCATCGTTTACCTCAGCAACGTCCGGCTGCATGACCCGTGCGTGACCCGCAAGACTCCGCAGGCGGTCACGACGACATGCGGACAGCCGGTCGACCACCTCCGGCCCGGATCCATCCTCGTGTCATGGAGTGCCAACGGTTTTCCTGGATGGAGCTTCGCGAAGGCCAGAGGGACCCCGACCCGCATCGACGGACACCGGGCCAAAGTGCTACGCAAGCATGCGACGTGCCGGATCCGCGCCGACGTGGAGATCGATGTCACTGTGGAGCGTCGCGCAAAGGACAATTGGTACCTCGGTCGCGCTTGCATTCGAGGTCCCGGGACGGCGCGGTTTACGGACCAGTTCAAGAGGATGCTGGACACGGCACGCGTCTCCCCGTAGCAGAAGGCCAGGCTTCCCAGTTGATCGATCAGGGACAGCGGAGCCTGGGCGCTAAGGAATCGAGAAAACGAAGTCAGCACGTACGGTCCTACGAGCCCGTGCCAACACCCGGTCGCGGTTC
>DASXCS010000014.1:0-1649 GCA_036490975.1 Solirubrobacteraceae bacterium
AGCCAAGGAGATGGCCAGAATGACCGAGAACGATCCGACCGGATCAACGCCGCCCGAGGAGGAGCCGGCCCTGCCGCGCGACGAAGAGCCGGACACCTCCCAGTCCGGCGAGGATCCCGGATACCTCACCGAGACGGGCGAGGCGGTCGGCGAGGACGGCTCAGTTGCTCCGATCATCGGTGGTCTGCCCGCCGTCGAGGGTTCGGCCTGGGACATCGGCGCCCCGGTGGACGAGCGGGGTGCGGGCCTGGCCGACGAGCAGGGCAGCCGGGCGGACCAGGATTGACCATGATCCCCCGCCTGCTTCCGAGCGCGGAGAATGACAGATATGGACGGCCCCGCTGACCTGGAGCTGGACACTCACGATCGAACACCCGGGCAGGCGCGTTTGAGCGTTCGTGCGATCAGTCCTCGTCCAGGCACAGGCAGAACGGGTGGCCGGCTGGGTCGAAGAGCACTCGGACATTCTTCTGAGGCTGGTGTTCAGCCAGCGACGCTCCGAGGGCGAGCGCCTCAGCGACCGCCGAGTCGAGGTCGCCGACCTGGAAGTCGAAGTGCATCATCGGGCGCTGGTCCCCGCCCGCGGGCGGCCAGATGGGGGCCTGGTAGTCGGTCGCCTGCTGGAACACGATGTAGATGGACCCCTGGGGCGCAGCGAGGATGGCCGTTCCCGGTTCTTCGTGGCCGATGGGCCAATCGAGTAGTTCGGAGTAGAAGTGCGCCAAGGCGCTGGGGTCCGGGGCTTCGAGCGCGGTTCCCCACCACATGCCGCCCATCCGAGATCGCATCCGAGCAGCCTGCCGCATGCGCTCAGTCATGTCTAGCGACGCTCACTCATAGCCGCTTACCCGGCGAGCCGCCGGTCGCGCGGGCGCTCCGGGTAGCGTGACGGAATGAGCTCCCCCGGCACCATCGAGGCATTCCTGGCTGAGCCGCGTAACATCATCGTCGCCGGAATCCGTCGCGACGGGCGCCCGCAGCTGAGTCCCAACTGGTTCCACTGGGACGGGGAGCGCTTCTATGTTTCGACGACGCGAGGCCGCGCGAAATACGCGATCTTCCGCCGGGACCCGCGGGCGCAGTTGCTCATCGACGATCCGGTCGACTTCCGCGCCGTGCTGGTCCCGGCCACCGTCGAGATCCGCGAGGACCTCCCGGCCGAGCTGCCCCGCTTCCGCGCTATCCGGGAAAAGCACGGGCTGGCGGTGCCCGACGACGATGAGCATCTGCGCGCGCTGGCAGCGGAAGGGCGGGTCCTGCTGGCCATCACGCCCGATCGGCCGCTCTCGGACTGGACGAGCTGGGGCCTGGACTGACGGCGCCGGGACGCGGCCGTCATCGGCTGCGTGGGCCTGCACGGCTACCGTGAGGTGGCCCTCTTCAATGAGGGGCGCCTGTCCGCTGGTATCAGAAAACCCCTCAGCTGAAGCCGTCCAGGGCAGGGCCGCCCGCGGCAGACCAGGACGCTGCTACAGGGCGAGGACGCGGCGAAGTCCGCGGTCCACGTCGTCCATGAGGGCGTCAGGCACGTGGCCGGCCTGCGAGCCGAGGTCGGCCTTATTGAGGGTCACCAGGGCCGTGACGTCGACCACTGAGTCCTGCGGCAGGCCTGTGGCGGCCGCGGGGACGAAGACGTTGCCGGGCATCCC
>DASXCS010000015.1:0-69486 GCA_036490975.1 Solirubrobacteraceae bacterium
ATCCTCCCCGTCGTGGGGGTCGTGTGGGTCATGGCCGCCACGCTGGCCGGGTGCGGGGCCTCGCACAAGCTCGTGGACAAGAACAGCCACACGGTCACCACCAACACGACTCCACTGCCAGGAGCGGGCAGGCCGCCGGTAACGATCGGAGACAAGAACTTCACCGAGCAGTTCGTGCTCGGCGAGCTCTATTACGAGGCCCTGCGCGCCAAGGGCTTCCCCGTTCAGCTGAACCAGAACATTGGGCCGCTGGACGTGACGATCCGCGAGCTTGAGAGCGGCCAGCTGGCCATGTACCCCGAGTACCTGAACACGTGGGATGGCGACGTGGCCCACGCCCCTGGGTCCTTCTCCAACCGCAGCGCCGCCTACGACGCCGGCCAGACCTACGCCGGTGCCCACGGGCTCAAGCTGCTGCGCCCCACTCCGTTCAGCGACACCCCCTCGGTCGGAGTCACCTTCAACTACGCGGTGCAGAACGGGCTGACCACGATCAGCGATCTGGGCAAGCTGGGGCATCAGGTGACCTTCGGAGGGCCGCCCGAGTTCCAGGACGCCCCGACCGGACTGCGGACGCTCGAGTCGGCGTACCGGTTCAAGTCGGGCAGCTACAGGTCACTGGAGATCGGCGGGCAGTACAAGGCACTCGATCAGCGGGAGGTCCAGGCGGCGGACGTCAACACGACCGATGGTCAGCTGTCCACCGGCGATTACACGCTGCTCTCCGACCCGCTCCGGCTGTTCGGCTGGGGCAACGTCGTCCCGGTGGTCTCGGCCCACGTCCTGGCCATCGAGGGCCCGGCCTTCGCCGGCACGATCAATCAGGTCACCGCCCTGCTCACGACGCCTGTGATTAGGGAGCTCAACGCTCAGGTTGACCTCGCGGGCCGGGATCCGGCCGCGGTGGCGGCCGAGTTTCTGTCCGACAACGGACTTGAGTGAGCCTCACTGCGACGGCTTGACCTGGGTGCGGGCGCCGGCGATCTGGTCGAAGTCCCCGTAGCCGTTTCGAACCCCGCCCCCACCGGACCACTGCCACATGACGGCGTGCGAGCTGGCGCTGGTCTGAGAACCGAAGAACTGGGCACAGCCTCCGCCGCGCAGACACCAGCCCGAAGGGGCCTGCCCGACGTTCGAGGTCTCGGGCTCGTAGGTCCACTCGTAGGTCCCAGGGATCGAGGCGGCGCTCCCGGTACCGAAGATCCGGCTCCAGATCGCGGGGGCCGAGTACACCCCGGGCCGGAATGAGGAGTGGCCATTGACCCATCCCCAGAAGCCGTTGAAATCAGCCCGGTCGACCGCGGCCGGGACCGACGACTGCTTGACCACTCCGCTGCAGGGCGAGGTGTAGACCGAGTCCCAGCCGTTGTCGGACGCGGGTGAGATCCCGGGCAGCTCGATGTCCATCCACAGAATCGGATAGGTCACACGCCGGCTCGACGGCAGGCTGCGGATATCCGCCAGGGCACGCCGAGCCTGGGCCACCCCCCATGAATTGGCCTCCTGGACCGTGCCGTCGTAATGGGGATCGACTCCGGGACCGCCCATGAACCAGTACGCCCCGGTCCCGACTCCCAGCCCGTGACTGAGGTTGGAGACAGCCTGGGCGGCGTTGATCTTCGACCAGTCCAGGAAGCGGCCCGGGCAGCCCAGCCACCACTCCCAGCTACCGGCCATGCCCATGTAGCCGCCGTAGGCCCCGCCGATGACCGGAGCTTGGTAGGGGCCGGACCCGCGAACCTGCATGTACGAACTATCGGTGCCGTACCAGTAACCGCGGGGAGAGTCGTTGCCCAGGGCCGACGCCGGGAGGCCGAGCAGCGCTGCCACCATCACCGGCCACGCCGCCATCCTGGCCATCAACCGGGGAGTCGTCCAGCGCCCCATGGCGGGAGCATACGGAGCGGTCATGACGGCCATTGCAAGTCGCGATAGGCGGCGACCCGGAGCCGGGATAGCCTGAACACCCTGATGGCCGACCTGACGCTCGTGATTGGGAACCGCAACTACTCCTCGTGGTCGATGCGGCCCTGGGTGCTGATGCGGGCCAAGCAGATCGAGTTCCAGGAGGTCCAGATACGTCTGTTCCAACCGGACTCACTCGAGCGCAAGCTCGCATATTCGCCCGCGGGCAAGGTCCCCATCCTGGTCTCCGGCGAACTCCACGTGTGGGAATCGCTGGCGATCCTCGACCGCCTGGCCGAGCTGTTCCCGGACCGGGGGCTGTGGCCATCCGAAGGCGCGCCGCGGGCTGTCGCCCGGAGCGTGTCGGCGGAGATGCACGCCGGTTTTGAGGGACTTCGCACGCATATGCCGATGAACTGCCGAGCCAGGCTCCCCGGCCGGGGGCGTGGTCCGGGCGTCGAGGAGGAGATCGTCCGCGTCCGCAATCTGTGGCGCGACTGCCGGGCCCGCTTCGGCCAGGGCGGCGACTTCCTATTCGGGGACTTCGGTAACGCCGACGCGATGTTCGCCCCGGTGGCGTCTCGCTTTCAGACCTACGGAGTCGAGCTGACCGGCGTCGAGGGGGAGTACGCCGAGGCGGTTGTGTCGCACCCGGCCGTGGCCGAGTGGTTCAGGGCAGCGGAGGCCGAGCCGTGGACGGTCCCGCAGTACGAACTGGGCTAGCCCGTTCGGGCCTCAGAGCTGCTTGGCCAACCACTCGGCGATGATCCGCTCGATCTCGGCCGCGCCCCTGAGGGAATGGTTGCCCGGGACGAGCACCACCGTCCGCCCTGGGCCCGGGGGCGGACGGCCGAACGGGTCGCTCTCACCCTGAACCACCAGAACCGGGACCGTGACCGCCTCGAGCTCAGAGAGGCGGCTCTTGGTTGGATCGTCTGCCTTGCCCGGTGGATGGACCGGAAACGCCAGGCATAAGACAGCATGGGCTCCCAGTTCTGCCCCCGTTCGGCAGGCCACGCGGGCCCCCGCCGACCGACCGCCCACGAGCAGCGGCCCGGACGGCAACTCACGATCCTTGAGCTGGCGCACGGCCGACACCCAGGAGGTGTCCAACTGGATCGCCGGTGCCTGGCTGCGGCGGCCGGCCACCCGGTAGGGCTGCTCGATCAGCGCGGCTGTCAGGCCCACCGACGCGGCGGCGCGCACCGCGGCTTTGAGATCCGGCGCCTCCACCCCACCTCCGGCGCCGTGACCCAGGACCAGCGATCCGATCGCCCCGGACGCAGGGCGGATGTGAGCTCGGGCCGGGCCGTGGGGAGTTGGAAGCTCGACGATCCGGCGAGTATTACGATCGGCGCCGGTGGTGCGCCTCCTGGAGCGCGAAGCTGAGCTGAGCTGGACGGTGCCGTCCAGGAGCCTATGGCCGGGTGACCCTCGAGCTGGTCCGGCTGCTGGCCCGATGGGCCGTCCATGGCCGTGGCCATCATGATCACCTTCCGGGACGAGGGGAGCTGGTGCGGCCTCAGGTCCCGCTTGAGCCGAAGCCGCCCTGCCCGCGCTCGGAGACGGCGAGCTCATCGGCCTCGACCACGGCTGGAGTCTGGACCTGGACCAGCACCAGCTGGGCGATCCGGTCACCGACCGAGATCTCGAACGGCTCGCTGGCGTCGGTGTTGAGCAACAGCACCCTGAGCTCGCCTCGATAGCCCGAGTCGATCAACCCCGGAGCATTGACCAGCGCGATCCCGTGCCGGTGGGCCAGACCCGAGCGGGGCAGCACCAGCCCGGCGTGGCCGGCCGGGACCTCGACCGAGATCCCGGTGCCCACCGAGCTGCGCTCCCCAGGCTCCAGAACCAGCGCTTCGACGGCATACAGGTCCAGGCCGGCGTCGTGCTCGTAGGCCCGCGTCGGAATCGTGGCGCGCGGATCCAGTCGGCTGACCCGCAGTGGAGCGGTCACACGCCGGCCCTCAACGCGCGACCAGGCGCCGCCCGTTGGTGGCAAAGCGGCCATAGCGGGCCGCGGCGCCGGCAGGGAGGCGGGCGCGGATGTGTATTCCGCTCGGCGTCTCCTCGCGCTCCAGGTCTCCGTCAAGCTCGTGCAGCCGCGCCACCTGACCGCCCTGGTCGTACGGAATCAGCAGCTCAACGGCCTGGAGCGTGCGCTCAAACTCGCGCTCGATGCGCGCGGACAGCTCCTGAAGACCCTCCCCGGTGGGCGAGGCGACCAGCACCGCACCCGGGTGACGCCGCGCCAGCTCGCGCCGGCGTTCCTCGCCGACGTGATCGGCTTTGGACAGCACCAGCACCTGGGTGGCCTGGTCGGCGCCGATCTCATGGAGCACGTCTTCCACGGCCCGGATCATGGCCAGCAGCTCCTCCTCCGCGACCGAGGCATCAACCACATGGAGGATCAGGCCGGCCATGCGGGTCTCCTCGAGCGTCGCGCCGAAGGCGTCCACAAGCTGGTGCGGCAGCTTGCGGATGAAACCGACCGTATCGGTGATCAGGTAGTCCCGACCTCCGGTTCGGAGCACTCGAGTGGTGGGATCGAGCGTGTGGAACAGCCGCTCCCCGACGCCCACGCTCGAACCGGTCAGGGCGTTGAGCAGCGTCGACTTGCCCGCGTTCGTGTATCCGGCCAGAGCCACCTGCGGAAGAGTGGCCCGATCGCGCTCGGCCCGCATCACCGTACGACTGGACCTGACGTCGGCCAGCTTGCGGCGAAGGGCCGCAATCCGGTCGCGGGCCAGCCGCCGGTCGGTCTCGATCTGCGTCTCGCCCGGACCCCTGGTACCGATTCCGCCGTCGATGCGCCCGGCGCCGAGGCGCTCCAGGTGGGACCATAGGCCGCGCATTCGGGCCAGGTTGTACTCGAGCTGAGCCAGCTCGACCTGGAGCTTCCCCTCAGCCGTGTGGGCGTGGTCGGCGAAGATGTCCAGGATGATGGCCGTGCGGTCGATCACCGGCATCCCGAGCGCGGCCTCCAAGTTGCGCTCCTGACGGGGGCTCAGCTCGTCGTCGCAGGCCACAAGGTTGGCGTCCGCGCGCACGAGCTCATCCTTCAGCTCCTCGAGCTTGCCCGGACCCAGGTAGGTGTTCGGATGTGGGTGCTGGCGGTGCTGGACGATCCGGCCAACGGCGGCCACGCCAGCGGTCCGGAGCAGCTCCTCGAGCTCGAGCAGGTCCTCGGGACCGCTCTCGGCACTGGTGGCGATCAGGTAGGCGCGCTGGCGGGCCCGACCTCGCGGCCGCCCGCCGTTGGCCGCTCCAGACGGTGTGCCGCGCCCGTGGCGGGTTCGTTGCACACGGGTGATGTTAGCCCCGGGTCCGGGCTGACGAACGGCCCTACAACCTCCGGATCCGGTCCACCGCCTCGAGCAGCCGGTCGTCGGGGGTGGTCAAAGAGATGCGGAAGAACCCAGCCCCGCTGGGGCCGTAGGCGTCGCCCGGGGAGATCGCCACGGCCGCCTCCTCGAGCACGTGCTCGCAGTACGCAGCGGATGACTCAAACCCGTCTGGGATCGGAGCCCACACGTAGATCGTGCCCCTGGGCCGAGCCACCTCGACCCCGGCCTGGGCGAGCGCATCGCAGACGAGATCCCGCCGTCGCGCGTAGAGCTCGTTCATGGCTCGGACGTCGGCGTCGCGCTCGGGCGCCAGCGCGGCTGCGCCCGCCAGCTGCACCGCTTCGAACAGTCCCGAATCGACGTTTGACTTCAGCCGCCAGTAGCTCTCGATCGCCTCGGCGTTGCCCACGATCGCCGCACAGCGCCAGCCGGTCATGTTGTAGCCCTTGGACAGTGAGAAGACCTCCACGCCCACGTCCTTGGCCCCGGGGGTCTCCAAAAAGGAAGGCGCCGTGTAACCGTCATACGTCGTCTCGCTGTAGGCGTTGTCGTGGACGATCAGGATGTCGTGCTGGCGACCCAGGGCCGTGGCTCGCTCGAACAATCCCGGCGGCACGATCGCCCCGGTCGGGTTGTTGGGGTAGTTGAGGAACATCAGACGGGCTCGCTCAAGCGTCTGGGCGGGGATGGCCTCCAGATCGGGGGCGAAGCCGAGCGCCGGCTCAAGCGGCATCAGCACGGGTTCGGCGCCGGCCAGGACCGGCCCGGCCGTGTACACGGGGTATCCGGGGTCGGCGGCCAGGGCGATGGTGTCGGGGTCCAGGAAGGCCAGGTTGAGATTGAAGATGCACTCCTTGGCCCCGATCGCCGGCATGACCTCGGTCTCGGAGTCGAGCTCCACGCCGAACCTGCGGACGTAGAAGTCGGCCACGGCCTGGCGAAACTCCGCCCGCCCGCGGTTGGTCGGGTAGGAATGGGTCGATGGGTCGGCCATTGCCGACTGCCCGGCGGCCACGATCGCGGGATATGTGGGCGTGTCCGGATCGCCAATGCCCAGGCTGATCACATCCACCCCGGCCCTGCGCTTGGCCGAGACCTTGCGCTCGAGCTCGGCGAACAGGTAGGGCGGAATCCGCTCCAGACGGCTACTCGGTCGCACGCAGCACCTCCATGAACTCCTCGGACAGCTCACCGGCAAACACGGGCTCGGCCCGTCCGGTGAGTGATATGGACAGGTCCTCCCCCAATTCGACCTCGAGCTCGCCCCCGTCCAGGACCACGCTCACAGAGGCTGGCTGCCCCGCCCCGGCGCCATCCAGCGCATGGCTCACCGCCGCCCCGGTTGCCCCCGTCCCGCTGGCCGCGGTCTCCCCCACTCCCCGCTCAAAGATCCTGGCCCGGATCCGGCCGGGCTCAAGGGCCGTGAACCACGACACATTGGTCCGGTTGGGAAACAGCTCGTGATGCTCGATGCCCGGGCCGATCGCCGAGAGGTCCAGCGCGGCCAGCCGCTCCACCGTCTCAACGCTGATCGCGCACTGGGGATTGCCGACGTTCACGTGCTGAAAGCTCCAGTGGTGCCCGTCGGCCGAGAGCTCTCCGCGGCCGGTCGCGTCGCCGGTCGGGTAGTCCGGGCTCTGAGTGCGGGCCCGGCCCATCTCAACCCGGCAGGTCGTGGCCGAGAGGATCGTCGGCCGCAGGATCCCCGCCGCGGTCTGGATCGAGAACTCACCTGCCTCCGTCCAGCCCCGCCGGCGCATGTACAGGATCGCCTCCCGGGCTCCGTTGCCAGAGACCTCGGCCTCGGAGCCGTCGGGGTTGAAGATCCGCACCCGGGCCACGCACTCGGGGTCGTCGGGATCTGATAGCAAGAGCACGCCGTCAGAGAAGACCCCGGTGTGCGCGGCGCAGATAGCCCTGACTCGCGCCGGGGTGAGCTGAAAGGGCAATGCCCTCTCCTCGAGGATCACGTAGTCATTGCCCAAGGCCTGCCACTTCTCGAACTCCACGGCGCGCCAGTGTATGCGTAACAAGATCGCCAGCCGGGCCCCGCTTCTCGCACTGGCCGCCCTGTGCGCTCTGTCCTTTGGCGTCAGGGCGGCCTGGATCGGGCTGCCGTGCCATGGCTCGTGCCAGACGGCGAATGCCCACATTCTGATCTTCGACGAGCGCTACTACGTCAATGCGGCCCGGGTGATCGCCGGGATTCGACCGGCGGCGATCCCCGGCGCGGCCTACCGCCACGCTCCGCTGGGCGGTGATCCCAACGCCGAGCACCCCCAGCTGGCCAAGCTGATCATGGCCGGGTCGATCGAGCTGCTGGGCGACGGGCCGTGGGCGTGGCGGTTGGGTAGCCTGATCTTCGGAACGCTGGCGATCCTCGGGATGTTTGCCCTCGTGCGATGGTCGGGTGGCGGCCCGTGGCTGGCCGTCGGGGCCGCAGCACTGATGGCGTCGGACAACCTGATGCTCGTCCAGGGGCGGATCGCCACGCTCGAGATCTACGTGGTCGCGGCGATGGTCTGGTCGGTCGCTTTGTATGTGCGGGGCCGCCCCATATCCGCCGGGGTGGTGGCCGGGATCGGCGCATGCATGAAGCTGTTCGCGCTCGATGTCGTGGTGGTCCTGGCCGTGCTCGAGCTGGCGCGCTGGCGAACAGGGGTCGCGGCTGGGGCACGGGCGGTTGCGCTCCGGCTGGCCGGCGCTCTCGGGACGATGGCGGGCTCGTTCATCGGGCTGCTCGCTGTGCTTGATCAGATCGCCCCGCCGTACGACAACGCGGCCCGTCGCTTCGTCTCCGACGGGCCATTCGGCCACCTGTGGCACATGATCAGCTACGGCAGCCACCAGACCGGCCTGACGGCGGCGCATGGGATTGCCTCACGGCCGTGGCAGTGGCTGGGGGATTTCAAGCCGATCCCCTACCTGACGATCGACCCCGCCCACCCGGGTGGGCTCAAGGGCGACCACCCAGCGGTGCACTTCCTGGGCTTCATCAGCCCACCGATCCTGCTGGCCGGCCTGGTGGGCACGGCGGTGGCCCTGTGGGCCACGGCGCGCGGTCGGGGCCAGCCGGCTTATGACGGAGCGCTGCTCCGGTTGGCCGCGGCCTGGTTCCTGGGCACATTCGGACCCTTCCTGATCGCCGGCGACGCGCTGAACCGAACGACCTACCTGTACTACATGGCGATTGTGATGCCAGGGATGTATGTGGCCGCGGCCTGGCTGGCTCGACGGTTGTGGAACCGGCGGTGGCTGGTCTACCCGTGGCTGGTGCTGGTCGCCACCGGAGCGATTGTGCTGTACCCGGTCACGCCGCTTCCGTGAGCCACAGCGCGAGCACCTCGGAGGCCACGTCGGCCGGGGCCCGCCCCGTGAGGTCGACCACGTGCACCCCGGCCAGCTTGCGCATCCACGTCAGCTGGCGGCGGGCGTATTGGCGCGTCCGCCGCTTCATGGCCTCCCGATCGCCGCTGAGCAGCTCGGCGTATCCGAGTGCCTTGGCCGCGGTGGCGGAGGCACCGGCAGCGTCGGCCCGGCGGACCTCGTCCTCTGCCCCGGCGGCCACCATCTCCTCCACCCGCTCCTCGATCCGGGCATACAGAGCCTCACGCTCCATGATCAGACCCACCAGCAGCGTCGGATGGCGGACCGCATCCGTCCAGAGCTCTGACTCCTGCTCGGGCTCTGTCAGCTCGCCCACGTCAAGGAGCTCAAGCGCACGAACCACGCGCTGGCGATCCCCGGGCTCGATCCGCGCCGCGACCTCGGGTGCCCGGCGGGTGAGCAAGGCGTGCAGGGCCTCCGGGCCTCTGAGTTCGAGCTCGGCCGTCCAGCGCTCGCGGACGCCCGGCGGCGGCGGTGGCCTGAGGCTGAGCTCGGTCAGGGCGGCGCGGAGGTAGAGGCCCGTTCCGCCCACCAGGATCGGCCGGCGGCCGGCGCTCAGCAACTGGTCGATCTCGGCGTGGGCCAGCTCGGCGTACCTGCCGGCGCTGAACGTCTCCCCCACGTCGACCAGAGAGATCAGGCGGTGCTCCAGCTGCTCCTGCTCGAACGCCGTCGGCGCGCCGGTCAGCGTCTCCAGGCCAGCGTAGACCTGCAGCGCGTCGGCGGAGACGGCCACCGGATCCTCGCCCAGTTCCCGCAGGCCTCCCGCCAGGGCCAGCGCGACGGACGTCTTTCCGACGGCGGTGGGGCCGAATAGGGCGATGATCTCGGACCTTGGCACGGCCCGAGTATCGTGCACGCCTGACCATGACCCCCGGGCCAGCGACGACCCCCGCAGACCGATGACCGCAATCCAGGGCAGGGTCCTCCTCACCGGGGCCAGCGGAGGCATCGGCCAGGCGATCGCGCGCGCCCTGGCGGCTCGCGGGGCGAGCCTGGTCCTGACCGGCCGCCGGGCCGACGCCCTGGCCTCCCTGGCCGATGAGGTGTCCGGTCAGGCGCTGGCCTGCGACCTGTCCGTGCGTGATCAGGTGAGCCGGCTGGTGGCGGAGGTGGGAGACGTGGAGATCCTGGTCGCCAATGCCGCCCATCCGGCCAGCGGCGTCCTCACCGAGCTTGACCAGGAGCGAATCGACCACATGCTGGAGGTGAACCTGCGGGCCCCGATCGCACTCGCTCGGGCGCTGGCTCCAGCGATGGCCAGCCGGGGCCGAGGTCACCTGGTGTTCATCTCCTCGCTGGCGGGCAAGGCCGCTTCGTCGTCATCCTCGATCTACTCGGCCACCAAGTTTGGCCTGCGCGGTTTCGCTCTGGGGCTGCGCGAGGACCTGCGGCCCAGTGGGGTGGGCGTGTCCGTCGTGCTGCCCGGCTTCATCCGCGAATCCGGGATGTTCGCCGAGGCCGAGGTGGAGCTTCCCCGCGGGGTGGGAACCCGTACGCCGGAGCAGGTGGCCCAGGCGGTCGTGCGGGCGATCGATCGCAACCGGGCCGAGGTGGATGTGGCGCCCCTGACCCTACGTGTCGGCGCCAGCCTGGCCGGCCTGGCTCCCGAGTTGGCCGCCCGCATGAACCGGCTGATGGGAGGCCAGCGGGTCGCATCGGACCTGACGGCCGGTCAGCGGCACATCAACTGAGGCTTCGATAGGGGGCGCCCCCGAGGCGACGCGCCCCACCGGCGGCGCTATCGCCCGTCCACGATGTCGTGCTCGCGGGTCACCGAGGCCAGCGCGGCGATGATCTGATCCGCCAGCCGGGCGCCGTCGGCGGCCCGGTCCGGCGTGGCCTGGACGCGGACCACGACATCGTCGCCGTCCATCTCCTCCAGCAGCACGGTGGCCGGATTCCTGGTGGGCGCACTGATCTCCCGGTCCAGGATCTCCTGGACCTGGCTGGGGCGCACCCCCGAGGTGAGGCGCACCCGCACGTCGACCGAGTCGGGCTCCTTGATCGGCACGACCGCAGCCGAGAGCACAACGGTGTTCGGGACCATGATCCGGTCATCGCCCCGGGCCAGAGTCGTGTACAGGAGGCCGAGCGAGCTGACGATCCCCTCCACGCTGCCGCCCACGGCACCGGCCTGGAGCCGGATGCGCTCGCCCACCCGAAACGGCCGAGCACTGATCAGGACCATCCCGGCAAACAGGTTGCCCAGCGTCTGCTGCGCGGCCAGCCCGACGACCACGGCGGTGAACGCTGATCCGGCGATGATCGCCCCCGGCTGCACGTGCGCGATCCACAGCGAGGCCAGCAGCGCGACACCCATCGTGACCAACCGGATCATGAAACCCACCGTTCCAGCGGTTGACGGGTCCATGCGACGGAAGAAGGTGGGCGCCGCGGCCCGTCCGATGTCGCGGGCCAGAGCCCAGCCCAGGGCCAGCAGGAGGATTACGGTGATGGCCCGAACGGGCGTCTGCCACGAGCTGCTCTCCTTGATCCCGAAGATGTGGTCGCGCAGTGCGTAGACAACGAGCACCCCGGCCAGCAGCGGCAGGACCACAGCGGTCTGGCGGCGCGCTTTGCGCGCCGTGCGTTGGGTCACGTCCATCGCCAGGCCCACGGCGTGCCAGGCGTCGCTCCGGGTCTCGAACATCCGCTCGAGGCGAATATCTCTGGCTCTGTGGAATCGGTTGAACATTGCTAGGGGCGTCTACGTGCCTATACAGCTACCTCTCTACCCACCACCAGGTAACAGGTTGAGTTTCATAACTCCCTAAAAGAGTCGCGCCTGCTCCGGGGCTCCCGCCGCCTTGACCAGCCGCTTTGCGGCCGTTTGCTCGCCTTTTGTGATTCCGCCGCGCCGGAAACTCGGCACTTCGTGTCCGGCGTACTTGACCAGCCCGGCCAGACGCGCCCGCTCCTCCTGGGGAGCGTAGGCGCCTCGGCGATACAGCCGCCTGTAGCGCTCGAGCAGGTCTGGCCGGTGCTCCTCGAGCCACTCGAACCAAAGTCCCTTGACGTCGCCTCGCAAGTGAAGGGCGATGCCGGTGACGTAGTCGGCGCCGGCCTCGGTGGCCAGCCTCAGGATTGGCTCCAGCTGCTCGGGCGAGTCGTTCACACCCGGCATCAGTGGCGCCACCAGGATGCCTGTCCTGATCCCCGCGCGCTTGAGCTCGGCCACCGCCTCCAGCCGAGCCCGCGGATGGGGCGTATGCGGTTCGGTCGCCCGCCAAGCTTTCTCATCCAATGTGGGCACGGACAGGGCGGCGGAGAACTCCGTGCGCTCGCTGATCTGGCGCATCAGATCCAGATCCCGCAGCAGCAGCGGCGATTTGGTCAGGATCGAGCAAGCGTTGCCGGCATCGCGCAACGCCTCCCAGATCCCCCGCATCAGCTCGTAGCGTCCCTCGACCCACTGGTAGGGGTCGGTGTTCGTCCCCAGGGCCACGTGCTCGCCCTCCCACGAGGGCCGGGCCAGCTCGGCCCGCAGCACCTCGGGGGCATTCACCTTGACCACGATCTCCCGTTCAAAATCCCGGCCGGCGTTGAAGTCCAGGTATTTGTGGGTGGGGCGGGCAAAACACCAGGTGCATGCGTGAGTGCATCCGCGGTACGGGTTGATCGTCCAGCGGAAGGGCATCATTGACGCGTCGGGCACCCGGTTCAGGATTGATTTGGCGCGGACCTCGTAGAACCGGGTCTTGATCGACCCCGGCGCCTCGAAATGCCGGACCACAGCCTCTTCCCGGTAGCCGGGCAGCCGTGTCGTCTCCTCGCTCTCGATCGTCAGGTTGCTCCAGCGCACAAACGTATGTTCGCATGAGCGTCGGACGACGGCTCACCGCCGCGTGGTTGGCGTCCTCGCAAGCGCCGCCACTACGATCGAGACGTGCTCAACGCCCAGGCCGCCAAGATCACCCGCCAGGAGCCGATGCTCTCCCGCATCCCCTCCCCCGCCCTCGTGCTCGGCGCGATCGGGTCGATCCAGTTCGGGGCTGCGCTGGCGGCCACCCTGTTCTCACGCCTGGGCCCGGGTGGCGCCGTCACCGAGCGGCTGGTCACGGCCACCGTGGTGCTCCTGCTGATCTGGCGACCGCGAGTGCGGGGGCGGACCCGCCGGGAGCTGCTGCTGGTCGCCCTGTTCGGGGCGATTCTGGGTGCCATGAACCTGACCTTCTACGAGGCGCTGCACCGGATCCCGCTGGGTATCGCGGTCACGCTTGAGATGGTCGGGCCCCTGGCCGTGGCCGTGGGAGGCTCACGCCGAGCCCGTGACCTGGTCTGGGTCGGGCTGGCCGCGGTGGGCATCCTGGCCCTGGCCCGCGGGCGGGCCCATGGGCTCAACGGCCTCGGCGTCGCCTTCGCATTGGCCGCCGGCTCACTCTGGGGCCTCTACATCCTGGTCAACGCCCGAGTGGGCCGGGCGTTCGCCGGCGGCACCGGGCTGGCGTTGGCGATGGTCGTGTCGTCAGTCGTCGTGCTGCCGTTCGGCATCGCGCAGGCGGGCTCAGGCCTGTTGACCGCACACGCGCTGCTCATCGGCACTGCCGTCGGGCTCCTCTCCTCAGCCATCCCGTACACGCTCGAGGTCGAGTCGCTGCGCCGGATCGCGGCACCCGTGTTCGGGGTTCTGATGAGCCTCGAGCCGGCCGTGGCGACCCTGGCCGGGCTCATCGTCCTGGGCCAGGGGATGAGCGCCCGCGCGCTCATCGGAGTCGCGCTTGTGGTGGCCGCGTCAGTGGGTGCCTCGCGCAGGATCCGTGAGCAGCCCGTCGCCGCCTAAGCGACAGCCGAGCGGGTACGGGTGAGGATCGGCTCCTGGCCGGAGAGCGTCTGACTGCTGGCGGCGGTGATCGCGACCTGGACCAGCTCGCCCGGAGCTCCCAGCCCGTCGAAGTTGACCACCTTGTTGTGGCGTGAGCGCCCGCGCAGCCGCGACGGGTCGGTCCGCGACGGCCCCTCCACGAGCACCTCGACCTCACGGCCGACAAACCGCTGAGCCCGCTCATGCGCCCGGCCCTGGACCACCTCGACCAGCCGCTCCATCCGGGCGACCTTGGCGTCATGGGGAACCTGGTCAGGGAGCGTCGCGGCCTCGGTGCCCCGGCGCGGGGAATAGAGGAACGTGAACGCACCGTCGTAGCCCACCTCCTCAACCAGCGAGAGCGTCTGCTCAAAATCCGCCTCGGTCTCGCCGGGAAAGCCGACGATGATGTCCGTGGTCAGGGCGCAGTCCGGCACCCGCTCGCGGATCATCGCCACCCGGTCCAGATAGCGCTCGCGCGTGTACGTGCGGCGCATCCGCTTCAGAACCGGGCTGGACCCAGACTGGAGCGGGAGGTGGATGTGCTCGCACAGCGCTGGCAGCTCGGCGTGGGCCCGGATCACGTCCTCGCGCATGTCCTTGGGGTGGGGGCTCGTGTAGCGAATCCTCTCGATCCCCGGGACTACGTCCACCTCGGCCAGCAGTTCGGCGAATGTCGTCCGCTCTCCAGCGGGCAGATCGCGGCCGTAGGAGTTGACATTCTGGCCCAGGAGCGTGACCTCGACGACGCCGTCGGCGGCCAGCCGCTTCACCTCCGCCACCAGTTCATCGGCCGGGCGGCTGACCTCCCGGCCCCGGGTGGACGGCACGATGCAGTACGAGCACACGCAGTTGCAGCCCACGCTGATCTGAACCCAGGCCTGAAAATCACGGGCCCGTTTGGCCGGGAGCCGGCCGGTGAAGCCCTCAAACTCGAAAAAGCCCTGGGCGGTCAGGCTGTCGCTGGTCAGGAACTCGGCCAGCTTGTGCACCTGGCCCGGGCCGAAGGCCACGTCCACGAACGGAAAGCGAGCAAACACCTCCTCCTTGACCGACTGAGCCCAACAGCCCCCCACTCCCACGACGACGCCGGGACGCCGCCGCTTGACCGCCCGTGCCTCACCGAGATGGGCGATGAACCGGTCGTCGGCCTTCTCCCGGATCGAGCACGTGTTGAACAGGAGCAGGTCGGCCTCGCCCCTCGATTCCGACTCCGTGTAGCCGAGCGACTCGAGCATGCCCTTCATCCGCTCGGAGTCATGCTGGTTCATCTGACAGCCGAAGGTGGTCAGGTGGTAGCGCTTGGCCGCGGTCATCCGGCGCCAAAGCGTAGCGGTGCTAACCGGCCCTGAAGCCGGGCAGGACGAGTTCGACCCGAGTGCCGGCCAGACCGTCACGGTCGGCCACGGTCACCTGCCCACCGTGGGCCTCAGCGATCGCCTGGACGATCGCCAGGCCCAGCCCCGCGCCACCGGAGCGGCGGCTGCGGTCGGCCTCGACGCGGTGAAAGCGCTCAAAAACGCGCTCGCGCTCGGCGGACGGAATCCCGGACCCGTTGTCCTCGACGGCGAACCTGATCGAGCCCGCCCCCACCAGGGTCACGTCAAGTCGCACCAGCCCATCCGGCTCGGCCGTGTGCTCGATCGCATTTCGGCCCAGGTTGCGGACCGCCTGGGCGAGCCGATCGGCATCGGAGTCGAGCGTTCCGTCGGGAACCTCGCCGAGCTCGAACGTCCGCTCGGCCGTCAGGCTCAGCCCGTTCCAGACCTCATCGACGAACGGGCGCAGGTTGATCCGTTCGCGGCGCAGGAAGTCGATTCGCTCGGCCTGGCTCAGGACCAGCAGGTCGTCGACGAGCCGGCTCAGACGGGCGATCTCCGCCTGGACCAGGCGCTCCACGCGGCGCACATCCTCGGGCGCCGGGCGTTTCTCGGCGGCCAGCACCTCGAGTTGGCCCCGAATCACCGTCAACGGGGTTCGGAGCTCGTGAGAGGCGTCGGCCACGAACTCTCGCTGGCTGGCGAACGCCTCCGACAGGCGATCGAGCATGTGGTTGAAGGCGTCGGTCAGCACCCGGACCTCATCCCGGCGCCCGGTGGATACGGGCATCCGTGGCTCAAGATCGCCCGCATCGACCCGCGCCGCCACGGCCGCCATCCGACGCAGGGGGGCTGAGACCTGGGACGCGGCCAGATAGGAGGCGATCAGGGCCAGCACGAGAACCAGCACGCCGGCCAGGACAAAGGCGCTGGCCACGCCATGCTGAGCGACCTCGACCGTGGCCAGAGGCTGACCGGCGCCCACCAAGACGACCACGCCCCCCACCTGGATGCGGCGCTCAAATAGGGTCATCTCGCCCCCGTCGGGCACCGGAGCCGTCGTGTAACCGAGCCGGGGCCTTCTCAAAGCCTGGGTGGCCCGGTTCTCGGCGTCCTGCTCGGTGGCCGTCTCGCCCGCCTCCGCGAGACCCGACCTGAAGACCTCCGGGTGATTGGAGGCCGGACGAGCGCCCGGGATCAGCACGAACAGCAGTCTGGTGCTGGCGGCGAATGGGCGGGCGCGGACGTACCTCGTCGCCGCCGCCGAGATCTGCCCGGGGGAGCCGCCGGCGGCCGGCCGCAGGGCCGAGGCCAGCTGGGTGACGTCGCCCGCGATCTCCCGGTTGAGCTGTCCGCGGACCTGCGACCCGGTGTCCTTGTAGACGACGGCGAAGATCACGCCAAAGGCCACCACCAACACCAGGCCGACCCACAGAGTCACGCGCCAGCGCAGGCCCCAGGCCGGGAGTGCAAGGAGAAGGCCCAGCCGTCTGAGGAGGGCGCCCCTCCTAGTCGTCGGCATCGAAGCGGTAGCCCACCGAGCGGATCGTGGTGATCGGCCTGCTCGCGGCGGCCTGCCCGCCGGGAGCGCCGTTCGCACCGGCCAGGGGGCGCAGCTTACGCCGCAGATATCCCACGTAGACGTCCACCACGTTGGTCCCTGGGTCGTAGTCGTAACCCCAGACCGCCCGCAGGATCTGCTCACGGCTCAGGACCTGCCCGCGGTTCCGCATCAGGTAGGCCAAAAGCTCGAATTCGGTCGTGGAAAGACGGACCAGCTGGCCGTCGCTGCGGACCTCTCGACTCAGCAGGTCGATCTCGATCCCGCCCCCAGCGAGGCTGGTCTGGGCGGACTGGGCCGCCATCCGGAGCTGGGCGCGGATGCGGGCCGCGAGCTCGTTCAGGGAGAACGGCTTGGTCAGGTAGTCGGCTGCGCCGGCGTCGAGTCCCGCCACCCGGTGCTCGACCTCGTCCAGCGCGGTGAGCACGATCACCGGGAGGCCCGGCCGCGAGGAGCGCAATGACTCCAGCACCTGGAGACCGCTGCGCCCTGGGAGCATCAGGTCGAGCACGATCAGATCGACGTCCTCGGACGTCGCTCGCTCGATCCCGCTGTCGCCATCGAGCGCCGACACGACATCGAATCCGTGCGCTCGCAGGCCCCGTTCCAGGAAATCAACGATTCCCGGCTCGTCCTCAATGACCAGAATCAGACCCGCCATCCGCATCTGCCGCCGGCGGCGGCTCCGGGAAACCATGATAGGACCTGCCCACGCCCTGCCGGCGGTCCAAGAGCATTCTCATGCACCGCTGAGGGATGCTTCAAATCGCTCTGACCACACTGCGCGCTTGTCATCAGCGCGCGGAGCCGGCATGACCCGGTCACGACTCCTGGGGGGCGGTACGGCGGGTAACGAGCAGTTGACCGCCGTGACCGGCGTGCTCCTGATTGTGCTCCTGGCCGTCCTGGGTGTGACGATTCTGTTCATCGGCCGGCTGATCTGGCTGCACCTGTTCCTGGGTCTCGCCCTGCTCGGGCCGATCGTCCTCAAGATCGCGAGCACCGGCTACCGCTTCGTCCGCTACTACACCCGGGAGCGAACGTACGTGGCCAAGGGACCGCCGCACCTGCTGCTCAGGGCGCTCGGTCCGGGGGTCGTCCTCACCACGCTGGTGGTGTTCGTCAGTGGCATCGTCCTGATGCTCCAGGGCCCGTCGGACCGCCACGTCACGCTTCTGATCCACAAGGTCAGCTTCTTCGCCTGGCTCGCCTTCACCGGCCTGCACGTGCTTGGCCATCTGCCCGGCCTCGGCCGTTCGCTGCAGGCGGTTCGCGCCGAGGGGCCGGATCACGGACTGGGCAGCGCCGACGGAGCCGCCGGCCGGTGGATCGTCCTGATCGGCGCGGTGCTCGCCGGTGTCGTGCTGGCCGTGGCCCTGATCCCCCACTTCTCAGTGTGGACGGCGGCGGGGGCGTTCCCTCACCACGGCGAGCACTGAACGGCGACTCGCAGTCGGTCATGCCCGGGAGTCGGCCTACGACGGTCCGGCATTCGCCCCCAGGGAGTTGAGCCAGTCCCGGATGAACACGCCGGCCGGAGTCACCTGGCCCTCCTCGTATCCCGTCGTGGCCCGGGCCAGCGTGACTCCGTTGGGGGTCGACCACCCAAACTCGATCGCGGTGCCCGACGGGGCGTAGCGGGCGATCACGCCGCCCTTCCTGACGAAGGAGCCCGGCCGGGCGATGTCGGTTATCTCCTCGGCCACGTACTGGATGTGCCCGGCGTACTGTCCGGTGAGGAGCTCCCAGTAGACCAGTGGCTGGCCCGCGTACCAATCGGGAATGATGGCCAGCACCTTGATGGGACCGGGCGCCAGGATCGGCGCTCCGACAGGCATCGTGGCGTCGACCCCCTGGTCGGTGCGTTCCCAGTGGTTCACGTAGACCAGCGGATCGATATAGGTCGCGTTGGACTTTTTGACCGCCACGTAAAACTGCTTGAGCTCTGCCCTGACCTCGCTTATCGGCGGCGCGTGGGCGTGGGGGTTTCCGACCGGATCCTGGGGGCCAAGCGACGGAGCCTGGACCCCCGCCGTCGGCTGGATCGCCTGGGGATGGGCCCGCGGGACGGCCGGGGCGGTGCGACTGGCCGACTTCGGCCCTGCGCAGCCGGCCTCGCAGCGGCTGGCCGCGGATCCGCAGCCGGCCAGGCCCACCACCACCGCTGCTGCCAGCAGAGCGGCGGAGAGAAACCAGCGGATCATTGGCGGCGCGCCCACCTGTCTGAGTGAACCACGCTCCCGAGGAGCGGTCCACCGCTGGGCGCTGTCCTCAATCTCAAGCTAAAGGGGCCACCGGCCAGCCGCCCAGGGCAGCCGGCCGGGGTCCCTCACAGCCACTTGGCTACGGCGCCGCACACGTGCCGGCCCACGTGCAGGCGTTGAAGCCATCGGCCTCGGCGTCGGGCGCCGACGGAGAGCCGATCACATTGCCGCCCGAGTCGACCAGGTCGAGCTCCTCCGACGTCTTCAGGTTGGCCGGAGAGCCGTTCACCGTGGCGTTGTCAAACGCCGGCGCGGTGAGGTTCGGGAGCGCGGCAAACCCCGCGTTGGTCCCGATCTCAAGCGGTGTCTCCTCGATCCACTCCGCCGAACCGTGGGTCGACGGGTACGGCACGGTCGTGGAGAAGGACTGGCCGTTGGTCAGATCGCTGATCTTGACCGCCCACAGGTCCGAGTCCGCGACCACCTCTGAGACCGAGGCCGACATGCGGTCACCAGGGTGGATCGTCATGCTCGTGATCTGGAGCTCGGGCGCCGGTACGAGCTCGTACCACGCGTCATACGACGCGGCACCGGTGGCCGAGACATCCTGCTCGGTGCCGGTCTGAATCAGCGTCTCATCGGTCGCCGTGCAACCGGCGTCGATGCAGCCGCCGCCGATCCCGATCCAGTCAGAGGAGGCCTCCGCCTGCCCGGCAGTGTGCTGTGTCGCCGTCGGCACGGTCCACTGTGCCGCGACTGAGTTGAACAGCTTCCCGCCCTGCTCGAGTGCGCCCTGGTTGTAGCCGAACCAGTTGCTGCTCGTGTTCGTGTTGCTGCTCACATGCGGCGCCAGATGCAGGAGCTGACCGCGCGGGCTCCAGGCAGATGCGCTGGAAGCCGCGAGTGCGAGTACCGCACACGACGTTGCTACGAAAACCGGCAGGCGCCAACCACTGGACGGCCCTGCCGACACACGCAATGGTGTCACCGTTTTCCCTTTCTGGGCGGCCCGGGTCAGTGCCGCCTACCACCTGGATAGACCCGTCATCTCGTTATACCCGCTGGGAGAGCGCAGTGATCCAGTTCGGCGTCCCGGAGCGGCGGGTCAACTGCGCCTGGGCGCGGCGCAGATCCGAGTCCACGTGCAGGCGTTGAAGCCGTCGCGGTCTCCGTCCGGCGCCGAGGGGGCGCCGATCACATTGCCGCTGGAGTTGATCAGGTCAATGGCCTGGGCGGCCCTGAGGTGGGCTGGGCCGCCGTTGACCGTGGCCCGATCGAAACTGGGCGAGGAAAGGCGTGGCAGAGATGCGAGCCCGGCGTTGGCTCCCAGGAGCAGCGGCGTCTCCTCAATCCACTCGGCGCTGTCCTGGGTCGAGCTGTAGGGAACACGCATGCTGTGCGACTTTCCGGTCGTGAGGTCGCTGAGCGTGATCTTCCACACCTCGGACGCCGGGAGGATCTCCACGATTGAGGCGTGCATCCGGTCCCCCGGGCGGATCTTCATCGCGATCGACACCGACGGGCCGGGGATGACCTCCCACCACGCGGAGTAGGACGGAGCGCCCGCGGCGGACACATCCTGCTCGGTCCCGGTCTGAATCAGCGTGGCATCGCTTGCCCCGCAGCCGCTGTTGACACATCCCCCACCGATGCCGATCCAGTCCGAGGAGTCCTCCGCCTGGCCCTTCAGATGTTGGCGGGCCCGCGGGACCGTCCAGTTCCCGGTGATCGAGTGAAACAGCCCTGCTCCGGCCTCGAGCGCGCCCTCGTTGTAGCCGAACCAGTTGTTGCTCTGGCCGGCGTTGAGGGTGCCTCGAGGGCCGCGGACCAGGCGCAGGAGCTGGCCATGCGCGCCGACCGGCTTGGCCGCCGCCGAGGCGGACAGCAGGCAGGCCACGAGCGCGACAGTGGCCGGAACTCTGTACAGAGCTGATCTCATCCTTCCCTTGGTGATACCCGAAGTCGCCGGTCCTCAGCGTGCGTATTCGGTCGCCCGAGACTCGCGGATCACCGTGACCTTGATCTGCCCGGGGTATTCGAGCTCCTTCTCGATCTCTCGGGCGATCTCGTACGACAGCAGCGTGGCGGAGTCGTCGTTGATCGCCCCCGGGGCCACCATCACCCGGATCTCTCGGCCCGCCTGCATGGCATAGACCTTTTCCACGCCCTTGTGCCGCATCGCGATCTGTTCCAGGTCGCGCAGTCGCTTGACGTATTGCTCCAGCGACTCGCCCCGAGCACCGGGACGAGCACCCGAGAGGGCGTCGGCGGCTTGGACGATCACCGCCTCAATTGTCTGCGGCTCGACCTCGTTGTGATGGGCCTCCATCGCGTGGGCAACGGCCTCTACCTCGCCGTACTTGCGGGCCAGCCCCCCGCCCACGAGCGCGTGCGGGCCCTCGATCTCATGCGTCACCGCCTTGCCGATGTCATGCAGGAGCGCCGCCCGGCGCGCCGTCTTGGGGCCGGCTCCGAGTTCGTCGGCCATCATCCCGGCCAGGTGGGACACCTCGACTGAATGGGCCAGGACGTTCTGGCCGTAGCTCGTTCTGAACCGCAGCCGTCCCAGGAGCTTGACCAACTCCGGATGAAGGCCGTTCACGCCGGCTTCGAGCACGCTCTGCTCCCCCATCTGGACGATGTGGCCCTCGAGCTCTGACTTGGCCTGGTAGTAGCTCTCCTCAATCCGGGCCGGATGGATCCGGCCGTCCTGAAGCAACTTCTCCAAGGTCATGCGGGCGATCTCCCGCCGCACTCCGTCGAACCCGGACAGGACGACCGCTCCCGGGGTGTCGTCGATGATGAAATCCACGCCGGTCAGGTTCTCCAGGGCTCGGATGTTCCGGCCCTCTCGACCGATGATCCTGCCCTTCATCTCGTCTGAGCTGAGCTGCACTACGGACACAGTGGTCTCGGCGGCGTGCCCGGCAGCGAGGCGCTGCATACACACGGACAGGATGTTGCGCACCCTCCGCTCGGCGTCCCGCTTGGTTTCCTCCTCCACCTGCCGGATTCGCACCGCGGCGTCGTGTCTGGCTTCCTCCTCCACCTCCTGAAGGAGAAGCTGCTTGGCCTTGGAAGCCGAAAGGCCCGAGGCCTGTTCCAGTGCCTTGGTCAGCTGCTGGCCGCGGGCCGCGAGCTGCGTTCGCTCCCGTTCCAGGTCTGCCTCACGCCGCGCGACCGCATCCTCTCGTCGCGCCACCTCCGCGCTCCGCTCGGCCCGGTCGCGATCGAGCTCGGGCCCGCTGGCGGAGTCCTCCCGAGCGGCGGGCGCCGAGTGGCGCATGCGGCCGTATGTGACAGCCGCTACCACGATTCCCACCGCGATGAGCGCTGCGGCACCGATGATTTCCATGCTCCATCCTCTCGCCCAGCCCAGGCCGATGGCCCAGGCATCCTTCAGTGCGTAGATTTATCTGGAGCGATCAAACGGTGCGGGTCGCACCATGGATGCCGGCCAGGCGACACGCGCCCGTCAAGTCAGGTCTTGGTCGGTTGTGCGGGGGAATGTTCGAGTGGGCCGGGAGGCCCAATGGAGAACGCCGTCACGCTAGCTCTGGTATCCAATTCTGCAAGTTTGCTGGGGTTTCACGGCCCGCAGGCCATTCGTTCGCTAGCTGGATCGTAATACTGAAGGGGGCGCGGCGCAATCCGCTGTTACGCGTCGTGCGTAGCTAGGCGGCCTGCCCCACGCGACGGCGATGCTCGCTCAACGCGTCGGAGGCCAGCTCATAGTCGTAGCCCTTGCGAAGCAGCACGCCCAGCGCGCGCTGCGACTCCGGCCGGCCGCTGCACCCAGCGGGAAACCGGCGCTCCAGCAGGGCCAGTGCCCGCTCGAGCTCTCCGGATTCGGAACCCCCGCCCACGGCGGCGTCGGCGACGTGTTCGGGAATGCCCCGCCCGATCAGCGCCCGGCGGATCCGATCGTTGCCCCACTGCTCAAGGTGACTCTTGTCCTGGGCGAACAGCCGGGCGAACCGATCGTCGTCCAGATAGCCCTGATCACACAGCTCGTCCAGTGCGACCTCGGCCACGTCATCGTGGATGCCGCGCTTACCCAGATAGATGCGTAATTCCGCCACCGTGCGATCGCGCCGGTTCAGGTGGGCATAGGCCAGCCCCAGCGCATGCTCAACGGCAGGCGGCGACTCGCTGCTCATCGTGTGTGGCGAAGGCGCGGGGCGGGAGGGTTCTCAGGCCGCGAGGGCTCAGGCCGCCTCGTCAACCGCGACCGGCTCGACGGGCGCCAGCGGGGGCTCCTGACGCTCGATTTCCTTGACCAGATCACGGCCGATCTCGAGCACCTCGTAGATCTTGTCCTCGATCTGCTTGGCGATCTCCGGATGGTCATCCAGGAACGCCTTGGCGTTCCCGCGGCCCTGGCCCAGGCGCTCCTCTCCGTAGGAGAAGAATGAGCCCGACTTGGAGATAATGTTGTGTTCCACGCCGTGGTCGATCAGGCAGCCTGAGCTGGAGATTCCCCTGCCGAACTCGATGTCGAACTCGGCCTGCTTGAACGGCGCGGCCACCTTGTTCTTGACCACCTTCACCCTGACGCGGTTTCCCACCGCCTCGGTGCCGTCCTTGAGGGTCTCGATCCGCCGGATGTCGAGGCGCACAGACGAGTAGAACTTCAGCGCTCGACCGCCGGGCTGGGTCTCAGTGGGACCGAACATCACCCCGACCTTCTCGCGGATCTGGTTGGTGAACACGCACATGGTCTGGGTGCGGTTGAGGATGCCCGTGAGCTTGCGCATGGCCTGGGACATCATTCGAGCCTGCACGCCCACCGTCTGATCGCCCATCTGCCCCTCGAGCTCAGCCCGTGGCGTCAGCGCCGCCACTGAATCGACCGCGATCACATCCACCGCGCCCGAGCGCACCAGCATGTCCACGATCTCCAGCGCCTGCTCGCCGTAGTCGGGCTGGGAGACCAGCAGTTCGTCGATGTCCACCCCGATCTGCTGGGCGTACAACGGGTCCATGGCGTGCTCGGCATCCACGAACGCGCACACCCCTCCCAGCTTCTGGGCCTCGGCAATCACGTGGTAGACGAGCGTGGTCTTTCCGGAGGACTCGGGCCCGAAGATCTCCACCACCCGTCCCCGCGGGACTCCGCCGATCCCCAGGGCAAGGTCGAGCGGGAGCGCGCCCGTGGGGATCGCGTCCACGGCCACGCGAGCTCCCGGATCGCCCATGCGCATCACGGTGCCCTTGCCGAACTGCTTCTCAATCTGGCTCAGCGCACCCTGCAGGGCCGCCTGACGCTTGGGGTCAAGCTTGGACTCAGACTTTGCCTCAGGCGCCGGGGCCGGGGCCGCTTTCTGCTGCTCGCTCATGTCCTGTTCGGCTCCTTATCTGCGATCTCTTTGAACCCGTCAAGGTACGGCTGCTACCGGACGGAATCGGCACCGTACGGGGCTCCGCTGTGACAGAACAAGACACGTTCGTCACAAAAGCGGAACAACTTCAGACGCGCGCATTGGGCGCGAACACATGTTCCCGGACGGGCCGGACGGAAAGGATGGTCGGGCCGAACGGACAGGGCGATGGGACGGGGGTCGGGCCGGGTGGAAGCGGGAGGCACGAGTCGGCCGGGTGAAGTCGCGACGGCGGCCTCCGGTTTCACACTTCGACCGCTGGAAAGACTCGAGCGATGACAAGCGCACAGGACGGACCAAACAGCATGCAGGAGGAGGCCCGGGACTCCATCGGAGACACCGCGGGAAGCCGTGGGACCGACGAGCGCCGGGAGCCGGTTGATCCGGCGGAAAACCCGGCCCCGCCCAGCCCGGAGCCCGATCGCGAGGCGGTGGAGAAGGGCGAGGAGACGCTGGAGCGCGTCAAGCCGTACTGATGAGGCTGACGCCCGACAGCGCCTCGTACCTGGCTCCCCCTGGGCTGAGGCGGGATCGGAAGAGCGTCACCCTTGAGGCGGCGAACGACAGCGGCGGTGGCGCGGACAGAGCTGCCGGCTTCACCCTGTCCCGTCGCCCCGCCCGGGCCACGGTGACGTGGGGCAGGTAGGGCCGACTCTCAGGCTCGTACCAGCCCCCAGCCTGCAACAGCCCGGAGAGCCGGGCCTGAATGGCGACCAGCCGCCCGCGAGCGTCCTCCAGCTCCACGGCCAGGACCCGCGGGCGACGCGGCGGCAGCCACCGGGCCTGGCCCAGGTCGACCGTCGGCGGATCGAGGGGCGAGACTCCCTGGCAGGCGTCGGCGATGGCGTCGATGTGACTGGTCGAGCACCACCCGAGGAAGCACAGCGTTACGTGAAGGTGGTCATCGGGGAGCGCGCGAAGCCCGGCGACGCCGTTCAGGACACTCGATCGCCAGCGGACGAGAGTGTCGCGCGCCTCCTCGGGCAACTCCAGCGCCACGAACAGCCGCGCTCGCTCATCTCCGGTTCGCCCCTCGCCCACGTTGCCCTCACAGATACTCGCAGGCGATCGACCGGGCCCCGCGTGGAGTAAACGAGATCGACCCCGCCATCGGCCGCTCTGGCTGGACCGAGGCGCCACCGGACGCTCCCGCCCCGCCGGTCACGCCTCTCCCGCCAGCAGTCGCCTGAGCAGATGCATCGCCACCGTCGTCGAGCGGTCGCGGATATCCGCTCGGTTACCGGGGAGCTGGACGCTCCGCGTGATCTTGGAGCCCGAAACGCCGGCCACGCAGAAGCAAACCAGCCCGACTGGCTTGTCCTCCGTTCCGCCGCCCGGACCCGCGATCCCCGTGATCCCCACGCCGACGTCGGCCTCAAAGCGCGCCATCGCCCCGGCGGCCAGGGCTTCCGCCACCTCTTCTGACACTGCGCCCACGCGGTCGATCAACTCCGCGTCCACCCCCACCAGCTCGGTCTTGGCCTCATTGGAGTATGCGACCACGCCACCGGCGAAATATGCCGATGACCCCGCTCGGTCGGTGAGTCGGGCGGCCAGCAACCCTCCGGTGCAGGATTCGGCCACGGCCACGGCTCGGCCGGCCAGCAGGCCCGCCACCTGCTCGTCCACGGTGGTGCCATCGCTGGAGAAGAGCGCGGTCGCATGCCGGGCGGCGATGAAGGCGGCCAGCCTGTCGTAGGCGGCCTGATCCTGGGGCCGGTACCGGGTCGACACCTCGATCTCGCCTCGGCGCAAACAGGTGGTGATCTCAAGGGGCTCGAGCTCCAGGCGCTCGGTCTGCGCCGCGCGAAGCGTCCCAGCGATCTCCGACTCCGGGATGCCGAACAGGCGCAGCATCCCCCGCCGGTACTCGGGCGCGCCGTCAATGGCCCGGTGAAACGCCTCGGTCGCTTGGGCCGTCTTCCACATCGGCTGGAGCTCCCGAGGCGGACCAGGCAGGACCACGATCGTGGGGTGCAGGCCGTCGAGCGGCGGCACGACCAGCCCGGGGGCGGTGCCCACCGGGTCAAGGACGGTGGCCCCCTGAGGGATCACGGCCTGCTTGCGGTTGGAGAGGCGGATGGCCTCCGGGTCGAGGTTCGGCCAGCGATGCATGATTCCGCGCAGGATCTCCTCGATTCGGGCCTCCAGACCGGCGTCGAGCACCATCTCACGGCCCATGAATCCTCCCACCACCTCGGCCGTCAGGTCGTCGGCTGTCGGGCCAAGGCCGCCGCTGGTCACGATCAGGGCCAGGCCCTCGGCGGCCATGTAGCGCAGCGCTGCCTCCAGGTCCTCCGGCCGGTCGCCCACAATCTGGATCACGGCCGTATCGACGCCGAGCTCGAGCAGCCGCTCGGACAGCCATGGCCCGTTGCGATCAGAGATGATCCCGGTCAGGACCTCGGTCCCGGTGACCAGGATCCCGGCCCGCGGCCCGCTCTCACGGTCCGCCGTCACGACGCTGGCGTCACGCGCCCCGAGCCTACGGACACGTCGGCTTGCGAGAGTCGGGAATGTGAGTCACGCCAACCGGGGTGATGAACAGGCGGATGGCGTTGGGCGAAGCGGCCACCGGGACGGCACGACCGTCGACCTTCACCTGGACGGCGTTGTTGCCCAGGGTCAGTAGCAGGTGGCGCGCCGTCTCCGTTGGAATCGTCTGGCCGACGTTGAAGTTCTGCTCGTTGATGAGCTTCCTTCCCCCTCCGTTGACCAGGCAGACGTACACCAGCCCGGTCGGGACGAGCTGCAGGGTGACCCTCTTGGGCTTGGGCGGTGAAGTATGGCGGACGGGTTTGTGGGGATGATGAGCCGGACGATGCGTATGTGAACTGTGGGCCGCGGGCGCTGGGTTGTTGCTGGGGCTGGTCAGGCCGACGACGAAGAGGATCGCCACAACGACCGCGATCACCGCCACGATCGGCGCCCACGGGGGCACGCGCGAGGCGCGGCTACGCCGCTCGCGCTCCCGGACCAATGAGGAGACCGGCTTCAGATCGTGATCTGAAGGCCGCTCGTAGCGGTGCCGGAACTCGTCGGTGAGCATCCGCGTGTCGAGCCCCAGGTAGTCGCCGTAGGTGCGCAGAAAGCTCTTGATGTAAACGGGACCCGGAAGCAGGTCCCATTCCTCGTTTTCCAGCGCCCGCAGGTACTTGGCCCTGATCTTGGTGGCCACCTCGACCTCTGTGATGTCAATCCGGGCGCGCATCCGCGCCTCGCGTAGCGTCGAGCCGATCTCAGCCATGAGGGCTCAAGGCTACGACCCCCTACGCGAAGGCGTTAAGAGCCGTCCGACATACCGGAGCGCCCGGCGACCGGCGCCGCCGCCTCGGCCTCCGCCAGGTGGGACAGGATCCGGGGCACGTCAGCCTCTCCGATCAGCACCTGACGGGGCTTTGAGCCCTCGTATCCGGAGATGATTCCCCGGCGCTCGAGCATGTCGATCAGCCGCCCGGCTCGCGTGTAGCCCAGGCGCAGCCGACGCTGGAGCATGGACGTGGATGCTGTCCCCATCTGGGCCACCAGCGCGATCGCCTCCTCGAGCAGTGGATCCTCATCGGCCGAAAACTCGGACTCCCCGCCACCGCCGTCGTCCTCGGAGGCGACCTCCTCCAGCAGCTCGTCGTGGAACTCCGGTTCACCCTGCCGGCGCCAGTCGTCGGTGAGCTTTTCAATCTCACCCTCGTCTATCCATGCTCCCTGGATCCGCTGGAGCTTGGACGCACCCACCGGGGAGAACAGCATGTCCCCCTGGCCAAGCAGCGCCTCGGCGCCGTTCTGATCCAGAATGACCCGCGAATCGGTCTGGCTCGAGACCGCGAACGCGATCCGCGATGGGACATTTGCCTTGATCATCCCGGTGATCACGTCCACCCGCGGGGACTGAGTGGCCAGAACCAGGTGGATCCCCACCGCGCGGGCCTTCTGAGCCAGGCGGATGATCGAGTCCTCGACGTCGGCCGGGGCCACCATCATCAGGTCAGCCAACTCGTCGATCACGCACAGGATGTACGGGAGCGCCGGCTCACTGCGGGCTTCGCGTGCCCGGTTGAGCTCGGGCAGTGACCGGGTTCGGGCCAGGGACATCAATCCGTAGCGCGACTCCATCTCCTTGACCAGGTTCTGAAGCGCGTTGGCGGCCATCCGCGGGCTGGTGATGACCGGAGTGAGCAGGTGGGGGATCGACTCATAGTGGTTGAGCTCCACCTGCTTGGGATCGACCAGGACGACGCGAACGTCGTGCGGCGTGGCCCGGAGCAGGATCGAGCACAGCATCGCGTTGACGCAGGCCGACTTCCCGGCGCCGGTGGTGCCGGCGACGAGCAGGTGCGGCATCTTGGCCAGGTCAGCCCCGATCGCCCGGCCGGCCACATCCTTACCCAGCCAGACCGTGAGCGGCGACCAGTCGCTCGGCGGGTCCTGGAACACGTCTCCCAGATGAACGATCCGGCGGCGGGCGTTGGGCACCTCGACCCCGACCGCCTGCTTGCCCGGAATCGGCGCCAGGATGCGGATGTCGGTGGCGGCCAGGGCATAGGCCAGGTCGTCCTTGAGCTGGGATACCTTGGAGACCTTCGTCCCCGGGGCCAGGCGCAGCTCGTAGCGAGTGATGTGGGGCCCGGTGACGCGGCCCACGACCTGGGCGCTGATCCCGAAGTGCCCGAGCGTCTCCAGCAACGTTCGGGCCACCTGTTCCTGGTTGGCCGTGTCCGGCCTGGCCGCCTCCCCCGTCGAGCGGACCAGGAACCGGGCCGAGGGCAGCCGCCACACGAAGTCGGGATCGTCGGTGACACTGGACCGGTAGCGGCCCTGTGGGGTGAGGTCGGCCTCGCTCACCTCCACGGGCCCGGGCTTCAGGGCGACCGCCACGACCTCGTCACCGTCTTCAGACTCGACCGGGTCCTCACCGTCGGGCTCCTCAAACGGCGGTGCCTCCACGTGCGTGGCCCGAACCACGAGCTCCGATGTGTCCGGCTCAGGAGGAAGGAGAACCTCAGGCGGCTCTGACGGGCCAGCGACCTCGCTCTCCCACGAGCCCGAGGCACGAGCCGCCATCGCATGGGTCAACTCCTCGGTGGTCCGCCGCAGGACCTGCGTGGTCCCGGCGAACCCGTCCCGCGCGACGCGGACGATTCCGCCGGCGCCGGCGCCGGTGATGAGCAGCAGCCCGACCAGGAACAGGAACACGGCCAGGATCTCGGCCCCAACGGTGGACAGCAGATGGGAAGCCAGCCAGAACTCGGCCTGGCCCAGGATCCCGCCTCGCCGCTGGAAGGCAGCCACGTGCCAATACGAGGAACCCGGCAGCCGGCCCGGGCCCAGGCCGAGCATCCCGGAGGCCAGCGCCAGTGTCAGCGCAGCCAGAAGACAGGCGCTGCCGGTCCGCAGCGGCCGGCCCGGTGGGCGGAGCTCGCGGGCCAGAAGCAGGGCGCCGGCGACCACGAGCGCGGCCGGGACGACATAGCCGAGGGCGCCGAACAGAAAGCGGGCTGCGTCAATCGCGCCCCGGCCCACCGGCCCGCCGGAGACCCTCGCGTAGGCCACGGCGGCCAGGAATACCCCCACGGCGACCAGCGCCAGCGCGATCACATCGAGCTGGTAGGGACCCAGATCCAGAGGGCGGATCTGAGGCAGGCCGCCGAGCAGCGAGCGCTGAGCTCGCCGGGGCGATTTCTTTCGCTTCTGGGCGGCCATCTCCGAACAGATGGCTTCGACGGCGGCGGGCCGGCTCCTGCCGGGCCGCCGGGGCCAAGACCCCGGTTTTAGCGGGTAAATCACCCCAGGTGGCGGCTAACGCGGCGCTTATCGCGCGGACATGCTGCCTCCGTACCATTGGGGCCACGATGCCCGACTACGAGCGCTCGCCTCGCGTTCTGGTGGTGGAGGATGACGAGGCCATCGCCCAAGTCCTTCAGCGCTCGCTGCGCCTGGAGGGATATGACGTGAAGATTGCCGGTGACGGGGTGACCGCGCTGGACGAAGCACACGCCTTCCTTCCAGATCTGATCATCCTGGATCTCGGCCTGCCGCGGCTGGACGGGATCGAGGTGGCCAGGCGGCTGCGCCAATCCGATGATGTGCCGATTCTGGTCCTGACCGCGCGGGACGCGGTCGAGGCTCGGGTGGAGGGTCTGGACGCGGGCGCCGATGACTATCTGGTCAAGCCATTCGAGCGCCAGGAGCTGCTGGCTCGGCTCAGGGCTCTGTTGCGCCGCCGTCCGCCTCGGGGCCAGGCGGCGCTGAGCGTGGGCGATCTGCGGCTCAATCCCGACACGCACGAGGTCTCTCGCTCCGAGCGGCGGATCGACCTCACGCAGCGGGAGTTCGAGCTCCTGGAATACATGATGCGCAACGAGCGGATCGTGATCTCGCGCCAGCGCCTTCTGGACGAGGTGTGGGGTTACGATCCGTTCTCAATGACGAACACGATCGAGGTGTTCGTGTCCAACCTGCGAAGGAAGCTGGAAGCCGATGGAGAGCCGCGGCTCCTCCATACGATCCGCGGCGCGGGCTACGTTCTCCGCGTATAGGGCGATTCCCGTCCGCTGGCGGCTGGCCGGCGGGTCGGCAGCCCTGACGTTCGTCATCCTGGCCGCGTTCGCGGCGCTGGTCGGGGTCCTGACAACCCACCAGGTGCGGGGCAGCTTCAACAATGACGTCCAGTCGACGGCCCACAACCTGGATGCGAAGCTCAAGCTCCATTGGTTGCCCACCGGGCAGCTGGATTGCGAGAACGCCGGAGTCAGCTTCACCGACTTCGTGGCGCCCGAACACGCGCAGGTCCGGATCTACAACGATGCCCAGAACCTACTGTGCATTCAGGACGAGGTCCTAAAGGGCAGGGCCCTCAGACCGCGTCCCCAGACGCCGCGCTTCCCGCCCCCAACCCAGCCCGGAGTGCGGCAGCAACTGGGTTACCAGGTCGTGGTCAACCAGGTGCCGGTTCGGGGGCGCGGACCCGGCCACGAAGTCCTCCTCCTCTACGCCCGTCCCCTGTCAGACCTTGACCACACGATCGCCCGGGTTCAGTTCTTCCTGCTCCTGGGAGTCCTGGGCGGAACCTTCCTGGCCCTGCTGGCGGGTCTGGCGACGGCACAGCGGGCCATCCGCCCGGTTGTCGAGCTGACCGACGCGGCCCGCGAGATCGAACGCACCCGCGATCCCAGCCGGCATGTCCCGCTGCCCAAGGCGGACGACGAGGTGGCCGAACTGGCTCGCACGCTGGAGGGAATGCTCCAGAGCCTGGACGCCGCGCGTACCGGCACAGAGAACATGCTCCACCGCCAGCGGGAGTTCGTGGCCGATGCCTCACACGAGCTTCGGACCCCGCTGACCAGTGTCCTGGCCAGCCTTGAGCTCCTATCCGAGGAGCTCGAGGGGGAGCCGGCCGAGACGGCCCAGGCCGCACTCCGCGCCGCCCGCCGGATGAGGCGCCTGGTCGGGGACCTACTGCTGCTGGCCCGAGCCGACGCGCGGCGCTTCCAGACCCATGCGCCGACCGAGCTGTCGGACATCCTGACCGAGGCCGCGTCGGAGATCGGTCCGATGGCCGAGCACCATGATCTGACCATCGACGCCCGGCCGGGGGTCGTCTCCGGCTCCCGGGACGAGCTGTACCGGATGCTCCTGAACCTGCTGGAGAATGCGGTCAAGCACACCCCGCCCGGCACGTGGATCAGCGCCTCGACGGCGAGCGTCGGCGGCCACGTCCTGGTCACCGTTGAGGACACCGGCCCCGGAGTCCCGCCCGAGCTGACAGACCGCGTGTTCGAGCGCTTCGTCCGCGGGGGCGGTGACGGAGCCAAGGGCTCGGGACTCGGCCTGGCCATCGTCAGGGCGGTGGCCGAGTCGCACGGCGGTTCGGTGATCCTGACACCGCGCCAGCACAGCCCGGGCACCAGGTTTGTCGTCGAGCTGCCTGCGGTCCACTCGCATGAGGGAGTAGCCCGGCCAACTACGCCCGCCGAGCCCGCCAATCGCGAGCCCGCGCCGGCCTATACCTCGACCACGACCGGAAGCACCATCGGCCGACGGCGCAGACGGTCGTAGACGAAGGCCGCGAGCTCGTCGTGGAGCTCGTGCTGGAGCATGTCGATCTCGCGAATCCCCTCGGACACGGCCTTGGTCAGCGAATGCTCAACCTCGTCTCGGATCTCGGCCACCAGTCCGTCGGCCTGCTCGATGAACGGCACGCCCCGGAAGATGACCTCAGGGGGCACGACCGACTCGCCGGTCTGCTCAGAGATCGTGGCCACGACGATGAAGATGCCGTCGTCGGACAGCATCCGCCGGTCGCGAAGAGCCACGTCGGCCGGGTCGCCGATGTCGACCCCGTCCACGAACACCATCCCTGATCGCTCCGGCTCGCCGAAGCGCGCGCCGGACTCATCGATCTGCAGCGGCAGCCCGTTCTCACCCGTAAACACCCGCTCCGGATCGATCCCCACCGCCTCCGCCAGCTGGGCGTGAAGGTGCAGCCGCTTGTGATCGCCGTGGGCCGGCATCACGTAGCGGGGCGAGACCAGGTTCAGCATCAGTTTGAGCTCCTCCTGAAAGCCGTGCCCTGAGGCATGGATGGGCGCCTCCCGAGGCGTGATCACGTCGCATCCGATGTGGTACAGCCGGTCGATCGTCTCCCCCACTGCCCGCTCGTTACCGGGGATCGGCGTGGCCGAGAACACGACGGTGTCTCCCCGGCGAAGCTTGATCGTCCGGTGGTCGTTGTGAGCCATCCGGCGCAGCGCCGACAGCGGCTCGCCCTGAGATCCCGTGGACACGACCACGACCTTCTCATCCGGCCAGTCCTCCACCTCCTGGGGCTGAATCAGGATCCCCTCAGGGAACTGGATGTGACCGAGCGAGCGGCCGATGTTGACGTTCTTGCGCATCGAGCGGCCGACCAGGGCGACCTTACGGCCGAGCGCGGAGGCGGCGTCGATCACCTGCTGGACCCGGTGGATGTTGGAGGCGAAGCTGGTCACGACGATCCGGCCCGGGGCTCTGGCGAAGACCTCCTCCAGATGGGGGCCGACACCGCGCTCGGAGGGCGAGAACCCGGGACGGTCGGCGTTGGTGGAATCGCCGCACAGGAGGAGCACTCCGTCGCGGCCCAGCTCGGCCAGGCGCGAGACGTCGGCTGGCGGCCCGTCCACGGGGGTCTGGTCGAACTTGTAGTCGCCGGTCACGAGCACCGTGCCCAGCTCGGTTCCGACGGCGACCGCGCATGAGTCGGGGATCGAGTGGGTCATGTGAACCATCTCCACAGCGAACGGCCCCAGCTCGAGCTGCTGGCCCGGCGCCACGTCCTGGAGCGGTACGTCGCGGAGCCGGTGCTCGTCCAGCTTCGACCGGGCCATCGCCACGGTCAACGGCCCTCCGTAGACACGTATCTCCTGGCCCAGCTCCCGCAGCACCCAGGGCAGCGCCCCGAGGTGGTCCTCATGGCCGTGGGTGATCACGATCGCCTCGATGTCCTCCACCCGCTCGCGCAGGTAACTGAAATCGGGCAGCACCAGGTCGATGCCCAGCATGTCGCTGGTGGGAAAGCGAAGCCCGCAATCGACGACCACGATCCGGTCGTCGTACTCGACCACCATCATGTTCTTCCCGATCTCCCCCAGCCCGCCCAGGGGGAGCACGCGCAACGCGGTACCCGTCACGCTGTCAGCGGCTGGAGCAGCCCGTGGCGCTCCAGCATGGCCCGGATTACCCCCAGCTCCTGCTCATCCAGCTCGACATAGGGGAGCCGGGGCGAGCCCACGGACAGCCCGATCATGTTCAGCGCCGCCTTGGTCGAGCACGCCAATGGAGCCACACCGAGGTCGCGGTACACGTCCCGGAGGGATGCATCGATCTCGCGTCGCTGATCCGGCTCGTCCACCATCCGACGCAGCTCCTCTCCGAACAGGTGGGCAGCGACCAGGATCCCGCCGGGTTCGCCCAGGTCGAGGACGTCGGCCAGCAGATCGTCGTTTCCGGCATAGATCTGGAGGCCATCGATCTTGGCCAAATTGTCCGGATTGGACTGCTTGACCGCCTCCACGTGCTCGAGCTGAGCCAGCTCGGCCAGCAGGTCGTTGGGCATGTCCGATCCCGTGCGCAGCGGGATGTTGTAGAGGACGATCGGCTTATCGGTCGCCCGGCTGACCTCTTCGAAATGCCGAACGATCCCCCGGCGGCTGGGACGGTTGTAGTACGGATTGACTGACAGAACGGCGTCCACCCCGAGCTCGGTGACCCTCTCTGTCAGCTCCACCGCGTGCCGAGTGTCGTTGGACCCCGCGCCGGCCACGATCGTGGCCCGGTCTCCGGCCTCTCGCACGGCCAGGCCGATCACTCCGAGTTGCTCCTGGTCGCTCAGAGTGGCCGCCTCGCCCGTGGTTCCGCACATGACCAGCCCGTCGGCTCCGTGGTCCAGGAGGTGGTGCATGAGCCGGGCCGCGGCCTCCTCGTCCACCCGCCCTGAGGCGTCGAAGGGCGTGACCATCGGTACCAGGACTGCCCCGAGCTCAGCGGACATCGGCGGGATTATCGCAGTCGGAGGGCCGCAGGCCTGGGGAACTAATAACCGTTGCCGTTCGTGCTCGCGCCGGCGCCGGCCTTCTTCTTGATCACCTGGCCGGACGGCGTGATCACGTACCACAGGCCGCCGCTGGAGTTCAGCGCCTGGCCGTGGGCGGTTCCCGCGCTCGGGTCGGCCACGTACGCGTATAGGGGCCAGCCCTTATACGTGACCACGCTGCCACCGGAGGGGTCAGGATCGCTGGACACCAGCGAGGCCTTGACACCGCCGGAGAGCGTCGGCTTCTGCCCGGAGGCGACCTTGAGCGGCGGCCACACAGAGGCGCAACTGCCCGTGCACGTGACCTTCTTGGCCTTGTCCGGGGCGAACACGTACAGGGTCCGGCCGGTGCCGTCCACCAGGACGGTGCCCAGACCGGATACCTTTGCCGTCTTTACGGCCACGGAGCCGGAGCTGGAGCCTGAACTTCCACCTCCAGCTGAGGGCGGGGTCGTCGGTGTGCTGCTGCTGCCGCAGGCCGTGGCGGCCAGCCCCAGCAGAATGATCATTGGTCCAAGGAGTCGTTTAGTCACCGTCGGGAGAGTAACGAGGTCGGGGATCGTCGGTGCTGAAGGTGACCCTGGATTCGCTACCTTCGAGAGGCGGTGAGTCATCGCAACGTGTCCTCTTCTCCCCCGTCCTGCTGCTGATGCAAGTTCTGTTCGCCGACACGGGCTACTCGAACCCGATCCACCTGGGAGAGGTGCTGCCGCCGCTCCTGGCCGCAGTCACGTATCTGACCCTGTACACCCGGCGCCTGCGGACGCTGTCCCGGGAGGGCCGCCCGGTCCCCGGCTGGAGGGTCTGGTGCTTCGTCGGCGGTGTGGCGATGATGGTGGGCGTCCAGGTGGGGCCGGCCGACGATCTCGCGGACAGCGTCCTGGTGGCCCACATGGCCCAGCACATCGTGCTCGGGGACATCGCCTCGCTGTTCATCGTCCTGGGGCTGACCGGACCTGTCCTTCAGCCGCTCCTGCACATGCGGGCCACCCGCCCACTGCGAGTCCTGGCCACCCCGATGGTGGCCCTGGTGCTGTGGGCGATCGACCTCTACGCCTGGCACATCCCGTTCTTCTACCAGGCGGCCATCAACCACGATCTGGTCCACTCGATGGAGCATGCGGGAATGCTGTGGTTCGGGATGCTGCTGTGGCTGGCCCTGATCGGCCCGCTACCCAAGCCTCAATGGTTCCAGGGCTGGGGGGCGATGGTGTACGTGATCTCAGTGCGGCTCGCCGGAGCCATCCTGGCCAACGTGCTGATCTGGGGCCAGGGCGTGTTCTATCCGGTCTACGACGCCCGGGACGCCTCCCGGGGGATCAGCGCCCTCTCCGATCAGAACCTGGCCGGGGGATTGATGATGATCGAGGAGTCATTGCTGACGGTGATTCTGTTGGCCTGGCTGTTTTTTCGTTTTGCCACTCGTGACGAGCAGCGTCAGGAGCTGGTTGATCTGGCCGAGCAGCACGGCTTCGTGCTGACGGAAGAGCGGGCCGCCCGGGCGGCTGCGGCCGGCGAGACCGAGCGGCTGCGGGAGCGAATCCTGAGCGGGGCGGCTCGGGAGACGACGGCCGAGGAGCCGTGAGGGGGCCTATTTCGGTAGCCGGGCCAGACGGCCGCCCGACAGCGTGGCCGTGAATCCTGGACTCCCCGGGGCCTTGGAGAAGATGACCCACTGGGTCGGCGCGCCCCGCGGTGAGCTCAGCACCATGTAATCGAGTCGCGCGGGGGCCACGTGGAAGCTGCGCTTCATCCCGGTGACGATCCGAGCCACCGCCCGCGGGCTGATCTGCGAAATCGGAATCGGGCGTTGGCCGGTGCTGGCCCCGGTCGTCTCAACGGACCCCGTGGGAGTGAGCGCAATCTCCTTGAACGTTCCGTTGCGCAGGTGGGCGGAGGCGCTCAGGGAGCGGGCGTCAAGCCGCACCAGAGCCAGCCGGGCGCCGGGTAGAAGCTTGGCCACACGGCCCAGGCCGGCCCTCACGCCGGCCGCCGTCAGGTAGGAAACCGGCGTGGGAGTCGTGGCCGGGGCTGTCGGGGTGCTGATGCCCTGGGCAACGACGGGTGCCAGCGATGGGATGGTGAGGTCGCTGACCGTGTTCCCCACGGTGATCAGCGGGACCGCGACCGCGGCGATCACGACCGCAACGATCGCCAGCCGCATCCCCACGCTCATGCCAAACAGCCCTTGGCTGCTGGAGATGGGCTGCTTGAACATCCGCACCCGAGGCGGAGGCGACAACGGTGACGTGTCGATCGGCCCCGTCGCCGGAGGTGGGGCCTGAGCGTTGGCATCCCCGCGCTTCGAGCGCGCCGCGGACGGCGAGGAAGCGTGGTCACTCCTCCTCTTGGGTCGCGCGTACCTGTCCTTGTCGGCATTGCCCCGGCCGAGCATCGCCGTTGATCCTACTCCGATACGTGTTCGGTGACCCTCGGCGCGTAGCGGTGGTGAAGCATCAGCGCGTTCCCGTCACGGTCGGCGAAGAACGCCATGTGGCATACCCCCGTGTCCAGGATGTCCCCCTGGAACTCGACGCCGCGCTCCTGGAGGGCGTCCCGGACCGCGGCCACATCATCGACGTGCAGCGCCACCGGGTTGGGATTGGCGTGGTGCTCAAGGCCCATCTGCTCCGGGTTGTAAAGGCTCAGCGTGACGTTGCCGGTTTCAAACTCGGAATAGCCTCGCTCCGGAATGTAGACCGAGCGGGGAAGCCCGAGCGTCTGACCGTAGAACTCAACTGAGGCGTCGAGGTCCCGGGTCGGCATGGGCACGAAATCGACTGCCCGGACGAACTCCGAACCGGCTGCGCTCATCTTTCCTCCATTGGTTGTGTGGCGTTCTGGGCTCCGGCGAAGCCCAGGATCAACTCGGCCGTCTCAGCCGGCACATCGAGCTGCGGGCAGTGCCCGATCTCCGGAAGCTCCACCCAATCGGCGTCGGGGAAGAACTCGCGGTAGCGCACGGCCGCCGTGGGCCAGGTCAGCAGCCGGTCCTCGGTACCCCAGACCACGCGCAGCGGACACCCGATCCGATCGCTCTGAAGCGGATAGCCGGCCTCCCGAGCCCGGGCGATCAGCGCCTCTGCCCCGTCACAGCCGGCCGCCCCACGGATCTGGTGGGCCACGAGCTCGGCTGGAATGTGGTCATAGTTGACCGCTATGTACTCGGTGGCCCGCCGGCGGCCCTCTGGGGTCGACGCGATTTGGTCGGCGTAAGGCGCCGCTCCACGCACCAGTTGGCGCATGCTGGTGAAGTAGTCGAGCCGCTCCTGCACCATCGGGTCTCCCTCGGCCCAGCCTCCTGCGGGAGCCAGCGCCACGACACTCCTGGCTCGGCCACGGGCGGCAAGCTGCAGCGCGACCCACCCGCCCAGGGAGTTACCGACGACATGCGCGGTGTCCCACCCGGCCTCGTCCATCGCTCGCTCCACCCCAGCAACCAAGGCCTCGTCATCCAGCTCAGCGGGGAGCGGGGGTCCACCGGCATGTCCCGGCAGCGTCGGCGCCAGGACCTCGTGGTGACGCTCCAGGCGGGGCAGGACGAGTTCCCACGTCCGCCAGGTGTCGGTGAAGCCGTGCAGACAGATCAGGGGCGGGCCCTGTCCGCCTCGATGAGCGGGCGTAAAGTCGGTCATGGTCGGCTTTACTAGCAGCTTCTGAGACCGAATCGAGTGCAGCTTTCGCAGTGCAGGCTCCCCTCGTTGGCAGCCGGGGGACTCCTCACCGCCCTCGTAGCGTTGGGGTTGGCCGTTTCGGCCAGCGCCACCGGACTCCGTGTGATGCCGTTCCCCGGAACGCCTGACGCCTCGCCGCGCACTCAGATCATCCTCCCGGCGATCACTCCGGCCGATGTCGCCTCGATCACGGTGGTGGGATCGATGAGCGGGGGTCATCAGGGGCGTATCCGATGGCTGCCCGACCGGGCGGGCGTGACCTTTGTCCCCGACTGGCCGTTCACGCCAGGGGAGCACGTCCACGTCAGCGCCGGGCTGCGCACCGCGGCTGCGGCCTCGGTGCTCGGAACTGCCGGCCCCCGGCTGAGCTACTGGTTCAAGGTGGCCGTTCCGGCCGTCCGCGCCCGGCGAGTCCAGGCCATCCGAAGGAGCTCGGTGCAGACGACCGCGGTCCCCAACGGCATGCACTTTCACTCCGCGCCCGGCCTGCATCCGCCGACCGTGAAGGTGAGCGGTAGGCCTGACTCCGGATCGGGCGACATCTTCCTCACCCCCAGGAACAGCTATCAGCGCCAGGTCGACATCCAGCACGGCCCGATGATCATCAACAGCCAGGGGCAGCTGGTGTGGTTCCGCCAGGCGTCGCCCGGCAGTGTGGCCATCAATCTGCAGGCGCAGAGCTACCACGGTCATCCCGTCCTCACGTGGTGGCAGGGAACGGACAACTTCAGCGCCGGCTTTGATGTGATCGCCGACGGCTCCTACCGCACGCTGGCGGTCCTGCGCGCCGGCCCGGCCAGCGCGGGATACGCGACCGACGCCCACGACTTCCAGATCACGCCGCAGGGCACCGCGCTGATCGAAGGCTTCGCGGGGGTTCAGGCAAACCTGACAAGCCTGGGCGGGCCGGCCGATGGAGTCGTCCAGGACGACATCATCCAGGAGCTCGACATCAAGACCGGCCGGGTCCTGTGGGAATGGCACACCTACGGCCACATTCCCCTGAGCGCATCATACGTCCGCCCGGCCGGGTCGAACTGGTTTGACTACTTCCACCTCAACTCGCTCCAGCAGCTGCCCGGCGGCAACATCCTCGTCTCGGCCAGGAACACCTGGGGTGTGTACGAGATCAGCAAGCGGACCGGGCGGGTCATCTGGACGCTCGGAGGCAAGGACTCGAGCTTTGGCCTCGGACCGGAAGCACGCTTCTCCTGGCAGCACGATGCCCACATGTCCGGCCACATCCTGAGCGTGTTCGACGACGCCTCGGACGGCCCCAGCCAGCAGGAGCGCCAGTCCTCGGCCAAGGTCCTGAAGCTCGACACGAGCACGATGAGGGCCACCCTTGTCCACCGCTACACACACCGCCCCGAGCTACTGACCGTCAGCCAGGGCAGCGTCCAGCCGCTGCCGGGCGGCAACGTGTTCGTCAGCTGGGGCGCCGATCCTCAATTCTCGGAATACACCCCCGGCGGGCGACAGATATTCGATGCCAGTTTCGTGCTGGGGGTGAACACCTACCGGGCCTACCGCTTCCCCTGGGTCGGCCACCCCATGACGCGTCCCGTCCTGGCCGTCTCCCGCAGCTCACGTGGTGGAGAGACCCTCTACGCGAGCTGGAACGGGGCCACCCAGGTGACCGCCTGGCGGGTCCTGGGCGGTGCCGGCACCGGTTCGCTGAAGCGAGTGGCCCGGGCCGCCAGGACCGGATTTGAGACCGCGATCAGACTGCGCAGGTCACGGACCCGCTTCGAGGTCCAGGCGCTCGGTGCAAGCGGCCGGGTACTGGGAACCTCGCGCGTGGAGCCGGTCTCTCCGCGCTGAAGCCAAGCTCAGAACAGCAGCTTCTCCAGGCCCAACACGGGCGACTCGGTCAGGTCGGCCACCCTGCGGATCGCCAGCAGCACGCCGGGCATGAACGACTCGCGGTCTACGGAGTCGTGCCGGATCGTCAGCGTTTGCCCGACGTCGCCGAAGATCACCTCCTGGTGGGCCACCAGGCCGGGCAGCCGCACGGAATGGATCGGGACCGCATCGAGCTTCGGCGCCGCCTCGCGCATCAGCGCTGCCGTCCGAGCAGCAGTGCCGCTCGGGGCGTCGAGCTTGCGATCGTGATGAAGCTCGATGACCTCCGCCCGGGCCATGTGAACCGCGGCCTCCTGGGCGAAGCGCATCATCAGCACGGCGCCGATCGCGAAGTTCGGGGCTACGAACACGTTGCCGGGCCCCGTCAGGCCAGCCAGCTCATCCGCGTCAAACCCGGTGGTCCCGATCACGACGTGGACACCGCCCTGGACCGCCAGACGGGCATTATCCAGCGCGGTCGCGGGAGTCGTGAAGTCGACCAGTACCTCAGGTCGCCGCTCCAGCGCCTCCTGGACCGTGCTTCCGAGCGCCGGGTCGGCCCGAGCCACAAGCTCCATGTCCTGGGCGGCCTCGACGGCGCCGCATACCGTCTGGCCCATGCGGCCGGCGGCTCCGGCCACCGCCACGGTGATTGGGGTCATGCCCCCACCAGTGTGGGAGCCACGCGGGCCAGCGCCTCCTCAAACCGCGCCTCGTCGGGGCCGATCCCAGCTGCGGCGAGCTGACCCGGGGCCCACAACTCGCTCACGAGCGCCTCGAGCTCTTCGCGGGTGACCGCGTCGATCCGCTCGACGACCTCGTCGATCGACAGCATCGGCTCTCCCGTCAGCATCTCGGAGCCCAGCCGGTTCATGCGCGCCCCGGTGGACTCCAGCGCCAGCACAACCCGGCCTTTCAGATTCTCCTTGGCCCGCGCCACCTCCTCGTCTGAGCCCGGATCCTCGCGCAACCGCTCGAGCTCGGAGCCCACCACGTCCATGGCCTGGCCGAGGTTGTCGGCCCGGGTTCCCACATACAGCCCCACCTGGCCGGTGTCCCGGTAGGCGCTGGTGAATGAGTACACCGAGTAGGCGAGGCCACGGCGCTCGCGCACCTCCTGAAACAGCCGCGACGACGAGGTGCCTCCGAACAACGTGTCCAGAACGCGGAGTGCAAACCGGCGGTCATCGTGCCGCGAGATGCCCACCGCACCCAGGCACACGTGGTACTGCTCGGTGTCCTTGCGCTCGAACTGCCCACGGCGCGCGGCGGGCGGCGACTCGCCGGCTCGGACTGGCCCGTCGGCGTCGGCCATCCCGGCCAGCCCGTCCGCCCGCTCGGCCGCCAGCGCGACGAGCTCGTCGTGGTCGATGGCCCCCGCAGCCGCGATCACCACCCGCTTGGGCCCATAGTGGGAGCCGTGAAAGCGCGCGATCTCCTCCACGGGCGTATCGGCGATCACCGACGCCCGGCCGATGATCGCCCGCCCCAGTGAGTCCTGGCCGAAGACGGCCTCGCCAAAGAGGTCGAATACCTTCTCCTGCGGGTCGTCCTCATACATCGCGATCTCCTCCAGGATCACCTCACGCTCGGAGTCGACCTCGCGCCAGGCCGGCCGGAAGACCATGTCGGCCATCACGTCGAATGCCTCGGGAAGATGGTCATCGATCATCCGGGCGTAGACGGACGTCGTCTCCTTGCCCGTCCCGGCGTTCAGCTCCGCGCCCATAGCATCGAAGATCTGGTCGATCTCGAGCGAGCTGTACTTCGCCGATCCCTTGAACAGGAGGTGCTCGATCAGGTGTGAGAGCCCCGCCTGCTCATCGCCCTCGTGGCGCGAGCCGGTCCCGATCCACAGTCCGAGCGAGACGGATCGGACCGAGGGCATGGCCTCGGTCACGACCCGTACGCCGCCATCCAGAACTGTGAGCTTGTGCTCCTGGAGCACGACCGCTAGTCGGCGATCCGTGCCAGGGGACCAGCCACTACGACCGTGGCCGCTCGGGATCGCGGTCGCGAACGCGTCCGCGATCGTCGTCCCGATCCCGGTCGCGGTAACCGCTGCGTCCACCTCGGCCGTCGCGCCCGTCGCGGCCACCACGGCCACCGCGGTCGCCTCGGTCTCCCCGGTCGCGCCCGCGAGAGGGACCCGGGTCACCGGTTCCGACACTGGCGAGCTCGTCGGCGCTCTTGCCGGCGACCTCAGGATCATCGGCCAGCCGGAGCCCGATGCGGCCTCGCTCGCGGTCCACCTCGACCACCCGGACGGCCAGCTCGTCGCCTCGGTTGAGGACCTCCTCAACCGAGTCGATCCGCCGTCCGGGGGCGACGTTGGAGATATGTAGGAGACCGTCGGTGCCCTTGGACAGCTCGACGAAGGCGCCGAAGGCGGTGGTCTTGACCACCTTGCCCGTGAACTCGTCGCCCACCTCGACGTCCTTGGTCATGGACCGGATGCGGTCCACGAGGGCATCGCCACGCTCGCCGTTGGCGGCGTAGACCAGGACCTGGCCGTCCTCGGCCACGTCGATCTGGGCTTCGAACTCCTCCTGGAGCCCGCGGATGGTCTCACCGCCCTTGCCGATCAGCAGGCCGATCTTCTCCGGATCGATCTTGATGCTTGAGATCCGCGGCGCGTGCTTGGACAGCTCTGCCCGCGGAGTGTCGATCACCTTGGCCATCTCACCCAGGATGAACTCCCGGGCCACTCGCGCCTGAGCCAGCGCGTCGCGCATGATCTCAAACGTCACGCCGGTGATCTTGATATCCATCTGCAGCGCCGTGATCCCGGCCTCGGTCCCGGCCACCTTGAAGTCCATGTCTCCCAGGTGATCCTCAACCCCGGCGATGTCGGTCAGGATGATGTACTCGTCGCCCTCCTTGATCAGCCCCATGGCGATCCCCGCCACCGGACTCTTGATCGGCACGCCGGCGTCCATCAGCGAGAGCGTGGATCCGCACACGGAGGCCATCGACGAGGAGCCGTTTGACTCGAGAATGTCCGAGACGACACGGATCGTGTACGGGAATTCCTCCTGGCTGGGAATCATCGGCACCAGCGCCCGCTCGGCCAGCGCGCCGTGGCCGATGTCGCGGCGCTTGGGACCGCGCATGAATCCGGCCTCGCCCACCGAGAACGGCGGGAAGTTGTAATGGTGGAAGTAGCGCTTGGCCGTCTCCAGGCCCAGCGTGTCCAGCCGCATCTCCTCGCGGGTCGTGCCCAGCGCCACCACGCTCAGAGCCTGGGTCTGACCCCGGGTAAACAGGGCCGAGCCGTGGGTCCGCGGAGCGACGCTGACCTCGACCGAGATCGGCCTGATCTCATCTGAGCCACGGCCGTCCGGACGCTTCTTGTGGACGGCGATCCGCTCCCGAATCAGACTCTTCTCCAGCTTGTCAAAGGCGAGCTGGGCCCTGGCCCGGTACTCGGCATACGTCTCGGCCTCGGGATCGCCCGCGTACTGGGTCAGGACCTGCTCCTCCACGGCCTTGCAGGCGTCCTGGCGCTCGAGCTTGTCCTCGACCTGGGTCGCGGCATCAAGCGCCTCGCCGTGCGAGGCCTTGATCTGCTCGTACAGCTCCGGATCGACCTCTGGGACCTGCACCTCCATCTTGGGCTTGCCGGCCTTCTCGGCCAGCTCCCGCTGGGCGGCGCAGAGCTTCTTGATCTCCCCATGGGCGATGTCCAGGGCATCCAGGATCTCCGCCTCTGGGACCTCGTTGGCCCCGGCCTCGACCATCAGGATCGCGTCCTCCGTCCCCGCCACGATCAGGTCGAGGTCGGTGTTTTCGACCAACTCCTCCTCGTTGGGGTTGATGACGAAGTTGCCCTCGATCTTGCCGATCCGCACCGAGCCCACGGGGGTCGGGAGCGGAATCCCGGAGATCATCAGGGCGGCCGATGCGCCGTTCATGGCCAGCACGTCGTAGGGGTGCTCGTGGTCGACCGACACCGGAAGGGCCACCAGCTGGGTCTCATGACGCCAGCCCTTGGGAAACAGCGGGCGGATCGGCCGGTCGATCAGGCGCGCCGTCAGCGTCGCCTTCTCGCCGGCCCTTCCCTCGCGTTTAAAAAACGAGCCGGGGATCTTCCCGGCGGCATACATCCGCTCCTCCACATCGACCGTGAGCGGTAGAAAGTCGACATCCCGCAGGTTGCCCGCCGTGGCCGTACAGAGGACCATCGTGTCGCCCGCGCGGACGACGACTGCACCGGAAGCTTGCTTGGCGAGCTTGCCGGTTTCGAACGAGATCTCCTCGCCCCCAACTTCCACGGCGACGCGTGTTACGCCGTCAGACATATTCAGTTCCCTTCTTGCTTCGCCGTTCGGTAGGCGAAGTGCTTCGTTTTCTTTGTCTTACTCCGAACATGGTGATGGTAGCCGAGCGTGCGGGGGCGAGCCGCCGGTGTAGCTCCACGGCCCTGCTCAGCTCCCGGCCGTCAGCCCCACCAGGTCATGGTCAGAGATCTGGCCGGTCAGCATCCGGCCCCGGGCGAGCAGCGCCGGGGTGGTGACGATGCCGGCTCTCACCCCGGAGGTGAAGTCGCGCCGTACCCGAGCGGCCACGGCCTCGCTGCGGCGGTCGGCCTCAAAGCGCTCCAGGTCCAGCCCGAGCCGCTGTGCCCTCGCCCACAGGTGCGGATCCTCAAGCCGGCCCTGGTCGGCGAACAGCAGGTCGTGCATCTCCCAGAACTGCCCCTGGCCCCCGGCGGCCTCGGCCGCGCAGGCGGCCGCCCAGGCCCGGGGGTGACTCGAGCGAACCGGGAAATGCCGAAACACCCGCCGCAGGCTGGTCTGATCCAGCCGCATGGTCAGGGCGGCGCAGAACGGACACTCGAAGTCGGCGTACTCAATCACCAGCGGCCGGTCCTCCGGCCCCCTCACATGATCGTCGGCCGAGGGCTCGGGCGGCGGAGCCGAGCCCAGATCGGTCAAGCTGCCGACGCCGCCAGCCCGTCGAAGATCAGGTTCGCCCCGGGCAGTTCGGCCGGCGAGGGCGCCTGGTAGCTCCATTTCACAACCGCATCAGGCCCGACGATCACCAGCGCGCGCTGGGGGAACCCAAGCGGGTGGTAGACGCCGAAGGCTCGGCAGGCCGCGCCCTTGGGCTCGAAGTCCGAGAGCTGCTCGATGCTCACGCCCAGCTTCTCTCGAAACGCGCTCTGCGAGTACACGGCGTCGCAGGAGACCCCGTACACGGTGGCCCCGCGGCCCTTGAACTCGTCCAGGACCTCTTCGTACAGGTTGAGCTGGTCGGTACAGACCCGGCTGAAGGCGAACGGGTAGAAGACCAGCACGGTGGTGTTGCCGAGCAGGTCCTCGCGGGTGAATTCGCTCCCGTCCTCGCGGCGCAGGATGAAGTCAGGGGCCGGCGTGCCGGCGGCCAGGACCCCGGTTTCCGGTTCGCTCAACGGCGCAGACCCAGCTCTTTGACCAGCGAGCGGTACCGCTCCAGGTCAGCCCGCTGGAGGTAGTTGAGCAGCCGCCGGCGCCGGCCGACAAGCATCAGCAGGCCACGGCGCGAGTGATGGTCCTTGCGATGGGTCCGCAGGTGCTCGGTGAGCTGGTTGATGCGCTCGGTCATCAGCGCCACCTGGACCTCGGTCTTGCCCGTGTCACCGGCCGAGGCACCGAATTTCTCGACCAACTCCTGCTTTCGCTCCTGGGTCAGGGTCATGCGGGCGATGAGGCTAGCAGGCGCCGCGCACTTTCCCCACGCGCGGCGGGGCTACTCCGGGCACAGCTCGCGGGTCCGCTCGACATCCCGCCCCATCTGCTGCACCAGAGCCGCGACCGAGTCAAACCTGCGCTCGCCCCGAAGGCGGGCCAGGAAATCCACCCGCAGGTTCCGCCCGTACAACTCGGTGTCCTCATGATCGAGAATGTGGGCCTCCACCAGGACGGCTCGGCCCGTCCCGAACGTCGGCCGCACGCCGACGTTGACCGCGGCGCACGCGCCGTCCGCCCGTGCGGCATAGATGCCGTGGCCCGGGCAGACCAATGAGTTGTCCGGCACCAGGTTGGCCGTCGGGTAGCCCAGCTCGCGACCCCGTCCGTCGCCTCGGACCACTTCTCCACGGAGCTGGAACGGTCCCCCGAGCATCCGCGCGGCGGCCTCGACCTCCCCGGCCTGGACCAGGGCCCGGATATGGCTGGAGGAGACGACCTCGCCGTCCACCTCGACCAGCGGCACCACCCTGGTCTGGAACTCTTCGCGAGCCATCAGCGCCGCCGGGTCACCCGCGGCCCGGTGGCCGAAGCGGAAGTTCTCTCCAACGGACACATGGGTCGCCCCCAGGCGGGCCACGAGGATGTCGCCGATGAACTCCTCAGGGCTCTGACGGGCGAACGTCTCATCGAACGGAATCACCACCAGCTCCTCCACCCCCAACTCGGCGATCAACTCAGCCTTGACCTCGAGCGTGGTGAGCAGCTTGGGCGCGGCGTCCGGTCGGACGACGGCCAGTGGGTGGGGCTCGAACGTCAGGACGGTGTCGCTACCCTCGATCACGTGCCGATGGCCGAGGTGGACGCCATCGAATTCGCCCACGGCGACTCGCCGAGGGCGGAGGGAGACGTCATGCAGCTCGGTGATCTCCATCTCGGCGGCGAAGCGTAACCGGAGGCAGGCGGCGCCGCCGGACGTCCCTAGCCGGTGCAGCCGGTCACGGTCAGGCGATGCGTTGCCGCCGCTGTCTTGCCGCTCTGCGCCGTGAAGTTGCCGCTCATCGTGACGGGCTTACTCGGGCACGCCACCTGGAGCAGGCCGTTGGGGCCTCCCGGGAAGGTGACCTTGAGCTGGGTCAGCGGCACGTCAGGGACCACTGGGATCGTGACCGTGTTGGTGCTCAGGTTGACCTGGCCGGTCAGCTTGAGGACTGCGGGCGGAGGGAACTTGAACAGCAGAAACGGCTTCTGAAGCGTCCCCACCAGGTAGATCTTCCCCTTGAGCGGGGCGGGCAGAAGCGGGCTGGCCGATACCACGCTGCCGACTGGGGTGGGCTTGTTCAGCAGCTTGATCGAACTGATGTTGGGCAGCACGGCGCCGGTGGGCAGCGTCAGAGCGGTCTTGGCGCTCGCGGCCTGACCCACGGCCTGAGTCACGGTCGTGGCCACGGTTCCCGCCCCCGACTTGGTGTGCTGAGCCGTCCCGCTGATCTTGGGCGCGTAGGGGAGCGCACTGCAGCCCGTGGGAGCGAAGTCAGGGGAAGCGGCCACGGTCTCAGTCTTCTGTGAGTAGGCGACAGTGAGCTGGCTCTGCCCGGGCGAACAGTTGGTCGGCATGCGGTTGAACGGCTTGCCGTCGAGCGTCCCATTGATCGTCAGCTTCATCCCGGTGACCATGCTGGCCAGTGGGCCGAGCCCGGACAGGCTGAGGCTGAGCACGGTCTGGACGTTGCCCGCGGCGTTCTGGGCCAGCTTGGCGCCGGCATGGGTCACGGGCGTGCCCGTCACTGGCACAACATCGATCCCCACCACGTCTGCCGGGTTGGGCGGCGGGGCCAGGTAGGCGGTGACGGTGAGTCCCAGTCCAGGCAGGGCGGTGGCCACGGACCCTGTCCCGATCTCACAGCTGGGTGTGTGCTGCGTCGTCTTCACACACGACGGATTGGCCGAAGGAGCGGCCAGCGCGCCAGGAGCCAGCTTGATGGTGACGGTCGACGGCGTCCCGGCGCTGGTGTCCAGGCCGATATTGGTCGTGTAGGAGGGGTGGCCTCCGGCGGGAAAGCCCGTGGGCGAGGTGATGGCGAGCGACTGCTTGCCGAGCGCGGACGCAGGCACGATCAGCAACAGCAGAGCAGTCAGCCGTGACACGCGCATCCCTGGCCAAGAGTAGCGCCCACTGCGCCGGTGCCGTTCTGGTGGCGCGCGGATTCAAACCCCTGTGCCGCTACGAAGGCCTCACAACGACGACCGGCCGAAGTTGGTCGCCGCCCGCATCGGCCTCTGCCACCGCGATCAGTCCGTCCTCGTCGGCAACCCTCACCAGGCCCTCGGCCGGGCCCTCGTGCGCGATGCGGACGCCGTGAGCCACCCGCCGCGCGAGCTCCGGCGCCAGCCTCACCTCGGGCAGGAACTCCAGGGCCTGGTCGAGGGGGATCACCCGGCCAGGGTCCGCATCAGCCACGTCCAGGTGGCCGATTCGGGTTCTTCGCAGCTCAAGGCAGTAGGCATCGCCGAGGTCCGCGATCAGGCTCCGGACGTATGTCCCGGCCGAGCACTCAATCACGAAGCCCCGGCGGTCCGCCTCGCGCCACGTCTCCTCGAAGCGGTGGACCTCCACCTCGCGTTCGGGCAGCTCAAACGCCTGACCGGCGCGAGCCAGCTTGTAGGCCCGCGTTCCGCCGACTCTGACGGCCGAATAGACGGGCGGGCGCTGGCGCAGCCGGCCGACGGGGAGCGCCAGGTTGCCCTCGGGCACCACTCCGGTCTCCTCGATCTCTCCCTCGGGGTCACCCGTTGATGACACCGCGCCGAACCGAGCAGTGGCCTCGTAGGTCTTGGCCAACGCCATCAGGAAGCGCTGCATACGTGTGGCCCGCCCCACCAGGACGAGCAGCAGCCCGGTGGCAAACGGATCCAGGGTGCCGGCATGGCCCACCTTGGTGCCGCGGGACAGCTCCCGGCGGACGCGGGCGACGACGTCGTGGGAGGTCATCCCCGGGGGCTTGTCGTAGAGCAGGACGCCGTCGTCCATGGGGCGGCTCGAGCTCGAAGTCAGGCGGCGGGGAGCTGGGCAACAATCTCCCGGCGCAGGAAGTCCATCAGCTCGTTCCACCCCATCGTGGTGGCGAAGCCGGCCGCCTGGGGATGGCCGCCCCCGCCCTGGACGCGGGCGATGGCTGAGACGTCGATCCGCTCATGGCTTGAGCGCAGCGATACCTTGCGCTCGGGCTGTCCCTCCGCGGTGATCCGGTCGCGCACCAGCGCGGCCACATACGTGCCCTGAACGGCACGGAGATGGTCGATCACGCCCTCGGAGTAGCTCTCGGCGGCCCCGGCGGCAGCGAAGTCTTCAGCGCTCAGCTCGGTCACGGTGAGCCGGCCGGAGTCATAACGCTCGACCTTGGTCAGCCCCCGGGCCAGCAGGGCCAGCTTCCCGTAGGGGACATTCTCGTACACCTGCCGGTAGATCGAATTCGGCTCGACCCCGAGTTCGATCAGCTCGGCGGCCATCCTGTGGGCCTGTTGACCTGTGTTCTCATACATGAACCGGCCGGTGTCCGTGATCAGCCCCACGTACAGCGCCTCGGCGATCGCCCGGGTCGGAGTGACTCCGAGGCCGTGCATGAGGTCCCACACGATCTCGGCGGTGCACGATGCCGCCGGTTCGACCAGGTTGACCGTCCCGAACATTGTGTTGTCGTGGTGGTGGTCGATGTTGACCGTGTGCATCCCGGGGTGGCGGAAGGCCTGGGCCGCGTTGCGCTCGAGGTTCCCGCAGTCCAGGAAGACCACGGTCCGCTCCGCCAGATCGTCCGGAGGCGCAGTGAGCAGGCCGTCGGTGTCCAGGAATCGGTACTCGCGGGGCAGCGGCAGCTCGCGCTCATCGATGAACGGCCGGCAGTCCTTGCCCAGGGCGGTGAGCACATGGGTCATCGCCACCAGCGACCCGAGCGCGTCCCCATCCGGGTTCTCATGTGTGACCGCGATCAGCTTCTGGGCCTCCCGGAAGGCCTGAAGGACCTGCTCGCGACCGGAGCTACGACCGTTCTCAGCCATCGGACTTCGGCGCGTCCAGGAGCTCTGTGATCCGCATACCCGTGTCGATCGACTCGTCGTACTCGAATGCGAGCGCCGGTGTGTGCTTGAGCGACAGCTCGCTGGCGATCCGGCCCTGAAGGTAGCCGTGCGCCGATTCGAGGCCCTCCATCGAGGAGGCCCGCACGGCGTCCTCCCCCATCACGCTCACGTAGACGCGGGCGTGCCTCAGATCTGGGCTGGTCTTGACTCCGGTGACGGTCACAAATCCGATCCGTGGATCGTTGAGGTCCCTGGTGATCGCATCGCTGAGTACGGCCCGCACGGCCTCATCAACGCGACGCATACGGCCTGCGGCCATCCTAGTCCTCTTCCCTGAAGGTATGTGCAACGGCACCTGTCACGGCTGCAGATCCTCAACCGAGGCGATCACTCGCTGGACTGCGACCCCCGCTGGACAACGGCTGTCGAGCCAGCGCTCGACTCCGTCCGCCGCCGCCGACAGGGTGGATAGCGACCCCGACGTCAGGGCGGCGGTCAATCGCGCCCGCTGCCACAGGTCCTGATGGTCAACCTCAGCCACGGCAGCGCCCAGGCGGGTGTGGAGCTGGGCCTTGATCGATGACAATTCGCGGCGCTTGGTCTTGAGGCTTCCGGCCTCCGGGAAATGCAGGTCGATTACGAGCAGGGCGACGAAGCCGCTCGGGCTCATGACGGCTGGAGCGTCGGCCTCACTACGAGAGTTCGCGCTCGACCTGCCGGGTGGTGAACGTCTCGATCACGTCCTCCACCTTCACGTCGGCATAGTCGCGCAGCACGATCCCGCAGTCGTACCCGGCCGCAACCTCGCGCACGTCGTCGTTGAAACGGCGCAGGCTGGCGATCTCACCCTCGTAGACCACCGTGCCGTCGCGGATCAGGCGCATCCGCGAGCCCCGTGTCACCTTGCCCTCGAGCACGTGACAGCCGGCGATCGTGCCCACCCGGGAGGCCCGGAAGAGCTGCCTGACCTCGGCCGTGCCGAGCGTCTCCTCGACCTCCTCGGGCGCGAGCATGCCCTGCATGGCGTCGCGGAGCTCGTCGATCGCCCGGTAGATGACCGAGTAGTGGCGGATCTCGACGCCCTCTCGCTCGGCTACGGCTCGGGCGTCGCCCACCGGGCGCACCCCGAAGGCGAGGATGATCGCGTCCGAGGCGGCGGCCAGCATCACGTCTGACTCGGTCACGCCACCGACCGCGGCCCTGATCACGTTGACCGCCACCTCGTCCTGCGGAAGCTTGGCGATCTCGTCCTGGATAGCCTCCAGTGAGCCGGCCACGTCGGCCTTGAGCAGCAGGTTCAACTCCTGAGCGCCGCTCTTGAAGATGTCCTCCAGCGAAACCTTTCTGCCCGCCTGACGGGCCAGCGCCTCGCGCTGGAGCCGCGTCGAGCGCTCGGTGGCCAGCTGGCGCGCGCGGCGGTCGTTCTCGACAGCCCGGACGTGCTCGCCTGCCTCGGGGACACCGTCGAAGCCCAGGATCTCAACCGGCTCGCCCGGCTCGGCGGAGCGGACCCGGTTGCCGATGAAGTCCTGCATCGCGCGGACCCGGCCCCAGTGGGCTCCGGCCACGAGCGCGTCGCCCACCTCGAGCGTTCCTCGGGAGATCAGCACGGTGACGACGGGGCCGCGGCCCGGATCGAGCTTCGACTCGATCACAGTGCCCGACGCCGGGGCGCTCGGGTTGGCCCGCAGCTCCTCGAGCTCGGCCATGACCAGGATCGTGCCCAGCAGATCGTCGAGCCCCTCCTTCGTCTTGGCCGAGACGTCAACGAACTCGGTCTCACCCCCCCACTCCGCGGGTTGAAGACCCAGGTTGGTCATCTCGGTCCGGACCCGGGTGGGGTCGGCCCCCTCCTTGTCGATCTTGTTGACGGCGACCAGGATCGGGACGTCGGCCTCCTTGGCGTGGTCGACGGCCTCCTGGGTCTGGGGCTTGACGCCGTCATCGGCCGCGACGACAATCACCGCGATGTCGGTCACCTTGGCTCCACGGGCCCGCATGGCCGTGAAGGCCTCATGGCCGGGGGTGTCAAGGAACGTGATCGACTTGCCGTCGTGGTGGACCTGGTAGGCGCCGATGTGCTGGGTGATGCCGCCTGCCTCGCCGGCGGCCACCTCGGTCTCCCGGACGGCGTCCAACAACGAGGTCTTGCCGTGGTCGACGTGACCCATGATCGTGACCACCGGAGGACGGATGACGAGATCGTCCTCGCTGTCCACGAAGACCGGCTCCTGTACCTCCTCCTCCTGGGTGTGGACGATCTCGACGTCCTTGCCCAGTTCGGCGGCCAGGACCCCGATGGACTCATCGGTCAGCGTCTGGGTGAGGGTCTTCATCTCGCCCAGCTCCATCAGCTTCTTCATGATCTCCGGGACGGTCACATTCAGGTACTCGGCCACCTCCTTGACGGTGGAGCCCGAGTTCACCCGGATCGCCGGGTTCTCAATTACGGCCGTCCGGGCCGGACGTGACGCGGCCTCCTCGTCGTACACGCCGCGCCGCCGGCGCCCGCGCCGTTGACGTCGCGGGGGCTGGTTACTCGGCGGTCCTCCGCCGGCGGGGGACCGCCGGGATGCCTGGGAGTCGATCACGACCCGGCGCCGCCCACCGGCCGAGCCGGGTGCCCGCTCTCCCTGGAGCGAGTCTCGGGTGGGCCGGCGATGGTCGCCGCGAGCCCCGGACTGCGTCTGCGGCGTTTCGGTCGGTCCGGCCTCGGCCCTGGGCTGGGGAGTCTTGGCCTGCGCCGCGGGCTGCGCCTGCTCGGGCTGGGCACGGGTCTCCCTGGCTGGCGGGCTTGGCTTGGCCTCTGCCTCGGGAGGCTCCTCAGGCGCGGCCGGCTGGCCGTTGCCCAGGACGCGCAGCGCCACCTCCTCGTCCACGTTGGACGAAGCGGCCTTCACATCAACACCCGCAGCGTGCAGGCGATCCAGGAGCTCCTTGGCCGTGAGGCCGTGCTCCTTGGCTATCTCATGAACACGCTTGGCCATTTACTCCACCGTCGGCTCGACGGCCTGCGCCTCAGGCTCATCGGCCCTCGGCGACTCGGCTTCAGGGGCCTCGGGCTCGGGCTGCGGAGCGCTACCGGTTTCAAGCTCCTCGGCGACAGGAGCCTCCTCGGCTTGTGAGGCGGCGAGGCCGCCGTCCCGCTCACCGTCCGGAGCCTGTGCGGGCAGTTGGGAATCGGCTTCCGTCGCCTCCGCCCCCGCTTCAGCAGCCGGCCCCGACGCACCCTCGAGCTTCTGATGCGCCGGCAGACCGCAGTACTTCGACCCGGGCAGGGCCGCGTTCGGGCAGCGGCGGCCGTTGCCCAGCACCGCCGCGCAGCGGCCGGCCTGGGCGTCGTCCTGGTCGTAGCCGCTCTCGGCCTCCTCGGCCGAGAACTCGGTCTCGGACCGGATGTCGACGCGCCAGCCCGTTAGCCGCGCGGCCAGGCGGGCGTTCTGGCCCTCGCGGCCGATCGCCAGCGATAGCTGGTCGTCGGGGACGATCACCGTGGCCTGCTTGCCGGCGTCATCCACCAGCACCTCGCGGACCCGCGCTGGGGACAGTGCCTTGGCGACGAACCTGGCCGGCTCATCGTTGTAGGGGATGATGTCGATCTTCTCGCCGCGGAGCTCCGACACGACCATCCGCACACGCGATCCGCGCGGACCCACGCATGCGCCCACCGGGTCGACGCCGTCGACGTGGGAGACCACGGCGATCTTCGACCGGTAGCCGGGCTCGCGGGCCACGCCCGTGATCTCCACCAGACCATCGGCGATCTCGGGAACCTCGAGCTCGAACAGCTGCTTGATCAACTCGGGGTCGCGCCGCGAGACGATGATGCTCGGCCCCTTGGTGGAGTTGGAGACCTCCTTGATCACGGCCTTGATGCGCTGCGAGTGGTCGTAGCGCTCGCCGTCAACCTGTTCTGACTTGGGGAGCAGGGCCTCGACGCGCTCCCGGAGCTGGACCAGCGTGTAACGAGAGTCGGACTGCTGGACGATGCCGGTGATCAGCTCGCCCACGCGGTCGCGGTACTCCTCGAACATCATGTCGCGCTCGGCCTCGCGGATCCGCTGGAGGATCACCTGCTTGGCCGTCTGGGCGGCGATCCGGCCGAAGTCGTGAGGGGTGACGTCCTCGGTCTCAATCTCGTCCTCGTGCTCCTTGAGCTTCTCCATGTCGAGTTCGGGCTCGGGCGGCTCCCGCAGATCCCCGGTCTCCGGATCAACCGTCGGCTGGTCGTCGACCACCTCGATCAGCAGGTGCTCCTCGAGCTCCGGCGGGATCTTCAGCTCCCAGACCGTGAAATCACCGCTTTCGCGATCCATCTCGACCTTGGCATAGCGAGCCGCGCCGGGCTGTTTCTTATACGCCGACAGCAGGGCGTCCTCAAGTGCTTCCATCAGCTTCTCGGATGAGATGTTCTTCTCGGCCGCGAGGCCCCGTACTGCTTCGAGAATCTCTCTGGACATGGTTCAGTCTCCCGGGATCAGGTTCGAGCGGGCGATCTGCTCGTAGGGAATCGTGACCACGCCCTCGCTGGCCGCAATCGTCACGTCGCGCTCGGAGGCGCCCACCAGCTCCCCGGTCAAGCTCCTGTGGTCGCAGCTGGGCCCACGCAGGCGCAGCCTGGCCCGGCGGCCCAGAAACCGGCTGTAGTGCTGAGGTTTGGTCAAGGGCCGGTCCTGGCCCGGCGAGGAAACCTCCAGGGCAAACCGCTCGCGGTACGCGGTCAGTTGGCCTGAGACGCGTTCGCACAGAGCGAGCGTCACACCCTCGGGGTGATCGATGAAGAGACGCAGCGTCGTTCCGGAGGCCTCGGCCAGCAGCACCTCGACGTCCGGCTCGCTCGTGGCCAGCCGGCACTCAATCTCGGTCTGCAGGTCTGTCGCGGTCATCTGCTCCTCCATCTACACAAAAAAAGCGGGCGAGCGCCCACTTCCGGGTACTACTTCACCGGGAAGAACCCGGCGCATCTGGGGCTCAGGTTAGCACTGCGTTGGCGGGGTTACAGGCCCGCAGGACCGCTGTCAGTGGCGCCCACGGAGCCGGGTCGAATAAACGACACCACGCGTCGTTTATTCGACCAGCCCTCGCCTGGACCGGACCGTGCCGCCGCGACCCGGCCGCGCCCGGGAGCCGCCCTATGCCCCCGACGCAGCCGCCCGGGCCCGGGCCCGGTCGCGGTAATGGCGGTAGTCGGGTCGCCCGGGCTGGAGGCACGCGGCCAGCGCCAGCGGCTTGCGGGCCTCGGCATGGCGTCCCAGCTTCTGCAGCGAGCGGCCCAGGCAGAAAAGCGCGTAGTCATTCGTCGGGGCCTGGGCAGCGACGGCCTCGAACTCGACGGCGGCCTGCTCGTAACGCTGGGCCCCGAACAGAGCGCGACCCAGGGCCTCGCGGACCGATGTCTTGTCGGGCGCCAGGTCGCGCGCCCTCATCAGCGGGATCGTGGCCTGGTGGTTGTGCCCGGCCTCAAGCAGCTCGGTCCCGCGTCGGAAGAGCTCGTACAGGTCATCCATGACCATCATCTTAGGCCGCGGGGTCGAGCCTCCTCCCACCCTGCGGCCAGTGCCAGCGCGGCGGAAGCGCCCACCACGCCCGCGCTCGGCCCACCGGCCCCAGTCCTGTCCCCAGCGCGCGCCGGAGGGCTCGCCGGCCGGTGCGCAACTGGCGCCGCGCCGGCGCGCTGGGCACCCGGCCATATTTGGCCAAACGCAGCGCGCGGACGTACGCCGCCGCCTCCGGCGAGTACGAGAGCCGATGCTCCAGGGCGGACAGTGTGGATGCCATGTCGAGCGGCCTCCCGCTGCGAACGAACGCCCGGGAGAGCTCGCCAACCGGGTCTTCACCGCTCCGGGCCCGGGTGAGCAGCGCCAGCAGCAACATCAGGGCGAGGATCGTCGGCGGCACGATCACCAGGGCGGACACGCCGGACCCCCGACCCGTCGCTCGGGCGGCGCGGCGCGCCCCGCCTGGCGCTCCGCCGCCCAGGCCGTGAGTGCCCGGACCGCCCCGCTTCGAGGCTGGGCTGTCGACGAACGAGCCCTTGGCGCTCACAGTCCGGGCCAGGGCCGGGTCGACCGACGGGGTGGGGTCAAAGCGGACCCAGCCGTAGCGCGGGAACCAGGCCTCGACCCAGGCGTGGGCGTTCAGGTCGCTGACCACCCAGTGGTGTCCGGGCCTGTCGTAAGTACCGGAGGTGAAGCCCACGGCCACCCGCGCAGGCACTCCGCCCATTCGGAGCAGCAGGGCCATCGCTCCCGCGAAGTGCTGGCAGTAGCCCAGCTTGTGGACGAACAGGAAGTCCTCCAGCGGGTAGCGAGAGGCCGGCGGGGACTGGTTGTACGTGTATCCGTGAGCCAGATAGGCCAGGACAGCGCGCACGTAGGCATATGGGGTCGCCGCCTCCAGCTTGAGCCGCTGGGCCAGAGCGTACGCCCGGGCGTAGGGGGTCGAGGCCATGAGTGAGGAGGTGGCGGTGGGGCTCTCGAGGACGGGCGTTGTTCGCGGGTCAAACGGCGCAAAGACGACCTGCTCGAGTTCTGCCGCCCCGGTGGCAGAGGTGGCCGCCCCGGGCACCGGGAACACCGGCACGATCATCGACAGGTAGGACTGGGCCACGGAGCTCGGATAGCCATCCTTGTCGGACGTCAGCTGGGCCACGCTGGGATGAGGGGAGTAAACGTGCACTCGGTAGCTGGCCCCCTGCACCAGGCGCCGCGAGGAGACCCAGGTCCCCGAGCTCGTTCCCGCCAGCGCGCCCCCTGGAAGCGCCGACGGGGCTGCTGTCGTCGACCCGGACCCGATCACCCTGCTCGTGGACATGGCCTCAAGGGTGACCTGCAGCGTCTGGCTCCAGCGCCGGACCGCCGCCGCGCTCAGGCCCGTCCGCCACGGGATGGCGACGGGAGCACGGGCGTCGACCCAGCCCTTGCCGTTGAACACATCCAGGTTCTCGGCCTTCCAGTAGTCGCGATGTGAGGCCTGGACATCCAGAACGGCCTGGCCAGTGTGGGGCCAGTGCAGCGGCCCGTAGCCCTGGGTCCAGTTGAACGACTCCACTCCGCCGGGGGCCAGGCTGGCGGCCAGCCGCTGGTAGTTGATCCAGGCCCGATGGCCATCCAGCGCCGGAGCCAGGCCCACGCCCAGCACGGCGGCCAGAGCGCAGGGGGCCAGGACGCCACCGAGGCGTCGGCTTTCAATCCTGTCCCCCCACACAAACGTCACCACCAGCCCGAACAGGAGCGCCCCCTCCACATACGGGGTGCGGGGCCGAAGCGCCGTGGCCGGGATGACCGCCAAGGCGATCAGGGGGAGCGCCGCGCCGGCCCGGCGAAGCAAACCGAGCCGGCGGGGCACGAACGTGAGCACCAGCGCCGCGTCGAGCAGCAGGATCATCGCCCCGAGCAGGAGCGTGACCCTGACCCACTCGTTGATCCCGATGTAGGGCACGTTGATCTGGGGCAGAGCGCTGAGCCCGTCGCCGATGGCCCGGAAGCTCACGGCCAGGCGGAGGTGCACGACCCAGTCGAGCGGAAGCCCGGCGATCGCGAACGCGGCCCACAGCCCCAAAACGAACATGGCCACGGCCAGCCAGCGACTGAAGCGCGCCAGCAGCGGGCCGACGACGGTCAGCGCCGCGCTCAGCATCAGCAGGCCGAACAGGCGGGCAAACGCGCCACCCGACAGCAGCGTGTCCCAGCGCAGGATGCCGTACAGACCCAGAGCGGCGAATGCGGCCACCTGCACCCTGATCCGCTCACGGCGCGGCGCTGACGCGGGGGGAGTGATCGCCGGCGGGCGGGCTCCGCCCGGCAGGACGGCCACCTGGACGGTGTTCATCTCCAGACCTTCCTCACGCCGCGCGCTCCGGTCTCCTCCGGCGCCGGCTGGCCCCGATCACGAACCCCGAGCACCCCGAGACGTCGAAGCTGGGCGACTGCGGACGGGCGCCCGCCAGCTCCCGCGGGAGCACCAGGACCAGCCCGACACGCCACTCGGGGGCGACCGGCGGCTCGCGCAGCGGTCGTGCGGCCACGTAGAAGATCGTGCCGGATCGCCGGCCCGGCCCCAGCACCGGCATCAGCGCGTCCGGCCCGCCTTCGACCAAGGCCAGCCGGGCGTGGGCGTCGGGCCATGCGGCCAGATCCCGGCCCACATGCAGCACCCGCCGCTGGCCGGGGAGCAGCAGGTCACACCCGTCCTTGCGGGCCAGTTCCAGGGTCAGAGAGGCGGCCGCTCGCACGGCGGCATCCAGCAGCGCCTCAGGACCGGGGCCTCTGGCGTCCAGGATGACGAGCGGGCCGCTGTCGCCGTCGGGCAGCAGCCGGCGCTCGAGCAGGCCCGCCCCACGGGCCACAGCCGGCCAGTGGATCCTGGAGGCCGGCGTGCCCGGTCGGTAGTGCCGCAGGCCGTCGAGCTCGGCGGCCCCTGTCGGCTCGGGGGTGACGACCGCCCCCGCGCTGTGCAGCTCCGGATGTCCGCCCGCCTCGCGCCAGCTCACACGCTCGGTCCTGGGGAGCACGAGCATCTTCTGGGCCGGGGCCGAGCAGCGGCTGAGGCTCTCGGCCAGGCCGAGCTGGTCGCTCAGCCGAAGATAGGGCGTGGGCAATGTGATCCGGCCCCGCCTGGGAAACCGGGACAGGACCCGGAGCTCCAGCTCTCGGGATCGCGATGAGGCGATCGCGATCGCTCCTGCGGACAGCGGGTCGTGGACCTCGGCACCCGGGAGACCGAGCGGGCCTCGGATCTGAATCCGGGCCTCGACTGGCTGCTCCTCCAGGACCCGGTCGACGTCCAGGATCCGGGAGATCTGGACTGCTCGCCCGGCCAGCCGGATCCACACGGTGGTCAACGCCGACAGTGCCAGCAGCGCCGCCGCGGGGACAAACAGGGTCGAGGCCTCAAACGCGAGCGCGGCCAGCAGCAGGGCCACACCGGCGGTCGCCACGACAGCCGCGCGCCTCACGGCCTCACCCCGAGCGGCGGCTCATCACAGCGCCCTGATCGAGGCCAGCGCATCGGCCACCACGTCCTCGGCCTGACCGGCCATCGTCCCGGGCGCCAGTACGAGCCTGTGGGCCAGAACGGGCCCGGCCAGCATCTGCACGTCGTCCGGCAGGGCGTGGTCGCGTCCGCGCATCAAGGCTTGCGCCTTGGCCGCCTTGAGCAGCATCAGTCCGGCCCGAGGGCTGGCCCCGAGGTCAACTCGGGGATCCTCTCGAGTCCGCCACAGGAGTTGGACAACGTAGTCGCGCAGCGCCTCGGAGGCGTGCACCCCGGAGGCCGCATCCTGGGCGGCCAGCACCTCGGCCGCGTCGGCCACAGCCTCGAGGGTGAGCACTCGATCGCCCGCCTGGTGCGCGGCCAGCATTCCGGCCTCGGCCTCGCGCGAGGGATACCCCAGCGAGATGCGGACCATGAACCGATCGACCTGCGCTTCGGGGAGCGGGTAGGTGCCCTCGTATTCGATCGGGTTCTGCGTCGCCAGGACCACGAAGGGACGAGCCAGCTCGTGCGTCGTGGCGTCGACCGTGACCCGCCGCTCCTGCATGCACTCCAGTAAGCCGGACTGGGTCTTGGGCGAGGCCCGGTTGATCTCATCCACCAGCACGATGTTGGCGAACACCGGCCCGGGCCGGAACTGGAAGCGCTGCTCGCGCTGCTCGTAGACATTCGTGCCCACCACATCGGCGGGCAGGAGATCGGACGTGCACTGGACTCTGGCGAAAGAGGCGTCGATCGAGCGGGCCAGGGCCCGGGCCAGCGCTGTCTTTCCCACACCGGGGTAATCCTCGACCAGGACATGCCCTTCGGCGAACAGGGCCACCATCAGGTGGTCCAGCGTCTCGGGGCGGATCTGCACCGCCCGGGCGACGTTCTCCGCCAGCCGACGCGCCAGCGCTGCCGCGGCCTCAAACGCCGGCGACGCTGCGCGAGTGGGGTCTTGCGCCTCCATCTATCCGCCTCTCTTGTAGTCGCTGCACCTCATCCAGCACCGCGTCCGCCACGCCGGCCTTGGGTCCCCGGGTCACCTGCCGCTCGCCGTCGGCGGTAAGGATCACCACCTCGTTGTAATCGACGTCGAAGCCGATGTCAGGTCGCGAGATGTCGTTCACCACCACTGCATCGAGTCCCTTGCGCTCCAGCTTGGACCGGCCGTAGGAGACGGCGTTCGCGCCGTGCTCAGCCGCGAAGCCGACCACGATCTGCCCCGGACGCCGCTGGCCGGCCAGGACGCTGAGGATGTCCTCGGTGGGCTCGAGCTCGATTGGTGGTGGGGTCCCATCGTCCTTCTTGAGCTTGTGCTGAGCGGGGGCCGCGGGGCGAAAATCGGCCACCGCAGCCGCCATCAGGAGGACGTCTGCCGCGGGAAACTCCTTCCCGCACGCCGCCGCCAGGTCCTCTGCGGAGTGCACGTGGACGACCCTGACCCCGGCCGGCTCGGGAACTGAGAGCGGGGCCGCGATCAGCACGACGTCGGCCCCTCGGGCTCGGGCGCGCTCAGCCAGGTGGACCCCCATCCGCCCGGAGGAGCGGTTCCCGATGTAGCGCACGCTGTCGATGGGCTCTCGGGTGCCGCCCGCCGTGACCAGGACGCGCCGTCTCGACCACGACCCCGACCCCTCGCCCGCAGGCTCAGCATCGGCGGCAGCCAGCACGGCTTCGCAGGCCCTGAGCAGCTCGGCCGGCTCGGCCAACCGGCCCAGTCCGTGCTCCCCGTGAGAGGCCAGCTCTCCCTCGCCGGGCGGAATGATCGTGACTCCCCGGCGGCGCAGCAGCTCGACGTTGTCCTGCGTGGCCTGATGGCGGTACATGCGGTCGTTCATCGCCGGAGCCACGAGCACGGGACAGTCGGCGGCCAGGGCCGCCGCCGTCAGGAGGTTGTCGGCCTGACCGCCCGCCAGCTTGGCCATGGTGTTGGCACTGGCCGGAGCGATCAGGTACAGGTCAGCCCGCAGGACCAGGGCCAGATGACTGATCGGGAGCCGGTCGGGCACGGGCTCGCCCGGATAGGCCCCGCGGAGCGGATCGGCGTCGAACTCCCCGACCAGCACGGGACCGCCGGTGATCGCCTCGAACGAGGCTCGGCCCACGAAGCGCAGACTGGCCTCTGTCTGCACAACCCGGACCGCGTGCCCGGCCTTGACGGCCAGCCGTGCCGCCTCCAGCGCTTTGTAGGCCGCGATCCCGCCGCTCACGCCAAGGAGCAAACGAGCCATTACACAGGGATACCTCCGCGGGGCGTCCCGCCCCGCGGTTCGATTGGGTGCTTCGCCTCCGGCATCGCTTGACCGGTCAGCTGCGCTGACCTCCTACCTGTAGTGGTACTTGAGCTTGCCCTGGGCGACTTCCTCCAGGGCGATCGTGAGGTAGTTCTTGGAGCGCGTGTCGACCATCGGCGGCGGGAACTCATCAAAGGTCCCCTCGCCCAGGTTGTGGTAGTACGAGTTGATCTGGCGGGCGCGCTTGGCGGCCACGATCACGCTCGCGTAGTCGGAGTCGACATGGTCCAGCAGCTTGTCGATACGGGGTGAGATCACGACGGGAATGTCCTTTGCCTTTGGGGTTCCCACAGGGTAGCGGGCGGCCGCCGCCTGGCCTACCGATCGAGCTCCTGCTGCACGATTGCCACCAGCTCCTCGGTCGCCTCCTCAAGCCGGTCGTTGATCACCACGTGGCCGAATTCGTCTGCCGCCTCGAGCTCCCGCTCGGCTGTGGCCAGCCGGGCCTGGACCTGCTGGGAGCTATCGGTGCCCCGCCCGATGAGCCGGGTCCGCAGCGCTTCCTGGGACGGCGGCGCGATGAACACGGCCACCGCCTCGGGCATCGCCTCCCGGACCTGCCGAGCACCCTGGAGCTCAATCTCGAGCACGACCGGCGTGCCGGATCGGACGCGGCGCTCGACTTCGTCCCGCAGGGTGCCGTAGCGGTTCTGCGAATAGTCGGCGTACTCCAGGAAGTCGCCCGCCCGCACGGACGCCTCGAACTGATCGGGGCTCATGAAGTGGTAATCGACCCCGTCTCGCTCGCCAGGCCGGGGCGGCCGAGTCGTCGCCGAAACGGTCAGCTCGAGCCCCGGCAGGCGCTCGAGCAGGCCTCTTATCAACGTTCCCTTTCCCACCCCCGAGGGGCCCGTGATCACAAATACCCTGGCCACAGCCGGGCGCAGAGGACGCGAACGCTCAGCGCCGGCGCATGAACGCCACCAGCTCCCGCCGCTGGCGCTCGGACAGGCCCCCGACCGTCTTGCTCGGAGAGATCTTGCACTGCGTGAGGATCTTGTTCACCTTCACGCGCCCGTACTTGGGCACGGCCAGGAGGAGGTCAAACACCTTCGCTGTCTCGAGGTACGCGGGCGGGGATAGCAGCAGCTCGTCGATCGGCTGGCGTCCCCCCTTCAGATCCCGCTTGAGCTGGGCCCGACGCGTCCGGATGTCATTGGCCCGAGCCAGCGCTTCCATCCGTTGCATATATGACCGCTCGGGCGCCACGGCGGGCTTGGCAAGCTCTTCGGTGACCGACGGCATGCGGCGCGACTATACATCTTGGCGCTCGGCGATCAAGACAAATTCGACGAATTCGCCTGAAGCTCAACCTGAGGTCGAGCATTGTCGAGCCTGGTTGCGACGATCACCCGGGTTTACAGGGGGTTTGGAGCCACCATCATGGACCCTCTCGGGCCGTAAAACGGGTCGCGACGCCACCCCAGCGGACGCGCGCGGACGTAAATCTGCCTCCCGCTGCCGCAGATCGGAGCCGTATATAAACGAACCATCGCGGCCGACGCGCTCAGGCCGGGCTCGGAAGCCCGCTATTTGCGAGCAGTAGCTTCAGTTCGGCGGCGATCCTGAGACCCGCCGTGGGATCTCGGAAACTCTCGGTTCCGACCGCCACCAGCGTGGCTCCGGCGCGGATCAGGTCAAAGGCATCGCGTCCCCGAGCCACGCCGCCCATCCCCACCACCGGAACTCCGACGGCCTGGGCGACAGCCTCAACCTGGGCCAACGCGATTGCCCGGACAGCCGGACCTGAGACGCCGCCGGTCCGTCCTCCGAGCCAGGGCTGACCGGTGGCCGGGTGCAGCGCCATCCCGCGGAGTGTGTTGATCAGCGCGAGCGCGTCCGCGCCTGAGTCCACGGCCGCGCGGGCCACGGCCACGACGTCACCAGCGTTGGGAGACAGCTTGGCGATCAGCGGTTTGTCGGTCACGGACCGGACCCGGGCCAGGAGCGCTGCGAGTTCCTGAGGATCGGCCCCCATCACCATCCCGGTCTCCACGTTCGGGCAGGACACATTCAGCTCGAGCGCGGCGATCTCGGGCCGGTCTGAGCAGGCCGCCACCAGGTGGACCACCTCCTCGCGGCTGAAGCCCATCACGTTTACGACGAGCGGAACCGGGAGTGCCGCCAGTTCTGGCAGGTCCTCGGCCAGAAACCTCTCGATCCCCTTGTTGGGCAGTCCGATCGAGTTCATCAGCCCGCCCGCCAGCTCCCACAGGCGGGGAGGAGGGTTGCCCGCCCGGGCCTCCACGGTGACGGTCTTGGACACGAACGCGGCGAACGGGAAACGCTCGATCAGCTCGTCGCCGAAGGCCCGCCGGGCGGCCAGGACGTCGAACGTGCCCGAGGCGTTGACGATCGGATGCTCGAGCTCCAGCCCGCAGAAGGAGACGGTCAATGCCCGGCCCCCGGCACCAGCGCCGTGTCCAGGTCGCCGGCGTCGAGCACCGGCCCCTCCAGGCATAGCCGTACGAACCCCATGCGCGTGGGCACCACGCAGCCGAAGCAGGCCCCGAACCCGCAGGCCATCCCCGACTCAAGGGCTAGCTGGGCGGGCACCTCCCGCACAGCACACAGCGCGCGAACGGCCTCGAGCATTCCGGGCGGCCCACACGCGTACACGGTTCGATCCGGGTCGGGGTCGAGCTCCGCCCGGAGTAGGTCCGTAACAAGGCCATGATGGCCGTAGCTGCCGTCATCGGTGGCTACAGGCGCGCCCGTGATCAGTTCTTTCCCCGCCAGCGCGCGCGCGGCGTCTCGGAACCCCAACAGCACCTGGGCGCTCGGATGCCCGAGCTGGTCGCGCCATATGGCCAGCGGGGCGATGCCCACTCCGCCTCCGACCAGGAGCGGCGAGCGGCCGTCGGCCGGGGGGCGGAATCCGACGCCCAGGGGCCCAACCAGGAGGAGCTCATCCTGGGGCTGGAGCTCGCACAGCCGCTCTGTCCCCGGCCCCACATCTTCAACCAGAAACTCAAGCTCGTCAGTTCCGGCGAGTGCCCGCATCACGCTGAAGGCCCGGAGCAGGAACGGTCGCTCCCCCGCTCCCCCGCCCCAACGCTGTGCCGCAGCCAGCATGTAGAACTGGCCAGCATGGGGCCGCGGGCCGCCCGGGTCATCCACCGTCAGCACGACGTACGGGTCGTAGTTGCGCCGCTGGGTGACCAGCACCGTTCGGCGGCCAAACGGCGCGCGAACGCGCCGGTCGGGCAACTGGTCGACGGCCGTCAACCCACGACCTGGCTTGAGGCGTGGATCTCCTGGAGCGAGACCACCTCAGGCGCCCCGCGGCGAGCGGCTGCGATCGCCCGGGCCGCCGCCATCGCCCCTGCCATCGTGGTGATGCAGGGGATGCCGCGGGAGATGGCGGCCGTTCGGATCTCGTATCCGTCGGTGCGGGCTCCCGTGCCCACGGGGGTGTTGACGACCAGGTCGACCTCGCCGTCTTCGATCCAGTCCACGACGTGGGGCGAGCCCTCGCCGATCTTGTTGATCTCCTCCGCCGGGATCCCCATGCGGCGGATCGCCTGCGCTGTCCCGCGTGTGGCCACGATCCGGAATCCGAGGCCGTGCAGGACGGTGGCCACGCCCGTGGCGGCGGGCTTGTCGCCGTCGGCCACGGTGATGAACGCCGTGCCCTCGCTCGGCAGCTGCGCCCCGGCCGCCGCCTGGGCCTTGGCGAACGCTGTGGGAAAGTCGTGTGCGATGCCCATGACCTCGCCGGTGGAACGCATCTCCGGCCCGAGCAGGGCGTCGGATCCGGCGAAGCGGTTGAAGGGCAGCACGACCTCCTTGACGCACACGTGCCCGTTGGTCGTGTCCTCGGGCAGCCTCAGGTCGGCGATCCTCTCTCCAAGCAGGATCCGGCAGGCCAGCTTGGCCAGGGGAATCCCGATCGCCTTGGACACAAACGGAACGGTTCGCGAGGCCCGCGGATTGGCCTCGATCACGTGCAGCCCCTCAGCGCCGTGAATCGCGAACTGGACATTGAGCAGCCCGACCACCCCGAGCGCCCGGGCGATGCCCTCGGTCTGCTCACGGATCTGGGCGATCATCTCCTGGCCGAGCGCATGGGGTGGCAGCACACAGGCTGAGTCGCCGGAGTGGATGCCTGCCTCCTCGACGTGCTGCATGATCCCCGCCACCCACACCTCCTCCCCGTCGCAGAGCGCGTCGACGTCGACCTCAATCGAGTCCTCCAGGAAGCGATCCAGGTAGATGCTGGTCCCGGGTCCGCTGCCGACCCGGCGCAGGTAATCGCGCAGGCCCTCCTGGTCGTACACGATCTCCATCGCCCGGCCGCCGAGCACGTAGCTCGGCCGGACCAACAGAGGGAAACCCACCTCCGATGAGCGCTCCAGAGCCTCCTCGGCGGAGCCGGCCGTGGCATACGGAGGCGCCCTGTAGCCAAGCCGATCCAGAAGCTCGCCGAACCGTGACCGGTCCTCGGCCAGGTCGATCGCGTCGATGCTCGTGCCCAGGATCTGGATGCCGGCCTCATGCAGGCCGGCGGCCAGCTTGAGCGGGGTCTGGCCGCCGAACTGGACGATCACTCCTTCGGCGCGCTCGATCTGGCACACGGCCAGCACGTCCTCCAACGTCAGCGGCTCGAAGTACAGCCGGTCGGAGATGTCGTAGTCCGTGGACACGGTCTCCGGATTGCAGTTGACCATGACCGCGTCTCGCCCGGACTCGCGAACTGTCTGGGCGGCGTGCACGCAGCAGTAGTCAAACTCGATCCCCTGGCCGATCCGATTGGGGCCTGACCCCAGGATCACCACGCTTGACCGGTCTCCGCGGTCGACCTCATGAGCGGGGGCGCCCCCGCCCGCCGGGCGCTCCCAGCTCGAGTAGTAGTACGGCGTCTGGGCCACAAACTCGGCCGCACACGTGTCCACGGCCTTGAATGTGCGCCGAGCCTCGGGGGCATGGTCACCGTCGGCCACCAGCTCGGCCAGCTCGCTCAGGAACCACCTGTCAATCCCTGTTCGCCGCTCCAGCTCGCCGACCTCCGTGCCCCGGCGCAGCGCCTCCAGCACCAGGTCGAACCGTTCGGCTCCGGGCTGTTCGAGCTCATCCAGGAGCGCAACATGATCCTCGGGCGGCTGGGCCACGCTGTCCAGCTCCCGCGAGCGCAGCGCCTTGGCGAACGCCTGCTTGAACGTCCGCCCGATGGCCATCGCCTCCCCCACCGACTTCATGTGGGTGGTCAAGCCGACCTCCGCCCCGGGGAACTTCTCAAACGCGAACCTGGGCCACTTGACCACGCAGTAGTCGATCGCCGGTTCGAAGCAGGCCGGCGTGGCCCGGGTGATGTCATTCGGGATCTCCTGAAGGGTGTATCCGACGGCCAACCGGGCGGCGATCTTGGCGATCGGGAAGCCGGTGGCCTTGCTGGCCAGCGCGCTGGACCGCGAGACCCGCGGGTTCATCTCGATCACGACGATGCGACCGTCGTCGGGGTTCACCGCGAACTGGATGTTGCACCCGCCGGTGTCGACCCCCACCTCGCGGATGACCCCGATCGCGATGTCGCGCAGGCGCTGGTACTCGCGGTCGGTGAGGGTCAGCGCCGGCGCGACGGTGATCGAGTCGCCGGTATGGACGCCCATGGGGTCGAGGTTCTCGATGGAGCACACGATGACGACGTTGTCGGCGCGGTCGCGCATGACCTCGAGCTCGTACTCCTTCCAGCCGAGGATCGACTCCTCCAGCAGCACCTCGGTGGTCGGGCTCAGCGACAGCCCGAGGCCGGCGATCCGGCGCAGGTCGCCCTCGTCGTAGGCCAGGCCGGACCCCGCACCGCCCATGGTGAAGCTCGGCCGGACCACGACGGGATAGCCGAGCTCGGTGACGCCGGCCAGGCAGTCGTCCATGCTGTGGCAGACCCGGGACGCCGCCACCTCGGCCTCCCACTGGGGCGGCAGGCCCTCCACGATCTGCTTGAAGGACTCGCGGTTCTCGCCCTTCTCGATCGCCTCGATGCTGGCCCCGATCAGCTCCACGTCGTAGCGGTCGAGGACGCCGGCGGCGTCCAGGCTCATCGCGCAGTTGAGCGCCGTCTGCCCGCCGAGGGTGGCCAGCAGCGCATCGGGACGCTCGCGGGCGATCACCTTCTCGACGAACTCCGGCGTGATCGGCTCGACGTACGTCGCGTCGGCGAACTCGGGGTCGGTCATGATCGTGGCGGGGTTGGAGTTCACCAGGATCACCCGCAGCCCCTCCTCGCGCAGCACCCGGCAGGCCTGGGTCCCGGAGTAGTCGAACTCGCACGCCTGCCCGATCACGATCGGCCCGCTGCCGATGACCAGGACGCTGGAGATGTCGTCGCGCTTGGGCATCAGGCGTCCTCCTTCGCGCCGGCCAAGAGGTCGCAGAAGCGGTCGAAGAGGTACGCCGCATCGTGGGGTCCCGCGGCGGCCTCGGGGTGGTACTGCACCGAGAAGGCCCTGAGCCGTCCCTCCTGGTCGCGCAGCTCGAGGCCCTCCACCACGTCGTCGTTGAGGCACACGTGGCTGACGCTCACCTCGCCGTACGGCGTGCTGGTGGCGGCGTCGAGCGGGGCGCGGACCGCGAAGCCGTGGTTGTGCGCGGTCACCTCGACGCGGCCGGTGGTGCGGTCGAGGACCGGCTGGTTGATGCCGCGATGGCCGTAGGCGAGCTTGTAGGTGTCCAGACCGAGGGCCCGCCCGAAGAGCTGGTTGCCGAAGCAGATCCCGAAGTAGGGCAGCCCGTGCGAGAGAGCGTCGCGCAGCAGCTCGACCTGACCGGTCGTGGCGGCAGGGTCGCCCGGTCCGTTGGAGAAGAACAAGCCGTCCGGGGCCACCGCGAGCACGTCGACCAGGGTGGCGCTCGCCGGGAGGACGTGGGTCTGGATCCCCCGCTGCGCCAGCATCCGCGGCGTGTTCGCCTTGATCCCCAGGTCGACGGCGGCCACGGTGAACCGCCGCTCCCCCACCGCCGGGACGACGTACGGCTCCGCGGTCGAGACCTCCTCGGAGAGGTCGGCGCCGAGCATCTCCTCAGAAGACCGGACCCGGCCGAGCAGTGCGGCGGGGTCGGTCTCGGTCGAGGAGATGCCCACCCGCATCGCGCCGCGCTCGCGCAGGTGCCGGGTCAGCGCGCGGGTGTCGATGTCGCAGATGCCCACGACGCCCTGTCTCGCCAGCTCCTCGGCCAGCGGGCGGCGCGCGCGCCAGCTCGACGACACCCGCGAGGGGTCGCGGACGACGTAGCCGGCCACCCAGATCCGGCTCGACTCCGGGTCCTCGTCGTTGAGGCCGGTGTTGCCGACGTGGGGAGCGGTCATCACGACCACCTGGCGGTGGTACGACGGGTCGGTCAGGGTCTCCTGGTAGCCCGTCATCCCGGTGGCGAAGACCGCCTCGCCGAAGGTCTCGCCCTCCGCTCCGAAGGAGGATCCGCGGAACGTCCGGCCGTCCTCGAGGACCAGCAGAGCGGACGTGGTGGCACGACGGTGCACCTCGGGCCTCCTTCTCCGCCTCACGGGACGGATCGTTAAAGGATGTCGAGCGCTGCCGACCCTAGCAGCCGTCGGGACCCAGGTCCGAGAGGCTCAGAGTCCGGCCACGAACGCCGTGATCTCCGCGAGCGTCTTCTCGTCGCCCTCCAGGTGGGGCACGTGCGCGACGCCGGGCAGCTCCACCAGGCGGGCGCCGTCGATCGACTCCGCGAGGTGCGCGCAGTTCTGCTTGATGTAGGCCAGGTCGTGCTCGCCGACCATGACCAGCGTGGGGACGTCGATCTCGCCGACCCGCTCCCACGCGGCGGCGTCCTCGGCGCGCTCGCCCGGGTCGGCGGCGGCCTGCGCGGTCGCGTTCATCTCCAGGAACAGGTCGCGGGCAGGTCCGGCGACCCGCCCCTCAGGGGCGGTCGGTCCGTCCAGCCAGAGGCGCGCCTCCAGCTCGTTGAGGGCCTCGCCGTCGTTGCGCTCCTCCGCGGCCTCCCACACCGGGTCGAGGGCGAGCACCTCCGGCTCGTAGGTCGGCTCGGGCGCCCCGCTCACCGCCGGGCCGATGAGCACCAGCGCCCGGACCCGGCCCGGCTCGCGCAGCGTGAGGTCGAGTGCCGTCCGTCCGCCCATGGAGCACGCCACGACGACCGCGGACCCCACGTCGTAGCCGTCGAGGACCGCGACCGCGTCGTCGACGGCGGACCAGCCGTCCTGGGCCTCGTAGGTCGTCTCGCCGAAGCCGCGCGCGTCGAAGGACACACACCGCTGGCCGGGCAGCGCGTCCACGACGTGACGCCAGCTCCTGCGGTCGGTGACACCGGCGTGCAGGAGGAGAACGGTGGGCTCGCCGGTCCCGTGGGACTCGGCGGCGAGCTGGGCCTTGCCTGAGGTGATCGTCATCGAGGCGTAGTCCATCGGACCGAACCGTCTGCGCGCCAACCATTTGTCGGCGCCGGATGCCAGACTCCGCCGCATGCGTCGTCTCGCTCTCGGTCTTGTCGT
>DASXCS010000016.1:0-12736 GCA_036490975.1 Solirubrobacteraceae bacterium
CGTCTCGACCGAATGAACGATGTTGTCCTGCGCATCCCCCACGAACAGGATCCCGTTCGGGTCCTTGGCGGTCCCGAGCGAGTTGACCGTGTTATCAAACCAATCGATCTGATAGCCCACGCCGTTGCGCGCCGTGGAGCACTTGCTCTGCGTCTGCCACGTCCACGTGCCCTCCACCGTGACCGTTCGTGACCCATCCGGATTGACCACGACCTGATCGACCTTCGTTGTCTCCGGATTCGGCGCGTTGGCCAACGCCGGCATCGCAAACGCCAGCATGCAGGCCAGCGTGCTCAGCGCAGCGAAGCCTCGCCAAGCCTTCATCGTTCTACGTTCCATGCCAGTTCCCCTCTGAACTTTTCTGCAGGTGGGCCCCACTGTTGCCCTCGCTGCCTGATCCTTGACGACTCGATTATACGTCCAACCTCGAGTCCAGATGTGAAGTTTTACCAGACCACTCCGGAAACACCAAATTTTGGAGCGATGTACCCCTGAGGTACCTGCGCACCATCGAGGTCGCGGCTGCGCTAATGCCCCAAAAAATTGGCTTTTGGCCCGGCGTCACAGCTGATCTGGGTCCCCCACGGTGCTCCGCGGCCGGCCCTGGCTGCAAGCGATCTTGCAAGGATCATGCCCTGAATGCCGCTCTCCACCCCGACCAAATGACGGCTAAAGGCCGCCCTGGCCCGATTCGTCGTCGCCGCTAGCTCACCGGCGGCGGGTCGCCCTCGGTGCTGGCGAGCAGGCTCGGATCCCACTGGCAGACGGTGCACGTGTGGCGGAAGGCTGAGCGAGCGAACTGCACGGCACAGCCGAGTGAATCCTCGGCCGCGCAGACCAGATCCCAATCCAGGACGTACTCCCCCAGCGCGTCGTCCCAGCGCGCGCCCGGCGGGGGCAGCTCGGCGCCGGCGAACCCCTCGGGCGCCGGATGGGTATAGGCGTAGAAGGCCGCCAGCCCGTAGCGTCCGTCGCCGGGCCACCACCCGAACGCGAACTCCTCGGCGTCCATCGCGTTGCGCATGATGAAGTCCTCCGACGGCGGGGCGGCCGGCTGGCCCGAGAACAGATTGACGGCCAGGTCGAACGACCCCCACCAGGCGTTGACGGGTGTCAGACGTCCCCGGTAGGGGGCGCGGAAGGCGGCCAGGACCAGTGCGGCCCGGGTCGCCGCGGCGAAATAGCGGGCCACGGCCGGGCAGTCATAGCGAGCGTGCTCCTCGTCCTGATCCAGGGCCACCGACCACGGGACCTCGGCCGGCCGAAGGTCGAGCTCGAAGTCCCCGCCCACCAGGCGGACCGCATCCACGACCTCGCGCGTGACCTGGCCGACCGAGCGGTTGGGGGTGAGCGCTGTCCGCAGCACCTCGCCTCGGTCGCTGTGCTCGACCACCGCCTCATGGGTGTGCAGGTCCAGAGCCACGGCGAGCGCCCCTGATCCATCCGGCGCGGGCAGCGGCGCGGTCTCCCAGCCCCTCGCCGTGAGGCGCAGCGCGGCGTGCTGAAGCTGGGGCTCTGGCGGTGCCAGCGCCGCCGCCAGCTTGCCCAGGACCTGGGTGTGAGCGTGCAGCGTGTCGCAGGTTTCGCTCCACTGCTCGTACCGCTCCAGCCTGGGCCACTCGGGGGCCATGACCGCCAAACTAGTGGACCTCCTGGCTGGGTTCAACCGGACGGAGCGGGGTCCGGCTACCGGGGCCGGCGGCCATCAGCCAGATTCGCTCGACGGTGGCCAGCGCGGTGTCTCGGTCTCCGAACGGCTCTCGCCCGAACTCATCCAGCAGGTAGGCCTCGTTCATGAGGTTGAGCGCTCGGGCCAGCGCCAGGGTGTCAGGAACGTCGATCCGCCCCTCCGCGACCAATCGATCGAGCGTCGCGGCCGTCAGCGCGATGAACCCCTCCATGATCTCCCGGTAGGCGGCCTCGATCCGATCGTCGAGGCTGGCCGCGTCGGTGATCGCCCTGAGCAGCGGACCGTCGGTTACGAACACGTCGACGACCGCCTCGAGAGCCTCGCGGGCGGCCTCGGGATAGTTGGCCCCGGCGATTGCGCGCCAGCGCTCAGCCACGGGGTACAGCCGGCTCACCAGCTCCTCGAGCAGCCGGAGCACCAGCTCGGTGGTGTCGTCGAAGTGGCGGTAGAACGCGGTCCGAGTCAGGCCGACCTGGGACATCAGCGCGTCGACCGATAGGTCTCGAAACGGCTGGTCGCTCAGGAAATCGGCGGCGGCATCCAGGATCTCACGACGCGTGTCCTCCCGCTGCTTCCGGTACCGCACCCGCCTGGCTGTGGCGCTCACAGGAGCCATCATAGCGATATGTGACGCGATGTTTGACGTAGCGTCACGCAAGTGGTAGGTTGCCCACGTGGGTGCATCGGGGCCAGGAGGTCGAGGTTTCGCTGGCGGTCCTCGCCAGGTGACGAAGCGTCGCTTCCGCCGGCATGCACCCATTTTTCTTGCCCTCCTGCTGGCGCTCGGCGCGCTCGCCTCCGCAGCCCAGGCCGCCACGCTGCATGGCATCCACAAGATCCGCCACGTGGTGATCATCATGCAGGAGAACCGCTCGTTTGACTCGTACTTCGGGACCTACCCCGGGGCCGACGGAATCCCCGGACTGGCCGGTAACCCGGGCAAAGTGCCCTGTATTCCCAACCCCGACCAGCCCGGTCGCTGCCACAGGCCGTGGCACAACACCAAGGACGTCAACGCCGGCGGGCCCCACATGGCGCAGGACGCCGTCGCCGACGTCAACGGCGGCAAGATGAATGGCTTCATCGCCAGCGTCGAGTCCGGCCATCTGGACACCGACCGCTTCGCCTGCCACGTCCCGATCTACACCACCAAGAAGCTCAAGGCGGTGCTGAACGGGCCGCCCTGTCTGGACGTGATGGGCTACCACAACGCCCACGAGCTCCCCGACTACTGGAAGTACGCCAAGAACTTCGTGCTCCAGGACCATATGTTCGAGCCGGCGCTCACCTGGAGCCTGCCCGCCCACCTGTACATGATGTCGGCCTGGTCAGCCTTCTGCACGAATCCGCTGCAGCCGCTGACCTGTAAGACCGACCTGGTCAATCCGGACGCCGACGGCGGGAATCCATATGCCAGCGCGGGAGCAGCGCTGCTGGGGCTGCTATCGAAGGGCGACCAGGACGACACGACCGAGAACCCGGAGTACGGCTGGACCGACATCACCTACCTGCTCCACAAGTACAACGTCAGCTGGCGCTACTACCTGACCCAGGGGACCGAGCCCGACTGCGCCGACGGCGGGATGACCTGCAAGCCAGTCCCGCAGCACGTCGAGACGCCCGAGATCTGGAATCCGCTCCCGGACTTCGTGGATGTGCATCAGGACCATCAGCTCGGCAACATCGTCGACCTGCAGCACTTCTTCCACGACGCCTACGGAGGCCACCTGCCCGCCGTGTCGTGGGTGATCCCGTCCGGCGACAACTCTGAGCACGCCCCAGCCCGGATCAGCACGGGCCAGGATCACGTTGTCCGGGTCATCAACTCGATCATGTCCGGACCGGACTGGAAGTCCACCGCGATCTTCCTGGCCTGGGATGACTGGGGTGGCTTCTACGACCACGTCAAGCCGCCGAAGGTCGACGGCCAGGGATACGGGATCAGGGTTCCCGGATTGGTCATCAGCCCATATGCCCGCCAGGGCTACATCGACCACCAGACCCTGAGCTTCGACGCCTACCTGAAGTTCATTGAGGACGACTTCCTGCACCACCAGCGGCTGAACCCCAACACCGACGGCCGGCCGGACTCGCGCCCAGACGTCCGGGAGAACGCCCGCAAACTCGGGAACCTGGTCAAGGACTTCGACTTCAACCAGAAGCCCCTGCGGCCGACGCTCCTGCCTCGGATCCCGCCCCGCAAGCTGCCACCCGACCTGATTCCGGTCCTCACCAACCACTGATGCGCCGCGGCCTGCAGCTGGCTCTGACGGTCGCGGTGGCAGTCGTCGTTCCGGCTCAGATCAGCACCGCCGAGCCAGCCGTCGCCCCTGGCTCCGCCGGTCACGCCGCCCCGCTTCGGGGGATCCACAAGATCCGGCACGTGGTGATCATCATGCAGGAGAACCGCTCGTTTGACTCCTACTTCGGCACCTACCCGGGGGCAGACGGCATCCCCGGGCTGGCCGGGAACCCGGGGAGGATGCCGTGCGTTCCCAACCCCGAGACGAGCACGTGCGTGAAGCCCTACCACGACCCCGCCCTGGTCAATGTGGGGGGCCCGCACACGAATGACGCCTATGTCGGCGACCTCGACCACGGGCGGATGGACGGGTTCATCAAGGAGCGCCAGACGTGTGTGAACCCGGTCGATCCGATCTCCTGCGAGGCGACCGAGAAGGACGACGTGATGGGCTATCACACGGGCCAGGAGATACCCAACTACTGGAAGTACGCCAAGCACTTCGTCCTCCAGGACCACATGTTCGAGCCGGTGGACACGTGGAGCCTGCCCGCCCACCTGGCGATGGTCTCTGGATGGTCGGCCATCTGCACCGCGGCCGACAACCCGTTCAGCTGCAAGAGCAGCCTCTACCCCGTCAGCATCAACAGCGTCCCCGGCCTGCCCACCGACCTGGGCCCCCATCACAAGCCCCCTCACTACGCCTGGACGGATCTGACCTGGCTACTGCACCGCTCCCACGTGAGCTGGGCCTACTACATCCAACCCGGCCCGGAACCCGACTGCGCCACGGGCGGTACGTTCTGCCAGTACAACGCCCAGGACCCCCGAACCCCCGGCATCTGGAACCCGTTGCCCTCGTTCACGGACGTCAAGACGGATCGACAGGTGGGCAATGTGAGGGCGACCAGGACGCTGTTCACGGCGCTGAAGCAGGGGCGCCTGCCCGCCGTTTCCTGGATCACCCCCAACGGGATCGACAGCGAGCACCCCACCTCGAATCTCCGGACCGGGATGGAATACGTGACCCGAATCATCGACGCGATCATGCGGAGCAAGGCCTGGAAGAGCACCGCCATCTTCCTGGCCTGGGACGACTGGGGCGGCTTCTATGACCACGTCGTTCCACCCGTCGTGGACGGCCTCGGCTACGGCTTCCGTGTCCCGAGCCTCGTCCTAAGCCCCTACGCCCGCAGGGGATACATCGATCACCAGCAGCTCAGCTTCGACGGCTACCTGAAGTTCATCGAGGATGATTTCCTGGGCGGCCAGCGGCTCAACCCCAAGAATGACGGCCGCCCCGATCCCCGCCCTGACGTTCGCGAGAACGCCCGCTCGCTGGGCGACCTGCGAAAGGACTTCGACTTCACCCAGCGCCCGCGGGCGCCGGTGCTGATCCCCGTCTCATCCGGATGACGGCCGGGACAGGGATCATCGGGCGCGGCGAGGCACCAAGCACCTCCGACGCGGCCCGATGGCCCAGTCGGTGGCCGGCCGAGGACGGAGGCGCCACCCGCGAACAGGCCTGCCCCCTGGCGACCGGACTGCGGATATCGGCCGGCGAGCGTTTGGAGCTGTCCGCCCGACGGGACGCCTTCGCCAGCACGATGATCATCCTGCGCCAGCCCGGCGAGGTGTACGTCCTGCGCCACACACTCGGGCGCCGGCCGCTGCGCGATCCGTCCGAGTGCTGGGTCGAGCGGCTCCACCCACACACGCTGGAGCCGGTCGACTCCTCCCCCCGCCTGCCCGGCGGACCGTTCTGGCCCGGCGGGCTGGCCGCGCATGCCGACGGGTCTCTCCACGCCGTCCACGGCCGCCACTGTCATCGCCTGTCGGCCGCGCTGGAGCCGCTCGTAACCCGACAGCTTCCCCACGCCCGGCCCTACAACTCGTTCCTGGCGCTCCAGGACGGGACTCTGGTCATGAAGGAGATCGACCGCGACCTTCACAGACCGGCCCACCTGTGCCTGCTCGACCCGGCCACGCTCGAGCCGTGTGGTCCTGGCGAGGTCCTGGAAGAGCCATCTATCGCCCGCCTGTCGGCCGAAGGCAACCTGCTCTACGTCGTCGGTGCCACGACTGTGTGGCGGTATCACTGGGATGGTCGCCGGCTGAGGCGCGACGACGATTGGCAGTTGCGATACCACGGCGGCCCGGCTCACAGCTATGGCTGGGATCCGGTCATCTCGGGCGGCCATGTGTGGTTCCTGGACAACGGCGCGCACGACTACTCAAGCACGATGCGGGGGGCCGGACTGGCCTCGGGGCCAATCCGGCTGATCCGCGTCTCAACCTCAGATTGCGCCGACGTCGAGGCGGTGGAGGTGAGCGGCGCGGCGCGCGGGACTGCAACCAACCCGCCCGTTTACGACCCCGGACGGCGGATCGCTGTCGGTTACGACTCGGGCAACGGAGTCGTTCAGGCCTTCCGATTCGACGGCCGCCTCGCGCCGCTGTGGCGAGCGGAACTCGACCACGCCGCGCACATGATCCTGTTCCCGGCCAGCGGGGAGCTCGTGCTCCATCACCACCGGGGCCCGCGGTTGGCGCGGACCAGGCTGGGACGACGGTTTGGCCAGGCGGCATCCGGGCTCGCCCGTTCGCCCGGCGTGCGCGAGGCGTTGGCCCGCCGAGCGGCCGATGAGGTGGTCGTGCTCGACATTGAAACCGGGCAGGAGAAGGCCCGCTGCCCGGTGCCCACAATGTTTCAGTCGGTCCTGTTTCCCGCTCCTGGATTCGAGCGCGATATCTACTGGGTCACGTTCTCAACACTGGCCCGGCTCGAGGTGGTATCGCGTTGATCGCCGGGCCTAGGCGTGCTTCCAGATCGTCCTGAAGGCGCTGCGCGATTTCCTCCTGCCTCGGCCGCTCAGCTGTCCCGTGCTGATCTGAAGCACCCTGGTGCTGGCGATCATGTCAAAGGCCCTCCCCCCGGCGGCGCCGAGCAGCATTCCATTGATCCGGCCGCCGAACCGGATCGAACCGAAGTCGGTGATCGGATACAGCGGCCCGGGAGTCAGCGACGGGACGCCCTTCAGAGTGGTCTCCCCGATTGCCGCCGTGGTCGCCGGCGCCGCAGCCGTCGACCTGGTGAGGGCGAACGTGTGATGCTCGGTGAGATCCTGCAGCGTGACACCGAGTACCTGGGCCGAGTCGATGATCGTGGCCCGCATCAGGTCTCCGACATGAGGCCGCGTCGGGCCGTAGGTCTGCCTGCCCTCCAGCTCCACGACTGGCATCGGGGCCGGCTCGCCACCGAGGCAGAAGAGCTGCACGCTGGCGGCGCTGATGACCGTCGCGTGGGATCCCCCTTGGTCGGCGGCCGCGGTCCTCGTGTAGATGAAGGCTCCGGCGCCGACACCGGTGTTGGTACTCGTGCACGTCAGCCTGGGCACAACGAATTCGGTGCTCACGGCGGCCGGCCCGGCCTCCGGGTAGCTCCGTCCGGCGAAGTACCTGTTGTGAGCGCGGGCGCTGGTGGCGGGCGCACCGGGGCTCGCCGGGCGGGCCGGGCTCGGCGAGACGCCGACGCTGCCGAACAGCGCCGCCATCACTGAAGCAGCAACGAAAAACCTCCGACCGGCCGACACCGCGACCCCCTTCGCATTCTTGCGCGGGCCACGATACCCCCTGGGCGGGCCCTGCTCAACGCCTGCAGACTTCGCAGCCAGATCGGAGGCGATTCTAGGTCACGTTCTCTTCTCGCCGCGTGTCAGGGAGATTGAGAGGGGAAACCTCCACCCATGAGATCGATCAAGGAGGCAGAAATGCACACCACAGCGACAATCCAGCAGAGGGCGTCGCTCCCGAGCAATCAACGCAGGCGGGACAGCAGCGCGCTGAGCGCCGTGTCCGCGCCAGCCGGAACAGCCGCAGATCAGGGAGCGCGCCGGATCGGCGCCATCGTGGGCACGGGGTCACTCAGGAGGAAGTCGACGATGATCGAATTGCACACCGTCGGCTTCTCGACGAGCAGCCCGTGCGAGGTCCCGGGGATGACCGCCAGCTCTCCCTCGGGAAGGGCTCGGTACAGGGCGAGTGCGTGCTCGGCCCTGACCTCGTCGTCATCGCCGATCATCACCAGGACTCGGCTCCTGACCCGGCTGAGTTCGGCCAGGGACACGGTCGGTCCTTCGGAGTGCATCCGAGCCAGTTTCTCGACCACGACCGGATAGTGGTCGGGCCCGTCGGGGGAGATCTCGCCGTACAGACGGGCCAGGAACTCCGGCGGCTCGGCGTCGGGATCCAACACGCCGGGCTCCCACCCGTCGCGGTCAAATACGCCGGCGATCAACACCAGCTTGTGAACCAGGTCGGGCCGTTCCAGCGCCACCAGCAGCGCGACGATCGCCCCATCGCTGACTCCGACCAGGTGCGCCGGGTCACCCACGACCGACTCCAGGAAGGCAATCGTGTCGCCGGCCATCAGCTCGAAGGTGATCGGCCCGTCGACGTCAGAGGTGCGGCCGTGAGCGCGGCGCTCGGGCGCGAAGGAATGAAAGTGCGCCGTCAGCGCGGGCAGCGTCGGAGCCAAGGCGCGCGCGTCGACGCCCGCGCCGCCCGGGTGCAGCAGGACGAGCGGCTCGCCCTCGCCCTGCTCCTCATACCAGGTCCGAACGTCTCCGAGTTCAACGTAAGCCATCACATCCCACGCTCCTTCTCAATCTGTCACCGCCAGCTCAGACCGCGACCTGGGCGCAAAGTCATCGCGGGGACCCGGCGGGCGGTTCTGAAAGCCCTGCGCTCAGGAGTGCTTGAACCGGGTTTGGAACGCCCTGCCCCTGCTGAAGAGCGGGCCCTGGTTCCAGCGCACAGGACAATGGCCCACGACCCGTGGCTCTCGCTAATCGGGGCGCCCGGATTTGAACCGGGGACCTCACCGACCCGAACGGTGCGCGCTACCAGGCTGCGCCACGCCCCGATGAATCAGTGAGGCTACCAGGCTGCCCGCGACCCGATCTGCGCAAATTCCGGCCATCCGGCCGGGGGGGCCAGGTCGGTAGACAACCGATGCGTCCACGCCCTCTTGAGCCCATCTTCGGCACGCGCAATACTTTAAGGATGTGATGTTCCCGACAAAGGAGGAGCACAACCGATGGCCAATCACCTGACGCCCACCGAGCTGGCGCGCGAATCCGGACTGGAGCGGCGCGACGTGATCTCCAAGTGTCTCGAGCTGGGCGTCCCGATCTTCAACGGCCGGATTGACAAGACCCTCTTCCTTTCCAGCATGCGGGAAGACTCGGGCTTCAGCCCCGAGTCAGCGCAGGTTCAGCCGGCCAGCGCGTAGCCGGCCCCCCTCGTCTCTGCTTCCATTCAACCCCCGGCCGGCGCCGGGCGTGACCGCGCGGCTACTCGTGCCCCTGGGCCGACTGGCGCAGGAGTGTGGAGGTCGTCTGCTCCAGGATCTTCCGCCAGGCCCGGGTCTTTTCTCGCTCGGCGGCGAAGTGCTTGACCACCTTCCGCACGCGCGTGGCCGAGATATCGATCCCGTGCCGGGCGCAGATGCGCTTGAAGTACGCGTAGTCGTGGGCCAGCTTGAGCGTGACCGACTGAAACCCGTGCCGGGCAATGTCCACGCGTGAGGTGTAGTTCATGATGCTGGTCTGGAACATGAGCTCGTCGTTTGGCTCGGGCTCGATCAGAATGATGTCCACGCCCGGATAGCGCTCCTCCCAGCGCTGGGCGATCTCATGGAGGCGCTGGTAGGCCAGCAGCTTGAAGGCCTGGTAGCCGATCTGGGGGAAGCCCATGTCCGACACGCGCCGGGGCCGTGAGCCGGTCAGCGTGGGGATCCACTGCTGGAAATCGTTCACGTACGGAACGAGCGGGTTGATCACCACGATGAACTTGGCCCCGGCTTCGACCGCGATGTCGACGTTCGTGGTGGAGACGATCCCTCCGTCGACCAACTCCCGGTCCTTGACCTTGACCGGCTTGTAGATCATGGGCAGGGCACCGGAGGCGCTGACCGCCTTGGAGATGGGCACGTCGTCCCAGCCCTCGGCGCCGAGCACGATCCGCTCACACGTATCCAGATCGGTGGCCGCCAAATAGAGCTCGCGCGCCAGCAGGCGGAAATCGTCGGTCCGGTCCGGCCCGGACAGGATCGTCCTGACGTACCTCTCGATCCCGTCGCCCGTGTAAAGGCCCGAGGGCAGGGCCTCGGCCAGCCCGACCACGAGGTCGACCGCAGATACCGAACCGATGTCCCGGACCAGGCCTCTAACCACCTGGGCCAGACGCAGCGGCAGGAGCACTCCCTTGGTCACGAGCTCCCGGTAGTTCGGGTGCAGCAGGGCGCTGACCCGGGCATCCGGGAACGGAGTCGGGACCTGCTGGACGATCACCCGCATCATCTCCTCCGGGGTGATCCCGTTGGCCACGGCTCCGGCCACGAACGCGCCGGCACTCGTGCCGACGTAGACGTCGAACTCGTTCACGGTCCGGTTGACCGACAGCAGGTCGAGCGCCCGCAGGGCGCCGATCTCATACACCCCACCGGTGAAACCGCCCCCGCCCAGGACCAGCGCGGTCCTCGATCGCTTTCGGCGTGCCCGGCTGCGCGCCTCCGCGGTCGTCGAGCGTTCGCCCCCGGCCGACTCGAGCTTGACTACCTTGCCCATTCGCCTGGATTCTAGGGGCGGTCCGAGCGTCAACCGCACCTTCTCGGGGCTCGTTGTGTTCCATATGAACTGATGCGCCGATTCCTGCTCGCGCTGGGATCTCTTGCCAGCCTCCTGCTCGCCATCGGCTCGCCGGCGACCGCAGCACCGTCCAGCCGGGCCGTGCGCTCGCTCCGGGCGGCGCTCAAGCGGGACATGGGCCGGATCGGCGGGCGCAGCGGCGCCCTGGTGGTGGACCTGAACACCGGCCAGACGCTGTATGCCAACGCGGCCAACGTGGCTCGGCTCCCGGCGTCGGTCCAGAAGCTCTATACGACGACGAGTGTCCTGAAGCGGTTCGGGCCCGATGCCCGGCTCAGCACGACGGTCTGGGGCACGGGGAGCCTCGGTACTCACGGCGTGTGGCGCGGCACGATCTACCTCAAGGGCGGCGGCGACCCGACCTTCGGCACGGCCTCGTTCGACCACGCGGCCTACGGCACGTCTGGGACGACGGTCCAGCGGCTGGTGGCGAACCTACTTGACTCCACAGGGATCACGGGCATCGACGGCAGCATCGTGGGTGACTCCTCCTACTTCGACTCGCTGCCCAGCACGGCCGAATCCAATTACCGCCCGGACATCTACATGGAGGGCGAGCTGAGCGGACTGGCCTTTGACCGGGGTTTCGCCAACTTCTCCGGGACCGAGTACCAACAGCATCCCACGCTCCACGCCGCCCAGCAGTTCGCCGGCGCGCTGCACACGGCCGGGGTCCGGCTGGGAAGCCACATCCGGATCGGCACCGGTCGCACGCCGGCGCAGGCGCAATTGCTGGCCACGGTCAGGTCGGCCCGGATGGCCAGGCTGATTGCGCTCACCAACACGCCCTCGGACAACTTCCTGGCCGAGATGCTGCTGAAGGGCCTCGGGGCGAGGTTCGGGTTTGGTGGGACGACGGCCGACGGCGCGTCCGTGGTGCGCTCGGAGCTGATCCGGGCCTTCGAACTGCGCCCCAAATTCAACGACGGCTCCGGGCTCTCATACGCCGACGCGACCTCGCCCCGCCAGGTGGTCACGCTGCTGCAGGCGATGGCTGGTGACCAGGTCTTCAGGCGGTCGCTGGCCATCGGCGGGCAGACGGGCACGCTCAAGGACGAGATGCAGGGGACCCCGGCCGCTGGGCACTGCCAGGGCAAGACGGGCTCGCTGCAGAGCGTGGCCAACCTGTCGGGCTACTGCCTGGCCCGGGACGGCCATACGCTGGCCTTCGCATTTCTGGCCAGCGCAGTGTCCAATCCCGATGGGGTCCACATCATCGAGGGCGATGACATGGCTCCCGCGCTGGCGAAGTACAACGGCTAGGCGCCATTAGGGCAGCAGCTCCCGCAGGCCGGCCTCATCTACCACCTGAACCCCCAGCTTCTCGGCCTGGGCCAGCTTTGACCCCGCGCTCTCCCCGGCCACCACGTAGTCCGTCTTGCGTGAGACCGAGCCGGTCACCCGCCCCCCGCGGGCCTGGATCATCTCGGTGGCCTCCTCCCGGGTGAGCGAGGGCAGCGTGCCGGTGAGAACAAACGTCTTGCCGGCCAGCGGTCCCTCGCCGGGCGGGGGACCTTCCTCGTGCAGCGTCAGCCCCTGCTCTCGCAGGTCGTGGATCAGCGAGAGCATGTGCTCGTCGTGGAGCTGGTCATGGATCGTGATCGCCATCTTCGGGCCGACTCCAGGCGTCTGTTCGATCTCCTCGGGGGAGGCGGCCAGCAGGGCGTCGACGCTCCGCCACTGCGCCGCCAGGTTGCGTCCGGTGACGAAGCCGACCTCCTCTATTCCAAGGGCGTACAGCACCCGCCCGAACGGCTGCTGCTTGGAGGCGTCAATCGCCTTGACGAGCTTGTCGGCTGAGACCTCGCCAAACCCCGGCTGAGTGGCGATCTGCTCGGCGGTCAGACGGTAGAAGTCGCCGGCCGTCCGCACCCAGCCCAGCTCCATGAACAGGCTGACCTGCTTCTCGCCCAGGCCGTCGATGTCCATGGCGCCCACGAAGTGCTTCAGCAGCTGCCACCGGCGGCCCGCGCAATCCCGATTGGGACAGCGGGTGAAGACCGAGTCCTCGGGCTTGACTGTCGGCGTGTCGCATACCGGGCAGCGCTTCGGCGCCTCGGGTGGCGGCGGCCGATCCGAGCGCTCGGCGACGTG
>DASXCS010000017.1:0-56472 GCA_036490975.1 Solirubrobacteraceae bacterium
GTAGAGAGCCGCGCCGTGGTCGATCACCCACAGCCGCTCGTGCCAGAGCAGCAGGTTGGGGTTGCGCGCCGTGCGGTCCACGTTGGTGGCCAGCGCGTCGAGCCACACGATGTCGGCGGCGAGCTCGGGGGGCGGCTGCCAGGGGCCCGCCGGCGTGTAGGCCAGCGTGCCCGGCAGGAAGTCCACACCGAGGTTGACCCCTTCTGAGGCCGTGATCAGCTCCTGGATCTCGGGGTCGGGCTCGGCGGCGCCGAGACGCGGATCGATGGCCACCGTGACGAGCTCGGGGACCAGCAGCTCGGCGCCGCGGGCCAGCTCGCCCACGATCACCTCCGCCACCAGCGCCCGCAGCCCCTGGCCCGCGCCGCGGAACTTGACCACGTAGAGACCGTCGTCGTCGGCCTCCACCAGCCCCGGCAGCGAGCCGCCCTCGCGCAGGGGCGTCACGTATCGCGTGGCGTCGACGTCGCGCAGGGCGGTGGTGCGGACCGGCATGCGGGGCTTTCTAGCACCCGCGCCCGCCCCAGCGGTGGCCGTGCGCTCGACGTACGAGATTCATCGAACTAACATCGAGGCCATGCTCCTCTCCGTCCTTGATCAGTCTCCCATCAGCGAGGGCTCCACCGGAGCGCAGGCGCTCCACAACACCCTCGACCTCGCCCGCCTCACCGACGAGCTGGGCTACCACCGCTACTGGGTCGCCGAGCACCACGGCGGCCCCATGCTCGCGGGCCCCAGCCCCGAGGTGCTGATCGGGCCGATCGCCGCCGCCACCGAGGGCATCCGCGTCGGGTCCGGTGGCGTGATGCTCCCCCACTACAGCCCGCTGAAGGTCGCCGAGTCGTTCACGATCCTGGCCGCGCTGTTCCCAGGCCGGATCGACCTCGCCCAGCTGACCGACGCGCTCGGCTACCACCGCTACTGGGTGGCCGAGCACCACGGCGGGCCGATGCTGGCCAGTGCCAGCCCGGAGGCCCTGATCGGCCCGATCGCGGCCTCCACCACGGGGATCCGGGTGGGCAGCGGCGGCGTCATGCTCCCCCACTACAGCCCGTTCAAGGTGGCGGAGACATTCACGATCCTGTCGGCCCTGTACCCCGGGCGGATCGATCTCGGCCTCGGACGAGCCGCCGGCACCGATCCGCTGACCACGTTCGCGCTCCAGCGCGACCGCCGGCAGGCCTCTCCCGATGACTTCCCGCAGCAGCTGGCCGAGCTGCTCGGCTACCTGGAGCAAACGCTTCCGGACGACCATCCCTTCGCCCGGCTGGCCTCGGCTCTGCCGGGCCGTCCTGAGCTGCCCTTGGTCTGGCTCCTGGGCTCCTCGCCTCAGAGCGCGATCTGGGCCGGGCAGCTTGGGCTGCCCTATGCCTTCGCCGACTTCATCAATCCCGGAGGCGCCGAGATCGCCGCGAACTACCGCCAGCGCTTTGAGCCCGCCCGCCAGCTGACCGCCCCGTACACGGCGGTGGCCGTGTGGGTCCTGTGCGCGCCCTCAGATGAGGAGGCCCAGTATCTGGCCAGCTCCAGCCGGATGACCATGACACTGCTTCGCCGGGGACAGCTGATCCCGGTGCCGCCACCCGAGCAGGCCACGGAGTTCCTGCGCCGGGAGGGAGCCGGGAACGGCCGGCCTGGCGAATCGGTCGGCGGGCGACGCGGGATCATCGGCTCGCCGGAGACGGTGCGGGCCGGCCTTGAGGAGGTGCGGGCCCAGTACGGCGCTGACGAGGTCATCGCCGTGACGATCACCCACGACCATGCGGCTCGGAAACGCTCCTACGAACTTCTGGCTGAGGCCATGGCGCTGGACCCGCGGGCTGTCGCGGCGGCGTAGCCGGACTGGTTCTCCACGGTTCGCAGGGCCGCCTCCAGGAGCCCCCGGGCCAGGCTGCCTCCGGCGCCATTGGTCGGGATCATCCGGGGAACATCGAGGCGCGCCCGGAGCCTCACGGTCAGGCGCGTGGGCGGTCCCGGGGTGATCTGCCAGGTCAGCGACAACCGCTCATGGTCCGAACGGTCGTCCGGGATGCGGGTCAGCCGGACGATGCGGTTGGGCTCCGAGGACATCTTCATCAGCAGCTCGACGTCGCGCTGGAGCGGGCCGATGGTCAGGTGAACGGTGGCCCGCGCGATCAGCGGCGAGCCATTCCGGCCGCGCTTCACCACCTCAACGTGGCGAATGACCTCCGGATAGGCCGCGGGATACCGGTCGACCGCCAACAGCACGTCAAAACATCGCTCCGGGTCCGCGGACACGGTTCCGGTGGCCTGCCCGCGAAGATCCTTCACGTCGGAGCTGTCCAGGCCTAGAGGTTTGCGTGGACGCGCACGACCGTGCCGGCCGGGCGCGTTCGGAGCTCGACCAGGTCGCATAGCTGATTGACCGTCCACAGGCCCAGGCCGCCCACGGCGTCAAGCACCGGCACCCGTCGCCCGGCCAGTGGGTCCGTGATGTGACCCGGGTCCTCGATCTGACAGATCACGTCGGTGACCGACGACCAGACGCGCAACACCCCGCGCCCCGCACCGTGCCGGATCGTGTTCGTGGCCAGCTCGTCGACGGCCAGCACCAGGTCGGATACCCGATCGGCGGCCAGGCCGGCCACCGTGGCGCGACCCGCGACCAGAGCCCGGACACTGACCAGCTCCTCCAGCCCGAAGCCGAGCTCGGCCGCGTTGCCCGGCGGGGGCGGCAACGGGCGATCGACTCCCGGGGGGATCGACGGCCCGCGATAGCGCGTGCTGGGGCGGATCACCCCGCCCACGATCATGTGGGGGTGGGTCAGCTCGGCGTCTTCCAGGACGGCCATGTCCAGGGTCCGCGTGTCGTACGGGCACAGGACCCGGATGTCCGCCCCAGGCCAGGCCAGATTGATCAGCGCCTCATGGCGGGTTGCCTCAGCAATCTCCTCGGCGGACCTACTGGCCCAGATCGGCTCACCCACATAGTGCAGCCGCCGGCCCGGGTGGCGGGTCAGCATTGTCTCCACGGCGGGAATGATCCGGGCAGGATTGCGCCCCAGCTCGACCATGTCAAAGATCTCCGAGGTCGCCCCGAGCTCCCGCAGCGTGCCTTCCAGAAGCTGGGCCTTGGGGCCGGGTACGGCCACAGCAACCGGCTCATGTGCCGCAATCGCGGGGGCGGCAAACTGAACGACCCCGTCCACATACTCGCGTTCGCCGCGGTAGAACAGGGCCACGTGGGTTGGGTCTGAGCATGGAAGGCCAGGGGCCATCGGTCGCGTCTCACACATGGCTGCACTCCACCTGGATCAGGGCTTGCCGCCTCAATTACCGTCAATTCGGTGCTTCCCGCTGGCTGGAAACGCTAACACCGCGTCCCGGGCTCATCGACTCTCAAGCCCGTCCAGCAGCTCCGTGGTCCGGGTGAGCTTGAGCAGCTTGCGGACTCCCCGGCTCACGTTGACCAGCTTTAGCGCAACGCCGTCCTCGCGGGCCCGCTCCCGGGCCTCAAGGAGCACACGCAGCCCGGTCACATCGATGAACTCCAGGCTGGACAGATCCAGGATCACGGGCCGCCCGCCCGGATCCAGGCGTTCCAGGGCCGCCACCAGCTGAGGGCTCGAGGCCATGTCCAGCTCGCCGCTGACGATCAGGACCGTCGCGTCCTGTTGGTCGCGCAAGTCCACGGTCAAGTTTGTTTCCATCAGTGGCCCCGGGGGTGCATCGCCGAACCGCGTCACTGGCTTCCGCGGGCCACCCACTCCGGCGGGTCACCCGCACCGGCGCAAAATTATATGCCGGGAAGCTCGGCGGCCGGAGCATCGCCCACCGTAACCAGCTCGCTCACCAACACCGACGCGTGGGTCTCCTCATCTCCCACGATCCACCGCCTCGGACCCGCCTGAACCAGCCGCTTCACCCCCGGCTGACACGGGGTGCGGAACTCGATCTCCGCGTCGATCCGCTCGGGCTCGGCCCCGGCCAGGAGCTCCTCCTCCAGGGGCTGCCAGTAGACGGCGTTGTTGACGTGCCCGGCGATGTCCAGGTCGACGGCCCGGAACATCCACGTGCTCGACGCGCCGTCGGTCGCCGGGGCCGGGTGTCGCAACCGGGCGCTCACCCGGCGTCCCGCCGCCGCGGACCCATATAGCTCCGCCTCCCGATCGTCGAACGGGACCGGACGCCAGCTGACGGGATCCAGGTGAACCCACAGGGCGACCGACTCGACGTCGGCCTCGGGCTCGCCGGGGCGCCGGACCGTCGTCCGGCGCTCCCCCCACATCCTTCCCAGACCGCTGCAGAACGTGGCCAGCGAGAACCGCTCGCCGAAGCGCGGGAAGCGCCGGACCCAGATTCGGGTACGTCGGACGACCCAGACCGCCATCGAAGCCAGCCCGGCGTCCTCGACGTCGGCATAGGCCACGTCCTGAAGCCACCGGGCCAGCGCGTCCAGCCTGATCCGGCCCGATGGGGCGCAGTCGGCAAATCCTGTCCGGGCGTCGCCCTGGAAGATCCGCCCGCCCGGCGGCGGCCCCACGAGCTCGCTGGGCGTCTGCGTCCCCATGCCGGGATCAGACGAACAACCGTGGATCGGCGGTCGTGATCCCGTGCACGCCCATGCTACGCAGCCCGTCGATCAGCGACCGCTCGTTGACCGTCCAGGCGTAGAGCCGCCCGGCCCGGTTCTGGACCTCCGCCAGCAGCCGCTCGTCCACGAGCCGGTACTGGGCCATCAGCGCCTCCCACCTTCCTGCGCTCAGCCCGTCCAGGACGTGGTTTCGCCAATCGCGCCAGCGCCGGCTGATCCGGGCCACGCGGCCGCCGACTGAGATGCCCAGCCGAACGCCCGGGTCCCGTGACCGAAGCCTGTCCAGAACCTCGGGAACCTGCGAGGAGATCAGCGTCCGCTCCAGCAGACCAGCGCTCCGGAGCCCGTCCAGCAGGGCGGCCTCGCAACCGGGGTGCTTGAGATCCACGTTCAGCTGCACCTCGGCAAAGCGACGGCTCGACAGGTGCTCCAGCGCCTCGCCCAGCCTCACGCCCCCGGGGAACCGGGCCTGGAGCACCGTGTGAGCCAGCACCAGCTCGCCCTGGCGGCCCCGGACGTCGAACTCGACCATGTCCACGCCGACTTCCAGGGCGGCATCAAATGAGGCCAGTGTGTTGGACGGGGCCAGCGCGCTGGCGCCGCCGTGTCCGATCCGCTCGCAGATGCTTGCCGCCGCTTCCATTCGTGGCCGGTTAGCGTATCTGCACCCGCGGAGGCCCCCGGCCGATGAGCGACATTGAGACCACACCCGACCCAGATGGCGACCGCCCCCCGGGCGGGGCGGTTGTGACGGGCGCGGCGGAGGGGATCGGCTTTCAGATCGCCCGGGCCCTGGCGGAGCGGGGCCACCCCGTCCACCTCACCGACCTGGACGGCGCAGCGGCCACGCGCGCAGCCGCCGAGCTCGGGCCGCCCGCCTTCGCGTCAGGGCTGGATGTCCGCAGCCTCACCGCCTGCCGGGCGGCCGCGGCCAGGACGCGCCGGCGCGTCGGATCGCTGGAGGTGTGGGTGAACGGGACTCTGATCCCGTCGACCCAGCCGGCCTGGGAGCTGGACGAACGGGCGCGCCAGCGGATGCTCGAGGTCAATCTGCTGGGGACGATCAACGGCACGCTGGCGGCAGTCGAGCAGCTGCGCTCGCTGGACGGCGGAAGCGTGGTCAACGTGATCCGCATGGCCGGGTTACTGCCCACCCCGGGCCACGCTCTGCTGGCCGCCGGGAGCCAGGCCGCGATGGCCTTCAGCCTGGCCACAGAGGCGGACCTTCGCCAGGAGGGCGTCGACGCCGTGAGCGTCAGCTGCCTGTGTGTCGGGCGGGGCGGGATCCGTTCGGCCGGGCTCTACCAGCTGCTCGACCATCCGCGGCCGATGGTGGCCATCCCGCCGTGGCGCGGGACCGTGGTCAGGGCCTCGTATCTGTGGCCCAAGCTGGCTCCGCTCGGCTCGAGGCTCGTGCCCGACCGATCGCGTGACGGCTCTCGCAGGCGCCGCCGCCGCCGCTCGTGACCGGGCCGGGCTGGGCGAGTCGCGCTCAGGCCGGCGGGGAGGTCTTTCGCCCGGCGAACCAACCCGTGACCAGCCCCACCAGCCCGCCCGCGGTGAGCAGGCTGGCGCTTCGCAGCGGCCTGCGCTGCGCCTTGGCGGCAAATCCGTGCCACGAGTGCCGGACGGTGGCCTTGACGGCTCTCCTGCCCAGGTTTTTGCGTATCGAGGTCATCTTTTGATCCTCTCTGGCTCTACCCGTTCTCCCGGGAGCTACCCCAGCGCGTCCTGGAGCGTGTCCGAGGTCCTGAGCTGGTCGATCACGCCGGCCAGCCTGAGCGCGTCGGAAGCGGGCGAGTCGGGTCCGAGCACGAGCCTCAGGTCCTGGCCTCGCACGTGGAGCTGCTCCCGCAGCCGGTAGAGAAGCTGAATGCCGGCGCTGTCCAGGTAGCGGAGTTGGCTCAGGTCGACGATGACGGTCACGGTGTGGTTGGGCGTGGCCACCGCAATCGCGTCCTCGATTCCGCGGGCGTTGGACAGGTCGACCTCACCGGTCAGGTGGGCGATGAGGACCGAGTCCTGAAGCTCGAGCTGCAGGTCGCCCAGCGTCACCCCCCAACCCTCCTGCGCATCACGACCTCGGTCCCCGAGTCCGAAGGACTGACCTCTACCTCATCCATGGCCGCCCGGACCACCTTCAGCCCTCGCCCCCGGTTGTCGCCTCTGGGCTCTCGCCAGGCGCCCGTGTCCCGGACCACGAACTCGAGCCGGTCGCCGGTTCGCCGGGCCGTCAGATCGAACTCGGCCGGGACCGGCGGATAGGCATGCTCGATCGCGTTGGCACAAACCTCGCTGACGGCCAGCACGATCTCCCGGCTGTCCTGCTCCGCAACGGCCTGGGCCCGCAGCCAGCGGCGCACGACTCTCCGCACGTCCGCCAGCACCACCGGCTCGGTCGGTAGGCACAGGTTCAGCTCCTCGGGCACCGTGCCGTACTGCAGGGCGACGATCGCGATGTCATCGCGCAACCGGGCGAACGGGATCATCTGGTCGATGGCCAGCCGGCAGGCCTCCTCGGCCGACGCCGCGGCGGCGGTGACCGCGAGCAGTCGCCCGATGCTGGTCATCAGCTGCGTTCCGGGTCGCTCCACCAGGCCGTCGGTGTAGAACACGAGCGTCTCCTCGCCTCCCAGCGAGCTCTCGTGGTCGGTCCAGGAGGCGTACGGGAAGGCGCCGAGCGGGGGAGAGGGCGGCAGCTCCAGGATCCGCCCGCCGTTGCCGCCCAGCACCAGGGCGGGGAGGTGACCGGCGCTGGCCAGTTGCAGCGCGCCCGTATCCGTGTCGAGCACCACGTAGGCTGCCGTGGCCATCGCGTCCTGGGACATGGACCGGATGTAGCGATCCACCAGTTGGAGCGTGCGGGCGGGAGAATGATCCTCCAGGGCATAGGAATGGAGCGCGGTCCGCAGCTGGCCCATCAGAGCCGCGGCCCGCAGCCCATGGCCGACCACGTCGCCGATCGCCATCCCGAACCGACCGTTCGGAAGCGGGAAGAAGTCGTACCAGTCACCGCCCACCTCGAAGGTGGCGGGCATGTAGCGGGCGGCTACGGACACCCCTGCCAGGTTGACCATCTGCTGGGGCAGGAGGCTGCGCTGGAGCATCATGGCCACGCTGTGCTCCTGCTCGAGCGCCGAGTACAGGCGAGCGCGCTCGATCCCCGGGGCAGCCCGGGCGGCGGCCACCTGGAGCAGGGCCAGGTCACGCGGTCCGAAGGTCCTGGGCTTCAGCGAGCCCACGTGGAGCACCCCGATCAGCTCGCCCTCCACGATCAGCGGGAGACCGAGGAGCGAGCTGATTCCCTTCTCGCGGAGGATCGGGTTCATGATGTCCGCGTGGTCGACGTCGGCGATGAAGATGGCCACGCGCTCAGCGGCGATCCGTCCGGCGAACCCTCGGCCGAGGGGGACCCTGACTCCCTGCTCGACCTCCTCCTCGATCCCCTTGGCCGCCCGAGCCAGGAGCTCGTTCGTGTCTGCGTCGTAGAGCAGGATGGCCACCGTGTCCACCTCCAGGACCTCCTGGATTCGCACCAGCAGCTCGTCCAGGAGATCCTCGAGGTCCAGCTCGGAGAGCGCCGGATCGCTCAGGCGGTAGAGGGCCCGAATCTGGTCCGTCGGGGCCAGTTCGGTGGCCGCCGGCGCAACGACGACCTGGCCGGTCCGGGGCGGGAGCCGCATCATGCCCATGCCTGGGATCTCTGGTGACAACTGACTGGTGTGCTGATCGTGGAGGGTGGGGCCGCTCATTGTGACGAAGCCGTCATCGGATGACCCGGCGAGCGGCTGTTCAGATCAGCTACCCGGACGCGCGGTTGACCACTCGACCGAGGAGTGAAGGCGCCGCCAGGTGACCTCGTCCATTCTCCATACGCACTCGATGCCGACCTCGGCCGGTGCGGATATCTCATCCGGAACCTCGGCCACAAAGGTGAAACCAAGTTTTCGCGGGATTCCGGCACTGGCCTCGTTGGCCCGGTCATGGTGGATCTCCACGTGCTGGATTCCGGGGACCGTGAACCCCGCGTCGGTGAGCAGCCGCGCACAGGCGGTGGCGAGCCCGCGCCGTGTGAACGCCGGGTGGATCCAGTACCCGATCTCCAGGCCGCCGGGACCGATCCGGTGGTGCAAACCGCACCCCCCGGCAATTCGCCCCTGGCTGAATACACCCTGGTAGAGATCGCCGCCGGCCGCCCACTCTTCCCCCCAGCGCGCGATCAGGTCCCGCCGCGCCGCCAGAGCAAGCGGCTCGTGCGCAATCCAGGGCATCCACGGCCGCAGGTGCTCGGCGCTCTCCGCCACGGCCTGAGCGAGCGCTTCGGCGTCGCTGGGTCGCCAGCGTCGCAGCACGATCTCATCGCCCGCGACGTGCTCTGGCAGTCTGACGCCCGCTCGTTCCATCCGCCCACCGTAGTCGCCGGCTGCATTCGTGGCGGGCACCGGTGCGCGGCGATAGCCTCCGAGCGCGATGAGGATCTCAGCCAAGGCGGACTACGCGGTGCGGGCGGTGGTTGAGCTCGCGGGGGCGACCGATGACCAACCGGTCAAAGCCGAGCGGGTGGCGAGGGCTCAGGGCATCCCGCTGAACTTCCTGGAGAACATCCTCGGTGAGCTGCGCCACGCGGGAATCGTCCGCACCCAACGGGGCGCGGACGGCGGATCCCGGCTGGCCAGACCGGCGGCCCAGATCACGATCGCCGACGTGATCAGAGCCGTCGAGGGCCCGCTGGCCACGGTACGTGGTGGGCCGCCGGAGGAGCTGAGCTATCCGGGCCAGGCGGCCGAGCTCGCGCGGGTCTGGATTGCGGTGCGGGGGAGCCTGCGCGCTGTGGTGGAACGGGTGACCGTGGCCGATGTGGCCAGCGGACGCCTTCCTCGGAGCGTGGTCAAGCTGAGCCAGGACCCGGAGGCCTGGATCACGCGCTGACCTGCGCGCGGGCCTCAACCGGGGTTCTCACGTACACGATGTCGCCCCGGGCCAGCTCCAGCTCGGCGGCCTGGGCGCGGGTCAGCTGAGCCCGAGCCGGAGTCCGATCGGGCAGCTCGACCTCCACACGGACCTCGAATCCGAGGTGGATGATCCTGGTCACCATCGCCTCGATCGCGCCGCCGCCGGGCTCCAGGGCGATCCGCAGGTCGTGCGGCCGCATGAGCTCTCCGCCGATCCGGACGGCGGGGCCCAGGAATCCCATCACGAAGTCGTTGGCCGGCGAGTCGTACACCTCCCGGGGCGTGCCGGTCTGCTCGATCCGGCCCTCATGCATCACCGCGATCGTGTCGGCCACCTCCATCGCCTCCTCCTGATCATGCGTGACCAGGACCGTTGTCACCCCCTGCTCGTCGTGCAGGCGCCGGAGCCACTGGCGCAGCTCGGCCCGAACGTTGGCGTCCAGGGCGCCGAAGGGCTCGTCGAGCAGCAGGACCTGGGGCTGGACGGCCAGCGCTCGGGCCAGGGCCATGCGCTGGCGCTGACCGCCCGATAGCTGAGCCGGACGCTGGCCTCCCCAGGCGGTGAGCCCGACCAGCTCGAGCAGCTCGTCCACGCGCGCGGTGACCTCGGGCCCCCGCCGCTTGCGGATCCGCAGGCCGAAGGCCACGTTCTCCCGGACGGTCATGTGGTTAAAGGCGGCGTAGTGCTGGAACACAAACCCGATCCCGCGGTCCTGCGGGCGGGCCGCGGTCATGTCCCGGCCGTCCAGCAGCACCTGACCGCCGTCCGGGGTCTCGAGCCCCGCGATGATGCGCAGCAGCGTGGATTTCCCGGATCCGCTGGGCCCGAGCAGCGCGGTCAGAGACCCCTCGGTCACCGCAATGGAGACCTCGGTCAGAGCTGCGAATTCGCCGAAGTTCTTGCTTACGTCGAGGGCATCGATTCTCATTTGGTCACATTCCTCCGTGAGCCGAGGATGGTCATGGCCACCAGCACCACCAGGGAGAGCACGATCAGCTCGGTGGCCGCCGCGTAGGCGCCGGTGATGGCCTGGGATCCGATCTGCGAGTCGCGCTGGTAGACCAGCAGCGGCAGGGTCAGGGTTGAGCCGGCGACGTTTGAGGACACCACCAGCACAGCGCCGATCTCCCCGAGGGCGCGGGCGGTGGTCAGGACAACCCCGTAGGCGACTCCCCAGCGGATCGAGGGGAGCGTGATCCGCCAGAAGGTCTGCCAGCGGGAGGCGCCGAGCGTCGCTGCCGCCTCCTCCTGCTCGGTTCCCACCTCCCACAGGACCGGAGCGACCTCCCGGACCACGAACGGCAGCGATACAAAGATCGTGGCCAGAATCATGCCCAGCGGGGCGTAGATGATCCGGATCCCGTGCTGGATGAACCAGTTGCCGAACCACCCGTCCTGGCCGTAGACCAGGATCAGGGCCAGGCCCACGATCACCGGGGAGACCACGAACGGCAGGTCGATCAGCGCATCGAGAATCGCCCGTCCCCGCGCCCTGCCCCGGACCAGGACCATCGCGCACCCCACTCCGAAGATCGTGTTCAGCGGCACCGCGATCAGCGCGATCACAAGCGTCAGCCACAGGGCGCTGACGGCGGCTGGAGTGGTCATCCAGCTCCAGGCCACGCCGGCTCCATGTTCGAACGTGCGCACGAACACGACGCCAAGGGGCAGGAGCAGCAGCGCCGCGAGGTAGAGCAGGGCCACGACGCGCAGCGAGAGTGTGGCCGACCGGCTAACCCGCACCGCGGCTCCCCAGGGCGCGGAGGAGGACCAGCACGATCAGCGAGATCAGGAGCAGGATCACCGACAGCGAGGATGCGGACTGGGTGGCGTCGCTCTCGATGTCGGCGAAGATCACAATGCTGGCGATCTGGACCTTTCCAGCCAGCAGGACCAGAGCCCCGAACTCACCCACCGCCCGGGCGAAGGCCAGCGCGGCGCCCGACGCGATCGCCGGCCGCAGTGACGGAAGGACGATCCGGCGGAAGGTCGTGAAATTGGAGGCCCCCAGTGAGGCCGCCGCCTCCTCGACCTCCCTGTCGAGTTCGATCAGGACGGGCTGAACCGAGCGAACGACGAATGGCAGCGTCACGAATAGCATGGCCAGTAGAACGCCCGCCCGCGCGTAGGCCAGGTGGAGGCCGAACGGGCTTCTGGGTCCGTACAGGGCGATCAGCGTCAGGCCGGCCACGATCGTGGGGAGCGCGAATGGCAGGTCGATCAGACTGTTGACCAACTGCTGGCCCGGGTAGCGGTCGCGGACCTGGACCCAGGCCACGAGCGTGCCCATCACGGCGCCGGTCGCGGCCACGATCAGCGAGGCCAGGAGCGTCGTCCCCAGCGCGGTCAGCTCCAGGCTGCTGGTGACCGAGTCAAAGAAGGTGCCGATGCCCTGGGAGAGCCCCTTGGCCACGACCGCGGCCAGCGGGATCAGGACGATCACGCTCAGGTAGAGCGTGGATACGCCCAGCCCGAGCCGGCCCCTTCCGGCACGGCCGCGCAACCGCCCGAGGGCGGTCGCGCGGGGTGCGGTGTACGAGCTGACGCTCACCGGCGGCTAGCTGGCGGCCGTCGGGAAGCCGGCCTGCTGCTCGATCTTGGTGATCTCACCGGTGGACGGGGCGAAGAAGGTGTCCTTGACCTTCGACCATCCGCCGAGCGAGTCGATCGTGAACAGCTGCGGCGGCGTCGGGAACTGGCTGGCGAACCTCTTCGCCACCGACTGGACCACGGGGCGGTAGCCCTGCTGGGCCCAGATCGTCTGGGCGGCCGATGACCAGAGCCAGTTCACGAACGCCTGCGCCGCCCCCCGCTGCGAGCTCTTGTTGATGACGGCGATCGGCGTTTGGATCAGGATCGTCTGCGCCGGGCGAACGATCTGGATCTGCTCGCCGGCCTTCTGCGCCGCCAGGGCCTCGCTCTCATAGGAGAGCAGCACGTCGCCCTTGCCCCCGGTGAAGGTCTCCATGGCCGTGCTGCCGCTGGGGTCCTCCACGCTGACGTTCTTGGTGATCAGTGTCTTGACGTAGGCCAGGGCCTGGGAGGGGCTCTTACCCAGCTTGAGCTGGGCGCCGTAGGCGGCCATGATGTTCCAGCGGGCGCTACCCGAGGTCGACGGGTTCGGCGTCACCACCGAGATCCCCGGCTTGATCAGGTCGCTCCACCCCGTGATGTGCTTGGGATTGCCCTTGCGGACGACCATCACCACGAGCGAGTCGCTGACGATGCCCTTGTACTGGTTGGCATCCCAGCTGCTGGAGATGAGCCCCGCCTTCTCAACCCGGCTGATGTCCGACTCGGTGGAGAAGTTGACCACGTCGGCGGGCTGCCCGGAGGCCACCGCCCGGCTCTGCGAGCCCGATGAGCCGAATGAGGTGGAGAACGTCACGCTCTTGCCCTCCGCGGTCTGCGCATAGGCCGCGGTCAGGGCGTCATAGGCCTTCTTGGGCGTCGAGTAGGCCACAAGCGACAGCTGCGCGTCGCCGCCAGAGCCGCCCGAGGGGGTGGCCGAGGCGTTGGTTATATCCGAGGAGCCGCCGCAGCCGGCGAGCGCTCCGCTCATGCCCAGGGCCAGCACAGCCAGCACCGTCGACTTTGTCTTGAACCGTCGTGTCATGAATCCTCCGTGTTCAAAGCCGATCCGCCTGCGCCGCCTCGCTCCTCCCGGGAACCGTCGTGCGGTGGTCCGCCGGAACTCGCGTCTGTCGTCCGCTGTTCCGTGGTCCGGTCCGATCGGTCGTCCGCCGGTTCCTGGCCCGCATTCATGATCGAGTTGATTGACTTTGTGAACAGACCGCGGCGGTGACTGTAACACATTGTCGACTCACTTGGTCGAGAATGTCAGGTTAGGGAGATGTCACGCCCTTCAGCGGCTCGGGGCTCCGTTCCGTCCGGAGCGACCGGGCTACCGCCGGCCATCATTACGGAGCTTGTGCGGTCTGCAACTTGGGTGATAACTATCGCTATGCGAAACAAATCGCCCAAAACCCCGCGCGCGCGATGTCTCTGAGGCGCCGCGGCCATGCGCGGGAGGATTCCGGCGCGCCTCGGGCAACGGCCAGGTTGATGGCCACCCGAGACGTACGCCGATGTGGTGGCGCCGGGTCGAGGCGTAGGCCGAGGCTACCTCGGCCGCAGCTCCACGATCGGGATCGTCCGTCCGGCCTCGGCGGCCGAGCGGCGGTAGGCGGCGAAGGGCGGGAAGACCTGGTCGGCCAGGCCCCAGAGCCGTCGGCGCTCGTCCTCACCCTCGACGACAGCGGCACGAAACGCCGAGCCTCCGAACGTCACGTCCGGGTTCGCTCGGAGGTTGTGGTACCAGGACGGGTGGGCCGGCAGGCCGCGCTTGGAGGCGATGATGATCACCCGGTCGCCGTCATGGAAGTACAGGGTGGCATTGCGGCGCGGCCGACCCGACCGCGCCCCGCGGGTCTCCAGCAGCGCCGAGGCCAGCGGCCCGGTCGAGCGCACCCGGCCACGGGTGAGCTTCATCAGGACCGGATCGAGCTTCCAGGCCACGTTCTGAGATAGCCAGATGCCGACGCGGGTGGTGGAGAACCGGCACACGGCCAGGTAGATGCGGCCGCGGCGGCGGTGAGGGTCGACGTGGGGCAGGCTCACCGGCACGTCGGGCCGCGCCTACCCTCCTGCCAGCCACGACGAGGGCAGGAACGACGGGATTGGCCCCGGATAGTCCGGGAACAGCGCTCGCGCCGGGGCGGCCACGGAATGCGAGGCCACCTGGTCATGCAGGTCAGAGAAACTCTCCAGCGCCGCGACCGTGCACAGGACCTGAAGCGCCGCGGCGTTCGGCGGATCGACGGTCAGAACGCCCTGGGCCAGGAGCTGATCGGCATTGTCGAGCGCCCCGGGCAGCGCCGCCAGGTCGCGTCTCACGGCGGCCTCATCGGCGTGGGCCAGGCGAGCGTAGTAGCGGGCGTTCAGGCCGCTCAGACGCGCGGTCAGCGCCGGGGCCGGGAGACCCGAGGCGGCCGCCAGCCACCGGCGAAGCTCGACGTCCTGCACGAGTCCCCAGCGGAACAGCCGCCGGGGGAAGTCCTGAAACTCCTCATCGCCCCAGCGCTCGGCCTCATCGGCCTGGCGTCGCAGTTCGGGGTCGGCCGGAAACAGCGGAGGATCGGGTCTGAGCTCCTCCAGCGCGCTGGCGATCTGGCGCGATCCCTGAATCCGCCGACCGTCGAGTCTGAGCGCGGGCACCGTGCCCCCGGCAAAGCCGAGCAGTCGAACCTGGATCCGCTGCATTCCGGGCATGATCTTGACGGACCGGTAATCGATGCCCTTGCACTCGAGCATGCGCCGGACGGCGTGCGACGGATGAGACGCGGCGAACCAGTAAAGCTTGGCCTCGATGGCGGAACCCTACCGCCGGCCGGCCTCCGGGCCGCCGTCCGCGGGCGGCCCGGAGGAAAGATGGCGTCAGGACGGCTGGACGACCATCAGCGTATGGCCGCTGGGGTCCCGGAACCAGAACATCGGCGGGACCGGGTCGCCATATCGTGACACCTCAGGGTCCACGTCGACGCCCTTGGACCTGAACTCGGCATGCGTGGCATCGACGTCGGGCGTGGTCAGGGTGATGCCTGTCTGAACCGGCTGCACCTCGCCCGAGGGCGGTGGCGCGAGGGCGATTCCGGTCGTCCCCTCAGGCGGGTAGACCTCGATCCACCGGTAACCGTTGCCGAACGGTGTGTCGGTGCGCTTCTCGAACCCGATCGACTCGTAGAACTCGACGGCGCGGTCCTGCTCATTGGTGGGGACTGCGACCAGGCTGATCTGACGAAGTCCCGCTGAAGTGGTGCTCATCCGGCTTCCTCCTGGGGTTGTGCTTTCCAACTGCTAAGACCGGGTGCGCGGTGGAATGTCATCGCCGAGCGCGGCCAGTTCGGTGGGACCGATGGCGGCGAAGCCGAGCACCACGAACGCGAGCAGGCTGACCACGCCCACGGCATGGGCCCAGCCAGCATCGGCGATCGTGAGCAGGCCAACTCCGGCAACCAGGCAGCCGCCGGCCAGCCGGGCCATGAGCCCGGGGGCCACGGCGGCCGCCACGGCCCGCGCCGTCAGCGGCGGCGGAGGCTCGGCGGCGGTGCCCGGATCAAACCGGCCGCCGAGGACCAGCCGGAACAGCAACGCCAGTGAGGGGAACAGGATCGCCGCCCCGCCCAGCACCACCACGACCACCAGTACCAGCGTGTCGTGCGGAGCGGCCGCCTGGGCGATCGTCAGGTGGGGGAGGAGCACCGGCTCCTGGCCCAGCGCCCAGCCGGCGATGATCGCCGCCACCGCCAGGGCCGCGCCGTACCGCGCCGGCTCGAAGCGACGGAGGCTCATCAGCACGAGCGTCCCCAGCCCGGCCACGGTTGATACGACCAGCGCCGGCAGAGCGTCGCCGGAGGTAAGTCGGTGATACAGCGGATGGGCGTCGCCGTGAAGAACGGCCAGGCCGCCCAGGGACAGCGCTCCAGCCAGCACGCCGGCGATCAGGGCCCGGACCCGAAACTGCCGGGCCAGCCACTCGTCCCCGATCCTGGCCGCGTCGGCCGATAGGAACACGGCCGCCTGGTAGGCCGACACGGATACGGCCAGCGTGCCGATCAGGATCGACGTCGGCCCCGTCCAGCTCGAGAACAGGTGACCCGCGGCATCGCCGACCGGCACGCGGCGAGCCGCGATCGCGCCCACTGCCGTGCCCAGTGCGAACGGCGCAAGCAGCGAGGAGATGGCGAACCCCGTATCGATCACCCTGGTCTCGGAGGCCGAACGGGCGCCCGAGCGCAGCGCGTAGGCCGCTCCTCTCAGAACGATCCCGATGGCGGCGATGAAGAGCGGAACGGCCAGGGTCGAGGCGATCGAGCCGAACGCCACCGGGTAGGCGGTCCAGATCACGGTCAGCACGAAGATCAGCCATACGTGGTTGGCCTCCCACACGGGGCCGATCGAGTGATGGGCGTGGTCGCGGATGCGGGCTGCCTGAGGGCCCGTGCCCGCGGTCAGCTGCCAGATGCCGGCGCCGAAGTCGGCCCCGCCGAGGATCACGTACAGGGCGAAGCCCGCCAGGGCCAGGCACAGGGGGAGTGCGTACAGGTGCATGGCGCGCCTAAGCGGTCTCTCCGGCCGGGAGCGCCAGGGGCGCGTGGGAGAGGCGGCGCAGGATCCAGGCCACCGCTACGGCCACCCCCAGGTACACGACGACCAGCGTGCCGTAGCCCACCGGGAGACCGCTCGCTCCCGTGACGGCCTGGTTGGTCAGCATCACCCGGTACACAACCCAGGGCTGGCGCCCCACCTCGGTGGTCACCCAGCCGGCGATCAGCGCGATCACGGAGGCCGGACCCGCCAGGGCGACGGCTCGGTAGAACCAGGTCGAGCGGGGCAGCCGGCGGCGCCGGATTCGGACGACGATGAAGACGATGCCCAGCAGGGCCATCAGCGTGCCCACCCCGACCATCAGCTGGAATGCCATCCGGACCACGTTGACCGGTGGCCTGCGGTCTGCAGGCACGGTGTCGAGGCCCCGGACGCGCGCGTTCCAGCTGTGGAAGGCGAGCAGCGAAAGAGCGTGGGGAATCTCGATCCCGAGCTTGACCTGATTGCCCGTATACCAACCGAGCAGGTGCTCTGGAGCTCCCCGCGTGGTTCGGTAAAGCCCCTCGATCGCGGCCAGCTTGACGGGCTGGGCCTGGGCCACATCGCGGGCTGCCCAGTCGCCCACCAGCACCTGGATCGGCGAGGCGAGCGCGGCGACCGTCAGCGGGATCGCCAGTGCTGTGCGCTCGTAGCGGCCCCAACGGCCGCGCAGACGGCCGACCGCATAGACCGCGGCGATCAGGAACCCGGTCACGATGTAGCCGGCCACGTACATGTGGATCAGCTCATGCCAGAGATACGTGTTGCCGAAGAGCGCGGTCAGCGGGTGGACGTCCTGGACCTTGCCGTGATGCAGCGTGAAGCCTCCGGGGTGCTGCATCCAGGCGTTGACCGCGATCACCATCAGTGAGCCGGTGAAGCCGGCGATGGCCACGGGGATCCCGCTGGCGAAGTGGGCCCGCGGCGACAGCCGCCCCCAGCCATAGACGTAGATCCCGATGAAGATCGCCTCCATGAAGAATGAGAACCCCTCGACGGCAAAGCCCAGCCCAAAGACCGATCCAAACGTGGCCATGAAGTTGGGCCACAGCAGCCCCATCTCAAAGCTGAGGATCGTGCCCGTGATCACTCCGACCGCGAACAGCGCGATCAGCACCTTGCTCCAGCGCCGGGCGAGCGTCAGATAGAGCCGGTCGCCGGTCCGCAGATAGCGCCACTCGACGAACAGGACGAGCGCCGGGAACGCGATCCCGAAACAGACGAGCGGGATGTGGACGGCGAAGGACAGCGCCTGCATCTGCTGGGCCTCCAGCAGGTAGTGCTGCTGTACGGGGGCCAACGAGAGCGCTGCCGGGACGCCGATCAGGATTGCATCACCCCCGCCTGGCGAGTCTGCGCCGGATCACCAGAACGCCGCCGGCCAGGATGATCGCGGCCAGCGCCAGGATCACCAGCGCCCATGTGCCGGCGCCGCTCCCGGAGTCGCTTCCAGAGCGCTCGGCGGCGGAGATGGGATGCCCGGCGGCGGCGGCCAATTTGGGCACGGCCGCAATTGCGGCCCTGGCCAGGTCGTCGCTCTGCCTGCCGCTCGGTTTGGTCAATGAGGAGACCGCGGTCGTGGCTGGCCCCGGGAGTCCCTGGGCGCCGTAGCCACCGGGCATGACCACGAGCAGCGGCGGGTGGGGGCCGAGAAACAGCCGCAGCTCCTGGTCCAGGAACCTGGCGTATTCCTGCGGGTTGCCGAACATCTGCGGCACCACCCCCAGGTCGAAGGGTCCGTCGATCAGCGCCACCTTCAGGTGGAAGTGGGCCCTGGCCGCGGCGGCCGTTTCGCCGTTCAGCGTCCTCTGCAGGCCGGAGGCGACAGGCGGGGTGTAGGGGTAGAAAACGTTGGCCCCCAGGAGCACGTCACTGGCCGGGTCGCCATCGGCCAGGGCGATGGGGGCGCAGGAGACCGCCGCAATCACGGCGAGGCAGGCGGCGGCGAGCGCAGGGCGTCTCATCTCGCTAGGACAGTGTGGCCCGGACCAGCACCACGGCTATCACCACGGCCGCCGTTCCGGCCGCGAGCGCCAGCAGGGCGGCGACGAGGCGCAGGCGCGCGGCGCGGGACAGGCGCACCGCCGGCGGCGGGGGGGCGGTTTGATCGGAATCGCTCATGGCCTGGCGTCCAGGGTGGGGATCATGTGTTCGAGCTCCTGCGTGGAGGATGTCATCCGTTGGCTTGATCCAGGATCAGGGCGCTGAACGGCGGGCCCCCCTGGGGCGTGATCTGGAAGGTCAGGCCCCACAGCCCCACCATCACCAGCGCGGGCGCTGCCCGGGAGTAGAGACCGGGCCTGATCTCCTTGAGCTGGTACTCCTGGCCCGGCATCTCCATCGTGGTCATGGCGAACGTCAGCGTCACGTCGGCTCCGCGCACCGGCTGGCCGCCCTTGGTGATGCGCAGGGCGAAGGAGTCCGGGGCGGCCGCCCGGTTGGGAGACACCAGCAGCTCGAGCTGGTAGCCGGCCCGGTTCACGGTCCGAGTCACGGTGCCCGGACCGACCCGGGCCAACGCCAGGTCCTGGAGCGCGAATGCCGGCGGTGGAGGAGCCAGGCTGGACAGAACCGCGGCCGCGAACACGACGCCGGCCACCAGGGCCGTCTCGCCGCTGATCAGCCTCCGCAGGAGCCGGGCCGCCGGCTCCCCCCGCTCGGGCCGGACCCTGGCCGCCACGAGCCCAGGACGCGAGCGCAGCAGGTTGCCCGAGGCGATCACAAGCGCCCCGGCGAACAGTCCCGTCTTGACCAGGATGGCCTCGCCGTACCCGGTCCGCCAGAGCGCGTCCAGGGCGGGCAGATGGTCCAGCGCCTCGCCCAGCCCGCTGCCGGCGAGTACGAGGACCGCCCCGAAGGCGACGGCCGAGAAGCGCGGGACGCATACCGCCAGGGCCGCCACACGGCCGCCGCTCCGGAGCGAGAACCACAGCACGAGCAGCCCGAGCAGACCGCCCAGCCACACCGACCCCGCCGCCAGGTGCAGCCCGTCGAAGGCCAGGGTGAGGCCGCGGGGTGAGGTCTGGGCCGCGTGACCGGCCGTACCGGGGACGATCAGAACGGCGGCAGCGGCCAGCAGGGTCCCGAGGTTGGCCGCCAGCTCGGCCGCCGAGCGCCGATCGCGCCCGGGACGGTCGACCCACAGCGAAATGCATGCCGCCAGGACGAACAGCGCGAAGCAGGCCTCCAGGTCGAGGAGCGCGCGGCCGTAGGCGGTCACGCCGAACAGGGGCACCAGCGCGCCCAGGTCGAAGACCGAGCGCAGCGAGTCGTTGGCCGTGGAAAGGTCCACGTATACCGGGATCGCGATCAGTCCCACGATCGATGCGATCACCAGCGCCGCGGAGACGGCCCGCACGCTGGTCCCCGGGACTCCTCTGATCACCGGTCGGATGATCAGGAACCGGAGTACGAACAGCCCGATCGCCGCCATCACGGCCACGAACATCACCCAGCGGGCCACGAGCAGCTGAGGAGTCGCCGCGGTGGCCGAGATGTCAGGGACCCTGAACTGCGGGGCCGGTCCCGGGTTGGGGCCGACCGCGTATGTGAACGCTCCCTGCACGGGGTGGCCGTCGACTGAGATCGCCCGCCAATAGATCAGGTACCAGCCCTCAGGCAGGTGAGGGCGCAGCGGCACGGTCAGCGTGTCCGGGTCGGCCTGGGAGCGCTGGACCGGACCGGTGGTCTCCTGCCGTCCGGCGGCGCTGGTCACCGAGATGAGCGCGAACCGGGGCTCGACCGCCTCGTCATAGGTGAGCTGGATGGTGGGAGGCGAGGCGTTCAGCTCCTGGCTGGCCGCCGGGACCGTCTTGACCAGGTAGGCGTGGGCCGAAGCCGGGGCGGCCGGGGTCAGCCAGGCCGCGACCCAGGCCAGGGCCAGCACATAGCCGATCCGCCTGCTCACGCCAACGCACGCCCCCCGCCACTGACCAACGCGAACCCGCCCGCCAGGATGCCCACTGCGCCCAGGATCAGCGCCACGATCGTCAGGGTGGAGACTCCGCCGCCGCCCACTGAGCCGGCCACCTGAATCGTGGGTGCCGGGGCGGCCGCGGAACCGGGGCCGTCCCAGTTGACGATCGAGCCGTCCGAGTAGGTCTGCTGGACCTGGAAGGTGTACGTCTGGGCCGCGGCGGGCTGGGCCAGGAACTCGAACAGCGAGTCCTCACCGGTCGGGGTGTGCCCGCCGGTCCAGGTCACTCGCGTGATCACGGCCTTCTGGCCACTGCCCGTGTGTTGGATCTGCTGGGACCAGCCCCCCGGCGCAGGCACGAACGAGTCGATCCCGAACCCGGATGGGACGGTCAGAACAACCTTGGTCGTGGTCAGCCCGGCCTTCTCCGTCGGGACAGCCAGGCTGTAGAGCTGGAGCTCTCCGCTTACGGACACGGCTGGGCTGACCCGGGCGTGCGCCGCGGCCGGAGCGGGCAGCAGTAGCCCGCCGGTTGTGAGCACGGCCCCGGCGATCATCAATCGTCTCCTCGCGCGTGCAGTCCTCATTGCCTGTGAGCCTCCTTCGCTGGGGATCAGCGGGCTCGGTGAGCCCGCCTCGGACAGGGGGCGCCATCGGGAGCTGGTCGGATCGGTCGCAGCGGGCAGCTGCGTCCGAGCACGACGCTCTGGATGCTCAGGGACGATCCCGCGCCGAGGTCAGGCCGGAGGACCGCGGCCCGACCAGCCGCCGGCCAGCGGGGCCGGGCGAAGCACGAAGCGGTCCCGCGGGGGCGGCGTCGAGGCCGGTCGGCGCGCCGGGTCGGGCCCGTCCCGCCGGCGGCCAGCCGCCACCTCTCGGATGATCCATGTTGCCCCGTGGAAGAGCGCGGCCAGCACGAGCCCCACGGCCAGGGCGGCCGGGATCGACCACCATCCTCCGTAGCCGAAGATCCCGACCATTCCGGCCGGATGCCCGGTGGCGAGCATGCCCTCCAGAGACTCCTGCGCACCATAGATCGCCAGCAGCGAGAGCGCGCACACGAGCCACAAGCCGAGGAACGAGATCGTGAGCCGAGCCGGCGAGCAGCGGCCACCGAGGGCGCGACCCAGTGCTCTCACGAACACCCCCACAGAGATCGCGATCAGCAGGACGATCCAGGGCGCGACCGAGTGCAGATACGCGTGCCCCTGTGCCCGAAGGACAACACCCGCTCGGCTGCCGAAGGCCAGCCAGTAGCGGAGCTGGTGGACGGCCAGCGCGCCCGCGGGCATCAACCCGAGCTGGGCCAATCGCCTGACGGCAGGTCCGCTCTGTTGACGGACGGTCATCGCCTTCGAGGACGATACCGGCCGGTGGAGTTCTCACCGGCGGTCTATGTCCCGGGCGGGAAGGTGTAGACGGGGTGCGGGGGGACGTATGGCCCGACCTCGAGCACGACCTCGGAGTGCCGGCGCAGAGAAATCACGCCGGGCGACCCCGGGCGGCGCCGTCCGTTCACGTAGACCCGGACCTCCTGCCCCGGCCCGGCGACAAACCGGGCCACCAGCCGCCTCGACAATCGCTGCCCCCACGTCCGGAACAGGTCGGCCAATGAGAACGTCCGTCCCGGCCGGACGAGGACCAGCCCGGTCGGCTCGAGCGTGACCAGCGCGCCGAAGCAGCGTGCGTCGGAGATTCGTCCGGCGGTGAGCCTCCAGGGTGGGCGGGACCCGATGCCGCGCGGAACGATCACGACCCGATTGGCGCCAAACACCTCCAAGTGGACCCCATACCGCGCCCCCAGCCGGCGGTGGCACGCGCCCACGATCGGTCCGCGGAGCGGGGGATGAAATCGCGCTCCTCGGCCAATCGGGCGTGCCTGGCGAAGCACGGCGGCTGGGATCTGGATTCTCAAACTGGTTCGGTGGGCTGCCCCGCAGGCCACCACCATCAGGCAGGCGACGGTGACGAGAAGTCGAGCGGCAACCACGGCTTTCGTTGTACCTTAGAGCCGACTTGGGCCGCCGACCAGGAGGAACACCGAGGCGAACGCCCTGATCACCAACGTGGCTGCGGCGAATCCCAACACAATCGTCGTGCTGGATACGGGCGGCCCGGTGCTGATGCCCTGGCTGCATTCCATCGGTGGTCTGCTCGAGGCCTGGTACCCCGGGGAGCAGGACGGGAGTGCGCTGGCCGCGCTCCTGTTCGGCGACTTCGACCCGTCGGGCCACCTCACCGAGACGTTCCCGGCCAGGGCCTCCCAGCTACCGATTCGGACCGAGGCTCAGTGGCCGGGTGTGACCGAGCAGGGCGGCAGTGGCGGACCTCATTCGACCTACAGCGAGGGTCTGCTGGTGGGCTACCGGTGGTATCAGGCCAAGCACATCCGCCCGCTGTTCCCGTTCGGCTTGGCCTCTCGTACACGAGCTTCGCCTACTCCGGCCTCCGTGTCCGGGCGGAGGGCGGCAGGGTCCACGTCAGCTTCACGATCACCAACACGGGACGTCGAGCCGGCGCGGACGTGGCCCAGGTCTACATCGGAGACCCCTGCTCGGCCGGCGAGCCGCCCGAGCAGCTCAAGGGCTTTGCCCGCGTCTCACTCCGGCCCGCCAAGTCGCGCCGGGTCACGGTCACCCTGGCGCCGGTGTCGTTTGCCCATTGGAGCAGCGGCCGGGCCGCGTGGACGATCAGCCCGGGTCGCTACCTGATCAGGGTGGGGGACAGCTCATCGCAGCTGCCGTTGCACGCGAGTCAGCGCCGGCGTCAGGCGCTGCTGGCTCCAGGCGTGTATTGACCGCCTCCCGCCCGGTGGAGGCGTTCGCTCCCGGACGCGTCAACCTGATCGGGGAGCACACCGACTACAACCAGGGGCTGGCACTGCCGTTCGCCATCGACCGAGGGATCACCGTTACTGCCGAGCCGATCCAAGCCCGGACAATTGAGGTGCAGGCGCTCGACCTGGGCCAGACAGACCGCTTCAATCTGGATTCGCCCCAGCGGATTCCGGGCTGGCCGGCGTTCGTTCGCGGCACAGTCGCCGAGCTGTCGCGGGCCGGGGTGGAGCTGATCGGGGCCAGACTCACGATCACGGGCGACATACCGCGCGGGGCGGGGTTGTCATCCTCGGCCGCGCTGGAGGTCGCACTCGCCCTGGCCCTGATCGCGCTCAGCGACGCGTCGGCTCCCGATCGCATTGAGCTGGCCAGGCTGTGCTCACGCGTGGAGAACGAGTGGTCGGGGGCGCAAACCGGTCTGCTGGACCAGCTGTCCTCTCTCTGCGGGCAGCCCGGCCACTGCCTGCGAATCGATTTCCGCACGCTTGAGATCCGGCCCGTGGCGCTCGAGCTCGACGAGCACAGGCTGGTCACCCTGGACTCGGGCTCGCCCCGCGTCAATACCAGCTCGGGATACAACCAGCGCCGGGCCGAGTGCTCCCGGGCGTGCGAGCTCCTCGGGCTACCCAGTCTCCGGGAGGCTCGGCTGGAGATGACCCAGGAGCTGCCCGAGCCGCTGGGCCGCCGAGCCCGGCACGTGATCCGATCCAACGCGCGCGTGGACCAGGCGATCGCCGCCCTGGAGCGCCACGACTTCCCCGCCCTGGGCGAGCTGCTCGACGAGTCACACGCCAGCCTGCGCGAGGACTACGAGATCTCGACCCCCGAGGTTGAGGACGCGGTCGGAGCGCTGAAGGCGGCCGGCGCACTGGGGGCGCGGATCATGGGTGGGGGCTTTGGCGGGCACGTCCTCGGCCTCTTTGGCCCCGGGTCGACCGCCCCGGACGGGTCGCTCAACGTGCGTCCGGGTCCCGGTGCCCGCGCCTATCATCAGCTGTGATGTTGCGTTCGGCGGCGCTCGCGTTCTGCACCGCCCTGGCGATCGGCGCCTGCGGGGGCTCCGGCTCCGGGCTCAGCACGCCCGCCGTCGCTCCGGCGCGCGTCTTCAGTCTGGCGGGCTTTCAGCCGAACGGTGCGATCGCACCGGGCCGGCCGACCACGATCTCATTCCACATCCAGCAGCCATCGGGCAGGCCGCTGACCAGATTCAAGACCGGTCCCGGGCCCCACACCGGCGTCCACCTGATCATCGTCCGCGCCGACCTCGCCTACATCATCCATCAGCACCCGCCGGTTCGCCCCGGGGGGGTGCTCCGCCAGACCGTGTCGTTCCCGGCCCCGGGTCCCTATCGGGTGCTGGTTGACGTTTACCCGAACCTCCCCGGCGGCCTGCCGAACTTCCAGCTCTTCCGCAACGTCACGGTCTCAGGTTCCTACCACCCCAGGCCGCTGCCGCCGTTCAAGCCCGACCTGGTCATCGATGGCTACCACTTTGAGATGCAGCCCCACCAGGCCCTGCATGCCATCCGGGCCCAGTTCGTCGACGTTGACGTGACCGACCGACACGGTCACAGGGTCACCTTCACGCCATGGTTCGGGGCGCTCGCTCACGCGATCTTCTTCCACCAGCGGTCACTTGCCTACTTCCACAGCCACATCTGTGCCCCCAACGCTCCGAACTGCGGGAGCCTGCCCGGGGTGAGCGCCACCAGGGTGACCGGCCAGTCGACCGCGCCGGGCAAGCTCACGATCGGTGTCCTGCTGCCCGAGTCCGGGACCTGGCGGCTGTTCCTGCAGCTGAAGCTTGCGGGACGGATCGTGACCGCCCCCTTCACGCTGCATGTGAAGAGCTGAGGGTGGGAGCTACGCCGAGACCCGATACACGCGCCAGGCGCCGTCCACGCCCTTGAGTTCGTGCGAGCCGTGGTCCTGGAAGCTGAAGCCGGCGCCGGCACAGAGATCCTTGACGGTCGACGAAGCCAGGGTCTCACCTGTGACCGCAAGTGCTTGGACCCTGGCCGCGATGTTCACGCCAATGCCGCTGATGTCAGCTCCGCGCCGCTCGATCTCACCGGTGTGAAGTCCGGCCCGAATGCGTATGTCGAGCGCGTGCAGGGCGCGGTGCAGCTCACCCGCGGCCGCCACTCCCCGGCTGGGGCTGTCAAACGTGGCCAGCACGCCATCGCCGGTCTGCTGGATGACGTGGCCTGAACTCTGCTGGACCACCCGGGCTGTGAGCGTGTCGTGATCATCGAGCAGACGCCGCCACGCGGCATCACCAACCGCGGTCGCCCGGCGGGTTGAGTCGACGACGTCGGTGAACAGGACAGTCGCGAGTACCCGGTCAGCAGACACCGTCGTCCGACGACCGGTTACGAATTCTTCGATCGCGTCAAGCATGCTGTCCTGATCTCCGAGCCAGGGGAGGTGGTCCCGGCCCGGCAGCTCCAGCAGCTGCGCTCCGGGGATCCTGGCGGCGAGGTAGCGACCGTTCTCAACATTCAGCCCCTCGTCGGTGCGATGAATGACCAGGGCGGGAACCCGGATCGTCGAGAGAATCGAGCGAATGTCGATCTCAAAGTTCACCTCCCAGATCTTGACCACCATCGTCGGCGTGGTCGACTGACGCTCGTACCGCGCAAGCCAACCCAGGTAGTCAGGATCGTCAATCAGTGTGGGAGCAAGGACGCGGGCGCTGACCACGCCGGTCCCCCATTGGTCTGACCACCGCCGAGCCAACGCCCTCCACGACTCGAGGTCAAGGTTCCACGGGAGGTCATCTCGCCGGACCCAGCTGGGTGTGGTGGAAATCAGCAAAACCCCGTCGCACCGCTCGGGGTACGTCGCAGCGAAAAATGCGCTCATCGTGCCGCCATCTGAGAAACCGCCGATGAATGCCCGGTCGATGCCCTCCGCATCCATCACGGCGAGCATGTCGCTGACGCGCTCCGGGAACGACGACAGATCAGCTCCGCGGTCCGACAGCCCGCAGCCGCGCTTGTCGTAGTGAATCAACCGGCAGAACGAGCCCATCCGCCGCAACCACCGCGCCGATCGCGGCTCGTCCCACATGATTTCGATGTTGCTGGCGAATCCCGGCGTGCCGATCAGTACCGGTCCCGAGTCGCCCACGACCTGGTACGCAATTTCCACCCCGCCGGCGTCGGCGTACCTGATCGGAGGCACAGCAGTCACGCGCGGGCGAGTCTAATAGGCAGGGCGACTACCCTTGCGCCGGGCGTGCCGCAGGCGTCCGGGACTGGCAAGGTGGAGGGAGGCGAGATGGTGCATCAGGTGAGCGGATCTGACGAAAGACGGCTTCAGGTGCTGGAGGCTGGTGATCCGTACGGGCGGCCGGTAGTCATCCACGGTGGTACCCCGAACTCGCGCCTGCTCTACGAGCCTGACATCCGACTGGCCGAGCGGCAGGGGTCCGCATGATCCGCTACGACCGCAAGCGATCTACACGATCATGAGGCCGTCGAGATACTCGGCCAGCCGCCGACGGTCCTGCTGCACTTTGGAGGCTGGGCGCACTTCACTGAGGACGCGGACTCGCTGCGCGAGTCCTTCGACCGCCACGGTCTCTCCCGGTGCCTGCACCTCCCGGAGCGGGGAAGCTCGATTCGCGTGTGACATCCGCGTGAGTGCGGCTCGGCTGGCAGCTTCGCGACCCGACCTACGTCGAGCCGACCCGACTCGCGCGTCCCGCCCACTCGCGCTCGCGCAGGACGAACTTCTGGACCTTCCCGGTCGAGGTCTTTGGCAGCGGCCCAAACTCGATCGTGTCGGGACACTTGTAGTGAGCCAGCCGCTCGCGACAGAAGGCGATGATCTCATCGCCGCTGGCACTCGCCGCAGGGTTGAGAGTGACGTAGGCCTTTGGCCGCTCACCCCAATGTTCGTGCGGTACCCCGATCACGGCACATTCGAGCACCGCCGGGTGCGCGACGATCGTCTGCTCGACCTCAATGCTTGAGATGTTCTCTCCGCCGGAGATGATGATGTCCTTGCCGCGGTCTCGGAGCTCCACGGTCCCGTCCGGGTGCCACACGGCCAGATCGCCGGAGTGAAACCACCCGCCACGAAAAGCAGTCTCCGTCGCGCTCTCGTCGGCAAAGTAGCCGCTCATCACGTTGTTGCCGCGCATGACCACTTCGCCCATCGTTTCCGAGTCCTGCGCGATGTCATGCATCTGCTCGTCGACGACACGGACCAGGTCGGCCGAGGGGTAGGCCTGGCCCTGTCGGGCGAGCAGCTGCGCCTGCTGCTCGACGGGGAGCTGATGCCATCCCTCCTGAACTGGACACACCGTGATCGGCCCGTACGTCTCCGTCAGCCCGTACACGTGCACGACGTGGAAGTTCAACTGGGCCATGCGAGCGAGCAGGGTGGGCGAGGGTGGCGCGGCGGCAACCACAACGGTCACCGCCTGATCCAACCTGTGGGCTCGGGCGTGGTTGATGATCATCAGGTGAACGGTCGGCGCGCCGTTGTAGTGAGTTACTCCCTCGTCGTCGATCAGCTGCCAGATCAGGTCGGGATCGACCGCCTGCAGCGCCACGTGGCGGGCCGCCACCGCGGTCACGGCCCACGGGAAGCACCAGCCGTTGCAGTGGAACATTGGCAGCGTCCATAGGTACACGGACTCCGGGTTCATCCCGGTGACAATCACCTCATTGAGGGCGTTGAGATAGGCGCCGCGGTACGTGTACTGCACCCCCTTCGGCTGGCCCGTCGTGCCGGAGGTGTAATTGATGGAGATCGTCTCCTCCTCGTCATCGAGCCAGCTCTCAGGCCTGGCGGTGGACGCCGCGGCCAGAAACTCGTCGTATTGATCATCGGCTGCGTCCCTGTTGGCGCGCCGGATCACCGTGACACCAGGCAGCCCGAGCGGGGCTATGAGCGGCTCGAGATCGGCGTCGATCACCATGAAGCGGGCGCCGCAGTGGTCGAGGATGTGGGCAATCTCGGGACTGGACAGCCGATGGTTGATCGCCACGAGGATGCCTCCGGAAGCTGGCACGCCGAAATGAGCCTCGAGCATCGGAGCAGAGTTGAACAGGAGGGTCGCCACGCGATCCCCCTTGCGCAGTCCCGCCGACCGCAGTGCGTTGGCCAGTCGCCAGGAGCGCTCGGCCAGCTGGGCGTAGGACTGACGGCGCTCGCCATCGACGACCGCGATCTTCTCGGGATACATGTACGCGGCCCGCACGAGGAAGTTCACGGGGTTCAGCTCGGTGCGAAACACGTTGGGCGTCACGGCGGTCATTATCTCGCGCCGAGCTTGTGTGGTGGAAGGCGCGGGAGTACGTTGTCCCGATGAGCTCTCTACTCCATACGGACTACCGAAACCTGCGTGTCACATGCGATGGCCCCGCGGCGCGAATCGTGCTGAACCGCCCGGAAAAACGCAACGCGCTTTCGCTTGACCTGATGGAGGAGATGCTCGGCGCACTGGGCGATGTCTCAGGCCAGCCTGAAACCCGAGCCATCATCATCGAGGGCGAGGGACCGGCCTTTTCGGCCGGACATGACCTGGCCGAGATGATCGGCCGCGAGGAAGCGTTCCTGCGGGACCTGTTCGATCGGTGCACGGTGCTGATGAACACGATCCACAAGGTCCCTCAACCGGTGATCGCGAAGGTACATGGCATTGCCACCGCAGCCGGCTGTCAGCTGGTGGCGGCATGCGACCTGGCGGTCGCCGCCGACGGCACACGGTTCGCGACTCCGGGCGTCAAGATCGGCCTGTTCTGCTCGACTCCGATGGTGCCGGTGTCCCGAGCGGTGGGCCGCAAACGAGCCATGGAGATGCTACTCACGGGTGAGCCGATCGATGCCGCGACTGCATCGGATTGGGGGCTGGTCAATCGGGTTGTCCCACTCGACGAGCTCGAAGCGGCCGTCCTCGAACTTGTCCAGGCGATCGCTCGATCGAGCTCGCTCACCGTGGCCACCGGAAAGCACGCCTTCTACTCCCAGATCGACCGGCCCGAGGCGGAGGCCTACCAGCACTGCCAGGTCGTCATGACCGACAACGCGCTGGCCCACGACGCTCAGGAAGGCATGACCTCATTCCTCGAAAAGCGCGAGCCTGTTTGGCGTGGCGAGTAGGCCGGCTCGCCTGGTGGCGAGCGCCGGTCAGCGCGCCAGCGCAGACGTGCGAGGATCGGGTCATGCGTTGTCGCCGTCGCCTACTTGGCACGTTCGCGATCGCGGGCATGCTCGCGTGCTCCGGCTGTGGGTCCGTGAAGGACTCCGATGTCATCCGAGGCTGGGCGCAGGCCCTCACCGCCGGCAACCTGGACAGGGCCGCTTCGTATTTCGCCACGCCGGCGCTGGTTGAGAACGGAACACCACCTGTACGCATCACCAGCCGGAGGGAGGCGCGCGCATTCAACGAGCTGCTCCCCTGCGGCGCCCGGCTGGTGGCGACCGCGCGCCATGGCGTCTACACCTACGCCACGTTCCGGCTGACCGACCGCGTCGGCGGCGCCTGCGGTGCGGGCGTCGGAGAGCGGGCCGCGACGGCGTTCCTGATCCGCGACGGCAAGATCGAGCAGTGGCGACGACTGCCCACCCCCGGCGGCGGACAGCAGGCGCTCCCGCCGGGTCAGGGCCAGGGCCCGGCTGTGTGAACGCAGACACGGGCAACGGGCCCGCGATTGTGGTGACCCGCGAGGGCCGCGGTCCGGAGGTGCTGCTCGTGCATGGGGGCGCGAGCCCGGCCAGAACGTGGTCGGGCCTGGAGCACCTGAGCGAGCGGTGGACGCTGGCGGTCATGCACCGCCGCGGCTTTCGGCCCAGCCCGTCGCCCCCGGGCGGCCGCCAGGACTTCGATCTCGATGCCGCCGACATTGCCGACCTGCTCGACGATCGTCCCCACGTCGTCGCGCACTCCTACGGCGCCGTCGGGGCGGTCATCGCCGCCACCCGCCGACCGACCCGGGTGCGCTCACTGACCCTCATCGAGCCGGCGATCTTCCTGCCCCCCGGCGATCCGGATGTCGCGCGCTTTGAGCGGATCGGCAAGGCCGTCCTGGCCCAGGGGCTCGAGGCGGACCCAGCGGCGCTCCGAGAGTTCCTGAAGGTCGCCGGCGCTCCTGTACCCGATGAGGGCCCGCTTCCCGAAGAGGTCATCCGCGGCGTTCGGCGTAGTCACGGGAGCCGGCATCCCGGTGAAGCCAGCCTGGCGTTGCACATTCTCCGAGAGGCGGAGGTCCCGACGCTGGTCGCCTCCGGCGATCACTATCCCGCCGCCGAGCGAATGTGCGAGGGCACCGCAGCCGCCCTGAACGCCCGGCGCGTTATCGCCCCCGGTGCGGGGCACTTCGTGGCCGCGGCGCCGGGCTTTGCCGACCAGCTGGAGCAATTTCTGAGGTCGACCAGCGTGACACGTTGACCGGCGCTGGGCTTGCTCAACCGGCGTGTGCGGGCTCGACCGACTTCGTTAGCTGTTCGGCCAGGCGCGCAAGCGCGCGCCTGTTGGCAGCGGTGAGGATCGCCCGGACGAGGGGGGCAGCCAGGCGTTCGCTGAGCGGCGCCTGCTTCCAGGCGTACTCGAACGCGATCAGGGTCCCGCTTCCCCTGGACTCAAGGGTGTAGGTCCCGGTCGCGATCCGTTGGCCACCTGCGCCGATGTTCTGCTCGACGATCATCCGCGGGCGCTCCGCGGCGATCACCTCGATCTCGATCGGCTCGCTGCGGCCTGCGAGCGTTGCGGTGACCCTGGCCCTGGCTCCAACTCCGCGCTCGGGACCCCAGTACTCCCAGTCCTTGAGCATGTGGTTGGTGAACGGCTCGTGGTTTGCCATCACGTCGAGGAAGTCGTATACGCGCTCGACCGGATGGGGAACGGCGGTGGTTACTCGTACAGGTCGCATGTACCAGATGGTACACTAGTGGGCGGTGAATGGCAAGCCCCCAGGCAACGCCTGCTCGACGGCGCGATCGACTACGTCGGGCGACGTCGCAGCGGTCGACGCTGCGATGGAGGCGTTCATCGACGTGTACACGTCGTGGCTCCTGCGCGCGGCCGGCCAATCTGGCGCGGGCTGTGGACGCGGAGCCGGTTCAACCTCATCCGAGCGTCAGAACGGCCTCCTCCTTTGGCTCTCGCTCCGCCGGCTCTCCCGGTTTAACCACCTGCACCGTTGCTTGCGCAAGGGTGCTGTAGCCGCGGAGATCAGCCACCACGTACCACCGCCCGTCCTCGGGGATGGTGAGCCGAGCGGGCGAGCGAGAAGCGTGCCCCCCGGCGCCGTACATGACGGGGTCGCGACCCTCGCAGTACTTCACGAAGTTCACCGGATCCAGCAGGAGCACGTCTGCCGCTGCTCCACTCCAGCGAACGATTACCTCGCTCCCCCTGGGTTGCGTGTGGAGGTCCTTGTAGGCGTATCGCATGTTGCCTCCTCTACATCATCGTTCCGAAAGCTCAGGATTCACTCGTTACCTGCGAAGGCAGGGGCTCCTGAGCCTCGCGCATCAGCTCATGTCTGATGTGGGATCGATTTCGCGCCAGCTGCGCTGAGATCTTCTCCTTGTGGATGCCGTGCAGATAGCCGATGCACCAGTCGAGTTGTCCCAGCGCATCCTCTGCCGCTTGGCGGTAGCGATCAGTCTGGTCTGTGGCCATGAGTTCTCCTTCCGTGTTCCGCTCGCGGCTCGCTGCGGCATGCCCGTCCGGTCCCCGGTCCGACCGGGTCGCTCAGGGGCGCGGGCCTGGTTCGAGGGCTTGACTCCTGGGTTCAGCCATTCATGCGACGGAGTCCTTCGCCGACGCGATGGTGGGGTTGCTGCGATCTAACGGTGGGGATGGCCACCCCGCAGCCGCGCGTGTACGGACATGCATCTCCTTACCTCCCGTGGTGGGGCTAGCAGTCCGGCTTTCCCGCGTGCCGCAGACACATATGGGCTACCCAGGCGCTCACTCGCAAAACCCTTGGCGGCCGGCGCAGGCCAGACCGACCGCCTTCGCTTGCTGTCGACGATGGTCGGTGTTGGTCGCTACCCATTTCATGCGCAACGGCCGCGTGAGGCATGCCAGGGCTACCGCCGACATCGATTCCCCAAACATTCCGCGTGTGGCTACGATTTCGATCGACGCATGGGACCGACGGTGATTGCCGGGCCGGCTGCGCTCCTCGAGCGTGAGCACGAGGTTGATCGCGTGCGGCAAGCGCTCCGCTTGGCCGGGCGGCGGAGCGGCGCAGTCCTGGTCTTCGAAGGCGCCGCTGGTCTCGGGAAGTCTCGACTCCTTGAGCAGGTACGCGCTGCCGCGCCTGATATGGGCCTGCGCGTTCTGGCAGCACTGGCGTCGGACCTCGAACAGGGATACCCGTTCGGGGTCATGCGCCAGCTGTTCGAGCGACCATTGCTGGAGGCCGAAAGCGGCGAGCGCGAGCGCTGGCTGGCGGGAGCGGCGGCGCTGGCCGCGGACCTGGTCACCGCCTCCCCGACCTCAGCCGACGCGCTGGCGAGCGGATCAATCAGCGCTGAGAGCTACGCGTGGCAGCACGGCCTGTATTGGCTTGCCGCAAACCTGTCAGCTGACTCGCCGCTTGTGCTCGTGGTCGACGACCTGCAGTGGTGCGACGCCCAGTCGGCGCGGGCGCTGGCGTTCATCGCACGTCGGCTCGACGGCCTGCCGCTCGCGATCCTGATTGCGACGCGGCCCCTCGACCCCGCGGTGACGCCCGAGGCGGCGACGCTCATTGCTGGCCCGGCCGTGGAGCTGTTGCGTCTCTCGCCCCTGACGGAGCCGGCGGTCGCCGCCCTGGTCCGTGCGAGGCTGGGCACCGAACCCCACGGCCGATTTGTACTGGCATGCCTCGAGGCAACGGATGGCAACCCGTTCCTGCTCGGCGAGTTGCTCGGCGAAGCGGCAGCTCGTGGTGTCGATCCCACGGCGGCCGCGGCCGTCGATATCGCGGCGATCGTCCCTCACGGCGTCACGAACGCGGTGCTGCTCCGCTTGGCGCGGCTGCCGCCCGCGGCTGCGGCTCTGGCCCGCGCGCTCAGCGTGCTCGGTGAGTGCACGCGGGTCGGCGACGCCGGGCGGCTGGCCGGACTCGCCGAGGGCGACGTGGAGGAGGCGCTCGCCTCCCTCCTCTCGGCCGGCGTAGTGCAACCGGGCACGGCGGCCCGGTTTGCCCATCCGATCCTGCGCGCGGCGATCTACGGCGACCTGTCATCTGCCGAGCGCGAGCGGATGCATCACGCGACGGCGAGGATCCTGCGGGAGCGCGGAGCTTCCGCGAGCCAGATCGCGGCCCACGTCATGCTCACCGAGCCAGCCGCCGACCCCGTCGCGCTCGCCCTGCTTCGGGAGGCCGCCCGTGACGCGCTGGCGCTCGGAGACGCAACCCGCGCGGCGGTCCTGCTCGCTCGCGCTCTCGATGAGCCTCCGGCTCCCACCGACCGGCCCGCGCTGCTGCTCGAGCTCGGCCAGGCACGCGCCCGCGCTGGCTCACCCGACGCCGTCGCCCCGCTGACCGAGGTCGTGGAACACAGCGAGGACGCAGAGGCAATCGCCGCAGCCGCGATCGAGCTCAGCGGGATGCTGTTCTACGCCGGCCGCGGCCGTGAAGGAGCGGCGATCCTGCGCCGCGCTCAGCAGCGGCTGCCTGCAGGGGCGCCGGCGCGCGAGCAGCTCGAGGTCGCACTGCTCGGTGCCAGCTACAGCTCAGTGTCGGCCCGCCGCGAGGCCGACGCCGAGATTGCCAACCTGCGAGATCCGGGCGGCCCCGCGCGGGGATCGCTGCAGGCCACCACGCTCGCCACGCTCGCACTGGACGAGGTGATGTACCTACGCTCGGCCTCGACCGCAATTGACTTCGCCCAGCGGGCGCTTGCGGCGGGCGTTCCGATCGAGCCCCACCGCGGCGAGAACTGGGTGCTCGCGGCCCTGTACGCCCTCATGTTCTCAGACCATCTTGACGTAGCCCAATCAGTGGCCGATGAAATCCTCACGCGGGCCCGAGAGCGGGGCGCGGCGGTGACGGTGGTGGCGATCTCGGCGTTTCGAGCTTTCGTCGGGTTACGCCGCGGAGCCCTCGCTGCCGCGCAAGCGGACGCGCAAGTGGTGACAGAGCTGGCTCCCGAGCTTCTGGGCGCCGAGTTCCTGGTCACGGCGGTGACGACGGCAGTGCTGGTGGGGCTCGAGCGTGATGAGACGCCCGACGCCCTGCGCGGGGTCATCGATCGCGCCGGGGTTCGCTTCGACCCCGAGTTCACGCCGAGCGCGGAACTGCTCTACGCCTCGGGCGTGCTTTGCGCCGCGGCGGGCAACCATCAGGCGGCAATCGAGGAACTGCGCAGCTCCGCGCTCGACCATCCTGTTTTGGGCGGAGAAAATCCCGCGGTCGTCCCCTGGCGGTCGACGGCGGCCCTTTCCCTGGCCCAACTTGGTCGCGCCGAGGAGGCCCGCGCCCTCGCCGCCGAGGAGGTGCGTCGCGCGCAATTGTTCGGCGCGCCGCGAGCGATCGGCGTCGCCCTGCGGGCCCAGGCGCTCGTTGGCCCCGCTGAGGACCGGCGGCGCGGGCTCGAGGCAGCGCGCGACGTACTGGCCGCCTCACCGGCGCGGCTCGAGCATGCCCGCGTCCTGCTCGACCTCGGCGCAACGCTTCGCGCTGCCGGGCAGCGGACCGACGCCCGAGAGCCTCTGCTCGAGGGGCTCGCGCTCGCTGCCCGATGCGACGCGACGGTCCAGGAACGTCGCGCCAAGACCGAACTCGCGGCGATAGGAGTGCGGCCACGGAGGGCCGAGCGTCGCGGCGTGGACTCGCTGACACCAAGCGAGCTGCGCGTTGCTGAGCTCGCGGCGGCCGGCGGCACCAACCGCGAAATCGCCCAGACACTATTTGTCACCGAAAAGACCGTCGAAACCCATCTCGGACGAGCGTTCCGCAAGCTCGACATCGCCTCGCGGCGCAAGCTTCCAGATGTACTGACCAGTGCGGCCGGCTGACAACCTGACCCGCCTTCCGGCGGTCACAGCTCTGTCTGCAGTGGCTAGGCGACAGGCTGCTCTACGAGACGCTGATAATCAGACGCGGCACGCTCCTCGGAGTTGAGGGCTGTCACGTAGGCTGCGTAGGCGTTGACTCGCTCGCCGCGGGAAGCGCGAGCCCAGTTTTCATACGCCACGGTCACCGCCGCGCTCTCCTCGCGCCAGGTGGCGTAGCCCTCCACTAGGGCGTCAGAGCGGCGCGAGCAGCTCGACGAGACGGTGACGGCGTTGGGATCTTTCAGACTCATATGCGGCAGCTCCAGCTGTTGGGAAGGGTCGGATGAGGCGCCGGGCGGGCCCAGAGCAGTTGATGTAGGGCCCGCCCGGGTCGGCGGTTAGAGCGCCGTGCCGTTCGCCGTTACCTGCACCCCGAATACCCCGGCCGGTGACACAGTGTCGTGGCCGCCCAGGGTGTCGATCGCGAGCAGGTCGGTCGGGTCGCCGTGCACGACGGAGATCGCCGCGTGCAGTCCGGCCACGTCAGCGCCCGATCCGTTGCCTGTGGCCGTGATCGCGTCATTGCCGTGGGTGCCGAGGACCGTCACAGTGTCGTTCACACCGTCGCCGGTGGCGCCGCCGGGCGTGCCGGCGAGATCGAGGCTGAGCTTGGTCACACTGGTGCCCGACAGGTCGTTGACGACGATGTTGTCGGCGCCGCCGAGCGCGGTCAGGGCGACTTCTTCAACGCCGCTGGTGTCCATCGTGACGTTTCCGACGTTGCGCAACAGCGTCATGTCTCGGCCGCTGGCGGCGAACGTGAAGTTCTCGGCCGCGTTCGCGCCGTTGAACGCCAGCGTGTCGCTGCCGCTGCCGCCGTCGACAACGTCGCTGGCCTCACCGGGATTCCAAACGAACGTGTCATTGCCACTGCCGAGCGAGGCGACGTCGTTGCCGCGGCCTCCGGTCACGGTGTCATCTCCCGGGCCGCCCTGGAACGTCTCGGCGCCTGCGCCGCCGATCAGCGCGTCGTTGCCGTCGCCGCCCGAGATGGTTGTGGGAATGGAGTCGGTAAACGAGCCGCCGGTGTCGTCGATCTTGACAGTGTCGTCGCCACCGCCCATCTCAACCCTGATAGCCGACACGTCACTTCGGGGGAAGGTGAAGTCGACTGAGCCGTCGTTGCCGACGTCGACCTGCAGTTGGGTCGGATCGCTGGGGTTGAGTCGAAGCGCGACGTTGTTGGAGTGAGCGTCGCCTTTGACCTGGAGCCTACCGTGGTCGACCTCCGCCTGAACGCCGTTGATCTGGCCGGTGTTCGCGCTCGACAGGCCGGGAAGCGCCAGCCCGGCGAGTGCCAACGCAGCGAGCTGCGCCACTGTGCGGCGCGACGGGGTCCGGCGATGGTGGGTACTGGGGTGGATGTTCATTTCTTCCTCTCGGGGTGTTGGTTGGATGGCTGGTGAGCCCTGACAGTCCACATCGATGTGGTATGTGTGCCCGGATCTATTCCCGGTCGTGTGTATGACACCGAGAGGTGAGTGGTCCTTTCCGTCTAGTTCACTAATGCGCGTGCAATACGTTGCCGTCCGCGGTGGAGACGGGTGGTGAGCGTTGCCTCCTGGGTGCGGAGTGCGCGCGCGGCTTCGTGATAGGACAGCCCGAGCAGATCGACCGCGATCACTGCATCTCGAAACGGGGCCGGCGCGGTCGCGATCGCCTCCATGATCTCGCGGGCACTGAACTCACTTTCGCTGCTTGGCGGGTTGTCCACGTCAAACAGCTCGCGGGTTCGCGGTCTACGTGACGCGCGGCGGTGGCCATTCGCGTACGTGTTTCTCAGGGCTCGGAGGAGGTAGCCGAGGTCATCGTCGCGACGAAGCAGTCTGGGGCGCTTGAGCACGCTGAGAAACGTCTCCTGCACCAGATCCTCGGCGTCGTATGGGGACCCGCAGAGCGCCCACGCCGCTCGATACAGCCGGTCGATGTGATCTCCGAGGCGGTCCGGGTCCAGCCGGCGCTGCCCTCGGTCGGACCCCGAGCTGGCTCGAGATCCGCTCCGCGGCACCGGCGAGGAGCTGCGTTGAGAGTGTTCGGGCTTGGAGATCACCATTGGCACCTGTTGTGGAGTCATCGGGCAGCGGCTAGCCACGTGCCAGCGCCTTGACGTCGTCGCTGGTCAGGGTCTGGCCGCCGACTCCCCACCGGCCCCCTGCGACCTCCTCGACGATGCACCAGACCGCCGGACGCAGGCCTCCGCCTCCGATCTCGATCAGCGACTCGGTGAGGCACTCGACGATCTCCTGCTTCTGCGGGGCGGTGAACACCCCCTCGATGATCTTGACTTGGATCAGCATCATGCTGTCCTCCTGTTCGGTGATTGCGGCAGCAATGTTGGAGACGACCGTCCGTCCGCACATCGGGCAAATCCCTGACATTGGTCCCTGAGATTGCGACGGCATGTACCAGATGGTACACTAGCTGAGCATGAACGACAGGCCCCCCAGGCAGCGCCTGCTCGACGGCGCGATCGACTACGTCGGGCGGCATGGATTGGCCGACATCAGCTTGCGTACGCTGGCCGCCGCGCTCGGAACGAGCCATCGGATGCTGATCCACCACTTCGGCAGCAAACAGGGCCTGTGGGTGGAGATCGTCCGCACGGTCGAGGCTCGTCAACGCGACGTCCTAAGCCAGATCGCGCCTGATCCCGACCAGCCGGTCGCGGACGCGATGTGGGCCTGGTGGAAGCACATCTCCGACCCGGCCCTGTGGCCCAACGAGCGCCTGTTCTTCGAGATCTATGGCCAGGCTCTGCAAGGCCGGCCGCACACGACGCAGCTGCTGGAGGGGATCGTCGAGGACTGGCTGGATCCAGCCACAGAGATCAACGTCTCGCTCGGCGTCCCGCGACAACTCGCACGAGCCCACGCGCGGCTGGGCGTCGCGGTCACGCGCGGGCTGCTGCTTGACCTGCTGGCCACCCGCGACGTCGCAGCAGTCGACGCCGCGATGAAGGCGTTCATCGACGTATACACCTCATGGCTGGAGCAAGCAGCCAATCAATCATCACCGCGCTGAACTCGCCCAGCGTGCCTCTGGCACGTCACGTCGACTCGCGAACCCCGCGGCGCGTAAACCCATGCGGCCCGGATGGCCTAGCGCTGGCTGGTGCCGCGTGCTGGACCCGCCACAAGCGACCGGCACCGACGCTCCGCCGGTCGCACGCGAACGGGGAGCCCCCGTGAAGCGCGGGGCCTGGCTGTACGATGCCGGTCGGCGCACGGGCATGAGCTCAAGGGATCCGTACGCTCATCCGACACGAGGGTATGGTTTGGGTCACGCGGTGAGCACCGAACATCGGGGTGTAGCGGCGCTCCGGCGGACGTGACGAGGTCCGGTCTGGATCGCCTGAGGCTGTTCGGCGTTCTTGGCGTCATCTGCGGCCTGGGAGCGTACGTCCCGGCCACGCAGGCTGCGAGGCCACACCGTAAGTCACACCCGTTGACCTACAAGGTCTCATTTGAGATCCAAAAGGCGCGCTACTGGTCGACCCTTGAGTACCGGTCCAGCGACTTCAGTTCCCAGACGAACGAGAACGACAGGTTCAGCGCCCACGCAGATTATGCCGACCTCACATTGCCCCGCCACGGCTCGGCATCGAAGATCGACCTGAAGGCGCATGCCGAGGGCACCGACCCTATAGAGGGCAGCGGTGACCCGGAGTGGGAGAACTACGGGCACGCGACCTCGAGCGACGGGTCGTCGTCCTTTCATTGCCAGGGAGACCTTCAGCCCGGTGCCAAGGCTGCCGAGCTTCACGCCGGGCCAGCACGGGTGAACGGACACGACGACCTCTCGCTCCAGGTCGCGGTAACCGGCGGCTTCGTGGTCGCTCAGGCAACCGGCAGCCATCCTCCCACCGGCTGCCAGTACTTCAATGGGTTCGATGCGTTCTACCCTGCGAACAAGGCCTACATGCCGGGGATGCTGACCGCGAACATCAACGTGAGGCTGTCGGAGCTTCGAGCGATGAAGGTGGGCCAAGAGCAACAGGCGGCCGGCTTGATCGAGCAAAACGCGTCCACGGCGCCGCCAAGTGACTGCAGCGAGCCCGGGTCCGGCACCACCTGCACACAGCACCTGGACTGGAAGGGGAGGCTGGTATTCAAGCGCACCGGCTGAGCCGGGCGCAGGCCAGCAAGTACCAGCATGGCGCACCGTCACAGGCGGACGGCTTCTCGCTCTGGGCCCTGATCCGACAGCGCAGGCCAGGCCTTGTGCTCGAACCTGAACCCTCCTGGGCCGTATCGCTGATGGATGCTCAGGTCATGGTTCGCGTAGTTGGGATTGATGACGCCGTCGCGCACGCAGACGACCCGGTCCTTGGCTGAGGTGAATCGGCCGTGGCCGGCCGTCTCGCGCATTGCGCCGGACCAGTTCTTGGCGATCCAGGCCCCGGTCCCCCAGCCTTCGTCTACTGACCCTCGGGGACCACCGGCGCTTCCCGTCCGGCCCGAGGGAAGAGTGATTAACGTCCGAGGTCTGGGATTCATTCATCCGTCAGCCAACGCTACGCGGGGACTGGATTGGGTGGGTGAACGTCTTTTGATAGGGCGTGGTGTGATCTTCGCGGCGGAGAGATACCTTAAGGACTGCCGTGTCGCCTTCGCCGTGGACCTCGATGACACCGAAGTGACAGCGATCGTCAGCGTAGGTGACACCGGGTCTGGACCGCAGGTTCTTTGCGTATTGCGGGTCGTCGAGCGTGACGTCGTTGGGCACAGGAATCCCGACGGGACAGGGTCTAGCCTCATAGCGGCCGTCCTTGTCATAGACGCCGGTGAGGTGGAAATCACCAGCGATAAAAATCACCCGACCGCTGACCTCACGCTCGATGTGCCTGAGGATGACGTCGCGCTCGGCGGTGAACCCGTCGGACCAGTTGCCGTCGGCTCGGTTCGCCGACATGAACACCGTGCACGGCGAGCAGATCACCTTGAACGGCGCCCTGGAGGCGCGCAGGGTTCTCAGTAGCCACTCCCGCTGGGCCTTGCCGAGCAGCGTCTTGTGCGGGTTATCGGGCAGGGTGGGGTCCGATTTGAACCGACGCTGGTCGAGGACCCACACGTCGGCCAGGCCCGCCGAGAACCTGCAGCCGATCCGCTTTCCCATCAGGGCATCCCACGGCGCGACGCCCCACGGCAGATGGGGGATCACCGTGCTGTTGGAGTCGTTGGCACCGTAGTCGTGGTCGTCGCGCATGGGCACGAACGCACTGCGCTCCAACAGTGGCGCCAGCACCGGGTTGGTCAGGAAGTCTCGCCAGATCCCGCCGTAGCCGGTCATCGTCTGGGCCAGCGGGCCGACGGTGTCGGGGTAGTTGAGATCGCCCTGCCAGACGAACACGTCGGGGTCCAGCGCGACCAGGTCGTCGAACAGCGATATGAACTGCGCCCCGCAGGCGGCTATGGCCAGCCGGACGCGCGTAGGGTCGCCAGCGGGCGGAAGGACCGGGAAGCTGCGCACAGGCCCGACCGCCCTGGTCCCGGCCCGGTGCAGGGTCGCCCGCCAGTAGGCCCGGCGCCCCGGGGTCATTCCCTCGGCGTCGACGGCAAAGCCATTGAAGGCGCCGGTCCGGCGACGCGCGAGCCGGCGCGGGCGTTTGAACTCCGGCGTCTCGGCGACCTCGACGGTCACCGCAGCAGGAAGGTCGGTGGCCACGTGCAGGCGCGCACCCCCGGCCAGCGGGAGCATGGCCGTCCCAGCGATCACCGACGCTGGCGTCGCCTGCGGTGCCCCGCGGCTGCTGATCACGATCTCGCGAAATGCCACTGTGGACTCCCGCTTGATCTCATCGACGGCCTGCTGCCCCAGCGGCGTCCCAATGAACCACTGCCCCTGCTTGACGCCGTAGGGCAGAAGATGCATGTTGCCCAGTCCGGGGTAGACCGGGGGTCCCTTGCTCAGAAACAGCGTCCGGGCCTGCCCGAGTACTCCCGCGTCCCCCGCCCGCTGGAGGACCGGATGGCCGTCCCGGGCCGCCACTCGAAAAGCAGCACCCGCCGGCAGAGTCAGGGCAGCGGCCAGAGTCGTGGGTGATGTACCCGCCGCCGACAGCTCGAGCGTGAAATCACCCTCAGGAGCCGAAACAGGCATTCGAGCGAGCGTCTGGAGGCCCGCCCCGCTTCGCCTGACGATCGACAGAAGGTGTTCCTGGGCGTCGTAGAACGCGGCGTAGTACTGGCGGGGCCCGGTACGGCGCAGGATGACGCCCACCAGCGACCCCGGCGCGGTGACCACCGCCCGCACCTGGCCCTCGACGATCCGCGCGTCAACGGCAAAGGCGTTCGGTCGCGGGTCATACGGAAACACATCGGAACCCGCCTCCAGCACCCCGGCGCCCCCGCTCACCCGGAGGTTCGCAACGCCCAGACAGGCCCAGCCTGCCGGCCACCCCCTGCGGTCGGGGAGCGAAGAGAAGTCGATTCTCCGCACCACCCGGTCGGCGGCCGCAGACGCCGCTCGGGCGCTCACGGCGAAACCGGTACCGGCGGCCGCACCCGCCGCGATCAGTTCTCGGCGCGTGAGGCCGAATCCATCCTCCCCTGTCCTGCCCGCTCCGCTCACCGTGCGCGAAGTGTCCACAACCCGGATCGCGCCCGCAACCTCCTGTGCCCAATTTTCAGCCGCCGCGGATCGGGCGGAGCTGGACAGCGACGAGCCTTGACTCAGGTGGGAGTCTTCGCGTCCCGTGGGCGCTGCGATGATCGTTCTCGTTCATCGGACTTGTCGCTGCTGAAGGAGCGCGACGAGTTGCGCGAGCGCCTCGGTTGCGCCGGCGAGCGCCTCGACCTGCTCGTCTGGAATCTCGTCGAGGTAGGTGCCGAGCAGTTCGCGGGCGCGGGCGCGGTAGTCCGCGAGCGCGGCGGCACCTATGTCGGTTAGGTGAACGAGGACCACGCGCCCGTCGTCGGTCTGTCGGTCGCGGCGCACCAGTCCTCGCTGCTCGAGTTGCTTGACCAGGCTGGTCGTCGTCGGTTGAGCGAGCCCCTCGAATTTCGCCAGCTCGGTGATTCGTCGTGGCCCGTCGCTCAGGGTGCTCAGCAGGCCGACCTGGGTGCGCGATAGCTCGCCGCCGACCTCTCTTACCAGCAGCCGCACGAGCAGACCCGCACCTGGGAGCAGCTGCTTTGAGACGTCGTCGATCAGGTCGGAACGGCTCAGCGTGACGATCGTACCCGATGCCATATTGACAAACTATATTTATTCTCAATATAATTGCAAGCTGTGAGTTCTGCTTGCCAGACGAGAGATATCGAGAACAGCTCCCGACCCGTTCGGACCTGAGGGAGGCGTCGCGTTTCACAACATCCTGGTCGCGGTCGACGGCTCCGCCGACGCCGATGCAGCGTTGGCGCACGCGATCGACCTCGCCGAGAGCGAGCACACCCGGTTGACGCTGATGACAGCCGTGGCGGAGGTACCCGCGGCCGCGTACGTGATGGCTGGCGAAGAGGCCGGCCGGATGCTGGCAAACGCTCGGGGCCAGGCGGAGGCGATCCTTAGCCAGGCGCGCGACCGGGTGCCCGCGGATCTTCCGGTCACGACGGTGCTGAGCGAGCAGCCGATCCGGCCCGCGCTTATCCGCCAGATCAAGCAAGGCGGTCACGATCTCGTTGTGGTGGGCTCGCGCGGTCGCGGCGCTGTCCGTGCCGTGCTGCTCGGCAGCGTCAGCCACTACGTGCTGCACCGCAGCCCGGTTCCGGTGCTGATCGTCCATGCCGAGCGATCCCCACACCCCCGAATCCGTGAGACCCCGGCGGCCGCGTGGAGGTGAGACCGATGAACCCATGCAACTTTCAAGTGGGGAGGCACCGAATGACCGATGACACAGACTCCCGCGGCGGGTTCTTCTCACAGCCGAGAGCCGTCTGGGCGGTGGCGTTCGCCGCCGTCGTCTCGTTCATGGGCTTGGGGCTGGTGGATCCGATCCTGCCGGCGATCGCGAAGAACCTCCATGCCTCGCCAAGCCAGGTCGAGCTGCTCTTCACGAGCTACTTCGCGTTCACCGGCATCTCGATGCTCGTCTCTGGTGCAGTCGCCAGCCGCATCGGCGCCAAACGCACGCTGCTCGCCGGCCTGGTCCTGATCATCGCCTTCAGCGCGCTGGCGGGCGCGTCCAACAGCGTCGGCGCGATCGTCGGACTGCGCGCCGGTTGGGGCCTCGGGAACGCGCTGTTCATCGCCACCTCGCTATCGGTGATCATCGGCTCCGCCAGCGGCGGCGTCGCCGGCGCGGTCGTGCTCTACGAGGCGGCACTCGGCCTCGGGATCTCCGTCGGGCCGCTGCTCGGTGGCGAGCTCGGCGGGATCAGCTGGCGCGGCCCGTTCTTCGGGGTCGCGGTGTTGATGACGATCGCGTTCGTCGCGATCAACGTGTTCCTGCACCGCACACCCCCGCCACCCAAGAGCGAGCGGATCTCGATCGCCGAGCCACTGCGCGCACTGCGTCACCGCGCCGCGCGCGGAAGCGGGCTGACCGCGATCTTCTACAACTTCGGCTTCTTCACCCTGTTGGCGTACACGCCGTTCCCGCTGCACATGAGCATCCACCAGCTTGGCTACACGTTCACCGGCTGGGGCCTGTTGCTCGCGGTCTTCGCGGTGTTCGTCGCACCGCGGATCGGCCGCCGCTTCGGCGACATTGAGGGCTTGGGCGGAGCGTTGGTCGCGATCGTCGCGATCCTGCTCGTGATGGGCGTGCTACACGCCTCGCAGACCGCGCTGCTCGTCTGCATCGTGGGGTCAGGGGCGTTTCTCGGGATCACGAACACGCTGATGACCCAGGTCGTGATGGAGTCGGCGCCGGTCCCGCGCCCGATCGCCTCATCGGCGTACAGCTTTGTGCGCTTCTGCGGCGGCGCGATCGCCCCGTTCATCGCCGGCAAGCTCGCCGAGCACGTCAACGTCCAAGCACCGTTCTACCTCGGTGCCGCGATGACCGCGATCGGCATCGCGGTCCTCTGGACCTACCGCGCCGCGCTGCGGCCGGTCGCCGCGACCGTCCCCGCTCACGATCACGCGACCACGACCCGGCCAGCCCTCGTTACCGCCGGCGCGGCGCCGATGGTCCTCGCCGTGGCCGGCCCCACGGCCCGCCAGGTCAGCACGATCGCGACGCCAGTCGCCCGCGCCCGCGGCGCCGCGGTCCACGTGCTCCACGTAATTGAGACTGACGTGCTCGCCGGCGAGGACACCGCCGAACTGGAAAGCCCGCTACAGGCACAGATGCTGCTCGACAGCTGCGTGGCCGAACTGCACGAAGCCGGCGTCCCGGTCATGGGCGAAGTGCTGCACAGCTTCGGCACACACACCGATGTCGCCACCCAGATCCTCCGCAAAGCCGCCGACCTGCGCGCCGGCGCGATCGTGCTCGGCGCCGACACTCGCCACCCGATCCTAACCACCGCGGTGACCGCGTACATCGCCGCTCACGCACCCACCCACGTGATCGTCATCAACCCCAAGGCCGGCGCCCTCGGCCGACCCGCCGAGACCACTGAGAACAACAGCGAAACACCCCATCACTCCTCTGCGATCTCCCACAATTCAAGGGTCACGCCGAACTTCTGATTGCACCCGCGCCCGGTCCAGGTCGTCCGGCGCGGGAGGCTCAGCGTCAAGTCAGGCGGTCTACGACCGTGCCATGGCGGCGGCCGGCCCGCGTGGAGCCGGTGATCGCCAGCACATGCAGGGCATGCTTGGTCGCCGGGGTGTGGGAATGCCGGAGTTCATTGCATGGTCGCGTCGTCCTGGAGGCAAGAGCCCGGTGGGTTGCCGCTACTCGACGAGGTAGACGTCGTACGAGACGCCGCTCGGCTGGCGTCCGCCCACGGCGATGAAGACCCCGTCGTTGAGCCACGCCAGTTCGGGGGCGGAGGTCTCGATGGTGACCGTGGTGCGGAACGTGTACTCGGAGGGATCGACGTCCTCGCCGGCGGCGAGGCGCGTGAGCACGGCTGGCTTGCCGTGGCGTACACCGTGCGACTGGACATAGAGCAGCGCCCCGCTGTCGGTCTCGAGGGTGTAGCGGATGTCGGCGACCGAGCTGCCTGAGGGCCGCACGATCTGCCAGTCTGCGCCACCGGTCGCGAGCAGTTCCGCACGGAAGTCGGGGCCCTCGGCGCGTCCAGCGGTCCACGCGATGATGCGGCGGTGGCCTTGTGGGGTGTCGCCGAGATCGACGGCGGCGTCGAGCTCGACGTCGAGGCGGTAGACGTAGCGGAGCTTGGGGGCTGGGAGGGCGGTCATTGTCGGCTGCATGACTAGTGGCCTGCGCTCTGGCCGCCGTCGACGTGCATGAACTCGCCGGTGACGAACGGCGCCGACTCCAGGTACATGATCGCGTTCACGACATCGCTCGTCTCACCCATCCGTCCCATTGGGTGCAGCGTGCCCAGGCCGTCATACGTGTCAGGTGCGTGCATAGGTGTCTTGATCACCCCCGGAGAGATGGCGTTCACGCGGATGCCCGTGGCGGCGTATTCGGTTGCCAATGACTTGGTCACCGCCGCCAGCCCGCCCTTGGTGAGCGACGCCAAAGCCGATGGGACCTTGGCGTCAGCGTGCTCGACCAGCGTGGTCGTGATGTTGACCACGTGGCCGCTACCGAAATGCTCCATGTGCTCGATCGCGCGACGGGTGATGTGGAAGAACCCGCCGAGGTTGACCCCCGTGAGCAGGTCATAGTCCTCATCGGTGTACTGCGTGAATCGCTTGCTCATGAACACGCCGGCGTTGTTGATCAGCGTGTCGATGCGACCGAAGCGGTCAATCGCGTGCCGGGTAACACGCTCGGCCGTATCCGCCGTTGCGATGTCCCCCTGAACCGTGGCGATCATCGAGTCGTCGAAGGGCGGCGTGATCGTCCGCGAGGTGCCCAGCACGGCGTAGCCCAGCTGCCGGTAGGCGGGGACCAAGCTCGCGCCGATGCCCTGCGACGCGCCAGTGATGATCACGACACGCGGCGTCTGGTCGCTCATGACGCCGGTGCGCTCGACATAGCGGGGTCGTTGGGGTGCTCGGCCAGCGCCGCCACCGAGATCTCCATCCAAGGCCGCAGCGGCAGGGACTCCAAGATCGCCTGCAGCTCGGCGTCATCGGCCGCCCGGTATAGGCCGACGGCGCGCCAGCGTCCGTCGTCTGGCAACGGCTTCCAGACGCGCAAAGCATGACCTTGTGCCGCGAGCTCGGCAACACGGGTTACTTCGCCTGTCGTGCGCTGCTCAACCTCAGAGGGAGGCGTCCCCTCGGGCACCGTGATCGTGAAGTCGACGAGATAGTCCATAACGATCGCTCCTGTCTGCTCAAGCGGCCCGGATCAACTCGAGCTCGGCGGTCAGCTCGATGGTCAGCTCGCCATCGAGTTGAACGTCGTCACCGTTGCTCTTCACGTCATCGGAGGCGAAGGTAATACGGAGCAACGACGGACATGGTGACCTCCTTGCGGTCAATTTGGAGTCCGCGAGGGCCGATAAGACCATGGCGGCATGGTTGCTCAAGCAATCGTCAATCTCCACGACCTATCGCGTCACGCTCTTAGCTGCCGCCTCATAAGCCGCTGCCGAAGTGCTGACTGTTAGGCGGCGTCTATGAGCGTGACCTCAGGCGTCGTGGACAGTGGCGCTGCAGAGTCGGACCATCGACCCGATGGAGTCGCTCGCGAATCGCACCGTCGGGCGCAGCCCCACCCTCGGACTTACCGCGATCTCGTTGGGCTTCCTGATGATCACGCTCGACGCGACGATCGTGAACGTCGCCTTGGGCCCGATTGGCACCGACCTCGGCGGCGGACTGCCGACGGCGCAGTGGATCGTCAATGGCTACACGTTGGCGTTCGCCGTGCTGCTGCTGTCGGCCGGGGCGCTGGCCGACCGCCTCGGCTCGCGCACCGGGTTCCTCCTCGGTCTGGCCGTCTTCGGGCTGGGCAGCGCAGCCTGCGCGTGCGCGACCTCGCTGACCGCGCTTGTCGTCGCTCGTGTTCTCCAGGGCGCCGGGGCCGCAGCGTTGATGCCCTGTTCGCTGGCACTGATCGCCCATATGTTTCCCGATTCCCGCGACCGTCGTCGTGCGCTTGGCCTGTGGGGTGGCGCGTCGGGAATCGGCCTGGCCGCCGGACCTGTCCTCGGCGGCATCCTCACTGCCGCCCTCGGATGGCGCGCGATCTTCCTGGTCAACTTGCCGATTGCCGCCGCCGCCTCCGAACTTCTGCGCCGTCACGTCGGAGAAACGCCGAGGCACCGCCACCCACTGGACCTCTCTGGCCAGGTCCTCGCCACCGCCGGCCTGGCAACGCTGACCGGCGGCTTCATCGTTGCCGGCAGCCGGGGATGGGACCGAAGCCTCACGCTTGCACTCCTGGCCGGCGGCATTGCATGTGCGGGAGGGTTCGCGGTCGTCGAGCGCGGGGTCGACCATCCGATGGTCGACCCCGCCCTCTTCCACGAGCGCACGTTTTCAATCGCGGTCGCTCTTGGGATGATCTTCAACTTTTGCCTCTACGGCTCGATTTTCTGCCTGGCCATCGATCTGCACCGGGCCTACGGCCTCGACGCCCTGGAGACCGGTCTGGCCCTGCTTCCCATGACCATCGTCACCGGGGCGATGGCGTTCCTCAGCGGCCGCCTGGTCGGTCACATCGGCGAATGGAACGCGATCGTCGTCGGCCTGACCGCCGGCGCCGCCGGGGCGCTGCTGCTGTCAGTCACCGCAACCGGCGGGGTGGCGGCGCTGATCGTGTCGGGCGTGCCGGTCGGTGTCACCGCTTTGGCCATGCCGGCCATGACCGCAGTGGCAATCAGCCACGCGCCGCGCCATCGCATCGGGCTGGCCTCCGGTGTCTTCACTGCCTCTCGTCAGACCGGCGGTGCCCTCGGGGTCGCCGTCCTCGGCGCCCTCTTGGTAGGCGGCAGCGGCTACGTCTCGCTGCATGCCGCGTTCCTCGCCACTGCAGGCGCCTACGTCGGCGGCATCGCGCTGGCGCTCACTGGATCGCGCCGCCCCGGTAGGATCGCCGGCGATTTCAAGCGACGGTGAGGGCGCTGATCGTGCTGCGGTGCGGATCTTGCGCCGGGACCCAGGTCGATTGGTTTGGCAGCTCTGCGAGGTAGGCGGTCTGGCTCAGCTTGTTGGCGGTCTCGCGAAGCGCGAGCACGGTGGCGCGGTCGTCATCGGCGCGGGTTACCAGCGACCAGCACCAGACCGGCGTGGGGTCGCGTACCGACCGGGTCCGGAGACCTGGCGGCAGCGAGACCTGGTGACGCTTCGGCGATTGCAGCACTGGCGCATTCAGCCTTCGGCAGTGGTCGTGGAATCCGCGGCCGGTGATCCCGCCATCGTCGATCTCCACGATGCGCGCGCCGGCCGCCTCAGCGAACTCGCGGCCGAACTGGTTCCAGGCGTCCCAGGAGGTCAGATCTGCGTCGACGAGCACGCGCAGACGACCGGCAGCGATCATCTCGTCTCTGAGGCGCGCGGGGACGACCGCGGCGAGCGACTCGGCCCACAGGAGCTGTAGGTGAAGGCCCACGTGGGCGGCGGGAGCCCACGCGATAGCCGCATCTAGGCCGCCGTCGCGGACGCGAGCGAGCTGGATGTGGCTCGGCATGACCCATTCGTCGAGCCGCAGGTCCGAGCGGACCGAGGCGACGAGCTCATCGGGGAGCCAGCTGACGTACCCGAGGCGCAACGGGCCGGAGGTTCCCTCCAAGCGCCGCTGCGCGCTGGCCGCCAGGGCGATGATCTCGCGGGCATCGGTCAGGAGAAGGCGGCCGGCCGAGGTCAGCTCGACATGCCGGCGGTCGCGGACGAACAGCGGGACCCCGACGCTCGCCTCGAGCGCCTTGATCTGCTGCGACAGCGACGGCGCGGCGATGTGCAGACGCTCGGCCGCGCGCCCGAAGTGCAGCTCCTCGGCGACCGCCACGAAGTAACGCAGTTGGCGCAGTTCCATGTGACCCAAGGTTAGGCCGCCTGTTAGGCGGCGTCTACCAGTGTGAGTTCATGGGTCGTGGACATCTCGGTGCCCGCGGAGCACATTGGGGGGGCTGCTAGCCGGGATTCCCAACAAAGGACAAGCCATGCCGCGCATCACCGTTGGAACCGAGAACGACGCTCCGATCGAGATTCACTACGAAGACCGCGGCAGCGGTCAGCCGGTCGTGTTGATCCATGGCTATCCGCTCAATGGCAACTCGTGGGAGCGGCAGGAGCGCGAACTGCTCGCCGCCGGTTATCGCTGCATCAGCTATGACCGCCGCGGGTTCGGCCGATCGAGCCAGCCGACCGTGGGCTACGACTACGACACGTTCGCCGCCGACCTGAACGCGCTGCTTGAGCACCTCGATCTGACCGCCATCACGCTGGTCGGCTTCTCGATGGGCACCGGCGAGGTCACCCGCTACCTCGGCACGTACGGCTCCGCTCGCGTGCGCAACGCCGCCCTCTTCGGCGTGATCCCGCCGTTCTTGGTCAAGACCGCCGACAACCCCGAGGGCGTCGACGGTCAGGTGTTCGAGGACATCAAGGCGGCGATCGTGAAGGACCGCTACGCCTACTTCAAGGACTTCCTCGACAACTTCTACAACGTCGATGTCCTGGCGCCCGACCGGATCAGCGACCAGGCTTGGCAGGCGAGCTTCAACGTCGCGGCTGGCTCATCGCCCCACGCGACCTACGCCTGCGTGAACACGTGGCTCACCGACTTCCGCCACGACCTGCCGAAGATCGACGTCCCGACGCTGGTGGTCCACGGTACGGAGGACCGCATCCTGCCGTTCGAGGCCACCGCCGCACGGCTCCACAAGCTCATCTCCGACGTCACCGTCGTGCCGGTCGAGGGCGGCCCGCACAACATCGGCTGGACGCACCCCGACGAGGTCAACCGAGCGCTGCTCGACTTCCTCGCCGACACCACAGCTGGCCTCAAATCCGCCGCATGACAGACGGATCTCGGCCCATAACTCTCAAGCAACGCTACGAGGAGATTGACATGAGCACCGCCGGAATACAGACCGCGAGCACCGACCCAGGAAACGGGAAGGTCGACATGAAGCTCGAGGTCCACATCATCCCCGTGTCCGACGTCGACCGCTCCAAGCAGTTCTACGAACAGGCGGGTTGGAGGCTGGACGACGACGTCGCGCCGATGGACGGCCTTCGCATCGTCCAGTTCACGCCCCCGGGCTCCGGGACGTCGGTCACATTCGGCCAGGGACTCACGGCGGCCACGCCGGGCTCGGCACAGGCGGCGCTGATCGTCTCCGACATCGAAATGGCCCACGGCGCGCTCGTCGGCCGTGGCATCGACGCGAGCAATATCTGGCACGGACCGCCGTTTCCCCCGGAGGCCAGGCAACCCGGTGTTGATCCCGAGCGCGCCAGCTATGGGTCGTTCTTCTCCTTCGAGGATCCCGACGGCAATCTGTGGCTCGTTCAGGAAGTCACGACGCGGCTCCCGGGCCGGGTCGACGCCGCCGGCGCGGCGTTCGCATCCACCACGGATCTGGATGGCGCGCTTCGGCGTGCCGAGACCGCTCACGGCGAGCACGAGAAGCACGCCGGGCGGGACGGGGATTGGGCCGCCTGGTACGCCTCCTACATGGTGGCGGAGCAGGCCGGGACGGACCTGCCTACGTGACCCGGGGCTGGCGGTTGATCGTTGCCAATGGCGAACGTGAGCATGACCACGCGATCGACAACACGATCTCCCATGTCGCCGACGCACCCTAGATCCCGGTCCACCCTGCCTCATGAACCGGGTGATCACGCTGCCCGCCCGTCCGCCCGTGTGGACCCTGAACTCCGTGCATCGTCGATCCCGAGCAACGACGGGGCCGTATCCAGCGCGCCGGGCTGGCCACACCCGTGACAGCAGGGTGTTGCCGCAGTTCAGTGCTCCACTGCGACGTGCCTTGTTGTCGCACGGGCATCTTCTCGGCAGCGGCGACAGTCTCGGAGTGCGCGGAAAGCACCGCGCGGACGGGTTCGCTCGAGCTCGCCCAGCCTGCCTCCGGACACGCCGCCCGAGTCGACGAACCATCGGTCCCACTCTCGGTCCGAGCGGCGGTAAGAGTGCGCCTCGTGGACTGCGAAGCCGCACGTCTGAGCGCCGTCACTCTTTTGGCGAGGAGCATGACGCAGCTCTGGGCGTGGAGGACACCCTGCATTTCTGCAACCGCGATACAGGTGGCGGATGCTGATCTCAGCGCAGGATCCGGTAGTGCAAGTGCGTGACGCCGTTTTCCCCCTGGAGGATCCGGGTGCGCTCCAGCTCGATCTGGTCGGCGGCGAGGTCCTCGAACAGTCGGCGCCCTTGGCCGAGGAGCACTGGGATGACGTGCAGCTCGATCTCGTCCAGGACGCTGGCGGCAAGCGCCAGCCGCGTGATGCCGGCACCGTGGACGAGCACGTTCTCCTCGCCGGCAGCCTCCTTGGCTCGAGTCATTGCCGTTGTGATGTCGTTCATGTAGTTGACGAGCGGCCACTGCCTGAAGCTGGCGGGGTCCTGGCGAGTGAGGATGAAGATCGGTACGCCGCCGTGGTGGTCGCCGCCCCAGCCACCCGCTGGCTCGAAGGTCCCCCTGCCTGCGACTACCGCGCCGGTGGCCAGCATCTCATCGAAGACTTGGCCATTGACGCCTGCGGGCGAGACGATGTCAGGATGGCTCACCGCCGCGCCCGTCATGGCCCACTCGTGCAGCCGCTGCCCGCCGTCACCGAGGCCATTGCCCACTCCTGCGTTGGGGCCAGCGATGAACCCGTCGAGTGAGATGGACATGTAAAGAACGGTTGCTGACATCACATCTCCTCCCTGATTGACTAGTGGTCTACTTATTCCAGAGACCCGTTCTCTGCGGAGAACTCATCGCTCCGTGACTGGGACCGAGCCAGAGCCCAGCAGCCAACGGAGCCGATCGTGCCACTGAGATGAACGACATCATCAAGATCACCGCCGTCGAGCCACTCGATGGCTACTGGTTGCGCCTCACGTTTTCCGACGGCGCGATCAAGGACGTCGATGTCAGCGAGATCGTCGTGCGCGGCGGGGTCTTCGCGGCGATTCGCGACCAGCGCGAGGTCTTTGAACAGGTGCGCGTGAATCCCGACTCTCGAACGATCGAGTGGCCGGGAGAGATCGACCTCGATCCCGAGGTCCTCTACGGACGCTACGAGCCCGCCTCAGGGGTTCGGCTCGCTCGTCGCGAAGTCCGCGAGCCGACCGGCGCAGCCGCCTGACTCCTCCATCTTGCGACGGTCCCAAGCGTCGCTGTCGAAGATCGATCAACGGGCATTCGGAGTGGTCAACGCATCCTTTCCCGAGATGGGCCGTGGGGCGGTTTATACTGCGGCCAGACGGAGCGTGGCCGGTGAGCCACAAGACTCGGATTTGGGGTGATCGCGATGGTGCTCGTGTCGGGTCGGCGACTTGGGGTGTTGTTGGCGGTGGCGCTGGCGTGTGGGGCGGTTGGCGCCGCGGCGCAGTCGGCGTTTCCCGGGGCCGTGGCCGCACACCTGTACTGGACCAACTACGACGGCAGTAAAGTCGTCGAGGCAGACCTGAACGGCACCCACGCCAAGACGATTGCCTCAGACAAGCCTTACAGCCCGGCTGGGATCGCGGTTGGCGATGGTCACCTCTACTGGGTCAACGTGGCCACGGGCGCGTCCTCGAAGGCCACGATCGTCGAGGCAGACCTGAACGGCACTCACGCCAAAACAATCGCCAGATTCCAGTACACGTTGACAAACGGGGCGGTGACTGTGGCGGTCAGCAGCAGCCACCTCTACTGGACTGCAGCCAGCGGCATCGTCGAGGCCGATCTGAACGGCACCCACGCCAAGAACATCGCCAAAACCCCGACCGGCTCGATCGGGGTGGCGGTCGGCGGTGCCCATCTCTATTGGGGCGTCCAGGGGCCCGTATCAGCTAGCTCCGCGCTCGATAACGGCAAAGTCGTCGAGGCCGACCTGAACGGCACCCACGCCAAGACGATCGCCAAAGACCAGTACGACCTGTCCGGGGTCGCGGTCGGGTCCCACCACCTGTACTGGGCCCAGCTCGAGGGCCGCATCTTCGAGGCCGACCTGAACGGCACCCACGCCAAGACGATCGCCCACGCGGGCGCTTTCGGATCTGCAGGGGCGATGGCGGTCGGTCGACGCAACCTGTACTGGGCCAGCACTACCGCCTCCAGCACGATCTTCGAGGCCGACCTAAACGGCGCCCATGCCAAGAAGATCGTCCACGTGCACAGCGGGATCCTCGACGGGCTGGCGGTCGCGCCCTAATGACACGACGCCGGACCAGCCGCCGCCCGCCGGTCGCGCCTGCAAACACCCGCTCGGTCCACCTTCGAACGAGGCGGACCAATGCCGACCGTCAACAGCCCGTCTGAAGACTGTCCCTCGGGGGGTCTAGCAGCAGGCGCCAGACCCAAGGCGGAGCTCGCTTCTCCTGTCTGCCGAAGGGAGTGGCGAGATCGGCCGGCTCCGAAACGGCCCCAACCGCGTGGATGCTCCAGCCCGCCGCGCCGCGACTTGCGGTCGTCGGTGTGCGATGACCGTCAGGCCAGTTGTCTGGCGGGAGAGCGTCAGCGGGCTGCTCTCGCCACCGGCTCAGTACACCCGCGCACCGGGGTTAGCCCCACGGCTTGGAGTGAGCAGCGATAGGGTCCCGTCAGCTCCGTCGACTCCTAGGATCAGCACCTGTGAGAGGAACCCCGCAATGTTCTTGGGCGGAAAGTTGACGACGCCGACGACCGGCATGCCGACCAACTCGTCCCTCGAATAGTTGGTGGCCTGCACGCTCGAACTCTTCGTTCCGATCTCGGTGCCGAAGTCAACCTCTACTCGGTATGCGGGCTTGCGAGCACGGGCAAACTCCTCCACGCCCGTAATCACTCCTGCTCGTACGTCGACCTTCTCGAAATCGTCATAGGTGATGAACATGGCTGCATAGTGCGGCCGGCAAACGCCGCCGTCAATCCCGGCATCGAAAGAATCGGTGCCACGTCTTCGAGTCCCGCTGCCGCGCTGTGTTGACACAGGGCAGCGATCACTCTGTCGCGGGGGCCTCGGCCTTGTGGTCCGGGTTCGGCAAACGCGATTGACGTACGTGGCATGAGCGCCGGGCTTGACGTTGGGGCCGGGTGTCAGAGTCCCGCAGCATCCTCTGCGAGCACGCGACGGGCCGGCGGCGCCCGGAGGCGTGCGAGCAGGGGCGGCGAGTACCAGGCGGGCGCGTCGCCCTCCATGAACCTCTCGAGATTGGGTGTCTGGGCCCGCGCTCCGCCCAGCCCATACAGGATGACGGCGATGATCGCCCCGCTTGCCGCGAGTCCGAGGCCGACCCACAGCATTGTGCCGGTCCCGGAGATGAGGTTGGGGCCGACCGTGGCGGCGAAGTGAGCGAACACCGGCGCGACCATGAATGCCGCCACGGCACGGAACAGTTCGACAATCGCAAAGACGCGCTGCAGGTTCTGTGAGCGAAGCGACAGGCCGGCCACAAACAGCGCCGGCGCCACGGTGGCGCCCAGTCCCAGTCCCGTCAGGCCAGATCCGATGAGCGTGAGGGCCGGGGTGGAGGGAACCCGCACCAGGAAGACGCCGATCCCGGCGGCCAGCAGCGCCATCCCGGCCAGCGGGAGATAGTGCATGTAGCGCTTATTGATCACGGCACCCAGGGCAAACGCAGTGATGATGGCGCCGCCGAGTTCGGGCAGGTAGAGCAGGCCGACGTGGAGCGGGCTGTAGCGCTGGGCCAGAACAGTCGCCGTGAGGGCGGTGGCCGAGACCGACGCCGCGGCCGCGAACAGCGCCACCGTGATCCCGGCCACCGGCATCGTGCTGCTCAGCATGCTCCGGACCGTCAACAGCGGCCGGCGGCTCCGGTACTGGTTGACCACCAGCACGATGATCAGCACCAGCCCCCCTAGCAGAGGCGCCACGGTGCGAGGATTCAGGAAGCGGTGGGTCAGCAGCTCCGAGGCGCCATAGAACGCCGCCACGGAACCGGCCCCCGCCAGGACTATCGCCAGCGGATTGAGCGGTACTGTCGGATCGGCCGGTGGGGCCTCCTCATATGTGAGCAGCGCCAGCACGAGCGCTGCCAGCGAAATCCCGGCCACGACGAAGAACAGCGGCCGCCAGGCGTGGGCGCTGGCCTGGATCCCGCCCATCGTCGGACCGAGCGCGACCGCGCCGAAGATGCAGATGTTCATGATCATCGCCGTCTCACGAAACCTGGAGGTGCCGAAACCGAGGGCCAGCGGCGGAACGGCCGCGATCAGCAGCAGGCTCGTGCACAGACCCTGCAGCACGTGACCCGCTATGAACATCCCCGGGTTCTGGGCCGCCGCAGCCAGGAAGGACCCGATCACCAACAGCCCCGCGTAGACGACCATCATCCTGCGCTGGGGCAGGTGTTGAGCCAGCGCCACGGCCAGCACCGTCCCCACCGCATAGCCGGCATTGGCCATGCCTGACCCCAGGCTCATCGTCTGCAGACTCATATGGAGCTGATGAGCGATGATCGGTGTGAGCGGCTGAAGCGCGGCCGAGAGAGCCAGAAACGGGACGAGCGCGAAGATGACCATCGCTGCCGCGGCGGAATAGCGGCCGGCCAGAGGACCTGTTCTCATCAGCCTAGGCGGGGGGTTCGGTGGCGCACCGATCCAGCCTAGCAATAGTTGCTAGCGCAAGTATTTGCAGGCCGAGCGCAGTCACCAATCCTCACCGGCCTAGGGGACTCTTTGGGGACCCTTTTGGTTTTCCGCCCCGAAACGCTCTCACGACTTTTCCGGGAATCTCCGATTCCAGCGATTTCATCCTCGGGGCGGAACCACGATTGAAGCTCATCGCTCCAGAACGCGGGCACTGACAGAGCCGCGGCCGCGACTCGCGCGTTGTTGCCGAGAGCCGCCCGAACGCGTTGTGCTCGTGGCGAGGAGCGAGACTGGCGGCCCGGTCCGGTACAGCCCTGCTTTCGGTGTGGCGCGTGCACCGGCGCCGGCCTGCGTCGGGCTGGCCGTGCGGCGCGCATCAAAGC
>DASXCS010000018.1:0-131948 GCA_036490975.1 Solirubrobacteraceae bacterium
GGCCGCCGGCCGGACGGTGCATGCACCGTCCGGAATGGGTCGGCACATGTGCCGACCCACGGGGGCGCGCAGGCGTGCCCCCGCACTGAAAGTAATCGCTCCGGGCCAGCGTTTCGTGTGAAACCCACGGACCGGAGGTCCCCCGCGTGCGCACTCGCCTTGCCGTGTTGACATCAGTGGCTTGCATCGTGGCCATCACGGCCGGCCTGGCCACCGCCAAACCGGTCCTGATGCTCAATATCCAGCACCGTCTGGCCCAGCAGAACGCGCTGCACGGGACCGCGGCTTCAGGCGGGATCACGCCTCCGGCGCCGCCCTGCCCGGAGAACGGCAAGCTGTATCCGCCCCCGGCCGGGTGGCCTTCGGGCGTCCCCTACCTGTTCTACAACTGCGGGATCACCGAGCTGCCGGCGACCGGCCTGCCGATCCCCGGAAACATGAGCTACTGGGGCGGCCCGGTCGAGGCCCATCCCAAGCAGTACCTGATCTACTGGGGCTGGGGCGAGCCCGGCGCATTCCCGGGTCAGACCTGCTCGCCTGAGTCCTTCAGCGAGGGCACGATCACCGCCACCCTGCCGTGCGACCCCGACGGCGCTGGGAAGTACACGGCCGACTTCGTCCACCAGATGGGCGGGACGAACTGGGCCAACGTGAGCACCCAGTTCTCCGAGAAGGGCGCGAACGGCGAGAGCGACTACATCGGCAACGACAAGAACGTCCTGTCAGGGATCTGGGTCGATGACGCCAACGACATCAGCTCTCTGGCCAAGACCAGCTCGAGCAACCCGGCCGGCCCGACCAACACCTACTGGGACCTGGCCCGGGAGGCGCTGGGCGCCGCCGCGCACTTCGGCCTCACCGGCGCGGCCCTGCACGACGCCAACTTCGTCATCCTCCAGCCCCCGGCATACAGCGACCCCAACGCGCTGAACGCCGGCTACTGCGCCTTTCATGACTTCACCGACCCCAACGCTCCCGGCAACAGCTACTACGACAACCTGAGCTCGCCGGGCGGCGGCACGGCGCCGTACCTCTCCTACTCCAACATCCCGTACCAGATCGCGCCCGCGCTGGCCTCGGGTTGCGGCGAGAAGATCGAGGGCGGCAAGCTCGACGGGTTCTCGATCGTGCTCGGGCACGAGATCGAGGAGACGATCACCGACCCCGGCGCCGGGTACATCGATCCGCAGACAGGCGTCGCGTACGCCGGCTGGTTTGATCCGTTCGACGCCGACGAGAACGGCGACAAATGCGCCTGGGTTGGGTACTCGCTGGCGGCCAACCCGCTCGATGGCAGCGTCAGCCCGATCCCCGGGGCAGTGGGAGAGATGAGCGGCAACGCCGGTACCAAGTTCCCCGTCCAGTCGCTCTGGAGCAACGCCGAGGATCAGGGAACGGGCTACTGCGCCGGAGCGGGTACCGATTCGCCGGTGCCCGCGGCGGCCTACGGCGGCGGCTCGACACCGGACACGCCGGCAAATCTCTCGGCGCCCAGGATCTCGAGCACCCCCACGGTCGGGCGGTCACTGACGGCCTCGCCCGGCTCGTGGACCAAGAGCCCGGGCGCGCTCGTGTACCAGTGGGAGACCTGCAGCTCGAGCCGTTGCACCGATATTCCTGGAGCCACGTCGGCCAGCTACACGCCCGTCGGTGGCGACCTCGGCCACCGGCTCGCGGTCGCGGTCTATGCGGCCAACTCGTACGGCAGCAGCCTGCCCGCCGTCTCAGCCCAGAGCGGAGCCGTGACGACGGCGAGCCCGACGCCGTCCCACCACCACCCCAAGCCCCACACCACGAAGCGCTCCAGCGGGCACAGGAGCGGGCGCAGCCACCACCGGCGCTGGCGGCGCTCGCACAGGGCCCGCCGGCGCTAGGCCGCTCAGCCGCGCTCGAGGCTGAACGTCTCGGTCAGCTCCGGCGGCTCGGGCTGGATCCCGGCCCTATCAAGGCCGGGCCAAGGTCGTTCTGGAAGAAGGCGTCGATCGCCTCGCGACTCCCGGACGTCGACGACTCGCACCCGGCCGTCGTACTCGGATGCGGTGTGGACGATGCACCCCGGAGGGGAACGACCCTATTCGACCGCGTGCTCGATGTGGCCAAGATTTTCGATTTCGATCCTCACGACGTCCCCCGAGGTCAGGAACTGCGGCGGGTCGAGTCCCATCCCGACGCCACTGGGAGTGCCGGTCAGGATCAGATCTCCCGGCCGCAGCGTGCACGTCTGGCTGATGAACTCCACCAGCTCCTGGCAGCCGAAGATCAGATCGCTCGTGCTCGAGTCCTGGCGCAGGTCGCCGTTGACCCACGTCCGCAGCCGTAGGTTGCCCGGGTCGTTGACCTCGTCGGCGGTCGTGACCCACGGCCCCAGCGGGCAGAAGGTGTCCGCTCCCTTGGCCCTCGTCCACTGGGGCTCGCGGCCCTGGAGGTCGCGGGCGGTGACGTCGTCGGCCACGCAGTAGCCGGCGATCCGGCCGGCCGGCCCCATGACGATCGTCAGCTCACCCTCGTAGTCCAGGCGGCGCACCACCTCGGGGCAGACGATCGGCCCACCCGGCGGGGCCACCGAACCCCGGACCTTGACGAACACGATCGGGAACTCCGGGCGCTGTCCGCCGGTCTCCTCGATGTGCTTGGCGTAGTTGAGCCCGATCGCGTAGACGGTGCCGGGCTCGGGCACCGGGGCCAGCAGCGTCACGTCCTCAAGCGGCCAGGAGCCCGTGTGAAAGCGCGGCTCGACACCGGCCAGCACATCGGCCGCGGTGAGCCCGGGGGCGAACGGCCGCACCTGGCCGTGGACGACCTCGCCGGCCCGGATGGCCCCATCCGGAGCCTCGACGGTGACGAGCTTCAACTGCTCGCCGGGGCCGGCGACTCATCATGGCTGGGCAGCACATGGGTCACGGGAAGGCCCAGCCCCTTGGCCTTGCTGACCACGTCGAGCTTCAGCCAGCGCGAGACCCCGAGGGGAAGCGTGGAGATGATGATCTCCTGGAACTCGCCCAGGTTGACGGCGTCCTCGATCGCCATCAGAGGCTCGGGGTCGCCCAGGCTGCCGGTGACGTTATGACCGGCGGCCTCGGACAGCTTCGGGAGCGCCTCGGCCAACACCCCCTGAGCCTCATCCTCGCCCACGTCCTGAGGATCGACGACCTTGTGCATGCCGTGGGGGCGGCGGGGAACGACCAGGTGGAACTTGGCCGGACTCTGCTGAGCGCGCTCCCTAATCGCCTCGAGCAGAGGGGTAGTGGCGGCCGTCTGATGGGCGACGACAAGCACCTTCGCATGGTTCGACATGGCTCACCTCCAGCGATCGATGACGCCCGTCGAGTATTCCACCACGCCCGGGGCCGGGCAACCCAGAGCCTGGCGCTCAGCGCAGCCGGCCGGCCAGCTCCGAGGCGTTCATGTGGGCGATGGCCTGGATCGAGATCTGCGGGTTGACACCCGAGGCGGTCGGGAAGCTCGAGCCGTCCATCACGTACAGGCTCCGGACATCCCAGGTCTGGCCCGTGGGGTCGCAGGCCGAGCTGGCGGGCGATCCCCCCACTCGCGCCGAACCCATGATGTGGAACGAACCCAGGACCACCTGGCCCGGTCCGTACCCGGCGGCGTCGGCCTGGGCCATGAAGCTCTCGCGAGAGCCACTCGCACCGGGGTCGTAGGCCACCCACCGGTTCTGCGAGGAGAAGATCCGGCGGGCGCCGGCCGCCTCCAGGATCTGGGCGGCGCCATCGATCCCGGTGCGCAAATGAGCGGCGTCGTAGGCCGACAGCGCGTAGCGCACGACCGGCTCGCCGTCGCGGCCGACCCGGACCTCGCCGCCGTCCCGGTCCCGGAGCAGAACTCCCACCGGGACGGTCCCCGACAGGCCCTGCATGAGGGTGAAGTGATCCCGGGCCCCGCGCCAGGGGACGAAGTTGAGGAACAGGTGGGGATGGTTGGCCGCGGTCTCATACTTGACGCCGTAGCCGTCGTCCAGGTCACGGTGCTGGTCGGAGTACAGCGCCTGCATGACCCCCTCCCAGGTCTTAAGCTCCTGGTCGAAGATGCCCCACACCGCGGACGCGGGGTGAAGCCGCAGGTGCTTGCCGATGTTCGGGTTCTGGAGTCCCGAGCGTTTGAGCAGCGCCGGGGTGTGGATCGCGCCGCACGCCACGACCACGGCGCGCGAGCGGATGTTGAGCGTGTGGCCATCCACCGTGCGGCCCTTGATGCCCTGGGCCGCGCCGTCGCGGATGTGCACCGCGTCCACCCGCGTGCGCACGATCAGCCTGGTCCCCACGCTGTGGGCGTCGGCCAGCCAGGTCTTGACCACGGATTGCTTGGCCCCGACACGGCAGCCCAGGCCGCAGTAGCCGCACTCCTTTCCCTGGGCGCAGGCGCGCACCCCGCGGGGCATCATGTCGACGTGCCAGCCGAGCTTGACGCATCCCTCCTGGAGCTTCTGCTCGCGCGATGAGGGGTCGTTGTACTCCTGGCTCACGCCCAGCCGGTCGCACACGGCGTCCAGGCTGGCCGTGTACGTCTGGCCGGTGAAGGCCGGGACGCCGTTTCCGGCCCACTCCTCCCGAACCTCATCGGGCGTCCGGAATGAGGTCGAGTAGTTGACGACCGTCCCTCCGCCCAGACACGAGCCCGCGATCAGCGAGACGCTCTGGTCATGGGTGGCGTTCGGCGCGCCCATGTAGTACCGCGTGATCGCCCCCAGCTCGGAGCCGTCGAAGTCGCGGTCGTCGTAGTAGTCCCCGGTCTCGACCACGATCACGTCCAAACCCGCCCCGGCCAACACCGCCGCGGCGGCGCCGCCGCCGGCTCCCGAGCCCACGATCACCACGTCGCACTCGAGCTCGGTGTCGCTGTTGATGGGCGTCGGGGTCAGCGCCTTCGGGGGGGCGTCGGGAAGCTGCCCGAGCGGGCCGTCGTAGCCGATCGCGTCCCAGGCCGGATTGCGCCCCCCGGGAGGGAGCATGTAGTAGAACAGCAGCGCGCCCTTGCGCAGCGCCTGGAACGCAGCCCGGCGCTGGGGTGAGCGCGAGTCAGCCCAGGCGCGCAGGACCTGCTCCCGCCGCTCCTGGTCAAGCGCGCTGAACCGCCGCGGCCCGACGCCTCCGAGCGCTCCCAGGGCAGGAGAGTCCCACAGCGAGAGCAGCAGAGCCAGCTGGCGGCGCTCGGCCGACCGTGGGTTCAGCGCCACCGCCTCGGTGACCGCCTCGGGGACGCCCAGCTCGCGCGCGCTCCTCAGCCCATCCCCGTCGGGACACAGCGTGTCGCAGATGTCCCGAAGGGCGCCCAGCTGACGGCGGTTGAGTGTCCAGGTCTCAGAAGGCACCGAAGCAATCTATCCCAGGCGCCAGGCCCCGATCAAACCCGCGCCCCTCATGGAGGAAACCGGGGGCTTGACTTTCCTGCCCGGGGTGTACGCGGATTGTTGCGGGGCCGGAAAGAAGACATGAGTCGAATGGCCAAGCTTCACGTCACTGCCGCGGTCCTCGTGGGGGCCTGTTTCTCGTTTCTGCCTCCGGCCACCGCCTCGGCCTCGAGCTGGCGCACCTACCACTACGCAATGCACTACAGCGGGTTGGTGCGCTACTCCTACACATCCGACCACAAGTCGAGCGCCTACGACCACAACGGGAGCACCTGCCAGCGGACCACCAACGGCAGCGCCTCGATCAAGTTCACCCAGAGCTGGACGATGCGGATCACGGCCAAGAACGCCGGGAGCACCAAGCACCCCGACTGGCAGGTCAAGGCGGACAGCACCAAGGTGATGCACGGGTCGGGCCCCCAGACGCGGAGTGAGCGCTCCGACGACTACGTCCACGAGAAGGGTTCCGTCCAGGGTTGCTTCACCGGCACCGGTAAACCGCTGAACGGTCAGTTCAACTGCACCGCGATGAACTTCCGGTTGATCCCGTGGCTAGAGGATCAGTTCACCTGGGAGTACCTGCCCGACGAGACCGACCCCCAATCGGTCGACCTATTGGCCCTGGTTTATGAGGGGGCCGACACGAACTTCACCGGAACCGACACGGTCCCAGCGCCGTTTGACAAGAAGAGCTGCAGCCACTTCGACACTGACGCCGCGTACGACGCCCCTGCTCTTGGCGACGGGGGCATCGCCACACCGAACATCAACGAGCTGATAAATGCCGGGCTTGGTCGAGACTTCTCGATCTTCAGGATGGGCCTCGGCCCGAAGCACGCGATCACGGATCAGGTGAGCTGGAAGCGCCATGCCGCCCAGCACGACCCAACCACCCAGGACTGTGCGGGCGCCACCGCGTCCTCACAATGGAAGTGCACGGTGGACGCGGGCAAGTCGCTCCTGGACGGAACGTTCACCTTCACGCGCGTCAGCTAGTCCTACCGCCCACCGGGACCTTAGAACAACGGCTCCTGACCCGAGCCTTCGCCGTCATCTCGGCCGCCTCTGGCCGGCCTGCCTCCCAGCCCCAGCTCCAAGTCACGGGCGATCGCCGCCTCCGAGCGGGAGGCCACGATCGGGGCAGCGATCCCCTCCACGTACACGAGCGTCCGCCGGCGGTCGCCCCGCTCGGGGCCCTCGAGCGGTACCAGCGCGAAGATCCGGTCGGCGCGGATCAGCTTTCCGTATCCGAGGGCGATCAGAGGGGGTACAACTCGCGCCACGGGGGAATCCTACGGATACTGTGGCTGATCTCACAGTTCGACTGGAGTACTCGACCCCGGCCGCACGCTACGTTGGCGAGGCCGATGTCTAGGGACGGAGATAACGCCCCGTCAGCTGACCGCGAGGGCCGCGCGGCATTTGAGGAGGGCAACCGGCTGGCCAGCGACGGCCAGTTTGACCGAGCCGAGGAGTGCTACCTCCGGGCGGCCGAGCAGGGGCATCCGACGGGCGCCGCGTACGCCGGAGTGTTCGCCGACTCGCACGGCAAGCACGAGCAGGCCGAGCAGCTCTACGGTCAGGCTGACGAGGCCGGGGACGGGTTCGGCGCCTTCAGACTCGGCATGGTCCTATCGCTGCGGGGCGAATGGGAGGCCGCATCCCAGGCCTGGCAGCGCGCCGAGGAGCGGGGGCAGGAGCAGCCCCCGTTCAATCCAGCAGAGCTGGCCGCGAGCGGGCATGAGCAACCGGCCCACTCGCCGGCCGAGTCGACGCGCTCGGCCTTCGCCAACCCGGTCCTGCTCGGCGCGGTCACCGTGCTCGTGCTGCTGATCGGCATCTTCCTGGCCTACAACTCCAACAGCGGCTTCCCGTTCGTGCCCACGCGCGAGCTGAAGGTGGATATCCCCAACGGCACCTCGCTGCTGCCCGGCAACCAGGTCGAGGCCGGAGGTGGGGCCGACATCGGGACCGTCTCGGCGATGCACCCGGTGCGGACGAGCACCGGACACACCGTGGCGCAGCTGATCCTCCAGCTGACCGAGTCCTACGGGCCGATTCCGGCCGACTCCCATGTGAGCATCGACACTCGCTCCGTCCTCGGGCTCAAGTTCGTCAATCTGCACCGCGGCAGCTCGAACCGAATGCTCCCCGACGGCGCCACGCTGCCGGCCGCTCGGACCACGGTGCCGGTCCAGTTCGATGACATCAACAAGATGTTTGACGCCAGGACGCGTCCGGCTGTGCAGAAGGATCTGGCCGGGTTCGGGGACGTGCTGGCGGCCCGGGGTTCCTCGCTCAATGACACCTTCGCCGCGCTGCCCGCGCTGCTCGGGCATCTGGAGCCGGTGGCCCGGTACCTGTCCAACCCGAGTACCCAGCTCACCCGCTTCCTGGTGGCCCTGAACGGGTTTTTCTCGACCGTGTCCCCGGTGTCCCAGGTCAACGCGCAGCTGTTCGGCGACCAGGGCACGACCTTTGAGGCGATCTCCCGCAGCGCCAGCGATCTGGAGAACACGATCCGGGACTCGCCCCCGTCGCTCGACGTCTCGACCGCTTCGCTGAAGGCTCAACAGCCCTTCCTGGTCGACCTGACCACGTTCTCGCGCGCCATGCGGCCGGCCACCGCCTCGCTCAAGGCGGCGCTGCCCCAGCTCGACCCGGCGCTCGAGGCGGGGATCCAGGTGCTCCCGAGGACGCCCTCGATGAACGTCAGGCTGGAGGGCGTGCTCAGGGCGCTGAAGGCGCTCGCGCTCGACCCGGGCACCAACCAGGCGCTCAACGGGCTCTCCGCGGCGGTGGGGATCCTCAACCCGATGATCAGGTATCTGGGGCCGTACGCGACCGTCTGCAACACGTGGAACTACTTCTGGGCCGACCTGGCCGACACGGTGTCGCAGCCCACCTCGATCGGAGCCTCGCAGCGGGCGCTGATCATGTTCGGCAACCAGCAGAAGAACAACGTCAACTCGCAGGGCGCGACGGCTCCGGCCAACGGCTACCAGCCGGGCGACGTCCCGGACCCGACGACGGCCGATGCCGAGTACTTCCATGGCCCGTCCTACGGGGCGGCCGTGACCAACCAGGGCACCGCGGACTGCGAGACCGGGCAGCGCGGGTACCCGCTGAAGGTCAACCATCTCGACCCGCACAGCCGGGCGCTGGACACCGACGCCCACACCCTGGGGACCCAGGGGATGAACTTCACCGGCCTGAGCCGGGTCCCGCCAGGCGAGACGTTCACCCGGCAGCCGACCACCGGGCCGCAGGTGCCCAACATCCCGTCGAACCCGTGATCGGGCCCGAGACGTTCAGGCTGGGCGGCGAGCTGGAGGTACGCCGTCTGGGCTTCGGCGCGATGCGCATCACCGGTCCGGGGATCTGGGGCGAGCCGGAGGATCCAGCCGGCGCCGGAGCGCTTCTCCGGCGGGTGGTGGAGGCGGGCGTGAACCTCATCGACACGGCCGACTCGTACGGGCCCGAGGTGTCCGAGCGGCTGATCGCCGAGGCGCTGCACCCCTATCCGGAGGACCTGGTGATCGCCACCAAGGGCGGGTTGACCCGTTCCGGGCCGGGGGCCTGGGAACGGGCCGGCCGTCCCGAACGGCTCAAGCGGTGCTGTGAGGAGTCGCTGCGAAGGCTGCGCCTGGAGCGGATCGACCTCTACCAGCTGCACGCCGTCGATCCGGCGGTGCCGATCGAGGACTCGGTGGCCGCCCTGGCCGAGCTTCAGCAGCAGGAGAAGATCAGGATGATCGGCCTGTGCAACGTCACTGCGGAGGAGCTCGGGCGGGCCCAGGAGGTGGTCCCGGTTGTGTCGGTGCAGAATCGCTACAACGTGGCCGATCGTGACTCGGAGGGCGTGCTGGAGGCGTGCCGCGAGCAGGAGCTGGGATTCCTGCCCTGGTATCCCCTGGCCACCGGCGACCTGGCCCGGGCGGGCGGAGCCCTGGACGACGTCGCCCGCGCCCATTCGGCCACGCCGGCCCAGGTGGCGCTGGCCTGGCTGCTCCACCGCGCCCCGGTCACCCTTCCGATCCCGGGCACGAGCTCGGTGACCCACTTTGAGGAGAACCTCGAGGCGTCTGACCTGGAGCTGACCGACGAGCAGCTGCAGACGCTCGACGGCCTCGGGGCGTAGGGGGCGAGGTCCCTGTCAGTCGCCGTCGGTCCCGAGGCGCGACGGGGCCGGGGTCACTTTCTGCACATTCCACCCAACCGCTCCGGGGTTGGGTGCAGAAGGTGGCGGTATCCAAACATTTCTGCACGCCGGGCCGGGCAGCGATTGAGGGTGCAGAAAGTCGCGGTGGCCGGGCGCGCTCACGGCAGAGGCGCCCGGAGTCCCTCGAGCAGGCGCCTCAGGGTCACGCTCATCTCGGCCCGGGCGGCCGCCGGGTCCTCGGCCCGGGCCACGACCATTGCCGCCTCGTCGAGTGCCCCGGCCAGGACGTGGGCCACGGCAGAGGCCGAACCGGGGAGGAGCCGGCCGGCGTCCATGGCGTTCTGAATCGCGCCCTCCAGGAGCCGCAGACCATAGTCCGCGTCAATCGCCCGGCGCACGTCCCAGCCGAGCACAGAGGGCGCGTCAAGGAGGACGATCCGCTGGACCGCAGGGGTGGCGCAGGCGTCCAGAAACGCCTCTGAACCGAGCACCAGCTCCTCCCAGGGGTCATCGGTGGCCGAGGCCGCCTGGGCGACGCGTTGGACGGTCTCCGCACTGACCTGGACCACAACCGCCCGGAACAGCTCCTCCTTGCCGGCGCGGAAATGGTGGTACAGGGCTCCCCGCGTGACGCCTGCCTGCTGAACGATCTCCTCGGTCCCCACACCGGCGTAGCCCCTCTCCGCGAACAGGGCACGGGCGGCGCTGACCAGCGCCGCCCTGGTGGCCTCGCGCTGAGCCGCCTTGCTGCGCGGACGCTCCGGTGACGGGGACTCGGCCGGCGTTGGCTCAGGCTGCGACTCGGCCGCGTCCAGACCCGCCGGCGCCCGCTCAGCCTCCATCTTGACATTCATACTGTTTGTATGTCAACATACGTACATCCTGTATGTCAACAGTAACGGCCAGGGCGGGTGGCATGCCTCAAATCGAGCTTTCCCAGGGAACAATCCATTATCGCGACGAGGGCACAGGCCCTCCGGTCGTGCTCATCCACGGTCTGCTGGTGAACGGCCGGGTGTGGGAACGCCTGGTGCCACTGCTGTCGCCCTCCTCCAGGGTGATCGTTCCCGACCTCCCGTTGGGCTCCCACCCGGAACCGATGAAACCGTCGGCCGACCTCTCACCGACGGGTCTGGCGGCGCTGATCGCCGAGCTGATCGGAGCGCTGGAGCTCGACGAAGTGACACTCGTTGGCAGCGACACCGGCGGCGCCCTGTGCCAGCTGGCCGTGACGGGCCATGATGAGCGGATCGGCAGGCTCGTACTCGCGAACTGCGATGCCTTCGAGCACTTCCCGCCCCCGCCGTTCGACGTGCTCGTGAAGGTCATGCGCCGCGTCCCGGGCGCGGTGGCGATGCTCGCTGCCGGCGGTCGCGTCCCCGCCATCCGGCGTCGGGCGATGTCGATGGCACCGCTGACAATCGACCCCGTGCCAGACGAGCTGCTTGAAAGCTGGATCTCGCCGCTGCGCAACCGCGGCATCCGGCGCGACCTGCTCAAGGTCCTGCATGGGCTCTCCCCCGCGCTGACGCTCCAGGCGGCCGAGAAGCTGCCGGCCTTCCGGCGGCCGGTGCGGATCGGCTGGGGCAGTGAGGACAACTTCTTCCCGTTCGAGGACGCCGAGCGGCTGGCCGCGCTGTTCGACGATGCGCGCCTCGAGCGGATCGAGCGGGCCCGCGCCTTCGTGCAGATGGACGCGCCCGATCGGCTGGCGGCCCTGATCCAAGGAGGATGACCATGACACTCGCCTATGCCACCACCTCACTGACCGACGCCGGCCAGGCCGGGCTTCGCTCCCTGGCGATCGGACTGGCCGGCGGACTCGGTGCGATCGGCGCCGGAGTGGGCATCGGCCTGGTCTTCAAGGGCGTGCTCGAAGGCGTCTCGCGCCAGCCCCAGCTGCGCGAGGAGATCACGAGCATCCAGTGGCTGGGCTTCGCGCTGACCGAGGCGTGCTTCTTCTACGGGCTCGTCGCCGGCCTGCTGGCCTACGTGCTCTGACGGCTCCGTATCGTCGCGATGCTGCTCCTAGCTGTCCAGCACCGCAGCCAGCCGCCGCTCCAGCGCGGCGGCCAGGCGCTCGCGGACCGGGCCGTCCTGGAAGCGCTCGACCAGGGCGGCCAGGAAGCCCTCGACGACCAGCCTCCGAGCCACATCAAGGTCCAACCCGTGGGAGCGCAGGTAGAACAGCTGCTCAGGATCGACCTGAGCGACGGCGGCCGCGTGGGTGCAGCGCACGTCGTTGGCCTGGATCTCCAGACCGGGAATCGCGTCGGCGTGAGCCCGCTTGGAGAGCAGAAGGTTGCGCGAGTCCTGGAACGCATCGGTCTTCTGGGCGCCGGGGTCGACGATGATGTTGCCCTTCCACACGGCGGTTGAGCGTCCCGTGAGCACTCCGCGGAAGGCGAGGTCAGAGGTCGTGTTGGGCGCGGCGTGCTCCTGCGTGGTGTCGAAGTCGATGTGTTGGCGGCCCCGGCTGGCGTAGGCGCCTGTCACCCGAGCCTCGGCCCCCTCGCCGGCCAGCTTGGTCTCCATGCGGACGCGGCCTCGGGCCGAGCCGAAGCCCAGCGCCACCCAGTCCAGGGAGCCGTCGCGGCCCACCTCGGCCCGCTGGGCGCCGAAGATCCAGCTACTCTCGGACAGGGCCTGGCCGGAGACGTAGCGCAGGTTGGCCCCGTCGCCCACCGCCAGCTCGGTGACCACGTTGAACACCGCGTCCAGCTCAGCGGCGCCCGAGAGGTACTGCTCCCAGACCTCGGCCTGGGCGCCCTCCTCGAGCACGATCAGAGTCCGCCGGTCAAGCTCGGTGCTGGCCGCGGACTGCACGGCGGTGAGCACGATCGGCTCCTCGACGGCGACCCCACGGGGCACATAGACGAACGCCCCTCCCGTAAACCGGGCCTCGTTGCGGGCCACGAACAGGTCGTCGGGCGCGACGATCGTGCCCAAATGGCGCTCGATCAGCTCAGGATGGCTCTCGGCCGCCTCGTCAATCGTCGACACGATCACCCCGGAAGGCAGCTCCGGCGGCGAGACGACGTCAAACAGAGGTTGGACGTCCGCAGCGCCGGGTCCACCGGCGGCGGGCCCATAGGAATCCAGCTCCAGCCCGGAGATATCCGTGAACTCCCAGCCGGGACGGCCCTTGAAGCTGGGAAGCTCGAGCTCGTCGGCCAGTCGCTCCGCCCGCGCCCGGCGCTCGGCCAGGGCGACGGGGCTAGCCAATCGACCCCTCCATCTGAAGCTCGATCAGCCGGTTCATCTCCACGGCGTACTCCATCGGGAGCTCCTTGGTGATCGGCTCGATGAACCCGTTGACGATCAGCTTGGAGGCCTCGTCCTCGGGAATGCCGTGGGACATCAGGTAGAAGAGCTGGTCATCACCAACCTTGGACACGGTGGCCTCGTGGCCCACGTTGACATCGTCCTCCGAGATCCGGATCGTCGGATAGGTGTCAGAGCGCGACTGCTCATCCAGCAGAAGGGCGTCACACACCACCTTGGACCGGGAGCCGTGGGCACCCTTGGCGATCTCCAGCAGGCCGCGGTAGGACCCCCGGCCGCCGTCCTTGGAAATCGATTTGGCGAAGATGTTGGACGTCGTGTTGGGGGCGGCGTGGATGATCTTGGCGCCGGCGTCCTGATGCTGGCCGGCGCCCGCGAAGGCGATCGACAGGACCTCGCCGTGGGCGCGCTCGCCCATCAGGTAGATGCTGGGGTACTTCATGGTCAGCTTTGATCCCAGGTTGCAGTCCACCCACTCCACGGTCGCGTCCTCCTGGGCCACGGCCCGCTTGGTCACCAGGTTGAATACGTTGGTGGACCAGTTCTGCACGGTCGTGTAGCGGATCCGGGCCCCCGGCTTGGCGATCAGCTCGACGACGGCCGAGTGAAGGCTCGAGCTGGAATACGTGGGAGCGGTGCAGCCCTCGACGTAATGCACGTAGGACCCGGGCTCGGCGATGATCAGGGTGCGCTCGAACTGGCCCATGTTCTCGGTGTTGATCCGGAAGTAGGCCTGGAGCGGCATCTCCACGTGCACGCCCTCGGGCACGTACACGAACGAGCCGCCCGACCACACGGCCGAGTTCAGCGCGGCCAGCTTGTTGTCGTTGGGCGGGATCACGGTGGCGAAGTACTCCCGGACGATGTCCTCGTGCTCACGCAAAGCTGAGTCCATGTCCATGAAGATCACGCCCTGCTTCTCCAGGTCCTCCCGGACCTGGTGATAGACGACCTCGGACTCGTACTGGGCGCCCACGCCAGCCAGGAACTTGCGCTCGGCCTCGGGGATCCCCAGCCGGTCGAAGGTTTTCTTGACATCCTCGGGCACGTCGTCCCAGGACCGCCCGGCCTTCTCCGAGGCCCGCACGAAGTAGTGGATGTCGTCGTAGTCGACCTCGGCCAGCATCGGCGAGCCCCAGGTGGGCTGGGGCCGGGAGAAGAAGTGCTCCAGCGCCTTGAGCCGGAAGTCGCGCATCCACTGGGGCTCAGACTTGAACTCGGAGATCTTCTCCACGATCTCGCGGTTGATCCCCTTGGGCGCCTTGTAGAGGTAGTTCTCGGCGTCGCGGAAGCCGTAGCGCTCCTCATAGTCGGCGTTGATGCCGCGAAGCTTGTCGTTTTCGCTCAGCGCCGGGGCCTGCGGGGTGACAGCATCGGTCGTGGCCACTAGTCAGTCAACCTCCAGCTTGATCGTCGCTTGATCGATAATCACCGAAAAGGTGTCCACCGGAACGTACGCCGGCAAAGTCTTTGGCTTCCCGGTCTTCAGATCGAATAACGAGCCGTGGCGGGGGCACTCGACGGTGCACTCCTCCTGATCGAACTCGCCCTCGGCCAGGGGGCCGTTGTCGTGCGAGCAGCGGTCCTCAATCGCGTAGAACTCGCCCTGGCAGTTGAACACGCCGATTTCCAGGTCCTCCCATTCGATCAGGCGGCTCTCGCCGGGTCCGAGCTCGTCCACCGGACACACTTCAATGATCTGCGGCACGTACTAAATCCTAGCGGATAGATCGGATTTAGCCGGACCCGCGGGGAGCGGGGCGCACGGCACTGACCCCGACCGCTAGGCGGCGTCGGCTTCGCTCTCAGGCGTGTCCGGCTCCCAGTCGGCCATCTGGCCCAGCGAGGCGCTCTTGATCACCTTCAGGGAGAGCAATGCGCACTTCATCCGGGTGGCGGAAATGTCGATTCCCAGGAGGTCGAGCACGAAGGCGCGATCCAGGCTCAGGACGTCCCGGACGTTCATCCCCTTGACCTCATCCGAGGCCATCGACGCCGCGGCCTGGGAGATGGCACACCCGTGGCCGGAAAATCGGATGTCCTGGATCAGCCCCTGGTCGTCCACGGCCAGCTGAACTGTCAGCTCGTCTCCGCACAGCGGATTGAAGTCGCGAAACTCCAGACTGGGTGTCTCAATGGGAGACGCAGGCGGGCTCCAGTTGTGGGGCCGCTTGTAGTGCTCGAGGATGTTCTCCCGGTACAGGTCGTCCATCGGTTCAAGCGTAGCGAGGGCCCGCGTGCCCTGGACCCGGCTGCCAGGATCGCTAGCTGGCGGGCTGCCCGGACTGCGGCCCGCCGCGCCCCGCCGGACCCAGCCGACCTCGCGCCGCCGCGACGTCGCCCACCATAACGCCCTCGCGAATCTGCGAAAGAAGGTCGCCCACCCCGCTGGGCGAATGGGGCAGCAGGATCGTGTTGGTCTGGGCCGCCTCGCCCAGCGAGCGGATCATGTCCGTGTACTGCGTGAGAGCCACGAGCGCCATTGCCTCGCGGGGATCGAGCCCGTGCTGGGCGATGATCTCCAGCGACTCGTGCAGACCCTCCGCGATCGCCTTGCGTTCTGCCGCCACACCCTCGCCCTGGAGGCGCATGGTCTCCTTCTCGCCCTCGGCCTTCTTGACCGCCAGTGTCTTCTGGGCGTCGCCCTGGGCCGCAGCGGCGACCTGATTTCGCTGTGAGGCGTTGATGTTGTTCATCGCATCCTTGACCCGCTGGTCGGGCTCGATGTTGGTGATCAACGCCTTGACGATCTCATAGCCATAGGTGGCCATCTGCGCGTGCAGCGTGTCCTGGATGTGCTTGGCAATCGTGTCCGCGTCGGCGTAGGCCTCGTCGAGGTCCATGCTCGGGATATGGGACCGGACCACGTCGAACGCGTAGGCCTGCATCTGGACCTCGGGGTCCTCCAGCTTGTAGTAGGCGTCCTGGACCTGCTGGGGATCGGCCCCCACCTTGTACTGGACGGCCAGCTTGACCACCACGAACACGTTGTCCTTGGTCTTGGTCTCAATCTGGGCGTTGAGCTGCTCGACCTGCATGGTGATCCGTCCGGCCACGCGCTCAACGAACGGCGTCTTGGTCTGCAGGCCCGGCTGGGCTACCCGGACGAACTTGCCGAAGCGCTCGACAATCGCCCGCTCCTGCTGTTCCACGGTGAAGAAGAAGAGGGGCATGACATAGATCGTAATTGACGCTCGACCCCGACGGGGCTTTTTTCCGCGCCGCGTGGAGTACCTTGACAGGGGGATGAGCCAAGAGCCTGATCCTGCACAGCTCCTAGGGCTCACCGCCGACGAGGAGCTGCTGGCCGACGACGGGGACTCACTCCCGGAGTCGATGGGCCGCCCGCCGATGATCCCGATGACGCGGTCAGGGGCCGCGATCGTCGGCGTGGGCGCGACGCTCACCGGGGTCACGCTGTTTGGAGGGATCGCTCTGACACTGCTGGGAGCGATCGACGGCGTGTCCAGTGGGTTCGGGGCATTGGCGCTGATCGCGGTCGTGCTCGGAGTGATCATGATCTCCACCCACTGGGGCTGGGTCCATGTGGCGGAGTTCAGCGCCAACGCCATCCATTCCAGGCGCAACAGCGAGATTGAACAGGAGCGGTTCACGTGGCTGCGGACGCTCGAGCCCTACACGCGGTACGAGGTGAGTACGGAGGCCGAGACCGACGGTTCGCTGACCCTGGCCACGGTGCGCCACCGTCCCGTCCCCACCAACCCCGGACACTTCACCTTCGTCCGGGAGCTGGTCGATCCCGAGCGCCACCCCGACGAAGAACCGGCGGCCCAGATCGCCGAGCGAGCCGAGCATCTCCGGCGCGAGGCCGCGCTGATGACCGAGCGGGAGCGAGCTCGCTTTCAGGCGGCGGCTGACGTGCAGCAGCGCGCGCTGCTGGGACAGGCCAATGAGGAGGAGCATCTCCAGGCCCGTCGAGCCACCTCCGAGGCTCTGGCCCAGCAGATCAACACGAACCTGCGAGACCCGCCGGTGACCGAGTAGCGCGTCCCCGGAGCTAGAGCTCCAGAACGCGCCGGACGTTCTGAAGGCCGTCGATCAGGCTCTCGACATCGGCCAGCGAATTGTGGACGGCAAACGAGGCCCGGGTGGTCGCAGCGACACCCAGCCGGCGCATCAGCGGCTGCGTGCAGTGGTGACCCGCCCGCACGCAGATCTCATCCCGGCTGAGAATCTCAGAGACATCGTGGGGGTGTGCTCCCTCCAGCGAGAACGAGACCAGCGCCCCGCGGTCGGAAGCATCCGCCGGCCCGTGGACCCCGATCCCGGGAACGTCGGCGAGTCGCGACAGCGTCTCGGCCACCAGAATCTCCTCGTGGGCATGGATTCGGTCGACGCCGATTGACTCGATCCAGTCGACGGCCGCACCCAGGCCGATCGCCTCGGCGATCTGAGATGTGCCGGCCTCAAACTTCCACGGCAGGTCGGTCCAGGTTGAGCTGCCCGCCTGCACCTCGCGGATCATGTGGCCTCCGCCGATGAACGGCGGCATCTCTTCCAGCAGCTCGCGGCGCCCATGGAGCACTCCGATACCCGTGGGCCCGTACGCCTTGTGCCCGGTCCAGGCGTAGAAGTCGGGCTGGATCGCCCGCAGATCAACCGGGATCTGCGGGACGGCCTGGCTGCCGTCGACCAGCACCACCGCACCGGACTCATGGCCCCGGCGCACGATCTCCTCGACCGGGTTGACGGTTCCGAGCACGTTTGACACGTGCACGACGCCGATCAGCTTGGGCTCGCGCTCCAGCAGCACATCGAGGGCCTCGAAGTCCAGCTGACCGTCGTCCAGCACCGGCAGGTAGGCCAGTTCCGCCTGCCGTTCCTGGCAGACCAGCTGCCAGGGGACGATGTTGGAATGGTGCTCCATCTCGGTCAGCACGACGAGGTCGCCCTGGTTGATGTTCTGGCGCCCCCAGGTGTAGGCCACGAGATTGATCGCCGCCGTGGCGTTGGCTGTGAAGATCGTCTCCTCGGGGGTGGAGCCAAGCCAGTCCGCCACCCGTCGGCGCGCGCCCTCGAAATGCTCGGTGGCCTCCACGGCCAGCGGGTACACGCCGCGGTGGATCGAGGCTCGCCCCTCCGTGTAATAACGGGTCATGGCGTCGATGACCGACTGCGGCGTCTGCGATGTGGCCGAGGAGTCCAGGTAGACCAGCGGCCTGCGGTTGCGCAGGACGGGAAACTGCGAAGCCACCTGCGACAGGTCAACCGATGTGGCGCTCATGGCACGGGCGTGGCCGCGTCGACCTCTTCGGTGATCCAGCCGTAACCGCGCGCCTCGAGCGCCTCCACCAGTTCCGGGCCACCCTCCCTGACGATCCGGCCCTTGTACATGACATGCACGTGGCTGGGCTGCACCAGGTGCAGGATTCGCTGGTAGTGGGTGATGATCAGAATGCCCATCTCCGGGCCGGCGACGGCGTTGACCCCGCCCGCGACCACTCGAAGAGCGTCGATGTCCAGACCAGAGTCAGTCTCATCGAGGATCGCCATCCGCGGCAGCTGGAGTGCCAGCTGCAGGATCTCCATGCGCTTCTTCTCACCGCCTGAGAACCCCTCGTTGAGGTATCGGCTGGAGAACTCCTTGGGGACGTTCGTCAGCTTCATGGCCTCCTCGACGGCGAGGCGAAACTCCTTCAGCGCGATTGGCTCGTCGCCCCGCGCGTCCCGGTGCGCGTTCAGCATCGTGCGCAGGTACTTGGTCACGGTCACACCTGGAACCGACACCGGATACTGGAAGGCCATGAACAGGCCCGACCGAGCGCGTTCGTCCGGCTCGGCCTCGGTGACGTCCTGGCCCCGGAGCAGGATCTCGCCCTCGGTCACCTCCAGGCCCGGGTGGCCCATGATCGCGTTGGCCAGCGTGGACTTCCCGGATCCATTGGGCCCCATCAGGGCGTGGATCTCGCCCTTGTCAACGACCAGGTCGAGGCCCTGGAGGATCTCCTTCTCCCCGGCCCGGACGTGCAGGTTGCGTATCTCAAGCTCTGCCATGTGTTCGCGGTTCCTCGTACTTTCAGGCCGCCGGTGTGGGTACCGCGGCGGTTGGCTCGGGGGTGGTCTGTTCCCGCTCACCCCGGCGTGAGAACTCCACCAGATCGGCCAGCGTGGTCATCTGGAGCGAGCGGATGATCCCGCCCTGGACGCGCGTCCACAGAAGCTTTGTGGCACAACCGCGACCCGCGTCGGGCTCGTGTGAGCACAGTACGCGTTCGGTGTGATCGTGCGTGAAGCACTCCATCGGAACGATCGCGCCCTCGAGGGCTTGAACCACCTCGTCCATGGCGATCTCCTCCGCCGGCCGCGACAGCCAGTACCCGCCGTGGGCTCCGCGGGCGCTCCTGACCAGGTCAGCCTTACGCAGGCGGGCCACCACCTGCTCCATATAGGCCAGCGGCAGCCCTTCGGCATCGGCGATCGCCTTCAGGCTCGTGGGCTGATCGGGCGACTGGCGTCCGAGCTCCACCATCAGGCGCACGCCGTACTCCGCCTTGGAGGAGAAGATCATGACCATATCCTACCAGGGAGGTCGGTTATCGGGGAGCGCTGGACGATCCCGATCCTGTCGCCTCGGCTCGTCTGACTCCGCCACCCGCGTCTGCCTGGATCAGCACACCGCTTTGGGGGTAGTGTCACGACATGCCCGAGTGGCGACTGGCCACCTCAGCCGATGTGGTCGAGGCGGCTGCGCTCGCTGCCGACCGTGGACGCATCGGCATCGACACCGAGTTCATGTCGGAGGGTCGCTACCGGGCGCTTCTCTGCCTGGCCCAGATCGTCGTCGATCCTCCTGAGGGATCCGACGAGCCCAGGGTCCTGTTGATCGACACGCTCAATGGGGCGGATGGTGGACCCGTGGCCCAACTGCTGGCCGATCCGGGAGTCGAGGTCGTGCTCCACGCCGGGCGCCAGGACGTGGCGATTCTGCGCCGGGTGTGGAAGACCGAGCTGACGAACATCTTCGACACCCAGATCGCCGCCGGATTTGCCGGCGCCAGCGCGCAGGCGGGCTATTCCAACCTGCTGGCCCAGATGATCGGCCGGCGCGTCGGGAAGACGGCCAGCTACACCCGCTGGGACACGCGCCCCCTGACCGATGAGCAGCTGCGCTATGCCGCCGAGGACGTCGTCCACCTGTTCGAGCTGACCGACGACCTCCAGCGGCGGCTGATTAGCAGCGGCCGGCTCGAGTGGGCCCGGGAGGAATGCCGCCGCCTGGAGGGGGCCAGCGATCAGCGCGACCCGGAGGCGGTGTGGGTCCGGCTTCCCAGGATCGGGCAGCTCGACCCGCGGGCTCGGGCAGTGGCTCGGGAGCTGGCGGCCTGGCGGGAGCGCACGGCCTCCGCCGAGGACCGCCCGGTCGGTTCGGTGCTGGGCGATGCCCCCCTGGTCGAGCTGGCCAAGCGCCAGCCCTCCGACCTCCGCGCCTTTGAGCAGCTTCGGGGGATTCATCCGTCGGCCATCAGGCGGCGCGGGCAGAACATCCTCGACGCCATCAGCCGGGGACAGGAAGCTCCTCCGATCCCCCGGGAGGAGAACCATTGGCGCACCCAGCCGGCCGATGCGCCCCGGATCGCGCTGGCCGAGGCGCTCCTACGAGCCCGGGCACTCGAGGCGGGATTGGCCTATGAGCTGATCGCCTCGCGGGCCGAACTCGAGCAGATCGTCGATGCTGCTCGGCGCAGCGAGCCGCTCCCTCCAGTCCGAGCCCTGGAGGGCTGGCGGGCCGAACTGGTGGGGACCGACCTGCGGGAGTTGTTGGCGGGCCGGCGGGCCCTGGCCCTCGGCGAGGAGGGCGGACTCGTGGTCAGGCCGGTCCCGCCTCCACCATGAGCGAGATCGCGGGCAGCCCGGCAAACAGCGTTCTGGACAGGGTTTCGCCGATTGGCGACGGCCGCTTAATCCACTGCTGGTCGAGGGCCAACAGGTCGCCAGCGGCGGTCGCGTAGACAATCCTGAGCTTGTGGCCGGGAGACACGGCCGAACGCTCCTGCCCGATCTCGCCCGCCTGCAGCGTCCAGCCGAGCTGGCGCAGGTGCTTTCGCTCCGCGACCAGGAAGTCCCCCGAGCTCTTGTAGAGGGGGCTGATTAGGACCATGGCCAGGGAGCAGAACGCGTTCGAGCCCTCATCGCAGCGCCGGATCTGCTTGAGCACCTGAGCCCCCCTGACCAGGGGAACCTGCGGGTTTCCCAGCTGCTGGCTGCCTCCACAACCGAACAGAGCCAGACCGGCCAGCCCGAGCGTCACCCAGGCCCACCTCGGACTCCTCAACGAACGCGACATGCCTACCTCAGCGTAACCCAGGCCAGCCCCGGCGACCGCCACCAGCCGCGGGGATCAGCCGACGGCAGCCAACGGCGCCGGCGCCTGGGCCGATACGAGCCCATCGGCGCCCGCCACGCGGACGCAGTTGCGCCCTGCGTGCTTGGCCACGTACAGCGCCTGATCGGCCGCCTCAAACACCTCGTCGTAGTCGAACAGCCCTTCCCTCGAGGCGCCGACCCCAAATGACATCGTCACCGACAGCCCACACAACTTCGCCTCCTGCACGACCGACCGCAGCCGCGAGGCAATCTCCGCCGCGGCGTCGGCATCGGCGCCGGGAAGCAGGATCAGAAACTCCTCGCCGCCCAGCCGGTAGGCCAGGTCGTAGGCCCGCAGCTCGGCCCTGATCCGGTAGGCCAGGTCCCGCAGGACCGCGTCCCCCACGGAATGGCCGTGTCCGTCATTGATGGCCTTGAAGCGATCCACGTCGGCCACGATCACCGCCACCGGCTGCCGGCTGACCCTGGCCTGCTGGGCGAGCTCGGCCACACGTGTGGCCAGTGCGTTTCGGTTCAGCATGCTGGTCAGTGGGTCGATCACGGCGTCGTTGCGGTGATCGACGTCAGAGCGCATCAGAGCGACCGAGAGGCACGTCACGGCCATGATCAGCGCGAATGAGAAGATCAGGCCGGACGGGTTGTCGATTACCGCTCCCGCGTTCACGCCCAGGGCGATGGCGAGCAGAGCCACGACCGTGATCGCCACGCCGGCCACCACTCCGCGCAGCCGGAAGCGCGCCGGGAGGGTGACGATCGGGATGGCCAGCCAGGGCAGGCCGGGGCTCTTCGGCCCGCCGGACAGACTGACGCTGACGGCAATCAGGACGACACTCGCCACCCAGGCCAGGGCGATGCCAAGCTCGGGCCGCGCCCGGTCCTCGGCGCGCCGTCCCATCACCATGAACGCGATCGCCGCCACGACAAGTGGGAGCAGCGTCCACCAGCCCACCCAGTGGCCGCTCGCCACCAGAGCGACGCCGAGGGCGCCGAAGGCCAGGTTGCGCACCGGCCGCAGACGCCGCTCCATGTCAATCAGACGGGCTCGGTCGCGCGGCTCGGGGCAGAGCCACGAGGCCTCGTACGTTCCACCGGACCCACTCATGCGTTCTTATCGGCCAGAACGGAGGTCCGATTGAGCGATGTAAGCTCACGCTCTGGGCAGCCGGAGGACCGCCATGGCTCCGAATATCTCGGTTTCTGGGCTTTTCAGGCGTCCGTGACCACCACCGACACCACCGGAGCGTTTGATGACCACGATCAGCGAACACCTGTCCGACCCTGAGCTGCTGGCGGCCGAGTGGGATCTCGATCCGCTGGTGGACGGCGAGGGAGCGCAGGCCGTCGAGCAGATGCTGACCGAGGCCAGCCGGCAGGCCTCTGAGTTCGCCGGGAGCCTGGCCGGCCGGGTGGCCGGACTGGATTCCGAGCGCCTGGCGCAGGCCATGCATGAGCTGGACGCGATCAACGACCTGGTGGGCCGCGCGGCGACCTACGCCTCCCTTCGCTTCTCCACCGACACCGCGGATCCCGAGCGCGGCGCACTGCTCCAGCGGGTCGAGGAGGGGGCAACAGAGATCCAAACCAAGCTGCTGTTCTTTGATCTGGAGTGGGCTGCCCTGGAGGATCAGCGGGCCGAGGAGCTGCTCGCGAGCGAGGGCCTCGAGTTCTGCCGTCACTATCTGCGCAGCGCCCGGCGCTACCGGCCCCACCTGCTCTCCGAGCCCGAGGAGCGGATTCTGGCCGAGAAGTCGATTGCCTCAGAGAGCTCGTGGGCTCGGCTGTTCGGCGAGCTGGTGGCAGCCCTGCGAGTGCCGCTGGACGGCGAGGAGCTGACGCTCGACATGGCGCTGAGCCGGCTGCTCTCCTCCGACCGAGACCTCCGAAGGACAACGGCTGAAGCCGTCTCTGCGGCACTTGAGCCCGGACTTCGCACCCGGGCCTTCATCTACAACACGCTCGTCTATGACAAGTCGGTGGAGGATCGGCTGCGCTCCTACCCCCACTGGCTGGCCGGCCGCAACCTGGACAATGAGGCCACCGATGAGTCCGTCGAGGCGCTGGTCCAGGCTGTCAGGGGCCGGTACGACATTCCTCAACGGTGGTACCGCCTCAAGGCCCAGCTGCTGGGGATCGAGCGGCTGACTGACTACGACCGCTCGGCGCCGCTCTCGACCGACGACATCACCGTGTCCTACCAGGAATCCCGCGACCTGGTCCTGGACACCTACAGCTCCTTCTCGCCGGAGGCGGGACGGGTCCTGCGCCGGTTCTTCGACGAGCGCTGGATCGATGCCCCGCCGCGGCCGCACAAGCGGGGCGGTGCGTTCTGCTCCTATGCCGTCCCCAGCCTCCACCCGTACATTCTGCTCAACTTCACGGCCCGCCGACGGGATGCTCTGACGATGGCCCACGAGCTTGGCCACGGGCTCCACGCCGCGCTGGCGCAGCCGCAGGGGGTGTTCCACTACTCGACTCCGCTCACCCTGGCCGAAACGGCGTCGGTGTTCGGCGAGACGCTCGTCTTTGGACGGCTGCTGGCCAGCGTCGAGGACCCGCAGCAACGTCTGGCGTTGTTGGCCGAGCGGATCGACGGCGCGATGGCGACCGTGTTCAGACAGATGGCGATGAACCGGTTTGAGCACCTGATCCATACCACCCGTCGCAGCGAGGGCGAGCTGTCCGGCGATCAGATCGGCGATCTCTGGGTCCAGAGCCAGGCCGAGCTGTTCGGGGACTCGGTGGAGATCACCGAGGGCTACCGGATGTGGTGGTCCTACGTGCCCCACTTCATCAACACCCCGGGCTACGTCTACGCATACGCCTACGGGCAGCTGCTGGCCCTCTCCATCTACGGGCGCTACCGCCAGGAGGGCGAGGAATTCGTGCCCCGGTACCTCGAACTGCTCGCCGCCGGTGGCTCTCGCAGCCCGGAGGAGCTGACCGCGATCGTCGGCATCGACCTGGGTGATCCTGGGTTCTGGGACGCCGGGCTGGCGCTGGTTGAGGAACAGCTCTCCGAGGCCGAGCAGCTCGCCGCTGCGCGCTAGCCCCGCTCCCCCGCCCCGCTAGACCCGGGCCTTGCGCAGTCGGCCGCGCTCCTCCTGTCGCTCGACCACATTGACGATCAGCTTCATGACCTGCTCGATACCGGTCGCCTTCGCGTCACCGTGCTCGAAGGCCTCCCGCCAGTCCTTGATCCGGCCCTTCTCGGCCAGCTCATTGAAGTGCGAGCGGGGGATCGACACGGTCACCTTGGCGTCAGACGGGATGTCCTTGGTGATGACCGGGCCCGGGAGCTCGACACGATAGATCTGCACGTCCCCCCGGCCGCGAAGCTCCAGGCCGGCCACGATCCGCAGTGCCTGGAGCGCCGGCACCTCGGCCAGGAAGCGCTTCACTGCGGTCTCGATCAGGGCCTTGGTGTCCATTTGGTTCCTCGCTTGCGGACGGTTGACAGCGCTAGCTGGAGCCTAGATGATCGGTCCGGGTCAACAAAGGAGGGACCATGGCCAGGATGATGGCGGACTGCCGTCGCTTCCCCAGTGAGAGCAACTGCTCGCTGGTGATCATCGGCGAGCAGGACGAGGTGGAGCGCGCGGCCGTCGAACACGCGGTCTCGGTGCACGGGCACCAGAACGCCGCTGAGCTGCGCGAGCAGGTGCATGAGTTCCTGGAGCCGGCCGAGAACTACACGCTCGAGGCCCGCCCACAGGAGCCGATGCCGACGTAGCAGCGCGTCAGGGGGGCGTGCCAGGCGGCGGCGAACGCCGGTGGCGCCCCCCAATCACCCGAATTTCACACGCCGGACTGCCACCAGACGTGCGTGCTGGCGGTAGGATCGCCCTCGCTCGACCTTTCTCAGGCAGGGAGATGAAACACATGCGTCGACGCGCACTCTTGACGCCGCTGCTCATGGCTGCGGCGCTGATCCCTCTTTTTCTGACCATCACCGCAGGACCAGCCCAGGCCGCACCGTTCCGGTTCGGCAAGCCCGTTTGGGTGAACCGCACGCTGGGTGGCGGCGAGCCCTCGGTGGCCTACGCCGTCAAGTCGGGACTGCTGGTGTACAGCTCTCATGAGGGCACCACCCATCTGTTCACGAGCGGCCTCCCCACGGCACCCGCCGAGTCGGGGGCGTTCATCACGGGCTACCACAACCAGGTCAACATCTGGACCTCATCGGACAACGGGCGCACGTGGAAGATCGTTCCCTTCGGGACCGCCACCGACCCGTTCGCCAGTGGGTTCAGCGACCCGGACCTGACCCAGGACGCGAACGGCAACATCTACAACACCGGAATCGACCTGGCCAACGACGCCCTGTTCTCCTCCCAGAACGGCGGCAAGACGTGGCTGACCGGCACGTTCCAGTGCCACGAGGGCGACCGGCCGTGGCTCGCCGGTGGCAAGGCCAATGAGGTCTTTCTGTCCACCGACGCCGACGGCCCCGGACACATCTTCGTCCACAGCACCGATGCCGGCGCCTCGTGTCAATCGACGACCATCGGCGACGGCGGCACCGCGCCCACCGGCACGATGTTCGCCGGCGACTCCTATGAGGGCCAGGGCAAGATCTTCTATGACCACCGCCGCGGCAATCTCGTGGAGCCGGTCTACTACAGCCACAACGGGATCGTCGGGGTGGGCATCGGGATCCTCAGGCATGCCAGCACCGCCTTCAACGGCTCGGGCTCCAAGTTCATTGACGTCCCGATCGCCAAGACCACGGCCTACTCCCACTGGCCGTCGATGGCCCTCGACTCCAAGGGCAACTACTACATGGTCTGGGACACCGACAACCGGAGCAAAACGACCCGCAATGGTTGTCCGGGCACCTTCTCCGGGAGCGAGAGTTTCGGCACCCTGCCCCCGATCAACGCCCTGTCACCGCTGGCCAACCGGGTGATGATGTCCGTCTCCACCGACGGCGGCCTTCAGTGGAGCCACCCACGGACCGTGGCCTACGCGCCCGGCCATCGCCTGCTCTGGCCGTGGGCCATCGCCGGTAGCAACGGCCGCGTCGGGGTCGTCTGGTACCAGCTCAGCAGCCTGGCCGATCCCGATTGCGCACCGTCCAGCGTCAAGACCACGGTCATGGCGGCCGACATCTCCGGAGCCACGGGCAGCCACTGGCATGAGACGACCGCGAACGCATCCGGACGGTCCATCCATCACGGATCGATCTGCGCGGGAGGCACCACGTGTGCCGCCGACAACGTGATCACCAGCGAGGATCGCCGTCTCGGTGACTACTTCACGGTCAACACCGACAAGCGTGGATGCCTGCTGATCGCCACCGGCGATACGACCCTGCTCGATCCGATCACGCACCAGGAGTCGCCGACCTCGCATCCGCTGTTCCTCCACCAGGACAGCGGCCCCAGCCTCACGGGGACGCAGTGTGGGAAGGTTTCCCAGCACAGCAGCGGGTCCGGCCAGGGGTCGCATTCGGGGTCGCATTCCGGCTCGCATTCGGGCTCGCATTCAGGCAGTAGCCGATCGCATCGTCACCGCCGTGCGCACAGCCGACGCCCCAAGCGACGCAGGCGGAGCCGCGGCTTCACGGGGTAGTCAGGCAGAGGCGGCTGTCGCCCGCCGGGCGGGCGGCGGCCGCTCTCAGATCTTGTGGCGCTGGAGCAGCTTGCGCCCGATGACCATCCGCTGGATCTCGCTCGTGCCCTCGCCGATCAGCAGCAGCGGGGCGTCGCGGTAGATCCGCTCGATCTCATACTCCTTGGAGTAGCCGTAGCCACCGTGGATGCGCAGCGCCTCCTCGGCGCAGAACCGCCCGGCCTCTGAGGCGAACAGCTTGGCCATCCCGGCCTCGATATCCGAGCGTTCGCCGGCGTCCTTCATCCGGGCGGCGCGGTGGGTGAGCAGGCGCGCGGCCTCCACCTGGGTGGCCATGTCAGCGAGCTTGAACTGAATCGCCTGGTGCTCGGCGATCGGCTTGCCGAAGGTCTTGCGCTCCTGGGAGTAGCGAAGGGCCAGCTCGAGCGCCCGCTGGGCCAGGCCGACGCCCCGAGCGGCCACGTTGACCCGACCGAGTTCAAGTGCGTCCATCATCTGGGAGAAGCCCTTGTTCAGGCCGTCGTCCTCGCCGCCCAAGACATTGTCTGTCGGGACCCGGTAGCCGTCGAAGACCAGCTCGGTCGACTCGACGCCCTTGTAGCCCATCTTCTTGATCTGCGGCGGGACGTTCAGGCCCTTGTAGTCGCCGCTGTTCTCACTCGCTCCGGGCTCCTTCTCGCAGATGAAGCACGTCATCCCGCGGTGCCGAGGCTCGGCCTCGGGGTCGGTTCTGACCAGCACGAACACCAGGCTGGCCCGCAGACCGTTGGTCACCCACATCTTGGTGCCGTTGATCTCATACCTGCCGTCGTCCTGCTTCTTGGCTGAGGTCTTGATCGCCTGGACGTCCGAGCCGAGCTCGGGCTCGCTCAGGGAAAACGCCGCCCGCATCTCACCCGTTGTCATCTTGGGAAGGTACTTCCGCTTCTGTTCCTCGGTCCCGAACTTCAACAGCAGGTAGGAGCCGATGAAGTGGGTGTTGACGATCCCGGAGATGGAGATCCAGCCCCGAGAGAGCTCCTCGACGATCATCGCGTAGGTCGTCAGGTCCAGCGCCATCCCGCCGTATTCCTCGGGGATCGTGACCCCGAACAGACCGAGTTCCTTCATCTGCTCGACGATCGGCTCGGGGAACTCGTCCTCGTGGTCGTAGTGCTCGGCATTCGGGATGATCTGCTCGTCCGTGAACTGCCGGACCATCTCGATGATCGCCTTCTGCTCGTCGGTGCGGTCGGTGGGGGTCGTTGCGGTGGCCATGTCGCAACTTTGTCACGTCTGCGCCCGACGGGGGGCAATGTCCGCGACTCGCGCCTCTTAAGTGATGTGGGAAGAAACTTTCGCGCAACGAAAGAAATCGCCAAGATCGCGGCCCGGCAGCACGGGAATATCACTCGGGCGCAGCTTCGCCAACTGGGCCTGTTGGACCCGGCAATCCACCGCTCCGTTGCGGGCGGCCGCCTCTTCCGCGGCTTCCGCGGTGTCTACGCCGTCGGCCGCCCGCCCATCACGCCGCTGGAGCGCGCCGCGGCGGCCGTCCTGGCCTGTGGGCCCAAAGCCCTACTCAGCCACGGCTCCGCGATGGCCCTGTGGGGCGTCTGGAAACACTGGGACGAACCATTCGAGGTCACCGTGGCTGGCGATCGCCGGCCCAGCGGCATCCGCATCCACCGGTGCTCGACCCTGACGCGGCGGGACATAGACCGCCAACACGGGATCCGCGTAACCAGTCCAGCCCGGACCGCCCTGGACATGGCGCCGCGGCTCAGGCGCAGGGCGCTGACTCGATTCATCAACGACTCCCGTCGGGAGAAGCTCCTGACCCTTGACACCCTCAACGACGTGGTGGCCCGCAATCCCACCCACTCGGGCGCCGTGATTCTCAAACCCCACCTGGACAACCAACAGAACCCCACGCGCTCCGACGGCGAGGACGATTTCCCCGGCTTCTGTGAGCGCTACGGCCTGCCCGTTCCCGTCATCAACACGACCGTCCAGGGCTTTGAGGTGGACGCCTACTTCCCGGGCGAGGGGCTGATCGTGGAGCTCGACGGGTGGCCGTTCCACAGGGATCGGGACTCGTTCGAGAGCGATCGGGACCGCGACGCCACGATGCTGATGCACGAGATTCCGACCGTCCGGATCACCTACGACCGGTTCGACGAGGCACCGGACCGCGAGGCCGCCCGGCTGCACGCCATCCTCGGGACACGTCGGGCCGCATAGACTGCGCCGCCGTGTCAGCAACCAACCCCGGGATCAATCCTGAGACGGCCGCCCGCGCCCTGAACGGTTCCTTCCCCGGGGACCTGGGGATCGAGGTCGTCGCCATCGAGGACGACTTCGTCGTCGGCCGGATGGTCGTGGATCGTCGCCATCTCCACCCCGGGGGCTACGTCCACGGCGGCGCGTGGGTGGCGTTCGCGGACAGCGTGGCCGCGTGGGGGACGATGCGCAACCTGCCGCCGGGGCAGAACTTCACGACCGTCGAGCTCAAGGTCAACGTGTTCAGCGCGGGCAGGATCGGCGACGAGCTGGTGGCCCGGGGCGAGCCGCTCCACCGCGGCCGGCGCACGCAGGTATGGGAGGTCAGGGTCCACAAGGGCGACCGCCCGGCCGCGAATTTCGTGTGTACCCAGCTGATCCTGGAGGGCCGGGCTCCGAACGCCCCCGGCTAGCGTCGGCTCCAGGCCGTCTCCGGGCACTCCTGTGTCTCGCCGTCGAGCTCCAGATCGACCTTCTCATTGAAGAAGCACAGTCGCCCGGCGATCCGGCCCACCTCGGGCAGCGCCTTCTCGTAGTACCAGACCAGGTCTTTCTCGAGGCGCCCCTCGGGCAGCCGCACCGAGTGGTACGACGCCTGACCCTTGTACGGGCAGTGGGTGGCCGTGTCGCTGGGCTGAAGCTCTGCCATCACATCCTCAGCCGGGATGTACCAGCGCGCCGGCAGCCCGGTCTCAAACAGGGCCAGCGCCTGGCGGGTGTCGGCCAGCAGCTGGCCATCGAGCAGGACGCGGACGCGGCGGTCGCTGGCGAGCACGTCGACTCGGTGGTAGGGGTCTCGGGCGTGAACGCCGATTTCCTCGGCCTCCTCCATCCACCGGTCAATGCGATCGAAGTAGAACGCGACCAGCCCCCTCAGCGCCGGGGGCGCGCTCGGTAGGACCTCTGGGTAGTACCACGCGCCGTTCTTCACCACTCGGTCGCCGGCCCGGATCGAGTAGTAGGACGCCTCGCCCTTCTTGGGACACCGCGTGTGTCGGTCGGTCGGCTCCAGCAGATCGGACCGCACATCCTCCGGCGGGAAGTAGTAGGTGGGCTGGAGCCCGGATTCGTGCAGGAGATAGGCCCGGCGGCTGTCGGCCACCGTCTCGTCACCCACGATCACCCGGATCCGCCGAGGCGTGGGCTCCAGGTAGATCACGCTGCCGGCCGGCGGCGGCTCGAAGTTGAACGCTCCAGCCGAAGTTCGGCTGAATGGTCCGGTTCCGTACATCAAGCCCATGACTTCTCCCAGCCTAGCGCCCCGCGAGAGTCAGCCGGCCACCACGATGCCCAGCCACACGATCGCCAATGAGGTCAGGAAGATGGCCGCGTCGATGGCGTGCCATTGGGGCCGGCGCAAGTGCAGATAGATCAGCAACGCCACCAGGACCACCAGGCCAAGCTTGACCTGAAGCGACGAATCGCTCCACCTGTGCAGATGGGAGGCCATCGCCACCCCGGTCGCGATGAGGACGATGAACGCGGCCAGCGTGGCGAAGCCGAACCGCCGGGCCGCCGCCCGCAGCGGCTGGCCCTCCCCGACCCCCCGGAGAACCGGCACGACCACGGCCGCCAGCATCAGCTGACCGCCGACGAACGTGGCCATGCCCAGCAGGTGGAGCCACAGGACGCCGTTCCAGAAGGTCATTCACCAGCATCGTGGCAGACTGCCGCCCGCGTGAACTTCGCCCGTGACGTAGTCGATGCAGCGCCGGCCCAGGGGCGGGCGCTGGTGGAAGTGGCCCGGGACGGCCGCCGCCGCGAGTGGAGTTTTGGCGAGGTGGCCGACCGCAGCGCCCGCCTGGCCGGGACCCTCCAGCACCGCGGCGTGGCGCCAGGCGACGTCGTCCTGACCCTGATCGGCAACCGTCCGGAATGGGTGATGGGGATGGTCGCGTGCTTCCGGATCGGAGCGGTCGTCCTGCCCTGCAACGAGCAGCTGCGCGCCAAGGACCTGCGACTGCGCCTGGAGGCGGCCCGGCCCAGGCTGATCCTGGCCGACGAGCGCAACCTGGACGAGCTCAGCGCCGCCGGACCGGAGTGTGAGGTACTGACGATTCCCGACGAGGCGCTGTTCGCCGCCGGGCCTGCCTCGCCCACCGAACTCGCTCCCAACGACCCCTGCCTGATCACGTTCACCAGCGGGACCACGGGCGAGGCCAAGGGAGTCGTCCACGGCCAGCGCTATCTGCCCGGCCAGGCCCTCCAGGCCGAGCACTGGCTCGATGCCCGGGAGGGCGACCTGGTCTGGTGCACCGCAGCCAGCGGCTGGTCGAAGTCGGCCCGCAATGTGTTCATCGCCCCTTGGCTGCAGGGAGCCAGCGCTCTGCTCCACGACGCCCGCTTCGACGCCGAGCAGCGCCTAGAGCTGCTGGCCGCCGAGGACGTCAACGTGCTGTGCATGGCCCCCACCGAGTACCGGGTGATCGCCAAACGGGCCACGATCTCACCCTGCCCGAAGCTCCGAACCCTGGTGGCGGCCGGGGAGGCGCTCAACCCGGAGGTGATCAGGGCGTTCGCGGAGACGACCGGCATCGAGATCCGAGACGGTTACGGGCAGACCGAGACCGGCCAGCTAACCGGTAACCCGGTCGGCGCACCGGTGAAGCCGGGCTCGATGGGCCGGCCGCTGCCGGGAGTCCGGCTGGACGTGATCGACGGCGAGCTTGTGCTCACCGACCCCCACACCGATCCGACGTTCTTCGTGGGCTACCTGGATGGCGCCTCCGCGCCCAGCCGAGAGCCGTGGCATACGGGCGACCGGGTCAGCCAGGACCCGGACGGATACCTGTTCTTCGAGGGCCGGACGGACGACGTGATCATCTCCTCGGGATACCGGATCGGACCCTTCGAAGTGGAGTCGGCGCTGGTCTCCCATCCCGCGGTGGCCGAGGCGGCCGTCGTGGCCGCGCCTGACGAGGAGCGAGGCGCGGTGGTGCGAGCGGTGGTGGTGCTCCGGGATGGCTTCCAGCCCAGCGACGAACTGACCACCGAGCTCCAGTCGCACGTCCGCGAACAGACCGCGCCATACAAGTATCCGCGCCTGGTCGAGTTCGCGCCCGAGCTTCCCAAGACGGCCAGCGGCAAGGTCCAGCGCGCGCTACTGCGGGCTCAGGGCCGGGGGGTTGGGTAGCCTCGACGTCATGATCCGGCCCGTGATCGCCATCTGTACGAACCTGGTGCGCGCCCAGTGGGGTGCGTGGGATCGGGACGCCGCCCTGCTCCCGTTCAGCTATGTCCAGGCTGTGCAGAGGGCGGGCGGACAGGCCCTGATGGTCGCTCCGGACCCCGAGCTGGTCGAGGACCCCGATCAGCTGCTTGAACTGATCGATGGATTGATCCTGGCCGGCGGGCACGACATCGACCCCTCCTTCTACGGCGCCAAGGCACATTCGGAGACGAGGGGCATCGTGCCCGAGCGCGATCGCATGGAGGTCGCGCTCACGATCCGGGCCGTGGAGCGGGATCTGCCCGTGCTCGGCATCTGCCGGGGGATGCAGCTGCTCAACGTGGCCTTGGGCGGAACGCTCGTCCAGCACCTGCCCGACGAGGTGGGCCACGGCGACCACCGGCGCCATCCCGGCTCATTCGACGGCTCTGAACACGACGTCAGCCTGTCCCCGGCCTCACTGGCCGCCAGGGCCGCCGGCGAGGAGCTGCACAGCACCAAGTCCCACCACCACCAGGGACTCGACCGGGTGGCGGACGGGCTGGCCATCACAGGCCACTCGACCCTGGACGACCTCCCGGAGGCGGTCGAGCTGCCGGGCAAGCGATTCGTACTCGGCGTGCAGTGGCATCCCGAGGCCGACGAGCAGAGTCCCGTTGTCGCGGCGCTGGTTGACGAGGCGCGGGCCTACCGGACGGACCGCTCGCTGGTCTAGAGCGAGCTCAGCGGCTCAGCGCAGCAGCCGCGGCTCGCCGTAGCCCGCCTCCCGAACCGCTGCAGTGACCTGCTGGGCGTGATCCGACCCCCGCGTCTCCAGCACGAGCTGGACCGCGGTCTCCCGCACGTGCAGATCGAAGCCCTCGCGGATGTGCACGACGTCCAGGAGGTTGGCCCGCTGCTCGCCCACCAGCGACAGCAGCTGGGCCAGCGAGCCCGGCCGATCTGAGATCCGGGCCAGCAGGACCAGCCGCCTTCCGACCTGACTCTCGTGGCGGCGGACGATCTGGGCCAGCAGCCCGGCATCGACGTTGCCCCCGGACAGGACAACCGCCGTCGGGCCCGGGCCGGTGGGCTCGACCTGCCCCGACAGCAGCGCCGCCACTCCGACCGCTCCCGCCCCCTCAACGACCAGCTTGGCCCGCTCGAGCAGGAACACGATCGCCTCGGCCACGTCGTCCTCCTCGACGACCACCAGTTCGTCCACCCACCGCTGCACCAGTGGGAGCGTCAGAGTCCCGGGCCGCTTGACCGTGATGCCGTCGGCGATCGACAGGGCCGAACCGGCCTCAATGGGATGGCCGGCGCTCAGAGAGGCCGGGAAGGGGGCGCAGCTGGAGACCTGGACTCCGATCACACGGATCTCAGGACGCTCGGACTTCAGCGCGATGGCCATCCCGCTGATCAGACCGCCACCGCCGACGGGCACGATCACCGAGGAGAGACCGGGCACGTCGGCCAGCAGCTCGAGGCCCACCCCTCCCTGACCAGTCACAACTCGGGGATCGTCGAACGGATGGACGAAGGCCAGATGCCCCTCTCGGGCTCGCTCGGCGGCAGCAAGCAGCGCCTCGTCCACGCTTGAGCCCAAGAGGTGCACGATCGCTCCCCGGGCCTCGGCGGCCTCGATCTTGGCGATCGGCGCCTGCTCGGGCATGAACACCTCACACGACAGGCCTCGGACGGCCGCGGCGTAGGCCACCGCCTGGCCGTGGTTGCCGGCGCTGCCGGTCACAACCCCGCGGACGGTTTCATTCTCGAGTGCCCCCAACTTGGACAGCGCGCCCCGGAGCTTGAACGAGCCCGTCCGCTGCAGGTTCTCGGCCTTCAGCACGACCTCGCTGCCCACCCGCTCGCTCAGGGCACGCGAGCTCAGCGCCGGAGTGTGCTTGACGATCCCGCTGGCCGCCTGGGCGGCGTCAGCGATGCCCCGCGGAGTAATTCCGCCTTCGGACATCGCCGTGGGGGTTGGGTCAGGCAGGGACCGCCACCACGGCGTCGATCTCCACCTTGGCCCCGCGCGGGAGCGCGGCCACCCCGATGGCCACGCGAGCCGGTGGATCTGATTCGAAGAACGACTCGTAGACCGCGTTGATCTCGCCGAACGACTCCATCTCAGTCGTGTAGATGGTCAACTTGACCGCGTCTCCCAGCGTTGCCCCGGCGGCATGACAGACGGCAGCCAGATTCTCCAGGCAGCGGCCGGTCTGGTCGGCCACCCCGGGTCCGACCAGTTCACCGGTTCGAGGGTCCAGGGGGATCTGCCCAGAGCAGAACAACAGCCCGCTCGCTCTGACGGCGTGGGCATACGGCCCGACGGCGTCCGGTGCGTCGGCGGCAAAGATCGATTGGCGGCCCTGGGCCATGGAGCGGAAAGCGTATTGGTCCTGCCGGGCTGGAGTAGCCTGGGGCAATGCCCAACCGGCTGGCGGGCGAGAGCTCACCGTACCTGCTCCAGCACAGCGACAATCCCGTTGACTGGAACCCGTGGGGCGAGGCGGCCCTGAGCCGCGCCGGTGAGCTGGACCGTCCTCTGCTGGTCTCAATCGGGTACTCGGCCTGTCACTGGTGCCACGTGATGGCCCACGAATCGTTTGAGGACCCTGAGGTCGCTGCTTTGATGGACGCCCACTTCATATGCGTCAAGGTGGACCGGGAGGAGCACCCGGACGTCGATGCCATGTGTATGGAGGCCTGCCAGGCGATGACCGGACACGGCGGCTGGCCGCTGAACGCCTTCCTGACTCCCGAACTCGTGCCCTTCTTCGCCGGCACCTACTTCCCCCCTGAGTCCCGGCACGGGCTGCCCAGCTGGAGGATGGTCCTGCAGGCCGTGGCCGATGCCTGGGAGAACCGTCGCCAGGAGATACGCCAGCAGGGACCGGAGATGCTTCGAAGACTTGGAGCGACGGCCACGCTGAGACCGGCAGATGAGCCGCTGAGCCAGGAAGGGTTGGCTGCGGCGGCCCACGGAATTCGTGAGTCCTATGACCGGGAGCGAGGCGGGTTCGGTGGAGCGCCCAAGTTCCCCCAGGCGGACGTGATCGAGTTCCTGCTCGCTCGTGGGGATCACGAGCCGGCTCTCCAGACACTGCGGGCCATGGCGCGCGGCGGAATCTACGACCAGATCGGCGGGGGGTTCGCCCGCTATTCGGTCGATGCCGCCTGGCGCGTCCCCCACTTCGAGAAGATGCTCTACGACAACGCGCTCCTGGCCCGGGCGTACCTCCACGGTTGGCAGGTGTCCGGCGAGCCGCGGATGGCCGAGGTGTGCTCTGAGACGCTCGACTGGGCGCTACGCGAGCTGGCCGGACCAGAGGGCGGCTTCTGCTCGTCGCTGGACGCCGACTCGGAGGGTGAGGAGGGCCGGTTTTACACGTGGACCACCGAGCAGATCAGGACGGCCCTGAGTGAACCGCTGGCCGGCCAGGCGATCGAGCATTTCGGCGCCGTGGATCACGGCAACTTCGAACGCGGGCTCAACGTGCTCCAGGCTTCGGACCCGCCACCCGCCGGCCTGCCCGAGATCAGGTGCAAGCTGTTCGGAGCTCGCATGCAACGTGTCCGACCCGGGCTTGACGAGAAGCGCCTGACGTCCTGGAACGCCCTGATGGTGGCGGCCCTGGCCGAGGCCGGCGCCGTACTCGGCAACTCGGCCTACACCGAGGCGGCGGTTCGCTGTGCGGAGTTCATCGTGGGCGAGCTGCGCCGCGACGACGGGGGCCTGCTCCGGACGTGGAGGGACGGCCGGGCTCGAATCGACGGCTACCTGGACGACTATGCGTTCCTGCTCGAGGCGCTCATCACGCTGTACGAGAGCACGCTTGAGCCGCGCTTCTACCACGAGGCCGTGCAAACAGCCGACGCGCTGATCGAGCGCTTCGGCGACACGGAGCGGGGCGGTTTCTTCACCACAGCGGCCGACCGGACTGCGCTCCCGATCCGGCGCAAAGACCTTGAGGACAGCCCGGTCCCATCCGGCAACTCGGCCGCGGCCTTCGGGCTGCTTCGGCTCGCTCTGCTCTCGGGGGCGGCGAGGTACGAGCAGGCCGCCCTGGGCGCACTCCAGCTCCTGTTCCCGCTCGCGCGGCGCCACCCGCTCGCCTTCGGCCATCTGCTCAGAGCCGCCGACTTCCACCTGGCCTCAGTGCGCGAGGTGGCGATCGTGGGGGAGGCAGATGAGGCGCAGACCCTGCTGGACGTGGTCAGGGAGCGGTACCGGCCGCATGTCGTGCTGGCCGGCGGCGCCGAGGACGGCGTTCCTCTGCTTGCAGGCCGCAAAACCGTGGCCGGCCAACCGGCTGCCTACGTATGCGAGCACTTCGCCTGCCAGGCGCCCGTGACGAGCGCGGCGGAGTTGGAGGAGGCGCTGTCCGAGACGGATATCCTGAAAGCGTGATGAGGGTCAAACTCGCGGCGGCTCTCCTGTTGGTGGCGCTGGGGCTCGCCGGATGCGGCGCGGGCGCAGGCGACCCTTCAGGGGCCAGCCCCGCGCAACTCGCCCCGGCCAAGTCGCTCGTTTACGTCGAGTTGACCGTCCGCCCCGAGGGCGCGCAGCGGACCGCGGTCGAAAGCGCACTGACCCGCCTGCTTGGCCACTCGCCCGACGCGGGAATCCAGCGCCTGGCGGGCAAGCTGTTTGGTCATGCCGGCCTGAACTACAGCGGCGACGTGGCGCCGTGGCTGGGCCAACGCGTTGGGATCGTCGTGACCAAGTTCTCCCGCGCCGGGCTGGGGCTGATCGCCCCCACCACCGACCCGGCCGCCGCTCTCAAGACCTTTCGCCAGGTCCTCCACGTCCAACTCAAGTCAGCCGCCTACGCCGGAATCCACTATCAGGAGTGCGTGGATCCCACCGACCGGTTCGCGCTGGGCAAGGTGGGAGGCAACGCAGTAATCGCGGCCCCAGCGGTATTCAGGGGGATCGTCGACGCATACCACGGGCGCTCGCTGTCCAAGGCATCGGCCTTCGGTTCGGCGTTCTCGGCGGTTCCGGGCACGCCGCTGATCAGGGCGTACGTCAACGCCAGCGGCGTCGGGGCGGCGCTGCGCACGCTGCTCCACCAGTCGCGACCCAACGACGTGCTCCCCCCGAGCCTCCAGCAGCTCTATGGAGCGGCCCTGGCCAAGCTGCACGGCACGCTCGGGCTCTCGCTGACCGCGGCTCCGCACGCGCTGACGGTCGCCATTCACTCCTCCGCCGCCCACAGCGGGCACGGGGGCGACGTGGGCAGCCTGCCGGAGCAGTCCTGGCTTGCCCTGGCCACCGGTGCCTTCAACCTGAGGCCGATCGAGCACGCGCTGGGCACCGAACTCGGTCGTAACCCGTCGATGCAGCTTGCCCTCTCGCACGTACGGGCCAAGCTGGGGCTCAGTCTGTTGCACGACATCCTGCCGGCCCTCGGTCCGCTCGAGCTCTCCTTCCAGGGCACCTCAGCACTCGCAGTGGCCGGCGGCCTGGTGATCCACCCGTCCAACCTCCCGGCCGCCGGTCGCGTTGTGGCCGCGATCCACCGACTCCTGTCGCGCAGCGCCTCCCTGTCCGTCCAGGGGAGCAGGCACAACTTCACGATCACCAAGCGGGGGTTGCCGATTCCGCGCGTCGTGGTCACCGAGACCGGCGGGAAGGTCGTCGTCACGGTTGACGAGAGCCCGGCCCAGGCACTGGCGCCGCCGACCCACCTGTCGGCCAGCCCCCGCTTCGCCGCTGCTCGATCTCAGCTCCCCGCGGGCAGCCGGATCCCGCTGTTCATCGATTTCCGGGGACTCGGCCAGCTGCTTCAGGGACTGCCCAATTTCGCCGGCCCGCACGACCAGGGCATCCTGGGGGTCCTGGGGCGGCTCGACTACCTCGTCGTCGGATCAAGCCAGTCTCACGGCGATCTCCGGTTGGTGCTCGCGCTCCGCTGAGTGCGGGAGTTGCCGGCGCCCGTCCGTTACCCCGACTCCAGCCGCTCTTTCAGATTGGCCAGCGACTGCTCGTTGCTCTTGCGCATCCCGGCGGCCATGAACGGACCGAGCAGCTTGAACAGACCTCCCGGCTCGGGAGCCATCACCAGCGTCACCAGCGTGCTCCCACCGGGACCGTCGGACAGATCCCACCAGCCCGCGGGCCGCATCGTGCCCAGACCGGCCTTGACCGCCGGACCGCTCCAGGCCAGGTGAGAGCTGGGAACGAACTTCGTCCACTCAAACGACCCCTCGGCCTGGCCTGCGGCCATCGTGTACCGATACGTGGTCCCGGTCCGAGGAGCGCCCTCGGAAAGCTGCTCGACGGTGGCGAACTCGGTCATGTACTCGGGCAGCCGCTCGGCGTCCCGCAGGTACTCGAACACCTCCGGGCGGGCCCGGTCAACCGATATGTCGGCCTCGACCCTCACAGGACGGGCAGGTACCGGTCGAGCTCCCAGGGCGTGACCTGCACGCGGTACTCCTCCCACTCCTGGCGCTTAATCTCCACGTACCGGTTGAACACGTGCTCGCCCAGCGTGCGCAGTACGAGCTCGGACTCCGCCGTCAGCTCGATCGCCTCGCCCAGGGTCTCAGGCAGCTGCTCGATCCCCAGCCGCCGCCGCTCGTCGGTCGAGAGGTGGTAGAGGTTCTTCTCCATCGGTGCCGGCAGCTCGTAGCCATGCTCGACGCCCTCGAGCCCGGCCTGCAGAAGCGCGGCGAAGGTCAGGTACGGGTTGCAGGCCGGGTCCGGGCAGCGGAGCTCCATCCGCGTGGCCTGCTCCTTACCTGGGTGATAGAGCGGGAGCCGGACCAGGGCAGAACGGTTTCGCCGCGACCAGGCCACGTACACGGGCGCCTCGTACCCGGGGACCAGCCGTTTGTATGAGTTGACCCACTGGGCGAAGATCGAGCAGATCTCCCGCGCGTGACGGAGCTGTCCGGCGATGAACGCCTTGCCCACGTCGGACAGGAAGTACTCGTCATCGGGGTCAAAGAAGGCGTTGCGCTCGCCCCGGAAGAGCGATTGATGGGTGTGCATCCCCGACCCGTTCTTGCCGAACAGCGGCTTGGGCATGAACGTGGCGTGGAGCCCGTGCTTCATGGCGTATTCCTTGACCGTGATCCGGTACGTCATGCAGTCATCAGCCATCTTCAGCGCGTCGGAGTAGCGCATGTCGATCTCATGCTGGCTCGGTCCGACCTCGTGATGGGCGTACTCGGAGTGGATCCCGAGCTGCTCCAGCGCCAGCACCGTCTCGCGCCGGAGGTCCGACCCGGCGTCCAGCGTCGTGAGGTCGAAATACCCGCCCTCGTCCAGGACCTCCGTGGAGCTGCTGTCACGGAAGTAGAAGTACTCGAGCTCCGGGCCCACGTAGTAGTGGTCGAAACCCATCGCCTGCGCCCGCTCGAGCGCCCGGCGCAGGACGTACCTGGGGTCGCCCTCGTACGGGCGGCGCTCGGGGGTGATGATGTCGCAGAACATCCTCGCCACCCCCTGCTCGGCCGGCCGCCAGGGGAGGCTGGCGAACGTGCTGGGGTCGGGCATGGCGATCATGTCCGACTCCTCGATCGGGTTGAAACCGGTGATCGAAGAGCCGTCGAAGCCCATCCCCCCCTCAAATGCGTCCTCCAGCTCCGTGGCGTTGATGGAGAACGACTTGAGCTGACCGAGCAGGTCGGAAAACCACAGCCGGATGAAGCGGATGTCCCGGTCCCTGACCGCGGCGATCACGTCCTGCTCGCTGAGCTGCTCCGCTGTGGCCGCCATGACCGGCCGAACGTTACTTGCTCGGCGGCCGAGCGGCCCGTACTCTGGGTCTCATGCGGGGTCGTATCGTGCTGTCTTCGCTGATCGTGGCCGTCGCCTCCGCCGCTGTCGCCAGCGCCCATGGCCCGGTGTGCGGGCCGTCCAAAGCCCACACCCTGGCCGCTGACAGGTTGGCCCGCGTCTACTCGCAGGGCGGAACGGTGTATGGCTGCGCGAAGGGGAGTCACAGCAGCTATGTCCTTGGATCTGCGTCGCCGTCGGCGACGAGGCAGCACGGGCGCGTTGGCCCGATCGCGCTGGCCGGGGTGGACGTGGCCTTCGGACGGACGACCTCCGGCGTGGACGTGATCTCGGCCGAGGTCTTAGTGAAGAACCTGACCGACGGGCGCGTGCTCCGGGACCACAGCGCGACCGCTGGCAATTTCGGAGCCGAAACCGCCCAGCGAGTCGACTCAATCGTCGTGAAGCCCGATGGCTCGGTGGCCTGGATCGCCACCATCAGCTCGATCATCTCCACCCGCGGGACGACCCAAGTTCGGAAATCGGACCGAACCCAGCGGACGTCGCTCGACAGCAGCCCTAAGATCAAGCCGGACTCCCTCCGCCTCCATCGGTCGGAGCTGCGCTGGCGTAACGGCTCGGTTACGAAGACCGCGACGCTGCGGTAGCCGGGGCGCCGCCAGACGGCGCCCGACGCGTGCCGAGCCACCGCCCGGCCCAGCGCTGGAGCTCAGACAGCGCCGGTTCAAGTTCCTGGCCCATCGGGGAGAGCGCGTACTCGACCCGCAGGGGTGGCCCGGGGATGACCGTGCGCTCGACGATCCCGCGGGACTCGAGTTCCTTCATCCGCTCGGACAGCAACCGGTCCGAAAGCTCGGGGACGGCCTGGCCGATCTGCGAGAAGCGCAGCGGCCCATCCATCAGAACGCGCAGAATCGCCCCCGTCCACCGTCGCCCGATCAGCTCAACGGCCTCGTGGTACAGGGGACAGCAACTGGTGGCCGATGCCTCGGCTGCCTCGGCGATGGATCGATCTTGGCTCATGCGAAGTGGGGTCGCCGGCCCGGCGCCCCGCGGTCAGGCTGCCTGAAGAGTACGCGACACCTCAGGGGAGCCGTCCACAGGCACCTCACCGGCCACGTTCACCATCGCGCTGAAACCCTCCAGGGCAACGGCGGCGATCGCTTCCAGAATCTGTTCGTCGTCCCAGCCGGCCTCGCGGGCCTCCTCATGCAGATGCATGGGGGCATGGCCCCTGTTCTCCAACAGCGTGTGGAGGTAGCGCAGCAGCGCGGCCTCACGCGGATCCTTCGAGCTGAACTGGCGGGCCTGTGCCACCTCGTCGATGGCCAGTCCGGCGCCCCGCGCCGCGCGGGAGTGCATCGCGATGCCGGGCTCCGAGTCGTAGTACTCGGCCACGGCGAGCGCGATCCGCTCGAGCGTGGCAAGGGTCAGCTTGCCGTGGCGCAGCTCCGAGCGGAATCGGGCGTACGCCCGCAGGGCCGCCGGCGAACCGGCCAGAACCCCGAGGAAGTTGGGCAACTGACCTCCGGTGGCCAGGGCCCCCCGTAGGACTGGCATCGATCCCTCCGGGGCGGTGAGGTCGTCGTGGATTTGGAATCTGCTCATTGAGTTCTTCATGGCTACCACCAGGGTGGAGGCGGGTTATGTGTTCGGGGGGTCCCTTCACTCATGAGACCCGCTTACGTTTGATAAGCGTACAAAGCGCGGCACTGCCTGACAAGGACGCCTGACCCGGGTGAAGTGTTCCCGCCGCTGGTGGGCGGCCGGGCCCGCTCCTTGTCAGGACAGCACCGTCTGTGTTCCTTATACGTGGGCGGATAAACGGCAGATCACGCGTACCTCTGAACCACGTAAGAGCATTTGGTAGGGCTCGTAGCAAACGGCCGGATGGGACCCTTGGACCAGGGGGCGGCCGGGCCGGCTGCGCGGCCGGCAGGCCTAGAAGTGCGAGCTCAGGATGGCGACCACGACGAGCAGGAAGCCCAGCAGCGCGGCCCACATCGCCAGCCTGTCGGGGCTGGCGCCCACGCTCCGCGCCGCCGGCGCGGACCGGTACGGACTCTGCGAGCGCCTGGACGCATCCGAGCGGTAGGGGTCGGCCCCACGGCCCTGGATTCGCACGGTCCGGCGGGTTTCAGGCGGCGGGAGGGCCGGAGGTTCGGCGACCCGGAGCGTGACCACGGGCGCATCCGGCTGGACTGGGCTCGGCCGGGCTGGTCGGACCGAGCCCGATGCTCGCCGTCGACGGCTGGGGACGCGGGAGGAGAATGCCTCCTCCCAGACCTCGTCCTCTATCCGGATGCGGCTGGCGGCGACCGACGCAGGTGTGCGGGCCATCGTGAACCTTCCTCTTCCTTGCGCTGACGGGGTTAGCTGACGGGCTCGCGTCGAAAGGTGACGCTACGCGGAGGCCGCGATTCGCCCCAACTGGTGGGTCCCCCGCTTCCTTTGCTCAGTGCGTGGCGGCGGGAATTAAGCGGTTTGCGCGCGGCATCCTAACACCGCGGACGGACAGGGATCTCCTGGAACCGGTCGTTTTTCACCCACGATGGGGGATGAGTAGGCCCGGCGGACGGCGGCGCTACTGCTTGCCGGCCACGGCAGAGACGAACTTGGCCACCTCATCAGCCTGCTGGCCGGTCAGGATGTTGGCCGGCATCGTCCCCTCGCCCAGGCAGCTCTCGGACCCCTCGGACGCCGCGGGCTTCTGGAGGCAGCCGTTTTTCAAGGTCTTCAGGACCAGGCCGTCCGTGGGCTGGATCACGTCCAGATTCGGCCCGACCTTGCCGACCGAATTGGCCGCGGCCAGCGTGTGGCACAGACCGCAGTGCTGTCCGAACAGCTCGCGCCCGGTCTTCTGCGCCGGTGTCAGCTGTATGCCCGCGTACTGGGCGCTGGCGTTGGAGTGGTTGCCGATCAGGAAGAGCAGCGGAAGCGCGATGCCGAAGGCCACGTACAGGACCGTGAAACCGATTCCCGCGGCCCGGCGCGCCCCATAGGTCTGGGATTGGAAGGTCGCCCGCGCGCCTCCGAGACCGCCGCGCACGGCGATGAAGAACACGCTGACGCCCAGCAGGAGCCAGAAGGCCACAAACAGCCAGGTTCCGAGCACGGCGGGACCATATCGTGCGCGGGGGCGATCCGGCGGCGCACCAGGGGCGGGGTCCGAGGATCAGCGGCGGCGTCCGGAGGCGAAACTCATGACCGGTGGTGCCACGGCCCGAAAATCCTCGGCCTCGGCAGCGGTCTGCTCCCCCTGGGCTCGGGCCTGCTGCTCGATCCGCCCCCGTCGCACCTGCTCGTCCAGCATTGAGAAGTCCTTCACCTCGGCCAGGATCTGGTCCGGCGCGGTGATCGAGCCGACCTGGTGGACCAGGACGTTGATCGCTCCCCCGGCGGCGGGGTGACGCTCAAGCCGTCCCTCGACAAGCATCAGGGGCTCGGTGCGGACGATCAGCCGGTGGCGCTCATAGACCTGGGCCGGGACGATCAGGTTGATCGTCCCATGCTCGTCCTCCAGCAGGATGAACACGATCCCGTTGGCCGTCCCGGGACGCTGACGGGCCACCACCAGCCCGCCCACCCGGACCCGCGTGCCGTGCGGAAGGGTGGCCAGGTCGCGGCTGGTGACCGCAGCCTGGGGCAGGCGGTCTCGAAGCATGGCCAGGGGGTGGGTCCGCGTGGTCAGGCCGGTGGATGCGTAGTCGGCCAGCATGCCCTCCCACTCGGAGACCGACCGCAGCCGGGGTGGCGCGGGGAGATCCAATGGAAGCGCCAGCTGGCGCCCACCGGGAACGCTCCGGCCCGGCGTGATAACCCCCAGCTGCCACAGGGCGATACGCCGGCTCGACCTCTCGGCCTCCCCGGCTCCCTGCACCAGCGAGTCGCACGCTCCCGACCAGGCCAGCAGCTCCAGCGAGGGCGTCGCCGTACCCGCCCGCGAGGCCAGGTCGGAGAGACTGCGAAAATGTCCCCGGGCTCGCGCCTGCACCAGCTCCCGGACCTCCTGCTCGCGCACGCCTCGGACATAGCCCAGGCCGATGCGCACGCGTCCGGCGTCATCCAATTCGCACTCCGCCTGGCTCTCGTTGACGTCCGGAGCCAGAACCGGGGTACCTCTGCGCTGGGCCTCATGCACAAGCGCGTCGGGGGGATAGAAGCCCATCGGCTGCTCGTTGAGCAGCGAGCACAGGAACTCAGGTCCATAGTGGACGCGGAGCCAGGTGGATTGGTAGGCCAGCAGGCCGAAGGCCGCGCCGTGGGCCTTGGGGAAGCCAAAGCCGGAAAAGCCCCGGACCATGGAGAACACCCGCTCGGCCAGCTCCTGATCGACCCCGTGCAGATGGCGAGCCCCATCCACGAAGCGCTCGTGGTATGCGGCGATCGCCGCCTCCGAGCGTTTGCGGCTCATGGCCCGCCGCAGTCCCTCGGCCTCCCCCACCGAGAAGCCGGCGAAGGCAATGGCCACCTCCAGCACCTGGTCCTGGAAGATGATCGTGCCCAGCGTCTCTGAGAGCACCGGCTCCAGCGATGGGTGCTCATAGGGGACCTGGTAGCTGGGATCGGCCCGCAGGCGCTGGCGGCGCTCGATGTAGGGATTGACCGCGCCTCCCTGAATGGGGCCCGGCCGCACGATCGCCACCTGGATCGTCAGGTCCTGGAGACTCTCGGGACGGGTGCGATACAGCGATTGCATCTGGGCCCGGCTCTCGATCTGGAACACCCCGGTCGTGTCGGCGCTCTGGATGCACTCGTATGTGGCCGGATCGTCATAGGGAATCGTCGACAGGTCGATCCGCTGGCCCCGGGTCCTGGCCACGAGGTCCACGCAGCGCTCGACGGCCGAGAGCATGCCCAGCCCCAGCAGGTCGATCTTCAGAAAGCCGGCGTCCGAGCAGGAGTCCTTGTCCCACTGGGCGATCTGCCGGCGATCGGGCTCAGGCGCCCCGGCGGTGAAGGCTGCGGGCACGATTGGGCAGCACTCGAGCAGCGGGCGGGTGGCCACGATCATCCCGCCCGAATGCTGACTCAGATGGCGCGGCAGCCCGTGCGCCTCGGCGGCCAGGCGAGCCAGCCAGACCCAGCGCCCGGAGCTTCCGCGTTTGCCGTCCGCTCGGCCTCCCGCCTCGCCCGCCAGGTCGAAGGCCGACTCGATGTCCCGACCCACCTCCCGGGCGTCCCAGCCCTCGCTGCCCCGGGCCACCCGCTCGATCTCACCCGGCGGCAGCCCCAGCGCCTTGCCCAGCTCCCGGATCGCGCCCCGGGCCCGGTAGGTGGGAAAGGCTGCCACCAGGGCCGAGCGTTCGCGGCCGTAGCGCTCGTGGATACGGGGGATCAGCTTTGCCCGGATGTCCCGCGGGAAGTCGAGGTCGATATCGGGCAGCGAGGTCAGCTCCTCATTCAGAAAGCGCCCGATCAGCAGCTCGTTGGCGATCGGATCGACGTGGGAGAGCCCGGTCAGGTAGCAGACGATCGAGGACACGCTCGAGCCCCGGCCCCGGCCGGGAGGGAGCAGAGCGCGAGCGGTGTCGGGCCCCCGCAGCTCCTGGGCCACCTCCCGGGCCAGCTCCAGGAGGTCGTGGTGGAGCAGGAAGAACCCGGGCAAGCCCAGCGCCTCGATGATCCTCAGCTCCTCCTGCAGACGGGCGCTGGCCTGGTCCCGGGTCGGTCCCTGGGCGTGGTCGTAGCGGTCCCGCAGCCGGACCTGGCAGAGCTCTGAGAGCTTGCGCATGGCGTCCGCGTCCTCCGCGCCCGGATAGCGATAGCCCAGATCGCTTCTCAGGTCGAAGCGCAGCCGGTCGGCCAGAAGCTCGGTCTCGGCCACGGCCTGAGGATGCTCTGCGAAGCGAGCTGCCATCGTTTCCGGCGAGGCGAGCACGTGGCTGTGGTTTCCCCGCCGCTGGGGCTCCGAGGCATCAAGCGTGGTGTGGAGCCGGACCGCGACGAACGCGTCCTGAAGCAGCGCCCGTTGCGGCGCGTGAGCGTGGACATTGCCCGTGGCCACGGTGGCCACTCCGAGCCGCTCAGCCAGCCTCTCCAGACCACGGTTGCGCGCCCTGTCTCCATGGAGGAATGGTCGCTGGAGCTCCACCCGGAGGTTGTCCGGGCCGAAGGCCTCTCTTAGCTGGGCGAGTGTGGCTTCGTGGTGGACTCCGCGCAGGGCGCATCCGCTCAGACACACCAGGCCGTGGGCATGATCCAGGACGGTCTGGAGCGCCACGCGGGGATCCGAAGCCGGCCCGGGCTGCTCACGCGTGTGCGCGTGCGCGTGCGTGAGGATGCGACACAGGTTGGACCACCCCCTGGCGTCCTTCACCAGGAGGGTCATGTGGCGCTCGCGCTTGCCGGCCGCTCGGCATCCACTCTCGCCCGCCGGCCGCTCGGCATCCAGCCTCGCTGGATCGGCCGGCGCGCGAGTCATCCGGCTGCTGGATTGGCCGGCGCGCGAGTCATCCGGCTCATCAAGATCGATCTCGGCTCCGTGGATCGGCCGCAGCCCCAGAGCCCGAGCGCACACGGCGAACTCCATTGAGCCCGAGACGGTGTTGTGGTCGGTCAGCGCCATCGCCCCGTAGCCCAGCTCCAGGGCGCGGGGGACGAGCTCGTCGGGCAGCGACGCCCCATCGAGGAAGGAGAACGCTGAGTGGCAATGGAGCTCCACGTAGGGCACGAACATATGTTCGCACAAGCAGCGGCGGACGCTGTCGGGGCGCCGTTCTGTGCGCTTCCTCACTTTACTTAGTTATTAGTAACTGCTAATTTTATTACCGTGGAGTTGTCCCCACAGCAATCTTCGTCAGTTACATCGCCGTCCCAGCCCCACCAGGAGGCCACCATGACCGACACCTCGAGCTCTCTCTTCGCCGCCCCGAGCCGCCGCATCTCGACGCTGGTCATCGTCTCGATCGGCCTGTTCATGGTTGTGCTGGACAACCTCATCGTGAACGTCGCGCTGCCCAGCATCCATCGCGATCTGGGTGCGTCGATTCAGGCACTGGAGTGGACCGTGGGCGCGTACGTGCTCGCCTACGCCGTATTCCTCCTCACCGGGTCCGCGCTCGGCGACAAGTTCGGCCGCAAGCGCATGTTCATGACCGGGATCGCCCTGTTCACGCTCTCCTCGGCGGCCGCGGCGGCGGCGCCGACGATCGGCCTTCTGATCGCAGCTCGGGCGACCCAGGGCCTGGGGGCGGCCATCACGACCCCGCTGACCCTGACGCTGCTGGCCGAGGCCTTTCCACCGAATCGTCGCGGGGTGGCCATCGGAATCTGGTCAGCGATCAGCGGCGTCGCCGTCGCCCTGGGCCCACTGGTGGGCGGCGCGGTCACCCAGGCCGGGTCGTGGCACTGGATCTTCTGGATTAACGTGCCGATCGGCGCCGCGCTGATCCCATTGGCCTGGACGCGCCTGCACGAGAGCTTCGGCGCCGCCCGCCGGCTCGACATGGCCGGCCTGGCGCTGAGCTCGGCTGGGTTGTTCGGGATCGTCTACGGGCTGGTCCGGGCCCAGTCGATCGGCTGGATCCACGCCGAGGTGCTGGCCTCGATCGGGGCCGGTGTCGTGCTGGTCGTGGCCTTCATCCGACACGAGCTGCGCACCAGCCAGCCGATGCTTCCGATGCGCTTCTTCGCCCAGCGCGGCTTCGCCGTGACCAACGTGGTCTCGCTGGCCATGTACTTCGGGATGTTCGGATCGATCTTCTTCCTGAGCCAGTTCCTCCAGAACGTTCTGGGCAACACACCGCTGCAGGCGGGAGTGAAGCTGCTGGCCTGGACCGGGGCCAGCCTGGTGGTCTCTCCGCTGGCCGGGTTCTTCTCCGAGCGGATCGGCAGCCGGCTGTTCATGGTCGCGGGCCTGACACTTCAGGCAATCGCCCTCGGTTGGCTGGCCAGCGAGGCCAGCGCGACCCTGAGCTATCCGAGCATGGTCATGCCGTTCGTCCTGGCCGGTGCCGGAATGGCGCTCGTGTTCGCGCCCTCGGCCAACGCGGTGCTGGCCTCGGTGCGGACGATCGAGGCCGGGCAGGCGTCCGGCGCCAGCAACGCCATCCGCGAGCTGGGCGGCGTCCTCGGGATCGCCGTTCTGGCCACCGTGTTCACGGGCCAGGGCGGGTACCAGTCCCCCGCCGCCTTCCTCAGCGGACTGCGGCCGGCGATGTGGGTCGGAGTCGCGGTCCTGGCGACTGGGGCGCTGGTCGCGGCCGGGCTCCCGTTCAGCACCCGAGCCACCGCGGAGGCGCACGCACTGGAAGAGGCACCGTTGGCCGAGCTCGCGGTCGCCGCCTAGGTCCCACGTACGATCACGATCACGATGGCCACCACGTCAGAGACAAACAAGCGTCAGCGCGTCCCAGCCAGCGAGCGCCGGGACGCCCTGACCGAAGCCGCCGTCCATGAGTTCGCCCGCCGCGGACTTCACGGGACGCCCGTGGACCGGATCGCCCGCCGCGTCGGCGTGGCCCAGCCCTACGTGTTCGCGCTGTTCGGCTCAAAGCGGGCGCTGTTCCTGGCCGCGGTGGAGCGGGGTTTCGACCTGATCGCCGACATGTTCACCGCGGTGGCCGAGCGCTATGACCCGGCCACATCGCCCGAGCCAGACCTCCTGAAGGCGATCGGCAGCGCGTACGTCGACCTGCTCAAGGAGAACCGCGACTACCTGATGCTCCAGCACCAGTCCTACGCCGCCTGCGACGACCCGGTGATCCGAGATCGGGTGCGAGAACTGTATGCCGGGCTGATCAGACACGCCCAGAAGCTCTCGGGCGCCGACGCCGAGCGGCTGGATGAGTTCTTCCGCTACGGGATGTGGCTCAACGTGGCGGCGGCCATGGGCGTGGAGGACCTGTCCGCGGCCTGCGGCTGGGTCCAGGCCGGGTTCGACAACTGACGACGTCAGACGGGGGGCCGGCGCTCGGGATGACGCGGGAGCCCGTCATCCGGGATCTGCTCCCAGGGCGCGGCATAGGCCACGAACTGGTGCACGCTGGGGCGGATTCCGGGATCGCCGTCGATCGCGCCCAGGCGGACGCCGACAGCCTCAGGGTCTCCCGGATCGCGGGTGAACAGCGCCGAGCCGCAGTCCCCGCAGAACCACTTCTCGGCCCCGCCCTCAGGCTTCCAGGCTCGCAGCCGGTCCTCGCCCTGGGTGACCTTGAACGACCCGGGCACGACCGCGCCGCTGGCTGAGGCGGCGGTCCCGGTCCGGCGCTGGCATCGGGTGCAGTGGCAATACCGGGCCGAGACCAGGGGCTCGGCGATCTCAAACCTGACCGCGCCGCAGCCACAGCCACCGGTCAGTGCGGGGGTCATCCCGCCTCCACCGCCACGGCGCGCTGGCTCAGGTCGCGCTCCGGATCGATACCCCAGCGGCCGGCCACGTGTTCCAGCTGCGTGTCGAGCGCCCAGCGGTCGGGCCGCGGCTCCCCTTCATGCCCGACGCTGGCCCCCTTCAGGGCCATGCAGCCGGTGTTGTCTCCCAGGGACCTGATCTGATCCATGTCCTCGGCGCTCAGGTGCACACCGGGTGGCAGCGCAGCCACCTCTGCCCGCTTCTCCTCCACCGGCCGCGCCTCCGGCCCTGCCTCCTGGATCAGCGTGGGTACGACGCAGGCCACGGCCTCGTGAGCCAGATTCCACTGGCAGGCCAGCTGAATCATCGTAAGGTCGAGCCGCTGGGCGATCAGCCGCATCCCGTCCATACGGCGGCGCCCGTCCTGGACCCAGCCGGCCGGCCGGAAGCCGCGGTGGTCGCCATCGGCGAACCGGTGGGTGGCCCGAAGGTCATCGAACAGCAGGCCGCCGTAGTCGACCACGCGCGTGATCATGCTGACGCCGGCTGTCGCGGCGGCGTCCAGGCAGAGCTCGCCCGGCCAGGGCTCGAGCGGGCCGAGGATGATCATGGCCCAGTCGATCAGGGCCCCGAACTGCTCCAGGCACGCGATCAGGTCGAGCGTGAAGCCGTTGGCCGGACCCGGGGCGACGCCGATCAGGCGGGTCAGGCCTGACTCCCTAAGCGCGGCCATCCCCTCCCACACGGCCTCGCTGGTGTAGCCGATGCGATCCGGGTTGTGCAGAAGCAGGAGATCGAATGCATCCACCCCGCAGCGCTCGAGGCTGCGCTCGGTGGCCATCCTCAGATAGTCCGCGTACTGGGCCTCGCCGCGCAGTTGCGGGTCGGTGAAACGGGGAAAGCCGCGGGGGCCATCGCGCTGCCCGGAGTAGAAGTCGTGGCCCACGGCGCCCACGACGCAGAGCTCGTCCCGGGGCTTGCCGTTCAGGGCTCGGCCGAGCATCTCATCGGCGGCGCCCTGGCCGTAGACATCGGCGGTGATGACGGTCCGAATCGCCTCATCGGGTGCGATCAGCGACAGGTAGCGCTGATCGTCAAGCGGCTCCCCGAAGTGCATGAAGCGGCCGCCGCTCCAGGTGCCGATCGCGATCGGTCCTGGGTCGAGGGCTGGTGGAGAGGTACTCACCGCCCCGAGTTTAGGTCTCAGCGCTGGCGCCACCACCTCCCGCTGGCCAGATCGCAGAACACGACCTCATTGCGTCCGCTGGCTGTGACCACCTCCCAGTAGTGCCGGCGCAGGGGGCGGTCGGTCCACCATCGGTCCTCAACCAGCCAGGACTCCCGCACGTTCTCCACGGGCTGACCGGCCACCTGCAGCGGCCGTCCGTCCTGGGCTGCCTGCACCGACACGCGTCGTGGAACAGCCAGGCGCCGGGGAGAGCTCATCCCTCAAACGGCGTCAGCACCATCCGGCGCTCCGGAAGGCGAGAGTTCGGGTCGACCTGAAGGATGCGCAGCGCGCCGTCCGCTCCGGCCACAGCTCGAACCTGGCGGATTGCCTCCCGCAGGCGGGCTTCCCGGGCCGCGGCGGGCTCATCGAACAGCCCTCGCTGGTCGCCGGCGGGTGGACCGAAGCGGGCCACCGACAGGCGAAGCTGCTCGGCCGGAGCGGGGATCGCGGCCAGCCGCGGTGCCGTGGCCAGGCGAATCCGGATCCGGTCGGCCAGCGCCTCCCGAAACACCACCTGCTCCCGCCAGGTCCCGCCCTGCTCGACCAGGACGGCGCACAGGACAACAGCCCGCAGGGTGCGCCCCCGCCGCTCGCGCCGGGCCAGCAGCCGGTCGATCAGCAGCTCCAGCGCGCTCTGAAGCTGCAGTCCCGAGGCCGCCTCGGGCAGTTCGAGCGATTCGCGCACCAGCTCGGCGGCGGCCCGGGGGCGGACCATTCCGTCGCCGCCGGTGGCCAGCTGGTGAGCCAGCAGGCCGTCGGAGCCGAAGCGATCGGCCAGCGCAGCGGGCGGTACCTGGGTCAGCTCGCCCAGCGTCCGGATGCCCAGTCGCTCCAATGCCTCGGGCAGCCTGGCCAGCGCCGGGCGAGCCCGGAGCAGGGCCACGGGCATGGAGGCCAGAAAGGCTCTGGCCTCGGCCTGACCGCCGGAGACGATCACCGGCCGGCGCACCCGGGCCCGGGTGGCCGCGGCCACCGCGGCGAAGCGGGAGCATGCCACTCCGTAGCGGGCCGGCCAGGAGGGAAGGGCCCGGCGGGCCGCTTTCAGGACTCCCTCAATGCCTCCGTACAGCCGCAGCAGTCCGCGGGCCTCAAAGCAGGCCAGGCCGGGGCGCTCGGGCTCGACCGCTGCCCCGATCGACTCGAGCCGGACCAGCACCCGCTCCCAGCCGTCGGCCACGCCACCGGGATCGGGTGGGACCAGCGTCAGGCGCGGGCAGCGGGCCAGCGCCTCGCCCAAGCGCATCCCGGGGTGTACGCCAAAGGCCTCGGCGGCCAGCGACACCTCCCCCACCACCTGCGTCCCGCCGGGCTCAGGAGCCAGCGCTGCCGGAGCCTGGAGCAGCTCGCTTCGGCTGCCGGCGGCGATGGTGAGCTGAAAGCGAGGGAGCAGCAGGCAGACGATCGACATGGCGAACGTATGTTCGCATATCAACCGCCCGCGAGCAAGTGCTACCGGTGGTGGCGAGACCTCGTCTGCCGCTGGCGGCGCGAGCTGGAGTGCCCGCCGCCGGGGCACGGGGCGGGATAGCTCACCGTGACCTCTGCCAGGCGGTTCATGCCGATGGATCGTTCGGCTGGGACGGCGGCCTGGGCACAAGCTGGCGCATCGACCCAGCGCATGACCCGATCATGGTCGTGCTCACCCAGCGGATGTGGGGGCGGGCCGACCCGCCACAGGTCCACAGGGACATTCAGGCGGCGGCCCGGGCCGCGCTGGCCTGAGCCGCCGCCACACTAGGTCAGATCGTCGAGTGCCCGCTGGGCCCAGTCGCGCTCGCGCACGGCCCTCTCGAGGTCCTGCTGGACGGCGGCCAGCGTTCGCTCGGCGTCGCGGAGCCTGTCCTGTGCCTGCTGGCGGCGCTCTGCCTGCGCGGCCGCCTGGCGGGCGGCGGCCGCCTCCGCGGCCCGCTTCTTGCCACCGTCCCTGCGGGCTGGCCTCGCCGGAGCGGCGGGCCCGGAGTCCAGCGAACCCAGGCCGATGTGACGGAGGTCGCGCTCGAGACAGCCGGCGCTGAGGAGGGCTCGGGCCTCCTCGTCCAGGGCTGCGGCGTGAAGGGTCTCCCTGACCTGCTCCAGCCGAGCCGCCGACAGCTCGACACCGCCGGCACTCAGCAGACCCCGACCGCGGTCCATTAGTGCGTCCACGGCGCCTCGCTCGGCGTCCACGGCCTCCCGCAGAGAGCCCGGATCGCCATGCCCTGCCAGCAGGCTGGCCTGGACGCGGACCAGTGCGTCTCCGGCTTTGAACAGAGCGTTGACCTCCCGCTTCTGCGTGCGCACGAGCTGGTTGACCGCCCAGGCGGCCGCGGACGGCTTGCGGAGCTTCGACACCCTGGAGGCCTCGTCTCGCTGCCCCTCCTGCCGGAGCACCTTGGCCAGCGCATTGCGCTCTGGCGTGAAGCGCTCCAGCGGTAGCCCGTAGAGATCGGCTGGATCCATCGCCACCGTCAGGCAGGCTCCGCCGTGACCTGATCCCCGACCGCGATCTGGCCATCCTCCAGGATGTCCGCCCGCAGGCCGCCTCGATGGACCAGGGCGCGGAGGACCGGGCGGGAGGCGTAGCGCTGGGCCACGGTGCACGGCTCGCACAGCCGCATCCCACGGCACCGGAGCACCCCGATCGTAAAGTCGACGCCCACCAGCGCGTTGAGGTCGATGCCGCGGGTGACGAGATTGCGCCGGTGCTCGTCCGGGGCCAGCGGAGGATCAAACGACTCGCACACCTCGGCCTCGATCAGCGTCAGCGCGCTGCCCGGAAGGCCGGAGGGGAAGGTCCCGTCCCCACTCACATGGCGATCGCCCTCCAGACCGCGACCGGCCAGGGCATGCGCGAGCTCCGGCGATCGCGTCGGCTCCCCGGCCGAGCGCGAGACGAAGATGCCCTCGAGTGTGCCGGTGCTGGTCGGCGCGGCCGGCGGCTCGGGCCTGGCCAGCGCGATGTCGGCGGCGGCGACCAGAAAGCCATCCTCGATCCACTCGTTCTGCACCGGCCCGCCGTCGACCGGGTCCCAGACCACGCCCGACGGCACCCCGAACATGACGACAAACCGGGGCTCGGTCGCCCCCGGGTGCCGCACTCGGGCGATCCACGGTCCCGGCCAGGAGAACGACTGCGGCTCGGCGATCGGCACGAGCCCCAAACCCAGCCCGCCCAGCCACCGCGACGTCGTCCAGCCCACGGCCGGATCCTGATCGACCGGCAACGACGGGACGGCATCCAACCGAAGCTCGAGAATCGTGGCCAGGCAGGCCGCGAACGACGCTTGCTCTATGGAGCCTTGATCCGGTGTTGGGGCGACCTCTTTGATGGGCTCACGGTACCCAGGTCCTGCGGTTCCACGGCGCTTCGCGCCCAGCGCATGGTGATACGGTGGCCGGTGATGGCGCCGCCGAATCCGCTTGACCTGGCCGCGGAGGGTTTTCGGACCCTGCAGGCGTTCGGGCGGCGAATGCCGATCGGTGGAGGGGTGCTGGCCCCGTCGCTGGCCGGCGCGGTCAGCGGGCGGGTCGTGCTGATCACCGGGGCGTCGTCGGGCATTGGGCGGGCCACGGCGCTCAAGGTGGGCGAGGCCGGGGGGATCGTCCTGCTGGTGGCCCGGACCAAGGAGAAGCTCGACGAGCTGGCCGACGAGATTGATCAGCTTGGTGGGACGGCCTACTCACACCCCTGCAACCTGACCGACGTGGACGACATCGACCGGATGGCGGGCGAGGTGATCGAGCAGCACGAGGCCGTCGACATCCTGATCAACAATGCGGGCAAGTCGATCCGGCGCTCGGTGGACCGGAGCTATGACCGGTTCCACGATTACCAGCGAACGATGCAGCTCAACTACTTCGGTCCGGTGAAGCTGATCCTGGACCTGCTGCCCTTGATGCGGACCCGCAAGCGGGGGCACATCATCAACATCTCGACGATCGGGTTGCAGGTCAACACGCCCCGGTTCGCCGCGTACGTCGCGTCCAAGGCGGCGCTCGATGCCTTCTCGCGCTCGATGGCCCCAGAGGTGATCGGCGACCGCGTCCACGTGACCACGATCTTCATGCCGCTGGTCCGCACGCCGATGATCGCTCCAACCAAGCACTACGACCGCTTCCCGACTCTCACGCCGGACGAGGCGGCGGACATGATCACCGACGCGATCCGCAAGCGCCCCAAGCGAATGGGCACAGCGATGGGGAATCTCGGCCAGCTCACGTACGCGATCGCCCCGGGAGCGCAGGATCTGGTGGCCAGTCAGGCCTACCACATGTTCCCTGAGGGTGACGGCGGCAAGCCCAAGACCAGGGATGAGCCCTCACCCGAGGAGCGAGCCTTCGTCCGGGCCACTCGGGGTGTGCACTGGTGAGCTCCCGCCCCCGCGCCGCGCGCTGAGGACTCACGTGCAGCTCGAGGGCATTCATCACGTGACCGCGATCACCGCGGACGCCCAGGGCAACGTCGATTTCTACGCGGGCGTGCTGGGACTCCGGCTGGTCAAGAAGTCGGTCAACCAGGACGACACGTCGGTCTACCACCTCTTCTACGCCGACGAGGAGGGCATCCCGGGATCTGACATCACGTTCTTCGAGTACCCCGGACTGCCCCCGGGCCGGCCCGGCGCGGGAATGATCCACCGGGTCGTCTTTCGCGTGGCCAGCCGCGAGGCGCTCGACTTCTGGATCGAGCGCCTGGGCAATCACGGTGTGACCGCTCAGGACGTGCAGGACGCGATCGTGTTCGATGATCCTGAGGGCCTGACGCTCGAGCTGCGCGCCGAGCCGGTGCCCGACGACCCGCTGATCGCCAAGCATCCGGAGATCGCGCCCGAGCTCGCCCTTCAGGGATTTCACGCCGTGCGCGCGTACGCCAGCGATCCCGACGGCAGCCGCCCGCTGCTCCAGGAAGGCCTCAACTTCTCGGATCCTGAGGCCGTGGGGCCGGGCGGGCAGATCCTGTCCTTCCAGGTCCGCGGCGAGCATCGGGGAGGGTCGTACCTGCTCGAACCGGCGCCCGAGGCCAGGGGGCTTCAGGGCGCGGGCACCGTCCACCACGTCGCCTACGCCTCACCCCCGGAGGAGCACGAGGCCTGGCGCGAGGCGGTGATCGCCCACGGCGGCCGGCCGACGCCCGTGATCGACCGGTTCTACTTCCGCTCGATCTACTTCCGCGAGCCCTCGGGGGTGCTGTTTGAGATCGCCACGATCGGCCCCGGCTTCGACGTCGACGAGCCACTGGATCAGCTGGGGACCAAGCTCTCACTGACCCCGCAGTTCGAGCATCTGCGTGACCAGATCGAGCCCCACCTGACACCGTTGCGCAACCCGCGCGAGCGCTGGACGCAGCAGCCCTAGTGTTGCGGCCCTAAACGCCGGCCGGACTAGACACTCGCGCCGGCGTCGTGCAACAGCCGGCCGAGTGAGACGGCGTGCAGGTGCTGGGAGCGCAGCCGTGGGCAGAGGCGATTCATGATCCGAAGGATCTCGCTCGGGGTGGAGGCGTTGACCTCAATCACCTCACCCATCCGCAGGCGGCCGATCGCGTCTCTTGAGTGGGCCAGGCGCAGCGCGCCGGCGACCAGACGCCCACCTGCGCCGTGGGCCAGCAACCACTGACCGAAGCTGGGGCCGCTCGAGGCGTAGATGAAGTCGTGATTGCGGTACCCGCCTAGCGGCGCCGTCAATCGGTGGAGCTGGTCGCCGGTCTCAAGCCAGCGCACCAGACCGCCGCCCCCCAGGCGGGGGATGGCCTGATCCCCGGGTAAGAGGACGTGCAGCTCCGACGCCGTGGGCGCACGGTTGACGGCGAATGACGCCTCGACGCCTCGCCGGCGCAGGGTGGAGGCCAGCGCCGAGATCTCCGTCGCGGGCGCATCGACGAGCAGCCCGACCTCGGGCCGACTCGTGAGAACGGAGGTGACGGGGCGCATGTGGACGAAGTGAGACATCAGCTTGTAGGAGGCACCGGCGGTCAGCATCCAGGCGGCCACCAGGACCGTCGCCGCGGTACCGGTCAGCGTCCGGCCCAACCGCAGGCGCCAGCGGGCCATCGGGATCGCGCGACGCTCATTGGACAGCATCAGCGAGGCGGTGGATGGGCGGCGGGCAAATGACGAATCCGGGTCCGGGCGGTGGGCCAGCGCCCTGTCCAGGGCCGGGGGCAGATCGTCCCGGGAGCGGGCCACCTGGGCCAGGCCGAATCGCACCAGCGCCCGGTTGCTGGCCCGGACATGCCCGTACCCGAAGCCGTAGGAGATCACGGGGCAGCCCCGGATGATGGCCTCCAGCACCGTCAGCCCCGCGCTGGAGTGGATCAGCGCATCGCTGGCCGCGAGCACGTCCCCCATCCGGTCGGTGAAGCCCATCAGCCGCAACCGCGGCTCATCGCCAAACCGCTTCGCCACGCGGGCCCGGGTCTTGTCATTGCGGCCGCACAGGCACAGGACGATCGCGTCGGGCACCTGCAGCGCGGCTCGGGTCGCCCCAGCCAGGTCTCCCACTCCCCAGCCTCCGCCCGAAACCGCGATGACCTTGCCGGCGGCGGGCAGCCCGAGAGCCCGCCGGGCGTCGGGCCGCGAGCGCGCGGCCAGGAAGGCCGGCGCGGTCGGCGGCTTGGCCCAGGCGACGCTGTGCGGACCCGCGATCCGCTCCACCTCCTCGGCCGACTCGGGATGGGTGATGAAGTGCATGTCGATCCCGGGGTGGGCCCAGAAGCGCAGCCCGGCCAGATCGGTGATCGAGGAGTAGCACGGAACGTCCAGGCGCCCGCGGCGGCGAAGCTGGCCGAGCAGAGAGGTGACTCCGGGGTATGTGGACAGGATCAGATCCGGGTCGTGGGCCCTGATCAGACGCATCAGACCGCGGCGGCCGAACATCCACAACAGGCGCGACGCCGCCCATCTGACGGGCGGGAAGTTCATGAACAGCCTGTATTGGAAGTCGAACCACCATGGGACCCAGCGGAACATGAAGGCCGAGTTCTCTCGCAGCGTCTTGGTGACCAATGTGCCCATGGCCGGGAGGCCATTGACGATCGAGACCTGGGCGTCAGGATCCTCGTCCTTCAGTTCCCTGGCGACCGCGCGAGCGGGAAGGTCGTGGCCCTCGCCGATATCGGCCGAGATGATCAGCACCTGGCGAGGCTTGGCCTCGGCATCCGGTTCGCCGGCCGGTATCACCGCCCGCTCCTCCAGCTCGGTCTTGCGCTTTTCGTGCTCCAGGCGCCAGTCGACGTACCTGCGCACTCCCTCTGTGAACGGAGTGGCCGCCGTCCAGCCCAGCTCGCGCTCGGCGCGGTTGCTGCACACCACCTTGCCGCCGAAGTCGCCCGCCCGAGCCTCCGTGTAGACGATCTCCACCTGGCCCAGAATCGCCTTGACGTTCTCGGCGATCTGCCTGATCGTGACGCTCTCGTCACTGGCCAGGTTGTAGACCCGGTTCGTCGCCACTTCGGCCAGCGAGACGGCCACCCCCTCGGCCAAGTCCTCCACGTAGACAAAGCGGCGCGACTGGCTGCCGTCACCGGCCAGCGTGAGCGGCTCGCCGCGCAGCGCCTTGCCGACGAAGGCGGGGATCACCGCCGCCTCGCGGGCCCGAGGTCCATAGGGGATGCCGAACCGCAGGATCGTGAAGTCGATCCCGTACAGCTCCTGGTAGGCCTTGCAGTAGAGCTCACCGGCCAGCTTGGTGCTCGTGTACAGGTGGCTCGGGGCCGGCAACAGGGTGTCCTCATCCACTGCGTCCGGGACGCAGTCGGAGTAGACCCAGATCGTTGATGCGTAGACGATCCGCTTGACGCCGGCCCGGCGCGCCGCCTCCAGGACGGCCACCGTGCCCCGGGCGTTGACCCGCTCGGCATCTTCGGGCTCGGCGTGGACGTCGTTGACGTCGGCCACCGCGGCCAGGTGAGCCACCGCGTCGCAGCTGTGCAGCGCTCGCTCCAGGGCCTCGCGGTCGGTGATCGAGCCCAGCACGGTGTCGACCGTGACGGGCTGGTGCCAGGGCGAGGGTCGGAGGTCGTAGATCACCGGCTGGTGGCCATGGGCCAGCAGCCGATCAACGACGTGCGAGCCGATGAACCCCGAGCCACCGGTGACCAGGACCCTCACGGTCTCACCTGTCCGAGGCTGGACGGTAGTAGAGGGGAACGCATGAGTGGTTGCGAGCGACCCAATCCGTGTTCGGCAGCCGTACATCATGACCCATGATCCGGTGGCACGACTCGTCGTAGACGCGCCCCGTCGAGCGCTCGAGCCAGTCGAACACGATGTACTTGTAAAGGCCCGACACCATCCCGTCGGGAAGGGTCAGGCGGGCGGGATGGATCGGGTGGAGGTGGTCCCGAGCGACCTGGTTCTTCCAGGACACGATCTCCTCCAGACGCTCGATCTGGATCAGCCCCAGGGCGGCCGTGAATTCGCTCATCCGGAAGTTCAGACCGGCCACCGCATGGTCGGGCTTGCCGTAGTTGCGAAACGCCCGAGCATGCTCGACCACCTCGGGGCGCCGGGAGACGAGCACGCCCCCCTCCCCGGTTGAGATCGTCTTGGTCGCGTACAGGGAATAGATCCCCGCATCGCCCCACGTGCCGGCCCGGCGTCCGTCCCATGACGCGCCGTGGGCGTGGGCGCAGTCCTCGATCAGAAAGATGTCGTTGTCCCGGCAGTAGGCGGCAATCTCCTGCACCTCAAAGGCGATGTGGCCGCCGATATGCACCAGGATGGCGGCGCGGGGCCGGTGCCGCTCGGCCTGAGCCTGGAAGTGCTCCAGGGACATGCAAAGGTCGTGCCGGTTGCAGTCCACGAACTCGACCTTGGCCCCAGCATGAAGGGCGGCCAGCGGCGTGGCCATGAATGTGTTGGACGGGCACAGGACGGTGGCACCCCTGACCTCAGCGAATGAGAGCGCCGCCAGCGCCCCTCCGGCCCAGCTGGAGGCCGCCACCGCGGCGGCTCCGTTCCACTCCTCCCAGGCCGACTCGAACCGCCCCACCAGCTCGGCCTCGCTCCAGCGCTCGGAGTCGAGGATCTGGTCGATCAGCCCGTGCAGGCGTTCGCGATCATGGTGGTCAAAACCGATCGCGAACGAGGAGAAGTCGGAAGCGATATCGCTAGCGGTGGTCATTTGGTTGTGCGCCCTGGGCAGCCACGGAACTTCCACGGCCCCTACCAGCAGGCCCTCCCGGCCCGGCTCAGCGAGCCTACTGGGCGGCCAGAAGTGCTCGCAAGCGTGTCAAACAGGCAGGACGGTAGCGCCTCGGCGCCGTTTCGGGGGACATGGTTGGACTCTTTTCAACCCGGCGGGTTTGGATCCTCGCCAGGCCGCCTGGGCCAGCCGCCACGCTCCCGAGGAGCGACCGGATACGCCTGAGTCGGTGCGCCGTCAGGTTCCGAGGTCCGCGGCGGGGGTCCCGGCTCGGGCTCGGTGGGGGCCGGCGGCCTGGCGGCCTGGCGCGAGGCGGCCGCCGTGGCCACGTCGCTTGGGTAGCTGGCCCGAGCCCGGTACAGGACAACGCCTGCGGCCACCAGCGAGACCAGCATGACCAGGAAGGCCACCTCTAACCCGAGCCCGGTTCCGGACGGCGTCGAACTATGAAAGACGTGCTTGGTCCCGATCGGCGCCTGGTGAACCGCGAAACCAGCCACCAGGCCGCTCACGCCCCCGAACAGGAGTGGCGCCACTCCCTGGGCGATGGAGCGGACGAACGTGCGCACGCTCTCCGCCCGACCCCACAGCCCCGCGGGCACGATGTCCAGGCGCGCCGCCTGAAGCGGCGGATTCGCGGCCGAGATGAGCGCGGCCCCGGCCACGTCAAACCACAGGGCCGGGGTGAGGCTGCTGGAGATGAAGCCGGGAATCAGCAGGACGGCGGCGCCGACGTAACACGCTGCGGGCACGACCACGCGAGCCGAAAGGTTGCCCCGGCGGAGCATCATGTCGGTGATGCGGCCGCTGGCCAGCGTGCCGACCAACGCCCCTCCGACGAGCAACGCCAGCGCCAACTCGGCCGTGGCCTGACCGACCTTGTAGTGGCTGACGACGAACTTCAGAGCGAACGTCTGGAGGCCGGAGAAGAAGAAGTAGCCCAGCGAGGAGCCGATGATCATCAGGACGTTGCTGGGAATCCGCAGCAGGTACTTGATCGCCGGCACCAGCCCCATGTGTTGGGGGTCCTCGCTGAGGACAAGCTTGGGATTCGGTCGGGCACCCTGGGCCTCGGCCGCCTTCTGGGCGAGCTCGTCCTCATGAATCTCCTCGGGCTCCTGGGAAGCATCGGTGCTCTGGGCGCTGGCCCGCCGCCGGGCGGCGTCGACGGCCTGCCCCAGATCCAGCACTCCCGGCTCCAGGCGACTCTGCCCTCCCCGAAGGGGTTCGGGCACGGTGCGCCAGAGCTCCCGGGCCAGGAAGAACCCAGGGACCGCCAAGATGACAAACGCGACCCGCCAGTCGATCAGGCTGGCCACCGAGCCGCTGACGATGAAGCCCACGGCGGTGCCCGCGACCTCTCCGCCCAGGATGTAGGCGTACACCCGCCCGCGCTCCTTGGCGGGGAAGTAGTCGCCGGTTAGCGAGGCGATGGCCGGCCCCGCCGTGGCGGCCACCGCACCCAGGGCCAGGCGAGTGAGCAGCAGCCCCGAGTAGCTGCCGGCGAAGGCGCTCGTCAGCGAGGCCAGGCTCCAGAGGACGATGCTGAGGGCCAGCAGCGGCATGCGGCGAGCCCGGTCCACGAACAGCCCCACGGGAATCGTGAACACCGCTCCCACGAGCAGCGACACCGCGCTGAGAAGCCCGATCTTGGCGTCGCCGATCCTCAGGGCCGATTCGAGCTGAGGCGCCACCGCCCCGACCGTGGCGGTGTCGGCGCCATTGAGGGCCAGAACGGCGGCAAAGAGCACGATCACCCGCGCCCGGGCCGGACCGCCCACCCGGCGGACCACCTCGCCCCGGATCAGGTGGGAGAGCCAGCGGATGAAGCTCCAGATCAGCCGCCAGATGAGCTGGCCGACGCCGGGGGGGTTGTCGGGTGCGCGGCTCATTTGGGCTGCGCCACCACGACCGAGTCAGGGGCACCGGGACGCCTCTCCAGCCCCGCCTGCTCGTCATCCGCCTGCCACGCCCTGACCGTCTTGCGGAGGCTCAGGTAGCCGCCGATCCCCGGGAGCGTGGGCAGCCAAAAGCTGATCGCGCGGTAGGCCAGGACCGCCACGACGGCCCGCCCACCGGGGAGACCAAAGGCCACAAACGCGCCGATCATGCCGCCCTCCACCCCGCCGATGCCACCCGGCAGCGGGAGCAGACTGCCGAGCGTGCCCAGGAAGTAGCCCATGATCAGGACGGCCAGCGGAACGACACTCCCGAATGCCCTGAAACACAGGCCCAGCACCGCGATGTCACAGCCCCAGTAGATGAACCCTCCCAGCACTCCGACCCTGCCCTGCCTAAACAGCGCGATGGCCGTCCGGACGCCCGATCCCAGGACCTCCGGCGCTGAGGCCAGGCGCGCCGCCAGCCGGCCCACCCGGCCCCGACGGCGGGACAGGCCCTCCAGCCTGCGGCGGAAGTCCCCCGGCACGAAGGCCATGCTGGCCACGAGCACGATCGCAGCGACGCTGAGCAGGGCCGGCAGGAGCGTCAGCTCCACCGGGCCGCCACCGGCGAACAGGCCGTAGTGCAGCCCCAGCCCACACCCCACCAGCGCCGCCAGGTAGATGAAGTACTGGATCACGTAGCTGGCCACCATCCGGCAGGCGATCAGGCCCGGCGACATGCCGGCCCGATGAAGCGCCCACGCCGTGACCGCCACCCCACCCGCCCCGGCTGCCGCCAGGAGTCTGATGGCCGCAATCCCGGCCAGCGGGATCTGGATCGCGGCCCGCCAGTTGATCCGGGGTGCGTCACGGCCAAAGACGGTGGCGAACAGAACCGCATAGCCACAGATCGAGCCCAGCTCCAAGACCGCGGCCACGGCCAGCATCACCGGGTCGCCGTGCTTGAGCTGGCCCCACGTCTGGTTCAGCCCGGCCAGCTTGGGGATCAGGAAATACAGCCCGCCCAGCGCGGCCAGCCCTACCGCCGCTCCGATCAGCAGCCGGCGCCGGTTGAGTTCGGTCGGACCGTTCACAGCGAGCTCCTCTGAAAGCAAACCGACGCGTCCACGTTTCGGACGCGCTTTGTGACATGTCTGTGATTACCGTACCCGTCCCGGCCACCGGCGGGACTAATGTCACCTCCGTGTCGGACGCGCTTCACCGTGAGAGTTTCGACGACGAGGTCACGGCGCAGCGGTTTCGCTACCGCGACGAGGAGGCAGGGTGGGCCGTGCTGGCGGCCACCGCGGCCGACGGAGACGAGATAACCCTGGTTGGGCCGCTGGCCCACCTGCGCCAGGGAGAACGCGCCCGGGTCATGGGCAGCTGGGTCGAGGATCCCCGCTACGGCATGCAGGTCAAGGTGACCCAGGCGGAGCCGCTGGATCCGGACGACCCCGAATCACTGGCCACTTTTCTGCGCGCCGTCAAGCACATCGGTCCCAGACGAGCCGAGCGGCTGATAGCCCATTTCGGGGCGCCGAACGCGCTCAGGGCGATCGACGACGATCCGGGTCGTGCCCTGGCGGCAGCGGGGTTGTCCCGGCGGGCGCTGGCTGAGGCGGTGAGCTCCTGGGAGGAGCTCCGGGCCCAGCGCAACCTCCACATGCTGCTGGCTCCCCACGGCCTGGCCTACCTGACCCGCCGGCTCGTTCAGGCGTACGGCGACGCAGCCACCCGGATGGTGCGCGACCGGCCGTACGAGCTGACCAGCGTGTTCGGAGTCGGATTCGCGATCGCCGACCGGATCGCGCGCGGACTGGGATGCGCACCCGAGGATCCCGAGCGGGCTCGGGCCGGCGCCCTCCATCTGCTGGTCGAGGCCGAGCGGGGAGGCAGCACCTGCCTGCCCGCCCGGACGCTCGTGACCGAGCTCGCTCGGCTCCTGGACGTCGAGGTGACCGGAGCGGCGCTCGACCCACTGCTCCGGGCGGGGGAGCTGGTGCAGGAGGGCCCCTGGGTGTATCGCCGCCCGACGGCCGAGCTGGAGCAGGAGCTGGCCGAGCGGGTGACAGAGCTGCTCGCACTGACCACGGCGGAGAGGCTGAGGGGTGCGGGCGACGTCGAGCCGGCGAGCGGGGAGGCACTGACCGACGAGCAGCAGGCCGGGGTCAGGGCCGCGCTGCGCCACCGCCTGTCGCTCATCACCGGCGGCCCGGGGACCGGCAAGACGGCCTCGATCAAGGCGATCGCCGAGGCAGCGGGCCAGGCCGGCGCCCGGGTCCTACTCGTCGCCCCGACGGGCCGAGCGGCCGTGCGCATGAGGGAGGCCAGCGGGCTTCGGGCTCAGACGGTGCATTCTGCGCTGGGATGGATCCCCGGTGAGGGACCGCTCCACGACCACCACGACCCGCTGCTGTGCGACCTGCTGATCGTGGACGAGAGCTCGATGGCCAACCTCGAGCTGATGGTGGCGCTGCTCCGAGCGGTCGGCTCGGATACCCACGTGGTTTTGGTCGGGGACGCCGACCAGCTCGCTCCGGTCGGGGCGGGCAAGCCGTTCGCCGAGCTGGTGGAGTCTCCGGCGGTCCCCACGGCCCGGCTGAGTCACATCTTCCGCCAGGCCGCCGGGAGCATGATCGTGCAGGGGGCCCACGCCATCCGGCGTGGCCACGCGCCGGACTTCGCACCCGGCCCCGGAATGCGGCGAGACCTGTTTCTGGTGGCCCGGCAGGATCCCCAGGCCGCCGCCCAGGAGATCGTCTCGCTCGTCTGTCGGCGGCTGCCCTCGCACTTTGACCTGGACCCGGTGCGCGACATCCAGGTCTTCGCTCCGGTGTACAGAGGGGAGCTGGGGATCGATGCGCTCAACCACGCCCTGCGCGAGGAGCTCAATCCGAGCGGACGACCGGTGGCCGGGGGTCGGCTGCGCATCGGCGACAAGGTGATGTTGACCGGGCGCAACCTGCATGACCTGGGACTGATGAACGGGACGCTGCTCACGCTCGAGGATGAGGTGTCAGGCCAGGATGACCCCAGCGAGGCGGCCCTGATCCTGAGCGCTGAGGGCGCGGTGTTCAGGGTTCCGGCCGAGCAGGCAGACCGACTGAGGCTCGGGTACGCCTGCTCGGTACATCGAGGCCAGGGAGTCGAGCTGCCTGTGGCCGTGATCGTGGCCCACCCGGCCGGGGGCTCGTTCTTCATGCGCCGCGAGATGCTCTACACGGCGATCACGCGGGCGCGCCTGACCACGGTGATCGTGGGCACGGCGCAGGCCGTGGCCCGGGCCGCGGGGACACCTGACACGGGTCGGCGTCACAGCCGGCTGGCCGAGCGCCTGCGGGAAGCTCAGGCTTCCGACTGCGCGCCGGGCGTATCCGCGGATTCCCCGTCGGACTCCTCACCGTCGGAATCGGCGATCCGGGGGAGCGTCGGCATCGCCACCTGAGCCTCCAGGGCGATCGCCTCGGCCACGGCCCCCAGCGATGAGATCAGGTCATACAGCTGGCGTCTGACGTTCTGGGCTTCGCTGAACCGGCGCTGCATTGACTCGGCGCCCTGGATCAGCTCGTCGGTCAGCGCCGAGATCCGGGACACCCGGTCGGCCGTGAACTCGTCGATGATCCGCTTGGAGTCGGCCAGGTATTCGGCCGCCCATGAGGCCGCCTCCTGACGGATCCGCCGTGCATCGGCCTCGGCCGCCTGGCGAGTCCGCTCGGCCTGCTCCTTGGCCGAGGTCTCCACCTGGCGCCGGAACTCGTTGGCCGCCTGCTCGGCCGCGGCCACCACGGCCTCGATCTGGCTGGCCACCGCCGCCGCCAGCGGCTCATGTTCAGGGGTGCTCACGACTGCGCCTCCTTGCGCCGCGCGGCAGAAGGAGCCGGCGCCTTGATCGCCCGGGCCAGCTGGTCGGACGGAGTCACGACGAAGCTCACCGGGCGCCCTCCCAGCGCCGCGGCCACCTCGTAGGGCAGATACTGGACCGGCTCGGCCGAGGCGATCAGGACCGTCCCGTCCTCCACAGCGATTGGCAGCAGGCCAAGCTGCCGGCAGAGCTGGGGGGATAGCAGCGTTCTGGCCGCGGGATCCACGGGACAGTAGGCGTCCTGCGCATCCGGCGTGGGCTCGAGCGTCACGAACCGAACTCCGGCGTGGTCGGCCAGCTGTCGGCTGGCCGCGATCCTGGACGGGCTCATGTGGCGGCCTCGCTCAGGGCGGCTCGCAGGTTCCGGATCTCATCCACGCCCGACAGGCTCACCTCCAGGGCCATCCGCGGGAAACGGGACCGGACCGCCTCCAGGTCAACGTCCGGCGAGGCGCAGGCCAGCCGAAGCATGTTGTCCTCCAGGCTCAGCGGGACCAGGTCGGCCGTCCGCACAAGCGCTGCCGGCAGGTAGACGAGCAGGCTGGGATCGGGGGTGACGTCGCGCAGTCCGGCATACGGCAGGCCGCTGTCCAGCGCCAGCGTGAGCGCGATCCGTTCGGACTCGGTCATCGCTCGCCCTCCAGCGTGATCCCGATCTCCTGACCGGTGGCGGACTGCACGCCGAACGGAAACGGCAGCACGCGATTGAGCTCCCCGAGCAACTCCACGCCGGCTGAGAGAGTGAGCTCGAACAGGAGCTGGCCGGCGTGCCAGCGCCGGATGTAGACCCGCTCGACGTGGCGGACTCGCGACAGCGAGTCCTCCAGGACCTGGATCGTCTGGAGCCGATGGACCCCCGCCGCCGTGATCGTCATGACCCCATCGAAGAAGGCGGGGCGTGACGGGAGCTCGGAGGTCCCGGGGCCCGCCTCACCGAGCCCGGGCGCCGGCAGCAGGGCGCGCAGCGCCGCCTCCACCCCGGAGACGTCAAGGGCCTCAAGCTCACGAAGCTGGCGCTCGTAGCCCGCCAGCAGCTGCTCGGCGTCGTTCAGCAGTCGCTCGCGGAGCGTCAGCAACTGCTTGATCTGTGCGCCAAGCTGGTCCACGACCCCGGAGGCCGCCTGGACCGGGGCCGGCCGAGGACCCGCTGCTGCTTGACCGGGCTGAGACTCGTCGTACGCCGCCCGCTCAATTTCGGGCGCCGTGGGCAGCGGCAGCGAACTGCGGGCCGGCGGGGGCGGCGGCGGAGACGGCTCCGGCTCGGTGACCAGGTCGTTGATCTGATGCCTGAGGTCAGCCAGCCTGCGGTCGAGCTGGGCCATCGTCTCACGGATGTCAGGCACGTCGATCTCCTCCGTCGGCGGCAACCCACGGCGCATCATGCGCAGCGCGAACACCGTAACTGACCGACAGTAGCCGTCGCATCCTTACCAACTAACCCACACGCGCCCTGTCCACTGGCACGCCCTCCGACGTTTTGCATCCTTGCAGGACACTGGATTCTGGAGGTTTGAGCGACCGGGAAAGGGTGGATTTCCTCCCCACCCCCACCCCAGGCGCATCCAGGCACCATGCCGGCCTGCGCCCGGTCAGAGCTGTAGCTTGCCGCTCGATGCAAGCTCTGATCCTGGCCGGCGGAGAGGGCACTCGACTGCGCCCGATCACCTCGACCATGCCCAAGCCGGTGGTCCCGCTGGCCAACCGCCCGCACCTGGAGCTGATGATCAGCTGGCTGCGCAGGCATGAGGTGGACGAGGTCATCCTGTCGTGTGGGTTTCTGGCCGATGGCGTCCGGGAGGTGCTGGGCACGGGCGAGCGGCTGGGCATCCCGATCCGCTACGTGGAGGAGCCCGTCCCGCTCGGGACCGGCGGGGCGCTGCGGTTTGCCGGGGACCTGCTGGCCGAGCGTTTCTTCATGCTCAACGGCGACGTCCTGACCGACATCGACCTGACCGCCCAGCTGGCCCAGCACGACGCCACCGGCGCCAGGGCCACGATCGCCCTGATCGGGGTGGATGACCCCTCGGCCTACGGCCTGGTCCGGCGCCACCCCGATCACTCGGTGAGCGAATTCCTGGAGAAGCCGAGCCCGGACCAGATTGACACCAACCTGGTCAACGCCGGGGCGTACATCCTGGACCGATCGATCCTGGAGCAGATGCCTGCGCCCGGAAGCAACATCTCAATTGAGCGCGACGTGTTCCCCAAACTCGTCGGACAGGGATTGTTCGGGTTCGCCTCAGATGGCTATTGGATCGATATCGGGACCCCCGGGCGCTACCTCCAGGGGACGTTCGACATCCTGGAGGGAAACGTGGCCACCGACGTCGGTGATGCACTGGAGGGAGCTCGGGGGGTGCTGGCCGACGGGGTCGCGCTGGAGGGCCGCGCCGTGGCGCCAGTCATCATTGGCCAGGGCGGGGCTGTCGCGGCCTCGGCGACGGTCGGTGGACGGGCCGTGCTGGGACGGAACGTCAGCGTGGGACCGGGCAGCCACATCGAGGACGCCGTCGTGCTCGACGGGTCGACCGTGGGCAGCGGTGTCCGGATCCGCTCGGCCATCATCGGTCCCTCGGTGACGATTGGTGACCAGTGCGTGATCGAGTCCGGGGCGGTGGTGGGGCAGGGGGTGAAGCTGGGCGCGGGCAATGTGCTCAGCGCGGGGGCGCGGCTGTTCCCGGGCGTTGAGCTACCCGACGGGGCGCTCAGGTTCTGACGGGGTCGACGGACCCCAGCGGGCGTCGGCTCAGTGACGTCCCGGCAGGACCAGAGGCCTCTGAACCTGCTCCGCCGATTCGGCAGACTGCCGCTCGTGGGCTCCGAGCTCGATCGCCTCACGGCGCGAGCTGGCCCCGAGCTTGCGCATCAGGTTCTTGACGTGGGTGCGGACGGTTTCGCTTGACAGCACCAGCTCATCGGCGATTTGCCGGGTGCTGCGCCCCAACGAGATGAGATCCAGGACCTCCCACTCGCGAGCGGTCAGAATGCTCCGCACGGGGCGCATGCCGATCCCGCCCTGGGGAACCCGCCTGAGTTCCGCCACGACGTCGGCCACGAGCTTGGGGGACGCCGCCACCTCGCCGTCGAGTGCCCCCCGGATGATCCGAGCCAGGCTGGCCGGGCTGATCGCTCCCTTGGTCAGGAAGCCGGCCGCACCCGCGCGTAGGGCCAGAACCCCCAGTTCGGGATCGGATGAGACCGAGAGCATGATGCAGCTGGCGTCGGGAAGCCGCTCATGAATGCGCTGCATCGCCGTCACACCGTCGACGCCGGGCATGAACACGTCCAGCACGACCACGTCGGGCTTGTAGTGCCAGGCCAGTTCGACGCCCTCCCGCCCGTCGCTGGCCTGAGCGATCACGACCACGCCAGATTTCTGGAGCGCGTCATTGACCGCCCGGCGAATGTCCGGATCGTCGTCGACGACAATCGCTCGGATCCGTCGCTCCTGCCCAGGCCCGGGGGCGAGTGGCTCGGCGCCGCCCGGCACGCTTGACAGACGTCGGTCGGGCGCGGTCATGCGCAGCCGCCAGGGTCGGGGGTCCGGTCGGGCAGGGTGAAGTGGAACTCGGTGCCCCCTCCGGCCCGACGGCTGCACCAGATCCGCCCGCCGTGCCGCTCGACGATCCGGCGGCACACGGCCAGCCCGATGCCGGCGCCGGGAATGGGATTGGTTCCGCTGCCGCGTTCGAACAGCTCGAACAGCTGCCCCTCATCGCCCTCGGGCAGCCCGACTCCTCGGTCGGCCACGGTGAACTGCCAGGCGCCGGAGGCGCGAATCGCCTCCACCGTCACGCTCGGGCGCCTGCCGCCGTACTTCAAGGCGTTGGAGAGGAGATTCCCGAACACCTGGACCACCCCGGTTGCGTTGGCCACGGCCATTGGCATCGCGCCGACGTCAACCGTTGCTGCGCTCCGCTCGAGCTCGTCCTGAAGTGGAGTCAGGGCCTCCTGGACAAGCGTCCGGATGTCGTAGCGGTCGCAGGTCAGCTCCTCGCTCTCCACTCGGGCCAGGGCCATGAGCCCGTCTACCTGCGCCTGCATCCGCCGGCTGGTGCTGGCCACCTTGTCCAGCAGCTCGGCGATCTGAGGACTGAACTGGCTGTCGTCCGCGGCCAGCATCTCGGCGTAGCCCACGACCACCCGAAGCGGTGCGGCCAGGTCGTGAGCGGCCACCGAGGCGAACGCCTCAAGCTCGCGGTTTGACCGCTGGAGCTCAGACAGGGATTCCCGCGCCGCCTGCTCGGCCACGCGCTGGCGGGTCACGTCGCGGGCCTGGATGACCGCCGTCTGCCCGGGCTTGTCGGGCAGCGGCAGGAGCGACACTGTCAGCTCGACCGAGGCCGCAGTTCCATGAGCCTGTCGCTCAACCTGGTAGCTGGCACTGGATCCATCGATCAGCGCTTCCAGGCGGGCCTGTCCGACGGCCGACGCCTCCGGGTCGGTTAGCTCCTCCAGCGGGCGCCCGACCAGGCCAGCCGTGGTGCTGCCCAGGAGCGAGGCGAAGACCGGGTCCGCAGAGGCGACCACGGCCCGTCCTGAGCCCTCGATCACCCACGCATACGCGGTACCGATGGCGGCCGGAGCGAATGAGACCATCGGCCGCTCGGGCGGCCGGGCCGCCGCCTCGGGCGCCCGGGCAACGACGATCGCGCCGGCCGGCTGGTTGGAGATCGAGGCGCCGGTGGAGCGGACCGTCGTCTCCACAAGCGCGTAGCCCTCATCCTTGTGGTGCATGCGCTGGACCGAATGCAGGTGATCCGTCAGCCCATTGGAGAACGCCTGCGAGGCCGGCTCCAGCGATCGGAGATCGTCCGGATGCAGCAGCGCGTGGGCGTACGTGCCGACAAGCTCCTCGCTCTGGAAGCCCAGCAGCTGCGCGCAGTTCGACGACACCGAGACGATCACGCCTCGAGCGTCGAGGACCGCGGTCACGTCATCCGGGCCGACGGCCAGGTCCCGGATCACCCGGTCGGCGGCCAGCAGGTGATCCAACCGGTCACCGCTGCGCGGGCGCTCAGAGGAGCCGGCCCGCATCGGTGCCCGGCCACCGGCCGCCTGTCGGATGTCCTGAGCGGTCTTCATTTCGAGCCCCAAGGTGCTGCCTGCGCCGGCTTACGCCAGCGTGATGGATCAGGCACCTCCCGAGCCTTGTGCGGAAGGAAACTACCAGGGAGCTGGCTTTCGTCCTTCATATGCAGGAGATTTTGCGCCTACAACCCGGCGCCAGGAGGCCGCACATTCCGGGCTTCCTATCGGCACCTCGGGGTAGGTTCTTAACCCACTGCCCGGAGCCCTGGTTGCGAACCAACCAGGCCCGCTAGCCCAGCTTCACCACCATCTTGCCCACGTTCTCGCCCCGGAGCAGGCCGATGAAGGCGGCGGGGGCATTCTCGATCCCCTCGACCACGGTCTCGCGGTGCTTGATCTCGCCCGCGGCCAGCCAGCCGCCCACCTCGCGCACGAAGTCCGGGAAGCGGCCCGAGTGGTCGGTGACGATGAAGCCCCGCAGGTTCAGCCGGCGGGCCACGGACAGAGCCAGGTTCCGCGGCCCCGACGGCGGGGTGGTGGCGTTGTACATGGAGATCGCGCCGCACAGGGCCACCCGGCCGAAGTCGTGCAGGGCGAAGATCGCCGCCTCAAGATGGTCTCCTCCCACGTTGTCGAAGTACACGTCGATGCCGTCCGGGGCGGCCTGGGCCAGCAACGTGTGCACGTCCCCGTCCTTGTAGTTGAAGGCCTGGTTGAAACCGAGCTCGTCCTTCAGGTAGGCCACCTTCTCGGCCGAGCCTGCGCTCCCGATCACCTGGGAGCCCCGGAGCCGGGCGATCTGGCCCACCATTGACCCCACGGCCCCGGCGGCCGCGGACACGAACACCGTGTCCCCGTCGCGCAGCGCGGCGATGTCGAGCAACCCCACATACGCGGTCAGCCCCGGCATGCCCAGCACGCCCAGGTAGGCGGAGGGCGACGCCATCTGAGGATCGACGACCCGAACCTGGTCGGCCGGCACCAGCGCCAGCTCGCGCCAGCCCAACTGGTGCAGAACCGTCTGCCCGACCGCGAATCGATCGTCGCCCGAGGCCACGACCTCGCCCACCGCTCCGCCCTGCAGTGGCTCACCCAGAGCGAACGGAGTCACGTACGACCGGACGTCGTTCATCCGTCCGCGCATGTACGGATCGACCGACATCCACTGGTTGCGAACCAGCACCTGCCCGGAACCCGGATCGGGCACGTTGACCGCAGCCACCCGGAAGTCCTCGGGCTTGGGCTCGCCACTCGGACGAGCGGCGAGCTGGATCTCGCGGCTGGTCTGTGTCATCGCGGCCGCCGCCGATCGGCTCAGCCGTACAGCCGGACCAGGGTCTCGGCCACGCAGGCCGGCTTCTCGGAGCCCTGGACCTCGACCGTGACCTTGGACTTGACCTGGACCCCGCCGGGCACCTCGGTGACCTCGACGATCTCGGCACCGCCCCGGAACTGCGCGCCGACCATCAACGGAGCCGGGAACCGCACTCGGTCCAGGCCGTAGTTGACCCCCATCTTCACTCCCGAGACCCTGAACAGCTCACCCATGATGGGGACGATCAGAGACAGCGTCAGGAAGCCGTGGGCGATCGTGCCGCCAAAGGGCGTCTCCTTGGCCCGCTCGATGTCGACGTGGATGAACTGGTGGTCATCGGTGGCGTCGGCGAATTGGTTGACCCGGTCCTGGGTCATCTCGCGCCACTCGCTATAGCCCAGGTGCTTGCCCACCCAGTTGGGGAGATCAGACAGCTCGATGGTCTCGTTCGTGGTCGTCATGCGCAGCTCCAGCGGTCGGTTGCGCCGACAACCTACCGCACCCGGGTTAGCGGACACAGTCGCCGGGCAACTCTCGATCATGCCCGCCGCCTCGCCGCAGAAGCGACGTCTGGTCGCGGCCACGGACGTGCCGCACAACTACAAGTGGATCGTCCTCTCCAACACGACGATCGGAATGTTGCTGGCCACGATCAACTCGTCGATCCTGTTGATCGCGCTGCCCGACATCTTCCGGGGCATCCACATCAACCCCCTCGCCCCGGGCAACACCAACTACCTGCTGTGGATGATCCTGTCCTTTCTCGTCGTGACCGCGGTCCTGGTGGTCAGCCTCGGACGGCTGGGCGACATGTACGGACGGGTACGCACCTACAACCTGGGCTTCGCCGTGTTCACGGTGTTCTCAATCCTGCTGGCCGTCACTCCGCTGACCGGGAGCGCTGGGGCCCTGTGGCTGATCGGCATGCGCGTCGGCCAGGGCGTCGGCGGGGCGATGCTGTTCGCCAACTCGAGCGCGATCATCACGGACTCGTTCCCCGAGAACCAGCGCGGCCTCGCACTCGGCATCAACGGCGTGGCCGCGATCGCCGGCTCGTTTCTCGGTTTGATCCTGGGCGGGCTGCTGGGGCCCGTCGACTGGCGGTTGGTGTTTCTGGTCTCGGTGCCATTCGGCCTGCTGGGCACATTCCGGGCCTACACCAAGCTGGTTGACGTCAGCGAGCGCCGGCCCACCAAGATCGACTGGTTGGGCAACGTGACCTTCGCCGTGGGCCTGATCGCGGTCATGGTTGGGATCACGTACGGAATCCAGCCCTACGGGCACCACACGATGGGCTGGACCAGCCCGAAGGTGCTGGCCGAGCTGATCGGGGGCATCCTGGTGCTGGCGGCGTTCGCGGTGATTGAGACGCGGGTGTCCCAGCCGATGTTCAACCTGAGGCTGTTCCGGATCAGGGCCTTCACCGCCGGCAACGTGGCCACGCTGCTGTCGGCGATCGGCCGGGGCGGCCTCCAGTTCGTGCTGATCATCTGGCTCCAGGGGATCTGGCTGCCCCAGCACGGGTACAGCTTCTCCCAGACACCGCTGTGGGCGGGCGTCTACATGCTGCCGCTGACCGCCGGCTTCCTGGTCGCCGGCCCACTGTCGGGCTTTCTCTCGGACAAGTACGGCGCGCGGCCGTTTGCCACCGGCGGGATGATCCTGGCCGCGATCTCCTTCATCCTGCTCGAGCAGCTCCCCGTCGACTTCTCCTACGTGGCCTTCGCGGCGCTGCTCCTGCTCAACGGGATCGGGATGGGGCTGTTCGCCTCCCCCAATCGGGCCGGGGTCATGAACAGCCTGCCGCCCCACCAGCGGGGAGCCGGAGCCGGCATGAACGCCACCTTCCAGAACTCGGCCATGGTGCTGTCGATCGGACTGTTCTTCTCGCTGCTGATCGTCGGGCTGTCATCGGGCCTGCCCACCAGCCTCCAGGGGGGCCTGGAGGCCCACGGGGTGCCGGCGGCCCAGGCGGTCAGGATCGCTCACCTGCCCCCGGTCTCGAGCCTGTTTGCCGCCTTCCTGGGCTACAACCCGATCAAACAGCTGCTGGGACCGCTCCTGCCCCACCTGGCCGGGCATCAGGTCGCCGTGCTCACGGGTCGGGGATTCTTTCCCCATCTGATGAGCTCGCCGTTCTCCAGCGCGCTCTCGTATGCGTTCACGTTCTCATTCGTGGCCTGCCTGGTCGCCGCCGGAGCCTCGTGGCTTCGGGGGGGCAAGTACCACTACGCCGACGACGTGACGGAGCCCGAAACTGGACCGGCGCCCCTCACCAGCGAGCCACCGGCCCCGGGCCTCGACGGCTCCCGCCAGCCCGAGCAGGTGCTCCGGCGATGACCCTGGTGGCGATCTCGGCCTCCTACGGAGCGGGCGGAACGGTGATCGGGCCCGAGCTCGCCCAGCGGCTGGGCGTGACGTTCGTGGACCGGGCGATCCCGCTGGCTGTGGCCGAGGAGCTCGACGTGCCGCTGGACGACGCTGAAGCCCACGACGAGGAGGCGCCGGCCCCGAGCTGGCTCGACCGGCTGCTCCGCGGCTTCACCAACACGGACGCGAGCGTGCCGGCACCGATCCCACCGTCCTCGTTCACCTCAGAGGATTTCCGGCGGGCCACCGAGCACGCGCTGCTGCGCCAGGCCGAGACCGGCTCCGGCGTGATCCTGGGCCGGGGATCGGTGATCGTCCTGCGCGACCGACCCAAGGTCCTGCGGGTCAGGCTCGACGGACCGCGCGAGCGCCGCATCGAGCAGGCCATGCGGCTGGGCAACCTGGACCAGGCCAGCGCACAGGCCGCGCTGGAGCGCCTGGACCGTACGCACGCCGAGTACGCGCGCCTGCTCTACCGGGCCGACCTGGGCGATCCCTCGCTCTACCACCTCGTGATCGACTCGACGGCGCTCCAGACCGCCACCTGCGTTCAGTTGATCGCCGAGGCCGCGCAGGCTCTGGGTGCTCAGGCGGCCGGCGGTCGCGGACGGACTACGAGCACCTGAGCGGCGAGGTCTTCTTCCTACACCCCTCGAGCTTCAGCGCCGTCCGCCGGAACGCGTCGAAGGCGGGCTTCGTCGACACCGTGCCCTGGCCGGAGTTGAACTGGAGCAGGCCTGAGAAGGCCCAGGACACAGCGCCCCGCTGGTCGGTCGAGAGCCATGTGTAGTAATAGAAGGCCGACAGTCCCAGCCTCTTGCGGTTGCTGGCCAGCATCGGCAGGAGCTGGGACAGCTTCTTGGCCTCCCCCTGCTCGGTGGTGTTGAAGCCAAAGTTCTGCTTGGTCTTGCCCAGCGCCGACGGCCATCCCACCTCGGTGGCAATCAGCGGCTTGGAGCGGTCGCCGTGGCCGTCCATCGCCCGGCGCACGTTGGTCAGAATCCGGATGACGCCGGCGGGCTTGGACGTGTAGGGGTTGGATCCGACTGCGTCAAACAGGTCCCGGGCTCCGCGGATCTTGTAGATCGACTGCAGGTCCTTCCAGGCGAAGTTGGTCAGGGAGCCCAGCACCACGGTGGCCGATGGATCGACGTTCTTGATGGCGCCGTGGGCCGCCCGCAGCAGGCGGACGTAGCTGGGAGCGAAGTTGGCCGTGTCCCAGTAGAAGTTGAGCTCGGGCTCGTTCCAGATCTGCCAGCTCCGGATCGGCCAGACCGGAAGTGATGGATTGGCCGACCAGAAGCTCCCGTTCGGCCCGTACCGCTTCACCAGCGCTGTGAGAAACCGCGCGTAGGGCTTGTCGCGAGCCGGCTGGACATGGTTGCCCTTGGGCGAGCCGTCCCAGCGCGGGGCGGCCAGGACGACCGGAAGCACGGATAGCTGGTGCGAGGCGGCCGCGCTCACGACCTCGTCGGTGCCCCCGAAGTCGGTGGGAACACCGCCCACATCTGTGAACCGCGACCTCTGGCTGGCCGGGACATCGGACCAGCTCTTGTAGGGCTGGGCGTCGGCCCAGTTGAACGACACACGCAGCTTCTCCACCCCACTGCCGACCATCCTGTCCAGCTGCTGGGTCAGGTTGACCCGCGGATCGAACAGCGGCCCGTCGCCCGCCATCCCCACGAATCCCTGGGGAACCTTGGCCACCGCGGCCCCGCAGCCCGCCGCCGCCCCGAAGGCAAGCGCGACGAGAACGATGAATGACCTGACGCCCCGCACTGCACCAGCGAGTCTAGCCACCTGCTGGTCCCGGCCCGCCGGTTGCCCGGACCAGGTCCGACGGCTCAGCCGTGGTCCTAGCGGCCGCCCTCCAGGCTGTGAACAATCCGGGAGAACGTGGCGAAGGCGGGCTTCTCGGAGATGTGGTGATTGTGGGCGCTGTACGTGAGCAGGCCCGAGAAGTTGAACGGGGATGCCGAGCCGGCCTGGTCGGTGGACATCCACGTGTAGTAGTAGAAGCCGGCCAGGCCGAGGGACCGTCGGTTCGCGGCCAGCAGCGGGAGCATCTGCGCCAGCTTGGAGGCCTGGCCCGCCTCATTCGTGGCGACCCCCAGGCCGAGTGTCGCCTTGCCCTTGGCCGCGGGCCAGCCGACCTCCGTATCGATCAGCGGCTTGCCGGCATCGTGGTTGTGGCTCATGACCAGGCGGACGTGATGGAGCAGAGAGATCACGCGCTTGGGCGTGGGGGCGTACGTGTTCTCCCCCACGACGTCAAACAGATTCCGCGCCCCGTGGATCGCATAGATCGTGCCCAGGCCCCGCCACGAGTCGCCCGTCAATGAGGCCAGGACGACCTGGGCCTTGGGATCGGCCTGCTTGATCGCCCGGTGGGCGACCCGCAGCAGGGCCACGTAGCTCCGGGCGAAGTGGGAGCTGCTCCAGAAGTACGGAAGATCGGGTTCGTTCCAGATCTGCCACATCGTGATCGGTACCCGGGGGAGCGAGCGATGGGCCGACCAGAACATGCCCGACCGGCCATAGCGGTGGACCAGCGCCTTCAGGTAGGCACCGTACGGTGCGTCGTGCACCGGCTGCACGTGCCGGCCGCGGGGCGAGGCGTCCCAGGAGGGCGGGTAGATCACCACGGGCAGGAGGGCGAGGTGATGGTGTGCCGCCTGCTCGACGATCTGGTCGGTGGCGGCGAAGTCTGTGGGGACTCCACCGGGTCCCTGGACGAAGTCGGCCCGCTGCGCGACCGGGACGTCCTTCCAGGCCCGATACGGCTGGGCCTTGTTCCAGTCGAAGGCCACGCGCATCCGCCCCACGCCGAGCGAGGCCATCCGGCCGAGCTGGGCGTCGAAGTTCACCGTCGGGGCGAAGATCGGGCCGTCGGCATCCATCCCGACGAACCCCGGCGAGATCCGCCCGGCGCTGGCCGGAGCGCTCCCGGACATACGCCGCTGCCCGGCCGCCGGCGCTGCCAGCACGCCGAGCGCGACGATGATTGTCAACAGATGCCGGCCCCGCACGTGTTGAGCGTATCGGCTGAAACGGCGCCGCCCTAGAGCCCTTTCAGTGACTCCGTTGAAGAAAGCCGCCGGGGTGGCAGGAGACCCCGTAGCGCTCCAGGTCGGGGCGCTGGACGAACTGTGATCCGGCCGGACTGGCCAGCCACTCCCGGAGCGCGGGCAGCACGCCGCGGGGCCAGCTCTCGGCCACCCGCAGCTCCTCCACGTCGACGCACCCGTCCTCGACCACGAAGTACCCGCCCGGGGCCACCAGCGAGGCGAACCCCTCCAGCGCCGCCCGGGTCGTCCGGTAGGTGTGGGCCGAGTCGTCGACCACGAAGCACCGGGCGTCCGCTGGCAGGAGGCGGCTCACGCGAGCGGGCAGCTGCGGGTCGAGCACGTCACCCTCCACGAGCGTGATGTCGTCGTCGGGGACCGACTCCAGGCAACGGCGGGCCGGTTCCACGTCGAGGTCGATTGAGATCACCGCCCCGGCGGCGATACGGCCGTAGCGGGCCATGGTGGCCAGGCGGTCTCGGAACCACAGCGCACTTCCGCCCTGGTTTGTCCCGATCTCCAACACGACATTGGCTGCAGAGGCCCACAGCAGGTGTTCGTACATCCGCAGGTCCTCGGGGAACTTGCCCAGCGGGACGCCGGCGTAGGACTCGAACATGACCTGGCGCAGCCGGTCACGCACATAGCTCAGGCAGCTGTCCTGCAGCGAGATCGAGACCTGGGGTGGCAGATCCACCTCGCCTGGTTGATCCGGCGGCGAGGCGGCTCGATTGGGCACGGGGCCACGCTACACCCTGGCCCCGGCGGCGATGCCACCGGCTCGTGTCCGTCTAAGCTTGTCGCGCCATGGGGCGGCAGGAATCTCTCGCGGGGCCGCAGGACACCTCGGACGGGGTGGGTCGGACACGGCCGCCCAAGGTGATCGTGGTGATGCCCGCTCGAAACGCGGCGCGGACGCTCGAGGCCACGTTCTCGGCCATCCCCACCGACGTGGTGGACGAGATCATCCTGGTCGACGACGGCTCAACCGACAGCACGCTCGACGTGGCCCGTCGCCTCCCGCTGCACCTGATCTGGCACCCCCACAACGTCGGCTACGGAGGCAACCAGAAGACGTGCTACCTGGAGGCGCTCCAGCGTGGTGCCGACGTCGTGGTGATGCTCCACCCCGACGGCCAGTACGAGCCATCGTTGATCCCCCGGATGGTGCAGCCGATCATCGACGGCCAGGCGGACATGGTGCTCGGTTCACGGCTGACGCGGCCCGGCACCTGGCGTGCCGTGGGCATGCCTCGGTACAAGTTCCTGGCCAACCGTGGCCTGACCAAGGTGGAGAACCTGGTCCTGGGGACCCGGCTGAGCGAGCTGCACACGGGGTACCGGGCGTATTCGCGCCGACTCCTTCTGACCGTCCCGTTCCTGCGCAATTCGATCGACTTCGTGTTCGATTCGGAGATGGTGATGCAGGCCGTCCACTTCGGTTTTCGCATCGCCGAGGTGCCGGCCAATACCCGCTACTTCCCGGAGGCGTCCTCGGCCTCCGCCGGGCAGTCGATCGTGTACGGGGCCAAGACGCTCGTGACCGCCGCCCGGCTGGTGCTCCACCGGACCGGTGCCTGGCGGTCCAAGAAGTTCAGCTCTTGACGCGGCCTCGCCATCCGGGAGCCGGGCGCAGCCGGATCCGGGATCCCCGGCCCAGCAGCATCATCGGCCGCTCCAGCACGTAGTAGCTGGCCCCGGCGCAGGCCAGCGTCACGATCAGCGCGCTCACCGTGACGACCGGGTAGCGCCAGCTCGTGCTGCCGCCGCCGTACAGCTTGTTCAGCTGGTCGATGACGATCGTGTGGTACAGGTAGACGCCGTAGGAGACGAGTCCGATCCAGGCCAGCCACCGGAGTCGGAGCACGCCCTGGACCAGCCCGCCGGCCTCCTGCGCGAACACCGCCGGGAGCAGGATGCACAGGGCGGCCACTCCAGAGAGCGCGTGGATCGTTACCGACGCGGCCCCCGCGCTCAGGCCGATCCTCCCGATCTCCACCTCGTAGGACAGGACGAACAACAGGGCGCCGCCACACCAGCTGGCCACCGGCCAGAGGGCCACCCACCCGCCGGCGCGAGCCGACGGCCGGCGACCCTCGCGGGCGACGCTGGCGATCGCCAGCAGCATCCCCAGGGCAAACCAGAGGAACGTGCCGGCCAGCGTCGAGACCTTTTCTGCGTCCACGAATGAGCTGTAGTGGGCCCGGAAGGCCAGCGATGCCGCGGCCAGGATCACCAGCAGCAGCACGTCGGCGCGCATCGACCGCGATCGGGAGAGCCGCCCGGCCACCAGGGCGAACACGGGCAGCAGCGCATAGAACGTGACCTCGACCCCCAGCGTCCAGGCCACGCCGATCCCGCGACCGATCAGCGTCGAGCTGTAGACCTGGCCGAAGGCATAGAAGACCCACCAGTTGTGAGCGGTCACTCCGCTGACGAACCCGGCCGCGATAAAGATCGTCAGTGCCGCCCAGTAGGCGGGCACGATGCGCAGGAAGCGCCGCCTGGCGTAGGCGGGGACCCGGAGTTGCGCGCGACCCTGGCGGGCCACCAGGAAGGGGCGGTAGAGCAGAAAGCCTGAGATCAGGAAGAAGACGGCCACGCCCTCACGGCCCAGCTCGGCGGCCCAGACGTACAGCGTCCCGTGTCCCGCCACGGGATAGACACTCGTGATCGTGTGGTTGGCGAATACGAGCACGGCCGCGATCGCTCGCAGCGCGTCGAACAGCGGGAAACGAGGATTGCCCGGAGGCGGACTGAGGTTGGGCGCAGGGGCCGGGGCGGCCGGCGCGGCGATGGCCTCGCTCACTCGGGCGCGAGGTCGCACACGGCGAACAGGTCGATGGCCCGATCGAGGCCCTCTCCGGACAGCCAGAAGTCCTCGGGCCCAATCTCGAGCGCCGCCGCCCGTGGCGTCCGCCGGTCCTGGCTGAGGCGGCGGTCATACAGCCGCTGGCGGAGACGACGGGGCAGCAGCCGGCGGGCCCGCAGGGGATCCAGGGCCAGCAGCCGATCGAGCTCCCGGCGCTCGTCGTCGTGGATGGCGCGATAACGCTCGGACACCTGCAGACCCAGGATCTCCACCTGGTCAAAGGACTCCCGGCACAGCTCGCGGAGCTGGCGCGCGTCGTACTCCACGTAGTGGTAGGGATCGATGATCTCATCCGGCCGGCCGAACGTGAGCCGGTTGGGCGTGACGAAGATGGCCCGACCGCCGGGACTCAGCACCCGCGTCACCTCAGCCAGCACGCGCTCGGGATTCGGTACATGCTCGATCGACTGAATCGAGACCACCGAGGCGAAACTCGCCGGATCAAACGGCAGCGTCCGCATATCGGCCTGATGGGTCTCCCGGTCCTGCCCTGCGAGCGCGGCCGCTTCGACATCCACCCCCACCGTTTCCCGGGGCGAGAGCTCGGTCCAGGAGTGGCCGATCCCGCAGCCCAGATCGAGCACCCGGCCGTCGCCCAGCAGCCCAGCGCACAGCCGGTACTCGGCCCGGTGGCGCTGGAAGCTCGGGTTGAATCCTCCTTCGCGAGTTGTCACCCGCTCGCCTGTGACCAGAGGTGCCATTCTCAGCCCGCTCCGGAACGCCGGAGGAGATGAGCCACGATGAATTCGCCCGGCCCGCGGTGGACGGGGACCAGCCTGTACCTCTGGTCCAGGCGGTGGATGATCCACTCGAGCTCGGGGCTGCCCCCGACCACCGGATGGCTGAGCGCCCAGTTGTCCGGATGGCCGCGGAGCCGGGCTGCCATGCCCAGGCCGATCCGGTCCACCAGCACCGGCGTCCCGGCCGGGAGCGAGGTCAGCTGGCGGCTGATCCTGGGGATCCACAGGGACGGGTTCCACATGTCCATCGCCGGGTCGCCCAGGTACAGCGAGATCGCCTTGCCGCCGCGGGCCAGGGCCTCGATGGCCATGTCGGGCGCGTCGGGCAGGACGATCAGCGCCCGGCGGCCGGGGAAGTAGCGATCCAGGAGCCCCGCCACGGGCGTCGACCGCGGATCGATCGGCGGTGGATGCCACAGCCGGTGCAGCGAGCTGGAGAGCCCGCCCGACGGATACGCCCGGGCCAGCGCCGACTGCGAGAAGTTGCCTCCGATCGTCGGCCAGGCCGCGGCCAGCAGCAGAACCGCCACCGACAGCCCGGCGGCCAGTGCGCCTCGCCGACGGGCGATCGAGATCTCTCGGTCGCCCAGCACCAGCGTCAGCCACAACACGGCGCAAAGCAGTACGGGCAGCGCCACATAGGGGAGCAGATACGTGTTGGAGCGGTTGTCGGTATAGCTGTAGCTGGCGATCGCGTAGGCGGTCGACCCCGCCAGTGCCAGGACCAGCCTGCGATGCGCCCGGGCTCGGGCCGGCGAGCGGACCAGGAGCAGGACCAGCGCCGCCGCCGAGGCCAGGCACGCGGCCCCGAGCGCCACCCCTGGGGACCAGTTGGAGAAGCCGTACGTGACCGCGCCCTCACGGCCCCCCAGAAGGAGTCCGTTGACGTAGATCAGATACTGCGACCAGTCGGGCAGGTAGCCCGTCGCAGCCAGCGTGACCAGGGCCAGAATCAGATGCGCCGCCACGCAGGCCAGCGCGGCCCAGCCGATCTGGATCAGCACCCACCGCCCTCGCCGGCGGTCGGCCAGCAGGGTGGCCTCCACCACGATCATGGCCAGATAGGTGAAGGTGGTGTAAGCGAACGCCTCGACGGCCCAGATCGAGGAGATGCCCACGACCACGATCGCCACCACGCGCCAGGCCGGGGCCAGGCGCTGGCGGGCGCCAGCCGCCAGCATGGCCACGATCAGCCCCATCGGCAGCCCGAAGCGCAGCGGACCCTGCTCGGGCAGCGACCCCACCGGGTATCTGAGGTGGTAGATGAAGACGGCCACACCCAGTCCCAGCGCCCCGGCGCTGAGCAGCCGGCCACACCCGGCCAGCCGGAGCGTGAGGTAGCCGCCGATGTAGACCAGGCTGGTGAGCAGGCCATCGAGCAGACCGAAGGTGGCGTAGCTGATCGGGGCCACGTGAAACCAGGCCGTGAGGAAGTAGACGAGGCCGACGCCGTACTGCGAGGACGGGTCCCCCACGAGCAGCGCGCCACCCCCGCGCAGCAGTTGGTTGGCCGGCCCGAGCATCCAGTCCTGCTGGAACTGGACCACCCCGGGTGGGAGGATGCCGTTGGGGATCGCTGACGAGGCGTGATAGATGACGACGTTCGTCACTGCCAACAGCAGCAGCACCACGACGACCACGTCCACCGCGCCGCCGGCCCCCCGGCCCGCCGCCGGGAGCGAGAACCTTCCCCAGGCCCACACGATGCCCAGGGCAGCCAGGGCCCCCAGACCCACGGCCAGGCCGCTGAGGCCGTCGAGCGTGGTCAGGCACAGAAGCACCCCGAACACGGCCACGGCGCCGGCGGTGGCCAGCGGCGGGCCGGCCCGAGCCAGCCACTGCAGCGGGGGCCAGGGGCGGGGCCTGGCGGCCCGAGTGAGCACGGCCGCGGCCACCACGAGCCACGCCCCAACACCGATCAGGACGCTGTGGAGACCACGCCCGGAAAAGGGCACAGCTCGAACCAGGACGATGACAAGAGCTAGGCTGGCGGCCAGCGCGGCGGTCAGCGGGCCGAGAGCACCAGCGTTGGGCCCTGAGGAGATCCTGTCGGCCAGCCGGGGAACGGTCACCACGGCCAGCGGCAGGAGCGCCAGGAACGCTCCGACGTACAGACCGGTTTTGCCGGACTGGTTCTGGCGGATGTAGATCGTCGAGAGCAGGCCCGGAGGCGGGTGAAGCACGCTCAGCACGACCGCCATCGCCACCAGAAAGCCGGCCCCGGCCAGCGTCAGCGTCAGCGTCAGCGTCGGCCCCAGGGGCGCTCGAATCAGAGGCCGTCTGCCCGTCCCGACCTCGGATCCCCCGGCGCCGGTTCTCACCTGCTCCCCGGTGATGATCGACACGGCCAAAGCGTACACGCGGCCATCGGGCCATCGCCGCGGCGAGCGGAGTGGACGCTCGGTGGGCGATCCACGATCATGTGCCGATGCCCAGGTCGCTCAGGATCGGACTGGTGGCGGCCGCGCTGATCGTCAGCGCGTGGTTCGGCCTGGGCTGGGTCCAGGCCCGGAACACTGTCCGGGCCGGCACGCTGGTCCTGAGCTCCACCCACCTCACGCCCGCCCAGGCGGCCCGGGCCCGATCATGGCTCAGCTCCGCCGGAACTCTGAACCCAGACCGCCAGGTCGACCTGGACCGCGCCCACCTGGCCTTCGACGTGCACGACTACAGGCCGGCGATCCGCATCCTGAAGGGCGTGACCGGGTCCGAGCCGCAGAACGTGTTCGCCTGGTCACAGCTGCTCTACACCGCCGGCGCCGCGAACCAGCTCGGGGTGGCTCGCGTAGCCGCCAGGCATGTGGCCCAGCTCGTCCCCAAGATCACACAGCGATGACCACGCGGGAGGCCGGCCGGCCCACGGCCGACAGCGACGCGGCGAGCTTCAGAGCCGCGCTGGCCAGCCGTCACCCGCCACTGTGGGAGGCCCTGATTGAGGACGCGCGCGTGACGGCCCGCTACCGCGGGGAGCGTCACCAGTTTCGCTCGCGCCTGGACGCCGCCGGCCAGATGGTCCGGCTGGCGGTGGTCAGCGACGCCTTTCTGGCTCAGGCGCTGTACCGCGCCAAGGCCCGCCTCCAGGCCCTGGGCATACCGTTGCTCCCGCGGCTTCTGCACCGCCTGGCCATGGTGAGCGCCCAGGTGGCGATCGGCGACCCCGTGGTCGTCGAGCCGGGGGTGTACATCGCACACGGACAGATCGTGATCGACGGCCTGTCGGAGATCGCCACCGGGGTGGTCATCTTCCCGTTCGTCACGATCGGGCTCCGGGCTGGGGACATCCGCGGGCCGAAGGTCGGCGAGCACGTCAGCATCGGAACAGGGGCGAAGCTGATCGGGCCGATCACGGTCGGTCCCGGAGCCCGGGTGGGGGCCAACGCCGTCGTGGTGGATGACGTCCCCGCCGATGTGACCGTGGTCGGCAGCCCGGCCCGGGCGGTGGCCACGCCAGGCTGACGCCAGGGCGGGCGTGTTAGCTTGATTGGCATGCGCGGTTTGAGGGGCATGATCACGCGGGGCACGGGTCGCCGCATCCAGAAGTCCGAGCTGCCGCCGGCGCCGGCGGAGGAGTTCGAGGGCGACGACGCCACGCTTGAGGCGGAGATCGAGCGGCTGGTGAAGATCAACCGCACGGACCCGGAAGCCGAGCGGGAGCGCACCCTGCTGCACCTGCGCAACCTGCTGGCCATCCGCCGGCTGGACAACGGCGGCGTCGACCTGGGCCACCCCGAACCCGACTACAGCCGGCTCCCGGATCGGCCGCTTGTGGAAATTGAGCCGGCGGACCTGACCCCGGGCGTGCTCCGGGGGGGCATTCTGACTGGCGGCTGCGTGCTCGTCCGCGGCCTGGTCGACCGCGGGGAGGCGGAGCAGTTGGCCAAGGAGATTGACAGGTGCTTCGTCGAGCGGGCGCGGCACGACGCCGACAGGTCGTTTGACCAGCGCTACTACGTCCCCTTCGAGCACGATCCGCGCCGTGGTGTGCGCCTGCTCCGGGAATGGATCAAGGAGGGCGGCGGCGTGCTGGCCGTCGACTCCCCGCTGCTCAGCTTCCAGCTCGGGGAGGCCCTCGGAGAGGCGGGGCTGCCCGAGCTGGTCAAGGGGTACCTCGGGAGTCCACCGCTGATCAGCGGCGACAAGACGACGCTGCGCAAGGCGCAGCCGACGGTCAGCGGCGCCTGGCATCAGGACGGGAAGTTCATGGGCCAGGTCCGGGCGCTCAACCTGTGGCTGTCGCTGTCGGACTGCGGCCGCGACGCCCCGGGCCTGGACCTGGTGCCCCGGCGGCTGGACGAGCACGTGCCCACCAACACCGATGACGCGATGATGCTCAACCAGGTCTCACAGCGGGCGGCCGAGACCGCGGCCGGCGAGCTGCCGATCATGCGGCCCACCTTTGAGCCCGGGGACGCCCTGCTGTTTGACGAGCTGTTCCTGCACAAGACGGCCTCCGAACCCTCGATGCGCCGGCCCCGGTACGCCGTCGAGAGCTGGTTCTTCGCCCCGTCAGGCTTTCCGGAGAACTACGTGCCGCTGACGGCCTGAGCCCACGATGTGGAACGGCAAGCGCGTGTCGGTCGTCCTGATGACGTACGCCGAGCGGGACTCAATCCGCGAGGTGATTCAGAGCTTCCTGGACACCGGGCTGGTTGATGAGGTGCTGGTCGTGGACAACAACGCGCAGGACGGGACTCGGCAGGAGGTGGCCCAGACCGAAGCCCGTCTGGTCCACGAGCCGCGCCAGGGCTACGGCCACGCCACCCGGCGAGGGCTGATGGAGGCGACCGGCGAGTTGATCGTGCTGGCCGAGCCCGACGGCACCTTCCTGGCGCAGGACATCGCCAAGCTGCTGGTGTACAGCGGCGAGTGCGACGTCGTCTTCGGAACGCGCACCACCCGGGACCTGATCTGGGCGGGGGCCAACATGGAGCGGTTCCTGCGCTGGGGGAACTGGGGTGTGGCCAAGATGATCGAGGCGCTCTTCAACACCAACCACCTGAGCGACGTGGGCTGCACCTACCGTCTGCTCCGCGCCGAGACGGCGCGCAACATCGCCGAGGCGATGACCGTGGGTGGGTCTCACGCCGGCGTCGAGATCATGCTCCTGACGATCCTGTCCGGAGCGCGGTTCGTGGAGGTGCCGGTCAACTATCTGCCGCGGGTGGGGACCTCATCGGTGACCGGCGATCCGGTCAAGGCCGTGCAGGTTGGGCTGGCCATGATCGCGCTCGTGTTCAAGCTCAGATGGGTGGCGCCCAAGCGGCGCATCCGGCCCGCGGCCTTCGTCCACCCGGAACGTTCTCGCAGCGATCGGCGCAGGCCCGGTGAGCGGCTCCCACTTTGATGAGATCGCGGAGGTCTACGACGAGTCGCTCCCGGCCCACGTCGTCGCGCACTACCTGGCCAAGCGCACCGCGTACGTAGTCGCGCTGTGCCCACCCGGCCGCGTGCTCGACGTGGGGTGCGGCACGGGCGCGCTGGCCGGCCGGCTGGCGCAGCGGGGCTACGACGTGGTGGGCGTTGACCCGTCGGCGGGGATGCTCGAGGTCATGCGGGCCCGGCACCCCGCCGCCGAGGCGGTGGTGGCATCAGGGACCGCACTTCCGTTCGAAGACGATCGATTTGACCTGGTGCTGACGGTGGCCGCGCTGCATCACGTGGCCGAGCCGGAGGCAGTCCGCCAGACGCTGGACGAGATGACCCGGGTGTCCAGGCCGGGCGGAAGGATCCTGGTCTGGGACCACAATCCCCGCAACCCCTACTGGTCGAGCCTGATGCGCCGCGTGCCCCAGGACATCGGGGAGGAGCGGCTGATCGGCGAGGCAGAGGTCGTGCACGGGCTGCGCACGGCGGGGGCGGAGATTCTGGCCGTCCAGCAGCTCGGGCTGGTGCCCGAGTTCGCGCCCCGGTGGGCCATGCGGGCTGCGGCCGGCGTCGAGCGCGCGGTCGAGGGCACACCCCTGCTGCGCCGGTTCGCTGCTCACAACGTGATCGTGGCCACGAAGGGGTGAGGGCCGCGCGCGGTGGACGGGCGCGCCCGGGCGAGCCTGGTCGAGAAAGCGACGCCTGGCGTCGTTAACTCGACCAGGCCCTCCCCGGTGCGGCGTCGGCGGCCCCTGCGCTCAACCGCCCGCCGGGCCCGAGTACACGGCCACCAGGGTGGGCTCGATCCCGGGGAACACGCGACGAGAGCGCAGGCGGTAGGAGCCCGGCAGCCCGGTGGGGATCGGGTCAACGAGGAGGGTGGCGGCGAGCGTCGGGTACACGACGAAGATCCGGTGGCCGCGGGCCAGCGCGGCCGCCCGCCTGGCTCCGGCCACCGTGGAGACGACCGGGTCGAAGACCGTGAACGGGTGGTCGCGCTCGGCCGGCGTGCGGGCCCGGACCACGTTCAGATCCCGGTGGAAGGTGATGTCGAACCCGGTCAGAGGCCCTGGGCTGAGCGCGCCGGTCATGTCGATGACCACGTCTGACCCAGTGGCCTTGGCGGCCACGTAATCCGCCGCGCCCTGATAGTCGGGCCGTTGAAAACGCGGCTCGAGCATCCTCACCGCGCCCCAGGCGAATGCCACGACCGCGAGGGCTGCGGCGGCCAGGCCCAGCCCCCGGCCGGCCCTCACGACCAGGGCCGACCCGAGCAGAGCCAGGAACGGCCAGGAGGCGGCCAGGTCGCGCGTGCCGATGATGTGGCTGCCCACGGCGCTGGCCAGGGACTCGCACGCGGGAGTGGCCAGCATCAGTGCGAACACCAGCCAGAGCAGCGCGGAAGGCCGGGCCAGCTCGCGCCGGCGAGCCCGCCAGGTCAGACCGGCCAGCGTCAGCAGCCCGGACAGGCCAAGCAGGATCAGGGCGCCGGTGCCCGGGAGCTGGCGTAGCCCGATGATGCTGTAGGGATATCCGATCGACCAGTGCTCGAGGTCGATCCGGACCGCGCTGGCCGTGAACGGCGACAGGGCGGACAGGATCTTGACCGTGGGTGACTGGGCGTCGTGGACCAGGCCCGGGATCCAGGGCAGGGCCAGGATCACGGCGCCGCCGGTGGCCAGCAGGGCCGACCGGCGGGCCTGGGGCCGAGTCCAGAGCACCCAGACCATCAGAGCCCCCAGAACGAACAGCCCCGTGTAATGGGTGTAGAAGGTGGCCGCGGCGCAGAGCGCGTACAGGATCCAGTAGTGCGCCCGGCCGGTCCTCAACGCGAGCAGGGTGGACAGGACCGCGCCTGTCACGAACATCATCAGCAGGCCATAGGAGCGCGCCTCGGCCGAGTAATAGATCATGAACGGCGCGAACGTCGTCAGGGCGGCGGCCACCAGGGCCGCGCGGCGTCCGACCGTCTCGAGCCCCAACCGGTAGATCAGAGGGATCGTGGCCGTGCCGGCCAGCAGCGCGGGGAGCCGGAGCAGCTCCGGCGTGCCCCCCACTCGAGTGGTCAGCCAGGACGTCAGGAATGACAGCGGCGGCGTGATCTCAGCGTGCTGGATCCGGCCGGTGCTGTAGAGCAGCGACAGCACCCCGCCCAGCGAGTGCCGGACCGAGATCCAGTACGTGGAGAGTTCGTCGGCGAACACCGATTGGCGGGCGATCAGGACCCGGAGCACGGCCCCGGCCACGGCCAGGGCGCCCACGGCAAGCCAACTCGGTGCGCCGATCGCCGCCGCCTGCCGGCGCAGCCGCATTGATGGCGCGTGTGCCGCCCCCGGCCGCGCCAGACCCCGAGTTGCCGCCATTGACCGGAGATTATCCGGCTTCGCTAACGTCTCCGGCGTGTGGTGGGCCAAGCGCAGAGCGGACCGGAGGTCCGGCTCGGGGGCGATGACCATCGACGCGCCGCCGCCGTCGAACGGGGCCCGCGACGCCGACCTGGATGAGCTGCGCCCGGAGATCGAGCGGCTGATCCAGGCCAACGTCGCCTCATCTGATCCAGACCGCGAGCGGCGGGTGCTGGCCCTCTCGCACCGGGCTGGGATCGCTCTGCAGGAGGAGGCGCCCGAGCAGCCGGAGTTCATCAGCGCCGATTCCGAGCGGTTGCCCGAGGGCGATCCGCTGCCGGAGATTCCGGCCGCTGAGCTCGTCCCGGGGCTGATCCGGGCGGGCATCCTGCGCGATGGGTGTCTGCTCGTCCGGGGCCTGGTCGACCGCGACCGGGCGCTGGCCTTCGCCGAGGAGATCGACCGCGCGTATGCCCAGCGCGAGCGGGTGGAGGCGGGTCGGAGTGGCAAGGCCGGCTTCTACGAGGAGTTTCAGCCCGAGCCGGGATCGGGCGAGCCGGTGGTGCGCGGATGGATCAAGCAGGGAGGTGGCCTGCTGGCTGCTGATTCCCCCAGGCTGCACTTCGAGATGGCCCAGATGTTCCGAGCCGCCAGGCTGCCCGAGCTGGTCGGCGGCTACCTGGGTGAGCCCGCGCTGATCTCCGTCCACAAAACGACCCTCCGCCGGGCCGAGCCGTCGGTACCGGGGTCCTGGCATCAGGATGGGTTCTTCATGGGCCCGGTGCGCTCACTCAACATGTGGCTCTCGCTGTCGCACTGCGGGGACGTGGCCCCGGGCCTCGATGTGGTGCCCCGCCGACTCGACCAGTACCTGGCCACGGCCACCGAGGAGGCCGTGCTCGACTACACGATCTCCCAGCGCAAGGTTGATGAGGCGGCGGCGGCCGCCGGAACGCGGGTGGTCCGCCCGATCTTCGAGCCGGGGGACGCGATCCTCTTCGACGAGCTGTTCCTGCACCAGACCGGATCGGACCCGGCCATGGACAAGCCGCGATACGCGATCGAGAACTGGTTCTTCGGCGGCTCGGCCTTTCCGTCCGAGTACGCCCCGATCGCCGTCTGAGCGCCCGTAGTGTTGCGACCCTAATCGATCGGCAATGCGCCGTAGAGACGCCGCTCGACGCCCGCCCACACCGGGTTGAGGCTGTACAGGCGCGCCAGCTGATCGGCTGAGATCCTCCCGGCCTGCTCGCGCGGATAATCGCCCTCGTTCACCCGGCCCACGCTCGTGACCGCGCTCCGCGTCTGTGGACTCAGCTCCCCCAGCTCGTCCAGCAGGCCCAGAACGTCTTCGGTCAGGCACTCAGCGCGCAGCCACCGCCCGACCTCGAACCGGCCGTGGTCGGTCATCCAGCGCACCAGGTCGTCGGCGTCCGTCCGGCTGGTGATCTGCTCCCAGGACTCGAGCGGTCCCGGTCGGTAGTCCGGGAACACGCCGTGCCGGGCCTGGTGCTGAGCCCCGCTGAGAACCCACGCGGGCAGCCGGCGGATGTTCATGACCAGCAGTTTCCCCGCCACCTCGGGCTCGCGCCCGAAGAACGGCATGTGCTTGTCGTTGGAGTCGGCCGGATCGGCGAACTGCACCAGGCCGGGCACCGCCTGGAACATGGCCAGGGTGGCGTCACCGGCCGTCTTGGGCAGATGGGCCCAGGCAAACCGTCGCCCGATCACCATGAGGGTCCATCCCGGGTGCAGTGGGCGACCACGGGGGCGAGTCTGCCGGAAACCGGGCAGACTCCACCGCGTGAGCGACCAGGGCCTCGACTTCGACCCCTACCTTCACGATCCGGAGCGCTGGGGCGTGTCGATGGGGCAGATGACCGAGATCCTGGTGCCGTGTCTGGATGCCGTCCAGGCCAAGTCGGTGCTGGAGGTGGGGGCATTTGCCGGTGACCTGACCCGGATCCTCGTGGCCTGGGCGTCGCGCGCCGGGGCGAGCGTCAGCGCCGTCGACCCGGCTCCGCAGCCGGGATTGGTGGAGCTGGCGGACAACCAGCCCCAGCTTGAGCTGGTCCGCGAGACGAGCCTCGAGGCACTCCCCCATCTGCCCCTGCCCGACGCGATCGTGATCGACGGCGATCACAACTACCACATGGTCAGCCGGGAGCTGGCGCTGATCGGCGAACGCGCTCCGGGAGCGCAGTTGCCGCTGCTCCTGTTCCACGACGTGTGCTGGCCCCACGGTCGGCGCGATGACTACTTCGACCCCGAGCAGATCCCCGCCCAGGCCAGGCATCCCACGGTCGGCGGGGCGGGCGGGATCGCCCCCGGCAACCCGGGCGTCGATCCACGCGGCCTGCCCTACCCCAGATCGGCGGCCAGCGAGGGCGGGTCCGCCAACGGCGTCCTGACGGCGATCGAGGACTTCGTGGTTCAGCGCGAGCAGGTCCGGCTGGTGGTCGTACCGACGTTCTTTGGCCTGGGCGTGGCCTGGCACACGGCCCGCCCGTACTCCGGGGCCCTGTCCGCCGTGCTTGACCCCTTCGATCGCCATCCGGTGCTGGCCCGCCTGGAGGCCAACCGAGTCGATCAGCTGTCCCGGCGCCACCGCCTCCAGACCGAGGTCTGGGAGCTCGAACGGCAGCTGACGCGCCAGCGCGCCGTGCTCGACCGCCTGCTTCATTCGAGCGCGTTCGCGTTGGCCGAGCGCCTCTCCCGCCTTCGCGCCGCGGCCGGAATCGCCACCAGCGCGACGACCGTTACCCGCGCGGCCATCCGGTCAGTGCTCAGGGGCAGCGCGCAGCCGCCCGACGGGGACTGAACGCCCTAGAGCTTGACCGGACCGCTGCGGGCCAGCTCTCGCCCGGCGCTGTCCAGCGCCGTGGCCTCCACGTAGCCGCTGGTCTGAGGGATTGCGATCGCCGTCTCAAACCCGGTCCGCGGCCCGGAGGCCACCCGGCGAAGCCTCGTCGGGTCAGCGCCGGCTCGGAGCCCCCAGGCCGTGCAGGCGGTGGTGCCGTTCCAGCTCGCGTAGATGATCGTGCCCCGGCCGCCCAGCCGCCGCCCGGTCGCCACCGCGGGCGGACGGGCCGGGGTGGCCGTCCAGGGCAGCTTGAAGGCCCGGTAGGAGGCGTAGATCGAGGCCAGATTGACGTCCTCCAGGAGCGCCCCGGCAGCGTCGAATTGGCTGGCCACGGGCAGGTTCCCCCATCCGACTGCGACGTCGCCATCGGCCAGGGTCTGCATGTTCCCGTACCCCCCGGCCAGCAGCGCCGGGGGGTGCTGGTAGGCCCGGCTGAGCTTCGCCCTTCGGGCCGAATGGTCCACCTGCAATGCCAGTCCCCGCGACTGGCGGTGAGTGGCCCGGTAGCGGTGGTCGCCCTCGAAGAAGGCCGCGCCGTCGTCAAAGACCGTGATCGTGCGCTCGTCGAGCTGCCGGGCGTCGTGCTGCCAGGCGAACTGCGCCCCGGGGCCCATGGCGAAGTCGCTGCGCTTTCCGCCCAGCCGCCACATCACCTGACCCGTTCTGCGCTCCAGCTTGTACAGCGCCCACGTGTGCCGGCCGGAGACGAGCAGGTTCCCATCCGGTGTCACGTCGATCGAGTTGGCGTGCATGTAGTCATAGACGCCGCCGCCGGCCCACATGTACGACTCCGAGACCGGGACGTGGTCGAGACTCCGCCACTCCAGCAGCACCTCGCCGCTCTCAACGTCGACCTCCTGGATGACCGACTCAGCCACCTGGCCGCGCTGGGAGCCGCCCACCGAGGACAGATCGGCCGCGACCGTGGAGGGCGAGCAGGTGATCAGGGCGGTTCCCTCAGGGGTGAGAAGGACCTCATGCGGGTCGACCTGGTGTCCGTTCCCGGCATGGATGCGGGCCACCTCGGTGTATGACGTATCCATGATCACGACGACGCCCACCCCGAAGATCGTGCCCTGCCACCACGTGAGCACGGGCTTGCCCCTGTACGTCTGGGCCCGGAAATCCATGGCGAACCATCCTCGCGGCGTCGGCTTGAACCACACGGGATTCCCGTGCTGATCCAGGATCAACAGCCCGTTCTCGGCCTTGGCGTTGGTGCCCGCGGTCAGGAACCAGTAGCCGTCGCCGCGCTCGCTGGCGTGGCCTCTCCGGCGCACTGCGGCCTGTGGCGGGCGGAGGTCGGGCCGCGAGCGGAACGTATGGTAGAGCGCCGAGGCGCCGCGCCGATCGGCCGCCCGTAGGGCGGCGGCGGCGGCGCTGGCGGCCTCCGGGCCGGCCCACGCCATCCCGGCGGCGGCACCTCCGGCCGCCCTCAGAAACTGCCCCCTGGTCAGGCCTCGATGTTCGACTGATTCCATGCTGGCCCCCTCACGAAAGAAGTATGGCCTCTAGGCGCCGTCGGGAGGCTGGACGTTCCGGAGGCTGGCCCGTCGACGGCGCCTGTTCAGGGCCCGCAGGGGCGCCGTCACCCGCCAGGAGGCCGTCGAGGTCATGGCCTCGAACTGACGCTCCAGCTCCAGCACGCGGGCGTCGAGCTTGAGCGACTCGGACATCGCGACCGCCCGGGCGGCCTCGCGCCGGGCCTCGGCCCGGCGGGCCCGCCGCTTCCATGTCTCCTCATCGGCCGTGGGGTCGCGGAGCGTCCCGTCCCACTTCTCGGCCAGCTTGATGTGAGCCTCGACCCACACGGCCAGGTCGCCCACCAACTCGATCGGGCGGTGGTGGAGGACCTCGAGGTCCACCACCAGCAGCCGGCGGCCGGACTGCCGAAGCTGGAGGCTGAAATCGAGGTCGAAGCCGTGCCCCAGGAGCAGCGTCTCATCAAAGCGAATCTGCCCCACCGCCCACGGGGAGAGGATCAGCAACTGCCCGTCCAGCACCTCGACCTCCGCCGGCGGAGGCAGGTGGTCGGCCCAGCGCACCGTTGACACCTCACCGCCGCCGTGCTCCTCATAGCGTTGGCGGACGTTCCCGCATACCACCTCGCCCTCCCACCAGGCGATGCCGGTTACGTTTCGAGCCCCCGCGCAGCCCACGGCCCCCACGTCCGGATCAGACAGAGCCCGTCGGACGCGGGCGCAGAGGTCGGGCTGGAGGATCTCCGTGTGCGGGTGGACGAGCACCAGCGCCTCCAAATCGTCGAGCCGGGCGGCCGCCTCCAGGATCAGGTTGTACGTGCGGGCGACCGGCTCGACCGCCGCGTAGGCCAGGATCTGGGAGTCCGGTTCGGCGGCCCGGTGGATCCCGGGCTCGGCGTAGCGCCGGTAGGCCTCGGCGCCGCTGATCGAGGAACCGAAGGCGATCAAGGGCCGTCTGCGCCCGCCACGCCGCCGGACAGGCGCCGGGGCGTGAGCTCGGGCCGGCGGCGCCCGGAGGGCGACAGCCGGAGCCGCCGCAGCGGGGCCGTGAGGCGCCAGGACGCGCTGGTGCTGGTCTGGAGCAGCGCCCGGTCGAGCTCGTTCACGCGGGCATCGGACTCCAGCGAGTTCATTTGGGCCAGCAGCAGCGCCGCATCGGTGTCGGCCTCAGCCCGGAGCGCCCGGTCGCGCCACGTGCCGGCCCCGGTCCCGATCCCCATTCGCCCGTCCCACTTGTCGGCCAGCCTGATGTGGGCGTCGATCCACTGCTCGGGGTCAGGGACCATGTTCAGCTGCCGGTGGTGGATGGCCCGGAAGTCGGCCGTCATCACCTTGCGCCCCGCCTCTCGGACCTGGAGGCAGAGGTCCAGGTCGTAGCCGTGGAAGCTCCCCAGGTCTTCGTCAAAGCGGATGTTTCGAACCACCCAGGGGGACAGCGCCATCACGAAACCGTCAATCGTCTCCACCTCCCCCATCCGGGCGTAGGCGGGGGCGTCGCTCCAGGCCCAGGAGAAGGAGGGCAGATCTCCCCCGCCGTGCTCGTCGTAGCGGTTGATGAATGAGGCGCAGGTCACCGAGGCCTCCCACCAGGCGATGCTGCGCACCCCCACCGCGCCCACGCAGCCCACCACGCCAACCTCGGGCTCCGCCAGCCTACGGCGGACGATCCGGCAAAAGTCGTCGTCGACGATCTCGGCGTCCTGATGGACCAGCACCAGGGCCTCCAGATCATCCCGGGGAGCGAAGTGCTCCAGCACGGCGTTGTAGGACTTGAAGATCGACCCCACGGAGGGCATCGGGTAGACCTCGGAGTCAGGCTGCCTGGCCCGCGAGATCCCGAGCTCGGCACACCGGGCATAGACGTCTGGCTTGGTGATGGATGAGGCGAATGCGATCATCCGACGGTCCTCCGCTGCATCGCGGACGAGTGTAAATGCCCCCTCCAAGCCAACCTCTGACCGAACAACGGCTGCAACCCGGGCCCGCGACCGTCCGCGCTGAGCGGACCCAGGGGCCCGTGGTGATTGAGGTCAGGGACGTGAGCAAAACGTTCCGGATCCCCGAACACCGGGTCGACTCGTTCAAGGAGCGGGCGGTCCACCCGCTGCGCCGGATCCAATACCGGACGCTACAGGCGCTCCAGGAGGTCTCCTTCGAGGTCCACGAGGGCGAGTTCTTCGGAATCGTGGGCCGCAACGGATCGGGCAAGAGCACGCTGCTGAAGATCATGGCCTCGATCTACCGGGCCGACGCGGGACGGGTCCGGATGGCCGGGCGGGTCGCTCCCTTCATCGAGCTCGGCGTCGGGATGAACCCGGAGCTGACCGCCTATGAGAACGGCATCCTGAACGGGGTGCTGATGGGTCTGACCCGGCGCGAGGCCGGGCGCAGGCTCCAGGCCGTGATCGAGTTCGCCGAGCTGGAGGAGTTCGCTGACCTCAGGCTCAAGAACTACTCCTCAGGGATGCTGATCCGATTCGCGTTCGCCGTGATGGTCCAGTCGGACGCCGACATCATGCTGATCGATGAGGTCCTGGCCGTGGGCGATGCCTCATTTGCCCAGAAATGCATGGACGTGTTTCACCAGCGGCGAGACGCTGGAAAAACCGTCGTGCTGGTAACCCACGACATGGCCACGGTCCAGTCCATGTGCCATCGGGCGATGCTGCTGGAGGACGGACAGATCCAGTACGTGGGCGACCCCGACGCCACCGCCCTGCGCTACTACCGGATGAACTTCGCCGGCCCGGCGCGACAGCCGGGGGAGCGCGAACCCACGATCGACTTCAACGCCCGAGTGGTGAGGGCGACTCTGCTGGACCAGACCGGCGCGGCGATTGAGAACCTCGAGCAGCCCAACCCGGTCAGGATCGACGTGGTCCTGGAGTCGGCCCGCCTGCTGGAGGGGCCGTTCTTCGATTTCTACATCCGCAACGAGGAGGGCATCGTTGTCTGCGGCTTTGAAACGGCGCTGGACAGCCAGGTCGCCGCGGGCGAGCAGATCCGGCTGGCCGGCGAGATTGAGAACCGCCTGGTCCCGGGGCGCTATCACCTCGACTGCTGGGTCCGCCAGAATGAGAGCCAGACCGTGGTGGCCGTGCAGGGGCTGCGGCTGCTCGACTTCGTGGTCTACGGCACCGGGATGCGGGACGGTCTGATCAGCGTGGAGGCCGACGTCGTCGCCTCGCTGCACACCCGGACAGCACCGTGAGCACGGAGCGCCTGGAGCTCCGGGAGGTCCCGGGCCCGTCCGCACTGGGCGGGGGCACCCGGCGGGCGCTCGAGCTCCTGTACGTGATCGCGGTCACCGACTTCAAGCGGACCTACTTCGGGACGGTGCTCGGCTACGTGTGGTCGGTGGCCCGGCCGCTGCTCATGTTCGCCGTGCTGCTGGAGGTATTCACCCACGTCTTCCATTTCGCCTCCCAGGTCCACCACTATCCGGTGTTCCTGCTCTTCGACGTGGTCCTGTTCAGCTTCTTCCAGGAGGCCACGCTGGGGGCGGTGGGGTCGATCGTGGCCCACGAGTCGATCGTCCGCAAGACCCAGTTTCCGCGCCTGGTCATCCCCCTGGCCGTGGTCCTGACGGCGCTGTTCAACTTCGCCCTGAACCTGGTCGTGGCCTTCATCTTCGTGCTGGCCTTCGGGATCACCCCCACCCCCTCCTGGCTGCTGATCATCCCCGTGCTGGTGGCCATTTTTGTGTTCACCAGCGCCGCATCGATGATTCTGTCGGCTCTGTTCCCGAGATTCAGAGACGTGGCGATCATCTGGACCGTCCTCTCGACGGCGCTGTTCTACGCCACGCCTGTCCTGTATCCGATCACCGCCCCCAGCCCGCACCTGCGGGAGGTGATCGCGCTGAACCCGCTGGCGCCCCTGTTTGACCTGGCCCAGCGCGCGATCACCGATCCCCAGGCGCCGTGGCCAGGGTCCGTGGCCGCAGGTGGCCCGGTCAGGCTGGCCGTGGCGATCTGTCTGTACGTCGTGGTGTGCATTCTGGCCGTGGTGATCTTCAGAGCAGAGGCGCCTCGGATTGCTGAGGAGCTGTAGCCCCGAGCACCATCCCGGCCAGGACCAGGGCGACGAGCGTGACCGCCGGCATCTGCCAGTCCCAGTCCAGCGGGGCGTGCGCGGCATAGGCCACGATCGCTCCGATCGCTCCGGAGGTGAACCGGGGCGAGACCCGGTGGGCCCGGCGGGCTCCCGCGGCCACACCGCCGACCAACACGCCCAATAGCACCAGCCCGACCAGTCCAAGCTCGGCCAGGGTCTGAAGCGGCAGCGAGTGAGCATCCTGGGCGAACGCCGGGACGGTCCGGTAGCGCAGCCACCAGAGTTCCCAACCGCCCGCGCCGACGCCGTACACAGGCTGGCTGGAGAAGGCGCGCAGAGCCACGTTCCAGTAGGCGTACCGGTCGCTCTCAAGGCTCGTGAGCCGGCTCGCGCCCCCGCTCAGCGAGGGCGACACCGTGGTCTCCTTGGCCCCGACCGTGATGGCGACGGCGAGCCCGGCACAGATCAGGGCCAGCGCGATCCAGGGCGCCCGGCGGGGCAGCCGGAACGGATGCTGCGCTGCACCGGAGCCGACCAGCCGGGGCTGGACCAGGCCCGCTGCCACCATCACGACGACCAGGACGACCAGCACGATCGCCCCCTGATGCTCGCGCGTGCTCAAACTTCCCGACAGGGCCGTGACGCCGTGCAGTGGCGCAGAGGCGGCCACCGCCAGCCCTCCGGCGATCACGGTCAGGATCACCCCCCGGCGCTGGGCCCGGACCGGCGCTGCCACCAGCACGGCGAGCAGGCCGGCCAGGCAGGCGAACAGCGCCCCACGGGAGAAGCTCAGGTACAGGCCAATGGCCAGCGGAGCGCAGGCGGCCGCGGCCAACCGCCCCATCCACCGCGGGCGGTGCGGCGAGCCGGTCAGCGCCGCGCACAGCACAAAGCCGAGCGCGGCCAGCTCGCCCATCGCGTTCCAGTACGTCAGCGGCTGCTCGAGGCGGCCCTCGGCGCTGACCGAATGAGCCAGGTGCAGGACCCCCGGAAGCAGCCGCTCGGAGATGCCATAGCCGATCACGATCAGCGCCCCGAGCCCGAGCGCGGGTTCCACCCACACGCGGACGGACGGCGAGGCCAACAGCAGGCACGCCGCCACCAGCACCCCGGTGTAGAGGACGACCATCTGACCGGCGTGGTAGGCGGATCCGACGATCGGCGCCCAGGCCATCGACGCCAGCGTCCACAGGGCGAGCAGTCCGACTCCGGCGATGGCCACCCAGGCGGCTCTGCTCAGCGGTCCGTCGCCGGCTCGCAGGACGAGGGCGGCGGCCACGAGCAGCCAGGCCACCAGGCCGGCCCACACCTGGGCCTCGGTAAAGAACCCGCCCGAGAAGAAGGCCAGCACGGTGGGGCCGGCCAGCAGCACCAACCGAGCGCAGAGCAGGAGCATGAGCCGAGCCCGGGAGAGCCCAGCGCTGCTTGTGGTCACCACCCCGGAGACGGTACGCGCAAGACGGTCAGCGACCGTCAGCCACGGTCCGCAGCAGCCGCTCGCCGGCCGTTGCCCGTCCTCGCTCGGCCGCCGTCCGCGGGCCGTCCCTCATCGCGGCGTCGACCTCGGAGAGCATCCGCCGGCGAAAGACCGCGGCGTCGAACCGGGCCGCGTTGCCCACGCAGGCCTGCGACTCGACGGCCCGGTCGTCGAATCCGACCACGGCTCTGGCCAGCTCACGGGGACCGCCAGACCAGAAGCACCCGGTGGTCCCGTCGACCACCGTCTCCAGCGCTCCGCCTCCCCGGCGGGCGATCACCGGCCGGCCGGCGGCCTGGCTCTCCACGCCCACGATCCCGAACTCCTCCACCGCGGTCATCACCAACGCCCGGGCGCCCTGGAGCACCTCGGCCACCAGAGCGTCGGGGAGCCGCCCGGCCAGGCGGACCGTTGGTCCGGCGAGCCGGCGCAGGCGCCGGTAGTCCGGCCCGTCGCCGATCACGATCAGCGGGAGGCCGAGGTGGTTGAACGCCTCCACGGCGATGTCGATCTCCTTGTGCGGCATCAGCTCGGACACCAGCGCGTAGTGGTCGCCCAGGTCACCGGGTGAGAAGCGGGAGGTCTCAACCGGGGGATGGACGATCGAGGAGCTCCGCCCGAAATAGGCCTGGATCCGAGCCTGAGTGGTCCGGGAGTTGGACACATAGCGGTCCGTGCGCTGGGCGGCGATCCAGTCCCACTGTCGCCAGCGTCTGAACAGCCCCCGCATCAGAACGCGGCTGACCGGGTCCGGGCGGCGGGCCAGCGTGCGCTCGCGGTCGTTCCAGGCGTAGCGAAACGGGTTATGGCAGTAGGTCACGTGAACCGCCTGCTCGTCACACAGGACGGCGTGGGCCCAGGCCGAGGAGCTGGACACGACGAGGTCGTAGCCACGGAGATCAAGGGACTCGATGGCCGAGGGATAGAGGGGCAGGAGGGCCCGAAAGGTCCTGGCCGAGGGGCGCAGCCGCTGGAGGTAGGAGGTGTGGATCCGCCGGTCGCTGAACCGGCCCTCGGTTCCGTTCTCGTCGTAGATCGTCGTGTACACGTCCGCCTCCGGCCAGACCCGGCACAGCTCCAGGAACACGCGCTCCGCGCCCCGGATATCGACCAGGAAGTCGTGCACCAACGCCACCTTCGGCGGCTTGGAGACATCCGGTCTCTTCACGCTGTCCTGCATCCGCCCCACACGCTCAGTGTATTCGGAGGTACCCCGGTACGTCTAGTGCGTCGCCTGGGAGCGCGCGCCGGTCAGGACGCCCGCCACCGCCCGCCTGAACCGTCGCCGGGCCGCCGGGGTGATCGAGGCGTGGACGAAGTTGGGGGGATCGGAGAAGCTCGGTCCGCCGGGGGTCGGGGCGCCGGCCAGCAGCATGACCCGCGTCTGGGGCCGGGCTCCGTGGATCGCCGCCAGCTGCCTTTTCTGGGGCACGGTCCGGTCGTAGGAGGAGCCGGTGCAGAGCAATGTGCCCCGGATGTATGAGGCGACGCGGACGGGCGAGAACTCCCACAGCCGGCCATGGAACACGTGCTCCTCCAGGTTCCGCAGCGGACCGGGGACCTCGCCCAGTGCGGGCACCCCGCCGGCCGAGACCACGCATCGCAGGCTCGGCCTGCTGGCCGCCAGCAGCATCGCCAGCTGCCCGCCCGCCGACTCGCCGTAGGCGCAGATTGGCGCACCGGGATACAGGCTTCGCAGATGGTCGTAGGCGGCCACCACATCGACCACCGACAGCCACCCCGCGCGGTAGTCCACGTTGTAGACGGCCCACCCGAGCCTGGTGAACCAGCCGACGTTGGCCGCCTCGAGGGCCAGCGTCTGTGGGCCGGTGATGACCCACGCCCCGCCGTGGATCACCAGGACAAACCCCTTCGGCTGGCCCCGCGGCATCGTGAGCGCGTTGTCGGACTGGACGATACCCGGCGGCGGGCGCCCGCCGAACAGCCCGGGAGCCAGGTCGGCCGCCGCCGGTCCGGCAGTGAGGAGGGCCAGGAGCAGGGCTCCCAGGGCGACGGCCGCCGGACGGATCTTCACCGAGGACCCCTCAACCGTGACGAGGCCCGCTGGGCCACGGCGCGTGGCAGATCTCGTACCGCGGCCTTGATCAGCTCTCCCGGGGACACGTGCACCGGCCCGAACCTAACCCTTCCCGGAGCCCGGTGCCAGTTGTCCTGGAGCTTCTGCAGAGAGGTGAAGCTGTCATCGATCAGCCCCAGGTCGCGGTCCTTTCCGGCCACGGCGAGAACCTGGGTGGGGAGCAGTGGGTGACCAACCCCCGTGATCCACAGATACTCGAACGGACTCAGCAGCAGCCGCAGCCCCTCCGGGGTGAACCGCCAGTAGTCGTGCGGGTAGGCGTGGATCGGAAACCACATCACGGACGTCACGGCGCACACCCCGCCTGGACGGAGCACTCGGTGGAGCTCCCGGCAGGCCGCCAGGGGGTCCTCGCAGTGCTCGAGCGTGTCGATGCACAGGGCCGTGCCGATCTCACCATCGCCGAAGCTCAGCGACCGCAGATCCTCGATCCGATCGACGCCGGGGCCAGGCCGAAGATCGGTCCCGATGAACGTCCTGCCGGCGAAGATGGGGCGCAGGTCGTTCGACTGGTCGGCCTCGACCTGGAGGGACCCGAACTCCACGATCGGCTCCGGGAGGTCGATGAGCTGCCCCAGCTCGGCGACGAAGTTCGTGATCAGCCACTGTGCCAACTTCGTTTCCCCTCTCTGATTGTCCCCTACCGGGCCAGGTAGGACTCGACCTGGGCCAGCAGCTCCGGACCGAAGGAGTCCGCCCAGTCCCGGCTCCAGGCGACCTGGCTGCCCCGGACCCGACGCTCGACGTCGCCCACGCCGTCCGCGGCCTGGGCCAGCGCCCGGACCACGCCCTCCACCGTCGGCGGGGCGGCGATCAGGTTGGTGGAGATTGAGGCCAGGGCCTCCGCGGTCTTGTTCTCAAACGTGTTCGTGACCGTGAGCATCCCGGCGCAGGCCATCTCAAGTGGGACCAGACTGGGGTGGGGCGTGTACATCAGCGCCAGGCCGATGTCGTGCTCAGCCAGCACACGCGCGTATTCGTCCTGGCCCGACCGGGGCAGCAGCTCCAGCTCCACCCCGGCGCCCAGCCTGACCCGGCGCCGGGGCCCCACAGAGCCGATCCCGGCCAGCGCCCAGCCATCGCGGAATGTCCCCTCGGCCACGGCTCGCTGGAGGGCCAGCAGGCCGAGCTCGAACATGTTCCTGGCCGCGTGCGGCTCCGGCCGGGCGTAGAACAGAAGCCGGCGGGTGGTGCGGGCGGTGAGCTGATCTGGAGCTGGCGCCGAGATCGGGGTGATCGCGTTCTGGAAGGCCACCGCGAGCTGGTGGCCGCCCCCCCCACCATCCGCGTACACGCCGATCTCATGACGGCGGAAGTAGTCGCGCAGGAGCTCGCTCGAGAACAGCGCCAGGTGGGGGAACGTGTATGACTGCGCGGCGAGCGCGGCGAACGAGCCCATCGGGAACGTCATCGGCTCGTACTCCTGAATCAGGTACGCGAAGCCGCCGAGCCCCAGTTCTGTGACCGCGGCCTGGGCGACGTGGGCCGTCCACCACGTGCTGGCGATGAACCCATCCGATCGGCTCACCTCCAGTGGGGCCGCCTCCCGGCCGAGGGCCACCTCGACCTGGTCGAAGAACCCCCGCAGGCCGCCGTAGGCCTCGACCCTGGACTTCCAGCCTCGGGGAAGCGGGCCCACGGGGTCGACGGTCACCAGCCGGACGCGCGCTCCGCGCTGGGCCAGTCGCGCAGCCAGGTTGAGCTTGGCGATGTAGCCGCCGAAGAAATGCTCGAGGTCGATCGTCGGGATGAGAATGTTCAGGCGCCGGGGCGCCTCATCTGACACCGCCAGCTCCAGTGGCGCCGTCTTCTCCCACAGCAGCCGCGGTCCCTCGAGGTCCGGAACCTCCCTCCGGGCGGGGTTGGGCGCCAGGTCCACGGGTGGTACGGCATCGAGTCTGAGCCGCCGGCGAGGGGAGTCGGTCGCGCTCATGGAGAGCATTCTCCGCCACACCAGCGACTGAAACAGCGCCCATTCGGCGCCCAGCGTCTCGGGCGCTCCGATCAGTTCGCGGATCGCCCTCAGTCCGAGTCGCGCCATGGCCGGCCACGACCGCTCCAGGCGGATGAAGTCGCGCAGCTCGCGTTGTTGGCGTGGACTCATCTCGTCACCGCAGCGCATGTCGAGGATGGAGGCGAAGACCATCAACCGCGCGAGGTCGACGAAGTACCGCCCCCGGTAGGCCCGCACGCGCTCGCGGGAATCAATGCTCAGCCGGGCCAGCCGCTGGCGGAGGGTGAAGATCTGATTTGCCTGCGCGTGGCCCAGCGCCGCGTGACCGTGCTGGACGTAGTCGTACAGCGGGCGCTGGACGAACTCGATTCCGCCCAGGGCCAGCGCCACCAGCGCGATCCAGTGATCGTGGAAGTGGGCGAACTGGGCCGGTGGAAAGGGCAGGGCATGCTCCAGGACCCGGCGGCGAAACAGCGAGGCCGCGCCCGTGACCGAGTTGGCGACGAGCAGCGAGGCCAGGTCACGGTGGTTGTTGCGCCTCACGCTCCAGTACGTTGAAGCGATCGGCCCGCCCGCCTGGTCGACGATCCGGGCGTCGCTGTATACGAGCTGGCTGTCGCCCAGCGCGCCGAGGAGGACCTCCAGCTTTTCCGGGTACCAGTAATCGTCCTGGTCGCACAGCGCGATCAGCGAGGCATCGGGCGGGGCCAGGGCCAGCGCGCGCTCGAAGTTCAGGTAGAACCCGAGCCTCCGGGGCGAGCGTGAGACGACGAATCGCCGGTCGGCGGCCACCAGCTCCTGGATCGCCTGGAAATGGCCGGGCCGGGAGCAGTCGTCGCTGATCAGGCACACCCAGTTGGCATGCGTCTGTGCCCTGATCGACTCCACCTGGCGCCGGAACAGCTCGAGCGGCGGGTTGTAGGTGGCCAGGCAGATGGCCACCAGCGGCCCCTCGGCGGGCGGCAGCTCGACCCGGATCGGCTCGGGCTGGTCGGCGACCGGGATGCGGCCCAGCGGTTCGGTCGCGTCCGGGCCCGAGGCAAAGCTGGCCTGGAGTAGGAGCTCAACGTGCCCAGACGGGGGCGCCTCTCGGATCAGGGCCAGCCCCCAGAACCCGCTCCGGTAACTGTGGAGCCTCGGATCCTCGGCCGACGAGGCGTCCTGCGCCAGCGCCCTGAAGTAATCCAGCCGCGGCATCCCGTGCGCCAGCACGGCCTGAGGCTCACCGTCCACGAGCAGCGTCAGTCGCGTGATCCGGCGCTCGGGGTCAAAGCATGTGCCGGCCACGAACAGCGCGGTTCCGGCTCCGATCGGCACGTCGGCCGGAAGCGGCGAGTCCAGATTCACCTGCAAGCCGCCCATCGTAGTTAGCCTGCGGGCGTGGCAACGTCGCTGTCGATCGTCGTGGTCAGCCACGATTCGGCCCCTGAGCTTTCACGGCTGGTCGAGTCGGTCCGGGCCCAGCTGGGCGGTGAGCCACAGCTCGTGGTCGTCGATACGGCATCCGCCGATGACAGCGTGGCGGTGGCTCGGTCCGCGGGCGCCGAGGTGGTCGCGCTGGGTCACAACCCCGGCTTTGGCGAGGCGAACAATGTCGGGCTGCGCCAGGCCCGCGGGACCGTCGCCGCGCTCCTGAACCCGGACATCGAGCTGCTCGACGACGGGCTGCTCCGCCTGGCCGAGCTGGCCTGCGAGCGGGATGCGCTGCTCGCTCCCCGGCTCGTGGGCCAGGACGGCCGCCCCGAGAAGAGCGCCCACCCGATCCCAGGCCGGCCCGGTGCCTTCGGCTTCGCGCTGCTCGGGCCGGCGCTTCCCGGGCGGTGGCGCCTGAAGGCCGAGCCCTGGCGCACCGAGCGTCCCATCGCCGTGGGATGGGCCGTGGCCGCGGCGCTGGTCGCGCGCGCCGATGCGCTGCGAGCCCTGGGTCCATTTGATCCGAGCGCGTTCCTGTTCTACGAGGACCTGGACCTGTGCCTGCGAGCGGCCCAGCGGGGCGTCCCCACCGTCCTTCATCCCGAGGTCGTGGTCCGCCACCGGGGGGGCCATTCCACGGCCCCGGCGTTCGGGGGCGAGCCCTATGAGCTGCTGGCCAGGCGCCGTCGCGACGTTGTCGGGGCCCGGCTCGGGCGACGGAGCCTGGCCCTGGATGACGGGGCACAGGCGGCGACCTTCCTCACCAGGGCTGCGGGCCGGATCCTCCTCCTACGCTCACCGGGACGCCCGGGAGCCCAGCTGGCCGCGCTTCGCCGGGCTCGTCGCCGGGACGGTCATCCCTGAGGTAGACACGAGCCGGCGGGCGCGGCGCGGACGCGGGTCAGGCCAGCCTCCCGGGAGATGGCCCGGCTGGCCGGAGTGCCGGCCCCGTCGGGCGCGGCCACTCCGTACCACTGGTACAGGGTGACCGGGGTGCGTTGCGGAGTGACCCAGGCGTAGAACACGGCCATCCGCACGTTGCAGCCCGAGGCGAGCACGTCGCGGGCCGCCTGCACGATGAAGCCAGGCCGGACCGAGGGGGGCGCATAGCTCCCGGCCGGCACCGGGAAGCCCTTCGGCGAGCGCGCGATCGGCCGGCTGGACCAGCCATACTCGGTCACGTACAGGGGCACTGCGCCGAAGCTCGCCCCGGTCAGGCGCAGACGGTACGCCCGGATCTGGGCCAGCATCCGGGCCGGCGTCGCCGCGTAGGTATGGATGGCCAGCCCATCCATACGACCGCGCAGCAGAGGTTGCTGGAGGAGGTCCGTCAGGAACCGCGTATGGCCGCCGGCCAGGCCTCCGACAAGAACCGGCACCCCCGGGTCGACGCGGTGGATCGCCGCCCGCGCGGCCTCATACAGCCGCGCGTAGGCCACGGGATCGGGCGCAGGCCGCCAGAAGACCGGGAGGTCCTCCTCGTTCCACACCTCGAAGGCGGAGATCAGGCCGCGGTAGCGCCGAGCCACCGCGGCGGCATACGCCGCGTACGCCGCCGTCACCCGAGGGGCGGAGTGCAGGACCCCTGGCTGGACCGACGCCCAGGCCGGGGCGAAGGCCAGCACGGCCACCCATCGGAAGCCGTGTCCGGCCAGCTCCCTGGCGATGAAGTCGTCATAGCGCCAGTCGTAGCGATGGTGGCCTCCCTGCGGAGGCGTCGGCTCGGTCAGCTCCCACAGCGGGGCCACGCGGGCCACCCCCAATCCGGCTGCGGCAGCGCTGGCCAGCGCCCGGTTCACGACCGCCGGTGGATCGTGGTCCTGAAACAGGACACCCATGTCGGCCCCGAACTCCGGCGAGCGCTGCGGCCCAGCGCCACCCCTGGTCAGCGCGTAGAGGAGGGCGGCGACCAGGGCCACCAGCACGACGAGTGCTAGTCCCCAGCGCGGACGCAAAGTGTCACTCCGTGGCGCCATGTGGCCGGCATCAGGTGGCCAGCAGCTCGGTACAGCTCGGCCGGACGGCCCGAACCGAAGTAGTTTTCGGCCCGGAGCCAGTCGATCGTCAGTCCGCCGGCCCTCAGCTGATCGCGCAGCTCTCTCACCGTGTACTCGTGGAAATGGCCCGGGTTCTCCTGGCAGGCTCGGGGGGCTTGGACCGGGTTGCGTCCCAGCAACAGGGCCAGTCGCTTGTGCAGGGCCGCAGCGTTGGGCGTCTGGATGATGATGAAGCCAGGCCGCCGCAGCTGGTGGCCCAGGAACTCCAGCACCATCGACGCAGGGATGTGGAGGTGCTCCAGCACCTCGGCCACCACGATCAGGTCGTACTGCCGGGAAAGCACAGGCCACCGACCTCGCTCGGAGCTGTGGTTGAGGTCGAACTCCTGGTGCCGCTCGCGCTCGCGGGGCGGGACGGCGGGGTTGGCGAACCCGAGCGTGTCGACGACGGACTCGGGCTGGATCGTGCGGAGCAGGCCGGTCTGGATGTTCGGACCCACGTCCAGGACGCGCAGGGGCTCCTCCGGCCCCGCACGGCCGGCCAGCTCCTGCACCGCGTCCAGGAGCCTGGCGTAGCGCGTGGCGTGGTAGTCCAGGTATTCGCGCGCCTCAGCGTCCAGCAGTCCGGCCTGCTCGGGGCACGCGGCCTCCCACCGGCTGAACTGGGCCAGCATCCGGCCTCGCGTCCAGCGCCCGCTCATCCCAGCACCCGCTCGATCGCCCGGTCGGTCAGCTCCGCCGTCCGGGCCCAGGAGAACTGGGCCGCCCGCCCGGTACCGGCCCGGGCCAGGTCCGTGCGCACTCGCTCGTCGGTGGCGGCGGTGACGACGGCCTCTGCGAATGCCGCCGGGTCGCTGGGATCGCCCATCAGCGCCGCCTCGCCGCAGGTCTCTGGCAGAGCGCCCGCCCGAGAGCACACCACGGGCACGCCGCAGGCCATGGCCTCCAGGCAGGGCAGACCGAAGCCCTCATATCTGGACGGCATCGCCAGAGCTCTTGCGCCGGCGTACAGGGCGGGCAGGAGCGACTCGGCGACGTACCCGAGCCGCCGGACCGGTACGGCACCGGACCTCAGATAGCCCCGGTCAGAGCCGGCCACCACCAGCTCGATGCCCCGCTCGCGCAACGCTCGAGCCACCGCCCCAAGCACCTCCAGGTTCTTGCGGGCCGAGACCGTTCCCAGGGAAAGCACGTAGGGCCGCTGCAGGTCGTAGGCGGCCTGGGCAGGTCGGGGGTCGACGACCGGGGTGAAGCGCTCGTCGACCCCCGCGGGAACGACCTCGACACGGTCGGGACCGATCTCGAGCACCTCAACCAGCTCGCCCTTTGAGAATTCGGACACGGTGATCACCGCTCTGGCCCGGCGGGCCAGCAGCGGAAGCATCATCCGCTGGTAGGTCACGTAGGCGGTCGAATACGACTCGGGGTGGCGGAGCGCGGCCACGTCGTGGATCACCACGACGCTACGGGTGGTGAGGACTGGGGCCAGGTTGGCCGGGCAGTAGATGACCTCGGCTCGCGACGCACGGACGGGGAGCACCAGCTGCTCCCAGGCGTGACCGGCCCTGTGAGCGAGCAAACGTGGTGGCTCGATCAGGCGGTAGCGGTCAGGTCTGAGCTCGGGCAGACGCACCGCCATCTGGCGGGCCAGCCTTTCGACGCCCCCGATCTCCGTACGCACGGCCGCTCGGCCGTTGATGGCAACCGGGGCCGCGTGCGTCAATACGCGCGGGCCAGGGTCCGGCGCAGCGCCAGCCCGGCGCCCAGCAGTCCCAATCCCAAGCCGATACAGGCCCACAGGTTCAGCCCGGTGAAGGGCAGCGTCTTGCCGGACGAACCGGCCGAGCTGTGCGAGGAGGTCGTACTCGCGCTCTGTGAGGAGGTGGTGCCGGAACTCACCGAGCTCGGGGCCGACTGGGAGAGCGTCGACGAATTCGATGTGGTTGACGTCGTCGATGTGCCCGTGCTCGTGCTGCTGGACGCCGTCTTGTGATGGCCCGAGTGGGGTTGGCCGCTCAGCGGATCCACGTACTGGGAGTTGCCGGCCGAGCCCCCGCCTCCGCCGGCCACCGCGGAACCTGCGCCCAGCAGCATGCCCAGGACCACCAGTCCGCAGGCCAGCATTCCTGTCCGGGAGCGCATCACCGGGTATTCAAGCAGCGTCAGAGGACTGGTGGATCAGCGAGCGCCATGGACGAGCCGCCCGCCTTCCAGAAGCGGGCGGGCTCTGGCGGCTCGGGGCCGGGCTCCCGGAGACGAGAACGAGACCGTGAAAGCTGAACCATCGCTCCGAAGCGGCGACGGCCGGGCACCGCCGGCCGGGCCGAAACCCGGGTGGGTGTTCACGTCGTGCTGGGCCGTGGGGGTCAGCCTGATCCGGGTGGTTCGCCAATCGGTGTCTGCGATCGACCCCAGGCGGCCTGCGACTGACTGAACCATCGAGTCGTTGAATGTCGCCCGGCCGAAGTCAGCCAGCGGAAGCGTCACGCATCGACCGTCACCGAGGCACGCAGACGGCGCCTCGACGATCCACTCCGCGGAGGTCAGGTCGAGGGCCCGGGCGTGCAGGACCCTGGAGAAAACGGTGTGCCGGGTCAGGTCCCGAAGTGACACGCGCACCAGGCGGCCGGTCACGGCCACCGCCCCCTGGATCAGATCGCCGGGGGGCACCGTGAGCCGGACACGCACCGAGGCCGCGGGGACGAGTTCGAACCAGGCGAACGCCCGGGCCCTTCCCGCGGAGGTGCAATCGACCTCGGTTCCGGTCTGCTCGAGCGCCCTGGACCTGGTGCTGAATCCGCCCAGGCCGACCCAGTAGGAGGAGAAGGTCTGCTCGCCCTTGCGGCAGGCCAGGGTCGGCTCGCGCCAGGTCCCCACGACCTGGCTGAAGGACTCGCCGGTCCGGTGTACGGCATACCCCGCCCAGTTGGCGCTCGGACTGGTGTGGGCCAACGCCGGGGAGGCGAAGACGAACAGCCCCAGGGCAACTATCGCTGTCGTCCGTCTGAGCGCCACCATCGATCCTCTTCGGTCAGTTTGGCACCTGGCTTGAGATCACAGGCGATTCCCGGGCGGCGGGCCATCGTCCACATTGGCATAAAGTGGACAGGGCACCGCAAGACGAGGAGCCGCGCCGTGTCCGACAACAGCTTCAACGCCCAGACCACCCTGACCGTCGGGGAGCGCTCGCTGGAGATGTTCCGGCTCGACGCGCTCCAGGAGTCCTATGACGTGGCCAGGCTGCCGTTCTCGCTCAAGGTTCTGCTGGAGAACCTGCTTCGCCACGAGGACGGGGAAACCGTCCGGCCCCAGGACATCGAGGCGCTGGCCAAATGGGACGCCAAGGCCGAGCCCAGCGATGAGATCGCGTTCATGCCCGCCCGGGTCCTGATGCAGGACTTCACCGGCGTCCCGGCGGTGGTTGACCTGGCCGCGATGCGCGACGCGATGCGGGACATGGGCGGTCAGGCAGACCGGATCAACCCCCTGATTCCCGGAGAGCTGGTCATCGACCACTCGGTCCAGGTCGACGTGTTCGGGACGCCTCAGGCCTTCCAGCGCAACGCCGAATTCGAGTTCGAACGCAACAAGGAGCGCTACGCATTTCTCCGCTGGGGCCAGGGGGCGTTCAACAACCTGAGCGTGGTGCCGCCCGACACGGGAATCGTCCACCAGGTCAACCTCGAGTACCTGGGTCGGGTCGTGTTCACCGACGAGGAGCGCGGCCTGGTCTATCCCGACACGCTGGTGGGAACCGACTCCCACACGACGATGATCAACGGCCTGGGCGTGTTGGGCTGGGGCGTGGGCGGGATCGAGGCGGAGGCGGCGATGCTCGGCCAGCCACTCTCGATGCTGATTCCCCAGGTGGTTGGCTTCGAACTCACCGGAGCCCTCCCGGAGGGCGCCACGGCCACCGACCTCGTGCTGACCGTGACCGAGATGCTCCGCCGCCACGGCGTCGTGGGCAAGTTCGTCGAATTTCACGGGGCCGGGCTGGCCCGGCTGCCGCTGGCTGACCGGGCCACGATCGGCAACATGTCGCCCGAGTTCGGCAGCACGTGCGCGATCTTCCCGATCGATGAGGAGACGCTGCGCTACCTGGAGTTCTCCGGCCGCCCGCCCGAGCTGATCGAGCTCGTGGAGACCTACGCCAAGGAGCAGGGGATGTGGCACGACGAGGACTCGGACCAGCCGACCTACAGCGAGGAGCTGGAACTCGACCTGGGCGACGTGGTGCCGAGCATCGCCGGGCCCAAGCGGCCCCAGGACCGCGTGTCACTCACCGAGTCGAAGGCCGCCTTCCGCGAGGCGCTGGAGGGGATGGGGGGAGGCGACAGCCCGGAGGACGACGCGGTGGCCGGCACGTTCCCGGCCAGCGATCCGATCTCCTCGCACGTCGTCAACGGCGATGGCTACGAACCCCATGGCGGCACCGGTGGGGTGCAGGTGGCCGACCGCATGAGCGCGCCGGCGCCCGTGACCCTGGCGGACGGGACGGAGACCGAACTCGACCATGGGCACGTTGTCATCGCCGCGATCACCAGCTGCACCAATACCTCGAACCCCTCGGTGATGGTGGGCGCGGGGATCCTGGCCCGCAACGCCGTCCAGAGGGGGCTGCGGGTCAAGCCGTGGGTCAAGACATCGCTGGCCCCGGGCTCCAAGGTCGTGACCGAGTATCTGGACCGAGCCGGGCTGACCGAGTACCTGGACGAGCTGGGCTTCAACCTGGTCGGGTACGGATGCACGACCTGCATCGGGAACAGCGGACCCCTGCCCGAGGAGATCTCCGATGTCGTCGGCGCCGAGGACCTGGCCGTGGTCTCGGTCCTGTCGGGCAACCGCAACTTCGAGGGCCGGATCAACCCGGACGTGAAGATGAACTACCTGGCCTCCCCCCCGCTGTGCGTGGCCTATGCGATCGCGGGGACGATGGACATCGACCTGTACGACGAGCCGCTGGGTCAGGACGAACACGGACACGAGGTGTTCCTGAAGGACATCTGGCCCGCGGAGGCCGAGGTGGCCGAGACCGTCCAGGAGGCGATCCAGTCGGACATGTTCCGCAAGAGCTACGGCGAGGTGTTTGAGGGCGACGAGCGCTGGCACTCGCTGGAGGTCCCCACGGGTGAGCGCTTCGAATGGGATTCGAGCTCGACCTACGTCCGCCAGCCACCGTTCTTCCAGGATCTGCCGACCGAGCCCGAGCCGCTGCAGGACATCGAGGGTGCGCGGGTGCTCGCCGTCCTGGGAGACAGCGTCACGACGGACCACATCTCCCCGGCGGGCTCAATCAAGCGCGACAGCCCGGCCGGCCAATACCTGATCGAGCAGGGCGTCGAGCCCAGGGACTTCAACTCCTACGGCTCCCGGCGAGGCAATCATGAGGTGATGATGCGCGGGACGTTCGCCAATATCCGCCTGCGTAATCAGCTGGCGCCGGGGACCGAGGGTGGCGTGACCCTGTACCTGGATGATTCGGACGACGGCGAGGAAATGTCGATCTACGACGCGGCCATGCGCTACCAGGAGCAGGACATCCCGCTGGTCGTGCTGGCCGGGAAGGAGTACGGCTCGGGCTCATCGCGCGACTGGGCGGCCAAGGGAACCCGGCTGCTGGGCGTCCGGGCGGTAATCGCCCAGAGCTTTGAGCGCATCCACCGGTCCAACCTGGTCGGGATGGGCGTCCTGCCGCTCCAGTTCCAGGAGGGCGACTCCGTCTCCTCGCTGGGACTGACCGGGCACGAGCAGTTCACCATCCACGGCCTGGCCGAGGCCGAGTCGGTCCCCCGCGAGCTGACCGTGACGGCCGACGACAGGGAGTTCATGGTCACGGTGCGGATCGATACTCCCAAGGAGCAGCGGTACTTCCACCACGGCGGCATCCTGCAGTTCGTGCTCAGGGAGCTTGTGGCCCGATAGCGGGATAAAGCGCCGCCGGGCGGGTAATGGGAGGGCGTGACGCTGGCCATCCTGCACCTCGCCCGCTGGCTGGCCTGGCAGCTCTCAGAGCCCGAGCAACCAGGCCCCGTGCGGCCCGCCAGCATCACGGTCTTCACCGGCCGGGGCGCGGGCTGACGTAGCCTGCGGGGCTGACGGTGGTCGGGCAGGCGCGGGCGGAGGCGATGGTCGGGCAGGCGCCAAGCGAGCCCCCACCGCGAAAGCGCCACTAGGCTTCTGCCGATGCCGACACCAGAGCTCCTGCACCGTCTCCTGTCCACCCCGGGGCCGTCCGGTCACGAGTCCGACGCCGCCAGGGTGTGGCGCGACGGCTGCGCGGCATTCGCTGAGGTCGGCGTTTCAGATGCCCTGGGCTCGTCGTTCGCCCGGGTGCCCGGAACGGGCGACGGGGTTACGTTGGCCGTCGTCGGGCACATCGATGAGATCGGGCTTCACGTCTCCCACATCGACTCGAACGGGTACCTGCGCTTCGGTGGCGTCGGAGGATGGGATCCCCAGGTCCTGATCGCCCAGCGGGTCGTCCTGCGGACCAGAAACGGCCCCGTCGCGGGAGTGATCGGTCGCAAGCCGATTCACCTGCTCAGGGAGGACGATCGCAAGAAGGTCCCCGAGCTCAAGGAGCTCCACATCGACATTGGAGCCCGGGACGCCGACGAGGCCCGCCAGATGGTCCGGATCGGCGACGTCGCGGTGATCGACGCGCAGCCGGCCGACTTCCCCCACGACCTGGTCGTGTCCCGCTCCATCGACAACCGCATCGGATGCTTCGTGGCCGCCGAGGCCGCGCGGCTGGTGGCGGCGGACGGCGGTGCGCCCGGAGACGTCGTGGCCATGGCCGTGGCCCAGGAGGAGACCGGCCTGGCCGGCGCTCGCACGAGCGCCTTCGCCCAGCGCCCGGACGTGGCCATTGTGGTGGATGTGACGTTCGCCACCGACCAGCCCGGGGTCGAGCTGGGCGAGGTCACAGAGCACAAGCTGGGGTCCGGCCCCGTGATCGCCCGCGGCACAACTCTTCATCCGCACGTGTTCGAGCTCCTGCACGAATGCGCGGAGGCGAATGAGATTGGCTTCACCCTGGAGTCGCTCGCCCGCAGCACCGGCACCGACGCGGACGCGTTCCACATCAGCCGGGCGGGCATCCCCACCGGGCTCGTATCGGTGCCCTGCCGGTACATGCACTCGCCGGTGGAGATGATCTCGCTCCGCGACATCGACGCCGCCGCCCGGTTGATCGCTGTGTTCGCCCAGCGGCTGACCGCCGGGATGACATTCGAGCGCTGAGGCCGTGCTGCTCCTGTTCGACATCGACGGGACGCTTCTGCACGGTGCGGCGCAGGCCCATCAGGACGCCATGAATGAGGCGCTCCGAATCGTCCACCGGGTCGATGCCGACCGCGTGCCGCTGAGGCTGTCTGCGGCCGGCCGGACCGACCCTGAAATCGCCCGGGCGATCCTGCTGGCCGCCGGTATCTCGGCCGAGCGCATCGACGACCGGGGGCCAGACGTACGCGAGGAGTGCTGCCGGGCCTACGCCCACCTGTGCCCGGCCGACCTGTCGCACACCGTGCTGCCGGGGGTGCCCGAGGTTCTCGAGTGGCTGGACGGCCTGAGTTCTGTGACGCTGGGACTGCTGACCGGGAATTACGAGCCGGTGGCCCGGCTCAAGCTGGCCCGGGCCGGCATCGGCCGATATTTCCCGTCCGGACAGGGCGCCTTCGGATCGGACGCCGAGGACCGAGCGGCCCTGCCGGCCATCGCCCGCCGCCGGGCCGGACGGGTCGGTGCGCCCAACCGCCGCGAGCAGACGGTCGTGATCGGCGACACGCCGCGCGACATCGCCTGCGCCCAGGCGGACGGCGTGCGCTGCCTGGCCGTGGCCACGGGCCCCTTCGGCACCGACGAGCTGGGACAGGCGGACCTGGTGGCCTCAGATGTGAGGGAGATGCGCGGGGCGTTGGAGGGGCTGCTGACGGCCGTGGCGTAGGTGGCGCGGATCGTCGGCCAAACCGTGACCACTCAATCAGGTGCCGCAGTTCCCGGTCACGAAAGGAGCGGTATTGCGACCAAACGTAGCCGCGAACGCCGCCGCGCAACGAGTGGTCACGAAAAGGCTGGCGTGCGCCGGCCTTACCCCTTCGGCTGCGGGAACTGTGAGCGCATCACCATGTCCCACATGCGGTCGGGCATTATGCGCCGCTGGCCCATCATCAATCGGGCGCTGGCCGTGACCGGGTAGCGGGCCTTGGGACGGCGCGACTGGATCGCCCGGCCGATCGTCTTGGCCACGGCCTCGGGGCCCGCGCCCAGCTTGGCCATCGGACCGTTGTAGGCCCCCTCGGTCACCTCGGCCACCTTGCGGTTGAAGTCGCCGTAGGCCCCGCCATCTCCCGTCTGCGCGACCGAGCCCGCGGCCACCTCGCCGAACCGGGTCACGATCAGGCCGGGCTCGACCACGATCACGTCGATCCCAAACCCGCGCACCTCGAAGCGCAGCGCGTCCGAGAGCGCCTCGACCGAGTACTTGGTGGCGTGATACAGCCCGCCGCCGGGGAAGGTCAGCCTGCCCCCCATCGAGCTGATGTTGACCACCTTGCCCCACCCCTGGGACCGCATTCCCGGGAGCACCAACTGGCACAGCCGCAGGAGGCCGAAGACATTGGTCTCAAACTGGGCCCGGGCCTGGTCGAGCGGGACGCTCTCCACCGCACCCGACTGGCTGTAGCCGGCGTTGTTGATCAGCACCCCCACCGCGCCGTGGGCCTCGGTGACCGCGTTGACCGCGGCCTGCATCGAATCCTCGCTGGTCACGTCCAGGGCCAGGACGTGGCAGCCCCTGCCCTCAAGGTCGGTCAGCGTCTCGGGACGCCGGGCGGTCGCGTAAACCGTCCACCCGCGCTCGGCGAGATGCTGGGCCGTGGCGTGCCCGATCCCCGACGAGCACCCGGTGATCAGGACGGCTTTGGACGGCTCGGGCATCGCCGGCGAGCCTACCGTCTGCCCTACGCCCGCACCAGCTTCTTGTACGTGATCCGGTGCGGCCGGTCGGCCTCGGCTCCCAGCTGCTCGCGCCGGAAGCTCTCGTAGGCCTCGAAGTTGCCCTCGAACCACCTGACCTGGGATTCGCCCTCGAAGGCCAGGATGTGCGTGGCGATCCGGTCCAGGAACCAGCGATCGTGCGACACGACCACGGCACAGCCGGCGAAGGCCAGCAGCGCTTCCTCCAGCGCCCGCAGGGTGTCCGTGTCGAGGTCGTTGGTCGGCTCGTCGAGCAGCAGCAGGTTGCCTCCGCTGCGCAGCAGCTTGGCCAGGTGCAGGCGATTGCGCTCGCCGCCCGAGAGCTTGCCCACCTTCTTCTGCTGGTCGGTGCCCTTGAAGTTGAACGAGGCCACATACGCCCGGCTGTTGAGCGTGCGGTCCCCCAGCGTGATCTGGTCGACCCCGCCAGAGACCTCCTGCCAGACCGTCTTGTCCGGATCGAGGTCGCCCCGAGACTGATCGACATAGGCCAACTCGACGCTGGCACCCAATCGGACCTTCCCCGAGTCTGGCTGCTCCTGGCCGGTGATCATCCGGACCAGGGTCGTCTTGCCGGCGCCGTTGGGTCCGATCACGCCAACAATTCCTCCTCGGGGCAGGGTGAAGGTCAATTCGTCGATCAGGACGCGATCGCCGTAGGCCTTGCGGAGCTGCTCGACCTCGACCACGACCTCGCCCAGTCGGGGGCCGGCCGGGATGTGAATCTGGGCCTGGTCCAGGCGCTTGGCTGCGTCCGCATCGTCGGCCAGCAGCTGCTCGTACGCGTTGAGCCGGGCCTTGGGCTTGTTCCGCCGGGCGCTGGCGTTCAGGCGGACCCACTCCAGCTCGCGCTCGATCGTCTGCTTGCGGCCCTGCTCCTGGCGGGACTCCTGCTCCAGCCGCTGGCGTTTCTGCTCGAGCCAGCCCGAGTAATTGCCCTGGTAGGGGATCCCACGCCCCCGATCCAGCTCGAGGATCCAGCCGGCCACGTTGTCCAGGAAGTAGCGGTCGTGGGTCACGGCCACCACGGTGCCCTCGTAGTCGTGCAGGTGGCGCTCCAGCCAGGCCACGGACTCGGCATCCAGGTGGTTGGTGGGCTCGTCCAACAGCAACAGGTCCGGTTGCCGGAGCAGCAACCGGCACAGGGCCACCCGGCGGCGCTCCCCTCCGGACAGAGTGCTCACATCCGCGTCGGCCGGGGGACAGCGGAGCGCGTCCATCGCGATCTCCAGCGTGGTGTCCAGGTTCCAGCCGTCGACGGCGTCGATCCGCTCCTGCACGGTGCCCATCTCCTGGGCCGTCTCCTCGGAGTAATTCATCGACAGCTCGTTGAAGCGATCGAGCAGCGCCCGGACCTCGGACACGCCCTCCTCAATGTTGCCGCGCACGTCCTTGGACGGGTCGAGCTCTGGCTCCTGCTCGAGCAGCCCGACGGTCGCGCCGGGGGCGAGCTGAGCCTGGCCGTCGTAGTCGGCGTCCAGGCCGGCCATGATCCGCAGCAGGGTCGACTTGCCGGCGCCGTTGTAACCCAGGACCCCGATCTTGGCTCCGGGCAGGAACGACAGGGAGATGTCCGCCAGCACCTCCTTGTCCGGGGGGTGGCGGCGTGAGAGCTTGTACGTGGTGAAGATGTACTGGGCAGACACGAACAAGAGAGGATAGGAGGCCCGCCGAGCATGCGGACGCTGGCGATCCTGTTCGCGCTCGTGGCCGTGGTGTGCATGATCGTGGCCATCGCCGGGATGGTCACGGGACGGCCGGGCGACAGGGCCGGCCTGCTCGTGCGGGTCGTGGCGGTGCTCTGCTTCGCAGCCGCGGTCGCCCTCAACGTGGCCGCGCACTGAGCGTCCCCGGCGCCGCCGTCAGCTCTCAGGCTGCCACAGACTGATCGCCCAGCGACCGGGGCGGAGCTCGACCGCCCTGCCCACAAACACGTGCCAGGCCGGGGCCAGTCCCTGGTAGGCGTTGCTGGCCGTCGCCGTGGTCCGCTCCCGGGTCACGATCACCCAGCGGCCGCCCGGCCCACTGCACGGCGCGACTCCCTCGACCTGGCCGCTGTTGGCGATCCCACCGCGGTGCAGTTCGTAGTCCCGAGCCGTCTCACCGGCGGCCAGCTCCATCTCCGCGTGGGCCTGGCCGATGCTCTGTGAGGCCAGCAGGCGCATGACCGCCGCCACGTCGTGCGAGTTCCAGTTGATGTACTCGCTCGCGAACGCGACCAGCGCCTCGGCGGCCAGCGGCGAGTTGTACGGGTTGGGCTGATGAGAGGCGGCCCTGGGGGCGGGCCCGCCTGCCGGCGCCGGGGACGTCGGGGCCTGAGCCGGCGATGGTGCGGTCCGGGGCCCCGGCGCTCCGCCGCCGGTCGTGGCGGGCACCTCGATCCCGCAGCCAGCCGCCAGCAGGCCCGCGGTCAGAAGCGCCAGGGCGGCCCTCACAGCCCCACCGGATGACGGACGACGAAGCCGGTCGAGCTCCGGATCAGGGGATGCCAGCCCAGGCCCGTCGTGCCATCGCCCGGTCCGGCCGCGTTGTGCGTGTCCCAGCGCAGGCCAGCGACATACATGAACACGTGGTCCGCGCTGGCATAGAGCGTCACCCAGCGGCCCACGCCCGGCAGGCCGAATCCCTCGAGCGTCCCGGAGGCCGCATCGAAGGACGCGGGCACCAGACCGCCGCCGTAGAGGAGGTGTTCGACGCTGCTGGAGCAGTCATATGAAGGGGCAACCTCGGACAGCGGAATGCCGTGCCCGCCTCCGAACATGTACGGCTTGCCGACGATCCGGTTGCCCGCGGCGATGATCCCCCTGACCGCCGCCGGGGCGCCCGCCGGGGCGGCGGCCAGACCGTCGGAGAGGAGCCGGGCCTGCTGACCGGTGGTCACCGGAACCCCGGACGGTGACCCGGGGGAGCAACCCGCAGCCGACGAGGCCGCCGTCTGGCCCACGGCAGTCGCCTGGGGCATCTGGCCGAGGGCCTCCGAGGAGCCGGTACCAGGCGGGCGCTCAAGGCGCACCGGACCGGACCAGAGGCCATTCTCGTACGGGATCCGAAGCGCCCGGGCCAGCTCCCACCACAGATCGATGACCCGCGGCAGTCCGCCGATTGGCCCGCCTCCGAGCCCGAAGTCCCGCTTGTAGGCGATGGCTGAGTGACCTCCCCAGGTGATCCGCAGCGGCGTCATGTAGGGCAGTCCCCCCAGGTCGGTGGCCGTGTCAAACGTGTAGCCCCCGAGCTCGGCGTAGCTGTCGGGGTGCTCGACCAGGTTCGCCCCGGAGGCCCCGACGGTGCCGCTGCTGGGGTCGCCCGGGCCGCCGTACTCGGTGGCCCCCACAACCTGTCCCTGGCCCGGAGGTCCCAGGACCACCGCGCCTGTCCCGGCTGGAAGTGAGCAGCCACCAGCGCCGGTCACGCCGAGCAGGACGATCAGGAGGGCCAGGGCGATGATCCCGCCGAGTCCCAGCGCGCCGGCGAGCAGGAGCCGGAGCGCCCAGTTCGTCCGCCGCCTCGGAACTCTGCCGCTCATCGACGGCGAACCTAGCACCGCTCTAATCTAATTGAGGCTAAAAGAGACTAATTTGTTGCAGAGCCTCGCCGCTTGGGGGCGATCCCGCTCGCCTCCCGCTGGCCATCTTCTACCGAGGACCGATGCGCGAGGCGTGGGACAGCGCCGCCTGAGCCGCTCCCCCGCCTGGGAGCCCCGCCGGCACCGCTAACGTAATGGGGTCATGGCCAGGATCCTCGACGTCGAACAGGCTCTTCTGCTCCTGGAGCTTGAGGCACCGTTCGATCAGAGGCAGGTCCAGCTGGCCCGCAGGCGGATGGCCAAGCGTTGGCACCCGGACATCGCTCCGCCGGGACAGCGCCACCAGCACGAGCGTCACCTCCAGGCGATCAACGAGGCCGCCGACCAGCTCCAGCGACTGGCCGAGACATTCCGGGGAGGCCGGGTCACCAACAGCGCCGTCCGGGCGTCGGCGGCGGCGGCGCGAAAGGCTCGCGAGGAGGCGGGGCGGCGAGCCTACGAGGCCGAGCAGCGGTCCAGGGCCGCGGCCGAGGACCGGGCCAAGCACGATCCGTTCGGCTCCAGGGTCCCCGACCATTCCGTGGTTCACCGCTACGCCCGCTGCCTCTCCTATCCGGAATGGGGCGTGGGCACTGTCAGCGGTATCTATTTCTCAGGCGAGGGCGACGAGGTCCAGCAGTGGGCCCGGATCCTGTTCTCGCACGGAGTACGCACGATTCCAGCCGGCTCACTCCAGTTCGTCGACTTCTCCCGGCCCGACCCAGCGGCGGACCGGGTGCAGCGGTTCATGACAGCGGCCCAGCATGCCCTGGCCGAGGGGGACTCGGCCCTGGCCGCCCAGCGACTGGTCTACGCCCGTGACGCCGAGCCGAACAACCCGGCCGTCCTACGCCTGCTCACCGCGGCCTTCTGGCAGGCGGGCAACCTGCCCGCGGCCGCCCGGGCCGTCCGTGACTGGTCCCGGGTTGAGACCGATCGCCCGAGCCCGGAGCGGTTCGCATCAAGGATCTATGAGGACATGGGCGCGCTGGACCTGGCCGCGCAGGCGGCGGCCCGCGCCGTGGAGCGGGCGCCCAGCGACGGCTCGGCGTGGGAGCGTCTGGGCCGCCTTCGCCTCAGGCTGATGGACCGGGCCGGGGCGATCGCCGCGCTGGAGCGGGCTCGGCTGGTGGAGCCGTCCGTCGAGGGGCTGCTGGACCTTGCACTGGCCCATCACCTGGCCGGCGACCTGGGCGCAGAGGTATCGGCGGCACACGCCGCGACCGTCCTGGACCCCGAGTCCCAGCGCGCCTGGGCCAGCTACGCCCACTCGCTCGCGCGGACAGACCGGGCCAACGAGTGTCAGGAAGCCTGTCGCCGAGCGCTGGCCCTGGGCGACGACCCTGAGGTGTCCGATCTGCTGGCTCGCGTCTCCGCGGCCAAGCCCCGCGGGCTGGCCGAGCGCACCGCGGCCTGAGCCAGCGGACACCAGCTCCAGACGCCCCGCTACGGCTTGGGAATCGAGCCGTCGCGCCCGCATACCGGGCAGGATTCCTGAGGCGCCAATGGCCGGCCGGCGCAGGACGGGCAGTCCTCGGCCCGCTCGAGCACGCCCAGCAGCTCCCCGACGCGGCACACGAGCAGCCGCTCCTCCTCGACCTCAACCCAGGTCCCGGCGGCCGCCGGGAACACGACGTGGTCGCCGGGCTTGACCGGCATCATGATTCCCACGTGGTCCCACCAGTCAAGACCGGGCCCGACCGCCAGCACGATCCCATGCTGGGGCGGCGGCTCCTCGGAGCCCGCGGGGACGAGCAGACCCGACCGCCGGACGCGGTCCGGATCGAGCTCTTTGATCACCACCCGGTCGAAGATGGGGCGAAGCTGGCTGCGCATCATGCCTTGATCTTAGGCATCGAGCTGCGGTCCGAGCGGGTCCGGGCCTCCCCGTCCGAAGGCGGACGTAGCTTTCCCGCGATGCGCCTGCTCGTGGCTCGCTGCTCGGTTCGATATTCGGGGCGCCTGAGCGCCTTTCTGCCCGAGGCGCTCCGGCTGATGATCTTCAAAGCGGATGGGTCGGTGCTGATTCATTCCGACGCCGGCGGCTACAAGCCGCTGAACTGGATGACCCCGTCGACGGTGATCGAGGAGTCCGAGGCTCGGATCGTGGTTCGCAAGCGGGCCGGCGCCACCGATGACCGCCTGGAGATCGCGATCGCCGAGGTCCTGTCGGACGTGACCCACGACATGGGGCAGCCCGAGCAGCAGCTGGGAACCGAGAAGGATGGTGTCGAGGCGGACCTGCAGAGACTCCTGGCTGAACAGCCGCATTGGTGCGGTGAGGGCCTGCGGCTGGTGCGGCGCGAATGGCCGACCGACGTGGGCCCGGTCGACCTCATGTGCCGCGACCCCGACGAGCAGTGGGTGGCCGTTGAGATCAAGCGGACGGCCGGGCTGGAGGCCGTCGAGCAGCTGACCAGGTACCTGGAGCGCATCCGTCTGGATCCGGCCTTCGGCGCCTGCCGCGGTGTGCTCGCCGCCCAGCGGATCAAGCCTCAGGCCCGAGTGCTGGCCCAGGCCCGCCAGATCGAGTGCGTCGAGGTCGACCTCGGCATCCTGCGGGGCGACCACGCGCCGGACCTGAGATTGTTTGCCGCATGAGCGACGATAAAGCCGTGCTGACCGAGGTCCGGGGACGGGTCCTCGTGATCACCATCAACCGTCCGGACCAGCGCAACGCGGTGAATGCGGCCGTGGCCGAGGGGATGGCCGCGGCGCTGGACCAGCTCGATGCCGAGACCGAGCTCTCGCTGGGAGTTCTGACTGGTGCCGGCAAGGGGTTCTCGGCCGGTATGGACCTGAAGGCCTTCGTGACAGGCGAGCGGCCCTACGCGGGAGACCGTGGCTTCGCCGGGATCACCCAGCGGGCGGCCGACAAGCCGCTGATCGCCGCGATCGAGGGCTTCGCCGTCGCCGGCGGGCTCGAGGTGGCACTGTCATGCGATCTGATCGTGGCCGCGCGTGGGGCCAGGCTGGGCATCCCTGAGGTCAAGCGCTCGCTCGTGGCCGCAGGCGGGGCGCTGCTCCGTCTCCCTCGCGTCCTCCCTCGGACGGTGGCCATGGAGCTGGCCCTGACCGGCGAGCCGATCGACGCCGAACGGGCCTACGAGCTCGGCCTGGTCAGCCGGCTGGCCGACCCTGGGGAGGCCCTGAGCGTGGCTCTGGAGCTGGCCGAGACGATCGCCGCCAACGGCCCCCTGGCCCTGGCGGCCACCAAGCGGATCATGACCGAAGCCGTGGACTGGCCCGACTCGGAGTTCTTCGCCCGACAGGGAGAGATCACCGCGCCGGTGATGTCCTCTGAGGACGCCCGCGAGGGCGCTACCGCTTTCGCCGAGAAGAGGCCGCCGATGTGGCGCGGCCGGTAGAGAGGCGAGCGGCCCTCCAGTAGGCTCTGCGCCACCGATGCCCGGCGATGACGATCTCTTCGGCCAGCACCACGTGCGGGTGTACCGGGAGACAGACGGGGAACATGGCTATCACTGGCGCGGGACGACGATCCTGCTGCTGACGACGACCGGGCGCGCCTCAGGACAGGAGCGGACAACCCCGCTCATCCACCGGACCGACGATGGCAACTGGGTCGTCGTGGCCTCCAAGGGAGGCGCTCCGGATCACCCGGATTGGTACAAGAACCTGGAGGCCAGCCCCCAGGCCAAGATCCAGGTCAAGGGGGACGTGATCTCAGTCCGCGCCCGCACGGCGCAGGACGAGGCGCGCGAGCGGCTGTGGGGGCTGATGGCCGAGCAGTGGCCCGCCTACAACGACTACCAGCGCAAGACCTCGCGCCAGATCCCGGTGGTCGTGTTCGAGCGGACGTAGCCCCCGGAGCGGGCCTCCGCGAAGGCTCAGCTCCCCTCGCCCCACACCGTGGCCACCAGCATCCGCCCCGCGGCGTCGTCGCGGTGCTCACACAGATAGATGCCCTGCCAGGTGCCAAGGGCCAGGCGACCCCGGGAGATCGGCAACGTCAGCGATGGGCCAAATAGTGCGGCCTTGATGTGCGCGGGCATGTCGTCCGGCCCCTCCAGGGTGTGCGTCCAGTACGGCGCCCGCTCTGGAACGGCCTGGTCGGCCCAGCTCTCAAAGTCCCGCCTGACGTCCGGCGAGGCGTTCTCGTTCAGGGCCAGCGAGGCGGAGGTGTGAGAAATCAGCAGGTGGAGCAGGCCCACACGAAGCTCGGTGAGCTCAGGCAGTGCGTCCACCACCTCGGTCGTGACCAGATGAAACCCGCGAGCCCGGGCGCCCAGCGCGATCTGCCTCTGACACCACACCGGTCCATGCTGACATGGGGCGGCCCGGGCCGGGGGTGTGGACCGTCGGGCGAGGAGGATTGGTATTGTCGGCGCGCCGAATTCCCGTGTAAGCACGGGAAACGGGGGAACCACGTCTCCCGGGGCGAATCGCCGCCTGATGGCGGTGTAGCGCCGATTCACAGGCGCGAGCCCGACAGCTAACCCCGTAGGCCCGCGAGGACCATGAGCTCCCACTGGTGCACAAGACGCCGGGTGACCGCGACGATCGCGGTTGTGGGTCTGCTTGCGCTGCCCATCCTGTTCCCCGGGGTGTCCGACGCCGGACCAAGCCTCGGCACGCTCAACCAGCAGCTGAGCCAGCAGCATGCCCACCAACAGCAGCTGCGCTCCAGGCTGAGCGGATTGTCCGGCCTGATCTCATCGCTGAGCTCCCAGATCTCCGTGGTCGAGTCGCGTGAGGCCGCGGTCAGCGCGGAGCTGGCCCGCGACAGGAGCGCCCTCGCCGCCACCCAGACCGAGCTTCTGCGCCAGCGCCGACTGGTCGCGGTGCTGCGGGCCCGGCTGGCCCGGGCTCGAATGCTCCTGTCTCACCAGTTGGTGTCCAACTACGAGTCGGGCAGTCCCGGCCTGCTGGGTGCGGTCCTGGAGTCAAACGGCTTCACCGACCTGTTGGACCGAATCACGTTCCTGGGCGACGCCGAGCGCCAGCAGCAGAGCACGATCACCGTGACCCGGACCCTCAAGGCCAGGGCGGACGCCGCTGTGAAGCGATTGAGCACGCTGGAGGCCAGGCAGCGCGCGATCACGCGTGCGGCCACCATTCAGGAGCGGGCGCTGGCGGGGATGAACCTACTGCTCCACCAAAAGCAGGCCTCGCTCAGGCAGGCTCAGGCGATCCAGCAGGCGGCCCTGTCGGCCAGCCAATCGCGAGCCAGCCAGCTCCAGGGCGAGATCTCAAAGATTGAGGCCCAGCAGGCGGCCGCCCGTCGAGCCGCCCAGCAGCAGGCCAGACAGAGCGCGGTCGGGACGCTCAGCAGCTCTCCGTCATTTGAGTCCTCGGGTTGGGTCATTCCGTACCCGATCGTGCTGTGTGAGTCCGGGGGCCAGAACCTCCCGCCCAACAGCGCAGGCGCATCGGGCTACTACCAGATCCTGCCCAGCACCTGGAAGCTGTTCGGGGGCAGCGGCCCGGCGGCGTACCTGGCCAGCAAGGCCGAACAGGACGCGGTGGCCTCCCGGATCTGGGCCGGCGGCTCGGGCGCGGGCAACTGGGTCTGCGCCGGGATCGTCGGCATTCACTGAGCGCCCGCGCACCCCAGGGGCCGTGGGTAAAGAGACGAAGCTCACACTTTTGCGGCTGCCGGGGAAAGCTTCACTAGTGTAAAATTCGCCATTGATGAGCGTTGAGGCCCCAGCGCACGAGACGGACTCCGTCCCGTCGACCGAACAGCTCGACGTTCTGGTCGTCGGAGCCGGCATCTCAGGTGTCGCCGCGGGATATCACCTCCAGCACAAGTGCCCTGGCAAGACGTACGCGATCCTGGAGGGCCGCGCGGCGATCGGCGGCACCTGGGACCTGTTCCGCTACCCGGGCATCCGGTCTGACTCCGACATGTACACGCTGGGCTTCCCCTTCCGACCCTGGGACAGCGATACCTCAATCGCCGACGGACAATCGATTCGCGAGTACGTCCGCGACACGGCCCGGGAGTTCGGAATCGATCAGAAGATCCGCTTCAACCATCGAGCGGTCCGGGCTGCGTGGTCGAGTGAGGACGACCTCTGGACCGTGGACGCCGAGCGCTCTGACACAGGCCAGACGGTTCGTTTCACGTGCCGCTTCCTCTTCATGTGCAGCGGCTACTACCGCTATGACCAGGGCTATACCCCCGAGTTCCCCGGGATCGAGGAGTTCAGGGGCAGAGTCGTCCACCCGCAGTTCTGGACCGATGACATCGACTACGCCGGCAAGCGCGTGGTCGTGGTCGGCAGCGGGGCCACGGCGGTCACGCTCGTGCCATCAATGGCCGACGAGGCCGCCCACGTGACGATGCTCCAGCGCTCCCCGAGCTACGTGGTCTCGTTGCCCGGGCAGGACCCGCTGGCCCGCCTGCTCCGGCGGATCCTTCCGACCAAGCTCGCGTACAGCGTCGTTCGCTGGAAGAACGTGCTGGTGACCAGCGCCTTCTACCAGCTCAGCCGCCGCCGTCCCGCACTGGTCAAGAAGCTGCTCCGCAAGGGCGCTCAGCGACGGCTGCCACCGGGCTTTGAGGTCGACGTGCACTTCAAGCCGCGGTACGACCCGTGGGACCAGCGCATGTGCCTGATCCCGGACGGAGACCTGTTCGACGCCATCGGTCGGGGTCGGGTCGAGGTCGCCACAGATGAGATCGAGACCTTCACCGAACATGGCCTGCGCCTGAAATCGGGGCGCGAGCTCGAGGCCGATCTGGTCATCACCGCGACCGGACTCAACCTGCAGCCGCTCGGCGGCCTCGAGCCCGTCATCGACGGCCAGCCGGTCGACGTCCCCCGGACGATGGTCTACAAGGGATGCATGTTCTCCGGGATCCCCAACTTCGCCCTGTCATTCGGATACACGAATGCCTCCTGGACGCTGAAGGCCGACCTGATCTGCCAATACGTCTGCCGGGTGATCAACCACATGGACGCCCACGGGTACACGAGCGCTGCCCCGTACAACCGGGACCCATCGGTCACCGAGACGCCGTTCGTGGACTTCACCCCCGGGTACTTTCTGCGCGTGATGGACCAGCTTCCCAAGCAGGGCTCAAAGCTGCCCTGGCGGCTGCACCAGAACTACATCCGGGACCTGGGCCTGATCAAGCGAGCTCCGCTTGAGGACGGCGTGCTGGAATTCTCGGGCTCGGCCAGCGACCGGTCGGCCACCGGCCAGGCCGCGGTCGCCGCGGCGGCCTGATCGCCCCGGGCTCACGGGCCGGGCGGCATAGGCCCTAACCTGCGCGCGGTGCCGCGCCCCCGATTCCGCCGCCCCGCCCTCTCGCGCCGGGCCATATGGGCCGCCGTGATCCTGCTGGCGGCGCTGGCCATCAGGGTGGCCGAGGTCCAGCGAACCTCATACCAGCCGATCAACGACGCCGCGGCCTACCTGACGCTGGCCAGCCAGGTCGCCCACACGGGCGACTACTCGACGAGCCACGCCGTGGGCACGGGCGCCGGAGGCACTCGCGGCCCCAGCGCCTACTTCCCGCCCGGCTTCCCCTATTTCCTGGCCGCGGTCGATCTGGTCGACGGCCATACGGGCCCGGCCCAGGCCTCTGATACGGCTCACGGCGGGGCTGGGTACGACCCCGCCGCCGTCCAGCCGGCCCGGATCTCCCAGGCCGTGCTGGGCACGATCGTGGTCGCGCTGATTGGGCTGGTAGCACTGGAGGCCTTCGGCCCGGCGGTGGCGCTGGTGGCGCTGGTGATCGGGACCGTGTACCCGGTGCTGGTCGAGCTCTCGGCCGTGCTGGTGGCCGAGAACCTCCTCACGGTCTTCATCCTGGCCGCCATCTGGGCCGCGCTCCGGGCGCGACGGTCACCGCAGCCCTACGGCTGGATCGCCGGCGCGGGAGTTTCCACGGGGCTGGCCACGCTGGCCCACGTGAACGCAATCGTGCTGATCGTGCCCCTGGCCGTCGCTGCCTGGCGCGTCCGGCCCAAGCTGGCCTCGCCGGCCGTGCTGCTCGCGACCACGCTGCTGACGCTCGCGCCCTGGCTCGTCCGGGACGCGGTCGTCATGCACAGCTTCATCCGGGTCACCGATGAGGACGGCATCACGCTGGTCGGGACCTACAACCACACCTCGGCCACCGACCCGCAGGTGCCATACCGGTGGCGGCTGTACCTCAACCTCCCGGGCGAGCGCCGTCTGATTCAGCAGGCCCCGCATCTGACCGAGCCGCAGCTCTCCCAGCGTCTCCAGGACCAGGCCTTCGACTACATCGGCGACCACCCGGCCTCACCGCTGGATGTCCTGTACCGCAACACCCGCCGCCTGCTCGAGCTCGAGGGGTCGCGGGCCTGGAAGATCTCCGCCGCCTCAATCGACCTGCCGATCGCCACGGCCCGCATCGGAGTACTCAGCTTCTGGCTGCTCTGCCTGCTGTCGGTGGCCGGGGTCTTCACGACCGCGATCCGGCGAGGAGCGAAATGGCTCTGGGTGGCGCCGCTGCTCCTGTGGCTGAGCGTCGGACTGGTGAACTCCGAAACGCCCAGGTTCCGAGAGGCCATCGACCCGTTCTTGGTCCTGCTCGGGGCCTGCGCTGTGGAGGCGGCCCTCAGGGAGATATGGTCGCGGTTACGCGGTTCGCCAGTCCCCGGCCATCGCGGGCGCGGAGTAGCGCCGGGTCCGGCTAAGGGAGTCAAGGTGGGCTAGGGCCTGGCCCGATCCGGAGGCGACGCAGGTGAGCGGCGACTCAGCCAGGAACACGGGCATGCCCGTCTCCTGGCCCACCAGCTCGGGGAAGCCGTTGACCAGGGTCCCCCCTCCGGCCAGCAGGATCCCGTCGCGCGCGACGTCGGAGGCCAGCTCCGGTGGAGTCTGCTCGAGGGTGTTCCGGATCGCCTGGAGGATCTCGGCCACCGGCCCCCTGATGGCGGTCCGGACCTCCCCGCTTGACAGCTCCACCGCCGTGGGCAGCCCGGTGGCCAGATGACGGCCCCGAACCTGCATCGTCTTCTCCTCCGGCGAGGGCATGACCGAGCCGAGCTGCATCTTGATCCGCTCGGCCGTCTGCGATCCGATCGCCAGCTGGTGGACGGCACGCATGTAGTGCGCGATCGCGTCGTCCATCTCGTAGCCGCCGACCCTTACCGAGCTGCTGACCACGATGCCGCCCAGAGAGATGACGGCCATCTCACTCGTGCCGCCGCCCACGTCCACCACCATCCGGCCGATCGGCTCCTCGATCTGAATCCCCGCTCCGATGGCGGCGGCGATCGGCTCCTCAATCAGGTGCACGCGCCGGGCCCCGGCAGCCAGCGAAGCCTCCTCCACCGCGCGCTTCTCAACCTCGGTCACGCCCGAGGGCGCACACACGATCAGCCGGGGATGCGCCATCCGCCGGTCCAGCACCTTGCGAATGAAGTAGCGGAGCATCTGCTCGGTCACCTCGAAGTCGGCGATCACCCCATGGCGCAGCGGGCGGGTGGCGGCGATCGTGGCCGGCGTGCGGCCGATCATCCGCTGAGCATCGGCTCCGACAGCATGGACGGCTCCCGTCTCCACATCCGAGGCCACCACCGAGGGCTCGGACACGACGATCCCGCGCCCGCCCACGTAGACAAGCGTGTTGGCGGTGCCCAGATCGATGGCCATGTCGTGCACGCCAAAGCTCGGCGCCAGGTGCCGACGCGCCGTGTCTCGATTTGATCCCTCTCTACGAAACCCGATGGATCACAGAGTGTCAGAACCGCAGCTCGGACGGCCCCGCCACGGCCAGCCAACCGGTCTGGCCGGTGGCGCCTACCGCTCGCCGGGCAACTTGGGCGGGAACTGAGAGACCGGCTGACCGACGTTGAGCGCGGTCTGAACGATCCGATCCTGCTCCAGGGCATGGGCCACCGGATAGCCCTCCCCGGGCGCGGCCCGCTCGGGCCGGCCGATGTAGCCGAACTCGAGGTGATCGGGCAGGATCTGGCGCAGACGGGCCGACATGTGGGCGCGAGCGCCCATGTTGCGGGGCTCCTCCTGGACCCAGACCACCTCGTTGAGGGACGGGTACTGCTCGACCAGGTCCAGGATCTCATTCTGCGGGAACGGATACAGGAGCTCCACCCGCGCGATCGCGACCTCCCTGGCCTCCTCGCGGAACTGGTGGCCGCTGAGCTCGTAGTAGATCTTGCCGCTGCACAGGATCAGGCGGTTCACGCGCTCGGGATCGACTCCCGGCTCGGACAGCACCGGCTCGAACCGGCCGTCCGAAAGCTCGTCCAACCGGCTCACCGCCTGGGGCAGGCGGAGCAGGCTCTTGGGCGTCATCACCACGAGCGGGCGCTGCTTGGCGATCCGGGCCTGGCGGCGCAGGAGATGGAAATACTGAGCCGGCGTGGTCGGGTTGGCCACGCGGATGTTGCCCTCGGCGGCCAGTTGGAGAAATCGTTCAATGCGCGCCGAGGAGTGCTCCGGCCCGGAGCCCTCATAACCGTGGGGCAGGAGCAGCGTGAGCCGGGTGCTCTGGCCCCACTTGGCCAACCCGGAGACGATGAACTGGTCGATGATCACCTGCGTCCCGTTGACGAAGTCGCCGAACTGCGCCTCCCACAGGACAAGCGTCTCCGGGGCCTCCTGGGAGTAGCCGTACTCGAAGCCCACGCAGGCCACCTCGGAGAGCGGGCTGTTGTGCAGCTCCATCGGCGCCTGGGCACCCGGGAGGTGCTGAATCGGCGAATACTCCTGACCGGTCTTGGCGTCGTGCAGGACCAGGTGCCGCTGGCTGAACGTCCCCCGCTCTGTGTCCTGTCCGGTCAGGCGGATCGGCAGTCCCTCGGTGAGGAGGCTGGCGAAGGCCAGCGCCTCGGCGTGGGCCCAGACGATGCCCTCGCCGCTGTCGAGCGCCGTGCGGCGTTGATCGAGCTGGCGCACCAGCTTGGGGTGAACCATGAAGCCGTCAGGCACGCTCAACAGATCCTCCCCCAGGACCTGCAGCCGGTCAGCCTCGACGGCCGTCTTGACCTCGGGCGACGGAGTGCGGTCCAGCTGGTACTCGCCCGTGGCATGGTCGACGCCGCGGGCGGCCGCGATCCGCTCCTTGAGCTGCTCGTGGGCCTCGGTCAAAAGCGCCCACACCTTGTCGGTCATCTCGGTCGACTCCTGCTCGGAGACGACGCCCTCCTCGATCAGCAGCCGGGCGAAGAGCTCGCGCACCGGCGGGTGCTTCTTGATCACCTGGTACATGGAGGGCTGCGTGTAGGCCGGCTCGTCGGCCTCGTTGTGGCCAAAGCGCCGGTACCCGATCAGGTCGATCAGGACGTCGTGCCCGAACTCCTGACGGAAGGCGAACGCGAGTCGCACAGCGGAGACGCAGGCGGCCACGTCATCGGCGTTGACATGAATGATCGGTACGTCGAAGCCCTTGGCCAGGTCGGAGGCCCACGTGGTCGATCTGGCGTCCTCCGGGTCTGTGGTGAAGCCAACCTGGTTGTTCTGGATGAAGTGGATCGTCCCGCCGACCGTGTAGCCGTCCAGGGCCTGGAGGTTGAGCGTCTCGGAGACCACGCCCTGGGCCGGGAGGGCGGCGTCACCGTGCAGGATGATCGGGATCGCGGCGTTGGTGTCGCGGTGGACATGGGGTCCCTGGCGGGTGGTCTGGGCGGCCCGCGTGGCCCCGGCCACCACCGGATCCACGAATTCCAGGTGGCTGGGGTTCGACTCCAGCCGCACGACCACGGACTCGTCGCTGGGCAGCTGATAGGAGCCCTGGGCGCCGTGGTGGTACTTGACGTCTCCCGTGCCCCCCTGCGGGATCGTGGTGATCGGCTCGAGCGTGGAGGTGCCCTCAAACTCGGCGAAGATCGAGTCATAGGACCGGCCCAGGTTGTGGGCCAGGACATTCAGGCGGCCCCGGTGAGCCATCCCGATCACGATTTCCCGCGCCCCCTCGGTGGCCCCGAACTGGATCAGCTGGTCGAGCATCGGCACGGTCATGTCGAGGCCCTCGATCGAGAACTGCTTCTGGCCCAGGTACGCCTTGTGCATGAACCGCTCCAGGGCGTCAACCTCGGTGAGGCGCTTGAGCAGCGCCTTGCGCTCATCCACGCTCAGGGGTTCGCGGAAGCGCCCTGATTCGATCGCCTCACGCAGCCACAGGCGCTGGCGGTGCGAGCCGATGTGCTCAATCTCATAGGCGATCGGACCGCAGTAGGTGTCGCGCAGATGGGGCAGGGATTCGGCCAGTGTCCGCCCCGGGACCCACATCCGCAGGATCCTGGACGGGATCCGGGCCATCACCTCGGCCGTGAGACCCAGAGGCTCGGGGTCGAGCGCCGGGTCGCCCTCGGGCTCGCGGCCGAGCGGATCGAGCTTGGCCGCCAGATGGCCGTGGGTGCGATGGGCCTTGAGCAGCGACGTGGCCGCCTGGACGGCCGCCATCAGCTCCTCGTCAGGGGCCGCGGGTGGGGCGGCGGCGGGGGCCGGAGCTACCGCGGCGGGGGCTCCGGCCGGAGCGGGCTGGTCGGACAGCGCGGCCAGCGCCACGCCCAGATCTCCGAACACGCGGTCGTAGAAGCCGTTCTCTCCGTGCAGGTAGTCCGCGATCCGGGCCAGGAAACGTCCCGACTCGGCGCCCTGGATGATCCGGTGGTCGTAGGTCGAGGTCATTGTCATGACCTTCTCGGCCCCGATCATCGCGCCGATCTTGTCGAGTCCGACCGGGTAGGCGATCGAGCCGGTGGCCACGATCGTCCCCTGGCCGACCATCAGACGCGGGACCGAGGCGATCGTCCCGATCCCGCCCGGGTTGGTGAGCGTGATGTTGCCCCCGGTCAGGTCATCGGCGGTGAGGCTGTTGGTCCGCGCCTTCTCGACCAGCGCGTTGTACGCGTCGAGGAACTGGGCGAAACTGAGCCGGCCGGCGTCGCGGATGATCGGGACCATCAGCGTCCGGCTGCCGTCCTTCTTCTCGACGTCGACGGCGAGCCCGAGGTTGACCGCGGCGTCGTCGATCCGATGCGGCTTGCCGTCGAGCTCGGCGAAGTGATGAGCCATGACCGGCATGTCCGAGGTCGCGACCCGCGCGATCGCGTATGCGATCAGATGCGTGAACGAGACGCGATAGCCGGCGTTCTTCAGCTGCTTGCGCCGCGCGTCGAGGACCGTGACCGTCAGCGTGCGGAAGGAGGTCGCGGTCGGGATCGAGCGGCTCTCGTCCATATAGCGGGCGAGCGCGGCGGCGCCACCGCGGATCGGCTGCGCGCCTGCCGGTTTATCCGAGGGGCCGGCTGGCGCCGGCTGCGGTGTCGCTGTCGCAGCACCACCGTTCCCAGCTGCCGCCAGAACGTCGGCCTTGGTGATCCGGCCGCCGCGGGCAGTTCCGTGGACGCTCGAGAGATCGATGCCCTCGCTGGCGGCGACGCGGCGGGCCACCGGAGACGCGTTGGCGTCGCCATCGATCTCGGTGGCGACGGTCTCGGACGTGGGCGGGGCGTCCGCGGCGGTCGCGGTCCCGTTCGTGTCCGGGGTCGCTGTGCTCGCGCCGGATTTCGGCGCGGCGCTCGGCGTCATCCGGGCGATCACCTGGCCGACGGTGACCGTCTCGCCCTCCTGGGCGAGGATCTCCGTGATCGTGCCGGCGGCCGGCGCGGGAAGCTCCATATCGACCTTGTCGGTCGAGATCTCGACGACGGTGTCGCCCCGCTTGACGACGTCGCCGACCTTCACCGACCAATCGAG
>DASXCS010000019.1:0-13700 GCA_036490975.1 Solirubrobacteraceae bacterium
CGACCCCTTCCTTACCATGGAAGTGCTCTACCAGCTGAGCTAAGAGGGCGCGGAGGTGAGCCTAGCGCGTGGGGCTTGACCGGGATCGTCTCGCCCGGGGCCACCCAGGCTGTCTCAGTACGCGGACTGGAGCAGCGACAGCATCGTGCCCGCGGTCTGGGGGCCGATCGGAGATCCAGCGGAGTCGCAGAAGCCGATCTCCAGGTGGGGGCCGGTGGAGATACCCACGATGCCCGGGCCGATTGAGCTCATGACCTGGCCGGCGCTGACGTGGGTACCCACCGCCAGCTGGTCGGCCGGGCCGGCGTGGCCGTAGTAGACGTAGTCGTAGCCGCCCAGCGAGCTGTCGCAGTGCAGGACGGGTGCCCAGGGGCCGAAGCCGCCGATCCCGTGCAGCACGATCGTCCCCGAGCACACCGCGTACTCGGGCGTGTCGCCGGGCGCCGAGATGTCCACACCCTGGTCCGGCGACCAGGTGCTGGGCGGGGAGGCGACGCTCTTGGGCAGCGGGAACACGAAGCCGCCGCTGCTCGGCGCCGGGGCTGGGGCGGGAGCGGGCGTGGAGCCGGGCGCGGCCGCTGCCCCGCTGGAGGAGGTCGAGGTGATCGTCGGCTGCGCCTGGGCTGCGGCGGCAGCCTGGGCCTGGGAGAGCTGATGCTGGAGGCTGGCCACCTGATCCCGGGCGCTCGCCAGCTGGCCGGCCTGGTGACTGCGGGCCTGAGCCACAGCGATGCGCTGACGCAGGACGGTCTCCTGGGCGCCAACCAGCGTGTTGCGATCGCGGGCGATCTGCTCGGTCACCGCGCGTTGCTTGACCTCCAGGGCCCCCAGGTGAACGGCCTGGGCGGACACGGCCCGGCGGGCCGCACGGACCTGGGTCACGATCTGGATGTCCTGCTTCTGGATCCGCGCGGCGAATGAGATCCGCTCCAGAAGATCCTGGAAGCCGCTCGACTCCAGGACGACCGTGACCAGGTCGGGACGATCGGCCTCATAACTGCTGACCATCCGGCGTGACAGGACAGCCTCGGCGTGGGCCTCGAATCGCTCCAGCCTGTGCAGCCGGTTGCGGGCCGCCGTCTGCTGGAGCTGGATCGTGAACAGCTCCGCCTGGTGGGCGCGAAGCTTGGCCTCGATGCCTGAAATCTGGCCCTGGAGGGCGGCGATCCGAGCGTTGAGCTGGGACAGGTGGGTCGAGGTCGCGCTGAGGGTGCCGGAGAGCGATGAGATCTTGCTCTTCCCCGAGCTGATCCGCTGCTGAAGCTGGCCGATGCCGGTCGCCCCGGCCGGCCCGGACCCACACAGCAGCAGGGCAGCAGCGACAACCAGGCCGAGCGCGGCGATGGCCTGAGGTCTGCGAGAGGGTCGGCCAGGCCTGTGAGCCCGGGCAGATCTGACAGATGCGCGTTGAGGGCTGGGCATAGCTTGTCCGAGCGCCGGCGGCTGGCACCGCGGACTGCTCCTCTCCTCCCACCTGCCAACGGCGGCGGGGCCAGAATATAACGACGAGGAGCGCCCCCGGCCCTCGAGCTCCTGGGCCTGCAAAGCATCGTGCACACCGATGGATGCTGAAGAGACGGGGGGTCGCACCCCGTCCCAAGCGCTCGCCAGCCGCAAGTTTTTCGCCCGGCGGAGCGTTACAAGGCTGATGCGCCGGTGCGTTTCAACTCTGTGCGCGCTCCTGGCGCTCGCGCTCATCCTGGGGTGCGCTCCGACTGCCAGCTCGGCGCTCCCGGTGCAGGGCTTCACGCTCCCCGTGTTCCGCAGCCAGGTTCCCGCGGGCACCGGCACGGCGGTCGCCCTTCGGCCCGGCTTCGACCCGGCCCGGAAGGTGAACGGCGATCCCGGCGACTGGACGGGCAGCCTCCCCGGCTTCGGCGGAGCCCAGATGTACTCCCATGGCGAGCTGGTGTACCAGGACCACATCTTCGACGCCTACGGCCCCTCCAACTCCTATGACGCGGCCCGCGTGTCGGTCATGGACCCGGCGGTCTCCGCCGTACCCGAGTTCTACCGCCTGGATCCGGCCTATCAGTACCTGCCCGGAGAGTTCGGGGTCCCCACCGGCCCCCTCCAGGCCGGTACCGACTACGGCAAGGACCCGATGGAGGACCAGGCCGACCTGTCACAGGTTCGCCTGGGAACGGACGCCCGCCGCAATCTGTGGCTGCTGGCTCGGACCACGACGATGGATGATGCCCACCCGGCCACCGCCCTGCTGGTCCTGCTGCGCACGCGCCCTGTACACGGCACACACACGGTGCCATTCAACAGCGACTTGACCACGAGCAGAGCCAACATCGCGGTCTTCCTGCACGGCGGCTACGGGGCGTGGGTGAATCTGGCCCACCAGAACGTCGTCCACGTCCTCCCGGCGGGGTCGGTGGCCACCGATGCCCGGGGTTATAACAACGCAATCGAGGCCCGTCTGCCCGCGTCGTTGCTGGGCGGCCGCCAGCACCAGCTGGCGGTGGCCGTGGCCGCCGGGCTGGCCGACTCCAGCGGCACAGCCCTGGCGACGCTTCCGCTGCACCCCAACGTGGCCAACGTGGCGTTCCGCACCCGCGAGCCAGCGCGCGACTGGTGGGACAAGGACCAGGCGCTCGAGCTCTTCAAGGGGACGATGGACGAGTTCTTCACCACGGCCAACCTCGACCGGATGGCGGCCGGGGCCAACCAGCGCTACCTCCCAGGCCCCGGATACCACGACCGGATCTTCACGTCCACGGCCAACATCTCCAAGGAGCAGGGGTCCGACGGGATCCTCCAGCACTACGGCGTGTACCTGCCCTCCGACTACGTGCGCGGCCGCCTCACGCCGACCCAGTACTGGTTCCACTTCCGCGGTGGCAATGCGCATATCGCGGCTGCGGTGGTGCCCGGGGTGATCTGGGATATGGGCGAGTACGAGCACTCGATCGTGATCACCCCGGACGGCCGCGGCGAGGCCGGCTGGTATGTGGGGCAGAGCCAGGAGGACGTGCTCCAGGTGTGGGCCGATTCACACCGCCTGTTCGGAATCGACCGCAACCGGACGTACATCGCCGGCCACTCGATGGGTGGCTGGGCCTCATACCTGCTTCCGCTCGAGCACCCGGACTGGTTCGCGGCCGCCTTCCCGGCCTCGGGCCCGGTGACCCAGGGCGCATACACCGGCGTGTACTTCAAGGGCTGCGACAAGTACGTGCTCGGCGGGGACAGCGCGTGCTTCACCGCGGCCAACGGGAGTAGGCCCCGGGACGAGTACACCGAGCCGCTCCTGACCAACCTGCGCTGGGTCCCGTACGCGATCTACCAGGGCACGAATGACGAACTCGTCCCGACGACGGGTGTGACGCTCCAGGTCAACCGGCTGCGCCAGCTCGGCTTCCGTTACCAGTACTACCTGTTCCCGGGCCAGGAGCACTATGGCCCCCCGATCGCCGACCAGTGGGTCCAGGGGGCCGACTACGAGCATCGGTTCGTCCGTAACCCCAACCCGCCCCAGGTGACCTACATCCGGAGCCTGCCCTTCGAGCATGCGATTGAGGCGGTCAACTCGAACGGCGTCCGTTTCCACTTCCCGCTCGATCACGCCTACTGGATGTCCGGGCTGGAGCCGGTGAACCGCAAGAGCGGCGCGGCCTACTTCAACGGGCGCTCGCTGGCCATCGCGGACCCACCGCACGCGCTGGTGCCTGAGACCGGCCTTCCCGCCACGGCCTACCAGAACTACCCCTACGCGATGACCGGCCAGGCCTGGAAGGCCGACGAGTCAGCCCCGACCCCGACCTCAAACGGGTTCGCGCTCGCGCTGAGCGGGGCGCGCGCGGTCACGCTGGACACGACGCGGATGAGGCTCCAGGACCGGCGGACCGTGACCGGGACCGTGAAGAGCTCAGCACCACTGACGCTGACGCTGACCGGACGCTGGCCGGGCCGGCCGGCCGTGCGAGTCGATTGTCGAGCGGCCGAGGTATACGTCTCGGCCGGGTCGGTGTCGATCGCCGTCCCCGCCGGCCGTCACACGGTGAGCATCGGCCGCCCAGCGGTCGGCTGCTAGCCGGCGGCCCCGTCCCTCTCCACGACAACGCACCGGAGATCCCGGGGCGCGCCCTGGGCCCGCAGGCGCTTGGCCCGCGAGGTGCTCAGCCCCGTGAGCTCGACGCGCTCGAGCGCCCGGTCGGAGACGACGACCTGGTCGGCCTTGCCCACGTCGGCGACCCGGGCGGCGATGTTGACGTCGACCCCCAGGTAGTCACCGCCCAGCTTGCGCGGCCGGCCCCAGTGGACCCCGGCCCGCATCCGGGGCCGATAGCCGCCCACGGAGACGGTCGACAGCGCCTCCTGGGCGTCGAGCGCAGCGTCCACGGCCTGCTGGGCAGTGAAGAACACTGCCATCAGCCCGTCCCCGAGCCGCTTGACGATCCGTCCACCCCCGTCCTGGATCGCGCTCTCGACGACGATCCCAACCTCGCGCAGCAGCTCGACCGCAGCAGCATCGCCGGCCTCCAGCGCCCAGGATGAGAAGCCAACCAGGTCGGTGAACAGGACGGCCAGCTCACGGTCGCCCAGCCCCCGGCCGGTGGCCTCCGAGAGCGACTGCCAGAGCTGGAGTCCGGCCAGCCCCAGCTCCTTGGCCACGCTCTCGCGCTCGGGCTGGAGAGCCGAGACCCCGCGAGCGATCACCTGCACCGGGGTCTCGCCGGCAGTGGACAGCGGGTCCCCAAAGCGCTCGTCGCCAGGCAGCCGCGACCGCAGGCGCCGCGCGAATGACAGCAGCCTCGGCCTGGTGTCAACCCGCACAGCCGCCTGGCGCAACCGCGCCACGCGCTGCGCCGCGCCGCGGACCGCCTGCTCACGGTCCTCGGCCACCGACGAGATCTCGGCCCGTTCGCGCTCCAAAGCGAACCGAGGATAGGCCGTTGGCGGGGCGCGCAACACGGGAGCCGCTGGACGTTCGTTGTAGCCGCGGTAAGCGAACTGACGGCCAGGGCGTAGGATCAGGGGGCCGACCGGCACGGGAACAGGCGGGGGCCGTCCCGGCTTCGGCGTCGTGGAGAGGGACATCACGTGATTGGCCAGCAGTGGTTTGGGACCCTGTCTCGGTCGGCCTCTCACCCGGCCGTGAGTCGACCTGGCTCCGTTTGGGCCTACGTGGGCATCGCCTCGATTGGAGTGGCGATTCATGCAGCCTTTGCTCTGGCGGGCACGCGGGCCGCTCCGGTTGACGACTGGCTGTACTGCGGTCTCTTTATCCTCGCCGCCGCCAGCTGCGCCGATCGGGGACGCCGCGACGGGGGCGGCCCTTGGATCCTGGCGACGGTCGGCGTCCTGATCTGGGGGGCCGCTGAGATCGTCTTCCGCGCCGCGACCCCGAACTCGCACACCCTGTATCCGGGGTCAACCCAGGCCATGCTGTTCGTCGCCTTCACCCTGGCCTATACGACGCTGGCCCTGCTGGCCCGCGATCGCGTGCGCAGCTTCGACCCCGTGCTGGCGCTGGACGGAGCGCTGGCGGGTCTCGCTGCCGCCGCCCTGGCCGCGCTCCTCCTGTTCCCCGTCATGCACCACGCCGCCATCGCGGAGCCACCACGGCTGTTCCTGCTCGGAGGCGTGATCGGGCTGGGGTTCGTGGTCACGGTCCTCGGGATGACCGGCTGGCGGCCAGGCCCGTCGTGGGCGGTGTTGGTCGTGGCGATCGTGGTCAACGTGCTGGGCGACGTCGTCCTGGTTCACCTGGCCAATGAGGGACGGTTTCATCGCGGATCACCCGCCGACACGCTGTTCGTCTCATCGGCGCTGCTGATCGGCCTCGCGGCCTTCTACCCCACCGGCCACGCGGGAATCCCCCATAGCCCGGCGGGCCGGCTGGCCGCCCCGCTGGTCAGCTCGGTGGCCGCCTTCGCCGTCGTGGCGGCGGCGGTTTCGAGCGACGTGAGCGGGCTCGCGGCCGGTCTTGCGCTGACCTGCCTCGCTCTGACGATCGTCCGCATGTCGGTCGCGTTCGAGCTGCTGGAGAGCAGCCGCGGCGAGGCCATGAGCGACCCGCTCACCGGACTCGGCAACCGTCGCCGTCTGATGCGGGATTTGGAAAGCCGCCTGGGGGGCGGGGGCGAACGGTCGCGATTCACGCTGGCGCTGTTCGACCTCGATGGGTTCAAGCGCTACAACGATACCTTCGGTCACCCCAGCGGCGACGCGCTCCTGGTCCGGCTGGCCGGCCGTCTCACCTCGGCCGTGGCGCCGGGGGTCGCGTATCGGATGGGCGGCGATGAGTTCTGCGCCATCCTCGAGGGTGGTGGCCCCGGCGCCACCGCAGCGTTGGCCCGGGCCCACCACGCGCTCTCCGAGCGCGGCGATGCCTTTTCAATCAGGAGCTCTTCCGGCGTGGCCGCGTGTCCTGGCGAGGCGGACACGGTCCGGGCGGCTCTCCGAATCGCCGACGCCCGGATGTACGCCGCCAAGACGTCGCGCGACCTGTCCCAGGCCCAGACCCGCGACGCCGTTCTGAAGATGCTCCAGGAGCGCGACCCGCCGCTGCACGATCACATGCGGGCCGTGGCCGCGCTCGCCCTCCGAGTCGCCCACCGGCTCGGCGTCGATGAGGTCACAGCCCAGCAGGTCGAGCGGGCGGCCGAGCTGCACGACATCGGCAAGATCGCCGTACCCGATGCAATTCTGCACAAGGCCGGCGCACTCAGTGACGACGAGCGGCGCTTCGTGCGCGAGTATCCGATCGTGGGCGAGCGGATCCTGCGCGCCGCCCCCTCGCTGGCCCCGGTGGCGCGGCTTGTCCGCTCGTGCCACGAGCGCTGGGACGGCAGCGGCTACCCCGATGGGCTGCGCCACGAGGAGGCGCCGCTGGGCGCTCGGATCATCGCCGTCTGCGACGCCTATCACTCGATGTGCTCAGCTCACTCCTACCGCCGTGCTCACACGAGGAATCAGGCCCTGGGCGAGCTGCGCCGCTGCTCCGGAAGCCAGTTCGATCCAGCCGTCGTCCACGCGCTGGTCGCCGAGCTGGAGAACCCGAGTTCACGCCCCTCGCGCCAACCCGCTGCCCGCCGCGGCGCTGACCACCCGGCCCGGACACGATCGCGGAGGGCCGGCGGTAACGGCAGCGGCGGCGAACTGCGGCTCTCCGAAGTCCTGTCCGGCCTGTCACACGCCCTGGACATGACCGAGGGCCAGGCGCGAGGCCACGCCGAGCGCAGCTGCCTGATCGGCATGCGACTGGCCGGCGTGCTGGGACTCGACGACGAGCTGCGCTCCTCGCTCTTCTACGCGCTGCTGCTCAAGGACGCAGGCTGCTCGTCGAACGCGGCCAAGGTCGCGGCGCTGTTCGGCGCCGACGACGCGGTCGTCAAGAGCTCGCGCCGGCTGACCGACACGAGCAGTCTCCCAGAGGCAATTCGTCACGCGGTCCGTACCGCCGGGGCCGGCTCGTCGCCCGTGGCTCGGGGGCGACACCTGGCCGCCGTGCTCGGATCCGGACGGTCGGGGGGCCGGTCCCTGATCGAGCTGCGCTGCGAGCGGGGCGCGGCCGTCGTCCGGGGACTCGGGCTGGGCGAGGTCGCGGCGCAGGCAATCCTGGATCTCGACGAGCACTGGGACGGCGAGGGCTACCCGGCCGGGATCGCGGGCGATCAGATCTCGCTGGCCGGACGCGTGCTGTGCATCGCCCAGACCGCCGAGGTGTTCTGGCAGCACGGGGGACCCGACGCCGCCTCCGAAATCGTCCGCCGGCGACGCGGGAGCTGGTTCGATCCGCTGCTGGTCGACGCGCTGCTCACGCTGGAAGGCGACGAGGCGTTCTGGGACTCAGTCGCCACCCCCGTGGTCACGACGCTCGAGCCGCCCGACCGCGTGCTCGTGGCCGACGCCGGCCGCCTGGACCAGGTGGCGCAGGCGTTTGCCTCAATCGTCGACGCCAAGTCGCCGTACACGGCCCACCATTCCGATGGGGTGGCTGGGATCGCGGTCGCGCTGGCCAGGATGCTCGGCCTCGACGCTGACACCCAGGCCACGCTGCGCCGGGCGGCGCTGCTGCACGACATCGGCAAGCTCGGGGTCTCAAACCGGATCCTGGACAAGCCAGGCCCGCTGGGTCCGAACGAGTGGGAGACGGTCCGTCTCCATCCCCGCTGGTCGACGGAAATCCTCGCCCGCGTGCGCGCGTTCAGCGACGTGGCCCGGATCGCCGGCGCTCACCACGAACGACTCGACGGCAGCGGGTACCACCGAGGGCTGACCGCCGAGCAGCTCGATGCACCCTCTCGAATCCTGGCCGTGGCCGATGTGGCCGAGGCGCTGAGCGCGGACAGGCCCTACCGCCGGGCCTACAGCCCGGATGAGGTGCTCCGGATGGTCCGGTTGGCCGCCAACCGGACGCTGGATGCCGACGCGTGCGCAGCGCTTGAGGAGGTGCTGCCGGCGTGGGCGGCGGGGGACCGGGGCGACAGCTGAAGTCGTGATGGCGGGACCAGGATTCGAACCTGGGAAGGCAGTGCCATGTGGTTTACAGCCACACCCCTTTGACCGCTCGGGAATCCCGCCAAGGGCGGTCGAGTCTAGCGTTCGACTAGCGCTTCAGCCGACGCACGGTGCGGGAGCGGATGGCCCGGGTCGACCTCAAACTGGGCATATCTGGGGCCGCCGAGCAGGATGCCCGAACGCCCTCCGAGTGATGTGGACGGGATGAACCAACGACGTCCGTCGCCGACGTGCACGAACAGCCTGTCGCACCGCGACGGGTCCATGTATTTGACGATGCCGTTCCAGCTCTGGTTGCCACCGGATGTCGAGACTCGAACCTCCCAGCGACCGTTGCGCCAAAAGCCTGAGGTTTTCACCTGCACACGATCGATCCGGTCGCCCCAGTCAGCCAGCAGGTCGCAATCTGGGTGTGTGCCGAGCGGAATGAACACGTCCGCTCCCTGACTGGCCAGCCAGAACATCGCCGACAGCTCTCCCGCATCGCCCTGTCGCCTCGGTGTCCATCGCTCTTCCATGACCAGCACACTACCGCCCACCCCGGACAGAAAAGCCCTGCAAATGTCACAAAACTGAGCCAAAAATGCAATAAATGCGAGAGGTACGGCGCGCGACCCTCGCGTGCGACCTCGCCGCCGCCCCGGCCGCCCACCGATCGATGCCCGAAGGGGCCTGCCTACGACGCGTCTCTGAGCCGCTGCGCCTCGGGCAGCGCTTCGAGCTTCTTCAGCGTGTGGTTCTCGATCTGGCGGATGCGCTCGCGGGTCACGTTGAACGCCCGGCCCACCTCTTCCAGCGTGTAGGGGCGCTCGCCGGTCAGGCCGAAGCGCATCTCGATCACCTCGCGCTCGCGCACGGGCAGCGTGGCCAGGGCGCGGCGCAGGTTCTCGCGGCGCAGGTGCTCGGCGGCGAGCTCGAACGGGGACTCAGCCGTCTGGTCCTCGACGAAGTCGCCCAGCTCCGAATCCTCCTCCTCGCCGATCGGCTTCTCCAGGGAGATCGGCTGCTGAGCCATCCGCAGGACGTCGCGGACCTCGCGCACGGTGGTATCCAGCTCGGCGGCGATCTCGTCGGGGGTGGGCTCGCGGCCCAGCTGCTGGACCAGCTGCCGTTCGACGTGGACGACCTTGTTGAGCTTCTCCACCATGTGCACCGGGATCCTGATCGTTCGTCCCTTGTCGGCGATCGCCCGGGTCACGGCCTGGCGGATCCACCAGGTGGCGTAGGTGGAGAACTTGAAGCCGCGCCGGTAGTCGAACTTCTCCACCGCCCGGATCAGCCCCATCGATCCCTCCTGGATCAGGTCCAGGAAGGTCAGCCCGCGCCCCAGGTAGGCCTTGGCGATCGACACCACCAGCCGGAGGTTGGCCTCAATCATCTGCTGTTTGGCCGCCATGTCGCCCCGCTCGATCCTCCTGGCCAGTACGACCTCCTGGTCGGCGGTGAGCAGGTTCACGCGCCCGATCGCCCGCAGGTACAGACGCAGCGAATCGAGCGAGGGCTCGACCGTCAGGTCGACCTCGACCTTCTTGGTGGCGGGCGGATCGGCCGGCGGCTCGGACCGCTCGGCGGTCGCCCGCTCCACGGAACCGGACTCGGACTTGGCCGGTGCTCCGCCGGCCTCCACCACCTCAATCCCGGCCTCATCCAGGAATGTGTGCAGCTCCTGGACCTGCTCCTTGGAGACCTCAACCTCCTCCAGGCAGGCCTCGATCTCGGCGTAGGTCAGAAAGCCCCGTTCCTGGCCCTCGGCGATCAGCGTGCGGAACTCATCAAGCTCCGCGACCGGCGCTTCGTCCCCGAGTAGAACCATTCCCTCTTCGCTCACGGCCCCTGAGCCTTTCCCAACTCCGATTGCCCCGGCGGGCGACTCTCTGTCCCAATCACCTTATGTCGCCACGCCGCTTGGCGTCACCGGGCGATTGATAGCACAAATCCGGAGGATCACCTACTGGCGCAGCCCTCGACCCTCCCGGTAAGAACCCCCGACCCGGCGTCTCCTACGTCACAGGCCGCCTCCCGGCCGCACCACTCGCGCCCTCTACCCTTCTGAACCATGGCTTCCAATCGCTCCTCCAGCAGCACCACAATCGACGTCCAGTCCCAGACCCCCAGCGTGGCGCTCGGCCTATCTCGCGTGGGCGTCACCGGGGTTGAGAAGGTCATCCGAATTCGGCAGAACGGATCCACGCAGCTCTTCTGGGCTCGCTTTGAGTGCGTGGTCGAACTGGGCGCCGCTCAGAAGGGGGCGCACATGTCCCGCTTCGAGGAGGTCGTCAACGAGGCCATCGGCGAGGTCGTGCTGGGCGAGTCGACGTTCAAGGCTGAGACGCTGGCCGAGCACATCGCACAGCTGGTTCGCGCTCGGCAGAACGCCCGCCGGGCCGAGGTCAGCGTCGAGGCCCGCTTCCCCGAGCACAAGCCCGCTCCCGTGTCGGGGATCCAGACCCAGGAGCTGTACACGCTGCATGGCTCGGCGATCTGCACCGCGCACGGGACCCGGCGGCTGGTCGGCGTGACCGCCCAGGGCATGACGGCCTGCCCGTGCGCCCAGGAACTCGTGGCCGGATCGGCCGCCGAGCTTCTGGCCGAGCAGGGCTACGACCAGGAGGAGATCGGGCGCATCCTTGAGGCGGTCCCCGTGGCGACGCACAACCAGCGCGGGCTGGGAACGCTTCACATCGGCTGCACCGAGCGGTGTGAGGATGAGATCGACGCCGCCACGCTGCTCGAGATCGTCGAGCACTCGATGTCCTCAGAGATCTACGAGCTGATGAAGCGCTCGGATGAGGCCCACGTGGTGGAGAAGGCCCACCGCCGCCCCCGGTTCGTCGAGGACTGCGTGCGCGAGATGGTCCAGGGGGTCGTCGACCGCTTCCCGATGCTTGACGACGCCGTGTTCGTGAGCGCCCGCCAGGTCAATCTGGAGACGATCCACCAGCACAACGTGGTGGCCGAGCGCTTCGGCACCCTGGGTGAGGTGCGGCGGGAGCTCCAGACCGGCGAGCCCGCCCCCATCCACACCAGCCGTCAGGCCTGGCTCGATCAGCTGCCCTGAGCCGCTGGCGGACGCTGTTGGCCGGCGGGCGCAGCGTTGAGGCTCCGCCGCAGCCCGAAGAAATAGTCGGCCCCTGACAACACGGTCACGGCCACCGTCACATAGATCAGGGCGGTCAGCCACACCGGGTGTCCGTGAACGGCGATCAGGCAGATCACCAGCGCCACCTGCACCGCGGTCTTGATCTTGCCCCACGGACTGGCCGGGATCACGACGCCCTGCTGTGTCCCCACCGCCACCCGCAGCGCGGTCACCGCGAACTCGCGCGCGATGATCACCATCGCCACCCAGGCCTCCAGCCGGCCGAGCGAGACCAGCGCCACCAGCGCGGCCACGATCAGCAGCTTGTCCGCCACCGGGTCCATGAGCTTGCCGAAGGTGGTGACCCAGTTCCGCGACCGGGCCAGGTAGCCGTCGATGGCGTCGGTGAGTGACGCGACCGCGAACACGATCGCGGCCAGCAGGTCGCCGTCGCTGGTCTTCTCGAGCAACGCCACCACCAGCACCGGAACGAGCAGGATCCGCACCACCGTGAGCAGGTTGGGCACGTTGAGCGGGACCATGCCGGGAACGCTAGCGTGGACTGCGATGCGCGCCGCGATACTCGAGCGCCCGGGCCAGCCATTGCGCGTCACGGAGATCCCGACGCCCGAACCCGGCCCGGGACAGCTGCTGCTCAGGGTTCAGGCCTGCGCCGTGTGCCGGACGGACCTCCATCTCCGCGATCAGGAGATCCCGGCCAGCAGGCTTCCGGTGGTACTGGGCCACCAGATCGTCGGCCGGACTCAGGACGGCCGACGGGTCGGCGTGCCCTGGCTGGGCTGGACCGACGGCACGTGCGCCTACTGCACCAGCGGCCGCGAGAACCTGTGCCCCAGGGCTGCCTTCACCGGCCGGGATATCGATGGCGGCTTCGGCGAGTGGACCGTTGCTGACGAGCGCTATTGCCTGCCGCTCCCCGACGGCCCGGCGGACCAGGAACTGGCCCCGCTGCTGTGCGGAGGACTGATCGGATACCGCGCCCTGCGCTTCACCGGCGACGCCCAGCGACTCGGGCTCTACGGGTTCGGCTCGGCCGCCCACATGATCTGCCAGGTGGCGGTCCACCAGGGCCGCCAGGTGTTCGGCTTCACGCGGCCAGGCGATGACCGCACCCAGGAATTCGCCCGCGGGCTGGGGGCGTCCTGGGCGGGAGGGAGCGACCAGGTCCCGCCCGAACCGCTCGACGGGGCGATCATCTTCGCCTCCGCCGGAGAGCTGGTTCCGCAGGCCCTGAGCGTGATGGCCCCCGGCGGCGTGGTCGTGTGCGCCGGGATCCACATGACCGACATCCCGAGCTTCGATTACGAGCTCCTGTGGCGGGAGCGCAGCGTCGTCTCAGTGGCCAACCTCACCCGCCGGGACGGACTCGAGTTTTTGGACCTGGCCCCGCGCGTCCCGATCAGGACCACGGTCACCACCTACCCGCTCGAACAGGCCGAGCAGGCGCTGGATGATCTGCGGGCCGGACGCTTTGAGGGAACCGCCGTGGTCGTGCCCTGAGTACGCTGACCCCATGCCCCTCATTCCCATGGTCATCGAGCGGACCGCCCGCGGCGAGCGCGAGTTCGACATCTACAGCCGGCTCCTGAACGAACGGATCGTCTTCCTGGGCACCCCGATCGACGACATGGTGGCCAACCTGATCGTGGCCCAGCTGCTGCATCTGGAGTCCCAGGACGCCGACAAGGACATCTCGATCTACATCAACTGCCCCGGTGGCTCGATCTACTCGGGCCTGGCCATCTACGACACGATGCAGTTCATCAAGCCCGAGATCCAGACGATCTGCGTCGGGATCGCGATGTCGCTGGGCTCGCTGCTGCTGACCGCCGGCGCCAAGGGCAAGCGCTTCTCGCTGCCCAACAGCCGGATCCTGATCCACCAGCCCTCAGCGGGCTTCGAGGGCCAGGCCTCAGACATCCAGATCCACGCTCAGGAGATCCTCAACGTCCGCCGCCGGATCGATGAGATCTACGCCGAGCACACGGGCAAGAGCGTCGACGAGGTGAACGCCGACATGGAGCGCGACCGCTTCTTCAGGGCCGACGAGGCGGTCGAGTACGGGCTGATCGACCGGGTGATCGAGCACCACTGATCCTGGGGAACCCGCCGGTGCATGCACCGG
>DASXCS010000020.1:0-71286 GCA_036490975.1 Solirubrobacteraceae bacterium
GGACCGGCGGGACCCTGGGCACCGTTGGAACCACGCGCACCGGCGGGACCGCGCGCACCGGCGGGACCCTGGGGACCACGCGGGCCACGCGGGCCCGTGAATCCACGGGGGCCGCGCTTGCAGTGGCACTTGGCAGCGAGCGCCGGTGTGACGTCGACCGCGACCACTCCGGCCGCCGCCATGACGCCCGAGGCCAGAAGCAGAACAAATGACTTCCTCAAAGTAATCCTCCTAAGTAAACGACTGAATGAATGGACCTACAACTGCAGGACCTACAACTGAAAGGACCGCGGCCCCCAGCGTGACCAGGTCACCACCGGTTCGGCCCGAAGGCCGACGCCGAGACCCCTGCACATGAACCTACTAGGTGGAGCACCACCCCCTCCTGGTCGGATACAAGGGCTTAAACCCGTCGGGAACGAAAAAATCGCGCTCTACTGGACAAGTGTTGGCGCCTGTCATCAAATCATGCGCAATCCGCTGGATTTCAAACCAGCTCCAGGGGGATAGTTCTACCTCATCGGCCGGATCCCTGCCCGTCGGGGGCGGCCAGATCCCCGCAAACTGGGCGCTTCACCCACCGGAAGGTGGGGCCCTATTTCCCGGCAGATCGCCCCAAGCCATTACGGCTCGGACCAGCTTCAGGAGGTCGTCTGGTCGTTGCCGGTCGTGGTCGTGCCGGAGCCCGTGCCCGGCGTGCTGCCACTGCCGTCGGTGCTGGGCTGGCTCGAGGAGACGCTGGTATCGGCCGAGCCCGTGCCTGTCGCCGAGCTCAGGCTCGAGCTGCCGGATGAACCCTGGCTCGAGGACGAGCCCGACGAGGAGCCGTTGGAGGTGCCCGTGGAGGATCCCTGGCCAGATGTGCCGGTCGAGGAACCCTGGGGCCAGGCCCTACCCGAGTTCGGCGCCTGGTACGGGACCGGCCGCGTGCGCGCGGGGCTCATGCCGGACCCCGGAAGCGGTCGCGTCCGCCCCGCGGTGGCGGGACTGCTTGTCGTCGGAACCCCGGTGCTTCCGTGGCTGCCCTGATCGCTTGGGGTACCCGGCTGGCCACCCCGGCCGCTACTCGACGGGGACGTTGACGAAGGCGTCGGCGGCGGCGCCGTCTTGGGCGCTTTGGAGCGGTGGACCGAGGGCGGCGAGACGGGCGGGGCCGGAGGAAGCACAGGGACCGCGCTCTGCACGGGGACCACGACCGGAGCCTTGACCGCCGCCGGATGCCGGGCCGGGTGCTGACCACCTGAGGTCGCCTGCTGGACCACCACCGTGCCGGTGCCGGCCGCCGCCAGCACGGCCAAACCGGCCAGCGCCTTGGCCGCCACGGCCGACAGCCCCGCCCCTGCGGTGGCTGCGCTCCCCGCTCCTGCAGTGGCTCCCGCGGCACCGCTGCCGCCGGCGGCAGCGTGCGGGGCGACTCGCCTCAGGATCCTTGCCGGGACAAGACTCTTGAGCGGCAGCAGCAACCCGAGCGGACTGATCGCCCGCAGGACTCGGATCGAACGCCGCCTCTGCTGCTTCTTGTAGCCGGCGCAATCTGAACACAGCTCAAGATGGCGGCGCACGACGGGGGTCGGGCTGCCGGGCTCATCGAGCTGGGCCCTGGCCTCGACACAGGGCAGCGCCCGACCTTCAGCGAGAGCCAGGAGGGTCCTGCGCGCACGGAGCAGGAGCGACCTCACGCTGGCCACGGACGCCCCCAGGGTATGCGAGATCTGCTCGTACGAGCAGCCCTCGAGTTCGTGCAGAACCAGCGCCTGCCGTTGCTGCTCGGGCAGGGCCAGGATGTCGTTGACGAGCAGCTTGATCTCCAGCCGGCGGGCGACCTGCTCGGCGGTGCCGAGCGCGGCCCGGGGCTCGATCCCGTCCGAGTCGATCCCGTCCATACCGAGCGTATGGGTGGGACGCCGCCCCCGGATCGCGTTCAGACAGCGGTTGCGAGCGATCTGGTACAGCCACGGGCGGCACTCGATCACGCGCTCGTCGGCCAGAATCGCCTTGTACGCGGCGGCAAACGTGTCCTGGAGGACGTCCTCGGCGTCCTCGCGGGAGCCCAGCATGCGTCGGCAGAAACCCAGGAGCTGGTGCTCGTAGCGAGCTACCAACGTGGCGAAGGCGTCGTCGTCGTGGGCGCGCAGGCGCGAGATCAGGTGCTCGTCGGAGCTGTACCCCAGCGCCTTGGCACCCACCACGGTGGAATCGATAACGGCTGACACGACGCCCCTCTTTCGCTTACCCAAGCCCCGCCAAAGTGATGATAGCAACGATACAGCCACGTGATGACGGGCACAAGCCTTGCGCAGGACCGGCACAAGGCTCGCCGCCGGGCCGAGCTGGTGACGGTTTAATCTCCGCCCGTGACCGCCCGCCGGGGATTCGCTTCCGACAATGCCGCCACGATCCATCCGGAGATCCTGGAGGCGATCGCCGCCGCCAACCAGGGGCACGCATTCGGCTACGGCCACGACCCGCTGACCGAGCGCCTGGCCGCCCGCTTCACCCACCACTTCGGCGATCGCGCGATCGCCTTCCCGGTGTGGAGCGGGACCGCGGCCAACGTCCTCTGCCTTCGGGCGGCCTGCCGCCCCTGGCAGGCGGCGATCTGCGCCCAGACCGCCCACCTGAACGTGGACGAGTGCGGGGCCCCGGAGGCGATCGCCGGGGTCAAGCTGCTGAGTACCTCTACCGAGGACGGCAAGCTCACACCGGAGCTGGTCGAACCCCTGATCGCCCGGGTGGGAGACGAGCACGCCGTCCAGCCCCGGGTGATCACGATCTCCCAGTGCACGGAGCTCGGCACCGTCTACTCGGTGCAGGAGACAAATGCCCTGGCCGAGCTGGCCCACTCCCAGGGACTCCTCCTGCACGTGGATGGAGCCCGGCTGGCCAACGCCGCCGCGGCGCTCGGCGTGAGCCTGGCCGCGCTGACCACGGAGGCCGGGGTCGACCTGCTCTCCTTTGGGGGGACCAAGAACGGGCTGCTCGGGGCCGAGGCGGTGGTGTTCCTGGAGCCGGGGCTGGCCGAGGGCTTCCTGTATCTGCGAAAGCAGTCACTCCAGCTGGCCTCGAAGATGCGCTTTCTGTCCGTCCAGCTGGATGCGCTGCTGGCCGGCGACCTGTGGCTGCGCAACGCCCGCCAGGGCAACGCGATGGCGGCGCGCCTGGCCGAGGGCCTGGGGGAGCCGCAGGGGGTGGCGATCACTCGCGAGGTGCAGAGCAACGCGGTCTTCGCCACGCTTCAGCGAGCGGCCATCGAGAAGCTCCAGCGTGAGTTCGACTTCTACATCTGGGACGAACAGCGCGATGAGGTTCGCTGGATGTGCTCGTGGGACACCACCGAGGAGGACGTGGACGGTTTCCTGGCGGCGATTGGCCGGGCCTGCGCCGGGTGATACCTCCGGCGTGAGGTACTACCTTTTGACCTCGGGATGACCAGCATCTGTCTATGCATGATCATCAAGGACGAGTCGGAGGTGATCGAGCGGTGTCTGAACTCGGTCAAGGACCTGATCTCACATTGGGTCATCTGCGACACCGGGTCGTCTGACGGCACCCGGGACCTGGTCCACCAGGTGCTGGGCGGCGTGCCAGGAGAGCTGCACGAGCGGCCATGGATCGACTTCGGTCACAACCGCAGTGAAATGCTGAGGCTGGGCCGGGGAAAAGCTCAGTACCTGCTGCTGCTCGACGCCGACTGGACATTCTCGGCGAAGCCGGGAGCCCTGGACGGGCTGAAAGCTGACGCCTACCTGGTCAGGCAGCGGCTCCCCCAGGGCCATGGCCTCGAGTTCTACAACCGTAACCTCGTGCGAGGCGACAAGAGTTGGCGGTACGTCGGCGTCACGCACGAATACCTCGACACCAAGGGCAAGGTGTCCGAACGCCGGCTGGCGGGTGCGCAGATCGACAACTGGGGCGACGGTGGGGTCGGGCGCGCCAAACGCTGGCGCCAGGACGCCGAGTTGCTTGAACGAGCCGTGAGAAAGGACCCGCGGAACGGTCGGAACGTCTTCTATCTCGCTCAGACCTACCGCGACCTCGGCGAGAAGAGGCGCGCCATCGACCTCTATCGCCGGCGTGCGGCGATGGGCGGATGGGCGGAAGAGGTCTTCTACTCGCTCTATCAGATCGGCGTCCTGTTCGGCCAACTTGGCAACTGGGATGCCGCCGCGTCCGCGCTCGTGAAGGCATGGAAGTACCGGCCGACACGGATCGAGCCCCTGCATCAGCTCGCGACCGGCTACCGGCTGCGCCAGGACTACGCCAACGCTCACCGGTACGCGGTTCGCGCGCTGGGTAAACCCGAGCCTCCGGACATCCTGTATGTGGACTCGTGGATCTATCGCTGGGGGGCGTTGTTCGAGTATTCGGTCAGCGCGTACTGGACTGGGGAGCACGCTGCCGCGCTCGATGCGTGTGATCGCCTCCTTGAGCGCGCCGACCTGCCGCCGGAATACCGGACTCACGTCACGCAGAACCGTCAGTTCTGCCTCCGCGCACTGCACGGGGAGGGCGCTGCGCAAGAGTCTCAACAGTTTGCGATCCGGGGCGGAACGGTGATCCTCCGGCTCCCGGGTCAGAAGTCGTAGGGCTTGGCCCGCGCGCGGCCACGGCAGGCCGCCCCGCGCCACAATGCCCGCATGACCCCCGACGGTCTCCAGGCGGCCCAGGAAAAGATGCGGGCCGGCGGCCAGCATGAGGAGGCCATCCGGGCCTTCACCCGGGCCTATGAGCGCCTGGCCGAGGGGGAGTCGGCGGTCATCCCCAGCGCCGACATCGAGCCCGCCCAGGGTGTCCCGATGCTGGCCGACCTGCCCCAGGTCGATGGTCCCAAGGCCTTGGAGCGGGTCGTGGTCATCAAGCTCAATGGCGGTCTGGCCACGACGATGGGCCTTCAGCAGCCGAAGTCGCTGGTCGTGGCCCACGGGGACCTGACCTTCCTGGACATCATCATCGGCCAGACGCTGGCCCTGCGCAGCCGCTACGGCGTCCGGCTGCCGTTGCTGCTCATGAACAGCCAGGCCACCCGTGAGGCCACGATGGACGCCCTGGCCGGCCATCCGGAGCTCGACGCCGGTCTCCCGCTGGACTTCATGCAGAGCATGATCCCCAAGCTGGAGGCCGAGCAGATGGGCCCCGTGAGGTGGCCGCCCAACCCCTCGCTGGAGTGGTGCCCGCCCGGTCACGGCGACGTATACGGAGCCCTTCGGCGCTCGGGAATCCTGGCCCGGCTGCTGGAGGAGGGCTACCGCTACGCCATGATCTCCAACTCGGACAACCTGGGCGCCCGCGTCGACCCCCGGATCGCCGCCTATGTCGAGTCCGAGCGGATCCCGTTCCTGATGGAGGTGGTGGAGGGCACGGCCTCGGAGCGCAAGGGGGGGCACATCGCCCACCGCTGCAGCGACGGCCAGCTGATCCTGCGCGAGATCGCCCAGACCCCCCCGGAGGACGAGGAGTCATTCCGGGATTTCCGGCACTGGCACTACTACAACGCCAACAGCATCTGGCTGGACCTGGAGGCGCTGTCCGGCGTGCTCGAGCGGGGCGGCGGGGTGATGGAGCTGCCGCTGATCGTCAACCACAAGACCGTTGACCCCAGAGACCCCGATTCGACGCCGGTGATCCAACTGGAGAGCGCCATGGGGGCGGCGATCGAGAGCTTTCCCGGCGCCGCCCTGCTGGAGGTGCCCCGGACCCGGTTCGTGCCGGTCAAGACCACCAATGACCTGCTGGTGATCCGCTCCGACGTGTACACCCTGCGGGACGGCATGGTCGTCGAGCCCGTGACCGAACGCCTCGGCCGGCTGCCGATCGTCGATCTGGACAGGGAGGTCTACGGCCACCTGGACCGCTTCGACGCCCGCTTCCCGGCCGGCCCGCCGTCGCTATGCCGAGCCGAGCGCCTGGTCGTGCGGGGGGACGTGAGCTTCGGAGCGGGAGTGACGATTCGCGGCTCGGTCGAGCTCGAGGCGCCCACCCGGCTGGCCGTCGGCGACGGCTCGCAGCTCAGCGGCTGACCCGGCTCAGCCCGCCCCCAGGTGCGGTGGGATCTCGTAGCGCACCGGCCGCAGACGCGCCGACCGCGGCGGTGCCAGCTCAAGTCCGTCGGCGCTGGCCGCCGTCGCACCCTTGGACGTCCAGGTCACCGGCGCCGCCGGGTAGCGGAGCAGCGCGGACCAGGTGGCCGTGTCGACCTCACCGCTCACCGGCAGCGCGTGCGCACTCTGGAACTGCTGCACCGCGCTCCGGGTGCCGGTTCCGAACATGCCGTCGATCGCGATCCTGTACCCGGCGCTCCACAGATGCTCCTGGGCCCAGACCACCAGGTCGCCCTGGCTGATCGCCCCGGACACGTGGTAGGCCAGGGTGGGCATGCCGCTCTGCCGCGTGACCGTCTCCAGGTCAGGCACGGTGGCGCTGACGGCGCTCCAGCCGCGCGAACTGGCGCTCTGCCAAACCCACCAGCTCGTGGCCGGGGCGTGGTAGACGCGCCGGAGCTGGCGGAAGCGCTCGATCTGGGGCGGCGGCGGGTCCCCGGCCACCTCACCCAGGGGAGCGATCGGGCGCTGGTAGGGAGAGTTGTAGACCCACGTGTGGGCATAGACGGCGTCGGTCGTGGTCCCGATGTCGCGCCAGTACATCTGGGGGACGTTGAACTGCGCGCCGCCCGGCCCCAGGAACACCGAGTACGGGAAGCTGGGGTGGAAGTCGACGTAGGGGAAGCTGGCCAGGGCCACCGGGTAGCCGGCCCCGACCAGGGCGCGGAGATCGCTCATGTACGTCTGGGCAGCCTCGTACCGGCCCTGGTATTCGCCCTCGGCGTCGATCAGCAGGCAGTCGGCCCCGGCCCGGACGGCCCGCGCCCCCACCTCGGCCTCCAGCTTCGGGTGCGAGCCGTATACGTACTGCCAGGCGCACACCTTCAGACCTGCCTCGTGAAACGTGCTCACCAGGTTCGAGCTGAACTGAGACCAGTACCCGGAGCCGTCACCGCTCTTGACGATCACCGTCCCGACCGCGTGGCGGCGCGCCATGGCGATGATCGAGTTGAGGTTGCCGCCGGCCGACCGGGACACGTACCAGATCCACATGCCCGTGCGGCTGAGCGCGACCGAGGACGGGTGGGACGTGTGACCGGTGGACCCGTGGCCCCCGGAGGACCCTGTCCCCACTCCCCCGGACGGGCCCGAGGCCCTGGCGCCTCCTCCTCCGTTGGCGCCGGCTCCGCCGCCGCCCGAGCGTCCAGCCCCCCAGGCGGGGCCGGCCACGGCCGCGGCCAGCAGCAGCCCCCCGAGCACGGCCATGAGCAGCCGAGCCGCGGAGCGGTGGATCCTGGTACCTGGCACTACTGATCTGACAAACCCGAGCCCCGACGGAAGTTGCGCGTTGGGACGGCGCTTGCAGGGCGATCGCCGAGCCAGGCTCCTCAGCGGCTGACGATCTTCCCGGACCCGTTGACGAAGGACTGCGCGGGCGCGCGTGCGATCGTCACCTTGAACGTGCCGTGCGGAAGCCCTCCGCCCGACAGCACGGCCCGGGCCTTCCCGTACAGGCCGGCCGACACCTCCCAGGCCACCGTGTGCGTCCCGGCAGCCACCGCGGTCACCCCCCAGCTGAACTTGGCCGTGGCGCCCGGCTTGAGCTTCCCGGCCGCCCACGTGTTGGCGTCCGAGGTGTAGTAGGCGCCTGCGCCGCCGCTCTTGCAGCTGTACCCGCATGGCCCCGGCGGCCGGTCCACGACCCATACCGGACGGGAGTGCGACGCCAGTCCGGGCTGGTTGAGGTAGGCGGCGAACGCATCCACGCTCGTGCCCTCGCCGCTCGGAGCCGGGTAGGCGCAGGTGACGTTGCAGATCGTCACGGCGACGTTGGGGATCGGGTGCTTGCCCGTGTTGGTCACGGCAATCGTCAGCCGGGTGTGCTCGGCCAGCCGCTGCTTGGCCGGGAACTTGGCCACGGCGATCGACACGGGGAACTTCCCGTGCGGCTCGTTGGCATCCTGGCGCCCGCCACTACCGCATGCGGCCAGCGCAACGCTGGTGGCGATCATGCCGAAGGTGAGTGTGAGCCTGCCAGCGCCTCTCATAAGGTGGCGCCCGGGGGTATTTGGAACGCTGTCATCTCCTCCCTCGGCGCGCGGGCAACATACCATCTAGAACGAGCCTCGGGCGCTGGTTCTGTCAGCGCCAGTGCGGGTTCTCAGTTGTGTTTTTCCCACCGAGTCCAATAGTCTTATGGATCCTGGCCGCGTGTGCGGCCCCTGGTAGCACGGGAGGACTGGAAGAGAGTTGATTCGGGCAGTCGCCGAGCGGACGTTCCTGCCGACCAAGTCGTTGCTGGAAGAGGTCGGCAACATGGTCATTTTGACCGGCAAGACGATGGTCGCCGCCGTCAGGCCGCCGTACCCGTACGGGGCTGAGTTCGTCGGCCAGTTCATGTTCGCGCTGCGGCTGTGCTGGTTCCCGCTGCTGATCTCCACGGTCGCGTTCGGGTATGAGGCGCCGGGCCTCCAGGCGGCCGACTTCCTGGTCCTGTTCGGAGCGCTCGACCGCCTCGGCGGGTTCTTTGTGCTGGCCTCCATCCGGGAGTTCGCGCCCTTCGTAACCGCCGTCGTGCTGGCCGGCGTGGCCGGTACGGCGATCACGGCCGACCTGGGCGCGCGCAAGATCCGCGAGGAACTGGATGCGCTTCAGGTCCTGGGCGTGGACCCGATCAAGAACCTGGTCGTGCCCCGCTTCCTGGCGCTGATGGTCGTCACCGGCCTGTTTGACATCTACGCGCTGCTGTTCGGGATCTTCGGAGGGGTCCTGGCCACGCTGGTCAACCACGCGCCGCTGGGTCCCTTCTGGGCCACGTTCTTCAACAACACCTCCACCACCGACCTGTGGGGCTCAGTTCTCAAGACGACGATCTTCGGAGCCATCATCGCGATCGTCTGTTGTTACAAGGGGATGACTGCGTCCGGAGGCGCCGAGGGGGTGGGGCGGGCCGTCAATGAGGCGGTGGTGATCGCCTTCAACGGCATCTTCGCCTTCAACTACGCCTTCACGCAGACGCTGCTCGCCACCCATCCCGAGATCACCACGATTCCGAAGTAAATGGGCGAGCTCGTAGCTGTACCTCGCGGCTGGGTCGAGAGCTTCGGTGAGCTGGTCAAGTTCATCGCGCAGGTCATGCGCGAGATCTTCGGCCTGCGGGTGTTCAAGTTCTTCGGCGAGGCCCTGCGCCAGGCCGGGATCCTGATCGTCGGCTCGACCCTGGTCATCTGGGGCCTGGTGTTCATCTCCGGGCTCGAGTGCGGGATCGAGGGCGCTTACTTCAACCGCTCCGTGGGCGCGCCCGCGTACTCCGGCGTGTTCGCCGCCTGGTGCGATCTGCGCGAGATCGTGCCGCTGGCCTTCGGGTACATGATGTCGGCCAAGGTGGGCACGGGGATCGTGGCCGAGCTCGGCTCGATGCGGATCTCGGATGAGATCGACGCGCTCGAGGTCATGGGCATCAGCGGCATGACGTTCCTGTGCGCGACCCGACTGCTGGCCGCCTGGATGGTCCTTCCGTTCGTCTACCTGTGCTCAATCGGGGCCGGCTTCTTCGCCAGCTGGCTGGCCGTGGTCGAGCAGATCGGGGATGTCTCCTCAGGAGGTTTCTTCCTCATCTTCTGGGAGTTCCAGAACCCCACCGACCTCTTATACAGCCTCATAAAGGCCATGGCCGAGGCCACGTTGATCGTGCTTGTGGGCTGCTATTACGGCTACAACGCCAGTGGAGGCCCCGTCGGGGTCGGTACAGCCACGGCCAAATCCATGGTTTTGAACATCGTGGGCGTGCACCTCATAGGCATGCTCGGAACCCAGCTCTTCTGGGGTGCCAACCCGAGAGCACCGATCGGAGGCTGAGTCATGGCCCAAGACGACGAAGATCGCGAGCCCACCACGGCGCAGGATGAGCCGGCGCCCCTGAAGGCCGACGGCTCGGAGACCGACACGATCTCCCACCCGATCGAGCAGGATTCGGGTGATGGCGGCTCCTCGTCCTCCCGCGGCAGCGCCATGCCCTGGGAAGGCGGTCGGGGTGAGCAAAAGGCTTCCGGCGAGTCCTCCTCCAGGGTCTCGGTGATCGACGAGCAGCCGCCCCGGCCCGCGCCTCCCCCGGGCGCCTCCGAGGATGAGTACAAGTGGCACAGCTACCGCGTCTACCCGTCGGGACGGCCGGATGCCGTCGAGTTCATCGACGTCTACAAGTCCTTCGGGCGCGCGCGCGTTCTGAGCGGGTTGAACATGGGCCTCCCCGAGGGCATGGTCTCGATGATCATCGGTCCGTCGGGAACGGGCAAATCCGTCTGCATCAAGCACATGGTGGGGCTCCTGTACCCCGATCAGGGCGATTGCGTGGTCCACGGCGAGTCCGTGCCCAACATGCCCGACGACGACCTGTTTGAGATGCGCAAGAAGTTCGGGCTGCTGTTTCAGGACGGGGCGCTGTTCGGCTCCATGAACCTGTTTGACAACGTCGCCTTCCCGCTGCGCCAGCACACCGAGAAGAGCGAGGATGAGATCGAGGACATCGTCATGCGCCGGCTCAACGAGGTTGGGTTGAGCGATGCGCGGGAGAAGATGCCCAACGAGCTCTCGGGCGGCATGCGCAAGCGGGCCGGGTTCGCCCGGGCGCTCGTGCTGGAGCCGGACATCGTTCTGTTCGACGAGCCCGACTCGGGGCTTGACCCGGTCCGCACAGCGCTCCTGGGCGAGCTGATCCTGGAGATCCACCGGGATGCCATGGAGGAGGCCAAGGCCAAGCAGAAGCAGCACCTGCCCACCTTCTGCGTGATCACCCACGACATCCTCACCGCCCGCCGGGTGGCCGACTACATCAACGTCCTATGGAAGGGAAGGGTCGTTGAAGCCGGTCCCTCGGAGGACATGCTCAACTCCGAGAATCCCTTCATCCGCCAGTTCCTGTCCGGGGAATCCGAGGGCCCGCTGTCGATGGACTAGGGTCACCGGCCGTGTCCGAGCTTCGGCGCGCCGCCGGTCTGGCCTACCGCGAACGGGGTCCGCAGGGCGATCGGGTCGTCCTGCTGATCCACGGGTATCCCGAGTCCTCGTACATGTGGCGGCATGTGCTGAGCGCCGTGGCGGAGGCGGGCTGGCGCGGCCTGGCTCCCGACCTGCCCGGCTTCGGCGACTCGCCCACCGACCGGCCCGGGACGTGGGAGCGCCATGTCGAGGCGCTGCACCGGTTCGCGGAGGCACTCGACCTTCCGCCGGTGGTCCTGGTGACGCACGACTGGGGCGTCATGATCGGGCTGCGCTGGGCCTGCGAGAACCCGGGCGTCGCCCGGGCACTGGTGATCTCGGACGGGGGCTTTTTCGCCGACCGGCGCTGGCACGACATGGCCAATGTGATGCGCACGCCCGAGGAGGGCGAGAAGCTGATCCGGGCCTACACGCGCGACGGGCTGGCCGGCGCCCTGCACGGGCTGTCCAGCGGGATCGACGACCAGGCGATCGACGAGTACTGGAAGGCGTTTGCCGATGACGAGCGCCGGCTGGCCCAGCTCGATCTGTACCGGTCGGGTGACTTCGACAAGCTGGAGCCCTACGACGGCGCCGTGGCCAGGCTGAAGCTGCCCGCGCTGATTCTGTGGGGAGCCCAGGACCGCTTCGCCAGCCCGAGCATGGCCCAGCGCTTCCACGCCGAACTGACCGGCTCCGAGCTCACGGTTTTGGACGAAGCCGGCCATTTTGTCTGGGAGGACGCTCCAGGGAGAACTTCCCAGCTTGTGACGGATTTTCTGACCGGTCGGGTCTGACGCGGAGGCTGGTCACCGGCGTTAGCCTGATGCCATGCGATTCCGGGTCCGGTCCGAGCGGCTGGTGGCAGCCGCCGTCAGGCGGCCCTGGCTGACCCTGGCCATCGTTGCCGCGGCCGCTCTGGCCGGGGGACTGCTCGCCCTGGGCCTGTCGCCGGACACGAGCGACTCGACGTTCGTGAGCTCCTCATCGCCCAGCTTCCGGGCCACGGCCACCGACCAGCGGCACTTCGGCGGCGACCCCGTGATCGTCCTGATTCGGGAGAAGCTGAGCGACCTGGTGCAGACCGGTGACCTGGCCACGGTCTCGCAGCTCGAGGCCTGTATCGGTGGACAGCAGCTGCTGGCCAACTCCACGCTGGGCTCGTTCGTGCCCCTCCCGGCCAAGGAGGCCCGGCCGTACGGGGGCGCCCGCAGCCCGTGCGCCGGCCTGATGCGGACCCATGACGTCGAGGTGGTGTACGGCCCTGGGACGTTTCTCAACCGGGCCGTGGCCGCCGTCAACACCCAGGTCCAGGCGCTGCTCTCCCAGGCCAGGAACGCCGTGCGCAGCAAAGCCCAGGAGGCCTACCAGCTTGCGCGGTCGCGCCACCTGAGCGTCAAGGAGGCTCAGCAGGCGGGCAACTCCGCGGCCCAGCTCGAGTACCAGCAGCAGCTCCAGAAGATCGAGCAGCTGTACCTGACCTCCGGGATCAAGGGGGTACCGCGGATCGACAATCCGCAGTTCATCCCCCAGATCGTGTTCGACCCGCTGCGGGGCCTGAACCAGCCCAAGTCGCGCTTCGCCTACCTGTTCCCGTCGGCCAACTCAGCCCTGATCCAGGCCCGTCTGCGGCCGGGCCTGTCGGCCGCCCAGCAGGCCCAGGCGATCGGCTGGATCCGGGGCGCCGTGCGGATGCAGAGGTTCCAGCTGCGGCACGGGGGTACGTACACCGTCACCGGTGTTCCGGTGGTCATCAACGACCTCAGCAACGCCATCACGGGCTCGATCGGGGTGCTGCTGATCGCCGCGCTGCTGGTGATGGCGATCGTCCTGGTGCTCGTCTTCCGCAGCCGACTGCGGCTGCTGCCGCTGGCCATCGCCCTGGCCGCGGTCGGGATCACCTTCGGCGCCACCTCGCTGGTCGGCGGGTCACTGACGATGGCCTCAATCGCCGTGCTGCCGATTCTGATCGGGCTCGGCGTGGACTACGCCGTGCAGTTCCAGTCCCGTACCCAGGAGATGCTCGGCGACGAGGGGGCTCCGGCCTCACGTCGGCTCCGGCCCGGACGGGCCATTGCCCGAGCCGCCGGGGCCGGAGCGCCGGCGATCGCCACCGCGGCCGCGGCCACCGGGACGGGTTTCCTGATCCTGCTTCTGTCTCCCGTGCCCATGGTCCGGGGATTCGGCGTCCTGCTCGTGGTCGGAATCGCGGTCGCGCTGGTCTGCGCGCTGATGGGCGGCGCGGCCGCCATGACCGTCGCCGGCCGCCGGCTGCCCGGACCCGCGATCATCGTCGATTCGCTCCGTGGCGCCTGGGTGATAGTGGCCGGAGCGTTCACGGAGGCGGGGGAGATATTGGGGGACTGGGGCCAGGTGGTCGGCCGCCGCGTGCGGTGGCCTGAGTTCACGCCGCGGGCCCGCGCCGGCGCCCAGGCGCTGACCCAGGCGGCGCTCAGGCGTCCCGGACGTGTCCTGGCCGTGGGGCTGCTGCTGGCCGTGCTCGGCTGGGTGGCAGATACCCAGACCTCGGTCCAGTCCGACGTGACCAAGCTGGTGCCGTCAAACACGCCTGCGCTGACCAACCTCCACACGCTGGAACACGTCACGGGCGTCTCGGGCGAGATCGATGTCGTGGTCGGGGCCCGGGACGTGGCCACCCCCCAGACGATCGCCTGGATGGTCCATTACGAGGACACCCTGCTGGCCCACTACGGCTACCAGGAGACCAAGGGGTGCTCGCAGGCCACGCTGTGTCCGGCGCTGTCTCTCCCCGACCTCTTCTGCTCTGGCGCTCAGACCGCCGGGGGCACGTGCGGCGGGCTCAGCTCGTCTTCCATCGACGGCCTGCTGGCGGCGGTTCCGTCCTACTTCAAGGGCGCCGTGATCACGCCTGACCGGCGCGAGGCGTCGCTGGCCTTTGGAATCCGCCTGATGCCGCTGGCCCGCCAGCAACAGGTGATCTCATACATGCGCGCGCAGCTCAGGCCCCCGCCCGGAGTGACCGCCGAGCTGGCCGGGGTGCCCGTCCTGGCGGCCCAGGCCAACGCCGACCTGTCCTCTGTCGGCCGCCGGCTGCTCACGCTGGTGGTGGGGCTGCTGGCCGTGGGGCTCGTGCTGCTGGCGATCTTCCGGCGCGTGGTCCGGGCGCTCGTTCCACTGGTCCCGATCGTGCTGGCCACCGGCTGGTCGGCCCTGATCGTCTACCTGATCGGGATCCCGCTCAATCCGCTGTCGGCCGCCCTGGGGGCGCTGGTGATCGCGGTCTCGACTGAGTTCAGCGTCCTCCTCTCCGAGCGCTTCCGCCAGGAGCGCGCCGCCGGTCACGACCTGCCCACCGCCCTGTCGCGGACCTACCGCTCCACCGGGCGGGCGGTGATGGCCTCCGGCATCACGGCGATCGCGGGATTTGCGGTGCTGATGTTCTCCAGCATCACGATGCTGAAGGACTTTGGGTTCATCACGCTGCTCGACCTGACCGTCTCCCTGACGGGTGTGATGGTGCTCCTCCCCGCCGTGCTGGCGGTATCCGAGCGGGGTCAGCTGGCCGGAATCCTCCGCGAGTGGGCGGGCCGATCCCGCGCGGCCATGCCCAGACTCCGCCGCCGGGAGGAAGCCGGCGCATGAGGCAGGCGCTGCGTCCGTGAGCGAGACCGACGGCGGCGGCGAGGGGCCGGGACACCGGCTGGACCCCGATCGCGCAGCGGGCGATGGCCCCCCCCGGCGGCTGGACCCAGACCGCGCGGCCAAGGCCGCGGCACGCCGCGGACCGCGCCGGCCCCCGCCTCCCGTCATCGACACCCGGCGCTACCAGCGGATCATCGGGCTGGTCGGGCTGACGCTGGTGGTGGTCATCTCGGTGGCTCTGTTGAGCAGCGGCGGAAAGAGCTCGTTCGGAATTGGGGCCGGCCAGCGCCTTCATTTCTTCGCCGCCCCGCTGGCCAACTCGACCCTGAACGGGGACGCCAATCTGAATCCGCGCTGCACGCAGGGCAAACACGCCCGCGGGTCGTGTTTGCCCTGCACGCTGGCCAAGCACGATTCGCGGGCGTTGAACACCTGCCTGATCGCCAAGCGCGGGCCGCTCGTGCTGGCGTTCTTCGACCCCGGATCGGGGGGATGTGTGTCGGAGGTGTCAGCGCTCCAAACCCTGTCCAGGCAGTTCGCCTCCGGCTCGATTACGTTCGCGGCGGTCGCGGTGGGCACGAGCCACGGCGATGCCGCAAAGGCGGTGAGGTCCAACCACTGGACGATCCCGGTGGCCTACGACGCCGACGGCGCGATCCGCGAGGCCTACGGGGTGGCGGTCTGCCCGATCATCGAGCTTGTCGACCGAGGCGGGCTGGTGGCGCAGCGGCTGATCGGCGAGCATTGGAACGACCCCCGCGCCCTGGCTCCTCAGGTCAGGGCGCTTCTGAAACGCTCTCGGACCGCGTGAGTGACGAGCTCGAGCTGACCGCCAACCCCGGGTTCGTGGACTCGGAGGTCAGGGCCGAGTTTCCCGGCCTGAGGTTGTTCTGGATCGAGGTGGCGGGCCGCAGCGGGCCCAGCTCCCGGGGGGTCAAGCTCCGGCTCCGGGATCTGTCCAACCGTTACCGGGGGGCGAGCGTGGTCACGATGCGGACCCAGCCGCTCCCGCACGCCTACCGGGCGTTCTTCCGCCAAACAGGTCTGGACCCGGACGCCACCAGGGTGCCCAGCGAGGAGGTCGCCGTCGCCCGACTGCTCCAGGGTGGCCTGCGCTCTGAGGGCATGCCCCACGACGCGCTGGTGATCGCGCTGGTTGAGACGGGGGTGCCGGTGTGGGCGGTGGACGCCGCTCGGGTCGATGCAGGCGGCCTGGGGATTCGGCTCAGCACCGCCGGTGAGCCCTTCGGCAAGCCCGGTTACCCGCTCGCCGAGGGCCGCCTCGTCGTCGCCGACGCCAGCGGCGTTCAGGGCCTGCTATTTGGCCCCCTGGCCTCGGGGCACGAGATCCGCCGACGGACACGCCGGATGGTGCTGTTCACCGTCGGGGTCGATGGAGTCCCCGACATCCACCTGGAGGAGGCGCTGTGGGTGTGCCAGGACAGCCTCCGCGGCGGCTGATGCCCGCCCCCGGCCGGTTACCGCGGCCCACAGGGACGGTTAGTGCCTGCCCACGGGGGGTACAGCCGATGCTAGGATTGTCGTCTTCACCTCTGAGGAGAGTGCATGGAGCTCCTGGAGCAGGACATAGGTGCGCGCGCAGTCGTCCAGCCGGTTCTCCCTGGGCCGGTCGAGCCGGTTGTACAACCGGCCGACGAACTGGCGGCTCGTCGCTCGATGCGCGGGCAGATTGCCAGGCTTGAACGAGGGCTGGCTGACGCCTTCGTGACGGCGTATCCGATGGGTGGACTCGGGGACGTGACTACGTCCTCGTACCGCGACGCACGGATGCTCACCCTTGGAGAGCTCGAGCGCATCCGTGACGAGTTGGCCGAGCGCCTCGGCGGCGCCCGGGTCACGATCGCCGAGCGGGCAGAGATCCAGGACGCCCATCGCCTGGCCCTGGAGCGCATGCTCCTGGATCCGGCCAAGTACCGCTTCCAGCGCATCTCGTCCCGGGACCTCGGTGAGTCTGGTTGCGGCGTGTGGCATGTGCGCCCCCGGCTCGGCCTGATCGGGATGCTGATGGGCTGGTGGCAGGTCAAGCTCTCCTCGGGCTGTCCGTTAGCCGGGGCCGCGGTCTGCGCCGCGGCCCGATAGACCGCAGGCGACTGCCGTTGACCAGCGGCGGTGATCGGCATGCGTAGTCCGCTCAGAACCGGGACCGGAGCCGTGCTCGTCGTGCTGATCATGGTGATCGGAAGCCTGGTCATGTGGCTGGGCGCGCCGCTGCTGTGGCTCTGGATCGGCTCGCAGATTGAGGCTCACAGCTCGCTCGGGGCGGCGGTCGGAGCAACGTTCCTGGGGGCCGTGCTGACGATCGTCCTGATCGCGGCCGTGCTGTCCAAGCTGAGCAACTTCTACCGAGCCAACTGCGTGGCTCGGGGCCTGAATGATCCAGGGCACGTCGTCCTGGAGATGGTCCTCGTCGTGAGCGCCGGGCTGGCGCTGGTCGCCTTCCTGGTCTGGTTTTTCTTTTTGGCCGGAGCCGAGCCGCTGCCGGTCGGGATCAAGTTCTGAGCGGGCAACGCTCCGGAGCGCGAGGGAGGGGAGTCCAGGCGCTCCGGAGCGCAGTCGTGTGCGTTCAGATCCCAGCCAGGGCGAGCGCCGGCTCGTGGGCGACCGCTGAGCTGAGTTGGTCAGCCAGGATCCGGCGTTGGCGATCGGTGAGCGCCCCGACCGGCTTGGTCTCATTGATCTGGTTGCGCATCAGGAACTTCCGGCATCGCGTGTGTCCCCACCGGCGCTGGCTGAGCAGCAGGTCCCCGATGGCCCAACTGTTGGCCTCGCAGGGCGGCTCAAGGATCACCTCGGCGGCCGACACCGCTCCATAGGCGATACGCCGCTTGAGCTCTGCCCGGGCCAGCCTGATCTCATTCGCGCGCTCGAGCGCCTGCAGTCGCTGCGGTGCTCGGGTGGTGAGGGCAGTCTCGCTCATGAACCATCTCTCTCCCTCTCCCCTTGGACGGGGAGCTGTTCGCGGTTGCGTTTCCGCACAAGCGCAGCGGCTTCTTGCCGCTGCCCCCGGTGCGGTTCCTCCAGCTATCAATTGGACGGTCTTAGCCTCTGCCCCGCCGCTCTCACGCCCCGAGAGCGGTGTGCTGGCCTAACGCCGAGTCAACGCCGGACACGCTACGGGAACAGGTTGGTCACAGCAACTTCACAAGTGCCCGACCATGCGCTCAGAGCGGCTTTTTTTTCGCCCCAAACGCTTGTGCGCGAATGGACAATCTTTGGGCCTCAGCCGGAGGCCTGCTCCGCTCCGGCCGGGCCGGTGAGTGGCCCGTGCTCGGCTTCGAAGTCGCGCTTGACCTGACCGAAGATCTCGAGCGCTCGGTCCAGCGTCTGCTGGTCGTGGCTGGCCATCACGCTCGTGCGGAGCAGCGCCCCCGCCGGGGGGACCGCCGGATGCAGCGCCACGTTGACGTACAGGCCGGCGTCGTACAGAGCCTTCCAGAGCAGGCCGGCCTTCCAGTCATCACCCACCACCACCGGCACCACAGGCGTGACCACATCGGTCCCGTCGGGGAGCCGGGTGGGCTCGACCACCCGGAAGCCGAGGTCGCGCAGGCCCCGGTGAAGGTAGGCCGCGTTCTCCAGCACTCGAGCGAACAGCGCCCGTCCCTCGTCCGAACGGCAGATCCGCACCGCGGCCAGCGCGGCGCCGATCGCGGCCGGCACCGCTGAGGCGGTGAACATGAATGAGCGAGCCTGAAAGCGCAGGAACTCGATCACGTCGGCCGGACCGGCGATCAGGCCCCCGCATGAGGCAAGCGACTTTGAGAACGTGGCCATCCGGAGGTCCACCCGGTCCTCGAGTCCGAACAGCTCGCACGTGCCGGCACCGCGGGCTCCCAGCACGCCCAGAGCGTGGGCCTCATCGACCATCAGCCGCGCTCCGAAACGGGAGCACAGCTCGACGATCTCAGGCAGCGGCGCCACGTCGCCCTCCATCGAGAACACGCCATCGACGACCACCAGGACACCACCACCGTCGCCGGCCGCGGCCTCGAGGCGCTTCTCCAGCAGGTCCAGGCGGTTGTGCCGGAAGGCCCGCACCTTGGCTCGGGACAGGAGGCAGCCATCCAGGATCGAGGCGTGATCGGTGGAGTCGACGACGACGGTGTCCCCCGGGCTGAGCAGGGTGCCCAGCGCCCCGAGGTTGGCCTGATGGCCGGTGGTGAAGACCAGGACGGCCTCGGCCCCCAGCCAATCGGCGAGCTCCTGTTCCAGGTCCAGGTGCAGCCGGGTGGTGCCGTTGAGGAACCGGGAACCGGTGACCCCGGTCCCGTAGGAGTGGAGCGCCTCCAGCGCCCCCTGCTTGACCCGCTCGTCTCCGGTCAGGCCGAGATAGTTGTTCGACCCCAGCATGATCCGCTCGGCCCCCTCCATCTCCACCACCGGAAGCGTCGGTCCCTCCAGGACCCGGAAGTAGGGCACGATGTCCGCCTCGCGGGCGGCTCGGATCAGGTCCAGGCGCTCATGCTCGCGAGCCTTGGTGAAGACGTCGATGGAAGTCCGCATCCGCTGACAGTATCCCGTGCGTGACCGGTTCTCAGAATCCGGGCCTGGAGGTCCGACATGAGGTCCGGCCTCGATGGATGTTCCGGCTCCCGCACCGGGGAAGCCCCGACGGGCTGACCCGGTCGCGCCGGGGCGTGCTACATCGTCTCCTTCACGCGCCGGACGGCGAGCCGGTTTTCATCCGGGTGGCCCAACCCGCACGAGATCGCGTGGTGTTCGGCGCCCAGGCCTGCACTGCTGCCGTCGCCGAGTGGGGGATCGAGCGCATGCGCGGCGCACTCGGCGTGGACCAGGACCTGCGGCCGTTCTACGAACGCTTCCGCTTTGATCCGATGATCGGGCGCAGCGTGCGGGCCCATCCGGAGCTCCGGGTGTGGGGCAAGCCCGACCCGTTCGAGGCGCTGGCCTGGGCGATCTGCGAGCAGCTGATCGAGCTCCGGGAGGCGACGGCGATCGAACGGCGGATCGTCGCCGTGATGGGAAGCCGCTGCGAGCGGACCGGCCTGCGCGATTCGCCCGGCGCCGACGTGCTGGCCGGAGCCGCGCCGGCCCGGCTGTGCTCGCTCGGCCTGAGCGAGACGCGCGCCATCGCCCTGGTCCGGGCCGCTCGCGAGGTGGCGGCCGGTCGGGTCGATCTGTACTCGACCGAGCCCGAGGTCGGGTGGAGGAGACTGCTGACGATCCGCGGTGTCGGTCCATGGACGATCCAGATGCTGGGCCTGACCGGCCAGGGCCGGCTCGACCAGCTCCCCGCCGGCGACCTGGGCTACCTGAAGTGGGTGGGTCGGTTTCGGGCCAGCGGCAATCCCTGGGTTCGGGCCACCGTGGAGGAGGTCACCGAGCTATTCGCCCCCTACGCTCCCTGGGGAGGGCTGGCCGGACTTCACGCCCTGCGCTCGAGCGTCAGCTCCAGCGCTTCCACCGGGGCCGCGGAGAGCCCGCGAAGCATCTCCGACGCGTTCCTGAAGCGCTCGGGCAGCCGCCGCCCCTCGCAGCGAACGAGCACCGTCTCGGCCTGAAACGGCCACGGGTGCAGCGCGAAGCGATGCTGGCCGGTGGCGAGCACCTCGAGGTCGACACGGCCGTCGCCCGTGGGCGCCCCCTTGGCCGTCGCGGGCGCCCCGTCCAGGCATAGCACCAGCGACAGGTAGTCCCAGGTCCAGAGCAGGAGGCTGTTGCGCTCCCTCAGCTCGGGCCCCACCTCTGGGCGCCCTTTCAGCCGGGCCGCCATCTGAGCCTGGAAGTCCTCCTGGGCGGCCAGGAACTCCCTGATTCGGGCGGCGTCCTGGGGCGGTGAGCGGTCCAGGTCGCGGCGCCTGTACAGCCGCCAGCCGTGCATCGACACGAGCAGGGCGGCGTAGGCGCTCTGGGAGGCCAGCCGGCGTGGCCCCTCGAGCCAGAGCTGCGTGTGGACCTCGAGCGGCATCTCCATGAACGAGTGTGGGAGACCGGTCTGCTCGTTGAAGCTCGGCTCGAGGTCCCAGGCCGCCATCCCAACATCGTGCTGGTCGGCCGCCAGACAGACCTCGTCCCACGGCTCGACCGGGCCAAACTCCGCGTTCCCCCAGGCTCGGGCGAGCTGTCCCGAGAGCCAGGCGTGCGAGGCCTGGCCGATCGCCAGGACTCCGTCCCCATCGCGGCGCAGCAGCACGGCCACCTACCCTAGCTGGGTGTCCGCCCTGTCTGAGTCCCCGGTCAGACGTCAGCTGGTGCTGCTGGTCGGCGCCGTGGTGTTCGTGGACACGATGTTCTATGCCGCGATCGCGCCGCTGCTGCCGACGCTGGCCCATCAGCTCCACCTGTCAAAGCTCTCGGCCGGAGTGATGACCGCCTGCTACCCCGTGGGCACGTTCCTCGGGTCGCTTCCCGGCGGGCTCCTGACCGTGCGGATCGGCCCCAAGCGGACGGTCTATGCCGGGCTGGCCCTGCTCGCCGGCTCGACGCTGGCCTTCGGCTGGCTTCACAACGCCCCGGCACTGGATGTGGCGCGGATGGCCGAGGGCGTGGGCGGCGCCTGCTCGTGGGCCGGTGCCCTGGCCTGGATCGTCGTCGAGTCACCCGCCGCCCAGCGGGGTCAGGCGGTGGGCGGAACGATCGGCGCAGCCATCGGAGGCGCGCTGTTCGGACCCGTGATCGGCACGCTGGCGACCGCGGTCGGCCGCGGACCGGCGTTCAGCGGCGTGGTCGTCCTGGCCGTGCTGCTGATCGACCAGTCGCGTCGCGTCCCGCTCGCCCACACCCCGTCCGCTCAGCGGCTCCGGGATATTCGGGGAGCCCTGCCCGGGACGGGCGCGGTCCGGGCGGTGTGGCTGGTGGCACTCCCGTCGCTGGCCGCCGGGGTGCTGAATGTCCTGGGCCCGCTGCGCCTGCACCGCCTGGGCGCGGCGGCCGTGGCCATCGGCGCGACCTACCTCGTGTCCTCGGCCGTCGAGGCGGTGCTGAGCCCGGCGGCCGGTCGGCTGGCGGACCGCCGCGGCCCGCTGATGCCTGTCAAGGCCGGCCTCGCCGGCACCGCGGTGGCCCTGACCTGCTTCACGCTGCCCGGCAGCGCGCTGGGCCTCGCGGCGCTGGTCGTGGTCACCGGGGCCGTTGTGGCGGGCTTCTGGGCGCCGGCCATGGCCATGCTCGCCGATGCGGCCGAGCTCGGCGGCCTGGAGCAGGGATTTGCCGCGGCGCTCGCCAACATGGCCTGGGCGGCCGGACAGACGATCGGGGCGTTGGCCGGCGGCGCGATTGCCAAGGGGGCCGGCGACGGGGTGCCGATGGGCGTCACCGCCGCCCTGTGCGTGGTCACGCTGCTGGTCGTGGTCACGCGGCCGGCCCGGAGCGTGTCCTCGGCCGCGCCGCCGGCCTAGTGCTGGAGCCTGCCCCCGCCTAGAACCCCTGCCCCGCCAGCAGCTCGTTGGTCGAGGCGTCGATCACGGCGTTCGGGTTGGAGATCAGGTGGTGGGCGAGCATCCACTGGCCGTAGGCGTTCCACTGCTTGGGGTCCTGCCAGCCCCAGGGCTCGCCCGCCCGAGCGGGGAAGAACGCGGCAGACGTGGCCTTGACACTGGCGAGCTGGAGCTTCTGGTCCAGGCCTGGGTTGAGGCGATCGAGATCGGCCACCGCGCCGGTCGGGTTGCTCCGAGCCGATTGGTAACCGCGGGCGATCGCCTGGACGAACCGGCGCAGCACCTCGGGACGCTGCTCCAGCAGACTGGTTCGGGTGACCAGGACCAGCTCGTCGTAGGAGGGGACCCCGACCTGGTTCATGCGGATCACGCTCGGCCGCTTGCCCAGCTGGGCCAGCTGAACGGCCTCGTAGTTCCAGTAGCCGCCCAGGATCGCGCTCACCCGTCCTGACACCAGTGCCGGGACGAGATTGGCCCCGACGTTGATCTCCTTGACCTTGCCGGGCGCGACGCGCCCGAATTTCTCAATCGTCCGGAGGTAGGCATGCTGGTAGGAGATTCCGGCGTCGCCGACGGTCTTGCCCCCCAGCTCCGCGGCCCGGCGGACCGGGTGCTTGCCGATCGAGATGATTGAGGTCAGCGGCTGCTGAACCAGCGCACCGATCGACACCAGCGCGAGGTTGCGATTGCGCGCCAGCATCAGCTCGGGCTCATAGGAGACGGCCACGTCCGCCTTCCCGGTGGCCACCAGCTGGAGCGGCTCGGCCACGTTGGAGGGCACCTGGATGTGCACGTCCAGCCCCGCCTGGGCGAAATACCCCTTGGCCTGAGCCTCGTAGATGCCCACGTGGTCGGCGTTGGGAAACCAGTCCAGCAGCAACGTGAGGTGCTGGGTGGTCTTCGAGGAGGGGGTGATCGCCTCGTTCTTCTCGCCACAGGCGGAGAGGGGGAGGGCGGTCAGCAGAATCAGGGGCAGGAGGCGTTTCATGTGGGTCGTGCTCCTCGAGATTCGTGGGCCCAGGGAAGGATTCGACGCTCGGCCAGCGCGAGGAGACCGAACAGGACAATGGCAAACACGGACATGATCACGACCGCCGCCATGCTGACGGCCGGTTGAAGCTGGGGCAGCGAGACCACGATCAGATACCCCAGCCCCGAGTTCGAGCCGTTCCACTCTGCGAACACGGCTCCGATCACCGACACGGCCACGGCGATCTTGGCTCCCGTGAACACCCCCGGAAGCGCCGCTGGAAGCTCGACGTGCCAGAACGTCCGGCGTCTGGGCGCGTCGAACGTCCGCATCAGCTTGAGCAGATCAGGGTCCACCGACTCCAGCCCGGCCAGCGTCGTGACCACGATTGAGAAGAAGGACACCAGGGCCACCACGATCAGCTTGGGCGCGATCCCAAAGCCCAGCCAGAAGGCCAGCACCGGCGCGATCAATACGACCGGCACGGCCTGCGAGGCGATGACCAGGGGGTAGGCGGCGCGGCGGAAGGCCTGGGAGAAATGGATCGCCACCGCCAGCACCAGCCCGGCCACCGCGGCGACCAGGATCCCCAGCACGACCTCCCGCCCCGTGATCAGAAAGCTGCTCCATAGGAGTGAGCGCTGGTCATATAGCGCGCTGGCCACCTGGTGGGGGGAGGGAAGGATCAGCGAATCGACCCCGCCCAGGTCCACGTACAGCTCCCACGCTCCGATCAGCGCGGCCAGGAGCAGAAGGGGCGGCAGGTAGCGCCGCAGGAGCCTCATCGCTCCACGCCCAACGCCTTCAGCGCCCGCTCCCGGAGCTCGACCACGGCCAGGTCCGTCGGCCGCCGCGGCCTGGTCAGGTCGACCGCTATCTCCGCCACCGCGCTTCCGGGCCGCGGCGACATGACGATCACGCGGTCGGCCAGGACCACCGCCTCCTCCACGTCATGGGTGACCAGCACGACGGTGCGTGGCTCCTCCTCCAGCACGTGGGCCAGCCAGCCCTGCATCTCCTGACGAGTGATCGCGTCCAGCGAGGCGAATGGCTCGTCCAGCGCCAGCACCGGCTTGCCCGCCATCAGCGTCCGCAGGAACGAAACCCGCTGGCGCATGCCGCCCGACAGCTGAGCCGGCCGGGTCTTCTCGAACTCGTCCAGCCCGAACCGCTTCAGCCACGGGGCCACGCGCTGCCTGGCCTGCTCTCGGGAGACGCCCCGGGCTCGGAGGGCCAGCGCTGCGTTGTCGGCCGCCCCCAGCCACGGCAGCAGCAGGTCCCGCTGGGGCATCAGCGCGGCCGGCGCGCTCCTGACCGATCCCGAGTCAGGCTGCTGCAGGCCACAGATCAGCTCGAGCAGCGTGCTCTTGCCGCACCCGCTCGGCCCGACCACGGCCACGACCTGATGAGGCTCGGCCCGGAGCGACATGCCCCGGAGGGCCCTCACCTCGCCCCGGCGGGACCGGAAGGTTCGCGTGACCGACTCGACGGTCACGCCGCCGGCCTGGCCGACCGGGTGAGACTCCTGGCCGGGAGTCTCGAGGGTGATTGTCATCGCTCCCTTCGCGGGCATTACCCCACAGGTTCGAAGGGTCAGCGCCGGGGCCTCATGTGCGCCGCCGTTGATCGCGGGGCGGCGCGCTTCAGTGGGGCAGGGCGCTATCTCAGCCGGCTTTCCCGCCAGCACCCCTGGTTTTCAGGTACGGACTGATGCTACCCCCGATGGGGGTGGGGCGCTGCCGTGCCATTTCGGCACAGTGGAGCATCGACGCCATCAACGAGTGCAGAAATAGTTCTAGACCGAGCACTTCTGCACGCCCGCCGGCCTCCGCCGGTCGCATGTGCAGGAATGGACACAGCTGCGGCGCTCGGCACGCGCCCGCACGCCTGGCCCCCCGCCCCGCCCGCCTCGCCCCCTACTGCACCATCGGTGCCGTCAGCGCCTTGACGAACTCCTCCAGCTGGTCGGTGCGCCAGCACTCAAACGCCGTGCAGTGCTTCTCGTAGGCGGCGATCACCGAGTCGCCGTAGTTCCAGTACAGCCGGGGCTCGGGGTTGAGCCAGAACGTCCGGCCCGCCCGGGCCGTGATCGCCGCGAACACGTCGTCGCGGGGCGGGCGGCCATTGGTCCGCGCGTCCCCCAGGACGATCACCGTCGCCCGGGGGTGGAGTTCGTCCACGATCAGGGCCAGGAACTCCTCCCACACCCGCCCGTAGTCCGTGTAGCCCGAGATGTCGGCGACGCCGGCGTCCTTGGAGATCGCCTCGCTGGCCGCCCGGAAGTCGCGCTCGCGCTCGAACACCTCGGTCACCTCCGAGATCCGCTCGATGAACACGAACGAGCGCAGCTTGCGGAAGGCGTCGTGAAGCGCGTGCAGCACGCTGAGGAAGAACGTGGAGGCGCTGGTCACGCTGGTCGACACGTCGCACAGGACCAGGATCTCCGGCCGGCGGGGCCGGTGCGGCCGGTACTTCAACACCACGGGCACCCCGCCGGTTTGCAGCGACGCCCGCATCGTCCGCCGCACGTCGACGTGGGCGTAGCGTTTGCGGCCCCGGATCTCATGGCCCTGGGTGGCCAGGCGGCGCTTGAGCTGGGCCACGACCCGGTGGACCGCAGCCAGGTCCTGGATCGGGCCGGAGGGGAGCGCTCGGTCAAGCTCGTTCAGCGCTCGCTTGGGCGGCAGCGACGCGGTCCGCTCGATCATCGCCCGCTCGAGCTCGCGTCGCAGATGGGCCTCGAAGCGGCGCAGCTGGTCCCGGGGGATCCCCTGGCGCCTGGGGTCGTCCTCGGGCAGCTCGGGCTGGGGTTCCGCTCGGAGCCCCAGGGCGCGCCGGATCCGCTGGACGTCCACCCCCAGCACTCCCGAGCCCTCGCCCTGGCCGAAGGCAGCGATGGCCAGGCGAGCCAGGTCTCGAAGGGCGGCATCCGAGCCATCCCGCAGCGCGGCCGCGATCTGCTGGCGCAGCATCTCCATGTTGAGTTGCCCCTCGCTGTCCAGGCGATCGGTCTCCTCGGTGATCTGGCGGCGGGCGGCCTCGGCCTCGGCGCTGCGAAAGAAGAAGCGATCGAAGACCAGGTCGAACACCCGGCGGTCCTCGGCCGACTTGGCCAGCGTGGCCGCCATTGCCTCCCTGAAGTCGGCCCGGTCGGACCACGTCACGTGCTCCAGCGCGGCAAAGGAGTCCAGGATCTCCGAGGTCCCGACGGCCACGCCCTCGCTCCGGAGATCCTCGGCGAAGGCCAGCAATTCGCCGGCCAGGCCGCCGGGTGCCCGCTCGGGAAGGCCTTCAGGCCGCGTCGGCGGCATCGCGCTCCAGCACCACACCCACCCGCGAGGCCACCGTGTCCAGGTCGGTCCGATGCTTGAGGATCACGCTCATCGTCTGCCCGAACAGCTGCTCGTCGATGTCGCTCGCGCCCAGGAGCAGCAGCGTCCGGGCCCAATCGATCGACTCGGCGATGCTGGGCGGCTTCTTCAGGTCCAGGTCGCGGATCCGGTGGATGATCTCCACCAACTTGCGGGCCACCCGCTCGTTCAGGTCGGGAGAGTGCAGGCGGACGATCTCGAGCTCGTGCTCCAGCTCCGGGTAGTCGAGCCACAGGTAGAGGCAGCGCCGCTTGAGTGCCTCGGTCAGCTCTCGGGTGTTGTTGGAGGTCAGGAGCACGACGGGCTGCGTCCGGGCCTCAATCCGGCCCAGCTCTGGGATCGAGATCTGGAAGTCCGACAGCAGCTCGAGCAGCATGGCCTCAAACTCCTGGTCGGTCTTATCGATCTCATCGATCAGCAGCACGACCGGGTCGGCCGAGGCGATCGCCGTCATCAGTGGCCGCGCGAGCAGGAACTCCTCACCGAAGATGTCGTCCTGCACGTCCTGCCAGCCGGCGCCCTCGGATTCCGTCTGGATCCGCAACAGCTGCTTTCGGTAGTTCCACTCGTACAGGGCCTTGGCCTCATCCAGGCCCTCGTAGCACTGGAGCCGGACCAGCCGCCGGTCCAGATAATCGGCCAGAGACTTGGCCAGCTGGGTCTTGCCCACGCCGGCCGGTCCCTCGACCAGCACCGGCTTGCCCAGCTTGGTGGACAGGAAGGAGACCAGGGCCGTCGACTCGCCCGGCAGATAGCCGACCTCACGCAGTCCCTGGCTGACCTCATCGACCGAAGCGGGGGTCCTGTCAGTCGCCATTGCGGTCAAATATAGGGTTCAGGGGGTGTTGCACCTGATCCCAGCCTCCGCACCGACGACCGTGACCCCCTACGCGGTGGCCATGGCGGTCGGCTTTCTGGTCGGGGTCGTAGGCCACATCAACAAATCCCGGCCCTTGATCATCGCCGGGATCTTCATCGTGGGCGCGGTTTCCGCCTACATCGCCTTTGGCGTGGCCAGGGTGGGCGGGTAGGCTCTGGCCATGGCGATCGAGACCGAGCCGGCCCTGTCGGACATCGATCTGGGGTCACTGGAGTTCTGGAGTCGTCCGGCGCTGGAGCGTGACCGCGCTTTCGCCGTGCTGCGGCGCGAGTCGCCCGTCTCACATCATCAGCCCCTGGAGGACATCCTGGGCCTTGAGCAGCGAGACGAGCGCGGGTACTGGGCGATCGTTCGCTACCAGGACATCCGCCAGGTATCCCGGGATCCGGCCACGTTCTGTTCGAGCCGCGGCGTCCAGTTCGGCGACGCTCCCCCGGAGATGCTGGAGGCCTCCCAGTCCTTCCTGGCCATGGATGCGCCCCGGCACACCAAGCTCCGCGGCCTGGTCTCAGCCGCCTTCACTCCCCGTCAGGTGGCCCGGATCGAGGATGGCATTGCAGCCAACGCCCGCCGGATCGTGGAGGAGGCCGCTCCGACCGGAGGCGGCGACTTCGTCGAACTGATCGCCAAGCGCCTGCCGCTGGTCACGATCTCCGACATGATCGGGGTGCCGGAGGCCGACCGCGAGCGCGTCGTCGAGGCGGCCGACACGCTGGTCACCGTGTCCGATCCGGAGGTCACGGGTGACAAGTCGCCGCTCGAGGCCCTGGGCAACGCGCTGTGGACGCTGACCGCGTTCGCCAAGGAGCTGGCCGCCCACCGGGAGACCTCCCCCGGGGATGACCTGATGACGGCCCTGGTCCAGGCCGAGGTCGATGGAGACCGCCTCACCCACGATGAAATCGCCGCCTTCTTCGTCCTTCTGTCCGTGGCGGGCAACGACACCACTCGCCACACGACCTCGCACGCCATGCGTGCGCTGACGGTCAACCCGGAACAGTGGGCCAGATTGGCCGCCGATCCCGAGGGGGTTCTGCCCACCGCGGTTGAGGAGTTCATCCGCTGGGCCACACCCGTGCTGACCTTCCGGCGCACGGCCACCCGGGACACGGAGATCGCCGGGCAGTCCCTTGCCGAGGGCGACAAGGTCGTCCTCTTCTACCACTCGGGCAACCGCGATGAGAGCTATTTCGAGAACCCCTGGCAGCTGGACGTGACCCGCCAGCCCAACCACCATCTGGGCTTCGGCGGCGGCGGACCGCACTACTGCCTGGGGGCCTCACTGGCCCGGACGCAGCTGCGCTCGGTGTTTGGCGAGCTGCTGCGGACGCTGCCCGACATCCAGGCGGGCGAGCCGGAGATGTTCAGCTCCAGCGCGTTCATCCACGGCATCAAGCGGATGCCGTGCTCGTTCACACCCCGGGACTGAGTCTGGCTCCGGGCCCGCGGCCCGTTACTCGATCGGGATGTCCTCAACCGGCGGGGGTTCGGCGCGCCGCCGTTCCAGGCGTTCGATGTACCAGTCGATCAGGGCCCGCAGGGCCAGCAGCACGTCCTTCACCGCCTCGGCCAGTCGGTGGATGACCTCCGGGGGTACCAGCTCGCGCAGCGAGCGGATCGCGGCGACGAGCGCGTCGAGCTCGCCGCCCGGCCCGCGGCCTGAACCATCGCTCTCGGGCCCCTGCCATCCCGAGGCCGGCGGCCGGGTCGACTCGTGACCATCCTGCTCCCGGCCACGGGCGGCCGCCGCGGCGGCCTCGGCCATCAGCCGCTGGGCGGTCTCAGAGGCCTCGTCGAGACGCTCCTCCAGCCGTCGGAGCGCCTCCTCCTCATCGGCCATTGTCCGAACCCGCCTGGTCGGAGCCCTGGAAGCTGACCACCAGTGTGCCCTCCTCAAACTTCGCTCCGCGTGGCTCGAAGCCGGCCAGCGCGGGCGGCAGCATGATTATTCGCTTGTGCCCGTCGACCCGGACGATCAGCTCCGCGCCGATCTTCTTCAGGCCGATCTCGCCCTTCTGAGCCAGGGGAAGGGACAGGCGCAGATGGGCTTCGGTCGCAGAGACCTCCAGCGCCTGGGTGACCTCCTGATACAGAACGGCCCTGGGATCGTGGCCGCCGGACTGAAACAGCTCCGCCGCCAGCCGGTCGAGCATCGCCGGGCCCACCACCTCCTGGTCGAAGTACGGCGCGCACAGGACGGGCAGGGGAGAGAAGGCCGAGCGGACGATCTCCAGATGCTCCTCCTGGACACGACGCCAGCCGCTGAAATAGTCACCGACCTGAGAGGGAAAGATGCGATTTACGATCACTGCGTCGGTTAGATACCCGTAAAGGTTGAGGTAGGTAAACGTCCGCATGGCCTCGCCAATGACCAGCTTCTCGGGGTTCATCACCAGCCGCACGCTGACGTGCTCCCGGTCCCGCAGGATCTCATTCATCGCGATCAGGTTCTCGGACAGCCGCCGGATGTCGGCGAACACAGCCTGGCTGGGCAGCGAGATGTCCAGCAGAGACTTGGCCAGCGGAGCCGCGGCGGCCAGCAGCTGGCGCTCGACGGGGAAAACCTTCTGAATCCACCAGCGCGCCACGTCCGGGAAGGAGAGCAACCGCAGGGTCTCACCCGTGGGGGCGCAGTCGACCACGATGACATCCCACTCGCCTGACTCGTGCGCCGCCTGGAGCCGGAGCAGAGAGAAAAGCTCATCCATTCCCGGGGGCACGGTCAGTTCCTCGGCCGAGATCCGGTCGATGCCCCGCTCCATGAACACCTCGCTGGCCCACTCCTGGACACCGGACCAGTGGCGCTCCATCTCCTCCTGGGCGCCCACCTGCTGAGCCCACAGGTTCGCGGACACCGTGCGGGGCTCGGTGCCGAGCTCGGCCTGGAGCGAATCCGCCAGGCTGTGCGCCGGGTCGGTGGAGATGAGCAGGGTCCTGGCGCCCGCGGCCGCGCAGGCGCGCGCGGTGCAGGCGGCCACGGAGGTCTTTCCCACACCCCCCTTACCGGTGTACAGGATCGTCCGCGCCGGCATCAGCGCACGAGTCTATGGCCAGCAGCGCAAATGGGGCCGGCCACAGGGCGGCATTGCTAGATTCGGGCCTGACCGCGCGCCACCCAGCGCGCCACCCAGGGCCATCGCATCAGGAGGACGCCCCACATGCCCAACCGCAACCGGACGCTGCGCATCGGATCCGTGCTGGCGCTGGCCGCCGCCGGTGTGGTCGCCCTGGCCGGATGCGGAGGAAGCTCAGGGAATGCGGTCGGCCTGCTCAGGCAGACCTTCTGCGGCCAGCACAGCGTCAAGAGCGGCAACCTCGATGTGGCCCTGACCGTCACACCCTCCGGGTCCCGAACGCTCAGGGGCCCGATCTCGCTGTCGCTGTCCGGCCCGTTCCAGAGCCTGGGCACAGGCAAGCTCCCCAAGTCCGACCTCACGATCGCCCTGAGCGCGCTGGGCAACTCGACCTCGGTGGGGATCATCTCCACCGGCAGCCACGGCTACGTCAGCTTCGGCGGATCGAACTATCAGCTGCCGCAGTCCTCCTTCCAGCGGCTTGAGTCGAGCTTCTCCTCCTTCGCCTCACCCCCCGGATGCACCAGCAAAACCGGCGTGCTCGGCAAGCTGCACATCCAGCCCCTGCACTGGCTGACCAACCCGAAGGTTGTCGGGACCGAAACCGTGGGCGGCGCTCAGGCCACGCACATCCACGCCGGCATCAATGTCGCGGCGCTCCTGGGCGATCTGAGCTCGTTCCTGCAGAAGGCTCCCGGGCTGGCCGGGAGCAGCGGGGCGTCCTCCGGGCTCAGCCAGAGCACCCTGACCGCCATCGCCAACGCGGTCCAGAACCCCAACGTCGATGTCTGGACCGGGACCAGCGACAGGACGCTTCGCAAGCTGAGCATCCAGCTGACGGTTCCGGTCACCGGGCAGATCTCGACCCTGCTGGGAGGTCTGCGGTCGGCCGGGATCGGGCTGTCGATGCAATACGCCGACCTCAACCAGCCTCAGACCGTCACGGCTCCGACCAACCTTCAGCCCTACAGCCAATTTCAGACCAAGCTGGGTGAACTGTTCACGGCGATCCGCAGCCAGCTCTCCGGCGCGCTGTCAGGGGGCCTGAGCTCGGGCAGCTCCGGAACCACCGGGTCGTCTGGCACGGGCAACTACCAGGCCTACTCTCAGTGTGTTCAGGCGGCGGGCAGCGACGTGAGCAAAATGCAGAAGTGCGCGCCGCTGCTCACCGGCGGCAAGTAGGCCGGCTACTCCTCCAGCTCGTCAGGCTCGAGCTCGTCGAGCTCGTCCTCTTCCTCCTGCTCGACCAGATCGTCGGGATGCAGGCGGACCTGAAACGTTTCGAGCATCTCGTCCCGCCGGTTCTCGTCGACGGGGATGTCGTCGGAGATCAGGACCCAGTCGGCGCCCTCGAACTCCTCCATGCTGAAGATCTCGGCGTCCATCTCCGGCGAGTCGTCGACCACGACCAGAACCTCGGTCTGGGGATTGAAATAGGTCCCCGGGCGGTTGAGGAGCTCGTCGAGCTCAAATTTGCGGCCGTCTGCCATCGCGCTCAGCCTACCTGATGGCGTGTCACAGACTGCGCAGCTTCTCGAGCTCCCGCTGAACCTCGGTCTCGATGTCCAGCGGGGATTTGCCCACCCGCTCCCGCCGGTAGTTGCGGGCCTTGACCAGCTCCCTGATCTCCGACTCGAGCTCGGGGTCGACTTTCTGAGGCGTCAGCCGGGCGATCTCCTGCTCGACGTCGAGCGGCTCTTCACCGCGGCGCAGCCGGCGGGCGTTCCGGGCCTCCATCATCTGCCGGATCTCCTCGTCGCGCTCCTGGTCCGGGGCGACAGTTGAGGGCGGCTGTGACTTCAGCTCGCTGTCCATCAGCAGCCCGCTCTTGCCGAAGTCCTGCCACGTCTGACGGGTGGAGATCAGCGCGGCCAGCGCCACCACGATGGCGACCACGCACACCACCCACAGGATGGTGTTGAAGCTGCCGTGCACACCGGTGATGTTAGGCCCGTTTTGCTGCCCGGAGCCGAACATTGTCCCTCAGGTTCGTTATTACGAACTCCAGGGACAAAGATCCCCGGCGCGCCCCTACCAACCGCCCTGCGGTCCGCCATGGAGTACCCTTTTCCTGACGTTGACTGACTAGTCAATCGAGGTCGGACGCCGCCGTCTGCGAGGCCCGGCTGAGGAATACCGCCCGCCCCTTCCAAGCGGGCGCGGACGAGAACTTAAGGAGACGCCCCCGTGGTTGATTTCACGCTCACTGACGAGCAGAAGAGCCTGCGCGAGATGGCCCACGATTTCGCCGAGAAGGAGATCCGGCCGGTCGCTTGGGAGTACGACAAGGAGGGGACCTGGCCCCAGGACGTGATCGACAAGGCGTGGGAGCTGGGGCTGCTCAACACCCACCTGCCGGCCGAGTACGGCGGGCCGGGTCTGAGCTACCTCGACGGCTGCCTGATTGAGGAGGAGCTGGCCTGGGGCTGCTCGGGCATCAGCACCTCACTGTCGGCCAACGGCCTGGCCATGGCCCCGATCCTGCTCGCCGCGTCCGAGGAGCTCAAGCAGGATTACCTGGGGCGGCTCTCTGAGGAGGCGCTGCTGGCCTCATTCTGTTTGACCGAGCCGGACGCCGGCTCGGACGTGTCAGGGATGAAGACCACGGCCACCCGTAGGGGCGACAAGTGGGTCATCAACGGCTCCAAGTGCTTCATCACCAATGGCGAGTACGCCAACTGGTACACGGTCTACGCCAAGACCGACAAGGACGCCGGCCACCGCGGCATCTCGTGCTTCATCGTCCCCCGCGACGCCGGGGTGATCGTGGACAAGCACGAGGACAAGATGGGCCAGCGGGCGTCAAACACGGCCACGATCACCTTCCCGGAGATCGAGATCCCGCTCGATCACCTGGTCGGGGAGGAGAACAAGGGCTTCAAGATCGCGATGATGACTCTCGACCGGACCCGCCCCGGCGTGGCTGCGATGGCCACCGGTGTGGCTCGGGCGGCGATGGAGTTCGCGATCGACTACTCCAAGGAGCGGGTCCAGTTCGGCGTTCCGATCGCCATGCATCAGGCGATTCAGTTCATCATCGCCGACATGGCCACCAAGGTTCACATGTCCCGGCTGGCCACCTGGAACTCCGCCGTGCTGCTCGACCAGGGCCAGCGCAACACGCTCGAGTCCTCACACGCCAAGCGCTTTGCCGCCGACACGGCGATGGAGGTGACGACCGACGCGGTTCAGGTCTACGGCGGCTACGGCTTCATCAAGGAGTACCCGGTCGAGAAGCTGATGCGCGACGCCAAGATCCTCCAGCTGTATGAGGGCACGGCCCAGATCCAGCGCCTGGTGATCGCCCGCGAGACCCTGCTCCCGCGGCGGGTGCAGGAGCCGGTCCCGGCCTAGTCCTGAGGCCGGGCCGGCTAGCGGTGCCCTGAGACCTCGACCACCTGGTGGTACGTCCCCCGATCCTGCCACGGGAACGGGGGGGTGGCCACCGCTCCGGCCGTGACCGGAACCTCCTGGTCGCAGGAGGGCGGGGTCGTCTGCGGGCACGTGGCCAGTACCTGCCACCTGGCGGGGTCGGTGCCCTGTTTGGCGCGGACCGCCCTGATCGCCTGCCCGAGCGTGCGCAGCAGCAGGCCGCGGCACCGTGCCCTGACGTGGCGCAGGGCCGGCCCGCGGAGTCCGCGGGCCGGCTGGCTCGCCGGGCCCCCGCAGTACACGTGCGAGTACCGACCGCGCTCCGGGGCGCCCAGGACGCTCCGCAGGTCCTTCTGGGCCTGGCTCGTCCAGTCGTAGCTGAATCCGTCCATGGGCAGCGACAGCACCTCGCTCTCCACCGTCGACATCAGCTTGGAGCCGAGCACGGGCTGGAACTCGGCCGCCACGGCGCGAGGCCACCACGCGTCGAAGGTGGCGATGGCCGCGCTGTGGAGGTAGACGTTTGAGCGGAACGTTGGCGTGACCCGCTGTGAGCCCGAGCGGTGCCAGGCGTCCATCAGTCCAAGGATCCTCTCCGGCAGGCCGGAGGCGTGGCCGATGACCCGGCGCATCCACGGGTAATCGTCCAGGCCCCGCAGGTCCGTGGTCGCCGTCTGGTTGGCGTCCTGAGCCACCTGGCCGAGGTTGACGTGGCCGTGGTGGGCCTTCAGCTCCGACATCAGCCGCTGCTGGAGGATGCGGGCATGCTGCAGGGGACCGGTTCCCCATCCCGTCGGCGGTGGATGCCAGCCCCGGGCCTCGACGTTGTTCCAGGAGATGATGAATCCATCCGGCGGATCGACCGCATGGGGGCGGTGGCTGGCCGGGATATAGCAGGCGGTATAGGCGTGCGGGTTGAAGCACTGCCAGTCCGCCCGTCCATCACCCCACCACGGGAGCTCGACGCTGGAGTGCCGGGCGTGCTTGGGATAGACGCCCGACTGGATCCAGCCCACGTCGCGGTGGTCGACGTAGAACCAGTTCTCGCTGCCCGGGAAGCGGCCCATGATGCGCATGAACTGATGGACGTTGTGCGCATCGTTTTCGGACAGCTCCATGAACGGAAGCGCCGCCGATAGCTCGTGGAAGTCGACGGCCTTGGCCACGGTCAGGGCCACCGGACGGCCATGGACCGTGGCGTAGGCGAGCACCGGGCCATGGACCGAGCGCTTGGTCTCATACGTGATCGTCTGCGGCGGTGAGGGGCTCGTCGGGGCGACCGGGGTGGTGACCGACTGCTTGCGCATCACGAACGCGATGCAGTTCCGCTTGTACAGGTAGTGGGTGCTGCCGGCGGAGGGGCGTGAGCCGTCGGGGTTGCACAGCCGCTCGACGAAGGTGTCCTGATTGTCGCCATTGGCGCTCGTCCCGCTCCAGGCGAAGTCGATCCCGTGACCGATCAGCGGATACGGAGCCGCGCCGGGAAAGACGACGCCCTCCGAATCGATCCCGCCGCCGTGGAGCTCGTACTCGCTGAAGATCTGGGGCGAGTAGTAGCCAACCTGCGGTCCCATCGCGGCCAGGGCGTGGCCGTCAGACGACAGCCCGGCCGTGACCATCAGCGCATTTGACTCCACGTGGGGCAGGGCGGTCCGGAGTCTCTCCGCCGAGCGCACCCAGGCCGGCATCCGCTGGGCCAGCTGGGCCGAGCTCTGGGCGTTGGGGCCGGCGATCTCCGCGTTGCGTGGCTTGACCGAGCCGAAGTCAAGCCAGGCGTTGAGATGCTTGCCGGGCTCGTAGCGACCGGGGTTGTCGGAATGGAAGGCGACCTTGGCCACGTGGAAGCCCTCAGGGTCGTTGGCTTCCCGCAGGTCGTTGTAGAACTGCCGCCAGCGCCGGCCAAAGCGCTTCTGGAAGGCCTCCATCAGCTGCTCGTTGATCTGCTCGGAGCCGTTTGAGACCGTGAACTGGGTGACCAGGAAGACCGCCTCGGCAGCCGTGTCGCTGATCTTCCACGGCGCCGGCGTGGTGCCCAGCGCCGCGTATTCGGAGGGCATCAGGGCCGGGTCGATCTTGGCCTGGTTGATGTAGGCATTGATGCCGTCCACGTAGCTGCTGAGGTCGGCGTGGGTCCGGCTTCCGGCGCCGCCGTACTTGACCGGGAGCTGGTTGAACTGCCGTGTCAGCTCGGCGGGCGAGAAGTCCTGGTTGGTCAGCTGGGCGGCGTCGCCGGGCGCGGCACTGGCCCCCAGCAGCCCGGCCAGCGTGCCCTCGGCCATCCGCCTGATCACGTCCATCAGAAACAGCCGCTCCTGGGCCTGGGCGTAACCGGCGGCGAACATCAGGTCAGCTCGGTTGTCGCCGTAGATGTGCGCCATCCCAAAGCGTCCGTCCCGGTAGATCGTGGCTCCCGGGTCGCCGGGCGGCGAGACGGAGGAGGCGATCCCGCCGGGCATCTGCCCGAAGTCGGTGTCCTTGTAATACCGGTGGATGGTCGCGTTGGTCAGCGACCCGGCGGCAGGCATGACGCCGGCGTACAACGGGTTCTGGCTGACGAAGCTCTGAGGCGGCTTGCCCGAGGTCTCATACCCGGCCAGCGCGGGAGCGTTGACCGTGTAGCCCTCGCCCTGGGCCAGGACGGAGTTGAAGCCGGCAAAGGCCGGCACGTGGACCTGGGGCGGCGCGCCTGCCTGCGCGCCGGGCACGGTCACGATCATCGCCAGCACGACGACGAACGATGTGAGGAGCCCTGCTCTCCTGGCCATCGCCGGGAAGAGTATTCACGGGGTGGCCGGGGCGCGCCGATTCGCCGGGTCCTACTCGGTTCGGCTGAATTCCCAGATCGCGATGCCGAGCATCAGCAGGCCGAGCAGGGCGATCACGAGCGCCTCGATGCCGGCGGGCACGTGCCAGCCCCACCAGGTGATCCCGGGATCCAGTGCGTGGCGGGCCAGCGGGTTGACGTTCAGATGGCTGAACACGAGTCGGCGCATCGGATCGACGGCGTAGGTCAACGGATCGATCCGGTTCAGGACCTCAAGCCATCCGGGCAGCCCCGAGGCTGGGAACAGCGCCCCGGAGATGAAGAACATCGGCATCACGATCATCTGCATGACGCCCATGAACGACTGCATCTGCTTGATGCGGATCGCGATCATCACGCCGAAGGCGGTGATCGTGAAGGCGAGCAGCAGCTGCAGGCCGAGGACCCCGATGATCAGGACCGGGTCGTAGGGGACGTGGACCGTGCCGGCGAGGGCGAGCACGATCACCCCCTGGGCGCTGGCCACCGTGGCGCCGCCGAGGCACTTGCCGATCACGATCGAGCTGCGCCGGACGGGGGCGACCATCATCTCGCGCAGGAAGCCGAACTCCCTGTCCCAGACGATCGACGCCGCCGAGAACATCGCGATGAACATGACCGTGATGCACAGGATCCCGGGGAAGATGAATGTCCTCAGGCTGACGCCGTGGGTCCCCGCGCTGGACAGGCGCTGAAGCCCCGACCCGAGCACGAACAGGAACAGCAGCGGTTGGACGAGCGACGTGGCGACTCGCAGCGGGTCGTTGATGAACCGGATCAGCTCTCGCCGCCACACGATCTTGATGGCCCGCAGCTCAGAGCCGAAGCTGCGCTGCGGGACGTGAACCCGGACGATGGGGCTCGATGGGCGAGCCGGTGCGGGCTCGGTCTCGGTGGTCACGCTCATCGCCGGCCGCCTCCGTGCATCACCCGCATCATCTGCCGGCTCCGGTTCACCGCCATGTCCTCCTCGGCGTCGCGGATCGTCGTGCCGGTGTAGGACATGAACACGTCGTCCAGGGTGGGCCGTGAAACGCTGACCGCCCGGATCGGGACGCCGAGCTCGGCGAACAGCCGCGGGACGAACTCCTCCCCGCTCGACACCCCGAAGGTCACCGCCCCTTCGGAGACGCGAGCCTCCAGGCCGAACCGGTCGGAGAGGGCGGCGATGGCGGTCTCGTTGTCGTCGGTGTGGATCGTGACGCGATCGGTCCCCACCCGCTCCTTGAGCGTCTCGGGCGCGTCCAGGGCGACGATGTCACCGTGGTCCATGATCGCGATCCGGTCACACCACTCGGCCTCATCCATGTAGTGCGTGGTCATGAAGATCGTGATCTCCTCGCGCTCCTTCAGCTCGCGTATGTAGGTCCAGATCGAACGGCGGGTCTGCGGATCAAGCCCGATCGTGGGCTCGTCCAGGAACAGGACCCGGGGGGAGTGCATGAGCCCGCGGGCGATCTCCAGCCGCCGGCGCATCCCGCCCGAGTAGGTCCCGACCGGCGAGTCCTTGCGCTCCCAGAGGCCGACCATCGTCAGGACCTGCTCCATCCGAGGCGCGACCAGCTCACGCTCGACGCCGTACAGCTCAGCGTGCATGCGCAGGTTCTGCGTGCCCGTCAGGTAGCTGTCCAGGGTGGGATCCTGGAACACCAGGCCGATGTGGCGGCGAACATCGTCGCGCTCCTGGACAACGTCGTAGCCCGCCACCGTGGCCGACCCGGCGGTCGGCCGCAGCAGCGTGCAGAGCATGTTGATCGTGGTCGACTTGCCGGCCCCGTTCGGACCCAGGAAGCCGAACACCTCGCCCACCGCCACCTCGAAGTCGACCCCGCGCACCGCCTGGACGTCGCCGAAGCTCTTGGCCAGGCCGTTGACGGTGATCGCGGAGCCGTTGGTGCTGGCGGTGGACATCGACCCCTGAGACATTACGACGCTGAGTCGTCGGCCTCCTCGGCCAGGATCGCGTAGATGGCGCGCCGGGCCTCGGCCAGCGCCTTGGCGGCCCGGGCGATCTGCTCGTTGCGGCCCGCGAACCCCACCTGCATGGCCGCGACGTGGAGCTGCTTGATCTGCGCCCGGAGATCTCCGGCGGCCTCCGGCTCGTCGGAGTCCTCCCACGGTGGCGTCTGGTCGTTGTGCTTCTGGATGTGCTCGCGGCCCTGATCGGTGAGCTCGAACAGCTTGCCGACCTCCTGCTCGGTGGCTCTGATCAGCCCCTCGTCCTCGAGCTGGGCCAGAGTGGGGTAGATCGACCCCGGGCTGGGGCGCCAGCGACCACCGCTGCGCTCCTCGATGGCCTGCATCAGCTGGTAGCCGTTGAGCGGCTCCTCGGCCAGCAGTAGCAGCAGGGCCACGCGGATCTCGCCGCGGCGCCTGCGACCTCGGCCACCGCCGCGCGGGCCGCCGTAGGGTCCGCTGCGCGGGCCGCCGTAGCCACCGCCCCGGGCGAAGGAACCGCGGCCGCGGCCGTAGGACCCCTCGCGGCCCGGGCCGAAGTCACCGGGTCCGAAGGGCGAGCCCGCAAATCGTCTGGTTGAGTGTCTGGAATGCATCTTCGTTACCTCCTTGGTGGCCCGTTGAGGGCCACTTCACGTAGCTCCCTGTGAGCTATCGTCGATAGATAACGATATATCGAAAACAGTCGTTTGTCAAGCGCATGCCCGGCCGCTCGCGTGTGAATCGCAATTCAGCGCCCCCCTTCGGCGCTGAATTGCGATTCATCGGGCCGGGTCGGGACCCGCCGCCCGTCGCCTCCCCCGGGGGCCGCCCGACCCGCGCGCTCAGCTCTCGTCGGGGCCGCCCGAGCCGCCCGAGCCGCCCGAGCCGCCCGACCCGCCCGACTCGCCCGAGCCGCCCGACTCGCCCGACTCGCGCGCTCAGCTCTCGTCGGGGCCGCCCGAGCCGCCCGACCCGCCCGAGCCGCCCGACCCGCCACCCCGGGTCCGCAACCAGTCCGCAGCCTGTTCGGCCAGGCCGCCGATCTGATTGCCGATCTTGGTCACGTTCTCGCCGATGTCCTTGAAGATGGCCCGGAAGCGGTTGGCGTAGAACTCGAAGGCGTCGCCGGCCTCCTTCTGGACGGGCGGCTCCTCGCCGCGCCGGATGTACTCGCCGCGCTGGATGCGGTCGTACTCGCCGGACTGCACCCATTTCATGACCTCGGACACGCGCCTGACCGCGTATGGGTGGGTGCTGTTGATCTCATAGAAGAATCGCCGCACGCGGTCGCTCGGATCGTCCCAGTCCTCGTACTCGCGGGCCTGGGTCAGGAACGCATCGAGGTTGAGCTGGTCGCCGGGCATGCCCCCGGCCAGGACCATCAGGCCGCGGCAGACGATCTCCGGATCGCGAACGACCAGCGCCTCGGCGCGGTCGCAGCTGAGCTCGGCAGCCCGTGACCACTCGAGCAACACGGCGCGTACGGCCGCGGCCGGGATGGCCAGCGGGAACGGGACGCCTCCGCCGGCGCGCAGCAGGATCATCAGGGCGGTCCTGTAGAGCTGATGGTCGGACAGGATGTGGGCCACCTCGTGCGCCAGCAGGGCCCGCTGCTCACCTGAGCCGAGGCGCTGCAGGAGCGGGGCGCCGACCACGACGATGGGGTTGGTTGACCCGATGGCCATCGCGTTGGCCACCGGCATGTCGGTGACGTAGACGTCGTACGTGCTGGGCATGTCGAGGATCTGGCAGACAGCCACCTGGTGGGCCCACAGGTCAGGCAGCTGGCGTTCGCCCACCCGGACGGCGTTGCTGAGGTACATCTGTCGCAGGGCGCGCTCGTACTGCCACTCGATCAGCCGGCGCACCACCCGGTCCAGCATCGGAACCGCCTTCAGCGCGGCGGTGGCGGCCCGGTCCGCCGGATGCTCGTACGCCTTGGGGGAGATCTGGGTGTACGGCTCGATCGTGTCCGGGACGCTCACCGACAGATCATCTCACGTCGGGGGCGCATCACCCGGGCCGTGACGAAATAATCACCCGGCATGCCTCGCGTGACCGCCACGATTGAGCTTCCGGGACTGGTGTACGACGCCGAGACGTGCTGGTATGACGTCGGGCGCTGGCCGGAGTGGGTGGACGGACTGGCCCGGATCGTCGAGGTCCGGGGGGACTGGCCCAAGGTGGGCTCGGAGGTCGTCTGGGAGTCCCATCCGGCCGGCCGAGGGACGGTCCGCGAACGCGTGACCGAGTACGGGCCGCGGTCGGGCCAGACCAGCGACGTCGATGATGACTCGGTCACGGCCCGCCAGAGCGTGAGCTTCCAGCCGCTGGCGGACGGGGTCCAGCTTCAGCTCGCGCTCGAGTACTCGCTCAAGCGCCGCTCGCCGGTCAGCTGGCTGGTGGATCTGGTGTTCATCCGGCGGCTGATGGGCTCGTCACTCGGCCGGACGCTGAACCGGTTCCAGGCCGTCCTGAGCAATTCGCCTCCGAGCCCCTTCAAGTAGCGTTGGGCGCGTGTTCGTGTTCAAGGCGGCCGTGGTCGGTGCGGGGACGATGGGCGGGGAAATCGCCCAGACGATCGCCAACGCCGACATCCCCGTCGTTCTGAAGGACGTCAGCGACGAGTTCGTCGATCAGGGCCTTGAGAAGGCCCGCTCGCTCTGGCAGGGCCGGGTAGACCAGGGCAAGATGGAGCCGGCCGAGCAGCAGCGCAAGCTCTCCCTGATCACAGGGACCACCGACTACGACCTGTTCGGCGACGTCGACTTTGTCATCGAGGCCGTTCCCGAGCGGATGGACGTCAAGCAGGCCGTGTTCGCCGAGCTCGATGAGGTCACCCCCGGTCACGCCGTGCTCTCGTCCAACACCTCCTCGCTCTCCATCAGCGAGATGGGGGAGGTGACCAGCCGGCCCGACAAGGTCGTCGGCTTTCACTTCTTCTACCCGGCCTCGGTGATGCGGCTGATTGAGGTCGTCGAGGGCGAGGACACCTCGCGCGAGACTGCGCAGGCCGCGGCCAACCTCGCGCAGCGAATCCGCAAGATGCCGATCCGCTGCGGAGAGGCGCCGGGCTTCGTGGTCAACCGGATCCTCACCTCCAGCGTGTCTGAGCTGTGGCGCGTCCAGGAGGGGGAGGGCATCGACATCAAGGAGCTCGACCGCCTGGTCGGCGAGTCCAAGGCGGCCCCGATGGGACCGTTCTTCCTGGCCGACCTGCTGGGGCTGGACACCGTGTTCCACGTGGCCGAGTACCTGCACGAGTGCTACGGCGAACGCTTCCACGTCCACGAGCAGATGCGCGAGCTCGTGCAGGCCGGGCATCTGGGCGCCAAAACCGGCCAGGGTTTCTATGAGCACGGCGGCTGAGCCGGGTGGCGGCGCGGCCGGCGCGCTGAGCGCCGAGCTGGTCGACCGCTTCACCCTCAAGGCGCTGGTCGAGGCCTGCCTGGTCCTGGAGGAGGGCGTCGCCTCGCTGCGCGAGATCGACCTGGGGATGATGGCCGGCGCCGGGATCATGCCCCCGCCGTTCGCCCGGGCCGACCAGCTCGGGCTGGACGAGGTCCTGACGCGCCTGGAGCGAGCCCACAGCGAGTGGGGTGAGCACTTCGAGCCGCCCAGGATTCTTCGGCGCCTGGTGGCCCAGGGGCGCCTGGGCGTCAAGACGGGCCAGGGCTTCTTCCCCTATGCCCGGCCGGACAGGGGCTGGGAGGAGTCGCCCGTCAAGCTGGAGACCCGCCAGGACGTGGCGATCGCCTGGCTTGACCGCCCGCCGGCCAACTCGATCGCCCCCGAGGTCGTGGAGGCGCTCGAGCGGGTGTGGGACACCGTCACCAAGAACGGCGGCACTCGCGCGCTGGTCTTCGCCTCGGCCAACCCGATGCTGTTCTGCGCCGGGGCTGACATCAAGGCCTTCACAACGATGGACGCCGCCGGCGGGCAGGACCTCCTGGATCGGATGCACGGCCTGCTGCGGCGGATGGAGACCTCCTCCGTGGTGACGATCGCGGCGGTCAACGCGCTGGCCTTTGGCGGAGGCAACGAGCTGTCGATGGCGTGTGACGTGCGGATTGCGGCCGAGTCAGCCACCTTCGGCCAGCCCGAGATCAACCTGGGGATCATTCCCGGCTTCGGCGGGACTCAGCGGCTCCCGCGCCTGATCGGTGAGGCCCGGGCACTCGAGCTCAATCTGGTGGGCGATCCGATCGACGCCGGCGAGGCCTACGAGCTGGGGCTGGTCCACCGCGTGGTGCCCGACCACGAGTTGCTGGACACCGCGCTGTCCTGGGCCCGGGCCCTGTCGGCTCAGGCTCCACTGGCCGTCGAGCAGATCAAGCGCGTTTCCGCGGCTGGAGATCTGGATCAGGGGATCGAGGCCGAGAAGGAAGGCTTCGTCGCGGTCTTCGGCTCCGAGGATGCCCGCGAGGGGATCTCGGCCTTCCTGCAGAAGCGCACGCCCCGGTTCCAGGGCCGATGAGCGTCACCACACAGGGCACTCAGCGGCTGGCCGAGCTGATCCGCGGCGCGGGCTCGGTCGTGGCGTTGACCGGCGCTGGAATCTCCGTGCCATCGGGGATCCCCGATTTCCGCTCGCCTGGCACCGGGCTGTGGGAGAACGTCGATCCGATGGAGGTGGCCCATATCGACGCCTTCCAGCGCGATCCCGAGCGATTCTGGAGTTTCTACAGCCGACGCTTCCAGACGCTGGAGGACAAGCGCCCGAACCCGGCGCACGAGGCCCTGGCCAGTCTGGAGCGGGCAGGCCTGTTGACGGCCCTCATCACCCAGAACATCGACCGGCTGCATCACCGGGCGGGCTCACGGGAGGTGATTGAGGTGCACGGCTCGATCGACAGCTCCTCGTGCCTGGACTGCCAGGCCCGCCATCCACTGGCCGAGACGCGCAGGCGAGGAGCCCGAGACCCGCAGGGAGTGCCGCGGTGCGACTGCGGTCACCCGCTCAAGCCCGACGTGGTGCTGTTCGGCGAGTACCTGCCGGTGGCGGCCATGGCCCGGGCCGAGCGCCTGGCGGCGGCCGCGGACCTGATGCTGTGCGTCGGCTCCTCGCTGGAGGTCTATCCGGTGGCCGGGCTGCCGGAGCTGACCCTCCGGGCCGGGGGGAGGCTGGCCATCATCACGCAGGGCCCGACGCCGCTCGACCGCCTGGCCACCGTGAGGCTCCAGGGAGATGTGGTGGAGGAGCTGGGAGCTCTGCTGGAGGAGCTCGAGCTCACGCGGTAGCGAGGATCGCTCGGGCGGCATTGTGGCCCGGGATCCCGCTCACGCCGCCCCCTCGGCGCGCGCCGGCGCCGCACAGCCATACGTTTGGGTGCCGGGTCTCAACGCCCCACCGCCCAACCTCCTCCTCAGACTCGGCGAACGGCCATGACAGGTCGCGGTGGAAGATGTGGCCGCCGGGCATCGCCAGCTCGGCCTCCAGGTCGAGCGGCGACACCACCTCCAGGCAGGGGTTGCCTTCGGAGTCGCCCAGCAGGCACTCCTGGAGCGGCTCGGCCAGGACCGAGTTCACCGAGGCCAGCGTGGCCGCCAAGGCCTGCTCGCGGCGGACTCCTGGCTGGTCGGCGAACAGCCGCGCCGGCATGTGGAGCCCGAACAGGGTGAGGGTGTGGGCGCCGGCGCGGCGCAGCTCGGCCGACAGGATCGTGGGATCGGTCAACGAGTGGCAGTAGATCTCACATGGCGGCACCGAGGGGATCCGGCCGCGGGCAGCCTCGTCATAGGCCGCGCCCAGTTGCTCGTAGCCCTCATTGATGTGGAGCGTCCCCGCGAACCCCTGCTCCGGTGTGACACCCGGGTCCCTCAGCCGAGGCAGCCTGGAGACGACCATGTTGATCTTGAGCTGCGCCCCCTCGGGTGGATCGGGGTCCGGGACCTCATCCAGCAGGCGGGAGAGAACGGCCGGGGCCACGCCGGCCAGGATGTGCTCGGCCTGGTGGCGTGATCCGTCCGCGCAGGTCACCTCGGCGACCGAGCCGTCAGTTCGCACCGATTCCACCTCGGCGTGGGTCTGGATCTGGGCTCCGGCTCGGCGGGCCGCCTCGGCCAGCTGCCGGCTGAGCTCCCCCATCCCGCCCACGGGAACGTCCCAGCGGCCGGTTCCGTTCCCGATCACGTGAAACAGGAAGCAGCGGTTCTGGCGCAGGGTGCAGTCGTCAGACGGCGCGAAGGTCCCGATCGTGGCGTCGGTCAGGACCAGGCCGCGGACCAGGTCAGAGTCAAACGACCGTTCCAGCGCCGTGCCCAGGGGCTCCTCGAACAGCGCCTGCCAGGCCTCGTCATCCCCGATCAGGCGCCTCATCTCCTGCCGGCTGCGCAGCGGCTCGGTCAGGGTGGGGAAGACGTCCCGGGCCACCCGGCTGAGCATCGACTGGAAGTCGTCCTCGATGTGCTCGCGGACCAGCAGTCCCCGATCGCCCACCGGCGTGTACGAAGCCACGGGCCGGGGCCGGAGCTCGACGGTCAGCCCCAGCTCTCGGCCCAACGCGGCCGGGAGGAGGCTCACCAGGTATGAGTAGCGGGAGAGGCTGGCCTCCACCCCCGGAAACGGCCGGCCGCTGGCCACCGCGCCGCCCAGTTCGGCGCGACGCTCGAGCACCAGCACCGAGCGCCCGGCGTTGGCCAGCAGCGCCGCCGCCACCAGGCCGTTATGCCCGCCGCCCACGACGATCGCGTCCCACCGGGTATCCGCCGGGGGGACCACCTAGGCAAAGCCGGCGTTGGCCACGGCTCGAGCGCGCAGAGCGGCCTCGATCCGCTCGAGCGCCGTGACGGCAGCCGCGCGCTCGTCCTCATTCAGCGGACCCTCCAGGGCGGCCTGCCCTGCCGCCGCCACCGGGTCGCGGTATTCCCGCAGTTCGTCCAGGCGCTCGGCGAGCGCCGGCGCCGTGGGGTCGTTGGCCAGCTCGGCGATCGCCGCGTCGAGGGCCACGAGCACCTGGAGCGCGGCCTCCCGGTCACGGCCCTGGTCCAGGTCCAGCCGGGCCCGGAGCGCCAGCTCCTCACAGGCCAGCGGGTGGTCGCGCCCGCCGAGCAGCGCGGCCAGCCGGGCCTGAGGAGCCAGCACCTTGGCCCGGCGCTGGCGGCGCTCCGGAACCATCAGCTCCTGGGCCTGGGTCCAGAGGCCATCGGCGACCTCATCGCCGACGCCGTAGCCGATCCTGGCCACCAGCAGCTGGTGGCGGCCGACCGGAGCCAGATACGGGTCGGCCGAGACCATCCGGAACGAGTGCAGCGCCCGGTTCAGAACGGCCAGGTCGTGCTCGAGCTCGTCCTCGCCGGCCGCAGTCAGCCAGCTCGCTGCCTCGCGCTCGTCGGAGAAGGGCTGGTCCACGGTGATCACCGTCGCCCGGCCGGTGGTCACCGGCGTTGGCTCGGGCTCCACCTGAGCATCAATCTTGGTCCGACGCGATGAGCCCCGGCGTCGCTCGGGTGCACCGAGGGTGGCGACGACCAGCACGTGCGATGCCTCGGCCCCCGGCGGCTCGGGCCCGGAGGCGGAGCCGCGGTCCCGGAGCAGGTACCGGCCACCACCAGGGCCGAGGGCCCATGGGACCTCAACCTGGCTGAAGCGAAAGAGGCGGGATATCGGCTAGTGGACCGGGACTTTGATCGCGTACTTGCTGGGCGCGATCGGAACCACGGGCTCAGGGATCTTGCCGATCCGGTTGATCAGCTGGATCCACTGGCTGGGCTTCAGCAAGCCGGCGAGTTGGCTCGAAAGCTTCTTGTTCTGCCCGAACAGCGGGGTGTAGGTGACCTGAACGCGGTTCGCGTGGTCGGGCATGGCCATTGTGTTCGTGCGGCCCTTGTAGCTCATCGTGGAGACGACCTCATCGGGCTTGTACAGGCCCTGGAGGGTGAGCAGCCGGCGGATCGTGATGTCGGTGATCGACCCCTTGCCCTGGTGGTGGAGGATCGGGATGTTGTTGATCGCAGAGATGTCCATCGAGGCGCCGCTCGCGCCGGCCGCGTCGACGCCGGTTGCGCTGTCGGGGCTGTTGCCGCACCGCAGGCCGGAGACCGTGGGGTACAGCTGCGAGGCTGAGAGGAACTCGATCACGCCCAGGATCCGGCGGTCGATCAGACCAGCCTGGATATCGCGCCGCCCGCAGGCGTAGATCTGGACGTGCGGGTCGGCCAGCACCCGGTTGGTCAGCTGCTCCTTGGACATCAGCAGGAGCTGCCCGATCGAGGCGTTCTTGTGAGCTCCAGCAAACGGGTCAACTCCCGAGGCGCGATAGACGGCCGTCGCCTCGAGCAGCTTCCACCCGTCCAGGATCGGCTTGGGGTCGATGTACGGAGCGTTCTTGCCCGCCGGGCGGATCAGGAACTGAAGGTGCGGAGCCAGACCGTTCTGGGTCTTGCCGATCCGGCCCAGGATCGTGCCCGCGACGACCGTCGCACCCGCCCTGAGCGGCTTGAGCGTGTACTGGTTCTTGCTCAGATGAAGGACGTCGGAGAAGTAGTTGTGGAAGTCCGAGATCGCCTGCGCGGCCGTCTTGACCTGGAGGCTGCCGCCGGCGGCGTATGACGCCGGCCGGTACGGGTGCGCGAACAGCCGCTCCTTGGCCAGCGGCTGCGCGATCGTCGACGACGGGGCCGGGGCCGATTTCGGCGCCGGCGTAACCGGCAGCGTCACCGTCTTGCTGGTCTTGGTGGCCTGCGTCGTGGTGGGGACCGCCGCTCCCCTCTGCGCGCCGGCGGTCGCCGGGCCGGTCGGGGCGGGGGTCGTGGGCAGCGAGAGCTGGTGGTCGATCTGCTTGGCGGTGACGTTGACGAGCTTGGGCACCGGATAGGTCTTGGGAATCGACCCGAGGTGGGCGTAGGTGTAGACGTTGCCAGTCGCGTCCTGGAGCTCGACGTAGTTGCCCAGCTTCTGGGACTGGCCGACCTTGACCACCTTGCCGTCGTTGACGGCGATCACCGGGGAACCGGACTTGGCGAAGATGTTGGTGCCGTTGCTGGCCGCCGCCTTCTGCGCCGAGTTGATCATCACGGCCGCGTTTGAGGACTTGACCCGCGTCTTGGCCTTCTTGATGACAGCGCTATCGGCGTACTTGGCCGCGGCGGCCACCGGGAAGTGACCCTCCACCAATCCGGACAGTGCCCCCACCAGCTGGTCGGGCATGCCGCCGATCAGCTTGGCCCGCAGCATCACCGACTGCACATACCACGACGCGTGGTTATAGGAGAAGATCGCCTTCGGAATGCTCTTCGAAGCGCCCGCGGCGTGCAGATACCGAGCCGCGGCGAAGATCGCATCCACCGGGTTGTACGGGTCGGCGTAACCGGTCCCGGTGACATCCATCCCGTAGCGCTTCCACGTCGAGGGGAGGAACTGCATCCAGCCCACCGCGCCGGCGGACGACACCGACAGGTTGCGCCCGTAGTCGGTCTCAATCTCGTTGATCGCGGCCAGGATCTGCCACGGCACGTCGTACTGGATCCCGGCCGCCTGGTAGATCGGGAGCAGGAAGGGCGGGATCTGGAAGGAGTCGATGAAGAAGTTGGGGACGCCCAGGGGGGCCGGACCGGGCAGCGCGAATGAGAACGATGGGTTGGAAGGCGTCGGCACGCCACCCTTGGTCGTGGGTGGCTGCTTGGTCTTGGTCTTGGAGGTCTTGCTCTTGCCCTTGCCGTTCTTCGCGGTGGTCTGCGTCCTGTCCGACGGAACCGTCTTGCGGGTGGTCACGGGGCGGCCGCTGGACTTCCCACCCGACTTATTGCCACCGGAGTTGTGCTGGGAGGACCCCGTGCTGCCGCCGTGCTTGGTGTGGGACGAGGACGTGCTGGTCGTCGTGCTCGTGGTGGTCGTCGACGTGGTGGTGGTCGTCGTGGTCGTCGTCGCGGTCGGCGTGCAGGAGGCCTGGACGTTCTTCACCGGGCCGGTGCCGGAAGGCACCATGCTCGAGGCAGGGGTGCCCGGCGGGGCATTGACCTCAAAGGTGAGGGTCTGGCCCGTGAGCAGCGTCACCGTGACCCTGCACTGGTCGGCGGAGGCACTGGGCAGCACGGCGATGGCCATGGTGGCCATGGCCGACCCGGCCGAGATGGCCAGGATCTTCAGCTTTCGCCGGACGGACACAGTGGTTTAACTTCCTCCCGCAGGGATGGCAGAAACGCCGTTCTGCGACGGTGAAACCCGGACGCTAACGACTGTAGCGGCCGTTTGCAACGGGGAACTGTCGGGGAAGAACATAGGGTTGGACGGCCTTGCGGCGGCGACGACATAACGCGTAATACCCACGATTCCGTTCCCATCGGCACCAACCCTTTTTTTCTGTAGCGCCGTGCCTGGTCCCTAGCGCCCCTCCGAGCGGGCGAAAAAGGGCAGTCTAACCGTCAGGTTAAAGGTTAGACTGGCTGGCTTGGGCACTCTTTCCGCACCCCGACCGGGATTCTCTGCCGAGGGGCCGGCCGCGGCGGTGTGACCGCCTTCACCGACCGCGCGGTACAGTGGCGCGCGTGACCGATTCAGGCTCAGACGAAGGACTCCGGCAGCGAGTGACCCGTCAGAGCGAGGAGGCGATCGGGAAGCTGGCTCAGGAGCTGCTGGACAACCCGCTGGTCAGCGGAGCCCTGTCGGCGGCCTTTGAGACTCGCGAGAAGGCCATGCGAGCCCAGGAAGCCGCGCTCGGCGCCCTGAACCTTCCGTCGGCCAGCGACCTGGAGCGCCTGACCCGCCGTCTGCGGTCGGTGTCTCAGCGCCTGGAGGCGCTGGAGGACGGGATCGATCGAGTCGAGCAGCGGGTCCAGGGGATGGCCGCCGGGTCGCTCGAGGACAGGCTGTCCGCGATCGAAGCTGCGCTCGAGCGGATCGAGGCGGCGCTCAGCCAGCACGCGGCCTCTGCCTAGGCCCACCTCTCAGATCTGGCTCAGGGCCTCGGCAGCTGCCTGGCCCAGGCGACGCTCGCCCTCCTGGAGCGCCTCGTCGTCGATCCGGGCCCGGCTGGGCGCCAGCAGGTCCGAAACCAGCAGTACCGAGGCCGCCTGCAGCAGGCGGCGGCCGGCCAGGGCGAAGAGCGTGGCCGTCTCCATCTCGACGGCCAGTGCGCCGGCCTCGCGCCAGCGCTCCTCCTCGCTCGGCGGACCGTCGTAGAAGAGGTCCGTGGAGGCGACCGGCCCGCGGTGATCCCGGGCCAGCGCGGACGCCGCCAGGAGGTCGCACAGCCCAGGATCTGGCAGCAACCGCGCGTCCCGGGCCAGGACCCCGCTCGTGCCGTCGAAGGACAACGCCTCGGTGACCACCACCAGATCGCCCAGGGCCAGCTCCGCGGCCAAGGCTCCGCACGTGCCCACCCTGATCAGCGTGCGCACGCCCAGGTTGGCCAACTCGGCGATCACGATCGCCGCGCTCGGCCCGCCCATGCCCGTGCTCTGGATCGTCAGCGGTCGCCCGTCAGGGGCCTGGCCGGTGTAGCCCCAGAGCCCGCGGTTGTGGTTGAACATCAGCGGCTTCTCGAGCAGAGACCGGGCCAGGAGAAGCGCTCGGGCCGGGTCACCCGGCAGCAGGACGCGCTCGGCCAGCGGCGCGGCGGGGTGAAGGTGAATGGGGGGCGGGGTTAGACTGGCGCTCGATGCTTCCACGCGTGGGATGCTCGCATCCCATGACCGATGTGTCCGTGAACCAGGCACAGCAGGGGAATGGCGCCCGCGGGTGCGTTCCCTCATGCCCATGAGCGGATTCAGGTCTTCCAACGAGTTCCGAGAGGTCATGGACCGGACGTTCGCTCTGATGAGCGACGATCCGGAGATCGGCCCCAGCCTGCGGGCGGCCGACACCCCGCAGCGGTTCGAGTTCACTGATGTCGAGATGGTGGTCAACATCCGCTCCGGCGACCAGGGTGAGCCGAATCTGGCCTGGGAGTGGTCAGATGACATCTCATGGGAGCCGAAGGTGAAGATGGCCATGAGCTCCGACACGGCCAACCGGTACTTCCAGGGCAAGGAGAACGTGGCCATCGCGATCGCGCGGCGGCGGATCAAGGCCGGAGGCGACGTCAAGGCGGCCCTGGCCATCCTCCCCATCACCAAGCCGCTGTTCTCCCGGTACCGCGAGATGATCGCCGCCGACTACCCCCACCTGGAGGTCTGAGTGATCGCTGTCAACCGCCCTCACTTGGAGGTCTGAGGGGCCCGAGCGGGGTCATGGGCACCCGGAATCGCTCGAGTGTGGTCATTTTCCGACCCGGGCCATTGACAGGCGCCGCCGGGAGGGGTAGACCTAGGCCAACAACCAAAGGCAACAGGCCGGAGCGTGGCCACGGCCCCGAGGACGTCACAGGGCCGAGCCGCGAGGCGCCGCCGGAAACGAGACGAGCGCCAACGGCCGACGCAGCGGGCCGTAACGCCCGCGGGCGGCGGGATCCCGTTCTCCGCGGGATCCCGTCGCCGAGATATTGCCACCGCGGCGCCGATTGCTCGTCGGGCCGGTTTCAGTTCTGGATCGACCCAAGCCCCGCGGTGCGGCCGCCTGGCCCACGCTGCTGGGCGAGCTCCGGCGGGCGCAACAATCCCCCCTGATGCCGACCAACGACTACAACAATTCCGCTAACGGCGGGCCGGGAATCCCGCTGGCAGAGGCCGCTAAGCGGGCCGGCGTGTCGGTGGCCACGCTCCGCCGCTGGACGCGCGAGGGCCTGGTTCCCCAGTACGACGGGGCCTGGTCCACCGGGGCGGTGCGCCACGCGCGGATCGTGGCCCGGCTGCGCGAGCGAGGCCATTCGCTGCAGGACATCCGCCGGGCCACCGACGAGGGCCGGCTGGCCTTCGGGTTCATGCAGGCGCTGTTCCCCGCCGACAGCGATGGGACCTACACCGTGAAGCAGGCAGCGCGGGAAACCGGCCTGGAGCCGGCGCTGATCGAGCGGGTGCTGGCCGCGCTGGGGATGCAACCGGTGCAGGCCGGCGCGCTCAGCGCGGCCGACGTCCAGTTGCTGCGATACGTGGCCGCGGTGCTCTCGGCAGGTTTGCCGCTGGTGGCCATGCTCCAGCTCGTCCGGGTCTACGGACAGGCGATTGCCCAGGTGGCCGATGCCGAGGTCAGGCTGTTTCACCTCTACGTCCACGAGCCGCTGATGCGCTCCGGGGCCACCGGGCTCGAGATGGCCGAGGAGATGCAGGAGTTGGCCAGTGAGCTCCTGCCGCTGGCCTCTCCGGTCATGGACCAGGTGCACCAGCGCTACCTGCAGTACTTCGTCGAGCAGGACGTGGTCGGCCACATGGAATCCGACCTGGACACCGAGGAGATCGACCTGGGCCGAATGAGGGTGGCGATCGCCTTCGCCGATCTGGCTGGGTACACGCGGCTGACCGAGGAGGAGGGAGAGCTCGAGGCGGTCGACACCGTCGAGAAATTCGTCGAGGCGGTCGAGACGACGCTGCCCGAGGACGCCCGGATCATCAAGACGATCGGCGATGAGGTGATGATCGTGGGCTCCGACCCGGCGGCCCTGACCGACTGGGGGGTCGGGTTTCAGCAGCTGTACGTGAGCAGGGCCCCTCCGCGGATCGGGATCCACTACGGAGACGCCCTGTACCGGGACGGCGATTACTACGGGCGGGCCGTGAATATCGCCTCCCGGGTGGCCACGCGGTCCGCCGGCGGCGAGGTCCTGGTCACGCGGCCCGTGGTCGACCGGGCGGGCACACACCTGGAATTCGAGCGGATCGCCGAGGTCCGTCTGAAGGGCTTCAGCGAATCCACGGAGATCTTCCTGGCGGTCCAGCGGGAGGAGGAATGAGTTCGCTGCTGGACCAGGTCCGCCGGGACGGCCTCCTGGCACCGGGGCGTCCCGTGATCGTGCTCCTGTCCGGCGGGCGAGACTCGACCTGCCTGCTGGATCTGGCCGCCCGGATCGCCGGTCCTTCAGTGGTGATCGCGCTTCACGTCAACTACGGCCTGCGCCCCGAATCAGACCAGGACGAGGAACACTGCCAGCGTGTGGCCGAAGCGCTCGGCGTGGCTCTCCAGGTGCGCCGGCCGTGGCGACCTGCGGGGGGCAACGTCCAGGCCTGGGCCAGGGAGCAGCGCTATAGCGCTGCGGCCGTGCTGGCCGAGGGGCTTGAGGCAGACATCGCGGCCGGACACACGGCCACCGACCAGGTCGAGACGATCCTGTACCGGCTGGCCTCCTCGCCCAGCCGGCGCGCGCTGCTGGGTATGACGCCCAGGGAGGGCCGACTGGTCCGCCCGCTGCTGTCCTTCACGCGCGAGCAGACGACCGCCTACTGCGTGGAGCGGGGCCTGGAGTGGCGCGAGGATGAGAGCAATGAGTCAGACGCGTACGCGCGCGCGAGGATCCGAGGCCGCCTGGTTCCGGCGCTTGCGGAGGCCCATCCGGCGGCCGAGAAGAATGTCCTGGCGCTGGCGGAGATCCTGCGGGAGGAGGCTCAGCTGCTGGACGAGCTGGTCACGGGCGCGCTGAAAGGAGGCGACCAGATCGAGTTGGCCGCGCTCCGGGAGCTGCCGGCGGCGCTCCAGCGGCTGGTCGTCCAGCGGCTGGCTGACCTGGCTCACGGCGGGCCGGCCCCTGGAGTCGCTCGCCGGTCCGAGGAGGTGGCGGCGCTGGGTGCCAATGCCGCCCTGGATCTGCCCAGCGGAGTCCGGGCGGTCGTGGAGCGAGGGGTATTGAGCTTCGAGCGCCAGACCACAGGCGGGCGCAGCCCGCGCCGCGCCGCCCATAAAATTGAACAGTGAGCGACGATGGCCTGATCGGTGAGACGCTGGTGCCCGAGGACCGGCTGGCCCAGCGGGTCAAGGAGCTGGCGGCCGAGATCTCCCGCGACTATGCGGGCCGAGAACTGCTCCTGGTCGGGGTTCTGAAGGGGGCGGTGTTCTTCCTCTCCGACCTGATGCGTCACCTCGAGATCCCCGTCGAGGTCGACTTCATGGCCGTGGCCTCCTACGGCTCCGCGACCAAAACATCCGGGGTCGTGCGGATCCTCAAGGACCTGGATGCGGTGATCGAGGATCGGGACGTCCTGATCGTCGAGGACATCGTGGACTCGGGGTTGACGCTTCAGTACCTGCTGCGCAACCTGGCCGGCCGTGACCCCCGCTCGCTTGAGGTGTGCGCGCTGTTGGTCAAGCCCGAGCGCGCGAAGGTTGAGCTGCCGGCGCGCTACGTGGGCTTCGAGATTCCGAACCGGTTCGCGATCGGCTACGGGCTCGACCACCAGGAGCGCTACCGGAACCTTCCCTACGTTGCCGCCCTGGCGCAGTGAGCACCTCGTTGCAGCCCTGTCGAACGACGAAATTCAACTGCTACGCTTGCGTTTCCGGCCAAACCGGCCGGTAGGGCCCTTCGCGTGAATGCATGAGCAGGTTCTTTAAGAGCGCCGCCTTCCCGATCTTGATCGTGGTCGTGCTGGCGTTCTTCGCCCAGAAGCTGATTGGCTCGTCGGGCAAGACGACGCGCTTCACGTACGGCAACCTCGTCCAGGCTCTGGAAACCGGCCAGCCCGTGGCCGTCCAGACGCTCCAGATCAACGACAAGGACAACACGGCCGACGTCCAGTTGGCCAACGGCCAGAAGTACTCGATCGGGATCCCCAGCGGCTCGGTCGCCGAGGGGAACCTCGTCACGCTGGCACAGAGCAAGCTCCCCGCGGAGAACTTCGACGTCCAGGGCACCGGATCCAGCGGCTGGCTGTCGCTGCTGACCTACATCCTGCCCTTCATCATCTTCATCGGGTTCTGGATCTTCCTGATGAACCAGGTCCAGGGCGGTGGATCCAAGGTCATGTCGTTTGGTAAGTCGAGAGCCAAGCGCATGTCGGTGGACTCGCCCAAGATCACCTTCCGCGACGTGGCCGGGGTGGACGAGGCCGTGGAGGAGCTCCATGAGATCAAGGAGTTCTTAGAGAACCCCAAGAAATTCCAGGCCCTTGGTGCGCGCATTCCCAAGGGCGTGCTCCTCTACGGGCCGCCGGGCACCGGTAAGACGCTGCTGGCCCGGGCCGTGGCCGGTGAGGCCGGCGTGCCCTTCTTCTCGATCTCCGGCTCGGATTTCGTGGAGATGTTCGTGGGTGTCGGCGCCTCGCGCGTGCGTGACCTGTTCGAGCAGGCCAAGCAGAACAGCCCGTGCATCATCTTCATGGATGAGATCGACGCCGTCGGCCGTCACCGCGGCGCCGGCCTGGGCGGTGGCCACGACGAGCGCGAGCAGACGCTCAACCAGCTGCTGGTTGAGATGGACGGCTTCGAGATGAAGGACAACATCATCCTGATCGCCGCCACCAACCGGCCCGACATCCTTGACCCGGCGCTGCTCCGTCCCGGCCGCTTCGATCGCCAGATCGTGGTCGACCGGCCCGACCGCACCGGGCGCAGGAAGATCCTCGAGGTCCACACCCGGGGCAAGCCGCTGGGGCGTGAGATCGACGTGGACGTGCTGGCCGGCCAGACGCCCGGCTTCACGGGCGCGGACCTGTCGAACCTGGTCAACGAGGCAGCGCTGCTGGCCGCCCGCAACGGCAAGCGCGAGATCACCCAGGATGAGCTGGAGGAAGGGATCATGCGGGTCATCGCCGGGCCTGAGAAGAAGACCCGCGTGATGAGCGACAAGGAGCGCAAGGTCACGGCCTTCCATGAGATGGGCCACGCGATCGTGGGCCACTACCTGCCCAACGCCGACCCGATCCACAAGATCTCCATCATCTCCCGCGGCCAGGCTCTGGGCGTGACGATCTCGCTGCCCGGTGAGGACAGGTTCCTGACCACGCGGGCTGAGCTCCAGGACCTGATGGCCATGACGCTTGGGGGGCGGTCCGCCGAGGAGATCGTGTTCGGCGAGGTCACGACCGGCGCCTCCAACGACCTCGAAAAGGTCACAGCGACGGCCAAACAGATGGTGATGCGCTTCGGGATGTCCGAGAAGCTCGGACCGCGTGTGTTCGGCCACGATCACGGCCAGCCCTTCCTGGGCCGGGAGTTCAGCTCCGAGCCCGACTACTCGGATGAGATCGCCCGCGAGATCGACGACGAGATTCGGCGGATCGTGGAGAACGCCCACGTCCAGGCCAAGGACGTCCTCACCCAGTACCGCCCGGACCTGGAGAGACTCTCGGACATCCTGATCAAGCGCGAGACGATTGAGAAGGAGCAGTTCGAGGCCCTGCTCAGCGGACAGAGCGAGGAGGAGGTCTTCGGAGCCGCGGCACCGCCGCCGCCAGAGGTCCCGATCCCGCCCACCCCCGCCGCCGAGCGCCGCGAGGGTCCGCGCCCGCTGCCCCGGCCCGGTCTGGCCGGCGGCACGGCCGAATAGCCGCCCCCTACCGGCCCATCCCTACCTCTTCAGGTAGCGGCTGACGTCGCTGGCCCCGTCCAACTTCGAGCTGGGCAGCGGCGGGTTGTAGCCGTGGGCCTTGCAGGCGGTGACTCCGGGGCCGAGGGGCGGGGCCGCAGCCAGCGGCGGCGGCGTGGCGAAGGCCGGCCGGCTGAAGTCGAAGTAGTCGGTCATCGCGTCCGCGTTGGCGTCGCGGAAGGTCATGGCCGGCAGGTTCCACTTGCGCTCGATGAACGCGTCCAGCGAGGTGTGGTCCTGAACCACGTTCGAGAGGTAATTCTTCTTGGCCCAGGGCGAGACGACGATCATCGGCACGCGGAACCCGTAGCGGTTGTAGCTGGCCGGGACGTCGCCGGGACTCAGCGTCGGCGCGATGTTGTCCGGCTCGACCGCCCGCGGCGGAGCCACGTGGTCGTAGTAGCCCCCGTGCTCGTCGTAGGTGATGAAAAGTGCGGTGTGGCGCCAGGTGGGCGCCTTGACCAGGGCGTTGACAACCTGGGCGATGAAGCGCTCGCCGACCTGGATGTCCTGCGGATTCTCCTGTGAGGTGGTGTCGTAGTTGGGGTCGATGAAGGTGAACGCGGGGAGCTTTCCGGCGGCCACGTCGGGATAGAAGTCGTCCATCTTGTGCTGCTTGTCGCCGCGCACAGCGTGGGGCACGATCGCCCAGCTGGGCAGGTTCTGGTAGTAGACGGCGTAGCTGATGCCATGGGGGTCCAGGCGGTCCCAGATCGTGCCGTTCTGGGCCGGGGTGGTGAACGTCGTGGTGTCGGTGGCGATCAGCCCGGAGGCCGTCGCGCAGAAGAAGAACCGCCGGTTCGGGTACGTCTGGGCCAGGACCGAGCAGAAGTAGCGCTGGCCGATCGGGAAGTGGCTGGCCAGCGAATAGGTGAACGGAATGTCGCTCTTGTCCCAGTAGAGCATCGCGGTGTTTCCGCTGGCCCTGACGAAGCCGTCCATGCGGCCCGCGTCGAAGGACTGGTGGCTGGCGTTCCAGGTTTGGCTGGGCTGATGCGGGGTCTGGCAGGGAGTCGCGGCATGCCGGGCGTAAACCTGCCCGCCCTGGGCGCCGGGTTGGTGATCCACGATCCCGCCCCGGCGGTTCCGGGTCAGCCCATCGACCCCTCCGCGGCCCGGAACCTGATACGGAACCATCCCGAGCAGGTTGTCGAAGGAGTGGTTCTCCATCATCAGCACGACGATGTGCTTGATCTGGTGCATGCTCTCGGTCCCGGCCGGCAGGTGCGGAAAGGGCAGAGTGTCCGGCCTGCGGAGGCCCTGGGTGGTGGCCGCCGGGCGGGCCCAGGCCGGCAGGCCACCGGCGGCGGCCAGCGCCGCGCCGCCGGCCGCGCCGCGGAGCAGCGTCCGACGACTGATCACCGGGTGACGAATCCCTTCGTGCCCCACGGCGGGCAGGCTATCGGTCGGCCTGGCCCGGGGCAAGGGGCCGTGATTGCGTGAGCCACCTCCCACTAACGTCTGCGCCATGACCGGGCGACGTCTGCTGCTGACCGCCACCCGCGTGGGCGTGCCGCTGGCCATGGCCGTGGCCGGCATCGTGGCCGTGGTAGTCGAGCACGGCCATGACAACAGCACCTCGGCCGCCGGCGTGTCGCTGATCATCGCCGCCCTGATCGTGTGGATGATCAACTGGCTGTTCCGGATGAGCGTCCGGAGCAACCGGGACCGCGAGCGGGAGGAGGAGGCTCGCAGGTACTTCGACCAGCACGGGCGGTGGCCGGATGAGTGACGCCGAGGGCTCCCCGGCCCGAGGGGCTGACGACACGGAGGACTTCGCCCTGATGGGAGTCCTCAACGTCACGCCGGACTCGTTCTCGGACGGCGGCCGGTTCCTGGATCCGGGGCGCGCGATCGCCCATGGCCAGCGCCTGGCGGAGGAGGGGGCGGCGATCCTGGACATCGGCGGGGAGTCGACGCGGCCGGGTGCCGCCTCCGTGACGGCGGAGGAGGAGCTGGCCCGCGTCCTGCCCGTGATCGAGGGTCTGATGACCGCCGGCCCCCCGGCCCGGATCTCGATCGACACGTCGAAGGCGCGGGTGGCCCGCGTCGCCCTCCAAGCCGGGGCCACACTGGTCAATGACGTGACCGCCCTCCGGGACCCCGACATGGCCGGCACCGTCGCCGAGGCCGGGGCCGAGCTGTGCCTGATGCACATGCTGGGCGACCCGCGCACGATGCAGGCCGAACCACGCTACGACGACGTCGTCAGGGAAGTCGGGTCCTTCCTGGCCGACCGCCTGGGCTACGCGATCGCCCACGGCATCCCGCAGGAGCGGATCATGCTCGATCCCGGCATCGGATTCGGCAAGACCGTCGGCCACAATCTGGAGCTCCTCGCTCGTCTGGACGAGCTCACCGAGCTGGGACGCCCCGTGGTGATCGGCACCTCCCGCAAGTCGTTCCTGGGCCGGCTGACCGGCCGGCCGGTCGACGACCGTGTGGCCGCGACGATCGCCACCTGCGTAATGGCCTATGAGCGAGGGGCCAGCGTTTTTCGGGTTCACGATGTGGCCCCGGTGGCCGACGCCCTGCGGGTAACGGCTGCTACGGTCCGGCGGCCATGGCGGACGACGAGTTCGACGAGGTAGACGAGGAGCGCGAGGGGGAGGACCAGGAGGGTCACCCCGAGCCCGAGGTCACGATCGAGGTCAGTGGCCTGTCGCTGTACACCCACATTGGCGTGAGCGAGGCCGAGCGGGAGATCGGGCAGCGGCTGCTGATCGATCTGAGACTGGACGTCGGGGACGTCGACGCCACGCTGACCGATCGGATCGAGGACACGATCGACTACTCCGAGGTCTGTCAGGTGACCAACCTGGTGGCCCAGCAGCGAACGTACAAGACGCTCGAGCGCCTGTGCACGGCGATCGCCGACCGGCTGATCGAGGACTACCCGGCCGACGCGGTATGGGTCAAGGCGGCCAAGCCCGAGCCGCCGATGGCGCTTCCGGTGTCCGAGGTCTCGGTCGAGGTCTGGCGCGAAGCATCTTGATCGGCTACCTGGGGCTGGGCTCAAATGTGGGAGACCGCAGGGCCAACCTTCAGGGGGCCGTGGATGCCCTGGCGGACCGGAGCGCCGAGGTCCTGGCCGCCTCATCGGTGTATGAGACTGAGCCCGTGGGCGAAATCCTGGACCAGCCCGACTTCTACAACGCCTGCCTGAAGATCCGCACCGGCGCCCCACCCGAGGAGCTCCTGGATACCTGCAAGGCCGTGGAGCGTGAGCTCGGCCGGGTCCCCGGCGGGCCCCGTCATGGCCCCCGGCCGATCGACGTGGACGTGCTCCTGCTGGGCTCCCTGGAGCATCGCTCCGAGCGGCTCACGCTGCCCCACCCGGAGGTGCGCTCGCGCCGGTTCGTGCTCGTCCCGCTGCTCGAGCTCGACCCCGAGCTGACGCTGCCCGACGGAACCCGCCTGCAGCGCGAGCTGGAGCAGCTGGGCCCCGGCCAGGAGGTCCGCCAGGCCGGGCCGCCGCTGGCCACGCGCGGGTAGGCTCCACGCCGATGCTCCTGGTCGTCGACGTCGGGAACACCCAGACCCACTTCGGGGTGTTCGCCGAGGGCCAGGACGCGATCGCCGAGCACTGGCGGTTTGCCACCGTGCGCGACTCGACCGGCGATGAGCTGGCGGCGGCACTATCGAGCCTGCTCGAGCTCCGCGGCCTGTCGTTCTCAGATGTCGACGCTTCGATCGTCTCCTCGACCGTGCCCCAGCTCTCCGAGCAGTGGACCGACGTGGCCGAGCGGTACCTGGGCCATCCGATGCTGGTCGTCGGTCCGACGATCCGGATCGGGATGCCGATCCGGATCGACAATCCGCACGAGGTCGGTGCCGACCGGCTGGTCAATGCCGTGGCGGCCTACGACCGGGTCAAGGACGGATGTCTGGTGGTCGACTTCGGCACGGCGATCACGTACGACGCCGTGTCGCCGGCCGGCGAGTACCTGGGCGGGATCATCACCCCGGGGGCGGAGATCTCAATCGACGCTCTGTACGAGCGCGCGGCCAAGCTGCCCAAGGTGGAGCTGGCCGAGCCCCGCTCGCTGATCGGCAAGTCGACCGTGGACGCGATTCGCAGCGGGATCGTCTTTGGCTTCGCCGGCCAGGTCGAGGGGATCGTGAGGCGGCTCCGCGATGAGCTCGGCGCCGACACCAAGGCGATCGCCACGGGCGGGCTGGCTCAGATCCTCGTCCCCTTCATCCGGGAGACGATCGATGAGGTGGACGAGCTGCTCACGCTGGTGGGGCTGCGGCTGATCTGGCGCCGCAATCAGGATTGAGGCCTTACGGGCTAGACCCTGAGCGCCTCGAGGGCCGGCACGGGGACCTCCGGCGTCCGGGCCACCGTGCAGGCCAGGATCAGGAAGGTCAGGCGCCGGCGCTCGTCCGGATGCTCGGCCGCGTAGGCCTCGTAGCCGTCCAGGAGCGTGCGGATTGCCTCGAAGATCGGCGCGTCATCGATCTCCTCGGGCACGTCGCAGGCCAGCCGGGCCAGGGCGATCAGCTCGCCGGCATCCCCTCCACGCATCGAGGCGATGGCCGCGATGAGCAGGAACTCGGCCACCCGATCCAGCAGCAGGTGGGGGGCCTGCTCGCGTTCCCCCACGGCCTGGCCCGCCGGCACGGGAGCCTCGCCCGCGGCCAGACGCATCGCCTGCCCGGCGGCGATCGAGCGGACCTGCTCCACGCTCAGCCCGGCCTGCAGGGCGCACCGGAGCTGGAACGCGGCGGAGATGGCCGTGCTCCCGTACGGGGCATCGGAGGCGAACAGGATCTGCCCCGGGGGGACCAGCGAGAACAGCGTCTGGAGGTCGGCCGGCATCCACCAGGCGGTATCGAAAAACAGGTTCGGGAGATCGGCGGCCACGCGCCAGATCCAGGACAGGTCGCAGATCCCCGCGTGGGCCAGGATCAGCCGGGCGCCCGGGAACCTCCCGGCCAGCTCGACGGCGTGGAGGCCGAGCGCCGGAATCCCGCGGCCGGCATGGATCAGGATCGGCAGCCCCCGCTCGTCGGCCAGCGCGGCCAGGTCGGCCACGACCGGGTGATCGAGGGTGAACTCCTCGGCCCGAGGGTGGAGCTTGATTCCCCGGGCGCCGGTGCCCAGGCACCGCTCGGCCTCACTGAGTGCGCCATCGTGCGGGTCGACGCGGCAGAAGGGCACGAGCAGGCCATCCGAGTCAGCGGCCGCGGCCAGCACCATGTCGTTGGCCGGGGGGTAGCCGTCCGGTTCGTGCATCGGAAACACGAATGCCCCCCTCGCATCGGCCGCGCGCAGACCGTCCAGCAGCTCCTCCCGGGTCTGGCGCATGCCGTCCGGGTCGTTCTGGCCCAGGTGGGTGTGGGCGTCGAACAGGTCCACTCCCGGCACCTGCTCGAGCGCGATCTCGGTCCAGGGACGCAGCATTTCGAACAGGTTCATCACCTCATTCGTACCATGAAGTGGCATGCCCCGTTCCCTCACCGACGGTTGGACGCTCGGAGGCGTGCCGGTCGCCAACCGCGTCGTGCTCGCTCCGCTGGCCGGGATCGGCAACTGGTTCGTGCGCCTTCAGGCCAAGCGCCACGGCGCCGGACTGGCCGTCTCAGAGATGGTCTCGAGCTTCGCCATCCACTATCGCAACGAGCGCACGATGCGCGAGCTGCTGCGGATCGACCCCCGCGAGCACCCGATGTCGATCCAGCTGTTCGGGCACGACCCGGATGTGATGGCGTCGGCGGCCGAGGCGGTGGCGGCGGCGGGGGCCGACCTGATCGACCTCAACATGGGCTGTCCCGTGCCGAAGGTGTGCAAGACCGGGGCCGGCGCGGCGCTGCTGGCCGAGCCCGAGCGTGCCCTGGCCCTGGCCCGGGCGGCGGGTCGGGCCAGCGGTCTCCCGGTCACGGTCAAGCTCCGCTCGGGCCAGCGGCCGGGGGACATGTCGGGCGTCGAGCTGGCTCGCCGGCTGGCCCACGAGGGAGCTGTGGCCGGCATCGCGATCCATCCCCGCCACGCCTCTCAGCGTCACAGGGGGACGCCGGATTACGGCCTCGTCCGCCAGCTGGTGAGCGAGCTTCCGGTTCCGGTGCTGGTGTCGGGCGGGCTGGGCGGAGTCGACCAGATCCGCCAGGCCTTCGAGCTCACGGGTGCCGATGCGGTCCTGCTGGCTCGGGGCTCGCTGGGCAACCCCTGGCTGTTCGAGCAACTGCTGGGCCGGCGGAAGCAGGCGCCGAGCGACGCCGAGGTCCTGGACGAGCTCGGGTGGGTGATGGAGCAGGCCCAGGAGCATCTGGGCCCGGAGCGCGCAGCCCGGTACCTGCGCAAGTTCTATCCCTGGTATCTGGAGCGGCTGTCCGACTCCTTCGTGGCCGGCCTGGGCGGCGGGGCGCACCTGCGGGCGGGGCTCCAGACGGCCGCCAGCCTGGACGAGGTTCGGGCCCTCCTGGGCGGGGCAACGCTGGCGCGCGCGGCTTAGGCGCCCAGTAGGCTCAGCCGCCTTGTTGCGGCATGTTCTGGGCGCAGTGCTGGATGTGGTTCTGGTTTCGCTGTGCCTGGCCGGGGGAGCAAGCGCTGGCGTCCTGCCCTACGGCTTCAAAAGCCAGGGCTACTTCAATGACATCATGCCGCCGGGTCAGGGGTCGCTGGACAACGCGGCGGCGGTGCTGGCCTATGAGGCCGACCATAACCGCCGGCCCGCCCACTGGACCGATCAGCTCCAGATGTACGCGCGGCTGACCACCGCGGCCCCCCACATCAGGCCCTCCCAGATCAGCCAGTTCTACAAAGACTCCACCTTCGGCGTCCGGCCGGCGGAGGTGGCCAGCACGGAGCATCCGGTGCCGGGCGCGACGATCGAGCGCGACCGCTTCGGGGTGCCCCACATCTACGGCAACACGCGGGCGGAGCTCGAGTTCGCGATCGGCTGGGCCAGCGCCGAGGACCGGCTGTTCATGATGGACGTGCTGCGCCACGTGGGCGAGGGCACGCTGGGCTCATTCGCCGGTGGCTCCAACGTGAGCCTGGATGAGACGACGTGGACGAGCGCGCCCTACACCCAGCAGGATCTCCACAACCAGATCCACTGGGCCGAGCAGGCCTCGCCGTTCTCGCCCCAGATCCTCCGTGACGCCAGGAACTACCTGGACGGCATCAACGCTTACATCAAGAAGGCCCGATCCGATCCGCTGATGCTGCCGGGCGAGTACCCAGCGCTCGGCTATCCGATGGGTCCGGCGCCGTTCACACTCGGTGACTTCATCTCAATCGCGACGATCATCGGGGCCGAGCTGGGCAACGGGGGCGGCCAGCAGCTCCAGAACGCGGTTCTGTATGAGGCCCTGCGCCGCCACTTCGGGCCCGAGCGCCGCGAGGTCCCCGGCTCGCCGACCGTTGTAAAGCGTGAGCGTCACGCCGGTGGGCGCCCCGACCGCTCGGGCTTTGCCACGTTCAGGAGCTTCGTCGACCCGGCCGATCCCGAGGCCCCCACGACCGTGCACGGCCACCGGTTCCCCTATCAGACCCTACCGGTGCCCACCCCGGCCACGCGACGGACGATCGCCCTGCCCGACTACGGCACGGTCTCCTACTCCAACCCGGTCGTGGCCGGGTCGGTACCCAAGGGAGCCCCGCTGGCCCGCGACCGGGCCGCCAGCGGGGTGGCCGGAGTGCAGCCGCAGATCCAGGCCGCCCGATCGGCTGTGATCGGCTTCCCGCACGTGATGTCAAATGCGCTTCTGATCTCGGCCAAGCGCTCGGCCAGCCACCACCCGCTCGCCGTGATGGGTCCCCAGGTGTCGTACTTCAGCCCGGAGATCCTGATGGAGGAGGACATCCACGGCCCGGGTATCGACGCCGAGGGTGCCGCGTTCCCGGGCACGAACGTGTACGTCCAGCTCGGGCACGGCCGCGACTACGCCTGGTCGGCCACGAGCTCCGGGCAGAACATCATCGACACGTTCGCCGTGCGCCTCTGCAGCCCCGGCCGCCGGCGCGTGCCCGAGAACTCCGACCACTACCTGCTCCACGGCCGGTGCGTGGCGATGCAGACGCTCAGGCACAGCGAGTCCTGGCACCCCAACGTCGCCGACTCGACTCCCGCCGGCTCGGTCACCTTCCAGGTGCAGCGCACGGCGTATGGGCTGGTCATCGCCCGGGCCAGGATCCACGGCCACCCCGTCGCCTACACGAACCTCCGCTCCACCTACATGCACGAGATCGATTCGGCGCTCGGCTTCTACCTGCTCAACAACCCGGCTCAGATGAGCGACGTCGAGTCGTTCTTCAACGCCGCCTCCAACATCGGCTACACGTTCAACTGGTTCTTCGCCAACACGCACCACATCGCGTACTTCGACTCGGGCCTGAACCCGGTCCGGGCGCGCCACACCGATCCCCTGTTCCCGAGCTGGGCGCAGTACGCCTGGCAGGGCTACCGCGGCAGGGCCAAGCTGACCCCGGGAGGCCTCACGGAGGCTCACACGCAGGCCTTCACGCACCCCTTCGCGGTCGATCAGCCCTACTTCACCTCCTGGAACAACAAGCAGGCGCCGGGCTACAACGATGCGGCCACCGGACAGCAGTACTCCTCGGTGTTCCGCTCCCAGCTGCTGGACAACAACCTCCGGCCCTACCTGCGGGCCGACCACGGCCACGGCACGCTGACCCTGGCCGACCTGATCAACGCGATGGGCAACGCCGGCACCCAGGATCTGCGTGGCGTTGAGGTGCTGCCGTACGCGCTCAGGGTCCTCGGCCACCCGCGCGGGCCGGTGGGGCACGACGTGGCGCTGCTCCGGGCCTGGGTGGCCAGCGGCGCCCACCGCATCAACCGGGCCCGTCCCGGGGCCACGGGCAGCTACCAGCAGTCAGCGGCCGTGCGGCTGATGGATGCCTGGTGGCCGCTGCTGGTCAGGGCGGAGTTTCAGCCCGTGCTCGGCCACGCCCTGCTCGGGCTGATCGAGGGCGACTTCCCGATCAACGACGCGCCCGGCCACGGTGTGTCCTGCTGCCACGTCGGGTCGGCCTGGGACGTGGGCTTCTACGGGATCGTGCAGAAGGATCTGCGCGCCGCGCTCGGCCAGCGGGTCCCGGGTCCGCTGAACCGCGTGTACTGCGGGCGGGGATCGCTGGTTCGGTGCCGCCGGGCCCTGCAGGCCTCCCTGCGCCGGGCCGCGGCCGAGTCGCCCCAGCGGGTGTACCCTGCCGACGCCGACTGCGCCGCCGGTGACCAGATGTGTGCCGACTCAATCCAATACCGTGCCACGGGAGTGATCGGAGTGCCCGCAATGGAATGGATCAACAGGTCGACCTTCCAGCAGGCCGATGACCTGGACGGCTGCCGTTCGGTGGCGGGGCCGGACGGTCAGCGGGGGCAAGCGTGCGGACGACGGCGAGGGCAGCGACCGTGATCTCCGGAGTGCCGGCGATGGCGGCGGCGCTCGGCCTGCTGGCCTCGCCCGCCGGGGGCTACCACGGGACCTACCAGCACGGTCGCGCCGCCAGCTTCCAGGTGGGGGCGGCGGCCACGAGCTTCACCCCGCCGAGCCATGGCCAGCTGGCCCACGACCCGGCCAGCAGCTGCGCCGGTTCGGGAGCTTTCACCGCCCCGCTTCAGTTCGCCTTCGAAGAGCCCTTCACGGACACCAACCACAACGGCCACTACGACCCGGGCGAGCCCTTCAGCGACTGCAACGGCGACGGCCGGTGGGACGGGAACCTGCTCGGCGGCGGCGGAAACACCCCGCGGTTCTACGACCACGTGGCTGACCAGGTCGGGGCCCGGGCGATGGTCGTGACCGCAGGTAAGCGGACGATGGCGGTCGAGGTGGTGGACCAGGAGGGCCTGTTCGACGTCTACCAGCAGCGCATTCGGGCCCAGGTGGCCAAGGACGGCTACCACCTGAACGGCATCTTCATCTCGGCCACCCACGATGAGTCCGCGCCGGACAGCCTGGGCCTGGGGGGTGTCGAGGCCACGACCTCGGGGACCAACAACTACTTCGTCAGCTACCTGGTCAAGCAGAGCGCGCTGGCCATTGAGCAGGCCTACAGGGCCCGGCGTCAGGCCCGAATCCGCTACACCGAGGTGCTCGAGCCGTCGAACCTGCGCCAGTGCTGGTCCTCATATCCGTTCGTGGACGACCAGCACATGCCCGTGCTTCAGGCCGTCAATACCAGGGGCAGGGCGATCGTGACGCTGGTCGACGTCTCCCAGCACGCCGAGACGCTGGGCTTCAACTCGGGCTCGGCCCTCGATCCAGGGACTCACCTCACGCTCGACCAGGAGAACGACTGGGTCACGTCGGACTGGATCCACTGGTTCCGCGCGGCGCTCCAGCGCCAGCTCGGCGGCGTGGGAATTGAGATGGCGGGCTCGGTCGGCTCGGTGGAGAGCCCGGAGGTCTACAGGCAGAACATCTCCCGCACCCCGCAGCAGTTCGTCGATGCCAGCCATCCCGCCGGCTGCCGGACGCTGTTCAAGGTTGGCTCGGGGACCGACGCGCCGGGCACGCTGCATGTGCCGGTCGGGTACTTCGGTGAGACGAAGGCCTTCGGAGTGGACATGGCCGGGCCGGTGGTCGCGGCGCTCACGCACGGCCAGTGGCACTACTCCTCCAGCAACCAGCTGTGGGGCGCCCGGGCCAACATCTGCCTGCCGCTGCAGAACTTCCTGTTCGCCGCCGGCGCTGCCCTGGGGGTGTTCGCCCAGCGGCCTGGCTACAGCAACAACTGCACGACCGAGAACCCACCCGCGCCCAACGGGACCACGCACGGCAACGAGCTGCGCTCGCAGGTGGCGGCGTTCCGGATCGGTGACGGCGAGTTCGTCTCGATCCCTGGGGAGACGTTCCCGTTCACCTTCCTCAGGGGCTTCCAGGGACCGCAGGACATGCAGACCCCGTCCGACCCGCTGCCGCCGTGGCTGATCCCCCAGATGAACACTCCCTTCCGGTTCATCGACGGCCTGGCCGAGGATATGGTCGGCTACATCTTCCCGGCAGGCAACGCCGTGGGGATCCCCAGCGCCAGCAACCCCAACCCACCGGACACCGACCGCTTTGGCTGCGGCCACTCTGACGACTCGGAGTCCACCTCGGCAGACGCCGGCAACATCGTCGGCGCCGCCGTGGTCAAGCTGCTCGACGCCCACAACGGGGCGGGTGAGCGGATCGTCCGCGGCCGGTACGTGCTCCCCGGCGGGAAGCTGTCCCGCGATCCGCTGGGGGGGCCTGAGATCAAGTGCAACGTCGACACGCAGTTCCATTCCGGCGGCCCGGCCACGGCGGTTGAGCTGGCCACCGGCCAGGTCATCCATCCGCGGGCCTGGATGTCGCTCAGCGGCCTTCCCCAGCGCCAGCCCGACCGGGACACCCGGGGCTACTTCAGCTCCACTTCTCAGCGCGTCTGGGTGGACGTGTTCCCGGCCGCCAGGTAGCCGCACAGCCCGTTGGCAGGCACCTCCCGAGCAACCGCTCGGGCGCGTCTATACTCACCCGCCAACCTCTCAGCCCGAAGTGTCGATTCCCGCTCCCCCAGCGGGTTTTTTCTCCTCCGGAACCGGTAAGCACCACACTCCACGATCAATGCCCAAAGACGTGATTCTCACCCCGGAAGGCATGGCCAACCTGAAGGCCGAGCTCGACGAGCTGACCACGAAGCGCCGCCGTGAGGTGGCCCAGCGCATCAGGGAGGCGCGCGAATTCGGCGACATCTCAGAGAACGCCGAGTACGACGACGCCAAGAACGAGCAGGCGATGCTGGAGGCCCGGATTGCCTCGCTGGAGGACAAGCTGCGCTCGGCCACGGTGATCGACGCCTCTCAGGTCACCAACCAGGTCGTGAACGTGGGCTCTGTCGTCCACGTCAAGGATGAGAAGGGCAAGTCGGTCAAGTACACGATCGTGGGCTCGGCCGAGGCCAGCCCGACGGAGATGAAGCTGTCCAACGAGTCTCCGGTGGGCAAGGCTCTGATGGGACGCAAGCGGGGAGAAGAGGTAAACATCACCACCCCGCGCGGCAAGCGCAAGCTGAAGGTCACCAAGATCGACGTAGCGAAGTGAGCGCTTCGGAGGGCGAGCCCTCCGACGTCTTCGCCTCCCGCAGGCGCAAGCTGGAATCGCTGCGGGCCGCGGGTGTGGAGCCCTTTCCGCACGAGTTCACCGGGGTGGAGCCGGTCGCCCATGTCCGGGCGCGGCACGAATCCCTGCCGGCCGGAGAGGAGACGTCGGCGCAGCACCGGGTCGCCGGGCGGATCACCGCCCGCCGCGGCCAGGGCGCGATGGCCTTCCTGGACCTGATCGACCGTTCGGGCCGGATCCAGCTCCAGGCCCGGGTGGACGAGCTCGGTCCAGAGGGGATGGCGCAACTGCTGGAGCTCGACCTGGGGGACATCGTGGGCGTGGACGGGACGGCCTTCTGCACGCGGCGGGGCGAGTTGTCATTGCGCGTCACCCGGTACGAGCTGCTGGCCAAGTCGCTGCGGCCGCCCCCGGAGAAGCACCACGGCCTCAGGGACATCGAGACTCGCTTCCGCCACCGCGAGATCGACCTGGTCTCCAACGAGGAGGTCCGGGAGCTGTTCATCGCCCGGGCCAGGGTCCTCAGCGCGACCAGGCGATTCCTGGATGACGCCGGCTTCGTTGAGGTGGAGACCCCGGTCCTCCAGCCCCTGTACGGCGGGGCGCTGGCCCGGCCCTTCACCACCCATCACAACGCGCTGGACCGCAGGCTGTACCTGCGGATCGCCACCGAGCTCTACCTCAAGCGCCTGATCGTGGGCGGGCTGGAGCGGGTGTACGAGCTGGGCAAGGACTTCCGCAACGAGGGGATCGACTCGACCCACAACCCCGAGTTCACGATGCTCGAGTTCTATGAGGCTTACGCCGACTACCGGGCGATCGCGGAGCGGTGCGAGCAGCTGGTGGCCTTCGTGGCCCGCGAGGTGGGCTATCAGGGGCCGATCGACTTCACCCCGCCCTGGCGCCGGGAACGCGTGACCGCCGCGATCCTGGACCGGACCGGGATCGACATCACCCGGCATCGCGACGCGGACGGTCTCCGGGACGCGATGCGGGGCCAGGGCCTGGCCGCCCCGGAGGATGACGACTGGGCTCAGCTGGTCGACGAGCTGATCGGCAAGCACGTTGAGCCGACGCTTGACGAACCCACGTTTCTGCTCGACTACCCCGTGGAGCTGTCCCCGTTCGCCAAGCGCCACCGGACCCAGGAGGGCCTGGTCGAGCGCTTTGAGGCGTTCGTGACCGGGATGGAGATCGCCAACGCGTTCACGGAGCTCAATGACCCCGACGAGCAGCGCCGCCGCTTTGAGGACGAGCAGCAGAGGGTGGCCCGGCGGGGCGATCAGGAGGCGCAGCCCTACGACGAGGCGTTTCTGGAGGCGCTGGAGCTCGGGATGCCGCCCACGGGCGGGATCGGGATCGGGATCGACCGTCTGGTCATGGTCCTGACGGGCCAGCAGTCGATCCGGGAGATCGTCCTGTTCCCGGCCATGCGGGACTGAGGCCGCCCGGGTGGTGCGCGCATGAGCGCGCGGCAAAGCCCGCGCAGGCTGCATGCACCCTGGCCAACACAGGTGGGCGGCTCGATTCGGCGAACGTTGCGTACAAACCAGGTGGTGTGAGGACGCTCACACCGGGAAGACTGCCGGTGCCACCCGCCAGGCGCGGGGGACCCCATTGCTAGACTGAGCTATGGCCCCAACAGAGACCGTTACCACTCATCTCGCGCTCCTCAATGGCCGATACGTGAGGGCAACGGGATCTTGCCAACCCCGAAGAGCAGGATCAGAGAAGGTCTGACTACTCTGGCACCGTAGGGAGTTCTAGCCCGGAAAAAACCTCGACCGACCACCGCCCAAGTACCGCCACCTAGTCGGAAGAGAAGGCCCCCATGTTTGAGCGATTCACAGAGCGAGCACGTCAAGTAGTCGTACTGGCCCAGGAAGAGGCCCGCACGCTCAAGCACAACTACATCGGCACCGAGCACATCCTGCTGGGGCTGCTCCGGGAAGAGGAGGGTCTGGCCGCGCGGGTGCTGGAGTCGCTGGACATCACCGTCGAGCGCGTACGGGCGCAGGTCGTGCGGATCGTGGGCTCCGGTGAGGAGGTCACCTCGGGGCAGATCCCGTTCACGCCCCGGGCCAAGAAGGTGCTCGAGCTGGCGCTGCGCGAGGCTCTCAGCCTGGGCCACAACTACATCGGCACCGAGCACATCCTGCTCGGCCTGGTGCGCGAGAACGAGGGCGTCGCCGCGCGGATCCTGCTCGACTTCGACGCCGACTCCGAGAAGATCCGCAATGAGGTCATCCGGATGCTGTCCGGGCCCGGCGGGCGCCAGCGCTCCGGCGGAGCGGCGGCACCCGGCGGCGCCGCCGGTCACGAGGGCGGCAAGAAGTCATCCAAGCTGCTGGACCAGTTCGGCCGCAACCTGACCAAGCTGGCCGCCGAGTCAAAGCTCGACCCCGTCGTGGGTCGCGAGACCGAGATCGAGCGGATCATGCAGATCCTCTCGCGGCGGACCAAGAACAACCCCGTGCTGGTCGGCGAACCCGGCGTCGGGAAGACCGCCGTGGTTGAGGGCCTGGCCCAGCGGATCACCAACGGTGACGTCCCCGAGCTGCTCAAGGGCAAGCAGATCTACACCCTGGATCTGGCCGCGCTGGTGGCCGGATCCAAGTACCGGGGCGAGTTTGAGGAGCGTCTGAAGAAGGTGATGAAGGAGATCACCCAGCGCGGCGACATCATCCTGTTCATCGATGAGCTCCACAACCTGGTCGGCGCCGGCGCCGCCGAGGGCGCGATCGACGCGGCCTCGATCCTGAAGCCCGCGCTGGCCCGGGGCGAGCTGCAGACGATCGGCGCCACCACGCTCGAGGAGTACCGCAAGTACCTGGAGCGCGACTCCGCGCTGGAGCGCCGCTTCCAGAAGATCACCGTCGACCAGCCCTCGACCGAGGAGACCGTCCAGATCCTCCAGGGCCTGCGCGAACGCTACGAGCAGCACCACAAGGTGCAGATCACCGACGAGGCGCTGCGCGCCGCCGGCGAACTGGCGAGCCGCTACATCTCCGACCGCTTCCTGCCCGACAAGGCGATCGACCTGATCGACGAGGCCGCCTCGCGGATGCGGATCAAGTCGATGACCTCACCGCCGGCCAACCGTGAGCTGGAGGGCGAAGTCGAGACGACTCGCCGCGAGAAGGAGGCCGCGATCGAGGCCCAGGAGTTCGAGAAGGCGGCGTCGCTGCGCGACAAGGAGCGCAAGCTGACGAACAAGAAACGCGAGCTGGAGCAGGCCTGGGAATCGGGCGAGTCCGGCGAGCGTCCGTCGATCGGCGAGGAGGAGATCGCCGACATCGTCTCGATGTGGACCGGCATCCCCGTCTTCAAGCTGACCGAGGCCGAGACGCAGAAGCTGATGCGGATGGAGGACGAACTTCACAAGCGCGTGATCGGCCAGCACCCGGCGATCGAGGTCATCTCCAAGGCGATCA
>DASXCS010000021.1:0-50379 GCA_036490975.1 Solirubrobacteraceae bacterium
CTCCAGCGACGCCAGTCCGTTCGGTACTCGCACGCTCCGTCAGGGGATGCGCGGCAGCCAGGTCACCCTGCTCCAGTTCTATCTTGACGTCGCCGGGTACCGGACCTCCGCGGACGGCTATTTCGGCCCGGGGACCAAGAAGAGCGTGATGAACTTCCAGCGCTCCTGGGGGCTGAGCCCCACGGGAGTCATCCGGGAGGCCGATGGCCGGGCCCTGGGCGGGAAGATCCAGCAGATCGACTCGGCCAAGCCCAGCGGCCGGACGACCATCAACCAGGACGGTACGGCCGCGCCGGCGTCCAACGCCCCCGCGGCGGTGCAGTGGATGATTGCCGGGGCCAACCGGATCATCCACTCGTCCTACTGCTACGCGGGCGGTCACGGGACCTGGAAGTCCAGCTGCTATGACTGCTCGGGGGCGGTCAGCTACCTCCTGCACGCCGCCAACATGCTCCCCACGGCCGAGGACTCGACGCAGTTCGAGTCATATGGCGCCCCGGGGAAGGGCAAGTGGGTGACGATCTACGGCTCCCCAGGTCATGCCTTCATCGTGATCGATGGCCGGGCCTTTGACACGGCCGATTTCGGCGGGCCCAACCGCCCGTCGGGGTCGGGTCCCCGGTGGCGGTTCAGCCCCCGCGGGACCCTCGCCGACGGCAACCACTACATCGTCCGGCACCCGCCGGGGCTGTAGCAAATTCAGCAGGGGTGGGCCGCTCGCGGCCCACCCCGTCAACCGCCGGCTGAACCCACCAGCGAAGCGGTGGTTTCTGCGCTGGGGTCGCGGCCGGCCACAGCAACGAACCGCTCGAGCACGACGCGGCATCCCCTGCTCGGCGCCGCCGTGACGTTGCGGAGCTTGGAGCGCTCGGGTGCAGCGGCCGCCGCTCTGAGCTGCGCCCGCTCGAGGATCGTCCGGATCATCACCCGCATCTCAAACTGGGCGAACGCGGCGCCGATGCAGCGCCGCACGCCGCCGCCGAACGGGATCCAGGCATAGGTGTCGGGCGCAGGTCCCAGAAAGCGCTCGGGCCGGAACTCGTCCGGCGCCGGATACAGATCCTGGCGGAAATGGATCGCTGCGATGGCCGGCATCACCAGCGTGCCCGCCGGGATCCGAAGACCCCCAAGCTCAACTTCCTGGGTGAGCTTGCGGCTGACGTCGGTGACCACCGGGCGGATCCGCAGCGCCTCCTTGACTGTGGCGTCCAGGTACTCGTCGCCCTCGGGCAGCGACTGGATCAGCCGGTCGAGCACACGCGGAGTGCGGAGCAGGCGCTCGAATGCCCAGGCCACCGAGGTCGCGGTCGTCTCATGCCCGGCGGCCAGAACCGTCACCAGCTCATCCCGGAGCTCCTGCCGTGACATCGGCTCGCCGGCGTCGTCGGTGGCCCGGAGCATCAGCGACAGAACATCGTCTCGCTCCTCCAGGTCGGACTCTGCTCGCCGCCGCTCAATCTCCTCGTACAGGAACCTGTCCAGGGCGTCCCGCGCGCGCCTGAAGCGGACCCACGGGCTGAGCGGGCCCAGGTCCCGCCGAGCAAACGGGAACACGCTGATCAGGTGGGCCCGGTCGGCGAACTCCTTGACCAGCTCACAGGCCCGCTGAAACCGCGTCTGCTCGCGCACCCCGAAGACGGCGCGCAGAATCACCTCGAGCGTGATCTCACGCGTGTGATCGTGCAGGGCGAACGTCTGGCCCGGTACCCAGCTGGCCAGGTTGTACTCGGTGACCGAGCGGATCGTGTCCTCCCAACGCCGGATGTTCGCACCGTGGAACGGCGCCAGCAGCAGCTTGCGCTGACGCATGTGCGGTTCCTCGTCGAGCGTGAGCAGCGAGTTTGGTCCGACGGTCGGCTCCAGCACCGCCTTGCTCGACTCGCCGGAATGAAACGTCCTCGGGTCACCGGCGAACACCTGTCGGACCAGTTCCGGATGGGCCACGCTCACGATCGGCGGAAATCCGGGAAAGCGTGGCGACGCGACCAGGCCGAAGCGCGCCGAGAACCAGCGGATGTAGCCAATCGGGTCTCGGGCGTAACCCAGCCCGTTGACCACGGCGGGTACGCGCGACCCGGGGAGCTCCCGCATGTCCACGCTTCGAAGCTACCACTCACCCACCGCCCTCGAGCGGCCAGAGCCTGCTCGCTGCTCAGCTCCTCCGGGCGGGGTCAGCACGTCGAGCACAGCCTGGGTGGCTTCGTCGTGGCAAACCCTGACTCCCTGGCCGGTCTGGGCCTCGCCTTAGCTGCGTCGCTCGGTCATCTCGACCCGGCTGAGGGTCGCCTCGGCCTCCTCGCCCCTGGTCCTCCGGAACAGTGGGCTCACGGCGGTACAGGCTACCTCCGCACGTGGGCGACGAGCGCCGGGAAACCCACCCAGCCCCGGCTAGCATCAGTGGCCCAATGTCAGCGCTGGCCGAGCTCTACACGATCCCTCAGGATTACCTGGACTTCCGTCAGACGATCCGGCGGATTGCCCAGGAGCGGATCGCTCCCAGGGCGGCCGAGATCGACGAGCGCGCCGAGTATCCCCACGACCTGAGAGCGCTGCTGGCGGAGCACGATGTGCTGGGACTGCCGTTCGAGTCCGAGTACGGTGGCACCGGCACCGGAGCGCTGATGCTCAACATGGCGATCGAGGAGATCGCCAAGGCCTGCGCCTCCACGGCCCTGATCGTGATGGTCCAGGAGCTGGGAACCCTGCCGATCAAGCTGTTCGGCACCGAGGAGCAGAAGCAGCGCTTCCTTCCCCGCTGCGCCAGCGGCGAGTGGTCGCCCGCCTTCGCGCTGTCCGAGCCCGACGCCGGCTCAGACCCGGGTGGGATGCGGACGCGGGCGGTTCGAGATGGCGACGAGTGGGTGATCGACGGGACCAAGAACTGGATCACGAACCTCGGGATAGCCGACTTCTACATCGTCTTTGCCGTCACCGATCGCGAGGCCGGCCACTCGCATGGAATCACCGCATTCGTGATCGAGGCCGATCGCCCCGGCGTGAGCATCGGCAAGCTCGAGCACAAGCTGGGCATCCGCGGCTCGCCCACGGGCCAGCCGATCTTCGACTCGGTGCGCGTCCCGGATGACAATCTTCTGGGCGAGCCCGGTCACGGCTTCAAGGTGGCGATGGCCACGCTTGACCGCTCTCGCCTGGGCGTGGCCGCCCAGGCGCTGGGGATCGCCCAGGGCGCGACGGACTATGCAGCCGCCTATGCCCGGGAGCGCCGCCAGTTCGGCCAGCCGATCAACTCCTTCCAGGCGATCCAGTTCAAGCTGGCCGATATGGAGACCCAGTGCGCGGCCGGCCGGGAGCTGCTCTACCAGGCCGCGGCCAGGGTGGACCGCGGTGACCCGGAGCTGGGCAAGTACTCGGCGATGGCCAAGCTGTTCTGCTCGGACGTGGCCATGCGGGTGACCGTCGAGGCGGTGCAGGTGCTGGGCGGCTACGGCTATGTCAAGGAGTACCCGGTGGAGCGAATGATGCGCGACGCCAAGATCACCCAGATCTATGAGGGCACCAACGAGATCCAGCGGCTCGTGATCGCCCGGACGCTGAGGTAGCCAGTGGCGCGATCACCGGTCACAGGTCGCCGGATCGCGCTCGCGGCCGCGGTGGCGATGGCGGTCGGCCTGACAATCGTGGGGGTATACACGGGCTTCACCGGAAGCTCGGTGGTGCGGTTGATCGAGGGGATCGCCGTCTTTGGCACTGGCGCGGCGATCGTCGGTGGCGCCGTGGTGCTGGTCATGGTCCGCCTGGCCGGGTGGCGCGATCCGGAGTCCGAGGAGGACTTCGAGGCGCTCGTGGAGCGAACCGAGTGGCTGGCCAACGCCGAGTCCTGGGGCGACACTGAGGATTACCAGGACGGCGACGAGGACGACGACGAGGATCTGTTTGATCCCCGCGATGAGGACGACTTCAAGGCGCTGGTCCGGTCGGCCCTGGACGAGCTGCCGCTGGAGTTCCATCGCGCCCTGGAGCACGTGGCCGTGGTGGTGTCCGACGGGGGCCGCCGCCAGCGCGCCTACGGCCTGTATCAGGGAGACACCGTGGCCCGCGACCACTTCCACGACCGGATCGTGATCTTCCGAGACACGCTGGTCCGCGACTTCGGGGCCGATCCTGAGGTGCTCAAGTCGCAGGTCGTCAGAGTCGTGCGCCACGAGCTGGCCCACCATCTGGGCTGGGACGAGAACGGCGTCCGGGGGCTGGGGCTGTGAGAGGCCGGCCGCCCGGCCGGCCTTGGAGAGCAGGGCGCGCCCTCCGATGATGATCGTCATGTCCCCGGAGGCCACGGCCGACCAGATTGAGGCGGTCAAGGCGCGGCTTGAGTCGGTGGGCCAGCTGCACGTGCTGGTCATGCCCGGAGAGCTGACGACGGCGATCGGAGCGATCGGTGATCCCGAGGGCGTGGCCGAGCTCGGCCTGGAGGGGATGGCCGGGGTCGATCGCGTCGTCCCGATCTCCCGGCCCTACAAGCTGGCCTCATCCGAGCTGGCTCACCACGCACCCACCGTGCTCCAGATCGCCGGGCGGCAGGTCGGGGGAGGAGAGACGTTCTGCCTGATCGCCGGACCGTGCACGGTGGAGAGCCTGGACCAGACGCTGGCCGTGGCCCGCGCGGCGGCCGGCGGGGGAGCGTCGATGCTCCGGGGCGGGGCGTTCAAGCCGCGGACGTCGCCGTTCGCGTTCAAGGGCCTCGGTCCGCAGGGGCTGGAGATCCTGGCCCAGGCGAGGGCGGAAACCGGGCTGCCGATCGTCACCGAACTGCTGGATTCGCAGTACGCCGAGCTGGTGGCGCAGACCGCCGACGTGATCCAGATCGGGGCCCGCAACATGCAGAACTACGGGCTGCTCGAGGTGGCGGGAAAGCTGGGCAAGCCGGTGCTGCTCAAACGCGGCCTGTCCTCAACCGTCGAGGAGCTGCTGATGGCGGCAGACTACGTGCTCAAGGAGGGCAACGAGGCCGTGATCCTGTGCGAGCGGGGCATCCGGACGTTTGAGAACGCCACCCGGTTCACGCTCGACCTGAGCGCGGTGCCCTGGCTGAAGCTCCACAGCCACCTGCCGGTGATCGTCGACCCGAGCCACGCCTCGGGCGACCGCCGGCTGGTCGGCCCGCTGTCCCGCGCGGCGGCGGCGGTTGGGGCCGACGGGATCCTGGTCGAGATCGCGCCGGACCCCGAGACCGCGCTCTGCGACGGCCCCCAGCAGCTGGCCGCGGCCGAGTTTGAGGAATTCGCCCGGGACGTGGCCGCACACGCGGCCCTGACGGGTAAGCGGCTGGCCTAGCCGCTCGCGTAGCATCAGGTCCGGTACGGCGCGGACGCGTGCCTCTGAGTGCCCCTGAAGCCGACCTCGAACTGGAGTTCCACATGCCCGAAGCCGTGATCGTCGATGCCATCCGGACCCCGATAGGCCGGGCGGTCAAAGGTTCTTTGAAGACCGTGCGGGCCGACGATCTGGCGGCGATCCCGATCCGGGCGCTGGTCGAGCGCAATCCTGAGGTCAACTTCTCCGAGACGGTGGACGTGATGATGGGCGCGGCCTCCAGCATCGGCGAGCAGGGTTACAACGTGGGCCGGAACGCACTGCTGATCGCCGGGATTGACCACCATGTTCCGGGCTGCACGGTCAACCGGTTCTGCGCCTCCTCGCTTCAGACGATCCGGATGGCCTTCCATGCCATCAGGTCGGGCGAGGGCGAGCAGTACATCGCCTCTGGCGTCGAGGCCGTGTCCCGGGCCGGGCTGGGCGCGGGCATGATGGATGAGGCAAAGCACCCGAAGCTGAACGGATCCGAGGGCTCGGCCTATGACGTGTACATCCCGATGGGGATGACGGCCGAGAACGTGGCGGACCGCTGCCATGTCACGCGCGAGCAGCAGGATGAGTGGGCTGTGATCTCCCAGAACCGGGCCGTCGAGGCCCGCGAGTCGGGCCACTTCGATCCGGAGATCGTCCCCGTGCCCGTTGCGGCCCACAAGGACGTTGACAAGGAGGGCAATGAGATCGACGTCCCGGAGACCGTCGTGGACAGGGACGATGGTCCGCGCCCGGGCACGACGATGGAGGTGCTGTCGCAGCTGAAGCCGGTCTTCAGGCCGGACGGGACGGTGACCGCCGGCAACGCCTGCCCGCTCAACGACGGCGCCGCGGCCGTGCTGGTCATGTCCGATCAGAAGGCCAAGCAACTGGGGCTGAAGCCCAAGGCCCGGATCCTGGGCTCCACCGTGGCGGCGATCCGGCCTGAGATCATGGGTCTCGGCCCGATCCCGGCGATCCAGGCCCTGCTCAAGGAGACCGGGTTCAAGATCGATGACGTCGACATCGTTGAGATCAATGAGGCGTTCGCGGCCCAGATCGTGCCCTGCAAGGAGGAGCTGGGCATCTCGGAGGAGAAGCTCAATCCGTTCGGCGGCGCGATCGCCCTCGGTCACCCGTTCGGAATGACCGGGGCCCGGATCATGACCACGCTGCTCAATGGCCTGAAGGCCGTCGACGGGACCTACGGGATCGAGTCGATGTGCGTCGCCGGCGGCATGGGGATGGCCATGCTCGTCGAGCGGCTCAACTGAGCGGGCCGCCGCGCCCGGCCGGGCCTCGAGGCCACAGGCGCTCGCGGGTGGCCGGCGGCCCTGGCGTTGGGACGGCTGGCAATTGAGGCCGGGCGGCCGATGTGGAAGCCCTGGGCATAGTCGACGCGGTGCTCGCGCAGCAGCCTGATCGTGGCCTCGTCGGTAACCGACTCGGCGACCGTCTTGATGTTGAGGCTCCGGGCCACGTCCGCGATCGCCCTGACGACGTGCTCATCCACCTTGCTCCGGGGCAGGTTCTGGATGAACTCGCCATCGAGCTTGATGAAGCGAACGGGCAGATGCTTCAGGTAGAAGAACGAGCTGAAGCCGATCCCGAAGTCGTCCAGCGCCAGGCAGCAGCCGCGTCGCGTCAGGTCGTTTGCGAACGACATCGCCTCGGGCATGTTGGCGATCGCGGCCGTCTCCGTGACCTCGAAGATCAGGCGCTGGGGATCAACTCCGGTCCGGCCCAGCTCGCGATCGATCAGCTCCAGCAGGTGCCGATCACCGGTCACCGACGCTCCCGACAGATTGATCCCGATGCCGTCGGTCAACCTCCGTCGATCCGGGCCGGCCATGAGCGAGATCGCCCGTCGGACCACCCAGCGGTCAATGTCGTGAATCAGGCCCGCTCGCTCGGCCGTCGGCAAGAAGCTGGCCGGGGCGATCAGCCGCTTCTTGTCGCGCATCCTCAGCAGGAGCTCACCGTGGGTGATCTCCCCGCTGGAGAGGTCAAGGATGGGCTGGAGATGCAGGACGAATCTGTCGTGGTCGAGGGCGTGCCGGATTCGCTCTGACCACGGCTGCCTGACCATGGAGCGGGCCCGGCGACAATCGTCGGCGGAGAAGACTGTGATCCGATCACCGCCCGCGTTCTTGGCGGCGCACACGGCCAGGTCGGCTGAGATCTGCATCTCGTCGCCAGTGGCGTCATCGGGATCGAACATCGCCACCCCGATGCTTGCGTGGACCGTCAGCGCCCTGCCGCCGAACCGCGGCCGACAGGCCCGCAGCGCCTCCAGCAGGTCCTCTGCCGCTGCCCGAGCGCCGGCCTCATCAATGTCGACCAGCAGCAGGGCGAACTCGTCTCCGCCGGTCCGGGCCAGGATGTCCGTCTGCCGGAACCGCTGTGTCATCGCCCGGGCCACGGCCAGCAGAACCGCGTCCCCGGCGGCGTGGCCAGCCGCGTCGTTGACTGCCTTGAAGTCGTCCAGGCCGATGCTGATGACGGCGCCGCCGCATCGGTAGCGGCCGGAGCGGGCGAGCTCCCGCTTGACCTCCCCCTGAAAGCGCCGGCGGTTGAACAGGCCCGTCAGCTGGTCGTGGTCGGCGAGGTGGCGTAACCGCTCCTCGTAGCGGCGGCGCTCTGTGAGGTCCGGAGGGGCGGCGCCATTCTGGGCAGCGGCGCCATTCGGGGTAGCGGCGCCGTCCTGGGCCGTCGGCAGCGCCCAGGCGATCCCAGCAGTCCGGCCCTTCCGCCACTCCGTGGCCATTCTCTTCGTCCCTCCCGAGTTACGCCGTTGCCGTTCCTCAGTCGCGAACAGTTGCACCTTGCACGCGGTCAACGCCCGGCGCGGGCAACGGTTAGCCTCCACCCCGGCCAACGTTGGTTTGGAACGTTTCCCGGGCCGTTACTTCGGCGCCATCCGGAGCGCGCCGTCCAGGCGGATCGTCTCGCCGTTGAGCATCTCGTTCTCCACGATCTGACCGGCCAGGGCGGCGAACTCCTCCGGACGCCCCAGTCGGGAGGGGAAGGGAATCGTGGCCTCGAGCGCCTGGCGGTTCTCCTCTGGCAGCGCGCCCAGCAGCGGCGTGTCGAACGTGCCCGGCGCGATCGTGCACACGCGGACGCCGACCACGGCCAGATCGCGGGCCGCCGGCAGGGTCATCCCCACGATCCCGCCCTTGGAGGCGGAGTATGAGATCTGCCCGATCTGCCCGTCGAAGGCGGCGATTGACGCCGTGTTGATGCACACGCCGCGCTCGCCCGAGTCGGTGGGTTCCAGGTCGACCATTGCGGCGGCGGCCAGCCGGAGCACGTTGAAAGTGCCGATCAGGTTGACGCGGATCACCGTCTCAAACGGCTGCAGCTGGTGAGCGCCCCGCCGCCCGGCCACCCGCTCGGCCCACCCGATCCCCGCGCAGCAAACGCTGATACGCAGGCCGCCGGGGGCGGTGGCCGCGTCCTCCACAGCCTCCTGGACCTGGTCCGGATTGGTCACGTCGGCCTTGACGAACTGGGCTCGCTCGCCGAGCTGACTGGCCAGCGCGCTGCCCTTCTCATCGTTCAGGTCGGCGATCACCACGTGGGCGCCGCGGGCATGGAGCAGCCGGGCGGTGGCCTCCCCGAGGCCCGAGGCTCCGCCGGCGATCAGCGCGCCGCTTCCGTCGGTCTGCATCGGGGCGGAAGGCTACTGGGAAGAGGACCGAACGGCCGGTCCGGCCAGCGAGAGCGCGAACAGCTCCTCGGGGTCGGTGTACCAGCGTTCCAGGGCCAGCCCGGCAGCACGGAAGTCCGCCTCCAATCGCGAGCGGGTGAACTTGGCCGAGATCTCGGTGCGCAGCTCCTCGCCGGGCGCGAACTGCACGCGCAGCCCCAGCTTGCCGATCAGCACGGTCTGGGGCCTGCGAGCCCGCAGCCGCATTTCGATCCATTCGTGACGGCCGTCGAAGAAGGCCACGTGGTCGAACTGGTCCGGCATGAAGTCGGCCCCCAGCTCGCGATTGATCACGTGCAGGACGTTGCGGTTGAACTCTGCCGTGATCCCGGCCGAGTCGTCATACGCGGCCTCGAGCGTGGCCGGATCCTTGACCAGGTCGGTGCCCAGCAGGAACCGGTCATCGGGCTCCAGTAGCGCGGCTATCCCCCGGAGCAGGCGCCGGCGTGACCCGGGCGGGAAGTTGCCGATCGTCCCGCCCAGGAGAGCCACGATTCGGGGTTCGTCGTCGAGCCTGGGGACGGTGTCCAGATGGCGCTCGAAATCGGCCACGACGCCCTCGACCTCCAGCTCGTCGTACTCGGCCACGAGCTGGCCGGCGGCGTCGCGCAGCGCCTGCTCGGAGACATCCAGCGGCACATACCGCCGGAGGTTTCCGGCCCGGTCCATGGCGTCGAGCAGAATTCGGGCCTTCTCGGCCGAGCCCGATCCCAGTTCCACCAGCTCGCCCGCCCCTGTCTCCTGCGCGATCTCGTCAGCGCTCTGCTCCAGGATCAGCCGCTCGGTTCGAGTCGGGTAGTACTCCGGCAGCTCGCAGATCCGCTCGAATAGCTCCGATCCGCGGGCGTCGTAGAAATGCTTGGGCGGGATCTCCTTGAACGGCTTGGTCAGGCCATCCAGGACGTCGTCGGCCAGCCGCCGCTCACCCAGTTCCGTCAGGCGAGAATGGATTCGAACCCGGCCGCTGTCGGTCAGTGTTCTCATGCGTCCCGGGCGACCCTGAATCCGGCGAAGATCTGCCGCCGCTGGGGGTGGTCCCAATTGCGGAAGGTGGCCGTCACCGTCCGCGCGCGCGTGGCCCAGGAGCCGCCCCGCAGGACCCGGAAGTCGCCTCCGAAGAAGGGCTCGGAGTACTCGCGGTACGGGTATGCGGCAAACCCGGGATAGGCCTCAAAGCTCGCTGCGGTCCACTCCCACACGTTCCCCAGCATGCCCAGACAGCCGCTGGGCGACGCACCCTTGGGATGCGCGTCCACCGGCGAGGTGCCGAAGCCGAGTTGGTCGACGTTGGCATGCACCCCCGGCACCGGGCTGCCGGATCCCCACGGCGCCGGCCTGGCCTCATCCCGTTCCTGATCCCAGGTCGCTGCCTTCTCCCACTCCGCCTCGGAGGGAAGTCTGACGCCGTGTGCGCGAGCGAAGGCGTCGGCCTCGAACCAGGAGACGTGGACGACTGGGTGGTTGGGGTGAAGCGGCTCAAGGCCGGTCAACCGCCACTGCGCGCCGCCATCCTCCGTCCAGCCAGACGGTCTTGTGATGTCGTACTGCTCCTTCCAGGCCCAGCCCTCGTCCGACCACCACTCGCGGCGCTGGTAGCCCCCGCCCTCCACGAACGTCAGGTAGCTGGCGTTCGTGATCGGCATGTGCCCGATCAGGTAGCCGCGGATGTCCGTGCGGTGAAGCGGCCGCTCGTTGTCGTAGGCAAAGCCATCACTCCCGGCGCCGATCGTGCAGGGCCCAGCAGCGATCTCGACCATCTCAAGCCCGGTCAGCACCGAGACCGACGTTTCGGGCTCGGGAAGCATGGCCTGCGGAACCTCGTACCCGTCCAGGTGGGCCAGCTCAAGCGTCTGGAGCATCGTCTCGTTGTGCTGATGCTCGTGGCGGATGACCAGCTCGACCAGCGTCCCGTCGCCGGTCCCCAGATCGTGGAGCACATCGATCGTGCGGGCCCTGACCTCATGCATGTACTCCCGAGCAGCGTCGGGCCCCAGGAACGGCAGATCGCCTCGGTGGGCCCGAGGGGTCTCCAGGGCGTCGTACACGTCGACCAGCTCCGCCCGGAGCAGCGGGCGTTCGCCGTACCGGTGCGACATCCACAGGTCCTCGAACGCGGCGATATGGCCCAGGTCCCAAACCAAGGGGCTCATCAGCGGCGAGTGGACGCGGGTCAGAGCGTCGTCGGAGACCCGGTCCACAAGGCTCAGAGTCCGGTCCCTGGCTTCCCGCAGAACGTCGACCGCTGAGACGACGTCGTCCGGCGCCGACGCCGCTGAGGTGAGGCTCCTCATCGATCCAATTCTGACATCCCCGGCCTTTCGGCCTGATTCGGTCCGGGCCTCGAGGGTCATCCGCCCACCAGGTAGCGCAGATAGAGGAAGTTCTCTCGCTCCAGAATCCAGTCCAGGCGAAGCTGGCGCAGCTCTGAAAGCTCGGTGCCGCTGGTGATCGTGGGCGAGGAGCCGCCGCCGGCCAGTCGCGGAGAGACGGTGAGAAACAGCTCGTCCACCAGGTTCTCCTCGAGCAGGGACCCGAACATCATCGGACCACCCTCGCACAGCAGAAGCTTTATCCCGTGATCGGAACGTAACCGGCGCAGAACGGTGGTCAGCGTGAGCTGGCCAGGGTCGAGCTTCACCACCTCGACCTGCGCCTGCGCTCCGTCGAGCTCGAGCTCGGCCGCTGTGTAGATCACGATCTGGGCCTCTGGCTCGGCAAATAGCGGAATGTCGGCGGGCACATCCCCGCTTCGGGTGACCAGGCAGGCCAGGGGCTCGGCGCTTCGCCCCTGCGAGAGTCGCCGCTCGCGCCGCTCGGCCCGGCCCAGCACGCGTCCGTAGCGCTCCACCCCGATCGTCCGCGTCCCGACCAGGATCGCATCTGACCGCTCGCGCAGCCCGTGAAACAGGGCTCGATCCCCCTCATCGCCCAGCTGTCCAGAGCGGCCCTCAAACGTGGACCGGCCATCCGCGGTGGCGATGAAGTTGACCAGCACATAGGGCCGGTCGCCGCTGACCCCTGGAGGGACCCTCAGCGATTCGAGGGCCTCCTCCAGCTCGACGGGGGCCGGTTCGGGAAGGAGCTGGCGGAATTCCAAGCTCCCCGCGAAGCTACCAGAGCGGTTAGGCTGCGCGGCACCGTGAAGCTTGAGTTGAAGGCGCTGAACAGGGGGGAGATGATCGCCACCGTCGGGGGGCTGGTGCTCGCGCTGTCGGTGTTCCTGGCCTGGTTCAGCCTGGGCAATGCGAACGCTCAGCTCAACAGCTGCGCGGGGCCGAACATCAACTGCAGCGGTTGGAACTCGCTGTCCGCGTTCCGCTATCTGATCCTGCTGGCGGCGATCGCGCCCGTGATCCTGGCCTGGGTGATCGCTCGAGGGCACGCCCTGGCCTGGCCCCGGGGAGAGTTGACCGCGGTCGTGGCAGTGATCGCGATCGTGCTCACGCTCTTCCGGGGCGTCATCGACCCTCCTGGCTCGCCTCCCGAGGAGATCAACGTCACCTACGGATTTTTCGTCGCTCTGGTGGGCGGCCTGCTGATCCTGGCCGGCTCAGTCTGGCGGTCGCAGGAGAGCGCTCAGCAGCGAAAGCCGCCGGGCGTTCTCTAGATGGTTCGCCCAGCTGGCTCCCCAAACGCCCGGCTGCCAGTCAACCTGGCATCAATCAGCTAGCGGGAGGACAAGGAGCCGAAGATGGGCGGTGAGAAGAGCACGACCATGGGCGACGGACAGAGCGCGGGCATGCGACCCGACCGGAACCTGGCCCTGGAGCTGGTGCGCGTGACCGAGTCGGCCGCGCTGGCGGCGGCCAGAATGGTGGGCCGCGGCGATAAGGAGGGGGCCGATCAGGCGGCCGTGGATGCGATGCGGGCGATGCTCGAGTCGGTGGCCATGGACGGCGTGGTCGTGATCGGGGAGGGGGAGAAGGACGAGGCCCCGATGCTGTTCAACGGCGAGCGGATCGGGGACGGTAGCCCCCCGCAGGTCGACATTGCCGTCGACCCGCTGGAGGGCACCCGGCTGACCGCGATGGGCATGCCCAACGCGATCTCAGTGATCGCCCTGTCGGGGCGGGGCACGATGTTCGACCCTGGGCCGTGCGTGTACATGGAGAAGATCGCCGGCGGCCCGGAGATCGCCGACCTGCTCGATCTGGACCAGCCTCTCCGGGAGACACTGGCCCGGGTGGCCGAGCGCCGGGGCGTGGACATCCGGGACGTGATGGTGGTGATGTTGGACCGCGAGCGGCACCATCAGACGATGGAGGAGGTCCGCGAGGCCGGCGCCCGGGTGCGCCTGATCCTGGACGGGGACGTCGCGGCTTCGCTGCTGGCGGTCAGCGACAACTCGCGGGTCGATCTGCTGTGGGGGATCGGCGGTACCCCGGAGGGCGTGATCTCGGCTGCGGCGATCAAATGCACCGGCGGGCAGCTCCTGGGCCGTCTGTGGCCACGCAATGACGAGGAGCGCCAGGCCGCACGCGATGCGGGGTACGACCTGGAGCGAGTGCTGAACTGTGACGACCTGGTGGCCGGCGACGACGTGTTCTTCTCCGCCACCGGCGTGACTGAGGGAGACGTGCTCCAGGGGGTCCGCTATCAGGGCGACCACGGGGCCACGACCGAGTCACTCGTGATGCGGTCGCGCTCGGGGACCGTGCGTCGAATCGCCGCCCGGCACGACCGGGCCAAGATGCGCGCGCTCAGCGGCGTGCGCTACGGCTAGGCCGGGCGTCCCGCGCTATGGCTGGGCGGCGTGTCGCCGCTCGGGGTGATCGGCCGGCTGGTCCTCGCCGTGCGTAACCGAGCGCCGGGCCCTCGCGGCTGCCGTGGCCACGGCCTGGGCGCCGCTCAGCCAGCGAAGCCGGCCCACCTTCGATCGGGCCAGCTTCAGCCTGGCCAGCGAGCGCAGGAAGGCATGGGTCACCAGCACGTGAATGGCCGACTGGGTGGCCTCGTAGACCGGCATGCTGAACCCCGAGGCGATCGCGGGATAGAAGTTCGCCACCTCGACCTCGATCCGGACCTTGCCCTTGTCGCTGCCGTTTGGCTGGTCCAGCCGGCGGACGTCGAGCGCCAGGTAACCCGAGCCTCGGCCCGCCCGGGCCACGAGCAGGCCGCCCTGGATTCTCCAAAGCACCTTTCCGTGATCGGGCTCAACCACATACTCGGGAGCCTCAAAGCGCAGTAGCGTGAACGGTCGGGCCAGGAAGACCACGGACCGCTCGTCCTCGCCGTAAACGACGCGGATCAGCCCAAGCGTCATGCGGGTCAGGAACAGCCAGTAGGTCCGCGCCAGGTTCTCCAGGTTCGGGACCGCCCACAGCTGCTCGAGTTTGTCCCGAGGCAGCGTCAGTTCCGCGCTCTGCACCGATCGGACTGCGCCATCCGATGCCGTGACGGTCGATTTACGGGGCGACACGATGGCCGCGGAGGCGGGCAGTTTGCGCCGGCTTCGGCGGCGGCCGACCAGAAGGCCGGCCAGGGCGGCGAGGGCGAGGAGCAGAGACCACATCGGCTGAAGTGTCTCAGCGAGGTAGCGGCCGCAGCGCCACCACGGTTCCAGGCTCGAGGGTTCCCTGGCCGGGCGGGATCAGCGCCAGCGCCCCGGCGCCGACCAGAGAGGTGATCACGTGCGAGTCCTGGGCGCCGTTGGGAACCGCCACCGGCGCTCCGTCTCGATCCTCCAGGCGGACGCGCACCGCCTGTTCGCGGCGAGGGTTCTGCCTCACGGGCGCCCCCAACGTCGCCTGGGCCGGCTGAGAGGCCGTGGGCGGCGCCCCCTGGAGGGCAGCGATGGCCGGGGCCACGAACAGGGTGAATGTCACAGCGGCGGACACCGGGTTACCGGGCAGGCCGAACACGAGCCGGTCCTCAACGGTCCCGAACCAGGTGGGCTTGCCCGGCTGCAGCGCCACGCCCCAGAACTCCTCCGCGACGCCCAGTCGCTCCAGGGCCGGCCTGACGTGGTCGTGCGGCCCCACCGAGACGCCACCGGCCACGATCACGACCTCCGCCTCCTCCAGCGCGTCCCTGAGCCCATCCTCGGTGGCCCGTGGGTCGTCGGGGAGCGAGGCCAGGTCGGTGGTCGAGGCGCCGGCGTGCTCAGCCAGCCCCACGAGCATCGGGCCGTTGGAGTTGTGGATCTCTCCCGGGCCGAGTGGCTCGCCCGGCGCGCGGAGCTCGTCCCCGGTGGACAGCACCTGTATCCGAGGGCGCCGGGCCACCTCGACCTCAGCCAGGCCGGCCCCGATCGCCGCGGCGACCTCGGCCGGGCCCAACCGCGTGCCACGGCTCAGGACCTTCGAGCCACTGGCCATCACCTCTCCCGCGGGCCGGATGTTGTCCCCGGCGGCGACGGGAGCCAGCGTCCTGATCACGTCGTCGCCGCGATCCACGACCTCCTGGGGGACGACCGCCTCGGCGCCGTCCGGAACGGCCGCGCCGGTGGAGATCCTGATCGCCTCACCGTCGGCCAAGCGCTGGGAGGTGGGGGTGCCCGCCTTCGACTCGCCCACCACTCTCAACTCGGCACCCTTCTCCACGGCCCGCAGCGCATACCCGTCCATCGCCGACGCGGCGAAGGGCGGGACGTCGCCGAGGGCCTGGATGTCCTGGGCCAGGACCCGGTCCAGTGCCGCGGTGACGTGAACCCGCTCGGTGGGGAGCGGACGGACAGCGGCCAGGACTGCCGTTAGCGCCTGCTCGATCGTGATGAGCTCTGAAGCCGTCAGTTCCCGGGCATTGTCGCGCCCCCGACGTTGGACGTGGTGTCCATGCCGAGCGCGCGGGCCGTAGCCGTCGTGAGGTCCCAATCCGCGCCGTTGGCGTAGGGCCCTCGGTCAATGACCGGCACGACGATGGTCCGCCCGTTGTAATAGATCGAAACGCGGGTCCCGCAGGGGAGCGTGCGGTGAGCCACGCCGAGCGTCGTCTTGTGAAGCTTCTGCCCGCAGGCAGTCCTGGAACCCCAGAAGCCGGGGCCGTAGATGGTGGCGATCGCCATCCGGTAGACGACCACGCTGACCGTGGGCCAGGACGACCTGGCGGTGCTGGCGGCCCCGCTGCTGACCACGGCTCGGAAGGCGAGCGATCCGGGCCGGTTCGATTTCCAGTGGGCGGTGAACGAGCCGTCCGAGCTGATTGTGGCGTGGCTGGTGCCCGCCCACTGGCCGCCGGTGTGGTGGCCAAAGCGTTGGATCTCCACGACCTTGCCGGCGTCCGAGCTGGGGACCGAGCCGGTGAAGGTCATGTTCTTGCCCATGAAACCGGAGGCCCGGGTGGTGATCGTCACGCCATTGCCGCTGTCGCTGACCGTTCGGTTGCCGCTCTGGGTCGTGGTCGTGGGGCCGACGCCCCCGCCGCCCGAGCCGTTGGTGCTGGCCAGGCCCAGAGCCGGCAGCACCAGCCCGGCGGCGGCGACCGCGGCCGCGGTCAGCCACCGCAGGTTCAGATATGTGTTGACCCGACGCAGCACGTTCCGATCCGCAACTCCATGTGGTTGTCGCCTACGGGGTGAGCTGACGGGCTCGCGTCGCTTCCGACGCTACGGCCCACGTGGGCCGATTCGCCCCTACGGATGTTTGACCCGCAAGTGGTTCCCCCGCCGGCCCTCCGCGGAGGGAAGGCCGTTCGGCTGGACGGCGCGGCAGTATACGTAATGTGGCCGGGCGCGGCTACGGTCGCGGCAGCCGGGCCACGGCCCGACGGAGGAGCTGAGCCCCCAGCGAGAGCCCGATCTCCGTCAATTCAGCCGCTGCCTGAACGAACGTGCCCAGGATCTCCGGGGGATGCGGCGTGGAGGGAACGGGCGAGCGGGGCTGCGACGGGATCCCGCGGGGCTGCGGGGGCTGGCGCAGCCGGTCGGCCTTGCTCCTGGTGCTGGCGGCGGAGCGCGAACCGCCCACAGCCCGGGGCCCGGAGCGCGAGCCGGCGGCCGTCCGGGGTTTGGACTTGGGGCGACCTGCCGAGGCGGAGGGCGCATTGCCCCTCTGCGGGGCGGAGGGGCTGGTCGCTCGGGTGGCCGCCCGGGGCTTTCCGGTCGTCTCACCGGGCCGCTCCGGGCGCTTGGCGCTCCGCCGATGCGGACGCGTCCGCGGCAGCGCTCCCAGCACGTCAGACTGGCGCTGGTCAGCCATTCAGGTCAATCATGGCGCACCGCTGGCGCGCGCTGGTGTGAAGGGTGGCGGTCATTGCGAATCGATTGATTGCGGATTTTCGGCCAATTCTGAAACCCTGGGCCGGTTTTGACGTTAAGTCAGAGCCACGAAAGCCCGAAATTCTTTGGAGAAGAACCAGCCCCGAGCCAAACTTTGGACCAATTTATAGCGGCTATGATGTGTTTGACTGGCGTGCCTGCGGCCTCCAGCGCGCCTGGAGTATTGATCCCTTGCACCGTCAGCTCCCGTGACGGCGGTGCCCACAACCGAACGGAAATGCGATGTCAGTAGCGGACCTTCAGGAACTGGAAGAGATCAAGTCCCTCGTAAACCGCGGCCAGCAGCTCGGAGTGCTGACCTACGCCGAGATCACCGGCGCCGTCTCCGAGCTTGACCTGGACGAGGCGGACGTCGAAGAGCTGCACGGATTCCTGGAGCGAGCCGAGATCGAGCTCGTCGAGGAGCTCGACCCTGCCATTGCCGCTGCGGATCTGGAGCGGGCGCCTGACAAGCGGGGCCGTCGCAAGCCCAAGACGCCGCTCGACCTGAAGCCAGACATGACGACCGACTCCCTTCAGCTGTTCCTGAAGGACATCGGGAAGGTCAGGCTCCTGACCGCCCAGGAGGAGGTCGACCTGGCCAAGCGGATCGAGCGCGGCGACCTGGACGCCAAACAGAAGATGGTCGAGTCCAACCTTCGCCTGGTGGTTTCTATCGCCAAGAACTACCGCAACCAGGGCCTGCCGTTCCTGGACCTGATTCAGGAGGGCACTCTGGGGCTGGTCCGGGCGGCGGAGAAGTTCGACTACCGCAAGGGCTTCAAGTTCTCCACCTACGCCACCTGGTGGATCCGCCAGGCGATCGCCCGGGCGCTGGCCGACAAGGCGCGGACGATCCGGATCCCGGTCCACGTCGTGGAGAAGCTGAACAAGATCGGACGGGCCGAGCGCAAGCTGGTCACGGAACTGGGTCGCGAGCCGACCGCCGAGGAGATCGCCGAGGTCACGGGCATCGAGCCCGATGAGGTCGAGTCGATCAAGCGCTCAGCCCAGGCGCCGGTGTCCCTGGAGAAGCCGGTGGGCGATGAGGAGGAGTCCGAGTTCGGGCAGTTCATCGCCGACGAGCGCGCCGAGTCACCGTACGAGCGGGCGGCCGAGATCCTGACCAAGGAGGCCCTGCGCGAGGCCCTCGAGAACCTGAGCTACCGCGAGCGCCGCGTGCTGGAGCTCCGCTACGGCCTCGGCGGCGAGCATCCCCGCACGCTGGATGAGGTTGGGCGGACGTTCAACGTCACGCGTGAGCGCATCCGACAGATCGAGAACCAGTCGCTCAAGAAGCTGCAGTCTCTGGCCGAGGCCCAGAAGCTGCGCGACGTCGCTTAGGCGCCGGCTTCCGGCTCCCCGGCGAGCGGATCGGCCAGGGAGATCGGCTCACCACTGCGTGCGGGTCGCACTTTATGCATGCGCGCCGGGACTCGCAGAACGCCGATGTGCAGAAATGGTCGATATCCGCACCTTCCTGCACGCGGTGGCAGGGCTCGCGGAGCGAATGTGCAGAAATCATCGGCAAGGGCCCGCACCCCGTCCAGCCGTTCGTTCCGGCCTTCAAGCCCTTGCCGCCAGTGGCCGATCAAGCAAGCATGCTCGATCTCCACGAGGCCCTGGGTCTGCTCGTTCGCCGCGAGGGGTCTGATCTCCATCTGAAGGTGGGCTCAAAGCCCCTGGGCCGAATTCACGGCCACCTGAGTCCGCTTGAGGAATATGAGGTCCTGAAGGCCGAGGACCTTGAGGGCACCCTGCACCAGATGCTCACCGAGCAGGCGGGGAAGGTGGAGGAGTTCGACAGGGAGGGCGAGGTCGACTTCGCCTACGCCGTTCCGGGCCTGGCCCGCTTCCGGGTCAACGCCTTCCGGCAGCGCGGCGCGATCTCAATCGTTGCCCGGGTGATCCCCTTCGCCGTCCGTACGGTCACCGAGCTGGACCTGCCACCGGTGATCGCCGAGCTGGCCGACGAGGAGCGTGGGCTGATCCTGCTCACGGGCACCACGGGCTCGGGCAAGTCCACCACCCTGGCGGCCATGATCGCCCACATCAACGCCACCAAGGCGCGGCACATCGTGACGATTGAGGACCCGATCGAGTACCTCCACTCCGACCGCAAATCGCTGATCAACCAGCGTGAGGTGGGCATGGACACCGCCTCGTTCGCCCGGGCCATGCGGCGGGTTCTGCGCCAGGACCCCGATGTGATCCTGATCGGCGAGATGCGTGACGAGGAAACCGTTCGCACCGCGCTGTCAGCAGCCGAGACCGGGCACCTGGTCCTGTCCACGGTCCACACCCTGGACGCAACCGAGAGCGTCAACCGGATCATCGACTTCTTCCAACCGCACGAGCAGGATCAGGCCCGGGCGATGCTCGCCGGCACGCTTAGAGGAGTCGTCTCTCAGCGCCTCGTGCCGACGATCGACGGCGACGGGCGCGTAGCCGTGTGCGAGATCCTGCGCATGACCGGCCGGGCCCGGGACATGATCATGGACCCCGAGCAGACCGGCCGACTGCCCGAGGTCATCTCCGAGGGCGCCTACTACGGGATGCAGACATTCGATCAGGCCCTGCTCGGCTTCTACCAGGCCGGCCGCATCAGCATGGAGGACGCACTCCGCACGGCCTCAAGCCCGCACGACTTCAAGCTTCTGGTCGTGGCCGAGGGCCGGACGGCCACGAGCATGGACGATCTGGTCGATGCGGCGGGCGGGCCCGTCGCGCCCGTCGAGCGCCGGGACGAGACGCTTGACGAGGAGCTGGCGGTAGCCCCGGCCCTGGCCATGAACGGGGCTCAGACCCCGCCGGGCGGGGGCCGCTCCACTCCGCCGCCGGTCGGCCTCTAGCCCCGCGCGCCTGGGGCCGGACCCGGGCCTCCCCCCGGCCGTGCTTCAGTTCATGAAGCATTGCGCTAGAATCGAGGTTCCAATGGCTTCCGATAACTCGTGTCCGGTCTGTCGCACGGCCGAGATCGTGTGCGGAAAGTGGACCCTGCTGGTGATCCGGGACCTGGCCGAAGGTCGGTCTCGCTTCTGTGAGCTCGAGCGGTCGTTGCGGGGCATCAGCCCCCGAACCCTGTCCCTACGCCTCCGGGCACTTGAGGAGGCGGGGATCGTGAAACGCCAGACCTTCCCGGAGGTTCCGCCTCGCGTCGAGTACGCCCTGACCGACAAGGGCCGGGCACTGGTTCCGCTGATTGAGGACATGCGCGCCTACGGGCGTCAGTGGCTGGGCTGCGATCCCGGCGAGCCCGACGCCGAGGGCGACCTCGAGCGCGAGCCCGCGGTCGCCGCTGTCTAGCCGCCTTCGCGGCGGATGCGAATCGCGCTGGCCGCCGACGAGCTGACCGGGGTCGCTCAGGCGATCCCGGACGAGCTCCGCCGGCGCGGGCACGAGCCGATCCTCCACGGAGCGTACGTCCCGCACGAACGCCCGGACTGGGCCTGGGCCAGTGCGGAGGCGGCCCGCGACGTGGCCGCCGGCCGGGCCGATCAGGCGATCGTGGCCTGCTGGACCGGAACCGGCGCGTCGATCGCCGCCAACAAGGTGGCTGGGATCAGAGCGGCGCTGTGCGCCGATGCCGGCACGGCCGACGGGGCGCGGCGATGGAACGACGCCAACGTGCTGGCGCTCAGCCTGCGGCTGACCTCCCAGGCCGAGCTGGGGGAGATCCTGGACGCCTGGTTCGCCGCCGGCGCCAGCGATGACGCCGCCGACGTCGAGAACGTGGCTCACCTGGCCGAGATCGAGCGGCCCGGCAGCAGCTGAGACTGCAAGCCGGCCTTCGGGAGCAGGAGGGTCGGGTCGGAGGGCGAAATCGGGCCATCGTGCGCGACCCCGCCCTGCACGAGCTGCTTCGGTCCTTCACCGCTGAAACGGCCGCCGCCCTGGCCGCCGAGCGCGCCGAGGGCGCCGAGATTCCCTTCGAGGTGATCGAGGCGAGCGAAGGTCGGCGCGGCAACCCTCCGCTGTACTGCTACCGCGCGCTGACCGGAACGTTCATCGAGCACCGGATGGGCCTGCTGTCCGGCCTGGCCAGCTACGCACCGGCCGCGCGGGCGCTGGCCGAGCGCAGCCGAGCGAGCAGCTACCTGAGCATGCGGGGCGCTGACCAGGTCCCGGACCAGCCCCGCGACCGCGCCGACGCGGTCCTGCTGACCTTTCTGGACCGCGTGTTTTCCGAGCGAAGTGATTTCGGCTTCGATTCGAACCGTTTCCAGGTCGCGTACGAGGAGCTCGAGAAGGCCCTCCTGGCCGACCGGGCGCTGACCACGGTGATCGCCCCCCTGGTCGGCCTGGCCCTCGAGGAGCGGACATGGAAGCTCGAACTCGGCGACGGGCTGTCGCTCGTTCGGGGCGACCGCCTGGAGGATGCCCCGTCGGAGGTGGTCTGGGACGAGGATGAGGAGCCGCGGGTGCTCGCGGTGCTCACGACCACCCAGGAGCGGACGGACTCACTGCCGTGGCTGACGGCCGTAAGCCGCTTCTCCCATCTGCTGACCGCGGCGCGACTGTTTGAGCGCGGGAGGTACGGGCTGGGCCCGCTGGCCTGGGGTCGGGTTGATTACGGAGTCTGGCGACCCGCCGCGCTGGGGACGGGGGCCCGACCCGGAGTGGCCAGGACGCTGCTCGCCGACGGTCACGAGGACGAGTTCCGCGGCTTCTGCGAGCTCATGGGACGCCGCCTGCCAGCCCTCGCCAACGGGTCCTTCGGGTCCCCCGAACTTGCCTGGGCCCTGTCCCGGTTTGAGATGGGATGCGAGCGGAGCAGCCCGCTCCATGCCCTGAGCGACTACCTGCTCGCGTTGCGGGCGCTGCTCGAGCCCGAGGGACCTGGGAGCACCAGGCTGCCCCAGCGACTGGCCCTGATCTGCGGCCGGCCCGAGGACCGCGGCAACCTGGCCGAGCGGGTGGCGGCTGCCGTGTCGCTTGAAAGCGCGGCCGTCACCGGGATGGCAGATGAGGGCGACTCGGCCGAGCTCGTCGGGGAGATGAGCGAGTATCTGAGGGCGCTGTTGCGGGACACTCTGTGTGGTCACCTCCAACCCGACCTGGTCGGCGTGGCCGACTCCGTGCTGGCCGAGGACCTGGCCGGCGCCCCCGCCTGACGTTCACGCACCTCCTCGGCCGGGTAGCCAAGCGGCGTATGCTGGCCCGCGTGATGAGCGCCGCAACCCCGGTCAAGACGCCCAACGTCCACCCGGCGTGCTGGAACGTCCCGGGCGTCAGCAAGGACGGCTTCGACGAGCTGTGTCACCTGGTGGGCGAGCAGGACCCCGATACGGCGCTGTGCGGCCAGGACGTCACCGGGTATCCGTGGAATCCGCCGTGGCCGCTGTGCGAGGCGTGCCTGGCCGTGTCGCGAAACCGCATGAACTGACGGGTTCCGGTGCCGGCGATCGCGGTTGAGCTGACGTGCGTGGTGGAGATTCCCAAGGGGAGCCGGAACAAGTACGAGTACGACCCGGTGCTGGGGGGTGTCAAGCTGGATCGGTTCCTGTCGGCCTCGGTCGTGTATCCGACCGACTACGGCTACGTTCCGGAGACGCTCGCACCTGACGGCGACCCGCTGGATGTGCTGGTGTGCGTCTCAGAGCCCACCTTCCCCGGCTGCATCGTCCCCGCCAAGGTGCTCGGCGAGCTCCAGATGGCCGACGAGAAGGGGGATGACCCGCACCTCATCTGCGTGCCGTGCAGCGACCCCGGGTGGAACCATCTGGAGGAGATCGACGACATGCCGGCCCAGCTCCGGGCCGAGATCACCCATTTCTTCACCGTCTATAAGGACCTCGACCAAGATCGCCACTCAGAGGTGACGGGCTGGGGAGATCGGTCGGCCGGGTTGGCCACGCTCGAGAGCGCGCGGCAGGCCTTTCTGAACACGACCGGGGTCGTGCGCTCGTAGGAGACGCCGCGCGGCTCAGGCCACCAGCTCGGCGATCAGCCGGTCTCGCTCCTTGCCCGCCGCGAACAGGTAGCGGTGGACGTCCTGGAGCCCCTGCAGGTCATGGATGTCGTCATCGAGCTGGGGGACCATGACCAGAGGCTGTCCGTCCAGGGTCTCCTCCAGCCGGGACAGGTTGTGGTTGTCGCGCTCGGCCAGCCGGTGGTAGTCGACGAAGTTCTCGGCCACCCGGCTGGCCAGATCGTCGGACAGGACCCGGGTCAGCCCCCGCCTGACGTCACCCGGCTCGCGCTCTCCCAGCATGTCCCGGTCGGTCAGGAGGTCGTGATGGACGCGGTTGACCACCACGCCGGCGAACCGGAACCCCTCCTCCGTGATCATGCGGTGAAACCAGATCGCCTCGTCGATCGGCTCTCGCTCGGCCGAGGTGACGACCAGGAAGGCCGTCGTGGGAGCGCTCAAGAGCTCCTGTACGCCCGTGGCCCGCTGGCTGAATCCCTGGGTCATCCCGCTCAGCAGCTGGAAGAACCGGCCCAGGTCGGCCACCAGGTCGACCCCGGTGACCCGGCGCAGTGCGGCCAGCAGGGGGGTCGTCCCCAGGCCGAGTACGCGCATTCCCAGCCCGGTGGGCCGGACCAGCGCCTGGAGCATCCGTCCCTCCAGGAACGCGTTCAACCGCCGGGGCGCCTCCAGGAAATCCAGCGCGTTTCGCGAGGGGGGCGTGTCCAGGACGAGGAGGTCAAACTCGCCCTCCTGGTCGAGCTCGTACAGCTTGGCCATTGCGGTGAACTCCTGGGACCCCGACACCGCGCTGGACAGTTCGCTGTACACCCGGTTGGCCTTGATGTCCTGCACCCGCTCGGGGTCGGGAGCCAGCCGCTCGATCAGCTCGTCGAACGTCCGCTTGGGGTCGAGCATCATGGCCCAGAGCTCGCCGGTGACCTCGGTGCCGGTCAGCTGCTCGGCCGGCACTCTGTGGGGCTCGTTGTCCAGGTCGTCCAGGCCCAGCGCGCCCGCCAGCCGGTTGGCCGGGTCGATCGTGACCACTGCCACCTTGGCCCCTCGCTTCGCCATGCCCAACGCGATCGCGGCCGACGTGGTCGTCTTGCCAACCCCGCCGGAGCCGGCGCAGATGCAGACCCGCTTACCGTCAAGCAGCTCGGCGATCATGTCGCAGCCTTCTCGCTGCCGGCCAGCTGGGCGGCCAGTCTGTCCGCCAGCGCTCCGAGCTGCTCGGGGCCGACCTGCTCGGCGAATACGTACGGCAGGTCGGCCAGGCGACCGTTGACCTCGGAATGCAGGCGAGCACGCTGCTCCTGCTGGATGCGCACCCGGGCCTGCTCGGACAGGGCCGCTCTCAGCGCCGAGCGTGACCGCCGCGAGCGGGCGCGCTCGAGCGCTGCCGTCAGCTCGCCCAGATCGTCGGGTCCAAAGCGGGCCGGATAGAGGCCATTGACGATCACCAGGTCGAGCTCCAGGCCGTCGTCGTTCAGCGCCTGACGCAGCCCGATCGTCTCATTTACCGGCATCTCCTCGGCCGTTGTCACGGCCACCACCCCGGTCACCGAGCGGTTGGCGATCGTCTCAGCGATTGTCTGGGCCTGGTGGGCGATCGGACCAACCCGGGCGATGGTGCCGAAGGTGGCCGGGGTGCGCAGGAGGCCGATGCCGTGGCCGGTTGCCGGAGCGTCGACGATCACCAGGTCGTAGGGGGCGGCCCCCCTGGTCCGGCGCTCGAATTGGGCCAGCTCCCACACCTTGCCGATGCTGAGGAGATCGCGCATCCCTGGGGTGGCCATCGCAAAGGCTGAGAACAGGCGGCTGGAGGACAGGGCCGCGCCCAGCGGGCCCACCTTGACCTGGAGGTATTCCTCCATCGCGTGCTGTGGATCGACCGAGATCGTGAACAGGTTGTTGGCCAGCCGGAGCTCACGGAACAGCTCCCCGTTCTGTTCAAACACCCGTTGGGCTCGCTCCTGGCTGGCCAGTTCGGCCACCACGGTGCGCAGACCTCGCCGAGCGGCCACCAATCCGAGCGTGATCGCCGCCGTCGATTTCCCCACGCCGCCCTTGCCCATGACGAACAGCAGCCGCTTTTCAAACAGGTCGGACACCGCAGCCAGCGTAGCTAGGGGGGCAGTTCCGCAGTGGGTGCACCTTCGCAGGGTCCGGCTCGAGGGTGAACCTCCGGCCGTCCACGGGCTGATCGCACCCACCTTCGAGCGGCTGGCTGAGCGCCCCGACTGCGATCCTGATCGTCCGGGCATCGAGTTCGACCGCCGCCATGACGCGATAGATCTGCTTGAGCCGGTCGTCTGAGGGAGCGGCTCAGGCTTATCGGGGCGCGATCAAGGGGTAGGCACGATTCCGCAGCCCCGCGGAGGATTCCGGGGTGATCGTGCGAATAGGAGCGAGGTATGAGTCCCCTCACGCATCGGAGCCTCTCGTGAAGAAGGTGATCGCGTTCGCCAACCAGAAGGGCGGCGTCGCCAAGACCACTACCACGCTGAACCTGGCCGTGGCCTTCGCCGAGGAGGGCCACCGTGTCCTGTGCTGCGACATGGATCCGCAGGGCAACCTGACGATGTCCCAGGGGATCGATCCCGATTCCCTGGAGAAGTCGCTGTATGACGTGCTGGTCCATCACATCTCGATCCGGGAGGTGATTCGCAAGCGCGAGGTGGACATCGCCTGCTCCTCGATCGACCTGGCGGGGGCTGAGATCGCGATGTCCACGATGATCGGCCGCGAGCGCTCGCTCCAGAAGGCCCTCGGGGAGGTGGACGAGGACTACGACTTCGTCTTCATTGACACTCCGCCGAGCCTGGGTTTGCTCACGATCAACGCGCTCACGGCGGCCAACAAGGTGATCGTCCCCGTCCAGTGCGAATATCTGTCGATGCGCGGCCTGGTCCAGCTCCAGAACACACTCGCGATGATCCGAGAGAACCTCAACCCGGAGGTTGACATTGTGGGCATCCTCCCCACGATGGTCGACACCCGCACGCTCCACGCCAAGGAGGCCATCGAGCTGCTGGAGGAGAACTTCGGTGACCGAGTGTTCGCCTCCCGGATTCGGAAGACGATCCGATTCGCCGAGGCACCGGTCAAGGGCATGTCGGTGCTGAAGTACGATCCGGATGGAACCGCCGCGCATGCATATCGGCAGCTCGCGAAGGAGGTCTTAGGTCATGCCAGCAGGTAAGCGCGCCAGCATGCGCGAAGGCCCCCTGGCGGCTCTGTTCCGCAAGACGACCGAGGACGCGCCGGGCTCAAAGAAGCCCGGCGCAAAGAAGCCGGCCAAGCGGCGCGAGGAGGTCCCGCCGGCCGAGACCCCGGCGGCGCGGGCCACCGAGGCTGCCTCGGAGCAGGCGGCGCCTGAGATCCCGACCCCGCAGGAGCGCCTGCGCCAGGCCTTTGCCTCTGACATTCCCCAGAGCCTGCTCGATCCGCCGACCCGGCAGGAGCCGGCTGCCCCGACGATCGATCCGTTCGCCCGACCGCGGCGCTCGCCCGAGCCGACCGTCGGCATGCCGGCGTTCGGCCGGCCGGTGATCCGGGTCGTGGGCGTCGGTGGCGCGGGCGTCAACGCCGTCAACCGGATGGTCGAGGCAGAGGTTGAGGGCGTCGAGTTCCTGGCCATCAACACCGACCTGCAGTCGCTCCAGCTCTCAGCGGCTCATGAGACGCTGCACATCGGCGACGCGGTGACCCGCGGTCTGGGGTCCGGGTCCGATCCGGATCTGGGCCGGCGCGCCGCCCATGAGGAGTACGACCAGATCAAGGCGATGCTCCGGGGAGCGGACATGGTGTTCATCGCCGCCGGAGCCGGTGGCGGGACCGGGACCGGGGCTGCGCCGATCGTGGCGCACGTCGCCCGGGAGCTCGGCGCGCTGACCGTCGGCATCGTCACCCGTCCGTTCCAGTTCGAGGGCAGCAGGCGCCGCCAGCAGGCCGAGGAGGGCATCGCCGCCCTGAGCGAAGAGGTCGACACGCTGATCGTGGTGCCCAACAACCGGCTGCTGTCCGTGTTGGACAAGAACACGTCCATGGTTGACGCCTTCCGCGTGGCCGACGACGTGCTGCGCCAGGGCGTCCAGGGCATCTCCGACCTGGTCACCCTGCCTGGGCTCATCAACCTTGACTTCGCCGACGTGCGCACGATCATGTCGGCCGCGGGGACGGCGCTCCTGGGCATCGGCATGGGCACGGGTGAGCGGCGGGCGATCGAGGCCTCCGAGCGGGCCGTGGCGTCGCCGCTGCTGGAGACGAGCATCGAGGGCGCTCGCTCGATCCTGCTCTCGATCACCGGCGGACCCGACCTGTCCCTGTGGGAGGTCAACGAGGCCGCCAAGGCCGTGGCCGAGGCTGCCCATCCCGAGTCGAACATCATCTTCGGCGCCATGCTGGACGAGAAGATTGAGGATCAGGTGTGGGTGACCGTCGTGGCCACCGGCTACGGAGACAGTGGGCTCAGAAGCGTCAGGACAGGGCGCCCCGGCCTGGGTGAGCGGGCCGAACAGCCGCGCTCCGTCCTGCGGGAACCGGGCGGCGAGCCCCGCGTCCGGCGAGTTCGGGAGCGGCCGGCGCTCGAGCTGGACGTACCGGAGTTCATCCCCAGAAGGTAGGCGGCGGGTAGCCTGCCCGCCATGGCAGGCGGCGGATCGTCCAACCAGCTCGGCGTGATCGCGGCCGGCCATCCGCTGACCGCGCAGGCTGGGGCGGATGTGGTGCGGGAGGGCGGAAACGCCGTCGACGCGGCCGTGGCGGCGGTCCTGGCCTCGCTGGTCTGCGAGCCGGTCCTCACGGGTCTGGGCGCCGGCGGATACATGCTTGTCCTCGAGCCAGGCCGTGACCCCACGCTGCTCGACTTCTTCGTCGAGGCCCCCGGGCGGGGCAGCGATCCCGCGGCCCGGGAGGAGCTGATCCCGATCACGATCTCCTTCGGGGACGCGATCCAGGTGTTCAACATCGGCGCGGCCTCGGTGGGTACGTATGGAATGCCCGCCGGTGTCCACGCGGCCGCCGCGCGCTACGGGCGGATGCCCCTGGCCGAACTGGCCAAGTCAGCTGTGCGGCTGGCCCGTGACGGGGTCGTGGTCACCGCTCAGCAGGGCTACCTGATCGAGATCCTGGCCGGCATCCTCACCTCGACCAGCGAGTGCGGGGCTCTGTTCGCCCCGGAGGGCGAGCTGCTGCGGACTGGGGACACGCTCCGCCAGCCCGAGCTGGCGGACGCGCTGGAGCGACTCGCGGCCGACGGCCCGGCCCCGTTCTACACCGGCGACATCGCGGCGGCCGCGGCGGAGTGGCTCGCCGATCGGGGCGGGATGCTCACCGCGCAGGACCTGGCGGCCTATGAGGTGATCGACCGCGAGCCGATCCGGGTGGCCTACCGGGGTCGGGAGGTGGCCACCAACCCGCCCCCCTCGGCCGGGGGCATCCTGATCGCGCTCGCCCTGTCCTGGCTTGACCAGTCCCCGGATCCGCCGACGATCGAGCGGGTCGTCGAGGTCATGCGGCGGACCCAGGAGGCGCGGACGGCTGGGTTCCTGGCCGGGCTGGATGACCAGGAATTCGTCAGCCGGTTCCTGGGCCAGGCCCCACTGGGCTCGACCACCCACATCGCGGCCACCGACCGTGAGGGCTGGGCGTGCTCGGTGACCTGCTCGAACGGCTCCTGCTCGGGCGTGGTCGTGCCCGGAACGGGGCTTCATCTGAACAACATGTTGGGCGAGCAGGACCTGAATCCGCTGGGATACCATCGCCATCCTCCCGGCCGGCGACTCCCCAGCATGATGGCTCCCACGGCGGTGCTGAAGGACGGGGTGGCCGAGCTGGTCCTCGGCAGCGCCGGCTCCAATCGGATCAGATCCGCCATCCTCCAGACGATCGTGCGTGTGATTGATCAGGGCATCCTGGCCCCCGAGGCCGTCCAGGCGCCGAGAGTTCACTTCGAGGACGGCGTGACCTATACCGAGCCGGGTATCGACACGGCGCCGCTGGAGGCGGCCGGTCAGGCGCTGGCCCGTTTCCGGGATCTCAACCTGTTCTTCGGCGGAGTCCAGGCGGTGCAGCGCGACCAGGAGGGACGCTTCTGGGGCGGTGGCGACCCCCGCCGAGGTGGGGCGTCGATTACCGTGACGGCATGAGTCGGGCTGGGCGAAGCATTCCCCATCTGGCCAGGGTCCTGGGCGCCCTGGCTGTCGTGCTGACGCTTGTCGGCTGCGGCGAGAGCATCAAGGGCGCGGATCTGTTCCTTCTGACCCGCCGGCCATCTGGCCAGCACCGGGGTGCGCAGCTGGCGCTGCTGGTCAACGACTCCGGGACGATCAGCTGCAACGGCGGCCGGGCCAAGCCGCTGGCCGATCCACTGCTGCTCCAGGCCCGAGACCTGGCCACGGCCCTGGACGGGGACGCGGGGCTGCGCATCCTGCCGCCTCCCAACAGCGTCTTTCACTACTACATCGTGCTCCCCTACGGGAGCGTGTCGTTCCCCGACACGGCGGCGGCTCACCACCCGCTTTTGGCCCAGGTCCTCCAGTTTTCCCTCAGGGCCTCCCAGCAGGCCTGCGGGCTCAAGGGGTAGGCGGGGCTTAGGTCCCGGTTAGACGCGACTCGCTACGGTTCCCGCCTCGTGTTGACCGTGGCGGCCACCCATCACCAGACCCTGATCACGATTTTCCAGGCCGTCGTGCTCGGTGTCCTTCAGGGTGCGACCGAGCTGTTCCCGATCTCCAGCCTTGGGCACACGGTCATCTTTCCGAACCTGTTCGGTTGGCACAACATCGTGCGCTGGCAGTCGCAGCCGGAGTCGCCGTGGCTGGCCTTCGTGGTCATGCTGCACGTGGGGAGTGCCATCGGACTGCTGATCTACTTCTGGCGCACGTGGCTGGAGATCATCGGGGGGTTCTTCCGCACCCTGGCCAGGCGCCGGCTCGAGACCGCGACCGAGCGGCTGGCCTGGCTGATCGTGCTGGCCACGATCCCGGTGGGCATCCTCGGGCTCCTCTTGGAGCACCCCGTGCGGACGGCCCTGGCCAAGCCGCTGGCCGCGTCGATCTTCCTGGTCGTGAACGGATTCATCCTGGCCGGTGGCGAGTACTTCCGCCGGCGGTCGCAGGTTCGGGAGCCGGCGGTGCGGGAGGGCGCCAAGCCGGACGGCGGACGGCGGCTCGACACTCTCGAGTTCCGCGAGTCCGTGGTCATCGGTACCGCCCAGACCTCGGCTCTGATTGCCGGTATCAGCCGCGACGGGGTGGTCATGTCGACTGGGCTCGCTCGGGGCCTGGATCACAGCGACGCGGCCAGGTTCGCCTTTCTTCTGGCCACCCCGCCAATTCTGGCTGCCGGAATCCTCAAGGTCGGCGATCTCACGGGCAAGATCCACCTCAATAGCGGCTTTGCCACAGCCGCGCAGGCCCACGACCTTCGGATCGCTGCCCTGGTGGCCGCCGCCGCCGCCGCCATCACGGCGATCGTGACCGTGCACTTCCTGACCAGGTATTTCAAGACCAGGACCCTGTGGCCGTTCGCCATCTATTGCTGGCTGTTCGGCGCGGCCATGATCGCCTACAACGCCTAGCCGAATCTGATCTTGCCGTTGGAGCGAGCCCGCTCCTGGGCTCGCTCGACCAGGTCCAGGCGCTTGGCCGCGGCCTGGAACAGCCGCGTCAGCAGGCGCAGGCGGGCGTTCTCGGAGCGCAGATCCAGCAGGCCCTGTTTGGCGTCGGGGCCGAAGTCGACGGTGCCCGCCATCGCGTAGGCGTCCATCTCTTCCAGCTCCTCGGCGTCCGGCTCCGCGTCGGTGGCCCGGACCACGAGCTGGGCGTACGCTTCGCGAGCTCCTGCCACCAGGTCGGGGTCAGGCGTCTCCGATCGATCCTCCAGGAACTCGATCACCCCGGCCGGGTACGCGAGATGTCCCTGGCGCTCGACCACCCGGAACGGCCGCGTCCCGCGGGCCAGGAGGTTGATCCGCCCGTCTTCCATCCGCTCCAGGACCCGCTCGATCGTGCAGGCACAGCCAATCTCCCGCAGGCCGTCATCGGCCAGCCACACGATCCCGAACTCCTTCTCATCGCGCATGCACTCGTTCATCATCGTCTTGTAGCGCTCCTCGAAGATGTGCAGCGGGATGGCCTCCCCGGGCAGGGCCACGATGGCCAGCGGGAACAGGGGGAACTCGTCGGACAACCGATCTGGCACAGGCCCAGACTACGCCCTGGCACGGGCCCGAGAGAGGAGCGCCGCGCCTCGGGGAGGCCCGGCCCGCCCGGGACCGGGGGCCGACCTAGTCCTTGTGACCGGCCACCAGCAGGTTGTAGAAGATGGCCGGCGGGAGACGCGGCTCCAGCACCCGCTCGTCCAACCGCTGGAGGGCCAGATAGCCGCGGAAGGCGTACTGGCGCCAGAGCATGGGCACCTGTTCGGGATTGGCGCTGGCCTCCAGAACGCGGTTGAACCAGCCAAACCAGTTGGCCACGAGCTCCTCACCCCGGATCCGGATACCGCGGAATCCAGCCCTCTCGGCCAGACGGACCAGTTCGCCGGGCTCGAAGGCGTGGATGTCGACCAGGCGCTCCAGGGCGTGGTCTGCCGCTTGCCCGGCGTCGTCGGCCTGGTCCGCCGGCAGGGGGCCTGCGCGCAGCAGCGATCGCCACACGGGGGCCAGGGCTCGGGCGCCGCGCTTGGGCACGCCGGCCAGCCGGTCGCCGAGCCGGGACGGCTCGCCGGCGAAGACGAACCACCCTCCGGGTCGAAGCACGCGATCAAACTCGCTGAACGCCCGCTCGAGGTCGGGCAGGTGGTGGAGCACGGCGTGGCCCAGAACCAGGTCGAAGCTCGAGTCCGCGAACGGGAGCGACTCGGCGTCGGCCCGCGCCGTCCTGACCTCGAGGCCCAGCCGGGCGGCGTTGATGGCCAACGTGCGCATCATCCCGGGTGAGATATCGGTGCACGTGGCCTCCTGCACGACGCCCGCCTGGAGCAGGTTCAGACTGAAATAACCCGTGCCCGCGCCGATCTCCAGCGAGCGCTCAAAGCCCCGCTCAAGCTGCGATCCGAGGACCTTGCTGAGCTTGCCCAGAACCTGCGCCTGGCCGACGTCCCCGAAGTCGATGCCCCACTTGGAGTCGTACGAGGACGCCGCCACATCGTGGTAGCGAGTGTTGACATCCCTGATCTCCTCAGCGCTCCGGACCACCGCCATGGCGCGTTCACATTACCCTCTCGGCCCGTTGATGCAGGCCTATGTCCAACAGAACCAACCGGCCGGTGTGCCCCCGCTTGAGCTCACAGGCGAGCGGACACTGCCAGATGTTCCAGCCGAGAACTATTGGTTCAGGCGCCACCTGGCGGTCTACCAGTGGATCGCCAAGCGGGTCGGCGGGTTGCGTGTCCTGGACATGGCCTGCGGCGAGGGGTACGGATCGGACGTGCTGGCCCAGGCCGCTGAGGAAGTCGTAGGGGTCGACGCCAATCCCGAGGCCCACGACCACGCCCGCCTGCGCTACCGCAGGCCGAACCTGACCTTCGAGCGTGGGATGGTGGAGAACTTCGGCCAGCCCGGGACGTTCGATGCAGTCGTGTTCCTCCAGACGATCGAGCACGTCCAGGATGCGGAGGCGGTGCTTGGCCACTTCAGACGACTCCTGACGCCCGGCGGCGTGGCCTATATCTCAACCCCGAACGTGCTCACACTGGCCGGCCCGGGCCGATCCAAGTCCGACAACCCGTGGCACGTCCGCGAATACCGGGCGCAGGAGTTCGATCAGTTGTGCCGGACGGTGTTCGGCCACGTGGAGCTGCTGGGGTTGTTCCACGCCCGCAAGCTCCGGGTCCACGCCCTGGCTCTCAAGCTGCGGTGGGACCGCGTGCATCAGCTGCTTCGGGTCACCAGGCCCTTCTACGACCGCTTTACCCCGGCGATCTCAAGCCGCGACTTCGCGCTCCACCCCGAAGGGCTGGATCGGGCGCTTGACTTCCTGGCCGTGTGCCGGGATTGAGCGGCACCCAGGCCTGAACGCGCTACCTACTCAAGCCACTCGGTGATAAATGTGAGGCTGGCGTGAATGCACACCATGCCTGAACGCCCCGGCCCGTCGTTGACGAACTTGTGCGGGACCTCGGGCGGGACGACGATCACGTCGCCGGGGCCGGCCGAGTAGCGCTCCTCACCCGCGACGAAGGTGAGGTTTCCTTCCTGGACGACCCAGGACTCGTCGTAGGGATGGCGGTGCAGCCGTGGCCCCTGACCGGGCTCGCTGTGGTCCAGGATCAGAGATGAAATCATCGTTGCCGCGGCCGATAGAGTCGCCGCGGTGTCCGAGGTCGAGAATCGTCTGGTGGAGATGGGGCTGGAGCTGCCCGCCGTCTTCGGCGGCCCGCCCGGCTTTGAGCGGAAGTTCGAACTCGTCCGGATCGTCGGTCAGACGGCTTACGTCTCAGGTCACGGGCCGGTGGATGGCGCCACGCCTCTGATGCAGGGCAAGGTCGGGGCGGCGCTGACCCCAGAGCAGGGATATGAGGCCGCCCGCCTGACGGCCCTCTCAATGCTCGCCTCGCTCAGGGCGGAGCTGGGCGATCTGGACCGGGTGACCGCCTGGAACAGGGCGCTGGGCCTGGTCAATTGCGCCCCCGGCTTCAGCAACACCCCCGCGGTTATCAACGGCTTCAGCGACCTGATCGTGGAGCTGTGGGGAGAGGCCGGGCGCCACGCCCGCTCGGCGATCGGCGCGGCGGAGCTGCCCTTCGACATTCCGGTGGAGGTTGAGGCCACCGTCCAGATCGCCTGACCGGCGCCGCGTCATGCCCCGCCCCGGCGAGCTGGCAATCGTCCTTCACACCCACATGCCCTACGTGGAGGGAGGGGGTGAGTGGCCCCCACCTGACCCGGCCGCCCACCTGCGCAGCCCGCAGGGCTTTGGCGCCTGGCCGTTCGGCGAGGAGTGGCTCTGGGAGGCGATCGCCACCTCCTACATCCCCCTGCTGGACGTCCTGGGACGGGCGCCGCTCACGCTCTCCCTCACCCCGGTGCTCTGCGACCAGCTCGAGGACACCGCCGCAATGGCTCGCTGCCAGGCCTTTCTGGACGAGGTCCGGCCGGCCTCGCATGAGCTGGACGCCGCCCACTTCCGAGCCCGGGGCGAGCCGGCCCTGGTGACACAGCTCGAGCGCTCGGCGGCCGAGTACGCCTCCGCGGCGGAGCGGCTGCGCTACCTGGCCGCGACGCCTGGCGGGCTGCTCTGCGCCCTGGGAGCCCACGCGGGCTGGACGTCCGCAGCCACCCACGCCGTACTCCCGCTGCTGGCCAGCGATGCCGGCGTCGCGCTCCAGCTCGAGTCCGGGATCGCCTCGCACCGGCGGCGCTTCCAGGGGTGGGACGGGGGGTTCTGGCTCCCCGAATGCGGCTATGCCCCCTGGCTGGACGAGTCCATGGAGGAGGCGGGCGTGGCCTCCTCATGCGTGGAGCTGACGGGGCTGTTCGGGCTGGGGGATCCCCGGCATCTGGAGCCGCTGCGGACCGAGGCCGGGCCGGTTCTGTGGCCGGTCGACCGGCAGACGATGGCGCTCGTGTGGAGCGAGCGCGGGTACCCGAGCGCGGCTGCCTACCGGAGCTATCACGGCCAGACCCCACGGGATCACAGGGTATGGCGCAACGACGGAGCGCCGTATGACCCCGCGGCCGCGGCTGCACTCGTCGCGGCGCACGCCTCCGACTTCGTGGCCTCGGTCAAGGAGCGCGTCCGGGACGGAGGGATGTGCGTGTGCGCATTGGACACCGAGCTGCTCGGCCACTGGTGGTACGAGGGCGTCCGGTGGCTCGACGGGGTCGTGAACGAGGCGGCGCGGCAGGGCCTGGAGCTGAGCACCCTCGACGATGCGCTCGAGCGCCATCGGCCCGTGGCCGCGCCGGATGATCTCGGCGTGAGCAGCTGGGGGGAGGGCGGCGACCTGCGCACGTGGAGCGCACCTGCCGTGGCCGATCTGGCCTGGCAGGCCCGGACGGCGGAGCTTCATGCGCTGGCCCTCGGGCGGCGGCCCTCGGACCGGGCGCTCCGGGAGCTGCTGGCGCTGCAGGCCAGCGACTGGGCGTTTCAGATCACCCGTGAGCTGACCGGCGACTACCCGCGCCAGCGAGCCCACGCGCACGCGCAGGCTCTTCAGGCTGCGCTGAAAGGCCAGGAACTCGATCCGGAGCTTCGCAACCTCGCCCCAGACCTGGCCGGTCGGCTGGGCTGAGCTACTCCCAGCGGAAAGTCGTGGGCTGCTCCCGCACCCGGATCACCCGGGCCGGGATCCCGGCCACGATGGCGTTCTCCGGCACGTCCGTCGTCACCACCGCACTCGTGCCAACGATCGCGTTATGGCCCACGGTCACTCCCCGGAGCACGCAGGCCCCGTAACCCATCCACACGTTGTGGCCCACGTTGACGTCACGCTTGTAGATCCCCTGGAGGCGGATCGGCCGCTCCACCTCCACCACCCCGTGGTCGAAGTCAATCAGCATCACCCGGTCGGCCACGATGCACTCGCGCCCGATGGCCACATGCTTAAAGGCCGAGATCGTGCACTCCTGGCCGAGGACGCTCTTGGCCCCGATCACGACCTCGCCCTCGTGGGCCCGGATCTTGGTCCCGTGGCCGATCCACGACCACCTGCCCAGCGTGACGGTGGCGTTCCGGCCGATCTCAAACTTGACCCGGGGGCACACGAAGCACAGCCCGTCGGTCCGCAGGCGGCCCCGCCACCGGAGCTTGAGCCACACCCAGCGCGTTATGAGCACGGCGTACCCCGGGCTGAGCATGCGGTGGCGAGCGGCGAAGCGCAGGAAGGTCAGCGGCCCGCCCTTGAGCGGCGGCGGAGGCGGCCTGAGTGGTGGCGGCGGGGCCACGGGTGTGACCCGACGCAGCCCAGGAGGGCCTGTCTGCACGGAGGACACGGTGGGATCGTACGGCCTGCCATGATTGCTCGCCGCCATGGCAGAGGACAACAATTCGCTGGCTGAGCGGCTCCTGGCGGGCGAAAAGCGCGCCCTAGCCCGAGCCATCTCACTGGTTGAGAACGATGACCCGGCTGGCTGGGAACTGGTTCGCGAGGTCTACCCCAGAACGGGGGAGGCGGCTGTGGTTGGCTTCACCGGGCCCCCGGGCGTGGGCAAGTCGACGCTGCTGGCCGCGCTGACCAAATTCGAGCGCCAACAGGAGAAGACGGTGGCCGTCCTGTCCATCGACCCGTCCTCGCCCTTCACTCAGGGTGCTCTGTTGGGCGACCGGATCCGGCTGAGCGAGCACTTTCTGGATCCGGGCGTGTACATCCGCTCGATGGCCAACCGGGGCGCGCTCGGCGGCCTCAGTGAGGCCGCCCTCCAGGCCGCGCTGCTGATGGACGCGTCTGGCCGCGACCTGATCATGCTGGAGACCGTCGGGGTCGGTCAGGCCGAGGTGGACATCATCGATCACGCCGATACGGTCGTTCTGGTCCTGATGCCTGGCTCGGGCGACTCGATCCAGGCCCTGAAGGCCGGGGTGATGGAGATTCCGGACGTGATCGTGGTCAACAAGGCCGACCATCCCCTGACGGACACGATGATCCGGGAGATCAAGGGCGTCCTCGCGCTTGGCCCGCACCGGGAGTGGGAGGTCCCGATCGTGCGTACCGAGGCCGTGCGCGAGGAGGGCATCGAGGAGCTGGCCCAGAAGCTCGAGGAGCACCGGGCCCACATTCAGGCTGAGGGCACGCTCAGCGAGCGGCGCCGGCGCAATCTGATGAACGAGGTCCTCGGCATCGCCACCTTCCGGATGCGCCGGGAGCTCGAGGCCTCGGTGCGGGACGACGCCGAGGTGCAGGCGCTGCTTGATCGGGTCGTGTCCCGCGAGCTGGATCCGTCCAGCGCAGCCGAGTCGATCCTGGAGCACGAGGGCGCCGACCGTGCTGCTCGAGGCCAGCGGGCTTCGGATTGAGCTGCCGACGGGCTGGCACGGCCAGCTCGTCAGCCGGTCGCCACACCTGCCGACGCTCCAGGCGGCCAGCTTCGCGCTCGAACCCGACGATGAGGAGTTGGGGCCGGAAAGCCGGGAGGGGATGTCGGCCGGCGACTGCTTCCTGGCACTGATCGAGTACCTGCCAGGCTCGGGCGTCGTGGCCGGGCGGGTGCCGTTTCACGAGGCGGGCATCGAGCTTCCGCTGGACCCGAACTGGTTCTCGCCCGAGGTCGGCGGCCGGTCGGTCATGGAGCGGACGTTCACCAAGGCGGGCCGGCCGTTCTGCCTGCACGTGGTGATCGCCGGCTCGCGGCTGGACCGCCGGCGCCGGCTCCCGCTGCTCGACCGGGTGTTGGGGTCGCTGACGGTCGAGGAGCGAGAGGCTGGATGAATTAACGACGGCTGGCGTCGCTTTCTCGACCAGCCTACGCCGCCCGCGCCAGCCGGTACAGCACGTGCCGCTTCACCGGCCCGGGCGGCACCCGCGGATGGTCGAAGTCGTCTGCGGGGTCGTGCGTCATACCCAGCCGCTCCATGACCCGGCGGGACGGCGAGTTGGCCGGCACCGTGAAGGCAACGATCTCCTCAAGCCCCAGCTCGCCGAAGCCGAACTCCACCGAGGCCATGGCCGCCTCGGTGGCGAAGCCGTGGCCCCAGTGCTCCGGGGTGAGCCGCCAGCCGACCTCCACCGCGGGCGTGAAGGACGCGTCGAACCCCGGTTCGTTCAGGCCGACGAAACCGATGAACGGCGCGCCGCCGCGAACCTCCACCGCCCATAAGCCCCAGCCGCGCTCCTCGATTCCGTGGGCGAAGTCGCAGGCCAGCGCGTCGCTCTGCTCGCGAGTGAGCGTCGAAGGGAAGTGGCGCATCGCCTCGGCGTCGGCGTTCAGGGCGGCGAACGGCTCCAGATCCGCCTCTCGCCATTGGCGGAGCAGCAGCCGCTCCGTGACCAGCGCGGCCACGAGCGTCCGCCTACGCGCCGAGGGCCCGGGCGATCACCATCTCCTGGACCTCGTCGGTCCCCTCGCCGATGGTCAGGATCTTGGCATCCCGGTAGAAGCGGCACACCGGGTACTCCTCGATGTAGCCGTACCCGCCATGGATCTGGACCGCCTCGTCGGCGGCGCGGACGGCCAGGCGCCCGCTCTTGAGCTTGGCCTGGGCCGCGGTCAGCGTGAAGTTCTGGCCCGCATCCTTCAGGTAGGCCGTCTTGTAGACCAAAAGTCTGCAGGCCTCGATCTCCGTCGCCATGTTGGCCAGCTTGGCCTGGATCGACTGGTACTTGGAGATCGGCTGGCCGAACGCCCGGCGCTCCTTGGCGTAGGCCAACGCCTGGTCGAGCGCCCCCTGGGCCAGCCCTACGCCCATCGCCGCCACCCCGATCCGCCCGATGTCCAGCACATTCAAGAACTGGCGCAGCCCGGCTCCCCGCTGGCCGACCAGGTTCTCGGCCGGCACCCGGCAGTCGGCGAATGACAACGGTCGGGTGTCGGAGGCGTTCCAGCCCATCTTCCGATACGGCTGGCCGGGCTCGTATCCGGGTGTCCCGTTGGGGACGAGCAGGTTGGAGATCTCCCGCACCCGCTTGCCGCCGGCTCCCTCTGACTGGCCGGTAACGGCCGTGATCACCACGACTCCTGAGATGTCGGTCCCGGCGTTGGTGATGAACTGCTTGGTCCCGGTGATCACCCAGTGGCCGTCGTCGAGCTCGGCTCGGGTCTGAGTGTTGCCGGCATCTGATCCGGCCTCGGGCTCGGTCAGCCCGAAGGCCCCGAGAATCTCGCCGCTGCACAGACGGGGGAGCCACTCCTGCTTCTGCTCCTCTGACCCGAACAGGTAGATCGGCTGTGTGCCGAGGGACGTGTGGGCGCAAAGGGTTATCGCCACCGACGAGTCGACCCGGGCCAGCTCCTCGACCACCAGGGCGTAGGCCAGCGAGTCGCCGCCGGCGCCGCCGTACTCAGACGGGAAGGGGATCCCCATAAGGTCCAGGTCGGCCAGCCGGCGCACGATCTCGTAGGGGAACCGGTGCTCGCGGTCGAGCTCCTCGGCCACGGGCGCGATCTCCTGCTCGGCGAACTCACGGACGGTTGACCGGAGCAGGCGGTTGTCGTCAGACAGATCGAAGTCCATGCCCGGATTCTCACCGATCGCGCTCGCCGGGCTGTGGGAGGAGGTCTCGCGGTCCGCCTAGGATCCGTGGGCATGGACCGCAATGGCCACCCGGAGGTCAGGCTCGGCGACCTGCAAACCGGTGGCCTGGCTCCCGCCGTCATGGCCATCATCGACCGAGGCGTCCGCCGGCGCCCCGATCTGGCCAGGTCGCTGGACGTCGAGGTCGAGCTGGCCTTCCGGGAGCAGCATCCGCCTGTGCGGATCAGGTTCGGCTCAGACGGTGTGCTGGTGGAGGATGGCCCGGCCAGCGCTCCGGACCTCCGAATCGAGGGTCAGCTGGGCGACCACATCGCCCTAATGGTGGCCCCGGTGGTGGGCGGTCTACCCTCGGTTTTCGACCCCCGGGGCCGGGCCGCACTGGGGATGGTCGTTTCCCGCCGGGTCCGGATCCAGGGAAATCTGGGGCTGGTGAGGCGCTTTTTGGGCGTGATCCACGTCTAGCCGGCCGCCGACTGCGCCAGCTCGACCAGCAGCCGGACGCCGAACCCGGTGGCACCCTTGCCGCCGAAGTACGGCCGGGGCACATCCCAGGCCGTCCCGGCGATGTCCAGATGGGCCCACGGCACGTCGGCCGCGAAGTGGTGAAGTAGCTCGGCGGCGGTGATCGGCTGCGCCTCGCGCCGCTCGCTGAGGTTGGACAGCTGGGCGTAACGGCCCTTGACCATCTCGGCGTAGTACTCATCCAGCGGGAGCTCCCAGACCCGGTCTCCGGTGCGCTCGCCACAGTCGCGGACCAGGGCGGCCCAGGGTGGGTCATTGGCCATCAGCCCGGCGTACACCGAGCCAAGCGCCGTGACCACGCCGCCGGTCAGCGTGGCGATGTCGACCAGCCGCTCGCAGCCGTGCCGACGGGCGTAGACCAGGCAGTCGGCCATCACCAGCCGGCCCTCCGCGTCGGGGTTCCTGACCTCGATCGTCGTCCCGTCCAGAGCCCGGACGATGTCCCCGGGCTTGACCGCCCGGCCACTGGGCAGGTTCTCCGTCGCCCCGACGAAGCCGGTGACCCGCGACGGCGCCCCGAGCTCGGCCAGCGCTCCGATCGCCTCTATCACGGCTGCGCCGCCGCACATGTCGAACTTCATCTCGTCCATGCCCTCGCGGGATTTCAGCGCCAGGCCACCCGAGTCGAAGGTCACCGCCTTGCCCACGATGCCCAGATGGGCCCCCCGGGCCTCCTCGGGCGTGTAGTCCAGTCGGATCAGCTGGGCGTCCTGCGCCGAACCCTGGGCCACAGCCGCGAACGCGCCCATGCCCGCCTCCCGGATGGCCTGCTCATCCATGACCGTGGCCTCGAGGGCGGGATGCCGGGAGGCCAGATCCTGGGCGTACTGGGCCAGTGCGCTCGGTGTCAGGTCGTTGCTCGGAGTGTTGCCGAGGTCTCGGGCGCGGTTCTGGGCCGCGGCCACGATCGCCGCCCGGCCGGCCTGCGCGCCGACGTCCTGGGCGGCGGACACGAGCAGCGTCTGCATCCGATCCCCTTCCGCGCGCCCCGGGGCCTGGTAGCGGTCAAACGTGTAGGCGTGCAGGAGGGTCCCCTCGACCACACCGGCCACCACCCCTTCCCCGGGAGGCAGCTCCCAGCAGAGAGCAGAGGCTGACAGCTCCTGGGCGCGCGAGTGGGCGGCGGCCGCGGCGACCCGGGCCGGCTCGGCGCCGAAGCGCTCCCCGGGACCCAGGCCGGCAATGATCAGACGCCGGCCGTCGGCGTGAACGACGGCGGCGTGGCCGAGCTTGCCGCTCACCTCGCCGGACTCGACCAGCTCGCTGAACAGCCCGTCGGGGACGCGCGAGGCGGCCTCGCCATCCTCGAAGTGCCCGACGACGATCGTGTCCGCGTTTGTGGCGAACGGAGGGTCGGTCGTCGCCTCGACGTGCACGACGAGCGAAGTTACCAGCGAATCGGGGCCACTCAGCGCCCCTGCGGCACAGGCCACTACGATTGCCCCATGCCCAAGACCGTGATCCTCTCTGCCGCCCGCACGCCGATCGGAAGGATGGGCGGCGGTCTCTCCACGCTGGACGCCACCGAGCTCGGTGGCACCGCCATCCAGGCCGCCCTGGAGCGGGCCGAGGTGGCCCCCGACCAGATCCAGCACGTGGTGATGGGCCAGGTGCTCCAGGCCGGTCAGGGCCAGATCCCGTCCCGCCAGGCCCAGATCAAGGGCGGAATTCCCAAGGAGGTCTCCTCGGAGACCATCAACAAGGTGTGCGCATCCGGCATCAGGGCCTCGTGCCTGATCGACAACGCGATCCGGTCCGGCGACCTCGATGTGGCGGTGGGAGGCGGGATGGAGTCGATGTCCCGCGCGCCCTACCTGCTCAAGGACGCGCGCTTTGGATACCGGATGGGCGACGCCAAGGCGCTCGACGCGATGGTCCACGACGGCCTGACGAACCCCTTCTCGGGCAAGCAGATGTTCGTCGAGGCGACCGAGGTGGGCGATGAGCTCGAGATGACCCGTCCGGACCTGGACCGCTGGGCGCTGCGCTCGCACGAGCGGGCGATCGAGGCCACCGACGCCGGACGGCTGCCCGAGGAGATCGTCCCGGTCACGATCAAGTCCAAGAAGGGGGAGACGGTGATCGAGGTCGATGAGGGCCCACGCCGCGATACCTCGCTTGAGAAGCTGGCCGGGCTCCCGGGTCTGGTGGGCAAGGAGGGGTCCCACACCGCGGGCAACTCGCCCGGGGTCAACGACGGCGCAGGTGCGCTGGTCCTGGCCAGCGATGAGTGGGCCAAGAGCAACGGGCGCGCCGCTCTGGCCACGATCGTCACCCACGCCCAGGTGGCCGACGAGTTCGCATACCTGGCCCGCACCCCGGCCAGCGCAGCCAACAAGGCGCTTGAGAAGGCCGGCCTGAAGCCCGAGGACATTGACCTGTGGGAGATAAATGAGGCGTTCGCGTCGGTCGCGCTGAACTCGATCCGGATGCTGGGCATCGATGAGGAGAAGGTCAACGTCAACGGCGGCGCCGTGGCGCTCGGACACCCCATCGGCGCCTCAGGCGCCCGGATCCTGGGGTCGCTGATGCTCGAGCTGCGCCGCCGCGGCGGCGGGCTCGGGTGCGCAGCGATTTGCTCGGGTGGCGGCCAGGGCGACGCGGTCATCATCGAGGTGAACGGCAGCTGAGCGCCCCGGCGGAAGGCGGGCGGCGGATCGAGCCCGCCGCGGACGCACAGCGCCTGGCCAGCGCCGCCTTCTTCGACCTTGACCGGACGCTGATGCAGGGTTCGTCCGCCTATCAGTTCGGCCGGGCCGCCTTCTCCGCCGGTCTCATATCGCGCCGTCAGCTGGCCTCTGATGCCTGGGCCAACGTCCGCTTCCGACTCCGGGGCTCCACGGACGAGGGCACCCACGCCCTACGCGACCGGATCTCGCAGTCGCTGGCCGGGACGGCCGTCAAGGACATGGAGCGCCTGGGCGCACCCGTCCTGGCCCGAGTCCTGCCGCGGATCTACCCGCCCATGCTCGAGCTGGCCCACGACCATCAGGATCAGGGGCGGCGGGTGTACATCGCCACCGCGGCCTCAAATGAGCTGGCCGAGGCCCTGGCCCAGGTGTTGGCCCTGGACGGCGGGCTTGGCTCGCAGTTCTCGGAGATTCGCGACGGGGTCTACACCGGTCGTCCCACGGGACTGTTCATCTACGGAGACGGGAAGGCGGAGGCAATCAGGAAGCTGGCGGCTCGCGAGGGCATTTCGCTGGAGGACTCCTATGGCTATTCCGACTCCGCGTCCGATCTGCCCATGCTCAGGATCGTCGGTCATCCCGTGGCGGTGAATCCCGATCGTGAGCTGCTCGAGGTGGCTCGCCACGAGGGCTGGGAGGTGCTCCGCTTCGACCGGCTGGGCCGGCGGCTGAAGACCGCTGGGAGTGTTCTGGCCGGTGCCGCGGTGGCGGGCGGGCTGGCGGGCGCCGCCGTGCACAGGCGTCCTCGGCCCAGACTGCGCCGCCGAGGCGGACTGCCCGGGCTCCGCAGTTAGCCCTCCACCCTCAGAAGTCCTCCCAAGAGCGAGCCCGGACGCAGATCGCCCAGACCACGCGACAGTCTCGCCGGCCACCGCCCGGCCTAGACTTTCCCCATGGCCACAACTCCGCGGCAGACGGACCGCGAGCGCTGGGAGCGGGAGCGGTTCGCGGCAACGCCGGAGCGGGACGCGCTCTTCTCCACGATCTCGGGTGAGGCGATCGAGCCGCTGTACACCGAGCGTGATCTGCCCGAGGACCCAGAGGACGCGATCGGTCTGCCGGGTGAATATCCGTATACGCGCGGCGTGTATCCCTCGATGTACCGGGGGCGGCTGTGGACGATGCGGCAGTTCGCGGGCTTCGGGACCGCGCAGGAGACCAACCGCAGGTTCAAGTACCTGCTGGAGCACGGCCAGACGGGCCTTTCGACGGCGTTCGACATGCCATCGCTGATGGGCCACGACTCCGACCACCCGCGATCTCTGGGCGAGGTGGGACGGGAGGGCGTGGCCGTGGACACCGTGGAGGACATGCAGGCCCTGTTTGACGGGATCCCACTGGACAAGGTGTCGGTGTCCATGACGATCAACGCCCCGGCGGCGATCATGCTGGCCTTCTACGTCGTGGCTGCCGAGCGCCAGGGAGTGGCGCCCGAGCAGCTCGCGGGAACGATTCAGACCGACATCCTGAAGGAGTACATCGCTCAGAAGGAGTGGTGCTTCCCGGTCGACCCGGCGATGCGGCTGGTCGGCGACATGATCGAGTGGTGCGCGGGCCAGATGCCGCGCTGGCACCCGATCTCAATCTCGGGCTACCACATCCGGGAGGCTGGTTCGACGGCGGCCCAGGAGCTCGCCTTCACGCTCAAGGACGGCCTGACGTACGTCGAGCAGGCCGTGGCCCGGGGGCTGGACGTGGATGACTTCGCCCCCCGGCTGAGCTTCTTCTTCAACGCCCACATCGACTTCTTCGAGGAGATCGCCAAGTACCGGGCGGCCCGGCGGATCTGGGCCCGGGAGCTTCGCCAGACCCACGGCGCCCGGGACGAGCGCTCGCTGCTGATGCGCTTCCACACGCAGACGGCCGGCGTGTCGCTGACCGCGCAGCAGCCGCTGAACAACGTCGTGCGCACCGCGATCGAGGCCCTGGCCGGGGTGTTGGGAGGAACGCAGTCGCTGCACACCAACAGCTTTGATGAGGCCCTGGCCCTGCCCACCGAGCAGGCGGTCCGGGTGGCGCTGCGAACCCAGCAGATCATCGCCGAGGAGACCGGCGTGGCCAACACGATCGACCCGCTCGGTGGGTCGTACTTCATCGAGGCGCTGACCACTCGGCTCGAGGAGCGGGCGTACGAGTACTTCGCCAAGATCGATGAGCTCGGCGGCATGGTGGACGCCGTTAAGCAGGGCTTCCCGCAGCGCGAGATCGCCGACGCCGCCTTCCGCTACCAGCAGGAGGTCGAGTCGGGAGCTCGCAGGCTGGTGGGAGTCAACGCCTACACCGAGGGCGAGGACGACGCGATGCCGATCCTGCGCATCGACCCCGCGTTTGAGGCCGACCAGGTGCGCCGGGTGCAGGGCGTGCGCTCGCAACGGGATGGTGAGGCGGCCATCGCGGCGCTCGACCAGCTGGAGCAGGCGGCTCGTGACCCGGGCGACAACCTGATGCCCCACCTGTTGCGCGCCGCCCGGGCCGAGGTGACCGAGGGGGAGATGATCCAGGCGCTCCAGCGCGTGTTCGGAACGTATTCGGAGACGCCAGCCTTTTAGAATCGCCCTCGCCCCGGCCGCCGCACGCGGTCGCGGCCCCCCAAAATGTCTGCTCCATCTGAGAAGAAGATCCGCGTCGTCGTGGCCAAGCCCGGCCTGGATGGCCACGACCGCGGAGCCAAGATCATCGCCCGGGCGCTTCGTGATGCCGGGATGGAGGTCATCTACACCGGGCTCCACCAGACCCCCGAGCAGATCGTGGAGACGGTGATCCAGGAGGACGCCGACGCGATTGGGCTGTCGATCCTGTCCGGTGCGCACATGACGCTGATCCCCAGGGTGATGGAGCTGCTGGGGGCGCAGGGGGTGGATGACGTGGTGGTGACCGTCGGGGGCACGATCCCCGGAGAGGATGTGGAGGAGCTCAAGCGGCTGGGGGTGTCCGAGGTGTTCACGCCCGGGGCCTCGACCCAGGAGGCGGTCGAGTTCATCCGCAACGCGGTGGCCCAGCGGGCGTGACGGAATCCCCGGTCAGGCCGGAGCCAGGCCCCACCCGGGAGGCTGATTGACTCGTCAGTCAACGGGTATATTTATGAACGCTTCAGCAGCCGTGCACCTCGCTGGCGGCCGCCTCCCCCGCCGACGCCCCGCGTCGAGAGAACGAACCATTTCGCCCACTGCAAGCCATAGGAGGATCCATTGAAGATCTGCGTCCTGGTGAAAGAGGTGCCAGACGCCGCCGTCGACAAACGGATTGATCAGTCGACCGGGCGCCTGGATCGCTCGGGTGAGAAGAACCTCAACCCGTACGACACGCACGCGATTGAGGCCGCCATGCAGATCCGGGAGGGCGGCGAGGTGAGCGTGGATGAGATCGTCGCCGTGACGATGGGTCCCGATTCCGCCGTCCGGGCCCTGCACAAGGCGGTTTCGCTGGGCGCCGACCGCTCGGTGCATCTGGCCGACGACGCTCTGGCCGGATCCGACGTGGCCGCGACGGGCTACGCCCTGGCCAAGACGCTTGAGTCAGAGTCCCCCGACCTGGTCCTGTTGGGCCAGCAGTCAGACGACGGGGAGTGCTACACGATCGGCGCCGTTGTGGCCGACCACCTGAAGATGCCCTCGCTCACGCAGGTCATCAAGATGGACGTGGAGGACGGCGCGCTGCGCTGCGAGCGCCAGGCCGAGTACGGCTACGACACCGTCCAGGTCCAGCTCCCGGCCGTGATCTCGGTCGGTGACGCGATCAACGAGCCCCGCTACCCCTCGCTGAAGGCGATCATGGGCGCGCGCAAGAAGCCCCTGGACACGAAGGCGATCGGCGATGTGGGCATTGAGACCTCGCGTGTGGGCGAGGAGGGATCGCGTGTGCAGTGCGGCGACTTCCACGACCCGGAGGCCAAGGCCGCCGGCCAGATCATCGAGGACGAGGACACGGGCGAGACGGTCGAGAAGATCGTCGCCTGGCTTGAGGAAAGGAAACTGATCTAGATGGCCGACATTCTCACCTACGTCCTCCATTACGAGGGGGAGCTCAACAAGAACTCGCTGGGTGCCGTGTCCGAGGGCGCGGCCCGGGCCAAGGAGGTCGGCGGCGAGTGTCATGCGCTCGTGCTGGGCGGCGACGACCTGACCGATGACCTCTGTCAGACGCTGGGCGGCTACGGCGCCACCAAGGTCTTCCGGGCGCGCGGCGCCGAGGGCCTGGCTCAGCCGGTTGTCGACGCGATGGCCAAGGTCATGGAGGAGCACGGCCACCAGTACGCGCTCTTCGGGGGCGGTCTCCTGGGCTTCGAGATCGGGGCCGGCCTGGCCGCCCGAATGAATGCCGGGGTGACGATGGAGGTGGTCACGGTCCGCGCCGAGGACGGCAAGCTCGTGGCCGAGCGGCCGATCCTCCAGGACTCCAAGCTGTCCGTGTCCCGCTACCAGGACAAGGGGATCATCATCGGCCGGATCAACGCCTTCGAGATCCACGAGGGCGGTGGCGGCTCGGCCGAGGTCGTGGACGTGGACGTGGAGTACTCGCCCTTCTCCGAACAGGCCAAGATGATCCAGCGCGGCGAGCAGCGTGGCGCCGACGTGGACATCGAGGGCGCCGACATCCTTGTGGCCGGCGGCCGCGGGCTGGGTAAGCCCGAGGGCTTTGAGCTGATGGAGGAGCTGGCCAACGCCTTCGGAGGCAACGCCGCCGTGGCGGCCACCCGGGCGGTCGTCGACGCGGGCTGGTACCCCTACGCGGCCCAGATCGGCCAGACGGGCAAGACCGTATCCCCCAAGCTGTACCTGGCCGCCGGCATCTCCGGCGCGATCCAGCACAAGGTGGGGATGCAGTCCTCGGAGAACATCGTGGCCATCAACAAGGACTCGGGCGCCCCGATCTTCGAGTTCTCCGACCTCGGGATCGTGGGTGACCTGAACAAGATCGTCCCCAAGCTGATCGAGGCGATCAAGGCCAAGAAGGGCGGCTGAGTGAGCTCGAGGAACGGCCATCCGGCCCCCAGCGAATTCCCGCCCCCCGTCGACTCCGTCAAGGAGTTCGTCAAGCGCGGCCTCGACCCCGAGGACGAGCTGATTGAGGTGGGCGTGGCGATCGTCGGCGGCGGTACGGCCGGACTGGCCTGTGCCAACCGCCTGCTCCAGCTGCTGGCGGACGACCCCGAGCTGATGGAGAGCCTGGGCGAGGTGCCCGTGGCGGTGGTGGAGAAGGCCAAGACCTGCGGCGGGCACTCCCTATCCGGCGCCGTGATGCGGCCCGGGCCGCTGGAGGAGCTGTTCCCCGATCTGTCCCGCGAGGACTGGCGCAAGGAGCGCTTCGCGTTCGGCGAGGTGACCAAGGAGGCGGTCTATGCGATGCCCAGCGCCAAGGCCAAGCTCCGGGTCCCGGTGCCGCCGAACTTCCACAACAAGGGCAATGAGATCGTCTCGGTGTCCGCCCTGGCCCGCTACCAGCAGCGCCAGGCCGAGGAGGGCGGAGCCTACATCCTGACCGAGACCTCGGCCTCCCAGCTGATCGTGGATAAGGGTCAGGTCGTGGGCGTGCGCTCGGGCGACAAGGGCCGGGGCAAGGACGGCGAGCCGCTGGGTAACTTCGAGCCGGGCACAGACATCAAGGCCAAGGTGACGGTTCTGGCCGAGGGATCGTGGGGCCACCTGACCGGTGCGGCGATCAAGGAGTTCAACCTGGCCGAGAACCGCGAGCCCCAGGTCTGGGAGCTGGGGGTCAAGGAGGTCTGGAAGGTCCCCAAGCCGCTTGACCGGGTGATCCACACGCTCGGCCCGTGGCCGCTCAAGCTGTCGCCCAAGTACGGGCAGATCGGCGGGACCTGGCTGTACCCGATGAAGGATGAGAAGTCGGGCGACGATCTGGTCTCGATCGGCTTCGTGGTCGACCTGGACTACCGCGACGCCACCACCTCAGCCCACGACCTGCTCCAGCTCTGGAAGACCCATCCGCTGGTCCGGGGGATCCTGGAGGGCGGCGAGCGGGTCGCCTGGGGAGCCAAGGCGCTGCCGGGCGGCGGCTACTGGTCGATGCCCAAGCTCTCGATGCCGGGCGCGCTGCTCGTCGGCGACGCCGGGGGGATGGTCGACACCTCCGCCCTGAAGGGCGTGCATCACTGCATCAGGTCCGGGATGCTCGCCGCCGAGGCGATCTTCGCCAACCTCAAGCGTGGTGAGCCGCTGGAGAGCTACGAGCAGGCGATCGAGGTCTCATCGGTCGGCCAGGAGCTCTACCAGGTGCGAAACGCCCGCCAGGCGTTCCAGAAGGGCTTCGTCAAGGGCAGCCTGCTCGCCGGGCCGGCGATCATGTCCAAGGGCAAGGTGCCGCGCGGCCGCCAGCACTGGAATAAGGGCGACCAGGTGCCGCAGTTCATCGGCGACACCAACAAGGGCTATCCCAAGCCCGACGGCAAGTACACGTTCGACAAGCTCTCGAGCGTCTACATCTCCGGCAACGCGACGCGCGACGACGCGCCCAACCACATCCGCCTGCACCGCAACGTCCCGCGCGAGGTGGCCGAGAGCTGGGTGTGGATGTGCCCCGCCGGGGTCTATGAGATCCCCGAGGACGCGCCGGAGAAGGGCAACGTCGACGTGACCGTCAACTACACCAACTGCGTGCAGTGCGGTGCGATCACCGCCCGCGGCGGCCGGCTGACCCCGCCTGAGGGCGGCGACGGCCCGCTGTATCAGCTGACCTGACTGAAATAGGGCCCGCCCACCCGGCAACTTCTGGTCGCCCGTGTTGTTTAACCAGGTCATGAAGCTTGTCGCGCCCCTTCTCGCGGCCCTGGTGACGCTGGTGGCCGCCGCGCCGGCCGGGGCGAGCGCGCCGCCGCGTGCTCGCCTGGCCCACTTCGCCTGCCACAGCACCCGGGACCCGTCCACCCGCACCGTCTCGGTGATCTCGGTGATGCGCCCGATATCTGCAACGCGCAAGCTGTCGGTGCGCTTCTCGCTGCTGGAGCGCAAGCCGGGCGCCACCCGGCCGGTCAGCCTCGGCGCCAGCGGAGACCTGGGTCGCTGGCTGACGCCCGCCGACCCGACGCTCGGCCAGCGGCCCCAGGACGTATGGAAGCTCGCCAAGTCGGTGTCCGACGTCGACGCCCCCGCCGCCTACCGCTTCCGCGTCGACTTCCGCTGGCTGGGTAGGGACGGCGCCGTGCTGGGCACCGCCTCGCTGCGCACACCGCTGTGCCACGAGCGCGAGCTGCGGCCCGACCTGCTGGTGGGGCGCGTGATCGTCACCCCGCGGCACGGCCACCCGCACGGGGGTGGGCGCACCAGATACGTCGCGGTGATCGCCAACCACGGCGCCAGCGCGAGCGGTCCCTTCACGGTGTCGTTCACCCCCGGGACCGGTGCCGCGCCCAGCACCAAGTCGGTCGCCTCGCTGGCCCCCGGCGCGCACGTGCGGGTGCCGTTCGCCGGGCCCGCCTGCCGCGCCGCGAGCCCGCCGACGGTGGTCGCCGACGCGGCCGATCAGGTCGACGACTTCGACCGCTCCAACAACACGCTGACGGTGGCCTGCCCGCAGTAGATCCCGGCGCGCGCTTGACTCTCCACCGGGTGGAGGCCTCATCGTGCCCGGCATGACCATCGGCGAGTTGGCCAGACGCACCGGCCTGACGGTGCGCACGCTGCGTTTCTACGCGGATGCGGGCGTGCTGCCCGAGCAGTCGCGCAGCGAGTCCGGCTACCGGCTGTTCGGGCCAGACGCCGTCGCCCGCGGTCGACTGCTGCGCACGTTGCGGGAGCTCGGGGTCGGGTTGGAGGACGTCAGGCGGGTGCTGGCCGCGGAGATCTCGCTGCCGGACATCGCGGCCAGGCACGCCCGTGCCCTCGACGCCCAGATCCAGACCCTGCGCCTGCAGCGGGCCGTGCTCAGAGCCGTGGCCACGTCCACCGACGCAG
>DASXCS010000022.1:0-74780 GCA_036490975.1 Solirubrobacteraceae bacterium
CGAAATTGGTACACGGTTGGTACACGGCTGATGTGAGGCCCGTAACGGGGCCGGGCGGTCGGCCTTATGTACTGTTTCATGTACCATTTTGACCGAATCGTACCTGATCGAACGGACAGAAAACCCCGCCAAATCAGCCGAATCGCACCCCACGTAATCCAGCCACTTCCGGCTGGGGGCCGGGCGGTCGCAGGTTCAAATCCTGTCTCCCCGACTAAAAGAGAAGCGCCGCTCAGGCGGGGTTTTCTGTTTTGAATCACGACGTGGCGAGACCGTCGCATCTACAACCCGAACCCCGAACGCTGGCTGCGCGCTGGACCAGCCCTCCAGCGGAGTCCGGGCGCCTGCCCCGCTCATTCCTCGCCGCGGATCAGGCCGCGCGAGGCCGCCCAGTGGGTGACCTCGTGTCGTGAGCTCAGCTGCAGCTTGCGCAGCACCGCGCCGACGTGCGACTCCACGGTCCGCGCGCTGATCCCCAATCGCGCGGCGATTTGCTTGTAGGGGTAGCCGCGGGCGAGGTGGTGAAGGACCTCGCGCTCGCGCGGGGTCAGCGAGTTGAGCGCCAAGTCGCATGGCTCGTCGGGCGCGGCGAACTCCTGGAGGACGAAAGCCGCCAGCCGAGGGCTGAAGTAGGCGTCGCCGGCTGACACCCGGGCGATCGCCTCGAGCAGCTCGTCGGTGTCGATCGTCTTGGTCACGTAGCCCATCGCGCCGGCACGGATCACCGGCACGACGTCCTCAGCCGCGTCGGAGACCGACAACGCCAATACCCGGGGAGCGTCCTTCCGGGACGCGAGCGCCTTGAGCACCGCGATCCCACCGCCGTTTGGCAAATGCACGTCGAGCAGCACGACATCCGGTGCGCTCGCGGCGATCACTTCCACCGCCTCGGTTGCATCGGCCGCCTCACCCACCACCTCGCAGCGGTCGTCCAGCTCGGCCCTGACCCCGGCGCGAAACAGCTGATGGTCATCGACCACGACCAGCCGCGGGCGCTTGGCGTCGGCGCTCATCGCCCGGTGCGGAGGGCCCCGATCCGCAGCGCCACCTCGGTCCCGGTGCCAGGCGAGGAATCGATCACCGCCTGCCCGCCGGCCGAAGCCATCCGGCCCACGATCGCGTCGCGGATCCCGCGGCGCTCGCGCGGGACATCGTCGGGCTCGAAGCCCGGACCGTCGTCGCGGACGAACACCTCGGCATTGCGCTCGGAGATCTCGGCGAACACGAACACCTTGCTACCCGGAGCATGCCGAGCCGCGTTGCGCAGCGCCTCACGGGTGGCGGCGATCACCGCCTCGCCCCAGCCATTCAGCGGCCGGTCGCCGATCACCGTGAGCTCGACGTTGATCCCGTGCTCGTCCTCGACCCCAGCCACCGTGTCGCGCAGCGCCGCCACCAGCGTGTCGGACACGAGCTCCGTCTCGCCAGCCATCCACGCCCTCAGCGCGTACTCCTGGCGTCGCGCCAGTCTCGTGACGGCCGCTGGGTCCTGTGCCTGGCGCTGAACCAGTGCCAACGTTTGGAGCACCGAGTCGTGCAGATGGGCTGCGAAGCGCTGGCGCTCGCGCTCGCGCTCGGTGGTGGCCTTGTCGCGGTCGAGCCGCAACTGCGAGCCGATAAGCGCCGGGACGCCGATGATCGCCGCCGCCACGAGTCCGATCAGGAGCAGGCCGAGGATCTGCGAGCCCCGACTGTTCTGCACGTAGGGGTTGGCCAGGCCGATCGCCAGCGCGACCGCAAGTGCGACCAGGGCAATGCCCGCGAGCGCCCGAGGAACGATCCCGCCCGGCGTTGCGGGAGCGTCTGTGATCTCCCGCCAGGGGGCGCGGCTGCGCGGAGCGAGCCCAAGCCTTAGCCGCACGGCGTCGGCAATCAGCACGAGGGCGGTGGCGACCGACAGCAGCATGAGCATCAGAGGCAGCAGCGCCGCGTGGCCGACCGGCCACGGCCAATTCCCGGCTAGCGGGGCGCTGAGGAAGCGGCCGAGCAGGGGCGGGCCGGGCGCAATGCGGTAGCGGCCGAGCCGGTCCAGCGTGAGCACGACCCAGAGGACGGCTAGCGCGATCAGCAGCCCGACGAACACGAGCTCTCGGTGGCGCCGGAAGACGGCCGCCGCCCGGCGCGCGACGAGCGTGGCCGCGCCCACGCCGCCGCCTATCGCCAGCACGACTGCCAGCCAGTCAAGCGAGCCGCCGATCTGGGCGACCGCCAGGGCGGCGAGCAGAATCGCGCCAGCCAGGAGGACCCAGATCCGAGTGCGATCGATCGCAACGCTCAAACCGGCGGCGCTCCACAGGGTCCGTACATGCGAGCGCTTACGAACTGCTCCGACGCGACCTCTCGGCGGTGACGGAGGCTCCAAGCGCGGCTCTCCATCCGTGCGACGCGCCGCTTGAGGTGCCGCGTCGAGGGCCGCGGCTCGGGGAACACGCGGAAGCCGGGCCACCTGGGCTCCAGATTGGGGGCGACGCCGTCGGGATAGTCACGCACGTAGACAGGGCCGCCCATCGAAGTGACGTCCACCTTCAACGTGGGCCCGGGCGCGCCGCCGGGGTCGGCGAGGTAGGAGTGGGGCGCGTCGCTCTCGTACCCAAACACAACCGAGGCCGGCAGCGGCCGGTCAGGGCGGCCGTCGAGCAGCGCCGCCACGCGCCCGAGGAGTGGGTCGACGTCGTAGTCGACCTCGACATGAACGCACGTGAACTGGGGCAGCGCGACGATCGTGCGGCGCACCCCGGCGTGGATGCTGAGCGTGACGGTTCCTGAGGCGGGGAAGCTCGTGTGGCGGAGATCCACCAGCATCATCCCGAGGCCACCCTGGTAATCCGCGACGCTCAGAGTGCGCGGCGCCACCACCGAGGACGCGGTGTCGGGCGCCAACCGCAGCCCGGCCGTCGCCACTGCGACCGAGGGCAGCGTCAGGGCCGCGACCGGCAGAAGCGTCCACACCGGGCGCCAGCGGACGCGCACCAGCGTGCAGACCACCAGAACCACGGCGGCGACCCCGAGGACAACCCAGCCGAGGCCGAACACCGTCGCGCCCGCCGCCACGACGGCGAGAAGCGCCAGGCCGGCACAGACGGCGCATCCCTGCGCGACCACCACGATCCCCGGCGCCGGCTGCTCTCCTTCGTGCTCCTTGCCCTCACTGGGGATGATCAACCAGCAGGCGACGTAGGCGATCGCCCCGAGCCCGATCAGCGAGCCCGCAGCAAACGCCAGCCTCACCCAACCCACCTTGAAACCACCGCCTCTGGCCTGGGCAGCGCACACGCCCCCCAGCCAGCGGCCCTCCTGGGGCCGAGTGAACACCTTCGGGGATCTCGGCGCCGGCTGCTCCATCGTGCCGCCCGATTGTGGCCCACCTGATGCCCGGCGGCTACCCGGAATTGCCCGCAAACCGCCTCCGGGATCGCCCGGAGGCCAGTCATCGGGATCACCCCGTGCGCCGGTCGGGATCATCGCGGGATCGGGCACCCTTGTACTTCTGGGCTTCGAGGGACCGGAACCGGTGGTGTCGAGCCTCGCGGACGCGGATCTTGCCAATTCGCAGCCGAGGCTCGCTATCGCCGAGGCTGTGCCGGGTGCAAGTCCGAATTGCGTCAGCGCCTCTGCCTTGCGCCGAGTTCGGAAGCTGGCCGGCTCATGACCAGTTGGAGGCCTTCGGGCTCGCCGTTACCTCTGAGTCCTCAGTAGGGTTTCGCTCGATGGAGGGCCGGGTTGCCTTTGTTACGGGAGGAGCGTCCGGGATCGGCCGGGCTATCTCTGGCGCGCTCGTGGCCCGTGGCGACAGAGTGGTGGTGGCGGACATCAATGCGTCGGGTGCGGCGGCGTTGGCGCGTGAGCTCGAGGGGAGGGGGCCGGGGTCTGCGACGTCGGTCAGCCTCGACGTCACCGACCCGCGTGGCTTTGAGCAGGCTGTGGCCGGAGCGAAGGCTGAGCATGGGAGCCTGGACCTGTTGTTCAACAACGCCGGGATCGGCGTTGGAGGTCCGGTTGAGGAGCTGGCTCTGGCCCACTGGGAGCGCACGCTCGATGTCAATCTGCGGGGCGTCGTTCACGGCGTCCGAGCCGCCTATCCCCTGATGATCGACCAGGGGTTTGGCCACATCGTCAATACCGCGTCGCTGGCCGGGCTCCTGCCCTTCCCGCTGGGTGTCCCGTATGCGATGACCAAGCACGCGGTGGTCGGGCTCAGCGTAAGCCTACGGGCCGAGGCCAGGACCCACGGAGTGCGGGTGAGTGCCGTCTGTCCGGGGGTGATCGATACCCCGATCCTCGACGGCGAGGGGCCGCCCGACCTTCCCCCTACGCGGCTGGCCGGCCGCGGCCGGGAGATGTTCATGCACTCAAACCGCGGATCCGCCTACCCGCCGCAGCGGCTTGCCGAAGACGTGCTTCGAGGTGTCGAGCGAGATCACGCCATCATCGTCGCACCCGCGCGTGCGCGTACCGCGTGGCTGCTGAACCGGATCGCGCCGCGGCTGTTAGAACGTATGATGGCGCGCGAGCTCGAGTGGACACGAACTCAGCTGCTCGCCGATTCAAAACCCTGAGACCGCCGAGATGGCGTAGCCCCTACCACGCTAGGGGGAGCCATCCCTGCGGCGGGCAATATCGCTGCTGCTTCCCCGAAAAGCAGAAGTGCTCCCGCTCCGACCGGAGTCAGAAGGTGACCGTGCCGGTCGCCCGAAGCGTGTCGGCATCGTCATCGGATCCCAGAGGTGCCGTGCCGGTCACTTTCAGCGTCCCGCGGATGCCCTTGAACGCGCCGGTCCCGCTGATCACGGTAATCGTGCCCTTTAAGCGCAGCTTGCCGCCGGGGCCAGGCGTGGCTGTGACGACGGTCTTGAACGCGACGGTCCCTCGTGTGTCGAATGACCGACCCGTGGCGCGGAACGTTCCCCCGGCCCCCCACGTCCCGGAATCGACGACGGCTCCCGTTCCGACCGACCTGCCGTCGATCGTGCCGGTGCGGATGCCCGCATCCCTCTCTTTAGTGCCTGGGGCGCCCAGTGGGCCGCTGAGCTTGACGGCATCACTCAGGGTAGTGAAAGCGACCTTATGCGTCCGTCGCGTTGCTTGGCCCGTTAGAAGTTGTGCCTGGGCAAATGCGGGTACGGCGATGAGCAGCAAGATGGCTACGAGCCACCACAGCTTGCGTTGCGACATTTCTTCCTCCGCTCCAGCCACAGTTGGTCAGTACTGCCGTGGCTGGCGGAAGCCTATTCGGCCGGCTCGACCGCGTCGAGCGGATAGACGAGATGACAACGCGATATCTCTCGGTCAGGAGTGTCTCCGTCGGCAATCCGGTGTGCCGCGTGGGCACGGCCTTTGGCACGGCAGGGGATCACTCGCACCGGCGGCCGGGCTCAGACGCCGGTCCGTGGCCCTAGACTCGCGATCAAGCGATGAGCCTCGCTGCCGCGCCGTGCGCGGGAACCGCTCTGTGCTGATGGCCTCCGCTTCGTGACGGCCGAAGGAGCGCATGAGATTCCTGCGGAGATCAAATAAGCCGAATCCCGCAAGCGGACCGGGCAGCGACCACTGGTCTTTGCCGTGGTGGGCACGGCGAAGAGCCCGGCGTTTCATGCGTAGCTGAACTGCTCGTACCAGTCCGGTCGTCCTACCGGTGTGAGGTCGAAGAGGTTCCAGAGTGGCTCGAGTGTGCCTACGTGGCGTGGGTCCTGTGCATGGTCGGTTGGCGCGTAGAGCAGCTCCGAGCCGCAGAAGTGGCGGATCCCGTCGGGGTCGCGGTGAAACACGTTCAGCATCGGCCGCTGAGTTCCGTCCGTCGTCTCTCCGTAGTAGTCGCGGTTGTATGTGTTGTTAGTAGACGAGAGGAGTCGCAGGCGCCGCCAGCCGCGCTCCCCGGCAAAGGTCAGCAGGCGCGCAAGCGGTGCCTTGGCCACGACCGCGAGCCCGACATGTTGGCTCGCGTGCTCGGCAGCGCCGTCGAGCTGGTCGAGCAGGCCGGTACACGACGGGCAAGGGCCTTCCGCGAGCGGCAGCCGCGCCGTCTCACCGAAGCCGGGACCCGGCGAGTCGTCGTCTGGGTCGCGCGGAAACATGAAGTTGTAGATCACGAGCGAGTCGTTGCCTGGCGCGAACAGTTCCGACATTCGCACGTCGCTTGGCTCTCCGTCAGCCCCGGCGCCCTGAAAGACGTAGTCGTTGGGCACCCGTCCGCCCGGCGGCAACTCGCGCCTGGCTGCGGCGACCGCCTCCATCGTGCGGCGCAGCTCGATCTCCTGATCAAGCAGCCGATCGCGCGCGGCCCGGTACTCCGATGACTCGCCTGGAAACGTAAGTTGCATCGTCCTCCTCTCGCCGGACTTCCTTTGCCGGCCTATAAGAGCGACCGGGCCATTGCGCAAATAAGACTGGCCGAGGACTCCCAACTCATCGATCGGATCCACGCGAACCGTGTGAGCTCAGACGGGGGCGCGCGCGACGCGAAGAGACCGAGGTGGGTCCGGCCTGGCGACCACGGGGCGGGAGGTGCTGGCCGTGGACCCGGGCAACCGGTAGGTTTGCGAGGGCCCTCGCCCACCGATGATTTCTCGCCGGTGCGGTGGTCTAGATTCGCATGACACGAACTACATGCCACATGTCGATCTCTCTCGACGGCTTCGTCGCCGGTCCTGATCAGAGCCGTGAGAACCCGCTGGGCGTCGGCGGCCTGGAACTCCACCACTGGCACATCGACGAGCCCGTTCATGAAGCCGACGTCGCCGTGCGCGACGAGCTCATGAAGCCGTGCGGCGCGTACGTGATGGGCCGCAACATGTTCGGCCCGATTCGGGGCCCGTGGGATGAGGACTGGCGCGGGTGGTGGGGCGAGGAGCCGCCGTATCACGCTCCGGTGTTCGTCCTCACCCACTACCCGCACGACCCGATCGAGATGGACGGCGGGACGACGTTCCACTTCATCACGGAAGGCTTCGACGCCGCGTTTAAGCGCGCGAAGGCAGCGGCCGGCGACCTCGGAGTCGACATCGCGGGTGGCGCCTCCACCGTCCGCCAAGCATTCGCGGCGGGCGCGATCGACGAGCTCATGCTCGACATCGCTCCCGTCCTGCTCGGCGCCGGCGAGCGCCTGTTCGACGGAGTCCAAGACCCTGGTCTCGAACCGGTCGAAGTGATCCACTCCCCGCGCACGACGCACGTGCGCTACCGCATTGGCCGCTGACTCGCTCCTGGACGGCTCTTTCCGTCGTCGCGCTCAAGCAAACTCAGGCTAAAGCTTGTGCTCGTGCCGTAGATGAGGTGGTGGGAGAGGTCGAACCCCAGTTCGGCCGGTGGGTAGCGCCACGGCGGCTCATACAGGCCCATCGGTACGAGCTGGGCGTAAGACATCAGCCAGATCGCCGTGCCGAGTACCGGACCTTCGCGTGCCTGCGCTCGCCGCTGCAGTACGCGTTCGAGCAGCGCGTAGAGGGCTCCCCAGCCGATGCCGTAGCTCCAGTGCATGAGCTGGGTAAGCAGCGGGATCAGATCCGCCGACACCGGACGGCCGAGCACGCGTTCGCTGATGAGCTTGGCGACCTGCGCCGGGACCGGGGCCTGGTCCCAGCGCTCCTCTTCATCATGTGGCGTTGCTTGGTCAGCCACATCGTCTGATGAGCGCAATCGCTTTGACAGCTCCTGCGAGCCGGTCATGGCCAATGTGCCGATCGCGCCGGAGCCGAGCCCGCGGATGATCGACTGAGCCCGGCTACCCATTCCTCATGAGTGCCCGCAGTCGCGTGCCTGAAACCCGGCAAGGGTAGGAGGCTAATTCGCGGGTAGCGTCTTACTCAGGCAGTCGGCGTGCCACCACCTCGGCCACCTCTCCGCGGCTCTGAGCAGCGCGACCGTCCGGGCCGAGTGCGTAAGTGACATCCGTGGCGCCCTTGTACTGGCTCTCGCGGCGGATGAGCATCCGGGTGAGGACCAGGGCCTGGAACGCCTCCTGGAGGGCAAGTTCCAAGGCGAGCCAAGAGGCCCGTTGCTCAGGGGACCAACTCATCCAATCAGCATCATCAGGGAGCAACGAACTCAAGAGTGCCTTCATCCCTGGGTAATCGTCCACCTTCTCGAGCGCCGGTGCGATCGTTCCCATTAACTCAGCCGCACGCTGTGGCACTGGCAGGCCTGACAGCCGATTGACGGAGGCTGTGAGCTGATTGGCACCCGCGGAGGTAGCCACTGAATCACTACCCGCATCCGAGTCGTCCTTGGCCCGCTGAAAGAGCCCCACAAATACGAGTATGACTCACGCGTGGGACATGACTCAACTTGCCCACTCGCGCCCGGCGATCGTCCTAACGGACCTTGCTTTGCGCGGACGGCCCACATTGAGCCACGACCTCAACGGCGACACAGGAGCCGTCCAGGAGGGCAGCCGCCGCACGAGTGCTTCCGGCGTGGTATCGGCGGTAAGCGGCACATCGGCTGCGCGACTTTACCTCCGGGCGGCGTCTGCTCTCTGGGCGAGGTTGGTCATGAAGGCGAAGAACGCTTTCGATTGGCCGCGGAACAGTCCATCGGCGGTCAGGAACTTCAGCGCTCCCATGGCCGCTCCGGTGGTCTCGGTCGGGCGGATGATCGAAACCCTCGGGAACTTCCGGTTCAGGAAGATCGTCGGCTCGGGCATGATCAGGTTGGTGTCGAAGTCCTGGGTGTCGAACGGGGGCTTGTTCAGGTCGGGGAACTCCAGCCCATTGGTCGGATCCTTGAGCGGTGGGGCGTTGCCGGCCTTGTCTGCCCAGGTCTGGAAGTGCATGGTCTCGGTCGGCCCGATGCTGAGCAGCACACGCAACACCTCGGGGTCATGGGCCCGTTGCGCCAGCGAGGGGTAAAGGCTGTTGCCGCCCTGCTCGATCGTGGCGAAGTGGAACCCCGCCGTGTTGGCGATCGCCTGCAAATGCTTCTTCGGCGTCAGGTCGGCGTCCGTTCTGGGAATGGCGGGGAACTTCCCCTTCATTAGCCCCGGCACCGCCGGCGGGAAGGTATCCCCGAGGTCAGGATTCTTGGTCCGGCTGCGGTACCGCGTCCACCAGGTCGTGTCCACGGTCAGCTCCATCAGATTCGTGATCCGCTTCTTACTCTTCTGCGCGCCTGAGACCTGACTGCCAGGCAGCGTCCGGAATGACTCCAGATTGACCGCCTTGCCTCCGCGCGACCTCAGGTAGGCGTCAAGGAAGCTGAAGTGGGTGAACTCGTCCTCGGTGTTGTCGTGGATGTACTGGGACATGTCGGAGTCAAGGACGTTGATTGCGGCGGTATAGGCCTTGTTACCTGTGCCGCCTGGCACCTCGCTGTCCTGCACGCCGCCCAGCTCGTTGTATTGCTGCCAGAAATCTGTCTCCAGGGTTTCGAGCGCAGCCACGAAGCGGAGAATCGCCTCGTCGCCTTTGGTGAGCATTCCGCCGGCCGCCGCAGCGGGCAGGCTGTCCAACAGGGTCGTCGCGAGCGCGCTGGCCCCCGCGCCTGCCAGGAAGCTGCGCCGGCTGGTGGACCCTCCGCGCCCACTGCTGACTTGCTGAGAGGTTTCGACGGGGGCGTCAGGCACGCTCTCTCCTGACCGAGGGACGTCGGTACTCATCGCTTCCTCCGATCTCTTTCGCCACCGGAATCCCGCATCCGGCGATACCCCGAACGACGCCAGCAAGCTGGTCTTCCTTCCCCGATCCACCACGAGCAGCCAACTCGGGAGCGCGAGCGAGAACTCAAACCACCCGACAACGGTCAGCTCCCGCCCAGCAGGCCCGCCCCGGTCCCGGGGTGGATCACCGGGCGGGTCTTGGGGGAATCGGCGCCTTCCGCGGGCATGGGAGGCGCCGTTCAACGGCGGCTTGTGCCGGCCGGCGTCCTGCTTGTGGCGCTGCTTTCGGTCGTCGTCGCGCCCGCGTCCTCCGCCCGGCGTTCTCAGCTATGCCTGTCTCCTGGTTCGGCTCAGACGGTGGAGGCTGGATCGTATGCTCGACCCGGAAATCCGCCGATCGCCAGGAGCCGAACGCCGTCAGGGCCCGGCAGGATCTTGCGCCGCGCCGTCGGCCCGACCCGGATGATGTGGTCTGCGTCCAGCTTGTACGGGTGGTCGTCGACCCGCACGTCGGCCGAACCGCGCAGCGCGATATAGACCTCCTCCTGGCCGAGCTGGTGGGCGGGCGGATTCCCGGGTCCCTCGGACGAGTGGTCATGCTCCGGGTACGCGGTCGTTTCCGCTGGCATATCGATGATCGAGATCCCGAACGGGGTCACGCCCATCTGGGCTCCGGCGCGGCGAAACGTAAACCCCTCCAAGAATCCCTCGACCGCCGTGAGCTCATCGGTGCCTACATGAGTCACATCCGACGTGGCCGCCGATCCCGCGCTTGCGCGTATCGACGCGAGTCGCGGGCCTCCCGCGTCCCCGCCATCAGTCGCCTGGCCGAGGGCCAGGAGGTTCCCTTCGCTGTCGTAGAAGAAGGCGCCGAGTTCTCCCGATCCCTTGCTGGGGTAGTTGTTTGGCACGACCATCATCTCGCCTCGCATTTCGAAGCCTGGGACCTCGACGGCTTCGAACGTGACCCCGCGATGACGCAGATCTTCGATGACCGTCTCGAGGTCGCTGACCTCGAATCCGATCTGCGTGGATGCGCCTGAAGCGACCCCCGAAGAGCTGAACAAATGAAACTCCGTGCCCGCGCAGATGAACCGAAGACCACCGTCGCGTTCCTCGACCGGTTCAAGTCCGAGCTTGTCGTGATAGAACCGGCGCGCCCGGTCGAGGTCCTGGGCGGGAAGCTTGGTCACGGCATGGGCGTCGCTCAGCGGTCCGGGCATGGACATCGTCTCCTGGTCGGCGGGTGGGATGAATATGTTGACCGCCGCGGGCGCCAAGAGTCATCGTGTCACCCGTTGCTTGAGCGATCATTCCCGCTGGACGATCCCGCTCCGGGACGGTCTGGGAGCTTGACGTGTTCCATGTCGAGCAGCGTTGACCGGCTCCGCTCATCAGGTGAAGGGCCGCGAGCGGCGCGCACCGGGCGCGCCGCTCGACCGGCCACCCGATGCGCGGCCCGACGACGGCCTGGCAGTCGACTTCGTCGTCGAGTCCGATCGTGCCCAACTGAGTGAGATCGTCCAGCGGGTGCGGGACGGACGACTGCGGACCAACGTCGGCAAGGTCGCGACCCTCGACGATGCTGGCCGTTGGGGCGCCCAGTGGCATGCCGAGCCTTGGTCGCCCACCGTCAGTGCGTGAACAGATGCCGAACCGGCACCGGATTCCTCACGGTGAGTCGTCGTTGGTGTGGAACGTCGGAACGCTGGCAGCCGGGAGAATCAATCGATGCGGCTGACGCGGGAACTCGACGTTTTGCGGTTGCGCGATTTCCGACTGGTCTTCGGGTCCGCGCTGGTGTCTTTGGTGGGTGACGGCATCGTTCCGGTCGCGCTGACCTTTGCTGTCCTTGACCTCACCGGCTCGGCGACCGATCTCGGCGTGGTGATGGCGGCGCGGACCGTAGCCTTGGTCGGCGCGCTGCTGGTCGGCGGCGTGGTCGCTGACCGAGTCAGCCGACGCACGGTGATGGTCGGCGCGGATCTGGTGCGTCTGGTCTCGCAGGCCGCTATCGCCGTGCTGCTGATAACCGGGCGGGCGACGGTCCTCGAACTCGCCATCTCCCAAGCGATCCTCGGTGCCGCCACGGGCTTTTTCAATCCGGCCTCCAGCGGCCTGATCCCGCAGGTCGCGGGCGAATGGCTCCAGCAGGCCAACTCGCTGCGAGGCATGGCGGTGGCCGCCGGCAGCATCGCCGGTCCAGCGATCGCCGGCGCGCTGGTCGTCGCCAGCAGCCCTGGGATCGCGTTAGCGGTCGACGCTGCTAGCTATGGCTTCAGTGGGCTGCTGCTCGTGAGGGTGCACGTCGGCGCCACCGCCCGTGCCGCGCAGCGGTTCCTTGTCGATCTGCGAGACGGGTTTGTTGAGGTTCGGGCGCGCACGTGGGTGTGGGCCACGATCGCGGTGGCCTCGGTGATCAATGCGCTTGCGGTCGCCTTCGTGGTTCTGGGTGCGGTGGTTGCCAAGCGCGAGCTTGGTGGAGCTGGCGCGTGGGCGTTGATCCTGGCGGCCCAGGGCGTCGGCGCGCTGGTGGGAGGTTGGCTGCTCTTGCGCCTCAGGCCTCGGCGCCCGATGCTGATCGCCGTCCTGATCGGGTTGCTGCCGGCCGTCCCGACGCTGCTGCTGGCCATTCCGGCCGCACTGGCGGTGATCGCCGTGGCCGGACTGCTGGCCGGGCTGGGAGGCATGGTGTTCAACACGCTGTGGGAGACCACACTGCAGCAGCACATCCCGGAGATCGTGCGCTCGAGGGTCAGTTCGTATGACTGGTTTGGATCGTTGGCCCTCCAGACCGTGGGGTTTGCGGTGATTGGCCCGTTCGCGACAGCGGTCGGAATCTCGACGGCGTTGTGGATCTGCGGTGCGGTTGAACTCCTCATGGTCGCCGCGCTGCTCGCGGTCACCGATGTCCGAGCGATCAGAGCCCGCCCTGCTGGTGTCGCGGCAGCCGCCCCGGAGGCGGGACGGGAGACACTCGAGCAGGCACCGGGGCTGGTCGAGCCGCCAGAGCCGATCAAACGCGCCTGAGCCAGGGCAGCCGATGAGACCGCTTCATCGGCTCGGTCCCTCCCGGCCCGTACGGCCGTAAGAGCCGTGAGTTTGGCCATTAGCGTCTGCGCAGGCGGCTGCGCGTCGTAATCAGCGCGACCGCCCCGAGCGAAAGGGCGAACCCATGAAACTGACAGCGATCACGCAAGCCAGCGAAGAGCGTAGGAGGAGCAACCATGAACACCGCAGCTGCAGACAACGTCGACCGCGAACCGAATGTACGCAGCGTGCTGATCACCGGAGCGACCAGCGGACTCGGGCTTGCGATGGCCCGTGCGCTTGCCGAGGCGGGCGCGGCGGTCGTCATCACAGGCCGCTCTGGCGAGCGGTCTCGGGAGACTGCCGCGGTCTTACCGAGGGCAATCGGGATCGAGCTAGACGTTCGGGATGAATCGTCTGTCGCCCGTGCGGTCGATGAAGCGTGGACGGAGCTCGGGGGGATCGACATGCTCGTTAACAACGCGGGCATCGGCATGCGAACGGTCAACCCCAGGTTCATGGAGAAGCCGCAGCCGTTCTGGGAGGTCACGCCGGCGGGCTTTCGCGACGTCGTGGAGACCAAGCTCGTGGGTTCTTTTCTGATGGCTCGTGAGGTCGTGCCGCGGATGCTCGAGTGCGGCGGTGGGCGACTTGTGAACATCTCAATGAACGAGCAGACGATGGTCCGTCAAGGCTTTGTCCCGTACGGCCCGTCGGGCGCCGGGGTCGAGGCCTTGTCCCGAGTGATGGCGGCGGATCTTGCCGGGAGCTCGGTCACGGTCAACATCCTGCTACCTGGGGGAAGAGGTACTCGGACCGGCATGGTTCCCGACGATGCGCCCGCCGACGTCCAGGGCCGACTGCTGGATCCTGGCGTGATGGGCCCGCCGATCGTGTGGCTCGCCTCACGAGACGCAACCGGACTGCACGACGCCCGGATTGCCGCTACCGAGTTCGAGTCATGGCTGCGCGCGCACGTCAACTCGACCGCCTGACGGAGCCGACAGTGCGAGGGCGAGCTTAACCCACGGGTTGCGAAGGAGCGAGCGGCCGCTGGGCGGTGCGTGATTACGCGACTAGCTCGGGTTGGCTGAGAGCCGTAAGAAGGTCGTCTCGCGCCCTTCTGGTCGCGCCGTACAGGGCTCGGTCGAAGAGTGGGCCATATTCCAGGATCACCGCGAACAGCAAATCGGCTGTAGTGACCGCTGGAGCGTCACGATCACGAGCGAAGCCGTCGGCGGCCTGCGCGACCACGGTCACCGGATCTGCGTGGTTTCTGCCTCGTGGCCGCGGCTCATCCGCGGGCGTCGCGAGCTGTCCCGAGGTCATACCGAGCTCCGCGAGCGCGTTCCCCACGTGTCCATGTTCACGCATGATCCGCAGCCAGCGCTCAGCTTCATCCGCCCGTGATGGTGCCAGGGGCACCAGGGTCTCTGCCAGAGCCAGCGCGATTGCCACGGCTGCGCTGATCTCACACTCCTGCGCAGCTTCAGATGACCTTGTCTCCGGGCTTTCGTCGGTGGCACTGGGCCGACTCCAGACCTCAGAGACAGCCTCAAACAGGGCGCGCTCTGCTGCGCCGAGGCGATTGGCTGCATCCTGCAGGGCCGTGATGACGTCCTGGTCAGGATCCTGGCCGCCACGTTCCATCTGCTGCTCCAACAACTCGAATGTCGCCTGACGCAGGTCGGCCACCTGCCGGTAGCCCCGCATCGCACTGAGTTCGCTCATTACGCCGTCCCGTTCGCGTAGATCGATAGAACCGAATAGGTCCCGTTCTGTGGATATCGGCTCGACACGACGGGACCTACAGCCGGGCGAACAGAAGCTCAACAACTGACGGGTCCGCGGCGCCACGGGCAGCGGTCGCGTGGACGTTCCACCGAGTCCCTCAAGCGTCCAGGTCTGGGTGCCGATCATGTGGACGAATGGCGGGGGGAGATCGACATTCCACCAACGGAGACGCGCCCCAGTCTGCGGCGGAGAGCGGGCTGGCCGAGGCGCTGCGAAACGAGGTTCATCGTCTGGGCGAGGCTCTCTGCGGTCAGATCGAGGAGGTAGTGCAGCGAACCGCTGCGCGCTCCAGAAAATCCGGTAACCAGTTCGACGCAGTCACGCGAGACAGCTTTGAGCGCATCGGAAGGGACTCGACGACCGCGGTGGCCCAGTGGTTGGCGGGCGGTAGTCCGGAGGAGGGCCGGGAGACCAGCCGGAAGACCTTTGAGACCTACGGCCAGCTCGCGGCGCAGCGCCTGGCTCCGCTGAATGAGGTGACGAAGCGGTGCCTGCGCTGGCGGGACGCGGTTTGCGATGTGTTGCGCGAGGGTGCCAGCGAGCTGGGCGTGTCGTCGGCGGCGCTGGATCACGCCGTAACGATGGTTCAGCGGACCTTGGACATCACGCTAGTGCGGGTGTGCGAATGCTTTGAGATCGAGCGGCAGCGGACGGATGAGGAGCTCGCCCAGCGTCAGGAAGAGCTCGCCTACATGGCCAGTCACGACGCGCTGACCCAGCTGCCCAACCGAACGTCGATCCTGGACCGGTGCACGCAGGCGCTGACACGCGCGCGCAGGCATCAGGTGCCGGTCGCGGCATTGTTCATCGATGTCGACAACTTCAAGAGCATCAACGACACGCACGGGCACGACGCCGGCGATGAGCTGCTGCAACTGCTCGCGGCGAGGCTCGATGGCGTGGTTCGCGACGCTGACGCGGTGGGCCGTCTGGGCGGAGACGAGTTCGTCGTGATCGCCGAGGGCCTGGGGTTGGCGGCCGAGCCGGAGATGATCGCTGGGCGCCTGCGAGACGCGCTCAGGGAGCCCTTCACGCTGGCCGAGCATGGCGAGACTGAGCTGAAGGTGACGGCGAGCATCGGAATCGCCGTGGGCCAGCATGGTTCGGCCGAAGAGCTGCTGACCAATGCCGACCAGGCCATGTATCGGGCCAAGCTGGACGGCAAGGACCGTTACGTGGCGTTCGAGTCGGCGATGTCAGCGCTCCAGCACGGCCCCAGCTCTCACGTGCTCGACGTCTGAATCGCGTTCACCAGCCCGTAGACCGCCAGGCCGCTGGCCACCACGCTCACCGCCCACGCCCCGAGGATGCGGCTGCCCTGCCTGGCCACGGACATCGGGTAGACCGCGAACACGATCGGCTGGCTCAGCCACAGCGCCATGAGCGATGGCCTGAGGAGCGTGCCCTTCCCCTGGGCAGCCCGGCCTGGCCGCCTCATCCCGCCGCCAGCTGCACGACCAGCAGCGCCAGAATCGAAATGGCACACAGCACGTGGTCGCGGAAGATCGCGCGGGCCAGTTGAGTCTGGCGTTGCGCCGGATCACGGCGGCTCCCGAGCCGAATCGCGCTCGGGACCGTGTGAGCCCCGGCCAGGAGGATCGGCGCGCCGGCCAGGACCAGTGAAACCCAGCCCAGCCACCAAGGGTGCTCGCTGCGGGCGATCTGGGCGATGATCGTTCCCAGTGTGGCCACCATTGCCGCGGCCACCAGCCGATTCATCGGCCGGGCGGCAGTCGTCACCCGCCGGTAATAGCCCGCGATCGAGGACAGGACGTCCTCCGGCAGCTCACCGAGTCGGTGGCGGGCCACCTGGACATCGAACATCAGGTCGAACCACAGGACGGCGAGGAGAAACCCGGCACCCGCGGCGACAAATCGGGTCATGGGCGAGCAGTATCTCGGCCGCCGCGCCCTGCTGGGTTCCCATAGGCTCCGGCTCATGGATGCCGCCGCCAACAAGCAGCTGATGAAGGACGTCTTTGAGGAGATGGCCGCCGGAAACGGCCAGCCGTTCATGGACGCCCTCGCCGACGATGTGCGCTGGACCGCGATCGGGACCTCGCCGTGGTCGCGAACCTACGACGGGAAGCAGACGATTGTCGCGGAGCTGATGCGCCCGCTGTTCTCGCAATTCGCCGACCAGTACCGGGCTAGGGCGACGCGGATCGTGGCCGATGACGACATCGTCGTTGTCGAGGCGCGGGGCCAGGTCATGACCAAGTCGGGAGAGCCGTACAACCAGACCTACTGCTACGTCCTGCGTCTGGCCGGTGGCCAGGTACAGGAGCTGACCGAGTATCTGGACACGGACCTGGTCAACAGGGTGCTCCAGACCCCGACGGCCCCCGATCGCTAGTCGACTAACCCAATCCGTAAGCTTCCGCGCAATGCCCTCGGCCCTTGCGCTGGGTGATGCCGTCGCCTCCCCGCTCCGGGGAGAGCTTCGTTACGGCCTGGAGCTGGCCCGGCTGACGGCCGACAGGGAGTTCGTGCTGCCCAGGCGCCAGCCGAACGCCCCGCCGGTCCTGCTCGTACCGGGGTTCATGGCCGGGGATCGATCATTGAGCGTGCTCCGCGGGTGGCTGGGCCGCCGCGGCTCACCCACGGCCGGGTCGGGGATCCGCTTCAACGCTGACTGTGGGGAGCGGGCCGCCGTCCGGGTGGAGATGCGCCTGCGCCGGCTGGTGAACCGGACCGGTCGGCGTGCGGTGATCGTCGGACAGAGCCGCGGCGGCGAGCTGGCACGCGTGGTGACGGTCCGCAACCCGGACCTGGTCAGTGCCGTGGTGATGCTTGGCTCGCCGGTGCGCGCCCGGCTGGACGTCGGGCCCTCAGTGTTGAACGCCGTGCGCTCGGTGGCTCGGCTGGGCGACCTGGGCATCCCGGGTCTGTTCTCCAGCCAATGCGCCGAGGGAGACTGCTGCGCCGCCTACCGTCAGGATCTGAACAGGCCGCTGCCCGCGAGCGTCGAGGCGGTGGCGGTCTACTCGCGCACCGACGGCATCGTCTCCTGGCCGGCCTGCCTTGATCCCGATGCCCGCCATATCGAGGTGAAGTCGAGCCACACCGGAATGTCGGTCAATCGGGACGTGTACCGAGCGCTGGCCGACGTCCTCGAGGCGCAGGAGGAGAGCTGATGGCCATGGAGTGGATGAGCCCGATGGATGCGTCCTTCCTGCACATCGAGGGACCGAACAACCCCATGCACATCGGCGGGTTGAGCATCTTCGAGGGGCCGGCGCCCCCGTTCGAACGCCTCGAGGAGATGGTCTTCACGCGGCTCGACGCCGTGCCGCGCTACCGGCAGAAAGTCCGGTTCGTGCCGCTCGGGCTGGGGCGGCCCGTGTGGGTCGACGATCCCCACTTCAACCTGGCCTATCACCTCCGGCACAGTGCCCTCCCCGCCCCCGGGACCGAGGACATCCTCCGTCGGCAGGCAGCGCGCATCTTCGGCCACCAGCTCGACCGGCGAAAGCCCCTGTGGGAGATCTGGATGCTCGAGGGGTTGAGTGAGAATCGCTGGGCGCTGCTGTCGAAGGTCCATCACTGCATGGTGGACGGGGTGGCCGCCACCGACCTCATGACCGTCATGTTCGACGAGGTCTCCTCGGAGGCCGCCGGCTCGGGCTGGCAGCCCGCGCCTGAGCCGAGCGATGCCGAGCTTGTGCTCCGCACACTGACCCACCAAGCGTTGAACCCCTCTGAGCAGCTGCGGATGATTCGCGCGGCGGCCCGCCGCCCCCGGGCGACCGTCGCCCAGGGGAGAGAGTTCGTCCGGGCCGTGGCCTCGGCCTCGGGACTGCTCAAGCCGTTGGGTAGCACCTCGCTGGTGGGGCCGGTTGGTCCGCATCGGTCCTGGAGCACCGCCTACATCCATCTCAGCGACGTCAAGGCGATTCGGGCCACGCTCGGCGGGACGGTTAACGACGTCGTCCTGACGATCGTCGCAGGCGGCCTGCGCGTGCTCCTGACCAGTCGCGGCGAGGAGGTCGAGGGACGGGGAGTACGGGCCCTGGTGCCGGTATCGGTTCGCCGGGCCGGAGAGAAGGGCGTTTACAACAACCGGGTCTCGGCGATGTTCGCCGATCTGCCGGTGGGAATCGTCGACCCGGTGGAGCGTCTCCAGCGGGTGCGCGACCAGATGGATGGGCTCAAGCAGTCAAAGCAGGCGGTGGCCGGTGAGGTGCTGACCTCGCTCTCAGGTTTCGCCCCGCCGCTGCTGCTGGCCCTGGGCGGGCGGCTGGCGGCACGTTCGCCCTCGCTCGGCGTACACACGGGTATCACCAACGTGCCTGGGCCCCAGAGTTCGTTACAGACGCTGGGCCGCCGGATGCTCGAGTCGTTCCCGTTCGTCCCGGTGATCGGCCGGGTCCGAACCTCAATCGCGATCTTTTCCTACGACGGAGGGCTGTACTTCGGCGTTACGGGCGACTACGACAGCTCACGCGATATCGCTGTTCTGACGACCGGGATCGAGGCGTCGATGCGGGAGCTGCTCGGCTCTGCGGAGTCGCCTCCGGCCGTAGCGCCGCCGGCGTCGCGCGACGGCGCGCCGACCCAGAGCCGCGAGACGCAGGTGTGAAGCCGCCGGCCGTCGGCACAGCACTCTCACACGACGACCTGGATCGAGCAGCGGACAAGCTGGCCCTGCTGGCCCGTGAGCTCGGGTCGAAGACCGAGCAGGCCAGGTGTCTGCCCGAGGAGCTCGTGGCTGCGCTGCGCTCATCAGGCCTGTTGCGCGCGGGCGCCCCGGCCCGCGTGGGGGCAGCCGAGGCGCCTCCGGCGGCGATCCTGGCTGCTGCCGAGACAGTGGCCCGGGGCGATGCGTCGGCTGGCTGGTGCGTGTCAATCGCCGCCACAAGCAGCCTCCTCGGAGGATGGCTCCCCGAAGATGGGCTTCAGGAGGTGTTCGGTGACCCGGGTCAGGTGGCGGCGGGGGTGTGGGCGCCTCGAGGGAAAGCGAGGCGGGTCGACGGCGGCTACCGGGTGACCGGAACCTGGAGCTTCTGCAGCGGAATCATGCACTCCGACTATCTGTTCGGGGGGTGTCTGGTCGAGGCCGAGACGGACGGTGGTCCTCCGGTCCCGCGAGTGCTTGGACTGCCGGTGAGTGAGCTGGAGGTCTCCGACACGTGGCATACGAGCGGGTTGCGCGGGACGGGCAGCCACGACGCGACGGCCCAGGACATCTTCGTGCCTGAGCACCGGAGCCTGTGGCTGCTCGATCCTCCGACCTCGGACGCCCCTCTGTATCGCTTTCCGGTGCTGGCCTTTTTCGCGCTGTCGATCTCGGCCGCCGCGCTGGGCAACGCCCGCGGCGCGATCGACGACCTGGCCGAGCTGGCTGGTATCAAGGTTGGACAGGGATCGAGCCGTACGCTGGCTCAGCGAGCTGGCACCTGGTCGGTTGTCGCACGGTGCGAGGCTGCCCTGCGCGGGGCGCGAGCGCTCTACTACCAGGCCATCGATGAGGCCTGGGCGGCCGCTCAGTCCACCGAGCCCGTGTCAACCGACCTGCGCGTCGGCCTGCGGCTGGCCGCCACCCACGCCGTCCGGACGGCGGCGGAGGTGGCCCGGGAGATGTACGACCTGGGAGGCGGCTCAGCCATCTACGACAGCTCTCCGCTTCAGCGCCGGTTTCGCGACGCCCACACCGCCACGGCTCACTTCCAGGTCAACCCAGCCACCTGGGAGCTCACCGGGCGGATCCTGCTCGACCAGCCGACTGACACGACGATGCTGTGAGCCGGGAGCTCGGGGTGGTGATGCCGTACTGGCTCGACCGCCCGGACGCCGAGGCACTTGAGATCGCCCGGGCCGCCGAGGAGGCCGGGCTGGACACGGTCTGGGTGGGGGAGATGGCCTCGTTTGACGCGTTCGCGCTGGCCACGGCGATCGGAGTGCGGACCGAGCGCCTGCGACTGAAGATCGGGCCGCTGGCGGTCGGCGTGCGCAGCCCCGTGGCCATCGCACTGGGTGTGGCTTCGGTCGGTGCCCTGACCGGGCACCCGGTGGACGTCGCGCTCGGAGCATCGAGCCCCGTGATCGTCAGCGCCTGGCACGACCGGGCATGGGGCCGACCGGCACCCCAGACGCGTGAGATGGTCCTGGCGCTCCGAGAGCTTCTGAACGGCCGACGGCTTGAGTTCGACGGCGAGCACGTTCGCTCCCATGGGTTCAGACTGCGCGGTCCACAGCCCGGTGTGTCGATCGCGGTGGCGGCATTCGGGCCCAAGATGACCGGGGTGGCGGCCCGCCACGCCGACGAGGTCGTGCTGAACCTGGTCACACCGGGCCACGTGGCAGAGGTACACAGGCGCGTCCGGGAGCACGCCTCCGCGGCAGGCCGGCCGGTCCCCAAGCTGTCGGTGTGGGTCCCCGTGGCCCTGGACCCGGGCCCGGCCGCATTGGGGCAGCTCCAGGGCCAGCTGGCCGTGTATCTGGGCGCTCCCGGCTACGGCGAGCTGTTTGCCTCCCTCGGATTCGAGGCGCTGGTGGAGCGGGCGCGAGCCGGAGCGGCTCGGGCCGAGTTGGCGGGCGCGATCCCGGAGCAACTGGTGGCTCAGATCGGCGCGCTCGGCACCCCGGATGAGGTCGCCCGGCGGATCGCCGCCTACCACCAGGCCGGAGCCGACCACGTCGGCATCGTTCCCAGCACGGCCGAGGATCCGGCCGGTCGCCGGGTAATGGCCGCCCTGGCGCGAGAGTCGTAATGCTTACGCCATGAATCTGACCAATCAGCAGTTTCGCCTGGCCTCACGGCCCACGGGTCTACCCACCCGGGAGACATGGGAGTTGACCGAGGAGCCCGTCCCCGACCCCGGCGAGGGTGAGGTGGCCGTGCAGGTGCTGTACACGTCGCTTGACCCGGCCATGCGGGTGTGGCTCAACGAGGGCGACTCCTACGTTCCCGCGGTCCAGGTCGGTGAGGTGATGCGAGCCATCGGGGTGGGCCGAGTGATTGCTTCAGGTGTGCCTGAGCTGGCCGAGGGCGACCACGTATCCGGAATCTTCGGGATCCAGCGCTACGCCGTTCTGCCGGGCAAGGCGCTCACCAAGGTGGCTGGCGGCGCACCTCTGCCCGCGTACCTGAACGCCCTCGGGATCCCGGGCATGACGGCGTATTTCGGCCTGTTGGAGATCGGCTGCCCCGAACCGGGCCAGACGGTCGTCGTGTCGGCCGCCGCCGGATCGGTGGGCTCGTTGGTCGGGCAGATGGCCAAGGTCAGGGGGTGTCGGACCGTGGGCATCGCGGGCGGCGGCGAGAAGTGCCGACTCTTGACAGAGGAGTACGGCTTCGATGCCGCGGTCGACTACAAGGGCGACCAGAGCGTGGCCGTGGCACTACGCGAGCACTGCCAGGACGGGATCGATGTGTTCTTTGACAACGTCGGCGGACAGATCCTGGAGGCCGCGCTGCGCAACCTCGCCCGCGGCGCTCGGGTCGTTCTGTGCGGGGCCATCTCCCAGTACAACGAGGGCGCCCAGGAGGGTCCTCGCAACTACATGGCGCTGCTGATCAAACGCGCTCGGATGGAGGGCTTCGTGGTCTTCGATTACGCCCGCCGCTACGCCGAGGCGGCGCAGGAGATCGCGGGCTGGATCAGCTCGGGCCAGCTGACCACGCGCGAGCACATCGTGGACGGGCTCGAGACGTTCCCCGAGTCGCTGCTGATGCTCTACCGAGGCGAGAACACGGGGAAGCTGATGCTCAGGGTGAGCGAGGAGTGAGGCCGGGCTCCACCGCCCGGAGCAGGATGAACCGGCCTCGGAACCCTATGCTGGGCCGATGCTCGACGCCGAAACCGTTCTGCGCCAGTCCAGGCGGCCGCTGGTCATCGGAATGGGTGGCGGCGGCGATGTTGTGGGCGCGCTGGCCACGGCGGAACTGGGGCGCCGGTACGACGGGTCGGAGCCGATCCTGGGCGGGCTGGCGTGGGAGCGCCGGCCGATCGATCCTCTCCCGGGACCTCGCAACCCGGAGGAGATCGAGCACGGTGAGGAAGTCGCGCCGGGTGTCATGCTGGCCAGCGCGCAGACCCGGGTGCGCGACCGCGAGGTGTACTTCGCCGAATCGAGGATGGCCGAGTTCCTCGGCGAGCCGACGGTGCTGATCACGCTTGATCAGGGGCCGGCCACGATCGCCTCAAGCCTGGATCAGGTGGCACGGGAGCTGGAGCGCGATTTGCTCGTGTTCATCGACGTGGGAGGGGACGTCCTGGCCCAGGGTCACGAGCCGGGCCTGCGGAGCCCGCTGGGCGACGCGATCATGCTGGCCGTCGCCGCCCGGCTGCTCGAGGCGGGCCACCCGGTGCTCGGAGGGATCTTCGGCATCGGCTGCGACGGCGAACTGACCCCCGGAGAGGTCCTGGACGCGCTGAGTGAGCTGGCCGGTGCCGGTGGGCTGGCCGGAGCCCGGGGCCTGACCGATCCGGTGGCGCGACGCCTGGAGGAGGCGATCCGCCTGATCCCCACCGAGGCCAGTGCGCACGCGGTCTCGGCGTTCCGGAACCCCGCCGGGACCGCACCAATCCGGGGCGGCGTGCGCTCGATCGAGCGCACGGCAGCCGCGAGCGTGACGTTCTACTTCGATGTCTCCGTGGCCTACGAGCGGTTGGGCCGGCTGGCCCAGGCCGTGAACGGTGCGGCTGATCTGGAGGAGGCCAACGACGCGCTCCATGCCCTGGGGGTACACAGCGAGCTCGACCTTGAACGCGAGGCGGTGAAGCTCGCCGCGGGTTGAGTCGCCTCAGGCGTCTCCGTCCAGGGCCGCGCGAAGAGCCGCGATGTCGCTGGAGCCAAACACGACCCGGTTGCGGGTGGCCACATAGACAAGGTCGATGTTGACCCCTGCCTGTGCGATCCGGCGTGCCAGGTCGGCCAGCACACCCGGGCGGTCATTGACCTCAACCACGACGACCTCGCGCTCGCGCGTCACCGCCAGGTGGGAGATGGCCAGCTGGTGCTTGGCGGCCTCGGCGTGGGGGACCAGGATGTGAAGCTCGGCCCGCTCGCCAGGTCGCAGGCAGGTGGCCGCGGCCAGGTTCACGCCGGCGTCGCTGATCGCCCCCGCGACCTCGGCCAGCGCTCCGGGCGTGTTCTCAATGTCGATGACCAGGTCGAACGCCACAGCTCAGCCAACGCCACCCTACAGCGCCACCGGGGGACACTCCAAGCCCGAAAAGATCCGTCCGGCTCGCAACCGATGTGAGACGATGGCCACACCGGGGTCGGCCGGGGTGAGCCCGGCACCGACCACAGCAGATCGGAGGTTGGGAATGGGGTTCATGGACAAGCTCAAGGGCACGGCCAAGCAGGCGCTCAACCCTGTTGGCCAGGCCGGGGAGCGGGACAAGATCATGAAGCTGAACAAGGTCGGCGTGCTGACGCCGGCGGTGGTCGACTCGATGAAGGAGGTCGGCACGCAGCTGGGCGGTGGGCATCAGATCGAGTTCGACCTGACCGTCCAGCCCGAGGGTGGCGCGGCCTATCAGGTGCACGTCTCGCAGTCGCTGCATGACGCAACGATGCAGGGCATCACCGAGGGCGGGAAGATCAACGTCAAGGTCGATCCCGACGACCCGCAGTCGCTGCTGGTCTGGGGCACCGCCAGCTGAGGGCGCGGCGCGGTCAGCCGGCCAGCACGGCCTGGGCCTGCGCGACCTGAGCCACCAGCCGCTGATCGCAGTCCAGCAGGCTGGTCTGGACGGCGATCACGCTGCGGCCAACATGCAGGGGCCGGGCTTCGCCCACGACGATCCCCTGTCGGACAGCCCGGAGCATGCTCGTCGACGATGAGATCGTCGCCGTTCCCGCGCCCTCGGGCAGGTTCAGGAATGCACACACTCCGCCCAGGGTGTCGGCCAGCGCCATCAGCGCCCCACCGTGGAGCAACCCTCCGGTGGTGCACAGATCCTCGGCCCAGGGCAGGCGCCCGCTGACCAGCTCTGGTGTGGCCGTCTCCAGCTCGATCCCCAGCTTGAGGGCGAAGGGCATCATGTCCCGGAGCGCGGTCAGCTCGCTCATGCCCGGCCCGCCGCCCAGCTACTCCAGCGTCAGCCGGAAGACGGGATGGTCGGGGGCAATTCGACGAAGTTCCTCGTCGGTCGCGTCGGGCCCGACGCCGCCAAAGAACACGCCCACCTCCCACTTCCACTTCCGCAGGTACCCCCGGAGAACCGGCGTCTTCTCCTCGTCGGACAGCTCGACGGCTCCGAAGTCCGATGTCCGCCTACCCACCCGCAGGCGGCCCTCGCCGCTGGCCCGGAGGTTCCTGACCCACTGGGTTTGACCCCGCGGGGCGACGAGGTAGTCGCCGCCCTCGTACGTGAGCAGGTTCACCGGCGTCTGGCGCCACTGGCCCGATTTGCGACCGCGGACCTCCAGGATCCGGGACCCGAAGACGCTCATGCCGGTTCGGGTGAGCCAGGCGACGAGCCGGTTGAACACGTTCGTGGTGAACCAGCCGGGCCGCTGATAGCGGTCGGTCATATCCAGGCTCCCGCGCGGCCGCGGCCCGCGCATCCGCACCCTTCAGGGAAGCAGCGGCGCCTCAGCGGGGACCACCAGGACAGAGCTCCGGGCGCGGGCCAGTTCGGCACGAACATCACCGCCGACGACTATATGGCCTGAGGCCGCGCCCGGCTGGGAGCCGACGACGATCAGATCCACAGGATCGGTCGGTGATTCGGCGATCGACGCGCCCAGTTGGTCCGCCAGTGCCCGGGCCGTCTGGCGGGCCACGTCGTTGACCACGCCGGCGATCGGGACCGAGATTGCCCGGATCGTCTGCCCTGAGTCGGTCCGCAGGCCGGCGGCGGCGATGGCCACGGCCACGGTTCCCCCATCCAGCAGATGCTGGGCCGAGGTTCCCGGCTCGACGTGCCCGGGTGAGGTTCGGTAGTCCGAGCCAAAGATGATCAGCGACGCTCCCTCGGCGGCCGCCAGCAGGCCCAGCCGTTCCCCCGTCGAGGCTCCGAACACCACGTGCCGGGGCATGTCCGGGTCGCCGAGCAGAGCGGCGCCACGCTCCAGACGCTGCTCGGCGTCGTGCTGGGCCAGCTCCTCCCGCCGGGGATCGAACTCGCGGGCGTGGCGCACATACGCCAGGTCCAGGGAGAACCCGGCCCGGACCAGCATCTGGCCCAGCCCCAGCGCGTCGTCGTCGTTGACGGTGCCGTCGTAGGAGATGATCGCCTTGGCGGCCACGCGTCAATGATCCTCAGCGGCCCCCGGTCAGGGCATCGGCCATCTGGATAGGGATGCCCGGGGCGGCACTATCCAGCTGGATCCTCGCCCGGCCGGCAGGAGCCCTCCGTCTCACTCAGGCTGGTACTCGTCGACGACCTCGTAGACGCCCGAGACGTGCTCGTTCTCCACGAACGCGGACATGCCGTCGACGCGCTGGTTCTCGGTGGCATCCGACTCCTCCCGCCAGCGGCGGTAGTCCTCGAGCGTCATATCGAACAGCCCGAATGAGATCACCTCGTCCTCATCGCGGATGTTGCGCGCGTGGAAGGCCCGCTGAAAGCCGGGTGGCGGTTCCCCGCCCGGATCCCACGCTCGGCGGAACTGCTCCCAGGATCCCGGCTTCAGGCGCCGGGCTGTGAACATGACGACCATCACTCACCTCCGATTGTTTGGGGCCGGCGGTGCTCGGCTTCGTCGATCATTTCACGCCCCTGGCAGTTGGTGCATTCATTTTCGGGGCGGGAGCGGGATGATGCGGGCCATGGGTCCGGAATCTGAGGGCGTGCAACGGGTGTACCGGGTCGGAGGTCAGCGGTGACACGGCGCCAGCGGCTGACCCTGATCGCGGCCATCCTGGGCTCGGGTGTGGCCATGATCGACGGCTCGATCGTGAACGTCGCGCTGCCGTCGATCGAACGCGACCTGGGCGGGGGGCTCTCGGCCCAACAGTGGGTCAGCAACGCCTACCTGCTCACGCTGGGGTCACTGATCCTGATCGGCGGGTCGCTCGGCGACATCTATGGCGAGCGCCGCGTGTTCACACTCGGCGTCAGTGCCTTCGGGGTCTTCTCGGTAGCCTGCGCGGTCGCCCCGACGATCGGAGTCCTGCTGGCCGCCCGGGCCCTGCAGGGAGCAGCCGGAGCGCTGCTGACCCCGAGTTCGCTGGCCGTGATCATCGCCGCCTTTTCCAACGAGGAGCGGGGGGCGGCGATCGGCGCATGGACGGCCTGGGGTGCGATCGCCGCAATCGTCGGGCCCCTGGCCGGCGGAGTGATCGTGGACAACGCTTCCTGGCGGTGGATCTTCGCCATCAACCCTCCGCTGATCGTGATCACGCTGCTCCTGATCGCCGCCGCCGTTCCACCAAGCGCCGCTCGAAGTGAGCGCCGGGTGGACGTGCTTGGAGCTGTCCTGTGCGTGGCTGGCCTGGGCGCCGTTGTATTCGCGCTGATCGAGCAACCCCACTTCGGCTGGGGAAGTCCGGCGATCCTCGCCCCGCTGATCGCCGGTGTTGGTGCGCTGGCGGTGTTCACGGTCCATGAACGCCGGGACGCCGACCCGATGATCGAGCTGTCGCTGTTTGCGCGGCGCAACTTCACGATCGGGAACCTGGAAACGCTGACCATGTATGCCGGGCTGTCGATCCTGTTCTTCTTCCTGGTGATCTTCCTCCAGGAGGTCGCGTCCTACGACGCCATCAAGGCGGGGCTGAGCACGCTGCCAGTGACCGTGGTCATGTTCATGCTGTCGCGGCGGTTCGGCGCCCTGGCCGGCCGGTACGGGCCCCGCCTGTTCATGGGGGCCGGTCCGCTGGTCGGCGCCGGCGGGATCCTGCTGCTGTTGAGGGCAGGCATCCACACCTCCTACGTGTCCGACCTCCTGCCGGCGCTGGTGATCTTCGGCATCGGCCTGTCGATGACGGTGGCTCCTCTGACGGCCACGGTGCTGGCTGGGGCCGACGAGAAGGATGCCGGTATCGCCTCGGCCATCAACAACGCCGTGGCCCGGGTGGCGGGCCTGGTCGGGATCGCGGTCGTCGGCGTGGTCGTGGCCGGCGGACTGGGCGGCGATACCTTCGGCCGCAGCGCGGCCAGCGTTCGAGCCTTTCATCACGCGATCCTGATCTGCGCAGCGCTGGTGGCGTCGGGCGGGCTCGCCGCGGCGATCGGGATCGTGAATCCGCGCCGCCGGGTGCGCGGCGCGGAATGCCCGGGCGGTCAGCTGGTTGGCGTGCCCAGGCAGGCAGCCGAGGCGGAGGCTAGGGCCGGCGCGGCACGCCGGTCCCAGCGCGCAGCATGACGTCAAGGACGGGGGTCGGTGTCATCCGAGCCAGCACGGCCTGGATGCGAGCCGGGGTCCCGACGACGTAGCGGGCCCGCGGGCGTCGAGCGGTCAGAGCGCGCTCGATCGTCTCCGCCACCGTTTCCACGGGCTTGGCCATGCGCTGGGAGCGGGGAATGCTCTTCCGAAACCCATCGATGTGCTTGGCGTAGAGGTCACGGTGACCAGGCGAGAGCAGGGCGACCGTGCTCGTGAGGTCATCGTCGGCCTTGCGCCACATGTCGGTGTCGGTCTGGGCAGGTTCGACCAGGGCGACCCGGATCCCCCACGGCGCGACCTCCATCCGCAGGGCATCGGCCACCGCCTCGATCGCGAACTTGGACGCGTTGTAGGGACCGGTCAGCGGTGTCGCGACTCGCCCGCTGAGCGAGGAGACGAACACGACCCGGCCCCGGGTGCGGCGCAGGCGGGGCAGGAGCGCCTGGGTGACGGCCACCTGCCCGACGACGTTGACCTCGAGCTGCCGGCGCAGTTCGGACAGCGGAACTGCTTCCAGCGGGCCGCCGACCACTATCCCGGCGTTGTTCACCACGGCATCCAGGTCGGGCGGAAGCGCCTGCTCGAGCGCGGCCACCTGCTCGGCGTCGGTCACGTCGACGACCACGGGTGAGATTCGGCCGGGCTGGGCGCTGGTCAGCTCCTCGCCGTCCTGGGCTTGCCGGACGCCTGCAAAGACGTCCCAGCCGCGTCCGGCCAGGCGGATCGCGGTGGCGCGTCCGATCCCACGCGTAGCTCCGGTCACCAGCACACTGGGCACGGCGTAAACGCTATAGGGCGGGAACGAAGAACGCCTACCCAGGACCTATGCTCGGGCGGTGTCTCCGGAGGATGGGTCCGCCACCTGGGAGTTCTACGTCGTCCCGCACACGCACTGGGACCGCGAGTGGTATCGGCCGTTCGAGCACTTTCAGCTTGCGCTGGGCCGCGTTGTGGACGGTGTGCTCGACGTCCTGGAGCGCGACCCGACCTTCACCTCATTCACCCTGGACGGGCAGGCGATCGTGCTCGAGGACTACCTCGAGGTCCGTCCCGAGCACGAGAGCCGGCTGCGGGCGCTGGTGGCGGCGGGCCGGATCGAGCTGGGGCCGAGCTACATGCTGCCCGACGAGTTCCTGGTCTCCGGCGAGCCGCTGGTGCGAAACCTGCTCATCGGCAGGGCCGTGTGCCGGCGCTTGGGCGGCGAGCCGACCCCCACCGGGTACCTCCCCGACAGCTTCGGCCACCCGCTCCAACTGCCACAGATCCTGGCCGGGTTCGGCATCCGGAGCTTCGTCTTCTCGCGGGGGATGGGCGACGAGCTTGATGAGGTCGGGGTGGTATTTCGGTGGCGCGCTCCCGATGGGAGCGAGGTGCTGGCGTTTCAGCAGCTCGATCACTACGGCAACTTCGCCTTCGTGTCGGGCGGGGAGGACGGCGGGCGCCGGGTGAGGGGAATCCTGGAGCGTTTCGGCCCCTGGCTTGAGCGAGCCGGGGTCCGCCATGTGCTGCTGTGCAACGGAACCGACCACGTGCCGGTGGCATCCGAGCTGCCGGCCCTGTGCCAGGAGCTTCAGGACCGCCTCGCGCCGAGCACCTTCCGGATCGCCAAGTACGCCGATTACGTCGACGCCGTGGGAGAGATCGACGCGCCGGCTTGGTCGGGCGAGCTTCTGGGAAGCCGGATCCAGAACGTGCTGCGCGGTGTCAACTCCGCCCGGCTCTACGTCAAGCGGGCCAACGAGGCGGCCGAGCGGCGGTTGCTCGAGGTGGAGACGCTCGGGGCACTGCGGACACTGCATGATGGCTCGGCCTTCCCCAGGCATGACCTCGAGCTCGCCTGGCGCCAGCTTCTGCGCTGCCAGCCCCACGACACGATCTGCGGGTGCTCGTGTGACGAGGTCCACCGGGACGCAATGGCCCGCTATGAGTCACTGCACCGCACGCTGGGCGTGCTTCAGGACCGGGCAGCCGGCGGGATCGGCGTCGACGGAGCGCCAGCCGGGTCGGTAGGCGTGGCCAACCTCCTTCCCTTCCGGCGACGCCGGCTGGTCGAACTCCCGGATGGCCGCGAGTCGATCGTTGAACTCGACGGTCTGTCGGCCCGGGTGATTGAGCTGCCGCCGCGGGGGCCGGACAGGCCGGCGGTCGAGGTGGCCGCGATTGAGAGCGACCGCTTCCGCGTCGAGGCCACGGCCGCCGGCGCCCTGAACGTCGTGGACAGGAGCACCGGGCGGCGCTTTGAGGGCCTGCACATGCTCGAGGACGAGCCGGATATGGGCGACCTGTACAACTTCTGCCCGGTGGGCGGGGCGCGGATCTGGCGAAGCACACAGGCGGCGACGCGGGTCGTGCGGGCCGGACCGGTGGTCTGGGAGCTCGAGGTGCGCATCGAGGCGGCGCTGCCTGCCGGCCTTGATCACGAACACGTCCCGCTCACCCAGCGGGCGCGCCTGGCGGTCTGCACGGTGGTGCGCCTGGTCCGGGGGAGCGGCCGCATCGAGTTCCGGACCACGATCGAGAACGCCGCCGAGGACCACCGCCTCAGGGTTGGCTTTCCCGTTGGGCCCGGCGCCGGCCTGGTCCGGGCTGAGACGGCCTTCGCCGTAGCCCGCCGCCCGGCCCAGCCACCGCCCCCGCGGGCCAGCTGGACGGAGCCACCAGACGCCACCCAGCACACGTTGGGAGCGGTGGCGTTCGGCTCGGCGGCACTGCTCACGAAGGGACTGCCGGAGTACGAGGCTCGGGAGCCCGGGGAGCAGGGGGAGCTATGGCTGACTCTGCTGCGCTGCGTGGGGGTTATCTCCCAGCCCGAGGGAGCCCTGGTCACGCGACCGCACACGGCGGGCCCCCAGGTTCTCACGCCGGAGGGCCAGTGTCTGGGCCGCCAGCAGGCCGAGTATGCGTTCGTGCCCGACGGCAACGTGCTCGATGACGCGGCGCTGCTCCGCGAGGCCCAGGACTACCGGCACGGGTTCCTGGTCACCGATCCGATCAGCCTGGAGCCCAGCCTGGCCCTTGGGGGGGACGTCGTGTTTTCGTGCCTGAAGGGGGCCGAGGATGGTGACGGGCTCATCCTCCGGTGCTTCAACCCCGGCGAGCTGTCGGCCACCGCCCGGGTGGCCGGATCGGTCGGCGTGTGGCGAACCAGGTTGGATGAGACGGGCGAGGAGATCCTGCCGGAGGGGCGGCTCGAGCTTGGGCCCGGGGAGATTGGAACTGTGCGGCTGCGCGCCGTATCCTCGAGGGCGTGAGGTCGGCGTCTGGCGTCATGAGCATCGCCTCTGGGCTGGTCGGCCTGATCCTGGTCACCCTGGGCGTCGTCTATCTGATCGTCGCCTGCCAGAAGCTTCCCGGCTTCCTCGGCCCGATCCCCGGGGACAGCTCGCCCCGAACCCCGCTCGGTGCGGGCGTACTGGTGATCGGGGTGCTGGTCCTTGGCGTCGCCGCCCTGCTGGCTCGTCGCGGCCGCGCGCGCTGACGGCACAGGGACCCGCCGCGCGGACTCATTGGCGTGCCCGCCGGGCTGCTTGTGGCGCGCCGCACTAACACAGCCCCCACGTGGGCGCGGTTTGCCTTTCCCGGACTCGGATATCTTCGCTTACAGGAGCGATGGATCCAGACCGCTCAACCCTGATCATGCCCGCCCGTCCCGGATCGCGGCGCGCCCAGGCCGCGCGCAAGCTTCCGGGGCGCAGGCTGGCCGGACGCTACCTCCTGGGCGAGGCCATCGGCCACGGCGGGATGAGCACGGTCCACCGGGCCAGGGATGAGGTCCTGGACCGGGAGGTGGCGGTGAAGATCCTGCTGGCGGCGCTGGCCGAGGGTGATCCGGCGCACGTGGCTCGCTTCGAGCGTGAGGCCCGGGCGGCTGCCGCCCTGCACCACCCGTCGGTGGTCAAGGTCTACGACACCGGCCGGGATCAAGGAACTCACTTCATCGTCATGGAATACGTGACGGGCCAGAGCCTCGACCGGCTCCTCGCGGCTGGCTCGCCGCTCGAGCCTGAGGAGGCGACGCGGATCGCCGGTCAGGTCGCGGCAGCGCTGGCCGCGGCCCACGACGCAGGCATCGTTCACCGCGACATCAAGCCCGCCAATGTGATGCTCACCGACGAGGGCGCGGTCAAGGTGCTCGACTTTGGGATCGCCCGGGCACGGCAGGACCCGACCCTGACCCAGCCCACGTTCGCCATCGGGACCGCCGCCTATATGTCACCTGAGCGGGTGTTGGGCCAGACCGGCGACGGGCGCTCGGACATCTACTCGCTGGGCTGCCTGCTGTACGCGATGCTGGTCGGCAGGCCACCGTTCCTGGCCGACAGCAGCCTGTCGGTCCTGCATCAGCAGGTTCACGCGGACCCGGTCGCGCCCAGCAGCATGGGCGCGAAAATCGCTCTTCCGCTGGAGGCGCTGGTCATGCGCATGCTGGCCAAGGAGCCGACGGCACGGCCTCAGACCGCGGCCGAGGTGGCGGGCCGGCTGGCCACGCCCGTCCCCGCACCGGCTGCGGCCGACCCTCGCCTCCGAGATCGGCGCCGCCGCCCGTTGGCCGCGCTGGCGCTGGCCGGCCTGGTGGCGGTGGTGGTAGCACTGGCTGTCTCCACCTCCGGGTCACCGTCCCTGGCCGCCCACCGGTCATCGCGTCGACCGACGGGGGTGGGGCACGCGATCGTCCACGCCTCGCCCGCGGTCACCCAGGCCACTGCGCCCGCCCCCACTGCACCTGCCCCGGCCAAGACCCCTCCGGACCACCGAGTCCCGCCCGGGCACGGAGGCGTCCCTCCCGGCCACGAGCCCGGTGGGCCGCCGGGGCACAAGGACAAGCCTCCGAAGCCCGCGAAGGGACCTGACGGCGGGAAGTGGAAGCCAGGTAAGGGCGGGGACGGCGGCGACTGACGCGCTACCGCGGGCGCAGGTTGGCCGTGGCGCCGAGCGCGTTCTCCAGAAGCTGGTAGCCCCAGTAGGTCAGGTCGTAGGAGTCCACCCCGAACGGATGGGTGAAAGCCCTGTTCGGGTTTGGCAGCAGCGATCCGATGATCCGGACGTCGCCGCGACCCAGCCGGACCGAGCCCAGGCTCGTGTGCCCCGGGCCGGTCGTCCCGGCGCTGTCGCCGCCGGCCGCCTGCCAGGCGCCCGGTGACACCCACCAGGCCGGCGCGGTGTCCACCGACGTTGAGGAACTGAAGGTGTTGCTGATCTCATAGCCCAGCGGAACCGGCTCATAGGTCTGCGATGAGAGCTCGCGGGCGCCACGGGTCAGTGGGTCGGTGTGGCTGGTCGGGCTGACATAGCCCGCGTACACGACTCCATGGCCGATCGCCGAGGCCGGCACGATGTGCCACACCGCCAGGTCACGGAGGGCGCCATCGGTCAGCACCACGGTTCCACCGGAGAACGCGTACCGCCGGATCGCCGAGAGCGCCGCGGCGCTGTCCAGATGCGGGTCCTCGGCGACCACGATCGCCCGGTACCGGCGCAGCCCGGCCGCCGAACGGATCCGCCCGACATTGAGCGGCGTGACGCTGGAGTCTGATTCGCGGGCCAGGTCGGTGAAGAACCGGTTGGTCGACGCCGGGTACGGGGCCGATGGTGGCCTTACGGCGTCGGATCCGATCGGGGCCACGGTGCGACCCCGGCCTCGGCGCAGGGCGAACCGGTTGCGCACGTACGCGATCGGCCCGGGCAGACGAAGCGTCGCTCGCTGCCGGTCCATGGCCGCAGCCATCGCCGTCGACACGAGCAGGCGCAGCGAGTGGACGTTGGACTCCTCCACCAGCGGGTTGTAGCCCACGTACGTGTTGACCTGGCCGGGTTCACCGTTGTCCCACAGTTCGACGGTGTCGGCCACCGCCCCGAGTCCGGTCGTCTGGTTGGCCATCCAGTCCGCGTAGTCGCCGCTCACCTGGTAGCCGTAGATGTCCCATGTGGTGTCCCACAGCCCGGGGGTGTAGAGCTGGTTGCCCGTGGTGGCGCCCGCCGCATGCAGGGGATCGGCCGACGAGGTGCGGGCCAGATTGCGCAGGTAGCGCGTGAGGACCTGGGTCTGGAGCAGCGTCCGGGTCAGGTCCATCTGGTCGGCGCCCATCAGGATGTCCAGCATCAGCTGCTTGGCCGGCGGGTCGCGCACCTCGGCCGACCCATGGACGTCGAATGCGTAGGCGAACCGGACGCCCAGCCTTCGGTGCAGGTAGTTCCCGTTGTAGCTGACGTAGCTGCGGACCTCGGGGTCCGTCAGCGGGAACGAGGTCTCATTCTGGAAGCCCACCACCGGCCACTCGCGGTTGAGATCGTGGCCGGCCTGGTTCCAGCGGGTGAACGTGTACAGCCCCACGCTCTCGCCGCCGTTGACGGGACCGGGCGGTTGCTCGAGCCCGTCAGGAACGTCCCCGTGGACCCATCCATCGGGATTGGCGAACGTGAACACAACCAGCTCGCGGCGGAGCTGGTTGACCACGGTGGCGGACCGGGCCTCGGCCAGGTCCTCGACGACCCTGGCGAAGCCCTCCGCGCCATCGCGCTCATCGCCGTGGATCGAGCCGTTGAAGTAGAGCCCAGCGCGCCGGGCCAGTGGCCGGTGGTCTGAGAAGTCGCTGACCAGCACGTCGTACAGCGGGTAGCCGCCGGAGCTGTGCCCGACCTTGACGATCCGAACTCGGCTCGGGTAGCGCCGGGCGAGCGTGCGCATGGCCGACTGAAAGCCGGGATAGGTGAGAAAGCCGGTCGCATACTGAGGCTCGGGAATGACCCGCCGCCCGGCGGCTGGGGTGGCCAGCGCGGTCGCCGGGACCAGCACTCCGGCGCAGGTAAGAGCCAGCGCGATGCGGCGCCTCATCGGCCACTGAACGGCGCGAGACGGTGATTACTGTCAGCTCAGCGCCGCGGCGGCGGTTGAGCGCATCCGGTCGACCAGCTCAAGCAGGGCCTGGTTGACCTCGCGCGGACGCTCCAGGGGTCCCATATGCCCCGTCTTGGGCAGGATGATCAGGCGCTCGAGCTGGGGGAGCATCTCGGCGATCCGCTTGGCGTGCGACGGTGGGGTGAGGCGGTCGCTTTCACCGGCCACGACGATCGCGGGCACCGTCAGCCGGGGCAGCGCGTCGTACAGATCGATCTCCGAGATGGCGATCCCGACGTCAGCCCGAGCCGTGGGCGGCATGGCCAGCAGCATGCGCTCGTAGAAAGCGATCTGGGCGGGCGAAGCGGTCGGCCCGAAGGCCACCCAGCGGATGATCGCGTGACTGATAGGGGAGGAGAACCGAGGCAGCGGCGCCCGGCTGCCCAAAAAGCCGTGTACCGCCACGCTCTCATTGATCGCCCGGGCCAGCGCGGGGACGGGGAGGATCAGCGACTCGGTGATCAGCTCGCCGACGCCGGTGTTGAGGAGCGCCACCGCGCCGACGCGCCGCTCGACGTCGTGGTCCTGGGCCCAGGCGGCGATTGACATCCCGCCCAGCGAGTGGCCGGCGATCAGCGCCCGCTGGCCATCGGGCACGACGGCCTCCAGGACGGCCTCGAGGTCCTGGCCGAAACGGGCGATGGCGTAGTCCCCGGAGCCGGCGCTCCGCCCGTGCCCACGGAGGTCGTAGGCCACGACCTGCAGGCCTCGGCCTGAGAGCTCGCGGATCACATGGATCCAGTAGGTCAGGTTCTCGGTCCAGCCGTGGGCCAGGACGACCGGCAGGCCGTCCGAGGGCCCGAAGCGCTCTGCGTGAAGCCGGGTGCCGTCGGCTGAGATGACCTCGATTGGCGCCCCCGACGGCGGATCCTGCAGCTCCTGGCCGGCCGGGTCTTTGGCGATGCTCCGGCTGAAGCGCCACTGCGTCAGCGCGCCGGCAGCCAGGGCGCCGGCACCCGCCGCGGCTCCCCAGATGAGTTGGTTACGAGACGGCGACCTCATGGCGTGAAGCCTACAAATAGGATGGCGCGATGCGCATCGGCATCCTGACCGGCGGCGGGGATTGTCCAGGCCTGAATGCCGTAATCCGGGCTGTGGTCCGCAAAGCGGTCGATCAGTATGGCGATCAGGTGATCGGGTTCCGGGACGGCTGGCGCGGGGTCCTGGAGGGGAGCATGAGCGAGCTCACGCTGGAGTCGATCCGGGGCATTCTGCCCAGGGGAGGGACGATCCTGGGCAGCTCTCGGACCAACCCGTACAAGCGCGACGACGGTGTCGAGCGAGTGCGCGCGACGCTGTCGGACTTCCGCATTGAGGGGCTGGTGGTGATCGGCGGCGAGGACACGCTCGGCGTGGCGGCTCGGCTCCAGCAGGAGGGGGTGAAGGTGATCGGCGTCCCCAAGACGATCGACAACGACCTCGGGGGGACCGACGTCACGTTTGGCTTTGACACCGCCCTGTCGATCGCCACAGAGGCCATCGACAGGCTCCACACAACGGCTGAGAGCCACAACCGGATCCTGATCGTTGAGGTGATGGGGCGGACCGCGGGTTGGATCGCACTGCACAGCGGGATCGCCGGCGGAGCCGACGTGATTCTGATCCCGGAACAGCCCTTCGACATCGCAGAGGTGTGCCGGCTGATCAACCGCCGCCACGAGCGCGGGCGATACTTCTCGATCGTGGTGGCGGCAGAGGGCGCAGAGCCCAAGGAGGGGACGATGACGGTCAGCCAGGCCAGCAGCGTGGATGAGTTCGGCCATCCTCGGTTGGGGGGAATCGGCTACGCGCTGGAGCGGGAGATCGAGCAGCGAACGGGCTTTGAGACGCGGGCCACCGTTTTGGGGCATGTCCAGCGGGGAGGTACGCCCACTCCGTTTGACCGCGTACTGGCCACCCGCCTGGGCCTGGCCGCCATCGACGCCGTTCACGACCAGGGCTGGGGCAGCATGGCCGCGCTGCACGGGACCGAAATCGAGCTCGTCCCGCTGTCCGAGGCCGTGGCCGAGGTGCGCCGGGTCCCCGTGGAGGAGTATGCGCGCTACGGGGTCCTGTTTGGTTGAGCCTCGCCGTCATACGGCCACAAAAAAATACGTTTGGCATCCATCCGATCTGTTTATGCTGAGACAGGAGAGCTTTGACCGCCACTGACACCACCACTCTGGACAAGCTGTGCGTGGACACGATCCGCACCCTGTCCATGGATGCGGTCCAGCAGGCCAACTCGGGCCACCCCGGCACGCCGATGGCCCTGGCCCCGCTGGCCTACGTCCTGTACACGCGCGTCATGCGCCACAACCCCAGCGATCCAGACTGGATCGACCGCGACCGGTTCATCCTCTCGGCCGGGCACGCGTCGATGCTCCTGTACTCGACGCTGTACCTGAGCGGCTATCCGCTCACGCTGGAGGACATCAAGAACTTCCGGCAGGTCGGCTCGCCGACGGCCGGCCACCCCGAGCGCAAGGACAGCCCGGGCATCGAGGCCACGACGGGTCCCCTGGGCCAGGGAATCTCGATGGCCGTCGGCCTGGCGCTGGGCGAGCACATGCTGGCCGCTCGGTTCAACCGGCCCGACGGCGAGGTGGTGGGCCACTACACGTTCGTGATCGCCTCCGACGGCGACGTCCAGGAGGGGGTCTGCTCCGAGGCCTCGTCGCTGGCCGGGCACCTCGGCCTTGGGCAGCTGATCATGTTCTACGACGACAACAAGATCCAGCTGGCCGGCCCGACCTCACAGTCCTTCTCCGAGGACGTCGCGATGCGTTACGAGGCCTACGGCTGGCACGTCCAGCACATCGAGGACGTCAACGACCTGGACCAGGTCGAGGAGGTGACGCGCGAGGCCATGGGCGTCGAGGACCGGCCCTCGATAATCCTTGTGCGCTCGCACATCGGCTTCGGAAGCCCGCACAAGCAGGACACCTCGGCCGCCCACGGCAATCCGCTGGGCGAGGAGGAGGTGCGGCTGACCAAGGAGGCCTACGGCTGGGACCCGGACAAGCATTTCTACGTACCTCCGGAGGCGCTCGAGCACTTCCGGCGCTGCTGCGAGCGCGGGCGGGAGCTCCAGGCCGACTGGGAGGAGCGCTTCGCGGCCTACCGCGAGCAGTACCCGGATGAGGCATCCCAGCTTCAGATGATCGATGCCGGCGAGATGCCCGAGGGCTGGGATAAGGACGAGCTACCCCGGTTCGATCCGGGTGACGATCCGATCGCCACCCGCAAGGCCTCGGAGAAGGTGATCCAGTGGGCGGCTGAGCGGGTGCCCCACCTGGTGGGCGGATCGGCCGATCTGGCCACCTCGACCAACACCGACATCGCCGACGGAGGCGATGTGGAGAAGGGCTCCTACGGAGGTAGAAACCTGCGCTTCGGTGTACGCGAACATGGCATGGGCGCAATCGTCAACGGACTCGGCCTCCACGGCTTCAGGGCCTTCGGGGCCACATTCCTGACCTTCTCGGACTACATGCGTGGTGCGGTCCGGCTGTCGGCGCTGATGAAGCTGCCCTCAATCTGGATCTGGACCCACGACTCCATCGGTCTGGGCGAGGATGGCCCGACCCACCAGCCGATCGAGCAGCTGGCCGGGCTCCGGGCCATGCCCCGTCTGAACGTGCTTCGCCCCGCCGATGCCAATGAGACGGCGCTGGGCTGGCGGTTTGCGCTGCGCTCCGCCGCGGCCCCGACGGCCTTTGTCCTCTCGCGCCAGAACCTTCCCATCCTGGACCCGGACTCGGTCCCCGAAGACGCGATCGAGCGCGGGGCGTACGTCCTGCGCGACGCCGAGGGGGGTGAGCCCGAGCTGATCCTGATCGGGACGGGCTCGGAGCTCTCGCTCTGCCTGGAGGCGGCCGACCAGCTCGACGGGGCACGCGTGCGGGTTGTCAGCATGCCCTGCATGGACACCTTCACCGAGGCGCCTCAGGAGTACCAGGATCAGGTGCTGCCGCCCGCCTGCCGGGCCCGGATCGCCGTGGAGGCGGCCAGTCCGATGGGCTGGGACAAGTGGATCGGCCGGGACGGAGTCTTCGTCGGGATGAGAACGTTCGGCGAATCGGGTCCGGCCAAGGACGTCTATGAGCACTTCGGAATCACCGCTTCGCGGGTGGCCGAGGTCGGAAGGGAGCTGCTGGGACGATGAGCACCGCTGCGCAGGTCAACGAACGGCTGGCCAAGCTTACGAGCGCGGGTGTCAGCGTGTGGCTGGACCAGATCCGGCGCTCGCTGGTCGAGGGCGGCGAACTGGCCCGGATGGTCGAGGAGGAGTCCCTGCGCGGGGTCACGGCCAACCCGTCGATCTTCGAAAAGGCGATCCTGGGCTCAGACGATTACCACGGGGACCTGGACGCGTTCGCTCACGAGCAACTCGAGCCGCAGGAGATCTATGACCGTCTGGCCCAGAAGGACGTCCAGATGGCCTGCGACGTACTGGCCCCGGTGTACGAGCAGCTGAACGGCGAGGACGGCTTCGTCTCCCTGGAGGTGGCGCCTGAGATCGCCCACGACACCGAGCGCACGCTCGAGATGGCCCGGGTGTACTGGAAGGCCGTCGACCGGCCCAACCTGATGATCAAGATCCCGGGCACGCCCGCGGGCGTCCCCGCCATCGAGCAGGCCATCTACGAGGGCATCAACGTCAACATCACGCTGCTGTTCGCCGTCGAGGCCTATGAGCAGGTGGTCGAGGCGTACATCAGCGGCCTGGAACGGCGGCAGAACGAGGGTTTGTCACTGGACGTGAAGTCGGTGGCGTCGTTCTTCGTCTCCCGGGTCGACGGCAAGGTGGACAAGAAGCTCGAGGAGCTGGGCCGGACCGACCTGGCCGGAACGGCCGCTGTGGCCAACGCCCGCGCGGCCTACCGGCGATTCAAGGAGCTTTTCACCGGCGGACGCTGGGAGGCGCTGCGCCATGGCGGCGCATCCGTACAGCGGCCCCTGTGGGCCTCCACCGGGACAAAGAACCCCGCCTATTCGGACACCAAGTACGTGGAGGAACTGGTCGGAGCCCACACTGTCAACACGATGCCGATGGCCACGCTGCACGCCGTGGCCGACCACCTGGAGGTCACGGGCCCGACGGCCGAGATCGATCCCACGTCCGCCCTGGATGCCCTGGCCGAGGCCGGAATCAGCCTTGAGGAGGTCACGGACGAACTGCTGGTCGACGGTGTCAAGCAGTTCGAAGACGCGATGCATCGGCTTCTGGCCGGGATCGAGCAGGAGCGGGGCGCCGTGGTCACGGGGCAGCCGCCGACGATCGACGCCAGGCTGCCCCGCGAGGCCCAGGACCAGGTGGGAGAGCGAATCAATCAGGCCATGGGCGAGAGCGTGGCCCAGCGGGTGTGGCGCCGCGATGCCTCCCTCTGGGGTGGGCCGGGCGTCCCTGAGATCGAGGACCGCCTCGGTTGGCTGACGGTGACCGAGGGCATGAGCACTCAGGCCAATGAGCTGCGGGCATTTGCCCAGGAGATCCGAGCCGAGGGATTCACCGACGCGGTTCTCCTGGGGATGGGAGGGTCCTCGCTGGGGCCCGAGGTGATCCGGCGGTCGTTCGCCCCGGTCGCCCCACTCAAGGACGGCCTGCGCCTGCAGGTGCTCGACTCCACCCATCCCGACGTCGTCTCGGCCGTTCAGGAGTCCATAGACCTGGAGAAGACGGTGTTCATCGTGTCGTCCAAATCGGGCGGCACGATCGAAACGCTGTCCCACTACCGCCACTTCGCCGAGCTGGCCAACCCCGACCAGTTCGTGGTCATAACCGACCCCGGGAGCCCGCTGGTGCAGCTGGCCTCGGAGGATGGCCTGCGGCGCACGTTCCTCAACCCCCCGGACATCGGTGGTCGCTACAGCGTCCTGTCGGAGTTCGGCCTCGTACCGGCTGTGGTGATGGGAGCCGACGTGGAGGCGCTGCTCCACGGGGCTCAGGTGGCCGAGCAGGCCTGCGCCCACTACGACTCCAGCGCGTCCAACTCCGGGCTGTGGCTGGGCGCCGCGGTCGGGGAGCTGGCTCGCCGGGGACGCGACAAGCTCACGTTCATCGTCTCCGAGCCGATCAAGAGCTTCGGCCTGTGGGTGGAGCAGCTGGTGGCCGAGTCCACCGGCAAGCACGGCCGGGGCATCCTGCCCGTGGCCGATGAGCCGCTGGGGGAGCCCGACGTGTACGGCGATGACCGGGTGTTCGTCTACCTCCGGGACGCGGACAGCCCGGAGGAGGACGTCGACGCCGCGGTCGAGAAGCTGGCCGAGGCCGGCCACCCCACGATCACGCTGGCCACGCAAGGCCCCACGGACCTGGGCCGGATCTTCTTCCTGTCCGAGTTCGCCGTGGCCGTGGCCGGTTGGGCGCTGGAGATCAACCCCTTTGACCAGCCCAACGTCCAGGAGGCGAAGGACAACACCAAGCGCGTGCTCGACTCGGGCGCGGTCCCGGACCTGGCCGTGGCCGACGATCCGGCGCTGCACGAGCTGCTGGCGGACGCGGGCCCGCCCCACTACGTGGCGATTATGGGCTACCTGCCCTACTCGCAGGAGCTCGAGGATGCGGTGGCGGACCTGCGGGTGGCGATCCGGTCGCTGACCGGCGCCGCGGTCACGTACGGTTACGGCCCACGCTTCCTGCACTCGACCGGCCAGCTCCACAAGGGCGGGCCACCGACCGGTCGCTTCCTTCAGCTGACGAACGATCCCTCCTCGGATGTCCCGATTCCCGGCGCGGCGTACACCTTCGGGACGTTGATCGCCGCCCAGGCGGCGGGCGACCTCCAGACGCTGCGCGACCACGGGCTGAAGGCCGAGAGGGTCAAGCTCCAGGGGGATCCGGCTCAGGGCGTCCGCAATTTGACGGAGCGGATCACGGGCCTGCTGTCGGCCGGCGCATGAGCGCCGCCATCGAGCAGCTCGAGCGGGACAACCCGCTTGTCGAGGGGCTTGAGCGACTCCCGGTTCACGCCACCACGCTGGTGATCTTTGGCGCCACGGGCGACCTGGCCCATCGCAAGCTCCTGCCGGCGCTCTACAACCTGGCCCACGAGGGAGCGCTGCCCGAGCGCTTCGAGCTCGTCGGTGTGGCCCGGCGCGAGAAGGAGGATGAGGACTTCGCCGATGCCGTCAAGCAGTCGATCGAGCGCTTCTCCAGGCAGAAGCCCGACCCCAACGTACTGGAAGGCCTGCTCAAGGACATCAGGTACGTCTCGGGGACCTTCGACGACGACAACGTGTACTCAGAATTGGGCCGGGTCCTGGGGGAGTTCGATGAGCGGGCCGGGCACCCGATGAACCGGGTGTTCTACCTCTCTACCGCGCCCGATTTCTTCCCCGTGATCGCTGGCAAGGTCGGTGACGCCGGCTTGACCAAGTGCGAAAAGGCCGACGTCCGGATCGTGATCGAGAAGCCGTTCGGCTCTGACCTGGCCTCGGCCCGGAAGCTCAATGCCCAGCTGCTGGAGGCATTCCACGAGTCTCAGATCTTCCGGATCGACCACTACCTGGGCAAGGAGACGGTTCAGAACCTGATGGCGTTGCGCTTTGCCAACACGCTGTTTGAGCCCGTCTGGAACCGGAACTTCGTCGACAGCGTGCAGATCACGGCGGCCGAGGACATCGGGATCGAGGGGCGGGCCGGCTACTACGACCACGCCGGCGCGCTCCGCGACCTGGTCCAGAACCACATGCTCCAGTTGCTGGCTCTGCTGACGATGGAGCCGCCCGCCTCGTTTGAGGCCAACCGGGTGCGTGATGAGAAGGTCAAGGTGCTGGAATCGATCGTCCCGCCGTCGGTCGAGGAGGTCGCGTCGATGGCGGTGCGGGGCCAGTATGGGTCGGGGGAGGTGTCGGGCAAACACGTGCCTGGCTACCGCGAGGAGGAGAACGTGCCAGCGGACTCCCGCACCGAGACATTCGCGGCGCTGCGGCTGGCCGTGTCCAACTGGCGCTGGGCGGGCGTCCCGATTTACCTCCGAACCGGCAAGCGGCTGGCTCGCAAGGCGACCGAGATCGTGGTCACGCTCAAGCCCGTGCCCCACATGGCCTTCCAGAGCACGGGCTCGGTGGGCGTTCAGCAGAACCAGATCATCCTCATGGTCCAGCCCGATGAGGGTGTGTCCGTGTCCGTTGGAGCCAAGATCCCCGGAGCCCGAATGCGCATCCGCCCCGTACACATGGAGTTCCACTACGGGACCTCGTTCGTCTCGCAGTCTCCCGAGGCCTACGAGCGGCTGATCCTGGACGCGATGCGTGGCGATGCGACGCTGTTCACCCGGAACGATGAGATCGAGGCTCTGTGGGGCATCATCGACCCGGTACTCACCGCCTGGGACCAGGACACGAGTTCCGATGTGCCTCAGTATGAGCCCGGCTCCCAGGGGCCGCAGGACGCCAACACGCTGCTGGCGCCGGGCCAGACGTGGCGGCGACTGTGAGCGCGCGCGCGGTCGCGCCGGTGGCTCCATGAGCGAGGACGTTTGGTCTGAGCAGGACACCACCCCGGACGCGATCGAGTCGGCGCTCCGGGAACTGCTGCGCCAACGCCACGTCGACAATCCCTCGCTGGCTCCCGCCCGCGTCCTCAATCTCGTGGTGATCGCCGATCGCGACTGGCTGGGCGAGATTTCCAATCGTCTTGAGCGGGTGGGCCGCTACCGCGCGTCCAGGACGATCCTGTGCACGGTCGAAAAGGGACGCGAGAGTCTGGACGCGGTCATGGTGATGAGCTACAACGAGGCGCCGGGCGGTTCGCTGGGTGTGATCCATGAGAAGGTCGAGATCGACGTGGGGCCCGAGCACCTGCCGCGTCTGGACACAATCGTCGATCCGGTGCTGGCGGCCGAGCTGCCCACGATGCTCTGGTCGCCGCATGGCTTTCACGAGGCGGTCAAGACCCTGCTGCCGATGGTGGACGTGGTGCTGCTCGACTCAGACGACCATGATCAGGATGACATCGGTCTCCCCAGGTCGGCTGAGCTGCTGGAGCGGGCCTATGTGGTCGACCTGGCCTGGCTGCGCACGACCCCCTGGCGGGAGCGGCTGGCCGCCTGCTTCGATCCTCGGGACCGCCGCCCTGCGCTCGCCTCGCTGGAGAAGGTCAGCATTCGCCACCACCCGCTGTCAGGGCCGAGCGCAGCGCTGCTGGCCGGCTGGCTGAGCTCGCGACTCGGGTGGGAGCCAGCCCGCCTCTCCGCGCACAACGGCGACCCGATGCACGGCTCGCTGAAGTCCGCCGATGGGCGTCATGTGGAGATCGAGCTGCAGCCCTTTGACCAGGAGGCGCCCGGGCTGGCCGGGGTGACGGTGAGCTGGCCGGACGGGTCGCTGTCGCTCGACCGAGGCCGGGGCGGCCTCCAGGCCCACGAGTGCCTTCCCGATACGCGCCAGCTGGACTGGCAGATCCTGGGGGCGTCACGGGGAGAGGGCGGGATTTTGGGCGAGGGCGTGAGACAGGCGCTCCTGCGCGACGGGACCTATGGGCCAGCGCTGCACACCGCGCTGGAGCTGCGCCCGTGAGCGTTGAGATCGACGTCGTCGAGGACCCGGCCCGGGCGTGCTCGGCCCTGCTGCTCGGCGCGGTCATGGCCGGTGGGCATGTCGTGCTCACCGGCGGTTCGACGCCGCGCCGGGCCTACCGTGAGCTGGCTGGGGCGGTGCGGGCATTGGAGCTGGACCTTGCCGAGACCGAGTTCTGGTTCGGCGATGACCGGGCGGTGCCGCCGGACGACGAGCGGTGCAACTACAAGATGGCCAAAGAGGCCCTGTTTGACCCGCTCGAGGACGTGATGACGGCCCGGGTTCACCGGATCCAGGGCGAGTTGGGCCACGAGCAGGCCGCCGAGGTGTATGAGAATGAGCTGCGCGAGGCCGGGGCGCCTCCGTTCGAACTGGTGCTCATGGGCATGGGACCCGACGGCCATACGGCCTCGCTGTTCCCGGATCAGGCCACGCTCGATGAAGATGCGCGCCTGGTCGTCGGAGTACCGGAGGCAGGGCTGGAGCCGTTCGTGCCCCGCATCAGCCTCACCCTCCCGGCGTTGGCCCAGACACGCCTGATGGTGTTCCTGATCGAGGGCGACTCCAAGGCGGAGATGGTGGTCAGGGCCTTCGGCCCCGACGCCGAGCCCGACCGCCGCGTCCCAACCTCGCTGCTCCCGCCCCTGGTGCGCGAAGTTCAGGTGCTCCTGGATCCGAGCGCGGCGGCCCAGCTGCCCGCCGGAGGCTGATGGGCGCCGTCGTCGGGGTGGACCTGGGCGGCACGAAGGTGGCCGCGGCCGTGCTGGCCGAGGGGCGGCTCGGCGACTCGGTGACCGAGGCGACGGATCTGAGCAGCAGCGATGCGCTGGTCGATCAGCTCGTGGCATTGGTGGGCAAGACCCGGACGCCTGACCTCTCGGGTGTGGGCGTCGGCGTCCCGTCCGTGGTCGAGTTTGAAACCGGCCGCGTCGTCTCGTCGGTCAACGTGCCGCTGGCCGACGTCCCGCTCCGGCATGTGCTGAGCGACCGGCTGGGCGTGCCCGTGTTCGTGGACAACGACGCCACTGTGGCGGCCCTGGCCGAGGCCTTCGATGAGGAGCTGCGCCCAGTGGCCCAGAACCTGGTCATGCTCACGATCGGCACAGGCGTGGGCGGCGGGATTGTGCTGGGGGGTCGGATCTACCGCGGCTGCACCGGGGCGGCTGGCGAGCTCGGGCATACGATCGTGGGTGCGGACACACACGGCCCGGTTCCGCTCGGACACCATTTCCCGCAGCTCGGGTCGCTGGAGTCGGTGGCCGCGGGGCACGCTCTGGACCAGCTGGGCGCGGACCTGGCGCAGGACGAGGCCGACTCGGCGCTCGGCCGCCTTCGGGCCGAGGGCCGGACGGTAACCGGCTCGCAGGTGGTGGACGCGGCCCACGACGGAGACCCCGGGGCGCTCCGGCTGGTCGAGCTCTGGGCCCAGCGAGTCGGCCTGGGCGTGGCCAACGCGATCAACACGTTCGACCCCGATGAGGTCGTGATCGGCGGAGGTGCCGCCCGAGCGGGAGACCTGCTGCTGGAGCCCGCCACGCGAGTCGCCAGGGCCTACGCCGTCCCGGGCCTGGGGACCAGGACGAAGATCCGCCTCGCCCGCTACGGCGCCCGCGCGGGAGTGCTCGGCGCGGCCATGCTGGCGTCACACGAGCTCGAACTGAGCACCAACCCAACCAATGCGGAGGTTTCCCAGTGATCGTGGCCTGTGGTTTTGACCATGCCGGCGTACCGCTCCGCCAGATGCTGCTCGACCTGATCGCGGCTCAGGGGCACGAGGTGCTCGACCTGGGTACCGACTCGACCGAGCCGATCGACTACCCCCAGAAGGCGCTTGAGGTGGGCCGAGCGGTTGTTTCCGGCCGGGCCCAGCGCGGGATCATCGTGTGCGGCTCCGGGGCCGGGGTCTCGATCGCGGCCAGCAAGATCCGGGGGATCTACGCCGCCACGGTCCACGACACGTACACGGCCCACCAGGCCGTCGAGCACGACGGCCTGAACGTGCTCTGCCTCGGCGGCCGCGTGGTCGGGTCGGCGCTGGCCGCTGAGATCGTGATTGCGTTCCTTGGCGCTGAGATCTCCGATGAGGAGCGCCACGTGCGGCGCCGCGGCGAGGTGCTGGAGATCGAGCGGTCAGGGGGCGAGTGAGCGACATGGAGGAGATCTTTTTGGCTCGCCACGGTCAGACCGAGTGGAGCGCAAACGGGCGGCACACCAGCCGGACCGACATCCCGCTGATCGACAGCGGGATCGAACGAGCGCGGGCTCTGGCTGGGCTGCTGGCCGATCGCCGATTTGCTCTCGTGCTGGTCAGCCCGTTGCGCCGAGCCCGGGAAACGGCCGAGCTGGCCGGGTTCGGGGCGCTCGGGGAGCGGTGCGATGACCTTCACGAATGGGATTACGGGGACTACGAGGGCCTGACCACGCCCGAGATTCGCGCCGACCGGCCCGAGTGGGACCTGTGGCGGGACGGCTGTCCGGGCGGCGAGTCACCCGAGCAGGTGGGCGCCCGGGCGGACCGCGTGCTGCAACGGGTCCAGCGGGCCGACGGCGACGCCCTGCTCTTCGCCCATGGACACATCCTTCGGGTGCTCAGCGCGCGCTGGCTGGAGATGCCACCGGCGGCCGGGGCCCGGTTTGCGCTGGGCGCCGGAGCGCTGTGCCGGCTGGGGTTCGAGCGTGAGACCCACGTGGTGCAGGAATGGAACCGGACCTGATGATGTAGGCGGTCGCCGCCCCAACCGGGTGCGCGGCGATCTGCCGCCCGACACGAAAGGACGAGCATGCAACTGGGAATGGTCGGATTGGGCAGGATGGGCGCCAACATCGTCCGGCGACTGATGCGTGAGGGCCATGAGTGCGTGGTCTACGACGTCAACCCGGACGCGGTCAAGGAGCTGTCCGGTGAGGGAGCCACGGGGGCCGGGTCGATGGCCGATTTCGTGGCCGCCCTGACCCCGCCGCGGGCGGTGTGGGTGATGGTGCCGGCGGGCGACATCACCGAGCGGACCGTGTCCGAGCTGGCCGAGCACCTGGAGGCCGACGACGCGATCATCGACGGCGGCAACACCTACTACCGGGACGACATTCGCCGGGCCCAGGATCTGCTGACCAAGGGGATCCATTACATCGACTGCGGGACCAGCGGCGGTGTCTGGGGCCTGGACCGCGGCTACTGCCTGATGATCGGCGGCGAGCCGGCGGCGGTTGAGCGGCTGGCGCCCCTGTTCGCTTCGATCGCCCCGGGTGTCGATGCGGCAGAGCGGACCCTGGGTCGCGAGGGCGAGCCGGGCCAGGATGAGCAGGGGTACCTGCACTGCGGCCCCGTGGGCGCGGGGCACTTCGTGAAGATGGTCCACAACGGGATCGAGTACGGCCTGATGGCCGCCTACGCCGAGGGTCTGAACATCCTCCACAGCGCCGACGCGGGCAAGGCCACCCGGGAGGCCGACGCCGAGACCGCGCCGCTTGAGCACCCCGAGTACTACCAGTACGACCTGGACCTGGCCGCGATCACCGAGGTCTGGCGGCGTGGGAGCGTCGTGGCCTCGTGGCTGCTTGACCTGACCGCCGAGGCGCTCCACGAGTCGCCCGACCTGTCGGACTTCTCGGGCCGCGTGTCCGACTCGGGCGAGGGCCGCTGGACGGCGATCGCGGCGATCGACGAGGGCGTGCCCGCCCCCGTCCTGACCACCGCGCTCTACTCCCGGTTCGCCTCCCGTGATCTGGACCAATTCGGCAACCAGGCCCTGTCCGCGATGCGCAAGGCCTTCGGGGGCCATGCCGAGAAGAAGGGGTGAGGCAGGTCGATGCCCCGGTCGTGATGCGGCTGAGAGGACTCGAACCTCCACAGGCTTTCGCCCACACGGACCTGAACCGTGCGCGTCTACCAATTCCGCCACAGCCGCGCGGACGCACGAAGTTAGCAGTTAGGAAGCTCAGCTCCGCGCCGGAATTTTGACCTTCTTCGCGACCGCGTCGCGCCCGTCGCTCTGAAGCACGACCTCATAGGCCCCCGGCGAAAGGCGATGGCGCGTGTTCAGGACGACCCGCCGTTGGTGGGGCCCCAGGAGGCCGAGGACGTCGCGGGTGAGGAGCTTCTGGCCCTGTCGGAGCTCGACCGCGACGGCGGGAGTCCTGCCGCCGCCGCTGCTCACGTGGACGACGATGCCGTGCTTCTTGGCGTTTATCCGGGTCGAGATGATGTCCAGGCGGGTGGGCCGGGCGGCCCTGGGCGGGATGGTGCCGGGGCCGGTCTTGGAGCAGGCCAAACGTTTGGCGTCGTTGCCGGCTGGGACGAGCTTCGGCAGCTCGGGAAATGTCGGCCTGCGAGCCTTCAGGGCCTTCAGGTCGAGGAAGTCGAGCAGGTTGTTGGCGTTGGCATCCCGCCTGGTCATGGCCGGGAGGTTCCACTTGTGCTCCAGGAAGGCCAGGATTGAGGTGTGGTCGTAGACCACGTGGCTGACGTGATCGCGTTTGGCGAACGGCCCGATGATCACCGAGGGGACGCGGAAGCCGTAGCGGGCAAAACCGTCGTACTGCTTCTCACCAGGGTTGACCACCGGCGCGATGTCGTCGGGAGCCAGGGCCTTGGGCGGTGGCACGTGGTCGTAATAGCCGCCGTGCTCGTCGTAGGTCAGGATGAGGAGCGTCTTTCGCCAGCCGGGGGAATCGCGCAGGGCGTCGATCACCTGGCCCAGCACCCCCTCGCCAACGGAAATGTTCTGCGGGTTCTCCTGAGACTGGGTGCCGAAGTCCGGATCCAGCAGGCTGAACTGGGGAAGCCTGCCGGCCTTGGCGTCGGCGTAGAACTGTGAGATATCCGGAGCGTTCGTCTCGGTGAACGCGTGGTCGTTGTTGTAAAGCTCCATCGTGGTGCCCGTGGGGCCCGTCGTGTTGTAGTCGGCCCAGGTGATCCCGGCGGTGGTCATGTGCGTGAAGATCGTTCCGTTCTTGGCTGGAACGCCGAGTAGTGGAGTCGCCACCGGATTGCCCACGTCCCCGGTCATGCCCTGAGCCGTCCCGGCAATGAGAAAGCGACGCTGAGGGTGCGTCTGGGCGAGGCAACTGCAGAACCAACGGTCCGCAATCGGGAAGGTCTCGGCCAGCGCCCAGGTGAGGGGGAGGTCCTCCCCGGTCCAGTACCCCATGCCAACCGGGCCCTGGACCGTGGAACTGCCGTGGCTGATTGGCGTGCGGACGAAGCCGTCCATCCTGCCGCCATCAAACTGGTTGTGACTGGCCGTCCATTCCTGGCTGGGCGTGGAGTCGAGCTGACAGGTCGTCGGCATGTGGAAGGCCCGCTGTAGCCGGCCGTCCGCGTAGGGGTTCGTGGCGGTGGGCCGACCGTCCTTGGCCAGCGTGAACCCATCGCCCCGAGGCCGCTGACCGTCTCCACGCCCCAGCATCCCGAAGAGGTTGTCGTGGGAGTGGTTCTCCAGCATGAGGACAACCACATGCTCAATCTCCGGGATCGTGTCTGCGCCGGCAGGCAGTGCCGGGGTGGGCAGCGACCCAGGCATGCGCATCGTCGTTCGTCCCAGGACGCGCAGGGCATCCATCTCCGAGGCGGTTGGCTGGACGAACGGGTGGGCTGGGCGAGACCATGCCCGGCGGTGCCCGACTGCCTGACGAAGAGCATTAGCCGCGATCAGGGCAGATCCGCCCTCGGCCAGGAATTTCCGCCGGGTCAGCTCTGCCGGGATGTTCGCTGGGGGGACGTCGGGGCGCTCCACGCGGCGCCGAAGCTATCAACCACGCGTGCGGGGCGAGTCACCTGCCAGTGAACGGTCGCTACCCTTGCCATGCGGCACGCCGATCTCACGGAGCCCAACGCCCAGGGATCGCCAAACGCCGCCAGCGACTCTGATCCTCGCCGCTATCGTCTAGGGGACTAGGACGCCGCCCTCTCACGGCGGAAACCCGGGTTCGAATCCCGGTAGCGGTACTCCAGAAGCCCCGCAATGACGGGCTTTTCTGCGCCTTGGGGGCGGCATGGGACAGTGTGTGGGACAGTCGCGTCCGGCACGGTGCCTGACCTCAGCCGGATGCCCCAGGCAGACGAGCCGTCAAAGGATGAGCGCGCTACGTAGCGGATGAGGTCACGCCCGAAGTAGGCCGCTTCATGGGCACAATCGCTGGATCGCCTGCGATTGAGGTGAGCGAGCTGATTGCTGAGCCGCCCTGAAGTCTGTGGCGAAGCGAACATCGCGCTGCCAAGCGGACGACAGGGCCAACTAGACTGATCGTGTGGGACGGGGTTGGATGAGCGTGCGGAACGTCGCGTTCACGGCGCTTGGGCTCGTTGGGGCCGGGGTTGGGGTCTACTTCGCGTTCTTCTTCAAGGGCGGCTCGCCGTACACCCTCCAGGAGACGTTGCCCCAGATGATCTCCGACTACGGTGCCAGCGCCCGCGTGGTTCAACTGCAGGACAGCACCGACGACATCACGTACCGGGTGCTTGGTCCGGACGGGCTTCTCCACGAGCGCGACTATGAGCTGCAGTTCTCGCGGACCGCGGGCGGCGGGACGGGCAAGACCCGCCACATCTCGAACTCGGTCTCGAAGCCTTCGGCGAGCGATGTCAGCGGCGCCCACGTGCGGCTCGGGCAGATCTCCTCGGGCATCGTCGACAAGCTGTTCTCAGAGGTGAGGTTCCCGAGCAACGGATCGAGCGCAACGCTTCATGGCGGCACCTGGATGCTCGAATCCGGAGCCAGACCGTTTGACAGGTACGAGGCGCGGTACGACGGCAGCGGCCTGCATCAAACCCAGTCTCAGGCCACGGTATTCGCTCCGCAGCCAACTGCCCCGTCTGGAAGCTCGGCGGGGAGCTCGGGGTCTGCGCCAAGCGCGACCTCGACTCCACAGACGAGCACGCCATCTACCGGACTCGGCGGAAAGACCGGCAAGCTGCTCGCCTGCATCCAGCATGCGCACAGTGACGTCAACAAGATAGTCGTCTGTCAGCGGCGCTTCGGACCGTAGCCACGGGGCGCGAACACACCCACCCGCGTGGTTGAGCGGTGTCCGGGCACTAGATTTCGGCTGGGGAGTCGTCGCCCGGCAAGGGAGGAGCAGCGTATGTCGTCGATGGGGGATCGATATCAGCGAAACCTAGAGGAGGGCGTCAAGCCACTGATCGACGGACCGCTTATCGTTGCGACGATCGGCAGTCCGGTCGGATCGATGTCAAACCTGTTCCGCGCTGAGGCGTTCAACGTTGCAACCTCGGCGATTGGCGACGGGACGTTTCGAGCCTCGGGCTCGACGCGCGGGCGGGTGCATCAAACCGGGGGTAGGGACATCAGACTCCCGCGGAGCTTTGCCGTTGCACTGACCGCGACGTCGGTGTACTTCTTCAAGTGGAAGCCGTTCTGGGGCAAGGTGAAGATCAAGAAGGAGCTTGCTCGAGTACCTCGCGAAGGGCTGAGGGTGAAGATCAGTCCTGGAAAGGCATCGGCGACCGTGTTCATTCTCGTCTCGGAGACCACCGGCATGCGAACCGCATTCGAAATGGCGACGCTCGGAATGTCGGCGGCCAAAGCCAAGGTCGAGGAGATGGTCACGGCTTTCGCGCCTGAGACGCGATAGGCAACCGCAACGCCGAGCTTGTCAGAGCCATGGTCCACTCCTCCGGGCAATTCCTCTAAAAAGTCGTCCAAGCTCTATGGATAGCCGTCGCCGAATCCGCTGGACGCGGGGCAGGTTGGGAAGCCTGCCTGCGCGGGCCACCTCGGCGGCCGGACTGCCCGCGCGCCTGAGGGATGTCATCAAGAACCAGGGTGTGCTCGCGCAGGCGGTCGCCCGTGTCCAGCTGGGCGGCCTGAACGAGCCGTGCGCCGATCCTCCTCGTTCGTCACGAGCGTGCCGGCAGGAAGACCTGGGTCGGGAGCATGTTCTGTGGTGCCACAAGCTCGGCGAATCGCACGTCCTCTCCCGCAAGGCGTGGGAATACACGGCGATCTGCCGGGCGCTTGAGGACTCGGGCATGCTTCGACCGCGAGCCAGGGGGCTTGGCTTCGGTGTCGGCCGGGAGCCGCTGGTCTCAGCGTTCGCGGCCGAGGGGGTCCACGTCGTTGCCACCGACCTCCCTAACGAGGACCCGCGAGCCGCTCGCTGGGGGGAGGCGGATGAGCTCGCGCATCTCGAGGCTCTGAGGCGGCCCAACTGTCCGCAGGAAGAGTTCCGGGAGCGGGTCAGCTACCGAAGCGTGGACATGAGCGCGATCCCCAAGGACCTGGTCGGGTTCGACTTCCTCTGGTCCTCCTGTGCCCTGGAGCATCTCGGGTCGATCGACGCAGGAGCGAGCTTCGTCGCCCTGGCGATGGACTGCCTGGCCCCGGGCGGAATTGCCGTGCACACCACTGAATTCAACCTGGACAGCGACCAGAGCACAGTCTCCTCCGGACCCACCGTGGCGTTTCGGCGCCGCGACATCGACGCCATCCTGGAGCGAGCCACCGAGAGCGGACACTCGTCGCAGCCGTTCGCTCTCGGCGCCCGGCACGGCGTGCTCGACAAGGTCATCGATGTGCCCCCTTACCACTACTCATCCCTGGTCCTGCGGCTCGGCCCGTACCGCATCACGTCCGCCATGATCGTTCTGCAGGCGGCTGGGACCTAAGGCCCGGCTCACGCTCCGACGTAGGCCGCGAGGTGTTCGCCGGTCGGATCCGATCGTGGACCCGGGTGAGATCTGCGGCGACCGTCGTCATTGATCCTGGAGCACCCCGAGGACGTTGCCGTCGGTGTCAGTGACGGTGGCCACTCGGCGGCCGCCGCCGACCTCGCGTGGGGCGTCCCTCACGCTGGCGCCGGCGGCGGTCAGCTCAGCCAGCTTGGCCTCAATGTCTGGTACCTGCCAGTAGGCCACCGGCGAGGTCATCCCCTCGGGTCCGCCGCCCGGGAGTAGGCCGATGTGCTGTCCCTCGGCGTCGAAGCCGACGTAGTAGTCCGAGTCCGCCGTGGGCGCGGCACCGAGCAGCGCTGTGTACACGTCCTTGGCCTTGGCCAGGTCGGACACGGGGTGCAGCACAACCTTGATTCCCTGAGTTGAAGAGGTGCTCATGGTCACTCCTGGATGGTGGTTTGTGGGCTTGTCGGGCTTAAGACGAACGCCAAATTCGCAAATCGACAGCCCGCGGCACGGCGCTGCGGCCCCGCGCTCTACGTTACCGCTCGGGCCACCGCCGCCACGACCGCTGCGCCGAGCACCGCCACGATCAGCGATCCCCGGCGAGCCAGGACGATCGCCGCGAAAGCGACGCCGAGGGCTCGGGCGTCCAGGGTAAGTGAACGACCCTTGCCGAACGTCTCCACCACCACCAGCGCCGCCAGCAGGGCCGAGGCCAGCAGCCCGACGATCCCCATCGTCCGGGGCGGTAGCGGACGGCCGCGAAGAATCAGCGGCCCGGCCAGCTTCAGGGCGGCCGTGGCGAGGGCCAGGGAGGCGATCGTGACCCATACGCCCGTCATGACCTGAGCCCCGAGGCGACCACCGCGGCCGCAGCCGCGATCAGGATCGGGAGGCCGGGCGGGAGCAGGGGCGTGAGGGCCAGCGCGATCGCAGCCCCGCCGCAGGCAGCCGCCAGCTTGCGCCGCCCGCGGGCCTCCTCGTACAGGAGGGCCACAAAGAAGGCGGGGAAGAGTGCGTCCAGGCCATACGACTTCGGATCCCCCAGCGCTCCGCCGATCAGCACGCCGATGATCGTGCCCAGCACCCAGCCCACGTACTGGGGGAGGCTCGCGCCGGCCATGTACCACGGGTCAAACGTGCCGTCGCCGCGGCTGGCGGCCGCCCACGCCGAGTCCACCGTGCTCATCGCCAGCACGATCCGGGTAGCGACCCGGCCCCGCAGGGAGGGCGCGAGCCCGAGTCCCATGGCGAAATACCGAGCGTTGAGCAGGACCCCGGCGGCGATCGCGGCACCGGTGTTTCCACCGGCGGCCAGCACGGCCAGGGAGCCGAACTGAGCCGCACCGGAGAACACAATGATCGACATGACAATCGGCGCCAGCGAACCCATCACGGGCCGGGCCAGCACGCCAAAGGAGATCGCGATCGCGAAAACGGCGGCCCCAAAAACCAGCCCGCGGCGGATCCCCGCCTCGAACTGGACCCGCTCAGCACTCACACCAGTCTTCGTCTCCGGCCCTGCGCGCGAAGCTATACGCCGGCCACGGCGATCATGCGCATGGTGGCCGCGCCGGCGCGGATGTCCCGAGCCTCGAGGTACTGGGGTGAGTCGTACCACCGTCTGGCCCCCTCAAGGTCGTCGAACTCCAGCACGACGATCCGCTTGGGCTGCCAGTCCCCCTCCAGCGTGGCCGTCTCCCCGCCGCGAGCCAGGAAACGGCCTCCGCTCGCTTCCAGGCTGGCGGGCACGGCCTCGCGGTAGCGGGCGTATTGCTCGGGATCGGTTACGTCGACCTCGACGATGACGTACGCGGACATCGCCTGAGAGGATACGCCGCCACGGCTACGCTCCTCAGTAGAACTGGAATGGCCGGAAACGCTCACAACCTGGACCAGGGTGGCCCGTCCGCCCCGATGCCGCAGGACGAGGGCGGCTGGCGGGTCGCGCCGGCCCCCGATGGCCGGGGCATGCCCGAGAAGCACAAGCCGCGCCCACCGCATCGCTGGCGCGGATTCTGGATCTTCTTCGTCGTGCTGCTGGCCCTGAACTGGGTCTCGGTCCTGATCGTCGGCCCGGGTGGGCAGCCCCGGGTCACCGTGCCGTTCAGCCCGTACTTCATCCAGCAGGTGCAGGCGGGCAACGTGAAATCGATCAACTCGACCGTCAACACGATTCAGGGCACGTTCACCCGGAAGCTTCGCTATCCGGCCAGCGATCGCAAGGCCACCCCGACGACCCTCTTCCAGACACAGGTCCCGACCTTCTGGAATAACAACCAGCTGACCTCGCTGCTCCGCGGCCACAACGTTGAGGTCAACGCCCAGCAGCCCAGCTCGGGTACGTCGGTACTGGGCGAGATCCTGCTCGGGTTCGGTCCGACTCTGCTGTTCGTGGGTCTGTTCTATTTCGTGATGCGCCGGGCCGCAGCCGGCGCGGGCGGGGGGCTGGGCGGCCTGGGCAACTTCGGCCGTTCGCAGGCAAGACGGGTCGACCCCGACAAGATCCGGATCACGTTCAACGATGTGGCCGGCATCGACGAGGCCAAGGGTGAGCTGACGGAGATCGTCGACTTCCTGAAGACGCCGGAGCGATATGCCCGCCTCGGCGGCCGGATGCCCCACGGGGTGCTGCTGTACGGCCAGCCCGGGACCGGCAAAACGCTGCTGGCCAGGGCGGTGGCGGGGGAAGCCCAGGCCGCCTTCTTCTCAATCGCCGCCTCCGAGTTCATCGAGGCGATCGTCGGCGTGGGTGCGGCCCGCGTCCGAGACCTGTTCGGAAAGGCCAAGGAGGCGGCGCCGGCGATCATCTTCATCGACGAGCTCGACGCCGTTGGCCGCTCCCGGCAGGGGTCGGTCGGCATCACCGGGGCCAATGACGAGCGCGAGCAGACGCTGGACCAGATCCTGACCGAGATGGACGGCTTTGAGTCAACCCAGGCCGTGGTCGTGCTCGGAGCCACGAACCGGCCGGAAATCCTGGACCGGGCCCTGCTGCGGCCAGGCCGGTTCGACCGCCGGGTGGCCGTCCAGCCCCCCGACAAGAGCGGCCGGGTGAAGATCCTCGAAGTCCATACCCGCTCGATCCCGCTGGCGGAGGACGTCGACCTGGAGGTGCTGGCCGCGACGACGCCGGGAATGGTCGGGGCCGATCTGGCCAACCTGGCCAATGAGGCGGCGCTCCTGGCCGCGCGCCGTGATCACGAAAAGGTGACGATGGCCGACTTCACCGACTCACTGGAGAAGATCCTTCTTGGTGCCCCGCGCGGAATTCTCCTCAGCCCGGAGGACCGCGAGCGCACGGCCTATCACGAGTCCGGACACGCGCTGGTGGGCATGCTGACCCGCGAGGCGGACCCCGTACGGAAGGTGTCGATCATCCCTCGGGGGATGGCGCTCGGGGTCACGCTGTCCACCCCCGACTCCGATCGCGTCTCATACACGCGCGAGGAGCTCGAGGCCAAGATCAAGGTCGCTCTGGGCGGTCGCGTGGCCGAGGAGATCGTCTACGGCAAGATCACCACCGGAGCCGAGTCCGACATCCAGCAACTCACCCAGATCGCCCGACAGATGGTCGGGCGCTGGGGGATGAGCGACAAGCTCGGTCCGATCACGCTGGTTCCGAGCGAGGGACAGGCACCATTCCTGCCCGGCGCCAGCGAGGTCTCACCCCAGACCCAGTGGCTGGTCGATGAGGAGGTGCGTCATCTGGTCGAGGAGGCCCACACCGAGGTGAGCCAGCTGCTGTCTGAGCACCGGGACCAGCTCGACAGCCTGACGCACGCCCTGCTCGATGCCGAGACGCTGGACGCGCCCGAGGCCTACTCTGCCGCCGGAGTCCGGATGAGGGCGGCCGAGCTGGAGCCCGAGCCGAGCTGACGGGGAAGCGGCCAAAAACCGGTCGTCCGGAAGTCCAGCCGCGAGCGTTAGCAGTTGCCTCCAACTTAGTACTTCCGTCCAATCACCTTAAGCTCGGAGCGAAGTTGGACGATACGGATGCCACTCGCGTCCGAACCGCGGACGGGACTTACGCGGAGGTAACCCCATGAAGAAGTTCTACGCCTACCGTGCCGCCTCGGCACTCGCAGCGATCGTCACCGTCGTGGTGGCTTCGGGCGCTGGCTTTAAGTGGGGGTAGGAGCTTCGCCGGAGGCGCGCCGGCGCGCGCCCAGGCCGCTCCTGTCGCTCGACGGGCTCTCCTCCGTATGCGTCGCTGTCTGACCACATGATCCTGCTCGTGCTGGCGGCGCTGTGCGTCGTCAGCGTTCCGCTGACCGGAGGCAGCCTGCGGCGACTGGCCACGCTTCAGGTGCGGTGGCTGTGGCTGGGGCCGGTGGCCGTTGTTGTCCAGACGGCCTTGGTCACGATCGCTCCCGGCGGGAGTGAGACCGTGCATGCGGTGATACACGTTGGGACCTATGTGATGCTGGGGGCATTCCTGTGGGCCAACCGACGGTTGGCCGGGGTAGCGGTGATCGCGGCGGGTGCCTTTCTCAACGGGCTGGCCATCACCGTCAACGGCGGAGTGATGCCGGCAGCGGCCACCGCCGAGCGCGTCGCGGGGCTGACCGCGGGAAGCGGCTTTCACAACTCGGCCGTCGTCGCCCAGCCCCACCTGCTCTGGTTCGGCGACATCATTCCGGTGCCCGGGCCGCTGGCCAACGTGCTGAGTGTGGGGGACTGCATCATCTTCGCCGGGCTGCTGTTCTTCCTCCATCTCACCTGCCGGGGCGACCGCACCGAGCCGGCGGTGCTGGCCGCTGCGCCGGCTGAGCCCGTCGTCGGTTAGCGCGCCCGCGGGAGCGCGATCGCCTGGCCCCAGGTTCCGCGGTTCTCCCACGGGATCGAGGGGACGCCGGCCACGTCGAGCGACTGGAAGCTGATGATGGGCATCGGGGCGTGCCACCCAGCGGGTCGTGGCCCCTGGGCCGAGCGGAGCTCAGAGATGGCCTGGTCAAGGGCTTCCCGTGAGATCGCCAGCGGGCTGAGTCGCCCGAGGTAACGCGCGCCGTGCGCGTGCCCGGTCATGACGTTGTATACGAACGCGTCGTAGTCGTCGAAGAACTCGAACTGGGGACTGGTCGTCAGCGGGTCGCGCGTGTAGAACTGGACCTCCGCCGCCGGTTGACGCCGCCCCAGGACGGGCCCGAAGATGCGCTCGGCCACCTGGTTCTCCAGGTTGGAGAACCAGGTGCCCAGGATCGCGAACCCCGGGCTCCTGACCAGTCCCGTGAGGCGTCCGTCCGAGCCACGCTGCGCGCCGGCTGGATAGAAGGCGGTGCCGTCCCAGCGAGCGATCTGCCGGACCGCTGCCCGTTCGATCGTCGACAGCCGGAAGTGCGAGGGCAGCTGGGTGAGGAACCGTTTGAAGCCGAGCGTCTGCTCGAGGTCGAGCTCGCCGACCCGGCGAGCCATCTGCCACAGCGACCGCTGGCTGAAGCGCCGGTGGCCCCTGAGCATGTTCATCAGCTGCCGTGAGCGCTGGAACGCCCCCCACAGCGTTCCGTCGCCGGAGTCATCCCACGAGGCCTGCGGCTTGTTGTTCCAGGAGGCGATGAACCCCTGGGCTGGGTCGACGACCGAGGGCCAGAGACGTGCGGGGAGGTAGCCCCGCCAGTCGTAGCGGCCGCTGCCCGGCAGCGGTAGCCGCGGATCTGCCCCCCGCGGCCACAGCGGGATCCGACCTGCATGCCAGTAGGCGATGTTGCCGCGGTCATCCGCGTAGACGAAGTTGAATCCGGCCACGTTCTTGTGCACGGCGGCCCTGAACTGGGCCAGATCGGTGGCCTGATTGATCGCCACCAGCGCCTTGCCCGTCTGGAGCTCGGTGTTCCAGAAGTCGCGCACCCTGCAGTAGGCCCGGCCCGCAGCGGCGTCCAGGTAGACGACCGTGCAGGGGATGGGGTGTCTGCGAGGCCCGTGGTAGGTCCGGTAGAAGGTCGTTGTGTGGGAGGTGTAGGAGGGGACCGGCAGTTGTCCGGTGACCGGCAGGCTGGCGGTCTCCTTCCGGATCCGGAAGGTCACGGTCCGCTGGCCGACCGGATGCCAGGAACCACGCCACCGGTACTCATAGCCCTGACCGTGGCGGCGAATCCGGTCGACGTAGGTGGCCACCTGGTCGTCCTGACTGGTGGTGATCGACCAGGCCGTGTGCGGCGTGTATCCGATCACCACGCCGGGCCCTCCGCCGGGAACGCTCACGCCGTGGAGGTGGAAACGTCCGCCCTCCACCTCCAGCTCATCGAGAATCTCTGGCGCGTAGTAACCCACCTGCGGGGCGCCCCACAGAAGTGCCCCGCCGGTCGTGGTGCGCCGCGGGGACAGCGCCCAGGCATTGGACCCGAACGTCGGCAGCCCGAGCGTGTCGATGGCCTGCTTGACCGCTCGCTGTCCGGTCAGCATCCCCTGGTGGGCGGCAAGGACATCGGGCAGGACCTGCCCCAGCAAACGGGCCGTGTCGGCCCGGGTGTAGTGAATGAAGTCGTACCTGTGTCCAGCGGACGTGAAGCGCGCGGCCTGCCCCGAGGGCACGGTCACCGGCGCCTGCGGATCATGGGTGAACTGCACGTCGTCCAGGATCGAGACGGCGCGGCTGGCGCCATAGCGCCGGCTGAGCAGCCGGGCCAACCCCGCGTAGCCCAGGCCGTTGCCCGACGACTGGGCGATGTTCGACACCTCGAGCGAGATGATTGCCACCGTGTCATCGGCCGTCCAGGGCCGGATCGGCAGGTCCTGCAATAGCTGGAAGCCGGCCGGCATCAGCGATGGGTCGGAGGTGTCCCTCCTGATGACCGCGTTGATCCCCGCCACGTAGCTATCCAGCGCCACGCGATCCGATGGGCTCAGCTCCGCGAGCTGGCGGCGCCGTTCGGCGGCGGCCTCCGAGTCCCGGGTTGTGATCAGGTCCATCTCCAGGTACGGCTGCCCCAGGAGGGCCGAGAGCTGGCCCTCGGCCGCCCGGCGCAGAATCTCCATCTGGAACAGACGCTCCTGCGCCTGGGCGTAGCCGATCCCGTAGGCGATGCGCCGCTGGATCGCCGATTCGCCGGGGCCGGTGGCGAAGACGTGGGGCACGCCGAACGAGTCCCGCACAATCTCCACGCCGGCCTCGGGCGCCTCCGCGGAGGAGGGGTCCGGGACAGCGCTCGGGGTGGCGTGCAGTGCCCCGTCGCGAAAGCGCCAGTTCTCATACATCCGGAGCTGGTCGCACACGTGGGCTCCAAGGTCAGAGCAGCTGCCCGTGGCCTGGTTGTGGGCGTACGCCGCCAGGGTGATCGTGGACCCCTCACCCGGGGGCAGGATGACCAGAGCCCGGACGGGCCGAGAGAGGGCGCTGGCCGGCAGAGCCAGTGAGACCGTCCCAGCGATCAGAGCCGCCCGCCGGAGCACGGTCGGCACCTTACCCCTACACCACGCGGTTGCGCAGCACCCCGATGCCCTCGATCTCCAGCTCGACCAGATCGCCCGCCTGGAGCCAGCGGCCATCCCCGTGCTCGAGTATGCAGCCCCTGCCAACCGTACCGGAGCCGATCACGTCGCCCGGGCGCAGTCCGGGCGTGTTGCGGGCCGCGGCGGCCAGGAGCTCATCCCAGGAGAAATGCATCCCCCCGGTGCTGGACTCCGTCCGGACCTCGCCGTTGACCCGGGCCACCGCCCGCAGGTCGAGATCCGAGGGCAGCTCGCCGACGGGAACGAGAACGGGTCCCAGCGATGTGGCGAAGTCCTTGCCCTTGGACGGCCCGAGTCCCACCTGCATCTCGCGGGCCTGGAGGTCGCGGGCCGACCAGTCGTTCATGATCGTGAAACCCTCGGGGCGGCCGTCCGGGCCGATCACGCAAGCCAGCTCAAGCTCGTAGTCCAGAGCGGCCGTGTCCGACGGCTTGGGGACGTCATCGCCGTCGCGGTACACAGCGGCGGGGTTGGAGAAGTAGAACACCGGGATCTGATACCACGCCTCCGGCACCTCCAGGCCCCGATTGCCCCGAGCGTTGCGAACATGCTCCTCGAAGGCCATGAAATCCCGGACCGAGGGCGGCTGGCCGTCGGGATAGGGCCGGTTCATCGCTGAAACAGGGTCGACAGGACGACCTCGGTCACGGTCCGGGTCACGCCCTGGGTGCCGCGGATGCGCTCGAGCACGTCCTCGAGGTCCTTTGTGTCCTGCGCCATCACGTGCAGCAAGGCGCTGGCCTCGCCGGCGACGGTGTGTGCCGCCACGACACGGGGCTCATCGATGACCGCCCGCTTGATCGCCTCGGCCGGCATCTTGCCGTCGCAGTACAGATCCACGAACGCCTCCGCGTGCCAGCCGAACACCGGCGGGCTCACCGTCGCCGTGTAGCCCAGGATCACGCCGTCCTGCTCGAGGCGGTCGACACGCCGCTTGACCGCGGGCGCCGACAGATGGACGTGGCGCCCGATGTCCTGGTAGGAGCGGCGGGCGTCCTGACGTAGCAGCGCAACGATTGTCTTGTCAGTCTCGTCCATAGGCGGGTGTACGCTTGGTCAGACGCAACGAATCGGCATTGAGATGGCGTCGCGAGGCGCGGATCATTGCATAGACATGACGACCGAGATACACACCACCTCTGAGACCAGCCCCGCCGACCGAGATGTGATGCCGATCCACGGCATCGACCACCTCGAGCTGTTCGTGGGCAACGCCGCCCAGGCGGCCTACTACTACACGCATGCCTTTGGCTTCACCGAGACCGCCTACCGCGGCCTGGAGACCGGCAGCCGGGACCGCGTCTCGCGCGTTCTTGAACAGGGACGGATCCGCCTGGTTCTGACCGGCAGCCTGACCGGCCAGGACGAGGTGGCGGAACATCATCACCGCCACGGGGACGGAGTCCATGCCATCGCCCTCAGCGTGCCGGACGCGGTGGCGGCCTACCAGCACGCCGTGGGCCACGGGGCCCGGGGAACCCAGGAGCCTTACACGCTCGAGGATGAGCGCGGCGTCATCAAGCTGGCCTCCGTGGCCACCTACGGCGAGACCCAGCATGTGTTCGTGGAGCGGTCCGGCTACTCGGGCGCGTTCCTGCCCGGGTTTGAGGACACCGGCGCGACGCCCAGCGCCAGGCGGGACGGCCTGCTGGTGGGCATCGACCACGTCGTGGGCAACGTCGAGCTCGGCAAGATGGACGAGTGGGTGGGCTACTACGAGCGCGTCTTCGGGATGACCGAGATGATCCATTTCTCAGACGAGGAGATCTCGACCGAGTACTCGGCCCTGATGTCAAAGGTGGTGACAGACGGCTCGGGCCGGGTCAAGTTCCCGATCAATGAACCCGCCCAGGGCAAGAAGAAGTCGCAGATCGAGGAGTTCCTTGACTTCTACAACGGTCCGGGCGTCCAGCACATCGCTGTGTCGACGACCGACATCGTGGGCACGGTCTCCGCGCTGACCGCTCGAGGGGTGCAGTTCCTGCCGATTCCGGAGTCCTACTACTCCGAGGTCCCGGAGCGCGTGGGAGAGATTGAGGAGGACCTGGCCGACCTGCGGAGGCTCGGCATCCTGGTGGACCGCGATGACGAGGGCTACCTGCTCCAGATCTTCTCCAGGCCGGTGGGCGACCGGCCCACCGTGTTCTTCGAGGTGATCGAACGACACGGTGCCCGGGGGTTCGGCGACGGCAACTTCAAGGCCCTGTTCGAGGCCCTGGAGCGCGAGCAGGCCCGCCGGGGGAACCTGTGATCATGTTTCGGGCGCGCAGGCGCGCGAGGAGATGGGCGAGCCAGACGAAGAGGAGGCCCTGAATGCGCTACGAGGCCCGCGGTGAGCTTCCCTCAAAGAGGCATGTCGCCTTTCGGGACAACGGCACGCTGCTCACCGAGGAGGTGATGGGGTTCGAGGGCTTCTCGGGCAACGAGTCGATCCTGTACCACCTGCAGACACCGTGCCGGGTCACTGAGGTGGGGGAGTTTGAGCCGCTTGTGCGTGAGGAGTGGGTCCCCGAGGCCCATTGCCATCACCTGTTCTCCACCAGGGAGGTATCGACCGGGGGCGATCCGGTCCGCGGTCGCCGGCTCCTGATGTTCAACGATGACGTGGAGATTGGTCTGTGCCGCCCGGACACCGAGCAGGATTACTTCTATCGAAATGGTGAGGGTGACGAGGTCATCTTCGTCCACGAGGGAAGTGGCGAGGTCCAGACCACATTCGGGACGCTGCCCTACCGAGCCCACGACTACATCGTGATTCCGCGGGGAACCACCTATCGCTTCCGGCCCGCCGACGATCAGCTCCACCTCACCTTCCACACGCCGGGAGAAATTGAGACCCCGAACCGGTACCGCAACCGCTACGGCCAGTTGCTGGAGCATGCGCCCTACTCCCACCGGGACTTTCACCCCCCCGCGGAGCTTGAAACCCATCGCGGGACCGGTGTCCACGAGCTCGTCGTCCGGGTCCGTGCCGGCTACCAGCACTACAGGCTCGACTACAACCCGCTGGACGTCGTGGGGTGGGACGGATACGTGTACCCGTACACGTTCAACATCGATGACTTCGAGCCGATCACCGGCCGGATCCACATGCCCCCGCCGGTCCATCAGACCTTCCAGGGACCGAACTTTGTGATCTGCTCGTTCTGTCCCCGGATGCTGGACTGGCACGAGGACGCGATTCCGATCCCGTACAACCATTCGAATCTTCAGTCCGAGGAGATGATCTATTACGTCAGCGGCTCGTTCGGGTCGAGGCGCGGGATCGACGTGGGGGCGGTGACGCTGCACCCGTCGGGCCTGCCGCATGGGCCCCAACCCGGGCTGGCCGAGCAGTCGATCGGGACTCGGTCGACGAACGAGCTGGCGGTCATGTGTGACACGTTCAGACCGCTGCGTCTGACCCCGCTGGCCCGCGAGCTGGATGACGGCAAGTACGCCCTGTCCTGGGCGGCTGACCCCGCGTCGGCGGCCGACGGTCACCTCAGTCAGGCCGGAGCGACGAGCCACATCTAGCCATGTTCGAGGAAGCCCAGCTATACGCCCCCGTGACCACCGCCGAAGATGGCAGTGTCATTGTTCACCTCTCGGACGACCACCCCGGGTTCGCCGACCCCGATTACCGGGCCCGGCGCAACCACATCGCGTCGCTGTCGGTGGACTGGACTCCCGATCAGCCGATACCGCGAGCGCACTACAGCCAGGTTGAGAACGAGGTCTGGGCCACGGTCTGCCGAGAACTTCGGGCCAAGCACGAGCGTCTGGCCTGCGCCGAGTACCAGGACGCGATGGTCCGGTTCGACCTCCCCGCCGACCATGTCCCCCAGCTCACGGAGGTCGGCGATCGCCTGCGACCGCTCACCGGCTTTGAGTACCACCCCGCGCCCGGCCTGGTCCCCTTCGAGGAGTTCTACGGCTCGTTGGCCGACGGCGTGTTCCACTCCACCCAGTACCTGCGGCACCCCTCACGGCCGCTCTACACCCCCGAACCCGACCTGATTCACGAGGTGATCGGGCACGGAGGCATGCTGGCCAGTCCCAGGCTGGCCGACCTGAACCGGCGGGCCGGCCGGGCCGCGCGGCGGCTCGCGACCCAGGAGGGGCGCGACTTCTTCGCGCACGTGTTTTGGTTCACGATTGAGTTCGGCGTTCTCTACGAGGACGGCGAGCTCCGGGCCTACGGCGCCGGTCTGCTCTCCTCCTACGGGGAGATCGAGGAGTTCCGCGCGGCGGAGATCCGGCCGCTCGACATCGCGGACATGGGAGTCCACGAGTACGACATCACCAGGTACCAGCCGATCCTGTATGCGGCCGAGTCGATCGACCAGCTCGTGGACGTGGTGGGCGGCTTCTTTGACGAGTGCGACGACGAGTCGCCGGCTCGGTTCCGAGCCCTGAGCGCGCACTAGCTGCTTCAGCGGGGATGGCGCCGGCGCTCCGGGCCCGTCCACTCGCAGCCCAGTGGCCTACGGCTGGTGCAGGCCCGGAACTCCCGCTCGAACCGGTTCCACCACCACCACGACCGCCACCGCGATCGCCGAGGGCCATACTGCCTCAGCGTCATGAGCGAGCGCTTCGCCGATCGCACCGATGCCGGCCGCCGGCTCGCCGCGGCCCTGAGGAATTACGCCGGACGGGCGGAGGCGGTTGTTCTGGCGCTACCCCGGGGCGGGGTCCCGGTGGCGCATGAGGTGGCCCGGGGCCTCGGGCTGGCACTCGAGCCGTTCCTGGTCCGCAAGCTGGGGGTCCCGGGCCACGAGGAGCTGGCCATGGGCGCGATCGCCTCCGGGGGGGCGCGGGTTCTCAATCACGAGGTGTTGGCCGGCGCAGGGCTGAGCAACCGGGAGGTTGAGGATGTGACGCGCCGAGAGCTGCAGACGCTGGAGGAAAACGAGCAGAAGTACCGGGGTGACCGGCCGCCCCGCGCGCTTGCGGGCATGACGGCGATCCTGGTCGACGACGGGCTGGCCACCGGAGCCACGATGCGGGCTGCGATCCAGGCTCTGCGGAACCTCGGCGCGGCCGCGATCGTCGTCGCGGTGCCCGTGGCCCCGGTCCAGACCTGCGCCGCGCTGCGGGCGGAGGTGGACGAGCTCGTGTGTCTGAACACCCCGCAGCCGTTTACAGCCGTGGGGTTCTGGTACCGAGACTTCTCGCCGGTCAGCGACGAAGAGGTGCGCGAGCTCCTGAGCGATCAGCCTTCATCCGGCACGGCCTCCAGCTGAGCCAGCCAGGCCGCAGCCGTGCTGTCGCTGGGGGCCCGCCAGTCGCCGCGGGGCGAGAGCGCGCCGCCTGAGCCCACCTTTGGTCCGTTGGGCAGGGCGGAGCGCTTGAACTGGCTGGTGTGGAAGAAACGCTCCAGGAACACCCCCAGCCAGTGCTTGATCTCGGCCAGCGAGTACTCGTTGCGCCGGTTGGCCGGGATCAGGTCGGGCCACGGGCCCCGCTCGCGGTCACCCCAGGCGTGGTGGGCCAAGTAGGCCACCTTGGCCGGGCGAAAGCCGAAGCGCAGCACGTAGTAAAGGAAGAAATCCTGGAGTTCGTAGGGGCCGACGACGCTTTCGCTGTCGGCACCGGGTCTGTCGGCATCCGGATCCTGGTGCGGGATCAGCTCGGGTGAGATCTCCGTCTCCAGGACGGCCTGGAGAACTTCACCAGCTGCCGGGCTGTACTGCTGGGTGTCAATCGCCCACCGGAGCAGGAACTGGATCAGCGTCTTGGGAACCGACGCGTTGACGTTGTAGTGAGACATCTGGTCGCCCACCCCGTATGTGCTCCACCCCAGGGCCAGCTCGGACAGGTCGCCGGTGCCCACGACCAGCGCTCGGTGGTAGTTGGCCAGCCGGAACAGAGCCGAGGTGCGCTGGCCCGCCTGAACGTTCTCGTAGGTGACGTCGTACTGGGGCTCGCCTCCCGCCGCGGGATGGCCGATGTCCTGGAGCATCTGGGTGGCCGCCGGGCGGATGTCGAGCTCATGAGCGCTTACGCCCAGCGACTCCATCAGCCGGTGGGCACTCGATTGGGTGATCCGGCTGGTGGCAAAGCCGGGCATGGTGTAGGCCAGGATGTTGGTTCGCGGCAGGCCCAGGCGATCCAGGACCCGGGCCGTCACGATCAGGGCATGGGTTGAGTCGAGACCTCCTGAGACCCCGATCACCGCCTTCTCGATCCCCGTGGCCCGCATCCGAGTCTCGAGCCCCTGAACCTGGATGTTGTAGACCTCCTCGCAGCGTTCGCTGCGCCTGACCGGGTGGGCCGGGACGTAAGGGAAGCGCTCGATCTGGCGGCGCAGGGGGATCTGCGGCGCCTTCGGGCCGGCCAGGCCGAGCTCGAACTCGATCCGCCGGACCCGGGACAGTGCTCGGCGATGGTCGTGCACGCCGTCGCCAAAGCTGCTCGTGGCCGCGCGGTCGGCGATCAGGCGGTCCAGGTTGAGGTCGGAGACGATCAGCTGCTCGTCCTCGCTGAAGCGCTCGGACTCGGCCAGGCAGTCGCCGTTCTCGTAGATCAGCGCCTGCCCATCCCAGGCCAGGTCGGTGGTCGATTCGCCGAGTCCGGCCGACGTGTACAGATACGCGGCGATCATCCGGCCCGACTGGGAGCCACAGAGCACCCTCCGGTAGTCCGCCTTGCCCACGGTGATGTCGCTGCCCGAGAGATTGGCCAGGATGGTGGCCCCGGCCAGCGCGGCGAACGTGCTCGGCGGGATCGGCGCCCACAGGTCCTCGCAGATTTCGACGTGCAGGCAGAGCTCAGGCACGTCGGCGCTCTGGAACAGCAGGCGGGTTCCGAAGGGCACCCGCTGGCCGAGGAGGTCGAGCTCGTCCCGCGACGCATCCCGGGCCGCCCGGAAATGCCGCTTCTCATAGAACTCGTGGTACTCGGGCAGGTAGCTCTTGGGCACGACGCCCAGCACGTCTCCGCGGTGGATGACGACGGCCGCGTTGAACAGCCCGGTATCGGCCCGGACCGGGGCGCCGACCACGATCACCGGGGCCAGGTCTGCGCTGGCCTCACGGATGGATTCCAAGCCATCCAGGACGCCGTCCAGGAGGGCCTGCTGATGAAACAGGTCCTCAATCGAGTATCCCGACAGGCCGAGCTCCGGGAAGATGGCCAGCGCGGCCGCCTGGTCTGAGGCCTGCTCGGCCAGCCCGATCGTCCGGGCGGCGTTGAACGCGGGCTCGGCGATGCGCAGATGCGGCACCGCGACCGCCACGCGGGCGAAGCCATGGGTGTACAGCGAGGCGAAATCGCGCTGCTGAGCCCTGGGGGACATGGATGTAGCATCGCATCGTGCGGCGAGCGGGTTGCATCGCGGCTCTCATCGGGCTGCTGGGATGGCCAGCCGGCGCCGGGAGCGCCGCCGGGACGTCGGACCCATACTGCACCGGGTCCTACGGTGGCGGCCCGGCCAGCGCCCGCGCGGCCCTGCGGATGGGGATCGACCCCGGACTGGCGGGCAGTGCCGGGGGTCAGCAGATGGCCACCGTCCCAGATAACCCTTCCCGGGACCTCGCCGCGGTCAGGGCGTTGGCCGTTCCGGGGCGCCAGCTCGTCGTGCGCTTGAACCGCCTGTTCTGGTCTGACGGACAGAACGGGATCAGACGCTTTGAGCGGGAGGTCAGGAGCTACGCCCGGGCCGGGTTTCCGGTCGAGCTCCAGGTGCGCTACCACCCGACCTCCGCCGAGGAGGGTGACATCTCCGCCTGGGCGGCATATGTGCGGCACGTCGTGGACACATTTGGCCCCAACCGACGGGTCACCGACATGACGATCACCAACGAGGTCAACCTGAACGTCTCGCCCAACACCTCCGACGGCTCCTACCAGGGTGCCAAGCAGGCCCTGATCCGAGGAATTGAGGCGGGCCATGCCGAGGCGCTGCGTCGCGGTTACCGCCAGCTCCGGTTCGGCTTCACCTACGCGTACCGGTTCTCACCCCAGTCCGACGCCGCCTTCTTCACCTACCTGGCCGCCCACGGCGGGCCGGCATTCCGCCGGGCGCTGGGATTCGTGGGGCTGGACTTCTACCCGGGAACCTTCTACCCCCCGGTGATGCGGCCGGGCGACACCTACCGGGCCGAGTTCGCTCAGGCCGCCGGCACGGTGCGCGACTGCTTCCTGCCCAGGGCGCAGATCGGCCGGCGAGTCCCGCTCTGGATCACGGAGAACGGCGTTCCCAGTGGGAACATGACCGAGTCCGAGCAGGCAACGGCATTGCGCCAGCTGATACAGGCCGTCCACGCCTATTCCGCCACCGACAACGTCACCGATTACCGCTGGTTCAACCTCCGTGACTCCACCGACCAGGGCCCGGCCACGCGGGAGCCGCTGACCTTTTCCACCGACGGCCTGCTGCTGGCCAACTACCGGCATAAGTCGTCGTTCGGCGACTATCGCACAATGATCGGGCGGTTCGGGACGCGAGCGCCCTAGCCCAGTCGCAGCCGGTGGGCCACTGCGGCCGCCTGGGTGCGGCTGCTCACGCCGAGCTTGCTCAGGATGCGCGAGACGTGGACGCTGGCCGTCTTCTCAGCCATGAACAGGGCTGCTCCGATCTGGCGGTTGGTCGCCCCTTCGGCGATCAGGGCGAGTACCTGCAGCTCGCGGGGCGTGAGGCCAAAGGGCGCCTCCTCCTCATCGGCGGGCGGGGAGGCGCCGTCCGCGGGAGCGACGGCCTGTTGGAGGCGGGCTCGGGCAATCAGGCTCTCAACCTCCCCGATCAGCCAGCGCGAACCGAGGTCACGCGCGGTCTGCAGCGCCTGTGCGGCCGGAGCCTCCGCCTCGCCGCGCTCGCCCGCCTCGACTGCCGCCTCGGCCTCGCGCCAGCGCATGATCGCGGCGTGATATGGGCGGGCGATGGCCTCCCACTGCTCGGTCGCTCGGCGCCACAGCCGGGCGTCGTTGCGGCCCCGGGCGAAGGCCATCTCAGCCTTGCCCACGGCCTGCCAGGCCGCTTCGACGGGCCCACCCTCCTGGGCCGCAGCGTCCAGTCGGCTCAGGTGGATCCGCAGCCGGGCCAGGGCATCGCGCTTCTCGGTCGGCTGTCCAAGGTCGTGGGCTCGGCGGGCCATCTCGGCCTCGACGCGAGCTCCGACCGCACTGGCGCGGGCGATGCTCATGACGTCATCGGTGCACACCTCCAGCCGGCCCAACGCATGCTCGACCGCGGCTCGAGCGGCCACGTGGTCATACCGCCGGCGGCGCACCTCGCCCTCGAGGGCCCCGAACCACCCGATCCACTGCGGCTCGGTGGAGCTGGCCACCACCGGCTCGGCCTGACGGAGCCGCTGATCGGCCCGTGCGTCGTCGCCCAGAGCGAGTGCCACCTCGGCTTCCACCATGAAACGGAAGATCGACCACCGGTCTCCGGGCACGCCGGAACCGGTCAGATTGGCCTGCATCAGCTTCCAGTCGCCGGCCTCAAAGGCGAGCTGGGCGATCGTCAGCTCGAGCCATTCGTGAAGCCGGGTCGCGCGCCGCGAGATCGCGGCCAGGCCCTCCCTGGCGGTCTCGAGGGCCTCCCGGGTGCGCCCGGCCAGGCTGAGCGAGTCGGCCAGATTCGAGTACGCCGAGCCGAGGTTGTCGAGGTCGTCGGTGTCCCGCGCGATTTCGATCGCTCGGGTCAGCTTGGCGACCCCCTCGTCCACGTGCCCAAGCACGATCTGAGCCATGCCGAGGGTGTTCAGCACCTCGGCCTCGGTGGGCTGATCCCCCGTCTCAACGGCGATCGCCAGCGCAGGCTCGGCATCCTCGATCGCTTCCCGGAACCGGCCCCGGAGGTAGCGCGTTCGGGCCAACCAGGCCATCAGCATTCCTCGCTCCTGGCTCGGCTCGCCCGCGGGCAGCATTGCCAGCGCTCGCTCGGAGGTCTCGACCGCCTCGACCCCCCGGTTGAGTGACCACTGGATCCTCGATAGCTGCGCCAACAGTCCCACCCGCAGCAGTACGTCGGCGTCCACGTCGCAGTCCTCCAGCGCTCGGTTGAGCAGTACCTCGGCCCGTTCGCGATCGCCGGCTTGACGGTGGGCAGACGCGGCCAGTCTCAGCAGGTCGATGCGACTCAGGGGGATCTGGTTCTCGGCTCCGGCCACCCGAGGCCAGAGTTCCAGGGCCCGTTCGGCCAGCTCCGCCGCCTCACCGTAGGCGTGCACGTCACGGGCGGCCAGAGCGGCGTGAACCGAGGCTCGGAGGGCGGCCGGCTGGTCGCCCGCGGACGCGTAATGGCCGGCCACCGCGGCGGCGAACTCGGCCTCTCGCTCGTCGCCGTGGCCCATCCGGGGCTCCAGGGCCCGGGCCAGGGTCAGATGGAGCTCCCCCCGCTCGCCGGGCAGAAGGTCGTCATACAGAACCTCCCGAAGCAGCGCGTGGCGGAAACGCAGGCGGCCGTCCGTCCCGGGGACGAGGACGTGCTCGGCCACCGCCTCGTGCAGCGCGGATTGGAGCTCGACCGGGTCGATCCCGGTGGCCTCCACGATCACCTCCTCATCCAGTCGCCGGCCCACCGCGATCGTTCGGGCGGCCCGTTGGGCGTTGGGCGAGAGGCGCTCGATTCGGAGCATGAACGCGTCTCGGAGGCTCGTCGGGAGTGCACCGCGCCCATCCAGACCGGCAGCCAGAAGTTCCTCGGCGTATAGCGCGTTGCCCTCGCTGCGCTCATAAAGCCGGTCGATTAGCGCCTCCTCGGGGTCGCTCCCCAGGATGTCCGTCAGGATCTCGGCCACCTCAGCTCGGCTGAACGGCTCCAGATCGACTCGCCGCACCAGCTCAAGCCGGGCCAGCTCGCTGAGCAGAGGCCGGAGGGGGTGTCGCCGGTGGAGCTCATCGGAGCGGTAGGTGACCACGACGAGCAGGCGCTCTTGGCGGACGCTGCGAGCCAGGAAGGAGACGAACGTGCGGGTCGAGCGATCGGCCCAGTGCAGGTCCTCCAGGAACAGCGCCACCGGCTGTCGTTCGCTGAGGATGCCCAGCAGGTCGAGTAGGGCTTCGAATAGCCGGACCTGGGCCGAGGACTCAGGCGAGTCGGTCGGACTGGCGGTGTCGTCCAGGCCCGGTAAGAGTGCCGCCAGCTGGGCCCGGCTCCCCCGGCTGAGCTCCGCGAATGCCGGGTCGGCGGCCCGAGCCAGTGGCCGCAGCGCGCTTGTCAGCGGGGCGTATGGGAGCTCTCCCTCCTCTTGCTCAACGGCCTCGCCGCGCAGGACGAGCACATCGTCGTCGACGAGTCGGCGCTCGAGCTCCCGGATCAGTCGCGTCTTTCCGACGCCCGAGTCACCGCCCAGCAGGATCAGGGCAGGGCGCTCCGCGGCGGACGCCTGGGCGGCCGATTCCAGCTCCTGCAGTTCGTTCGCGCGGCCCACGAAGTGGTCGCTGCTCAACCTGCGGCCCACGCCGGAAGTATCGCCTGATTCCCCGTCCCGGGGCCGGCGAGTGGGGTGAGTGGTGGCGCCGGGCGAAGGCCGGGGGCTTGGGCTCGAGGCGAGATCTCCTCGTCCGTCGAGCAATCTCATCTGTTTTGGTGGCCGCGATCGCGGCGTTGAGGGCGGGATGCATGGTGTGCTCCTGTGGCTGCTGGGTTTCACCTGTCATCAGGATGAGCTGAGAGCGGGGCTCGCACATCGGGAGGAAGGTGCTTATCTGGCCATCCCAGGCCTTAGTCGCGGCGCGGGAGGTCTTAGTGACCATCTGTGCGCATGAGCCGGCGCGCTGAGCTGCCGGGCTCGAAGCCGGAGCAGCTCGGTGATGTCGCTCGTCGGGATGAAGGGATCGGCGATCTGCTCTCCGTCGCCGAGCGAGACGGCGGCCACCGGCCGTCCGGCCAGCTCGGCGATCAGAGTCGTGCCCGCAGGCGCCCGTCGTGAGTCGAGCTCGGCCAGGCGCTCCAGTGCCCGCTGGTCCCCTGCCGTGGCCAGGCGTATGACCAACCGGGACCAGACGGGCTCAAAGGTCGAGTGCAGCGCCAGCCGATGCCTGTCGGCCTCGCGAATCAGTTCCTCGGCGTGTGCCCTGGCGACGGTTTGGTTGAGGGTGGTGGTCATGGCTGTCAGCTCCCTGGTTTGAGGTCTTTCTCGGCTTGCTGCACAGTCGATGCTGGACTAAGAACCGCCCGTCCACATCGGCACAATGGAGCCGGTTTCGAGTGCGGGGGCCTTACTCGGGAGGGCGGTTAGAGTGCCCTCGGTGAGCTCGGTTCGGGATGCGCCGGTGCGCTATGCGAGCGCCGGAGAGGTCAACGTCGCCTACCAGGTGTTTGGCGCCGGTGTGGACCTGGTGTACGTACCGGGGCTGCTCAACGTGATCGAGGCCGCGGCCGAGGAGCCAGCCGTGGAGCGGCATTTCGAGCGGATGGCCAGCTTCGCCCGGGTGGCCCTGTTTGACAAGCGGGGAACCGGGCTCTCTGACCGCGTCTCAGCGGAGGAGATGGCTGATCTCGGGAGCCGGCTGGCGGACCTGACCGCGGTCATGGACGCCGTCGAAATGTCCTCGGCGGCGTTATTCGCGACCGCCGACGGCGCCATCCCGGCGATCCTGTTCGCCGCCCACCATCCCGAGCGCGTGGATGCCCTGGTGATCCTCCAGGGGACGGCTCGGTGGGGCGCCGCGCCGGACTATCCGGAAGGGCTTCCAGCTGATCGGCTGCAGCCTGAGGTCTGGAATGAGCGGTGGGGGAATGAGGCCAATCCCCACGTGGTCGAGCTCCTGGCTCCGAGCATGGCCTCCGATCGGCGCTGGCGCCGGGCGCTCGGGCGGCTCCAGAGGCGATCCGGGACCCCGAGGGCCGCGTACAACTACTGGCAGACCTTCGCCCGGGCCGATGCCCGTGACGCGTTGGCCGACGTGCGCGCTCCGACGCTGGTCATGCACGCCGCCGGGGATCGGCTGATCCCGGTCGCCCAGGCTCGGGTGATGGCCGCGCAGCTCCCGAACGCCCGCTTCGTGGAGCTTCCGGGGGCGGACCATTTTCATTTCTTTACCAACTCCGATCGGGTGGCGGCCGAGACCCAGGAGCTGCTCACGGGGAGGCGCGGTGGTGCCGGGGGAGCCCGACGTCTGGCCACCGTACTGTTCGCCGACATCGTCGGCTCCACCCAGCAGCTGAGCGACCTGGGTGACGCGCGGTGGCGCGACGTGCTCAGCACGTTCGAGCGTCTGGTCCGCTCCTCCCTGTTGCGCCACGGCGGACACGAGGTGGCGTTCATTGGGGACGGCTTCCTGTCCCTGTTCGACGATCCTACGGCGGCAATCGACTGCGCCGCGGAGCTTGTGACTGAGGTGCGCGAGCTCGGGATAGAGATTCGGGCCGGGATTCACACCGGGATGGTCGAGGTTCGAGGGGACGACGTGGCGGGGATGGGCGTCCACATCGCGGCCCGCGTGATGGGCGCCGCTGGCCCCTCCGAGGTGCTGATCACACGTACGGTCGGCGACCTGTTGCTGGGCTCGGATACCCAGCTTGAGCCTCGTGGCCCACGCGAGCTGAAGGGCATACCCGAGCCGCTGGAGCTGTTCGCGCTCAGAGCTCAGTCCTGACCGGTGGCTCAGGCGTCCCACTGAACGGCGAGCCGCCGCGGTTTGCGGAACACCAGCCCCTCCACCCGCGGTTGCTCATCGGGGTGCAGCCGGAGGCCCGGCAATCGTTCGATCAGACCTCCGAGCGCCAGCCGGGCCTCGAGCCGGGCCAGGTGGACGCCCAGGCAGACATGCGGACCCTGGGCGAAGGCCAGATGGCGTCGGAGGTTGGGTCGGGCGGGGTTGAAGCGATCGGGGTCGGCGAAAACCGCGGGATCACGGTTGGCCGCGGTGATCGAAATGCGGACCAGCTCCCCGCGTGCGATTTCAGCCCCGCCGAGGAGGCGGTCGGTCGTCGCGTAGCGATCGATCACCGCTGCGGCGGGCTCGAGCCGCAGCGACTCGTCGAGCGCCGCGTCGACGGCGGTCGTGTTCTGGCGGATCAGGTCGAGCCAGGCGGGCTCCTTGAGGAGCTCGAGCGCCGCGTTGCTGATCATGCCCTCGGTCGTCTCAATTCCGCCGAACAGCAGCACCGCGGCGTTGGCCGCCACCTGGTCGGCGGTCAGCAAGCTGGGGGAGACCGCTCTGTCGAGCCGGTCGCGGAGCGCCGAGAAAGCCTCGGCGCCCTCCCGCGTGGGCCCCTGACCGGCGCTGATCGATGTGACCGACGCGACGATCGCGTCGTAACGGTCCAGGAGGTTGCCGATCTCATCCTGGCCCAGCCCCAGGGCGTGGGCGATCACGCCAGCCGCGAGCGGCCCGGCGAACTGGCGTCGCAACTCCATCCCGCCACGGGGCCTCAGCTCGTCGATCAGGCGGGCGACCTGGTTTCGCACAGGCTCAGTCAGGTCTCGGGACACCGCCACCGGCCGGAACGGCGCCACGAATGGAAGCCGGTGGTGCGCGTGCTCCTGGCCGTCGAGGCTCAGCATGCTCGGCCCGATCACCTGCGCAGTGGAAAAGCGCGGATCATCGACCGTGAAGTGAGCGGCGTCACCCATGACCGCGATCGCCAGGTCGTGGCGGGTGATGAGCCAGCCATCCAGAGCCGGAACCCATGACACCGGCTCCGCCGTCCGCAGCCGGGC
>DASXCS010000023.1:0-88947 GCA_036490975.1 Solirubrobacteraceae bacterium
GTCATCCTCACGCCCAGCTTCGTCGTGCCCAGCCCGATCGATGCGGGCGAGGTGGTGGGCTTCGACGGATCGACCACCGCGTCCACGCTGATCGTGCCCAACGCCAACTACACCTGGTCGTTCGGGGACGGATCGACGGCCAGCGGTCCGAGCGTGGTCCACAGCTTCGCCCACGCCGGCTCCTACACGGTGACCATGAATGTCACCGACCGAGGCGGCAACACCAGCACGCTCACGCAAACGGTGGAGGTACTGCAGGCCGACGGCCAGCCGCCCAGCCCCAGCGGCAGCGGCGGAGGCGGCCCGACCAAGCTCAAGGTCAGCCTTGCGCTCGTGCCCCAGAGCCTGCGCTCGGTGCTCCGGGACGGCCTGGCCGTACGGGTCAGGTCCAACAGGGCGGCCAACGGCTTCGCCACGCTGGCGATCTTCCGCAGCGCTGCCCACCGCGTCCATCTGAGCGCAGCGGGGAATCCGAAGGCGCTCGTCGTGATCGGACGGGGCACGGTTGAGGGCATCAAGAACGGCACGGCGAGGCTCCGCGTTCGGGTCTCCTCGGCCACCGCCCGCAAGCTGTCACGCACCAGCCATCTGACGCTGACCCTGCACATGACCCTGTACGCCAAGCACGGCGGCAGCACCACCGCTGCCACCGTCGGGCGCTATTAGGGCCTACCCGACCGACGGCGAGCAGGACTAACGGGGCGGCCGCCCGTAACCTTCAGCGCCGATGGCGCTGAAGCTGATCACCGCGGGCGAGTCCCACGGACCTGGACTTACCTGCATCGTTGAGGGGGTCCCGGCCGGCCTGACCCTGGATCGGGAGGCGCTGAACCGCGACCTGGCCCGGCGCCAGCTGGGCTACGGGCGGGGCGGTCGCATGAAGATCGAGCGCGACCAGGTCCACGTCACGGGCGGCGTCCGCCACGGCCACACGCTGGGTGGGCCGATCGCCCTCCAGGTGGCAAACCGCGACTACGCGAACTGGGAGGAGCGGATGAACCCCTGGCCGGTGGAGGCACCAACACCGGAGGTTCACCTGCCCCGCCCCGGCCACGCCGATCTGGTTGGGACCCAGAAGTACCGACTGACCGACGTCCGCGACATCCTGGAGCGCGCCAGCGCCCGCGAGACCGCCGCCCGGGTGGCCGGGGGCGCCGTGGCAAAGGCCCTGCTGGCCGCGCTCGGTGTCCAGATCCGCTCGCACGTCATCCAGATCGCCTCGGTTCTCGCGGCGCGGCGGCCCGACCTGGCCGTTGACGATTTCGAGCAGGTCGACGAATCCCCTGTCCGGTGCCTGGACGCCGACGCGTCGGCCGCCATGGTGGTCGAGATCGACCGCCTGCGCAAGGCGAACGAGTCGCTCGGCGGAGTGTTTGAGGTCCTGGCCTTCGGGGTTGTTCCCGGACTGGGCTCGCACATCTCCTGGGAGCAGCGCCTCGACGGCCGGCTGGGCCAGGCGGTGATGTCGATCCAGGCCATCAAGGCAGCGTCGGTGGGCGACGGGATTGAGGTGGCCGGGCTCCCGGGATCCCAGGCCCACGACGAGATCTTCTGGGACGCGGACCGGGGTTACCACCGGTCGACCAATCGGGCCGGGGGGCTCGAGGGCGGAATGACCACCGGCCAGACGCTGGTGGTCCGAGGATGGATGAAGCCGTTGCCCACCCTGACCAAGCCGCTGCGCTCGGTCGACATCGAGACCCATGAGCCGGCCGAGGCGCTGCGGGAACGAACGGACTCATGCACCGTTCCCGCCGCCGGTGTCGTGGCCGAGGCGATGGTGGCGTTCGTGCTGGCCGACGCCTACCGGGAGAAGCTTGGGGGGGACCACATCGACGACGCGCGCGAGGCCCTGGCGGCGTACCAGCGGCGGATCGGATGGCAGCGGCAGGAGGGTTGATCGGTCCCGGTCGCAAGCTCGTGCTGATCGGGTTCATGGGCGCCGGCAAGACCACGGCCGCCCAGGCCGCAGCGCGGGCGCTCGGTGCGCGTGCCGCTGATCTGGACGCGGTCGTGGAGCAGCGACTGGGCAAGCCGATCGCCGAGGTGTTTGTGCAGGACGGCGAGCCGGCCTTTCGAGCCGCAGAGGAATCGGCCGCGCTCGAGCTGCTGCAGGCGCCTGACGCCGATGTGGTCGCGCTGGGTGGTGGCACGGTCATGCACGAGGCCGTCCGTGACGCACTGAGAGACCATCTGGTGCTGTGGCTCGACGTGGAGCCTCAGACCGCGTGGTCCCGGGCGCAGGGAGAGGCCCGCCCCCTGGCCCGCGACAGTGCTGCCTTCGAGCGGCTTCTGGCTGAGCGCGAGCCGGCGTACTCCTCGCTGGCCGACGCGGTTGTCCCAGCGCAGCGTTCGAGCGACATGCAGGCGGTCCTCGACGCGCTCCAGGATGTTCCGGCCGGCGTCAAGCTGCTGTGGGCGGCCAGCGCATCGGCCGACTACCCCGTGTATGTCGGCCCGGGCCTGCTGGAGCGCGGCTTCTGGCCGCCCAGGGTGGCGGGCCGGCGCTTCCTGGTCACCGACGGACAGGTGGGACGGCTGTACGCCGGCCGGCTGGAGCCGCTGGCCGGCCGGGTCGCGATCATGCCCGGAGAGCAGTCAAAGACGGTGGCCCACGCCGACGTGGTCTGGAGCGAGCTGGCCCGGGCCGGGATGACCCGTCAGGACGTGGTCGTCGCCCTCGGCGGGGGTGTGGTCGGTGACCTGGCCGGCTTCTGCGCCGCCACCTATCAGCGCGGCGTGGGCTGGGTCGGAGTCCCGACCACGCTCGTGGCCCAGGTTGACTCGGCCTACGGCGGCAAGACGGGGGTTGACCTCGCCGAGGCCAAGAACTACGTCGGGGTCTATCACCAGCCCAGCGCCGTGATCGTCGATCCGGCCACGCTTGAATCGCTGCCCGAGGCCGAGGTAGCGGCGGGCTATGCCGAGGTGGTCAAGACCGCGCTGATCGCCGGCGGCGAGCTATGGCGCGCGGTCAGCGCCGGGGCGGACCCGCTGGACCCGGAGATCATCCTGGCCTGTGCCCTGGTCAAGCTCCGGGTGGTGGCTCGCGACGAGCGCGACGGCGGCGTGCGTCAGGTCCTGAATCTGGGCCACACGGTCGGGCACGCGATTGAGACCGTCACCGGCTATGCCCGATTCCGCCACGGCGAGGCCGTGGGGCTCGGGCTACTGGCGGCCCTGCGCCTGTCCGGACAGTCTGAGCTCCGAGCGGAGGTCGCGGGGCTGCTGGCCGCCCGCGGCCTCCCGATCGTCATGGAGGACGTCGATCCGGATGCCGTGGTCATGGCCACGGCTTGGGACAAGAAGCGTCTGGGTGACGAGCCGGTTGGCTTCGTTCTCCTGGATGGCCCGGGCTCGCCGAACGTGGGCCAGCCGGTGGAGAGTCGCGCGCTGATCGGCGCCGTGCGAGAGTTGGCAGCCGGATGACCGTCCGCAACCGCGTCGAAGTCATGCACGGGGTCAACCTGGACCAACTCGGCCGCCGTGACCCGGACCAGTACGGGACGGTCACGCTCGACGAGCTGGAGGTCCGGATCAAGGCCTCGGCCGACTCGATCGGGCTTCAGGCGCGATTCTTCCGGACCAACCATGAGGGCGAGTTTGTCGAGCGCCTGCACCGGCTCGAGGGCCTGGCCGATGGGCTGCTGCTAAACCCCGGGGCATGGACGCATTATTCGTACGCGATCCGGGACGCCCTGGAGCTGACGAGACTCCCCGCCGTGGAGGTTCACCTATCCGATGTGGACAGCCGCGAGTCCTGGCGGCGCCAGTCGGTGATCGGCGAGCTGTGCATCGCTCGCGTGGCCGGCAAGGGGCCTGCGGGCTATGAGGAGGCGCTGACCGTGCTCCGCGACAGGTTGACGAGCCAATGAGCGCCACCAGCGTCATCCCGCGCCGGGTGGACCGGCTGGTCGAGCTGCTTCCGGAGAACGGGCTCGACGTGCTTCTGGTCACCGACCTCATCAACCTGCGCTACCTGACCGGGTTCGTGGGCAGCAACGGCCTGGGCTTGATCGGTCCGGACACCCGCATGTTCGCCACGGACTTCCGCTACGCGGCGCAGATGGCCGAGGAGGTCGACAGCTCGTTTGAGCGCCGCGAGCTGCCGCGGAACCTATTCGCAGACCTTGAGGAGGTGCTCCCGCCGGGGCAGCTGCGGCTCGGTTATGAGAACTCGATGCCCGTCCGGATACACGCCCGTCTGCGCGAGCTGCTGCCCGAGCGGGTTGAGCTTGTGATGGCCGACGGGCTGGTTGAGGGCATGCGCGCCGTCAAGGAGCCGGCCGAGGTCGACCGGATGCAGGCCGCGGCCGAGTTGGCCGACCTCGCGCTGGAGCAGCTGCTGGCCCGGGGCCTGGCCGGTCGGAGCGAGCATGCGGCCGCGCTGGAGCTGGAGCTGGCGATACGTCAGGGCGGGGCCGAGCACGTGAGCTTTGAGCCGATCGTCGCCGCCGGCCCCCACGGCGCGCTGCCCCACGCCACGCCTCGCGAGGTGGAGATCGAGCGAGGTCAGCTGGTCGTGATCGACTTTGGCGCCCGGCTCGATGGCTACTGCTCTGACTGCACCCGGACGGTGGCGGTAGGCGAGCCCGACCTTGACGCCCGCGAGATATACGCGCTTGTGCTGGAGGCGCAACTGGCAGGGTTGGCTGCGGTCCGGGCTGGTGCGCAGTGCCGCCACGTTGACAGCGCCGCCCGCGATCTGATCGCGGTCGCCGGGCACGGCGAGCAGTTCGGTCACGGTCTGGGTCACGGCGTCGGGCTGGACATCCACGAGGATCCCCGGGTCACCCAGGTCGCGGAGGGGACGCTGGTGGCGGGGAATGTCGTCACGGTCGAGCCCGGGGTCTATTTACCGGGCCGGTTCGGAGTGAGAATCGAGGATCTGGTTGTGGTGACCGAGGACGGGTGCCGGATCCTGACCGGGGTCACCAAGGACCTGCTGGTGATCGAGTAAGTGGCCCGCCGCAGCGAGCAGCGCCGGGCGGCGATCTGGGCGCTTTATCAGAGCGATCTGCTGGGCCGGCCGCTGGAGGAGACCTTTCCGCGCGATACCCATGCGTTCAGTCGCGCCCTGGCTGAGCTCGTCAACGCTCACCGGGACGAGCTCGACGAGCTGATCGGGAGTCACGCCACCGGCTGGACGCTGGACCGGATCGCCCCGCTGGAGCGGTCGATCCTGCGGGTCGGCCTGGCCGAGTTGCTGTACCCCGACGCCGTCCCAGGGGAGCGTGAAATCCCGCCCGAGGGCGCGATTGACGAGGCTGTGGAGACGGCCAAGCGCTTCTGCGGGGCCGACGCACCTGGGTTCGTCAACGGCATCCTCGGCGCCGTCCTGCGTGAGCGCCAGGGCGCCCAGCCGGCCACCTGACCAGGAGCGACGGTTGATCCCGATCTTCGACGGCCACAACGATGCGCTCACCCGAGAGGATCACGGGCTCCTGGCCGAGGGCCGCCCGGGCGGCCACCTGGATCTGCCGAGGATGGCCCAGGCCGGGCTGCGCGGGGCCATCTTCGCCATCTTCACTCCGTCTGAGCCCGACCGCGATGCGATCGTGCCGCGCCAGGACGGGGTGATCGAGTTCGAATACGCCGATCCCGTGCCCCAGCGGGTGGCGGCTGGGGACGCGACCGTCGCGGCCGGGAGGCTGGCGGCCCTGGAGCGGGCGGGGCACGTGCGGCTGGTTCGCGGCAGCGGCGACCTGGACCTGGCGGCCGATGAGGACGGGCCACCGGCGGCGATCCTCCACCTCGAGGGCGCTGAGGCGATCGACCCCGAGCTGGAGGCGCTTGAGCTGTGGTACGCGGCCGGTCTGCGCTCGCTGGGGCCGGTGTGGAGCCGGGCCAACGCCTTCGCTCACGGGGTGCCGTTCATCTCGCCCTCCTCGCCGGACCTGGGTCCCGGACTGACCGAGGCGGGGCGAAGTCTGGCCGAGCGCTGCGCCGAGCTGGGAATCGCGCTGGACGTCAGCCATCTGAATGAGGCCGGCTTCTGGGATCTGGCCGGGTTGCAGCTCGGCCCGATCGTGGCCAGCCACTCGGCCGCCCACGCCCTCTGCCCGACGTCCCGCAATCTGACCGATCGCCAGCTCGAGGCGATCGGCGCCAGCGGAGGCCTGGTGGGCATCGTGTTCGCCTGCCCGTTCCTGCGGCCCGATTTCGCCGATGACCCGGACACGCCGCTTGACCTGATCGCCCAGCATGCCCGGTACGTGGCCGACCTGATCGGCTCCGAACACGTCGGCCTTGGATCTGACTTCGACGGCGCCACCGTCCCGGCCGAGGTGGGTGGGGTGCAGGGGCTCCCGCGGGTGCTGGAGGCGCTGTCGCGTGTCGGGTTCAGCGAGGCCGAGGTCCGGGCGATCGCGTGGGAGAACTGGCGGCGCGCGCTCGGGGAATGGTGGAAGGCCTGATTGCAGCCCGTGCGGTGAGCCTGGTAGAGAAAGTGGACTATCTGTCCGGTTTCTCGACCACCCTCCGGGGGGAGGCGCCCCAGGGCCCGGGTCCGACGTCCTACCGCGGCAGATGCCGCTTCAGCTCGACCACCTGCTGGAAGGTGGGCCGGTTCTGGTAGGGGAACGGCGGGAGCGTGATCGCCGAGATGTACGTCCACCGGTTCTGGTCCGAGCACGCCGGCTCGGGATTGCTGGGGCAGACGCCGCCGTAGAGCTGCTTGGGTGTCACCTTGAGCGCCGCGGTCAACGAGGAGAGCAGCGCGGCCCGGCAGCGGCTCCTCAGGCGCTTGGCGCTGAAGTGGTGGCCCGGAAGGTTTCCGCAGTAGGCCTGGCTGTAGCGCCCATGTTCATGCCCGATCCCGAACACCCGGCGCAGGTCCTTGGACGCGTACCCGTACCAGCCCTCGGCGAAGTCGGTGCCCCCGAAGCCGATCATCGTCTCCACCGCGTTGAACGCCGTCCCGGCCAGCATCGGCTGGAACTCGGCCTTCAGGAGCGCCGGCCACCAGGCGTCCATCAGCTCGATCGCCGGCGTGAACCGGTCGTGGTTGGCCGTCTTCAGTGACCTGGACTTTCGTTGCCCACCGGCCTTCTCCCACGTGCGCAGCAGACCCAGGGCGTGCGCGATCTTCCTGCTGCGGGGGTGCCCAACCGCCTTGAATAGGTACGGGAGCAGGAACTTCGCCCGGATGTCCTCGGTGGCGGGCTCGTCCATCGACTGGACGAGCTGGGCGATGTTCAGCTTACGCCCGTGGGCGATGTCGGCCTGGATGCGCCCCTGGATCATCTGCGACCGGAAGATCGGACCGTAGCCCCACTGGTCGTCGGCCGCGGCCCAGCCTCGCGCCTGCTTGTTGTTCCAGGAGACCTGGTAGGGCTGGTCGGTGGCGTGGGGATGCTCGGCGAAGGCCAGCCAGGTGGCCGTGTGCTGGGCGGGCTTCCAGCCCTTCCAGTCGTACTGGCCCGTGCCCAGGATCGGAAAGTCCGGCGAGGTGCCCCTGGCCCGCTGGGGCAACGCGCCCGACATGTAGTAGGAGATGTGGCTGGCGTCCACGTACGCCCAGTTGAACAGGAAGTTGATCTTGGATGCGGCACGCTGGAAGCTGGCCGGTCCGCGGACGTAGTTGGGGTCATTGAGCTCGGAGAAGCCGAGCGCCGAGTCGGCCTCATGGAAATAGGTCGACCGGGCATGCACGAAGGCCACCCGCTTGCCGTGGACCTTCCCCCGGGCATAGACGATGCCGTGCACGGTCCGGTAGGCGGTCAGTGTCTCATGGCCCGCCGCGGTCGAATCGCCCAGGCTGGGCGTCCAGGTATTCGTCTGAGTGAGCTTCTGCATGGCCAGGCAGCGGCCCTTGTACAGGTAGTGGTAGGCGTCCCGGCACAGCACCTCGGCGAACGTGTCCACGTTGTCCGAGGTCGATGTGGTGGCACTCCAGGCGTAGTCGTCACCGTGCCCCAGCTCCACGTACTGATTGACTCCCGGGAAGGCGGCGCCTCTGGCATCTATCGCCGGCCCGGCCTTGGACGCGGGGGCGTGGAGGTCCTCCTCCATCAGAATCTCGGGTACGTAGTACCCCACCTGAGGACCCATCACGGCCAGGGGGTGCCCGTCCGTCGAGTGCTTGGCTGAGACCAGCTCCCAGTTGGAGGCGTGGATGGGCCCGCCGGACAGGAGCCCCCGCAGGCCAGAGCCGATCTCGGCGCCCAGGCCGCCCGATGTGTCCCCAGCAGTGTCGGCCGCGCCGCCGATCACCTTCCCAGGCGGCGGGAAGCTCACGGAGCCCGGGTCGGGCAGGGCCAGCCCCCGGGCGGCGAACGGGCTCGTGGTCTCATAGGGGAAGCGCTTGCCCAGCACGGTGGTCGGAGCCTCTGGATCGTTGGCCTCCCGGAAGTCCGACCAGGCCCTGCGACCCGCGGCCTGGCCAAGCCGGCGCTCCAGCGCCTCCAGGGCCAACGCCGACCGGACCTCGTTGCCTCCGCCCTTGCCGAAGATGCCCCCGATCAGTGACGCCTCGGCGATCACGTCGGTGGGCTTCCAGGGCTGCGGCGTGGTGCCGAAGGCGGTGTACTCGCCCGGCATCAGCATCGGATCCGCGTTGACCTTGGCGATGTATGAGTTGATTCCGGCCACGAAGTTCCTGGCGTCGCGCACCAGCTGAGTTCCGGCGGTGCCGTAGAACTGTTTGGCGTGGTCGAGCTGCCACTGCAGGTCGGCCTGGGTGTAGGGCGCGATCTCCCACTGGCCCTCATCCATCGCCCGGTCGGACGGTGAGCCGCCGACAAAGGAGCTCAGCTTGGCCTCGGCGTAGTGGCGCAGCACGTCGATCATGAACAGCCTGTCCTCGGCGGCTGCGTAGCCGGCGCCGAACTCGGTCTGGTCGCGGGTCTGGCCATAGACGTGCGGTACGTCCCACTGGTCCCTGACGACCGTCAGCCCGGACTCCGGGTGCTCAACCGAGGCCACGTCATGTGGCTTGACCCCGAACGTGGCGTCCTTGAAGTACTTGGGAATCTGGCTCGGGGTGAGTGTCGGGTCGGCGTAGACCAGGTTCTGGTACAGCGGAAGCTGGTCGTTGAAGTGGGGCGGGATCTTGTGCTGCGGACCCGTGAACTGGGCCAGCTGGAGGAAGTTTTCATTTCCGGCCTCCCCGGCGGGCAGGACGTTGAGGAAGCCACCGGCATCGTGGAGCCCGAAGGGCGCCGGGTTGGCGCCCAGCGCCGCGGGGGCGAACGCCGCCAGCGCCGCGCCCGACGCGATCAGGGTGGCCAGCCTGCGCCCGATCTCCCTCCTCATGGCGGCACAGCCTAGCCGCCCCGCCGCGGGGGCGCTCCGCCTCAGGCGGTCAGGGCGGGGGAAGCTCCGCTGACCGGGGGCACGATCGGCTCGCCGGCGGCGACCGCCCGGGCGGCGATCCGGCCGCTGAACACGCACCCGCCCAGGAACGTCCCCTCCAGCGAGCGCCGGCCGTGCATCCCTCCGCCGCCGAAGCCAGCGGACTCGCCCGCGGCGTACAGACCGGGGATCGGCTCGCCGTTCACATCAAGCGCCCGCGAGGCCAGGTCCGTCTGGATCCCGCCCAGGCTCTTGCGGGCCATGACCGTCATGCGGATCGCGATTAGCGGCCCCGCCTTGGGGTCCTCGACGCGCTGGAAGCGGCAGGTCCGCAGACGGTCACCGCGCCAGTTGGCGTACGACTCGATCCGCCGCAGCTGATCATCATTGAACAGCCCCTTCCCGCGCGCGATCGTGGCGTCGTAGTGGCGGACGTCGCGCTTCATCTGCTCGACGTCCAGGGCGCCGTCGTTCATGACCTCCTGCATCCTGCGACCCAGCTCGTCCAGCGAGTCGGCGGTGACGAAGTCCGGGCAGTCGTTCACGAAGTGACGGACCAGGGTGGGTTTGCCCAGCACCACGGATAGTAGGAACCGGATCAGCTGCTTGTTGCGGATCAGCGGGTTGTGCTCGGATCCGGAGACGTCCAGCTCACGCTTGGCGATCTTCCAGTTGCAGACCATCCAGTAGTAGCCGCGGGGGTCCTCGCACATCCGCTTCAGCGCGTAGTGGGCGTCGAAGGTCGGCATCAGCGGAATCGGCCCGTACCGGTGCCCCGTGGGGTCGAGCACCAGGCCCGAGCGCGGCGGGATCAGCTTGATCCCATGCAGTGGACGGCGGGGATGCGGATGGCGAACCGCGTCGGCGTAGTTCCACATCCTGGAGATGTGGGTCACGTTGGCCCCCACGCGCCGTGCTTCCTCGTGCATCGCGCCGTCGGCGTAGTAGTGAGAGCCCATCAGAATCTCGGGCGGCGGGGATCCGAACTCGGCCGGCCACTCTCGCCGCACGATCTCCAGGTTCCCGCCCACTCCGCCGGCGGCGACCACCACGTCCTGGGCGCTCACGTCGGCTGACGGCCCGTCGGGGTCGTCCTCTCCGGTGATCCGGCAGCCCGTGACCCGGCCGGAGTCGGTAAGCAGCCCCATTACCCGCGTCCGGAAGCGGACATCCAGATCCGAGCACCGGGGGTGACGCTCGATCGCCGCCCACACGCAGTCGATCAGCGCCTGGCCACAGCCCCAGGTCAGATGAAAGCGCGGGACGGAGTTCCCATCGCCGTACACCCCGCGCTCGGCCCAGTTGACGATCGGGAAGAAGCGCACCCCGTAGCGCTTCAGCCAGCCGCCCACCTCATCCCGGGCCCGGGCCACATACTCCTCGGCCCATCGCCCGGGCCAGTGGTCCTCAGCTGAGAAATCGGCCACCCGGCGCCAGTCCTCGAGCGCCAGCCCGACGCTGTCCTTGATCCCGCTGCGGCGCTGCTCGGCGGTGTCGACCATGAACATCCCCCCGAAGGCCTCGCGGGCCAGGCCGCCTACCTCCGTTGGATGGCAGCGGTCCAGGAGCAGCAGCCGTTTGGGCCCGTTTGGCTGCTCCAGCAGCTCGAGCGTCGTGACCAGACCGGCGATGCCGGCGCCGATGATCACCACGTCGAAGCGTTGAGGCTCGGCCATGGCCTGCAACCTACAGGTACCGTCCCTGCCGTGCTCGGTTTGCCCGACGGCGTACGTGCCTGCCTGTTCGACCTGGACGGAGTGCTGACACAGACCGCCAAGGTGCACGCGGCGGCCTGGAAGCAGATGTTCGACGAGTACCTGCGAGCTCGCGCTGAGCGGACCGGCGCGGAATTTCAGGAGTTCGACCAGAGGCACGACTACGACGCCTACGTCGATGGCAAGCCCCGCTACGACGGCGTCCGCTCGTTCCTTGAATCCCGAGGCATCGACCTTCCCGACGGTGAGCCCTCGGACCCCCCCAGCGCCGAGACCGTCCATGGGCTCGGTAACCGCAAGAACGAACTGGTGCTCAGGATCATCCATGAACACGGCGTCGAGCCATACGAGGGCTCGGTGCGCTATGTCAAGGCGGCGCGCGAGGCCGGGCTGCGCCGGGCGGTCGTCTCCTCGAGCGCCAACGCCCGGGACGCCCTGGCCGCGGCTGGCATCGACACCCTGTTCGAGCAGGTGATCGACGGTCACGCCGTTGAGGACCAGGGCCTGAAGGGCAAGCCCGCGCCGGATACCTTCCTGGCCGGCGCCCGCGCGGTCGGCGTCACTCCCTCGGCGGCGGCCGTGTTCGAGGACGCGCTGGCCGGAGTTGAGGCCGGCCGGGCCGGGCAGTTCGCCTACGTCGTGGGCGTGGACCGGGTCGGCCAGGCCACAGAGCTGCGGGAGCATGGCGCGGACGTGGTGGTCGCGGACCTGGCGGAGCTGCTCGATTGATCAGGCAGGCCCCGTTCCCGATCGAGCCCTGGGCGGTTCGGGAGACCGAGCTCCACGTGGACATCCTGGCCCAGACCGAGTCGGTGTTCGCGCTGGCCAACGGACATATCGGGCTCCGGGGCAACCTGGACGAGGGTGAGCCCTTCGGCCTGCCGGGGACGTACCTGGGCGGGTTCTACGAGTCCCGAGAGCTCCCCTATGCCGAGGCGGGATTCGGCTATCCCGAGGCTGGTCAGACGGTCGTCAACGTGACCAACGGCAAGATCATCCGGCTGCTGGTGGAGGACGAGCCGTTCGACATTAGATACGGCCAGCTCCACAGTCACGAGCGGGTGCTGGACTTTCGGGACGGAGTACTCCGCCGGCAGGTGGAGTGGGAGTCACCCACCGGGCGGCGCCTGCGGATCACATCGACCCGGCTGGTGTCATTCACCCACAGAGCGGTGGCCGCGATCCTATATGAGGTCGAGGCGCTCCAGGACGAGTTCCCGGTGGTGGTGCAGTCCGAGCTGGTGGCCAACGAGGCGCTCCCTGAGGTCAAGGGTGACCCGCGGGCCGCCGCCGCGCTGGGACCGCCCCTGGTCGGCTGCTCGCACGACTCCGCGGATACCCGGGCCATCCTGGTCCACATGACGCGGTCCAGCGGGCTCACCGTGGCCGCGGCCATGGACCACGTGGTGGACGGTCCGGAGGGCACCGAGGCGACCGGCGAGAGTCATGAGGACCTGGCCCGAATGCTGGTGACCGCCGACCTGGCGCCCAACCGCCCCTTGCGTGTGATCAAGCTGGTGGCCTACGGCTGGTCGGCTGAGCGCTCGATCCCGGCCGTGCGCGATCAGGTGGCGGCCGCCCTGGCCAGCGCTCGGCATACCGGCTGGGACGGACTGCTCGAAGCCCAGCGCGGATACCTGGACGAGTTCTGGGAGCGCTCCGACGTTGAGGTGGAGGGAGACAGCGAGCTCCAGCAGGCGGTGCGCTTCGGGCTCTTCCATGCTCTTCAGGCGGGCGCGCGCGGGGAGCAGCGGGCGATCGCGGCCAAGGGCCTGACCGGCCCTGGGTACGACGGCCACACGTTCTGGGACACCGAGTGCTTCGTGTTGCCGGTGCTCACCTACACGGCTCCGCGGGCCGCGGCCGATGCCCTGCGCTGGCGCCACAGCACGCTTCCGATGGCCAAGGAGCGGGCCCGGGTCCTGGGACTGAAAGGGGCGGCCTTCCCCTGGCGGACAATCGCCGGAGAGGAGTGCTCGAGCTACTGGCCAGCCGGGACGGCGGCCTTTCACATCAACGCCGACATCGCAAATGCCGTGGTGCGCTACCTGGGCGCCTGTCCGAATCAGGCCTTTGAGCGGGACGTGGCGCTTGAGCTGCTGGTGGAGACGGCCCGGCTGTGGCGGTCGCTGGGCCACCACGACTCAGCCGGCCACTTCCGGATCGACGGCGTGACCGGCCCCGATGAGTACAGCGCCGTGGCCGATAACAACGTGTACACGAACCTCATGGCTCAGCGCAACCTCCGGGCCGCGGCCGCACTGAGCGGGCGTCACCCACGCAAGGCCCGGGCGCTCGGGGTGAACGATGAGGAGGCGGCCGGCTGGCGGGACGCCGCGGACGACATGCTGATCGCCTACGACGAGGCTCTGGAGGTCCACGCCCAGGCGGAGGGGTTCACCGAGCATCAACCGTGGGACTTCGAGGCCACCCCGACCGAGAACTACCCGCTGTTGCTGCACTACCCCTACTTCGATCTGTACCGCAAACAGGTGGTCAAGCAGGCCGATCTGGTCCTGGCCCTGCACCTATGCGGTGACGTGTTCACCCCCGAGCAGAAGTCGCGCAACTTCGACTACTACGAGCGCATCACCGTTCGCGACTCGTCCCTGTCGGCGTGCACGCAGGCGGTGATCGCCGCCGAGGTCGGTCATCTGGAGCTGGCCTACGACTACTTCGCCGAGGCCGCCCTGATGGACCTCGATGACCGGGAGCACAACACCCGCGACGGGGTGCACATCGCCGCGCTGGCCGGAGCCTGGATCGCCGCCGTGGCCGGCTTCGGGGGGATGCGGGACTTCGATGGAGAGCTGAGCTTCACCCCCCGGCTGCCCTCGGCTTTGACCAGGCTGGCCTTCCGTCTGCGATTTCAGACTCGGAGCCTGCTGGTGGAGGTCACCGCCCGGGAGGCCAGGTACTCGCTCCTGGAGGGAGAGGAGTTGCAGGTTCGCCATCACGGGCGGGCGCTCACCGTCAAGGTGGGAAGGACCACGACCCGGGCGATCCCGCCCATCAATCCGGATAAGTCCCCACAGCAGCCGCGGGGCCGTGAGCCGCAGCGGCGTCAGCCGCTGGGCTGAGCCGGCCTATCCCGTGAACCCGCGGGAGTGCTTCTTTGGGCGCCGGGATGGCCGCCGATGGTGGCGATGGTGGTGGTGGCTGCTGCGCTGATGGTGCGGATGGTGCTGGTGGTGCTGATGGTGCTGGTGGCCGCCGTGGTGGCTGGCCGTAGCTCCGCACGGACTGGACCCCTCGATGCTCGGACCCGAGACCTGGTTGGCCACCCGGAGGTGCTGCAGGTCGGGCTTCGGGTTGCTGTCGTCCGCGTAGGCCACGTGGGCGCACCCGGTCGTTGGGACCACCACCTCTGAGTTGAAATCCAGCAGGTTGCGGTTGGATAGACCGGGAGTGCAGAAGATGCCCAGGTTGCAGACGTCACCCATATGCATTGGCTTGATCGTCGCCTGGCCGATGGTGAACTTGACGTTGTTAGGTGGCCTGTTGAGGTCAAGCGCCTGCCCGGTGAACAGGTTCCACTTACACGTCGGGGGATAAAACGGCGGAACGGGCACCATCGCGGTTGATCCCGCGCAGCCGCCCGGATCGAACTTGCCCAGCGGGTCGGTGGGCTCGATTTCGTTCGTCCCCAGCCAGCTCACGTCGACTTTGCCCGGATCGCCGGCGGCGATCGTCGCGAACTGATCGGTTTGCGGCCTCGTTGATGGATCGACTTCATACGCCGTCAGGGCGCTTCCGGGAATCAGACCTCCGCCGCCATCCCAAGTCGTGCCGCCGTCCTTGGACCACACGACCCACGTGTGGTAGGCGCAGCTGGCATCGGACTGAACGCCTCCTCCGGTGGACTCGGCGGCGCACGCCACCGGGTTGTCGGTCGGCCCCGGGGCGTCAAAGGCCATGTAGGGATTGCCTTTGTTGTCAAGGGTGAATGTGGTGAAGGGGGTCGAGGCGTCGTGGCCGATGCCGGCGTCGTAGGCCAGGGCGATCGTCCATGTCTTGCCCTTGTCATCCGACCAGGCGACGAACAGGTTGTGGAACGACTGCACCATGGTCACGTTGCAGCCGGTGGCCGGGCTTTCAGGGTCGGAGGCGATCCAGGCCACGTAGATCCGGCCCGGATGGGGTCCTGTCTTCTCGATACGGGCCCCGGACGGGACGGTATTGCAGGCCGAGTCGGCCAGGGCCACGGCCGCCGTGGGACCGTTGAGGCCGTGGGCGAAGACGTTTGTGGATTGGCCGAAAGTCTTGCCGCCGTCCGTGGAGATGTTGAACCAGATCGATACTGGTCCGTAGAAGTCGTGGTAGGCCAGCACGACCAGCGCTTGCTTGGTCGTCTTGCCCTTGGGGATGTAGGCGTCCTCCCACTGCCGGTCCACCCCAAAGGGTTGGCAGCTGGTACCGCAGAGGTTCGCGCCCCCGAGGTTGATCGGATTGTTGCCGTACGTCCATGTCTTGCCCTCGTCGACCGACTTCCACGAATCGGCCTCAAGCGGGTGGACCGCCTTTGAGCCGGCCAGGTTGCACTCGTACACGGCGCCGGACTGGTCGGTGGACACACACGTGTCCCCGCTGGACGGGTCGGCCGTGGTCGTTTTGAACCACGTCTTTCCTTTATCGCGCGACCTGTACAGGATCGTGCCCCCGCTCGGGGTCGTGTCGTACAGGATGCCAGTGTCGCTCGAGGCGATCGACGGCTCGCCGCCAAACTTGCCGACGTTGACGAGCGTGTAGCGGATCGGGGCGGCGCTCGCCGGGGCGGCGACCAGCCCTGCGGACGACGCCGTCAGAATCACAAAACCAACCAGTGCCGCGCGGACACGTCTGCTCATGATGGCCATCACTTCCTGGATCGGAAGCCTCGAGTTCACAGACCCAACGGCCTGGAGTCAGAGAACTGTCAGGAAGAAGTGGCCAGGTTTTGTACAGCGATCAGTGGCGCTGACCCCACCCTCGGCCCCCGTACCCGCCTCGGTCGCCAGGCCGGCCGGTCGACGTGACGGTGACCAGACGGGCGTTTAGCGTGGAGCCGTGCCTGGTGTAGACCACGCGGACCTGGTGGCCCAGAGAGATCAGCTCGAGCGCGGCCGGATCGGTGGCCAGGGAGAAGGTCCGGCTCCTGCCGCCGCTGCCCTGAACCGTGAACGTCGACCCGTCGATGGCAATCAGGCTCACGGTGCCGATCGTGGTCGACCCATGCGGCGGTTGGACCGAGCTGGCCAAGAACTTTCCTGACTGACGCTCGGTGTAGGCCACTTTGAGCTGTTGGCCCACGTGGAGCTGGCCGGTCACAGTGCCCAGCACGCTCAGGTCGAAGGTCACGTCGTGCCCCGAGCCGAGGCTCCCGCGGAGCGCCGACATCCGGAAGTGCCACCGCCTGTACCAGGGCGCGGTGGCGTCAGGCGCGCCATCGTTGAGCCATCCCGCGCCGCCGCGCTTATCGCCGCCGCCACCTCCGTCCGAGGTGCCGAAGAACCGTCCATCGACGCTCATGAAGATGTGCGAGCCGGGGTCGTCGTACAGCGTGACCTCGACCGGGCTGCGGCCGGCCCCAGGCACGATCAGATGGGAGTCCCGAAGCTGTCTGATCATCCATGCGTCATTCGGCACGCCGGTGCCCGCCGGCCACAGCCCTCCGGCCACGAGCACAGCGGCCACGGAGCCGGAGCAGTCATAGCCTCGCCGATGGCCGTTGTATCCCGGTCCGGGCATCCCCACGCTGGCCACCCCGGCCCGGGAGTGACCGCCGCCGTACACGTATGGATAGTCCTGGTGGGTGATCTTGGTCGCCGCCCGGCTGAGGGTGTCGACAACTCCCGTCCGGCGACCCGGCGTGTGAAGCGTCACCAGCGTGCCGCTGAGCGTCGTCACCCTGCCCGCCACCGAGCCGTGGGCCAGGCCTCTCTGCGCGCCCGGGCGTGCGGCAGCGCCGGAGGCCAGGCCCAGGCCAGCAGCTGCCAAGGCGACCGCTGCCCCTGCGGGCACTGATCTGCGATTCACCGATGCGTCCTTTCGTCGTGACGGCCCCCTAGGCATCGGCCGCCAGCACCGCCGGCCCGCGGTCCTCCGCGCAATCCCAGACGTGTGTCCAGCCGGCGCGCCCGGCCTGCGACGTACGTCCAGGCCTACCGCATCGTCAGCCCAAACCCCCCATCGACCCGCAGAATCGCCGCTGTCATGTAGGCGGCGGCCGGGGACAGGAGGAAGGCCACCGTGCCGGCCAGCTCGGCCGTGTCGCCGAAGCGGCGCAGCGGCACCCGAGCCGTGACCGCTGTCTGCACCTCAGGCGGCATGCCCAGCACCTTGGGCGTGGCGATGAAACCGGGCATCACAATGTTGCAGCGAATGCCGTGGCCGGCCCACTCCACGGCCAGGGTTCGGGCCATCCCGACCAGGCCGGCCTTGGAGGCGCCGTAGGCCACCTGACCCGGTATGCCGGTCTCCGCTGCGGCCGAGGAGATCAGCACCACGCGCCCGTCGCCCGATGCGGCCAGCGACTCGAAGGCCGCCTGGACCAGGTAGAACGCGCCGTACAGGTTCGTCTCCAGGTCCTTGCGCCACTCCTGGTCGGAGAATCGCTCGGCCCGGTGAATCGTGTCGACGACGCCGGCGTTGGCCACGACGGCGTCACAGCCCCCCAGCTCGCCGATCGCCTCGGCCACCCCGGCGCGTACCGCCTCCCGATCGCGCACGTCAAAGGCCGCCGTTGCCGCGGCTCCCTCGATTTCATCCAGCGGTGCCCCGGGGACGTCGCAGGCGGCCACGTGGCAGCCGTGGTGCGCCAGCGCCGCGATGATCGCCCGACCGATGCCGCCGGCGGCGCCGGTGAGAATCACGCGCCGGTCGCGGGGAAACGTGTCAGCCGGCATCGCCATTGGCACCCGCCCGGGCCAGTCCGTACCGCTGCCAATGCCGGTCGGGAATGTCCGCCGGGTCCTTGTACCAGTACCAGGTGCACGGATCGCGGCCGAAGTCGTCCGGTGGGTCGCTCGGGTACAGCGGATATCCGATCCACCGGATCGGGAGCGACTCGTTCATGAACGAGCAGTGGGTGCAGTACAGCGGGAAACCCTCCCGGCCGTAGCTCCAGTCGTGTGCCGCCTGCGTGACGCCGAGAGCGCCCGGTCCCTCATAACGCCCCATCCGGACCAGCCGCTGGCCGGATCCGCACGGGTTCATGGCGAACGTGAACTTCTCATCGTCCTCGGTGACCGTGAAGGCGCCCGGATGCGGTCCCGTCCCGCTACACGAATGGGCCCGCCAGGTGGCCGCCAGCGCGAGCACGATCTGCCTGCGGTCGCGTGAGGCGATCGTGTCCACATCCCGCTCCCAGCCCCGGCCCTGCCCGGCCGTCCAGGCCTCGGCCACCCCGTCGTCGCCAAGCCTCTCCTGGACGAACGTGATCAGCCCGCCGATCCCCTCCACCATCAGATCGTGCAGGTGGCGCCACTCGTGCTTCATCTCCTGGCACAGCGCCTTCGCCCCGTCGAGGTCACCGGCCTCAATCGCCTCGATCGCCCGATCCATTGTCGGACGGGACATCTCGTGAAGCTCCTCCTCGGAGAACCACCGGTCGGCCATCGCTCCTCCAATCGACTGACACGCCTGAGGAGCGCGATCCTACGCTTTGCGGGTGGCGGCGGGCCGGGTAGGATGCCCGCGGGGTCGGCGAGAGATCAAGGGTGTCAGGGCAGACCGCAACCGAGCACGAGCTGAAGCTGGGAGTGTGGCCCGGCTTCGAGCTGCCCGACCTTCGCGGCGCCATCAACGGCGCGATGGCCAGCGGACCGCAGGAGTGGCGGCTTGAGGCGGTCTACTTTGATACGCCTGACCTGCGCCTCCTGCGCCGCGGGGTGACCGTCCGCTTCCGCCGGGGCGAGGAGCCAGGCGACGTGTGGACGGCCAAACTACCCGACCGGGCCCCGGCCATTGGTTTGGCCCGCCGGGAGATCTCGATTCCGGGCGCCCCGGCCACCATGCCCGCGCTGATGGAGGATCTGGTCCGAGGGTGGGCCCTCGGCGCAGCCCTGGTTCCCGTGGCCCGGCTCAGAACGCTGCGCCAGCGGACGACCGTGCGGCGGCCGGGCGGCGAGGCGCTGGCCGTGGTGGATGACGACGAGGTGTCGATCGTTCAGCGCTCACGGGTGGCGGCGCGATTCCGGGAGCTCGAGCTTGAGCTCGTCAATGGCGCTTCCCCCAAGCTGTTGGCCCAGCTGGCCCAGAGGATGCGGGCCGCCGGCGCCCAGCCGGTGGACCAGATGCCAAAGCTTGTCCGAGCCCTGGGGCCATCCGCCCTGGCCCCGTGGGATCTGGCCGCACCCACGGTGGCAGCGAACCCGTCGGCCGGAGCGCTGATCCAGGCCGCGCTCGTGGCCTCGGCGGCCAGCCTGGTGGATCACCTGGCCGCGGTGGTTCTGGACGAGGACCTGGAGGGGGTGCATCAGGCCCGCGTCGGCATCCGGCGGCTGCGCTCGGATCTGAAGACCGCGCAACCGCTGCTGCATTTCAAGTCGGTCCGGGGCCTGCGGTGCGAGCTCGACTGGCTCATGGACCAGCTGGGCGAGGTCCGTGACCTGGACGTGCTCCTGGTCCGCCTGCGCAGCGACTCCCGCGGACTCGATCCCGTCGACCGCGCCGGGGCGGACGCGGTTCTGGCCCAGGCTCTCCAGGATCGCGCCGAGGCCTACGAGCGCCTGCTCACCGGGTTGCGCACGCCGCGCTGCGCAGCCCTGCTGGAGGAAACGTCACGTCTGGCCGCGGCCCCTCCGTTCAGGCCCCGGGCCGCCGGCAGACCGGCAGCCGAGGTCCTGCCCCGGCTTGTCCGCGGCCCGCTGAAGGAGCTCCAGCGCGAGGTACGCAAGCAGGGCCCCTCCCCCGACGACGAGGGGCTTCATCGGATCCGCATCTCGGTCAAGCGCGTCCGCTACGCCGCCGAACTGGCGGCGCCCGCCGCTGGCCGGAAGGCCAGACGGGCCGCCCGTGGGCTGGCCGATGTTCAGCGGGTGCTGGGCGAACACAACGACGCCTGCGTGGCCGGCCTGCGGTTGCGCGATCTGGGCTCGAGAACCGGTCAGTCCGGCGCCTGGGCGGCGGGTTTGTTCGGCGGCCTCCAGTTGGCCCGCGCGGCCAAGGGCCGCAAGCGCTTCCGCTCTGCCTGGGCCCAGGCCGCCGCCAACAAGCGCTGGCGCTGGACCAAGGGCTAAACGGTCACCGCTCGCCGCTGCTTGCGCCGCGGACGGGCCACCGTCACGCCCCGTGGGGAGACGGTCACCACCGTGGGCTCCCACACCCCGTCGCGGCGCTCGCGGACGAGCGCGGCCAGCTGCGATTCATCCGCCAGGTCGATCAGCCAGCGGGGGCCGGGGAGGAGTCGGGGCCGCGACTGGGGCATGTGGCCGTAGATCTGACCCCACGGCGTGCGCCTGCCTGGAGGCCACTCGGACCGTGCGCCCCAGAACACTCCTCCGTAGGGGGCCATCCCGCCCCGCGCCGGGCCGACCCAGTCAAACAGCGGATCGGCGGCGCGCTGGGTGGAGCGCCGGTGCCAGCGGTCGTTGATCTCGGCCACACACTCGCCCGCGTGGGCCGAGAGGCCGTGGGTCAACTCGGGGTGGATCCCGGCGTGGGTGACCACCCAACCGCCGACCTCCGCCGCCGCCTGAGGCCAGCCCCGGCCGGCCAGGGTGGCCAGGGCCGCACCGTGTGGCGTCCCGTTGCCAGGCAGGAGGTCGACCTCATGGTTGCCGGCCAACACGACATCCACGGCGTCGACGGCCAGCCGGGCGGTTTTCAGGTTGGCCTCAGGCCGGGCCCGGCGGTCCAGCAGGTCCCCCACCTGGACGATCCAGAAGCCATCGCGGCGGCGACCCCGGGGGTCAAGGACGCCCAGAGACACCAGCAATCCGTTCAGCACCTCTGCCCGGGCATGGACATCTCCGATCACGATCTCAATCACGGCTACCACGATGCTGCCCTCTGGGCCCGACGGTGTGAAGATCCGGGGTCGGCGGGCCGCCGTAATTTGCGAACAGCAGTGCTCTCGCGGCCCGCCCGCCCTAAGCGGGCAAGGAATAGGATCTCGCGTGACTGACGCCGGCCACGGGGTAGGAGACCTGCATGAGCAGCTCAAAGCGCTATGACGTCGTTGTCCTCGGGTCGGGCCCCGGTGGGCGGGGTGTGGCCAAACGCCTGGCTCAGGCCGAGATGCGAGTGGCGATGGTGGAGAGCGAACTCGTGGGCGGGGAATGCCCGTTCTGGGCCTGTATCCCCAGCAAGGCCCTGCTCCGCCCGGTCGAGGTGGTCAGCGAGGCACACCATGCACCCGGGGTGGCGGCGCCGGCGCTCAGCTGGGACGAGGTGAGCAGCTACCGCGACTACATGAACTCGGGACTGGATGACAGCGATAAGTTCGCGGCCTACAGCCAGATGGGTATTGAGATCATTCGTGGGGAGGGGCGGATCGCCGGTCCTGGCCAGGTTGAGGTCAACAGCAGCAGCCTGGAAACGGAGCGGATCGTGGTGGCGACCGGCACCGTGGCCGCGATCCCCGATGTGCACGGATTGACCGCCGTCGACTATTGGACCAACCGGGAGGCGACAAGCTTCCATGAGGTCCCCCAGAGCACAATCGTCCTCGGCGGCGGCCCGGTCGGGATCGAGCTCGGCCAATTGCTGGCCCGCTACGGGAGCGAGGTCACGATCGTCGAGTCGGCCGACCGGATCCTGGCCCGCGAGCACCCCAGCGTGGGTGAGATGCTGGCCGAGCTCCTGAGGAGTGAGGAAATCGACGTCCGGACCGGGGTGGAGGCCACGCAGGTGGAGTCCGGCTCTGGGATCACCCGCCTCACCCTGGGAGACGGGAGCGTCGTTGAGGGCGAGCGGCTGCTCGTGGCCACCGGACGGACGCCCCGAGTGGAGGGACTCGGCCTTGAGCACGTGGGTGTGGAGTGGAACGCGCACGGGATCAAGGTCGACCAGCGCTGCCGGGCGGCGCCGGGGGTGTGGGCGGTGGGAGACGTGACCGGCGTGGCGCCGTTCACCCACGTCGCGGCCTACCAGGCGCGCCTGGCCACGGCGGACATCCAGGGCCGGGAGGCGAGGGCCGACTACCGGGCGATCCCCCGAGTCGTGTTCAGCGACCCCGAGGTGGCGACCGTGGGCCTGACCCCTGAACAGGCCGACGACGCCGGGCTTGAGACGACGGAGGTCGTCGTCGGCCTGGACGAGATCGACCGGACCGAGACGTACGGGAAGGATCTGACTGGATGTCTCGGCCTGCTGGCCGACAGGCGCCAGCAGGTGCTCGTCGGAGCCTGGGCGGTCGGGCCGCTGGCCAGCGAGTGGATCCATACGGCCGTGATCGCGATCAAGGCTGAGGTGCCCATAGACGTGCTCCGGGACACCGTGATCCAGTTCCCGACATTCGCCGAGGCCATGCAGGTGGCGGCCGAGAGGCTCCCGGCCGACTGAACTAGCTCGGTTCGAGCTCCCGGGTCACCGCTTCGGTGTCGGCGCCCAGCGCGGGCGCGGGCGCGAGCGGCTCGGAGGCGCCTCGGGCCAGGGAGACGGTCGGGATCCGAGCCGACCACCCCGGGCCGCCCTCGGGCTCCAGGCTGGCCAGGCCGCGGGCGGCCAGCCGGTCATCGGCCCAGGCCTCGTCGATGTCGCGCACGTGCTCGCATATCGCGCCCTCCTCGGAGATCCGCCTGACCCAAACCTCAGCTGTGTCCGATCTGATCACGTCGGCCACGCGGGAGTGGATCAGATCTCGGTTGGCCAGGCGGGCCTCGTTGGTCCGGGAGGCCGGGTCCTCGGTCCACTCCTGCCGGTCCAGCGCCGCGCACAGCCGCCGCCAATGGCGCTCGGTGACGCAGACGATCTGCAGCTCCCGCCGATCGCTGGCCACGAACACGCCTGAGGGGACCACGAGCGGGCTTCCAGAACCGAGCCGGCGGGGCGAGAACAGGCCGCCGGCGGCGAGCAGCGCGCTCGTGCTGATCAGTGTCGCCGAGGCGTCCGCCATCGCGCAATCCAGGAACGTCCCCGGAGCGCCCTGCCGGACCTGCCAGAGCGCGGCCAGGATCGACTGCACCGCGTACATGCCGGTCATGAAGTCAACCAACGGGACGGGAATCCGCGCCGGACCGCCGCGTTCCTCACCCGTGATTGAGATCATGCCCATCGCGGCCTGAAGGCTCGGGTCGATCGAGCGTCCGGGGGCCTCGGCTCCCCAGCCCGTGATTGCGCACCACACCAGCTCCGGCCGCTGGGCCGCCGCCTCGGCGAAGCTCAGACCGAGCCGGCGGCGAGCGTCGCCCAGGTTTTCCACGACGACGTCGGCGGTGGCGATCAGCTTGCCCGCCAGCGCCCGGCCGGCCGAGCTGGTCAGGTCTGTGGTCACGCTGCGCTTGCCACGGTTCAGGGCGCGGAAGAGCGCGCTCTCGCCGTCGTCCAGATGGGGTGGGAACTGGCGCATCGCGTCCCCGGTCGGCGCCTCGACCTTGATCACGGCGGCCCCCAGGTCCAGCAGCGTCAGGCCGCAGAAGGGGGCGGCGATCAGTTGCGAGAACTCGACCACGCGCACGCCATCGAGGATCGGAGTGATGGGGGACACGAGGTCACCCTAACGTCGGGGCTAACGACGGTGTGGCGCCAGGTCCAACTGCTCGGGGCCCACCGAATGGCCGGCGTCGCACCGCAGCTCGACTCCCACGCGTTCGCCGCAGTCGCGGTGGCGAAGCTCGACCGGGCCGCCGCGGTTGTCCAGCCAGCGGTTGCCCCATTGCATCAGGGCCGCCAGAGCCGGGAACAGGTCGGCGCCCTTGTCGGTCAGGAGGTAGCGCTGGCGGGTGCGCTGGCCGGGCTCCTGGTAGTCCTGGCGCTCCAGCAGGCCGTTGTCGACGAGCTCCCTCAGCCGCGCGGCCGTGACGGGCTCGCTGACGCCGACCCGCTGGGCGAAGTCATCGAAGCGGGTCGTCCCGTAGAACGCCTCGCGCAGGACCAGAAAGGCCGACCGAGTAGGGATCACCTCAAGGGTCCTGGCCACTGTGCATCGTTCAGCTGTCCAGCTGCCCCGCGGTTCGAGCGTGCCCGTCATGCGAAGTGTGTGTTCCATCGTTTGTGATGATAGCTGACTTCGGCAACCATAAGTCAGGTGTGTTAGGGTTGCTGGCTATGAGCTTGCTAAGTCAGCCTTCACAACCATCCGCGAGGCGTTACCGGATCCTGGCTCCCCGCGGTGACGCATCCCCTCGGCAGGTGCTCGTCATCGTCTGCGCCGGGGTCGTCCTGGCCAGTCTCGACCTGTTCATCGTCAATGTGGCCCTCCCGCAGATCGGGCGAGACTTCAATCTCCGGGGAGGCGGCCTGTCCGATCTCTCGTGGGTCCTCAACGCATACGCGATCGTCTACGCGGCATTTCTGGTCCTGTTCGGACGGCTGGCCGAGCGCTACCGGCGAGAGCGCGGGTTCCTGCTCGGGGTGGCCCTGTTCGTGGCTGCCTCGGCGGCCTGCGGAGCCGCTGCCAGCGTGCCCATGCTCGTGCTGTTCCGGGTTGTGCAAGCGGCCGGAGCGGCACTGCTCACACCCACGTCGCTCGGGCTGATTCTGGCCACCTCGCCGCAGGAGCGGCGGCACTCGACGGTCCGCACGTGGACGGCCGTCGGCGGCCTGGCCGCCGCGGCGGGCCCGGTGGCCGGCGGCCTGCTGGTGGCGCTGAACTGGCGGTGGGTTTTCTACGTCAACGTGCCGGTGGGACTGCTCGCGCTGGTGGTGGGCTGGCGTCGCCTGCCTCGGGTTCCCGGCCATCCCGGGCCCGCACCCGACGCGCTGGGTGCGCTGCTGGTCACGGGCGGGGTGGGGGCGCTGGTCCTCGGCCTGGTCAAGGGCGGCGCCTGGGGGTGGGGGGACGTGAGGACCGCGGCGACGCTGGTCGTGGCCATCGTGTTCCTGGGGGCGTTCGCGCTTCACTGCGCCCGGGCTCGCAGGCCGCTGATCGACCGGGGGCTGTTCCGGCTGCGCCCGCTGATAGGCGCCTCGGCCGTGTCGCTGTTCTTCACGGCCGCGTTCGGAGGCATGCTGCTCTCCCGAGTCCTGTGGGCCCAGGAGGTATGGCACTGGTCGGCCCTCAGCACCGGCCTGGCGATCGCGCCAGGGCCGCTGATGGTCCCGCTGTTCTCATTTCTGGTGGCCGGGCGGTTGACGGACCGCTTCGGCCCCGGGCCGGTGATCGCCGCGGGTTGCACGCTGTTCGCAGCCGGCCTGGCCTGGTGGGCCCTGGCCCTGGGCCTGGCGCCGGACTACGCCGGGGAGATGCTCGGGGGCATGCTGCTCACCGGCGCCGGCGTGGGGCTCACGCTGCCCACGTTCATGGCTACCGGTGCCGCGGCCCTGCCGCCGCACTCCTTCGCCACCGGGTCGGCGGTGATCAACATGCTGCGCCAGATCGGACTGGCCATCGGGGTCGCCATCCTGATCGCCGTGCTCGGGACGCCCTCCTCACCGTCGGCCACTGTTGTCGTGTACCAGCGCGCCTCCTGGATCATCGCGGCCATCTCACTGGTGGCCGGGGTGCTCGGGCTCACCCTGCTGGCCGATCGCCGCCGGGCTGTTGACGGCGACTCGGCCACGGCGCCGGCAGTGGTGAGCGCCGGGGTTTGATGCCTGGCCCCTACGCGCCCAGCCAGTAGTCGACCCACTGCTCGCGGGTCGCCCCGACCCGGTCATACACCGCCTGCGCCCGCAGGTTGTCCGGGGCCGTCTGCCAAACCAGCCGGCGGGCGCCTCGCCGGGCACACTGCTCCCGGCATGACTCGATCAGACGCTCGGCCAGCCCCTCGCCGCGGGCCTCCTGGGTCACGAACAGGTCGTTCATGACTCCGATCTCGCAGGCGTCGGTGGTCGACCAGCTCCAGTAGATCGTGGCGAACCCCACCGCGCGGCGACCCGAGTCGCGGGCCACCAACTGCAGGCCCCCGTGCTCGGGGTCGTCGATCAGCGCGCTGGCCAGGTTCAGCAGCTCGTCATCCCCGGGGGTCGTCCTGTAGAAGTCGCAGTAGCCACGCATCAGCGGCAGCAGCTGATCCAGATCAGCCAGCCCAACGATATGGATTGAGTGCTCTGCCATCGCTATGGTCGCCGCACCAGCCGGTACCAACGTCGGGGAACACTACGGAGTGGACCGTCGGGATCGGGGCCGCTGTCATCTGTGGCTGATACCAGCTCCCACCCGGCGAAGGTGTCCAGGATCTCTGGCTCGTCGGCTCCAGCCGGTCCGACGCGGGCCTGGTTGCGCGCGAACGACATCAGCAGCAGCGTGGCCTCGGGTGCCGCCAGCTGCGTGACGCCGGACGCATACGCCGCGCGCTCGGGCCCGCTGAGGCCGTGGAAGCACCCACGGTCGAAGAGCAGCCCGAACCCTCGCTCGAGCCCGGCTCCCGGCAGGCGCGTCACATCCCCGCGCATCCAGGTCACGGACACATCAGCGGCGTTTGCCCGGGACCGGGCCTTGCGAAGCGCTCGTTCGATCGCCTCGATGCCGGCGACCTCCCAGCCGTGACGCGCCAGATAGATGGCCTGGGTTCCGGTGCCGCACCCGATGTCCAGCGCCCGTCCGGCGCGGAGCGCGTCCTGCCCCTCCACCAGCTCGGTCAACTCGGTGGGAACCGCGCCGGTGTCCCAGGGCGTGAACCCGATGAGGTACATGGCGCGGTAGAGGAGAGACACTCACAACCCTTCGAGGAAGTCCGCCACCACGGCGTTGAACTCCTCTGGCGCGTCCATGTTGGCGGCGTGCCCGGCGCCCGGCAGGACGACCTTGCGGGCCTCGGGGATGCGCTTCTCCATCACGTCCGCGGCGGCCAGGAACTGGGCATCCTCTGATCCCACCACGACGAGCGTCGGGACGGCGATCTGGGCCAGCGACTCGAACACCGCGCCGTCCTGCTGGACCAGCATCCCGCGGGCGGCGTGCGCGAGGCCCTGCGCACCGTGGATATGCGCGGCCCGCCGCTGCTCGCTGCCCCCGGGCAGCGCCTCCATCCCACCGGCCTCCAGCCTGTCGGCTCGGTCCCGCGCCCAGCTGTTCCAGCGCTCGCGCGCCTCCTGGCTCCTGAACCCAGGTCCGGTGTCGACGAGCACCAGCCCCGTCACCCGCTCGGGGTGACGGAGGTTGAACGCCAGCGACAGGAAGCCTCCCAGCGACATCCCGATCAGCACCGCCGTCGGGGCGCCCATGACGGTGAGCACGGCTTCCATGTCTCCCAAGGAGAGCTCGTGGCTGTAGAGCGCCGGATCATCGGGCGCGTCACTGTCGCCGTGGCCTCGCATCTCCCAGGCCACGGTGGGACCCCGCCCCGCCAGCGCGAGGAGGTTCGGAGCCCACATCCGGCGGCTGGCTCCATAGCCGTGGGTGAGCAGGACAGGCTGTCCGGCCCGGTCCTGGCCGTGCAGTTCGTAGGCCAACCTCACTCCGTCGCGCTCGAGCCAGCTCATTCAGACCTCCAGCTCCCGGGAGCCGGCGGTGATTGCTGGGTAGAGCCGGTCGGCGCCGGCGCTCTGCAGGGCCTGTCCGAGGCGCTGGGCCCAATGGCGCTCGTCCCCATACTCACCCCGCCACGCCCACAGCCTCCGCGTCTGCACTCCGAGCGGATGGTCGCGGGTCACGCCGACCGCGCCGTGCACCTGATGGGCGGCTCGGGTGGCGATCACGGCGGCTCGGCCGGCCAGGAGCTTGGCCGTCGCGATCTCAAATGCCCCCTCCCGGGCGGCCGCTGCCTCGGCGGCCGCCTCGACGAGCGCCGCCTGCTGGGCGATCGTCACCAGGTGGGCCTGGACGGCCTGAAAAGCGCCGATCGGCCGGCCGAACTGATGGCGGTCGCGGGCGTGGGAGAGCGACAGGTCGCAGATCCGCTCGAGCGCGCCGGCCATCAGCACGGCGCGGACCAGAGCCCCGCGCAGCCACACCACCTCTCTGGTCAGCGTTAGCGCAGTCCCCGCTTCATCGGTGGGGAGGGCGACCCGATCGCGCTCCTCGCCGGCCAGGTTCTCACCGCGGTCGATCCGAGCGCCGGACAGAGGGGCCAGGAGCAGCTCGGCTCCTCGCGGCAGGATCACCCAGTCGGCCCGGCTGGCCCACGGCACACGGCGAGCATCGTCCGAGGCCGCCACCGTGATCAGACCCTCCGATGCAGCGACGCCGGCCTCTGACAGGAGCCATCCGCCGAGCGCCTGGCTCTCCAGCTCCGGCTCGGGGCCGCCCTGGCGCAGCTTTCCCAGCGGCTGGCTCATCCGAGCAGGGCCCGTGCCGCCACGGTGCGCAGAACCTCATTGGTTCCGCCCCGGATCGTGAACGACGGCGCCATCACGATCGACGTGTTCAGCAGCCGTTCCAGCGGCGAGTCAGACCCGGCGTCGAGCTCGCCTCCGACGAGTTCCCACACGGCGTCCAGGACGTCCTGCTCAAAGCGCGTCCCGAGCTCCTTGACCAGAGCTGACTCAGCCGCCGGGGACTCGCCGCGGTCGATTGCCCGAGCCACGGACAGCGACAGCGAGCGGATCGCCCACCAGCCCGCCACCGCCTCGCCGAGGACCACACGGCCCTGCTCGTCGCCGACCCCGCGCTCGCGCACAAGCTGCTCCACCAGCAGGTATGTCGACAGCCAGCGCTCGGGACCCGCGCGCTCAAAGGCCAGCTCTGAGGTGTTCTGAGCCCAGCCGTCGCCGGCCCGGCCGAGCAGCATCTCCTCAGGCACGAAGACATCGTCGAGCGTCACCCGGCAGAAGAACGCCTGCCCGTCCAGGTACTCGATCGGCTGCGCCGTCAGTCCGGGGGCGTGGAGGTCGACAATCAGCTGTGACAGCCCCGCGCGCCGCTCGTGCTCGTCGCTCGTCCGGCACAGGACGACGAACCAGTCGTTGACGTGCGCCCCACCGGTCCAGATCTTCGTTCCGCTGACGCTCCAGCCGCCATCGACTCTGGTGGCCCGCGTCTGCACCGCGGCCAGGTCGCTCCCAGCCTCAGGCTCGCTCATCCCGATCGAGAACGAGACCTCCCCCCGGCAGATGGCGGGCAGAAAACGCTGCTTCAGTGCCCCGGAGCCAAACCTGGCCAATACCGGCCCGGTCTGCCGGTCGGCCACCCAGTGGTAGCCCACGGGCGCGCCCCACCGCAGCAGCTCTTCGACCACCAGGAACCGCTCGACGACGCTCCGGCCGCCACCGCCATAGGTCTTCGGGAGTGCCATGCCGACCCATCCTCGGGCCGCCAACCTACGCGAGAACTCGGGATCTCGTGGGGCCATCATGCCCAGCCCGGGGGTGAACGAGCCCTTGGGGAGCTCGTCGGCCAGAAACGCTCGGACCTCCTTTTGGAGGGCAAGCTCGGACTCGCTCAGCTCAGTGAATCCAAACCGCAGCAAGGCCGCGCAAGTCTATGCGCGGGCGGGGGCGCGGGCCGCCTAAAACGCGCACGCCTCGACCTGGCGCACCTCGGCGTGCGTGGCGTCGGCGGTCGTCGTGATAACCGCGGGGCCCCGCCGATCCTCGCCACCGGTCGCGTACTGGGAGGCCTGGTCGGAGCTCTGGAACATGTCGATTTCGGCATACGGCACGCCAGGGCCGGGTGGTTGGCCGGGACTGAAACTCACGTCGAGCTCGAAGCGCAACCCGTCGGGGTTGACCAGCGCGCTAAGCGGTGGCTTCGTCACCAGGCCCTCACGCCTCAGGCAAGCGGTGACCTGCGCCTTGCTCTTGCCCGCGGTCCCACCGCAGCCTGCGAGCAACACAACCGTGAACACCGTGAGCACAACCGCTCGTCTCATAAGCGAAGCCCTCCAGGACCCGAGAGCAATGTACCCGGTGGCTCCTGACCTCGACGTCCTAACCTGGAAGCGGTGATGAAGGCGCTGGTATTTGAGAACGATCCGAGCTGCCCGCTGGCCCGGCTGGAGGGGCCGATGGCCGCGCGTGGCGTCAGCGCCGAGATCGCCGCACCTGCCGACATCCTGTCACTCGGGGACCCCGGGGACTACGACGTGGCGATCATCCTCGGATCCGACGAGTCCGCCTACGACGACTCGGTCGCGTGGGTGGCGGATCAGCTCGCCTACGCACGGCGGGCGATCGGGGCCGGCGTGCCCGTACTTGGTATCTGCTTCGGCGCCCAGATGCTGGCCAGGGCACTGGGAGGCCAGGTCCGTCGGGCGCCGGAGCCCGAGGTCGCGTGGAAGTCGATGACGCGCGCGGACTCGGCGGACTGGATACCCGCGGGCCCGTGGCTCACCTGGCACTCGGACACGTTCGACTGGCCACCGGGCGCGACTCCCTTGGCCTGGACGGAAGTGGCACCTCAGGCGTTCGCCCACGGTGACCACCTTGGGCTTCAGTTTCACCCCGAGGTCACCGCCGACCTGATCGAACAGTGGCTCGAGGTGGATCGGAGAAAGCTGGCCCTGAGGGACCTCGATCACGATGCGCTGCTGGCCGAGAGCCGTGACCAGGAGAGCCAGGCCGGCGAGGCCGCGACCCTCCTGTTCGGGCGTTACTTCGATCGGCTGCTGGCCCGCTGACCCCCGAGCGGGGTCGCAACTATCTCAGCCGCCGTCCGTTGTCAGAGGTGCGATGAGGGCTGCTGGCGACTCCACGGCGCGGACCTGGTTGGGCGGCGTGGAGCTCGCCGCGGTTGTCCTCCTGCTGTGGCTGGGTGGCCCGGTATCCGCGGCCGATCGGGGTGCCGGGTGGTCGCCCGCCCGCGTCACGAGTGTCGAGCACGGGGCCGCGCCAGCGTCATCATGCCCCCGGGTCCATGGACGCCTGGGTCAGCCTCTCCTTCCTCTCCCCCCGGTGATCGGGTAGCCCCAGATGTCGGTCAGCCGCTGACGTTTGGACTCCGGTGGTGGTGGCGGCGCCGCGGACCCGGGTGGCTCGCTCTGGTCCGGCTCTCGGCCCAGGGCCGAGGTCTGAAAGACCCCAAGTCGCTCGAGCTCCGCCACCATGTCCTCAGCGCGCTCGCGGTCGTGATCGGTCACGTCCAGGGTGAGCTCCTGCAGCGGAACGCCCTGGTCCCGATTTTTCTGGCGCACGTAGGTCAGGTGAGACACCTCCGCCAAACGCTTGACCAGCTCGTCTCGGTTGATTGGCAGCTTGCTGCTCCTCGCTCGCGGTTATCGAGCTCGGGACGTTATCCCTCGATCGCCAGCCGGCACAGTTCGACGTCCTCATCGTCGCCGATCAACTTCACCACCCGCCCGCCGAGGGCGGTGACTGCGTCAGCGGCGCCGTGCTCGAACTCGGTCAGGACCTGGAACGGATTCTCGACCGCCACCTCCGAGAAGCGCGACCAGAGCCGCGCGATCGTCACTTCCTCGTGCTGCCGGCGCCGGTTCGGCGCACCGTGACGCATCCTGGCCACCGCCTCGGCTCCTGCGATCAACGCCACGTCGATCTGGCCGGCGACGATCGCGCCAGCGGTCTCATTGACCAGCCGCTGTGGCCCGTCGCCACCGATCGCCGCCGCCGCTGTCCTCGCCGGCCAGCCGGAGCGCCTCGACCATCAACGTGACCGGTTCGCAGCTCGGCACGTCCGGGGATCCCGGCGCACGATCTGACTCGCGCCGATGATCACGGGCGCACGTGGATCGAGTTTCAGGAAATCTGGCCGAAGGTCTCAATCGCGGCCCGCACTCCGTCCGGGCCCCGGAAGGCCGGCGGCCACAGCAGGGTTCGCTCATACACGCCCGCCCAGCGCTCGGCGAACCGCTCGCGGACCTCATCGGGCGTGCCGGCCAGGGCGATCGCATCGATCATCTCCTCGCTGACCGCGCCCACCATGGCGCCGGCATCCCCCCGGCTCCATGCGTCGCGGATCGCCTCCGCCTGGCGCTCGAAGCCACTGACCTGGTGAGTCGCCCGGTAGGTCTTGACAGTCGAGTTGAACGCGATCACCGCGGCGGCGTCGCGGCGGGCGGCCTCGCGATCCTCCCCGACCGAGCAGGTCAGGTACCCCGCGATCGGCGGGGGCTGCCGGTCTCGCCTTTCTGCCCCTCGGGCCAGCGCGGGTCGCACGACCTCGCGCACGTACTCGGGCGTGAACAGCGGATGTCCCACGAGCCCGTCGGCCACCGCCCCCGCGGCCTCGATCATCCGCGCGTTGACCCCGGCCATGTACACCGGGATGCCGAGTCGCACCGGCGCACGCGGAGGCGCGGTCGGCTTGACGTACAGGCGGTAGAAGTGCCCATCGTGCTCGACCGGGCCCTCGTGCAGCCGCCACAGCTGCCGCAGCAGTGGGACCAGTTCCTCCATCCGGCCGGCGGGGTGCTCACCGTCCAGCCCGTGCCAATCCTGCTGCATCCGTCGAGTCCCCGTCCCCAGGCCGAGCGTCAGCCGCCCGCCTGAGATCTCGTCCAGGTCGCGTGCCTCCGCCGCGAGCACCAGCGGGGTCCGACCGAACGCGTATGCGATCGCGCTCCCCAGCTCGATCGCGCTCGTCGTGTGCACCATCGCCGCGAGCGCAATCGTGGCTGAGCGGTCGTAGAACTCGGTCGCCCACACCGATTCGAAGCCCGCCCGCTCGGCAAGTCGCGCCGCCTCGGCAACCTCCCCGGGGCCACCGGAGCTTGTCACCAGGGAAATCCCGGGAGCAGTCACGCCAGCCCGGGCACCTTACAGGTAGATTTAGCGCTGTGGCGACCGCGCCGGTAACTGACTTCACGCGATCTCCGACCGAACCGCCGGCGGAAGCGCAGCAGGTGCTCACTGTGCGCGACCGGTTCGAGGCCCGCCTCGGGAGGATGCTCCTCCGGCTCCCACCCCGGGCACAGCTACGCCTGTCGGGGCGACCCCAGGTGGTGCTCGATGGCCAGCAGCTCGATCCTGGAATACAGCTGGCCCTGCGCTCGCTGGAGCTTCGGGGGTACCCAACGATGGTCGGCCCGCCGGGTGCCGATCCAGAGCCCGCTGAGGTGCGGGCCCGGGTGCATCGCGAGGCGTTGGTGTTCTCGCTGGTCAAAACGGAGGTCGGAAGCGTTCGCGAGCTCGAGGTCGACGGCGCCGCCGGCCCACTGCGTGCGCGTCACTACCGGCCGGCTCGGGCAGGCGCCGCCGGCAAGCAGCCACTGCTGGTGTTCCTGCACGGCGGTGGCTTCGTGATCGGCGACCTGGACACCCACGACGAGCCCTGCCGCATGCTGTGCCAGCACGCCGAGATGCAGGTCCTCTCGATCGCCTACCGGCTGGCGCCCGAGCATCCGTTCCCGGCTGCGGTCGAGGATGCGCTGGCCGCCTTCAGATGGGCCGTGGACCACGCGGGCGAGCTCGGCGCCGACCCAGATCGGGTGGCCGTGGGCGGCGACAGCGCCGGCGGCAACCTGGCCGCCGTGATCGCACAGCTGGCCGCGCACGACGGTGGGCCGGTGCCGGGTCTTCAGCTGCTGATCTATCCCGCCACCGACCTGACGGAGACGAGGACCGTGTCGGGCCGATTGTTCGCGGACGGCTTCTTCCTGACCGAGAACGACAGGCAGTGGGCCAGCCGGCACTACTTTGCCGGGCGGTCTGACACGGACAAGTCCGACCTTCGCGCGTCGCCCGCTCTGGCCGAGGACCTATCGGGCCTTGCCCCAGCGATCGTGGTTACGGGCGGCTTTGACCCGCTGCGCGACGAAGGCGAGGCGTATGCCCACGCGCTGCGTGAGGCGCGAACGCCGGTGGTGTCATACCGCGCCCCGGAGCTGATTCACGGGTTCATCAACATGACGACCGTGCCGGCCGCGCGCGACGCGGTCCTTCGACTGGCCGGGATGGTCCGGGCGAGCCTCGAGCTCGTCCGCTAGCGCTGCCCGTAGCTAACGCGCTCCTGGCGCCGAGTGCGTGACCGTCCGTGACGGCAAGATCACCCACAGCCACTTCATATTCGACCGTGCGCCCTTCGAGGCCGCCCGCGCCGGCCAGGGATAACGACCCTCATCTGGCACTCGTTTGAAGCTGGCCCATCAGGAGCATCACTACAGGGCGGCGGTTATCACCCCGATCGTTGCCGGTGCCGCAAACACCGGTGCTGCTACGGTCGATTGCTCTGGGGAGGGAGCAGGTTGGCCAGGAGAAGGGAGGCGGCAGGGAGATGTCTGGACGCCATTTGATGCTCGAGTTCCATCGCTCGGTCGGTGATCGCCGATGAGGGCCTGCGTCACAGGAGCAACGGGTTTTCTCGGCGGCCACATCGTGCGCTTGCTGCGCGAGCGGGGACACGATGTGAATGGCATATGTAGGGATCCACGAAGGCCCGGTGCCCTGACCGCCCTCGATGCCAGGCGGGTGAAGGCTGACGTGTGCGACCACCGCGCCCTGCGCCGTGCCTTCGAAGGCGCCGACGTTGTGTTCCACACGGCCGGCTTTGTCGGCTCCCGGCCGGTCGACCAGGCCTGGCGGGTCAACGCGGAGAGTCCGCTGATCGCGGTCGAGGCGGCCGCAGATGCGGGCTGTCGTCGGGTCGTGCTGACCTCCTCGATCTCTGCCATTGGGCTGCCCGACGGTGAGGACCCGGCCGACGAGCGAACCGCGTATCCGGAGGAGTGGCTCGGGCTGACCTACCCGGACTCCAAACATGAGGGCGAGCGGGTCGCGGGTGAGGCGGCGGCCCGCCGCGGCGTCGAGTTGGTCGTGGTCAACCCCGCCTACGCGCTCGGAGTGCCGGTTGACTGCGCCCACCCACGAGTGATCTCCTCGCGCGTGGTCGGCAACTATCTGCGCGGCCGTCTGCCCGCGGTGATCGCGGCGCCGATGAACTTCGTCGACGCCGAGGACGTGGCGGCCGGGCACCTGCTTGCTGCCGAGCATGGGAGAGCCGGTGAGCGATACATACTCGGGGGCTGCAACACGACCTGGCCGTCGCTCATCGACCGGGTCGCGCAGCTGTCTGGGGTCCGCCATCCCGTGGCGGTGCTTCCACGGCAGACCGCTCGCGTGGCGCGACTCGGGGACACGCTCGGCCTGCCCAATCTCGTGCACGTGGAGGGGTTTGAGCTCATGGCCCAGGACTGGCGCTTCTCCGCTGCCAAGGCCGAGAACGAGCTGGGCTACCGGACCAGACCGCTCGATCAGACCCTGCGAACGACCATCGGCTGGTACAGGGATCTGATCGAGTACAGAGCGTTCCAGGCGTCCCGGCGCTCCGCCCTGTCCAGCCTCGCCACCACCACACGTACCCTGGGCAAGATCGGGCTGCTTGAACCGCTCAAGCTCGGTCAGCGGCTCGCCGGCCGTCGGGTGATCGCCGGAGTGTGACCGGCGCCTGCCCCGGTCGCGCGGTGGATCGGGGTGCCTTAGCGACCCGAAACGGGTAAGTCAGAGCGGTGAGCTCCGCGTCCAAGCTCGACCGCTACCGCTACGTCTCCGAGCTCGGCAGAGGGGGGATGTCGCACGTGGTGCTGGCCGAGGATATGCGCCTGGGCCGGAGGGTCGCGCTCAAGCAGATGAACGCCAGCGGGGACTCGGAAGCTCTGCTGCGTCTCAGACGTGAGGCCCTGATCGGCGCCTCGGTCAGCCACTCAAATCTCGTGTCGATCTACGACATCGTCGCTGCGGGCGGCGGCGAATACGTGATCGTGATGGAGTACGTCGAGGGCAGGACCCTGGGGGACGAGTTGGCTGGTGGTCATGGCCTTCCAGCGGCCGAGGCACTGTCGACCCTCGATGGGGTCGCCGCGGGACTGGATGCGATTCACGCCCACGGGATAGTCCATCGTGACGTCAAACCCGGGAACATCCTGTTGGCCGACAACGGGGACGTCAAGCTGGCTGATCTTGGGATTGCATCGGCACCGGACCGAACGCACATCACGGCCGAAGGCGTCATTCTCGGCACATTCGGCTACATGGCCCCCGAGCAGCTCGACGGTAAGCCCGCCACCCCCGCCACCGACGTATACGCGCTTGCCGCCGTCGCCTACGAGGTGCTGTCGGGACGAAAGGCGCGCTCGGAGACCAATCCCGTGGCGCTGGCCCACGCGATCGTGACGCGGCCGGCTCCTGACCTCCGGGACGCTTGGCCCGAAGCGCCCGCTGAGGCGGCGGATCTGCTCATCGGAGCGATGGCTGCCGACCCGGCCGCTCGCCCCCAATCAGCCACGGAGCTCACGGGACGTCTACGTGATGCCCTTCAGCGGCCGGCCACGGTGCCTTTCCGGCCGCTCCCGACAGCGCCGACCGTTGTACGCGCGCCGCCTGTCGCGGCCGCGGCCGCGGCCGCGGACAGCGTGCCAGCGAGGATCGAGGCCCCACGGCCCCCGCGAGCTGCGCCCGTGGTCCGTTCTGGTGGGTCGACCCAGCCCTCGTGGCGAGCGCGGGCGCTCGCGTTGCTCGGGCTGCTGCTGGTCGCAGCCATCGTGGGGGTCGTGCTCCTGAGCTCGGGCGGCCAGCGGGGGAAGATCGCAGCTCAAACGCGTGCCGGGCACCATCCCGCCAAGTCAGGTGCGGCAGGACATAGCGCCTCCACCGCGAGAACTGGTCAGAGCGCCGGCGCGCCGAGCACGGGCGCGGCAAGCAGCGGATCACAGGCGCCAGCTCCCGCGAGCTCCCCACCGGACGCGTCCAGCCCCTCATCGAGTACCCCGACGTCCGCCACGGAGTCGTTCTACTCGCTCGCCGCAGCGCATCGTTATGCGGATGCTTGGGCGCTCGCGGATCCAACATTCCGCGCCCAGCTCGGCGGATATCAGAGTTTCGCGGACGGACAGGCCCTGGACCGATCGATCACCTTCAATGAGGCGACCGTGGCAATGCAATCGGCAGACAGCGCCACGGTCGCCGTCCGCACCACGTCTGTCCGGGCCAACGGCACCCAGCACTGCTCCGGAACCGTAGACCTCCGGCTCGTTTCATCTGCCTGGCTCCTCCACCTGATCCACATCACCTGCGTGTGACCGGCCGAGGCGATTCATCTGCCCGCGGGCGGCGAGGCTGGGCGCCGCTGGCCGTTAGGCCGCTTGGCGACTAGGTGGTGCCCGACCCGGAGGGGTGCGGCCAGACGCCCTTGGCCAGCTTGAGCACGTAGAACCCGCTTGAGGCGTCGGTGTACCAGATCTCCCGGCGCGTCGGGTCGAACGCCGGCTTGGACATCGCGAAGTTGCTACCGGAGAATCCGTTTTGGCTGGAGTGGCTTGGCGGGGCGACGAAGTAGGCGACCTCGCGCGGATGAGCCGGGTTCTGGATGTTGAACACCCGCAGACCCGAGTTGGTGAATGAGCAGGCCACAATCTCGGGATCCACCTCGCGAGGGATCGAGCAGTAGTGGGCGGAGTAGCCAAGCATCGTGCTGTAGAAGGGCTGCGGGTCCTTCGAATCGGCCCTGTGGGTAGTGGGCTGGTTCACCTGTAGCCTGATGTCGGACACGATCCTCGGGTGTGCAGGGTGCGAGATGTCGATGATTCGGGCCGCGCCGACGTAGTTCTCAGAGGGCGGGTTGAAGCGGAACGCGAACTCGTCGAACTCGAGCAGATAGCGGTGACCGTTGATCCTCATCGCGTACGCGTTCTGGGGGATTGAGACCTCTCGCCAGGCGAGTCGGCTGACCTCGCTGACCTTGGGGTGCGACGCGTGGCGTTGAATCTGGCTGACGTTGAGAATCGTGAGGTTGCCGTTGACCGGATCAGCGGCGTAGGCCGTGTCGCCGTCGTCGCTGATCGATAGCCCATGGACGAATTCGTTGCCCTGCCAGACCGTCCTCGGATGCCTGGGGTTCGAGACATCGACCGCGGCGAGCCCCTCTGAGGCGCCGGATATCCAGAAGGTGCGACCATCGGGCGAGAACCCGCTCTCGTGTCCGAATCGAGCGGCCCGGTAGGTGGCCTCGAGCGACGGATGCAGGCAGTCGCGCCCGACGTCGTAGATCGACATGAGGCCTGGATACGTGGCCGGGTTGCCCAGGTCTGCTGCCAGCAGCCCCCGTTTGCGGTTGAGGTTGAGGGACTCGTGGGGGGAGAGCATCGGCAGTGTCGTGAGGGTGTCGGTTTGGACCGGGTGCCCAGGGTTTTTCATATTCAGCACCGCCACGCCCGTCGAGGGCGGCGCAGTGAGGCTGACCGCGTTGAGGGGGAAGATCAGCGCGGTGTCATAGAAGGCGCACACGTGTCCAGCTGGATCGACGTAGCGCCATACCTTGTAGCCGCCGAAGTCACCCTGGTGGCTGACCAGTGACAGGTTGCAGGTGTAGCCATGGGCGCCGGCCGGGGAATTCAAGGCTGAGGCCGGCACGCGGCCTTCTTGACCGACCAGGGGGTGCGATCCCTGGCCACAACGGCCCTGGGGCGTGGCGGCCAGGGGCGGCTCGCGAGGTTCCTGAACCCGCGCCGTCGCAGGGGTCTGGCCCCCGATCACCTTGCCGAGCACGGGCTGCAGGTCGTTCAGCAGCGGCCCCGGCACCGGTGGCCTGGCGTCGCCGGTGATCGTTAAGCCCAGGGCGATCAGAGCCGATACCGCGACCATGACGCAGGCGCCCATCACCGCGAGTCCGAAACGTCCAGTTATCGCGCGCTCAAGCGCGAGCTTCATGGTCTTGATCCTCCCTGCCGAAGGGACCACCAAGCTAACGGTAACCAGAACGGGCAGTCAAGGTCCGGCTGCGGACAGCAACTTTTGCGCCGGGCGTCTGTTCTAGGGGCGTATGCGGGGTAAGAGGCGCTTGTCGCTGGTGCTGGCGGGGATGGTGCCGGTCGCTGCCTTGATCGTTGTCTGGGTGCCGCTCGCCCGAGCCGCGCCTGTGCTGGTGCTCGAGCGAGGCGGCCATGTGGTGGCTGGCGATGACCCATTTCTGCCGGCGCTGGCAGTCACGCCCCCGCCGGTGGGCGCGACCACCGCCTCAGCGCGGGGAAGGATGCAGGCATCAACGTCCAGGAGTGTCCTGGCGGACCTCAAACGGCTTCGCCAGCGCGGCGCGATCACCGCCGGCGACTACCGCCACTACGGCGCGGTGTATCGCGCCGCCGTCGCCTCCGCCGGCCGGCTGGGCGGCACCGCCGGTGCCGAACTGGGGGCGGTCATCGGCAACCTGGCCGAGATAGCTGGCACTGGGCAATTGACGGCATCGCGCCTGCCCGCCCTGTTCCTGACGCTTGACCGCAACCGCCAGTGGTGGGCGAGTGGAGTGATTCCGGCCACGTACGGGCGCGTCGAGTTCGCGGGCGACGATCGCGTCTGGGAGTACTACCCAGGGCAGGGGATCGAGCTGCAGGTGCTCGGCACCTTCGGCAAGGCCAACGGCCTGTACACCGCAGGGCCTGCGCACTATTCCGCTCTCCTGAAGCTGTTGGGAGAGATGCTCCCGCTGGCGACGCACCGCGGCGGGGGGTTGACCTGGGAGTACTACTTCCACTTCGAGGGCGGCGGTATCCCGTGGACGAGCGCCATGTCGCAGGGCACAGCGATCGAGACGCTCACCCGCGCGTTCAAGGCCTCCGAGGACAGCGCATACCTGTCGCTGGCGCACCAGGCGCTGCGGGTCTTCACGCACGCGCCGCCGACTGGCGTCGCGCTCAGGACCGGTCGAGGCACCCGTTACGTGCAGTACACGTTCGCGCCGAGCCAGGACATCCTCAACGCCTTTCTCCAGTCGCTGATCGGCCTGTACGACTACGCGCACGTCAGCGGCGACCCGCTCGCCACGCGGTTGTTCGCCGCCGGCGATGCTCAGGCGCGCGCCGAGACCCCGCGGTTCGACACCGGCGCCTGGTCGCTGTATCAACCGGGCATCGAGGACTCGCTCTCCTACCACGAATTGGTCACCGGGTTCCTGCAGCAGCTCTGCCAGCGCACCCACGCCCAGGTCTACTGCGTGACCGCCCAGCACTTCCGCACATACCTCAAGACGCCGCCGGAGCTGACCCTGCTCACGCACCGCGTCAAGGCCCGGCAGACCACCACCCTCCGCTTCCGGCTGTCGAAGTACTCGCACGTGGGCATCGTCGTGCTTCGCGGTGGCAGCACCGTGTTCGAGACCAGCGCCTACTTCGCCCACGGCACGAGCGAGTTTCAGATACCCCCGCTGGGGCGCGGCTCCTACACGATCCACCTCGCGGCCACCGACCTGGGCGGCAACTTCCACCGGATTGTCAGCACGCTCCAGGTCTCGTAGGCCGCCCGCCTCTCAGGCGCCGGGCGTATACGCGGGCAGGAGCAGGGACGTTCCGTTGCGTCCGCCCAGGCGGACCGTGTTCGTGGCGGGAGGAAGCGGCGAGAATGGTGAGGCCGAGGGGTGGGATGGATTGAGCTCCAGGGTCCCGGGGAGCGCGTTCGGGAGGTTGTCCGAGGTGATCCGGATCTGGAGCTGATGGCCCCGCTCGAACGTGTACGCCGTCGGGGCGATCGCGATCTGGAACGTGTAGAACCGTCCCGGCTTGAGCGGCTGGGGGGTGGTCAGCTTCTCGAGCGGCTCGGTGGGCGTGCTGCCAGGCGCCAGCGCGCGAAGCGAGGCCCGGAGCTGACCCTCGGCCACGATGCTCTCGCTCCCGTTCGGGGCGACGTCAGCGATCTTGGCGAACCAGTCGGTGTTGGTCGAGCTCGACGCGGCGACCAGGTGGAGAGCGATAGGCCCGGCGACGGTCAGAGAACGCTTCAGCGCACTGGTGCGCCAGGTCAGGCCCTGGCCTGACTCGAGCCGCTGGTCGGTCGGCACGTACGGCGAGGCCGCAACGGTTCCCTGCTCATCCAGGGCCATCGAGAAGCCCGCCGAGGGGTTGGTGAAATAGCTCTCCCTCGACGGCGACGCCGGATTCCTCGAGCTGATCGTGCCCCGGCCCAGATACTCGTGCTCAAGGACGGCCTGCGGCGGCGGCCAGGCGCTCGTGTCGATGTACCTACCGGCCTCCTGGTCGTACAGCCGCACCCGCGGCAGCTTGGCCACGGGCATGCCCATCAGATAGCGCTGGTCGAAGCGCATCTCCTGCGCCTCAACGTTGTCCTGATTCGGCGGGTTGTCGGTCGCCGCAAACGGTGCCCCACAGCCCTTGTGGGTGCACGGCCCTATGTTGAGGTAGCTGGCCACACCGCGCCGGCGCGCGAGCGCCTGGAACATGCGGATGTCCCCAGCCTCGAACGCATCTCGCCACCCGTCCTCGATGAACACCGGAACATGGATCTTGGCCACGCGGGTGATCGGCGACCGGACCCGGTAGAAGCTGTCGTCGAAGGGATTCTCCAGATAGGCCAGGGCGATCGGCGTGCTGGTTGCCTGCTCTCCCTTGGCAGCAACGGTGCCGGGGAACATGCTGAGGCTCGTGTTGGGAGTGAGCAGGCCGGGGCCGCCCTGCACCGCGATGTACTGGCCGTCGAACGACAGCGAGACGATCCCGCCCGGCGCGTAGGCGTCGTTGTAGATATCGGCCAGCGACTCACCGGGAGCGACCGCGGCCAGGTGCGAGGGATCTGTCTCGGCGGTCTTGAGCTGTGTGATCCCCACGTAGGAGCCGCCCGACATGCCCACCTTTCCGTTGGACCACCGGCGGGTGCCCAGGTACTGGACGAGGTCATATCCGTCGCGGGCCTCGCGGGGCGAGAAGTAGTTCTGGTCGAGATTGCCCTGGCTGCCGCCGGTGCCGCGCACGTCCACCACCGCGACCGCGAAGCCCCGCAGCGCGAAGTCCGTCGCCGGGGCGCAGCTGCAGCCCCCATCGCGACCGTATGGCGTCATGCTCAGGATCACCGGAAAGCGACCGGGGGCCCGCGACTTGCCGGTGCGCGACGGGAATGTGATCGTCGCGCCGAGCTTGACGCCATCGTCCATCGTGATCCACTGCTGCTCGGAATACGTCTTCGCATAGGTGGCCGGCGGCAAGGCGCCCGGGACGGAGCTGGGCGCGGTCGCGGTCGCCGTGTCGGGCAGCAGCGACGGCGCCAAGAGCGCGGCCACGCCACACCCGAGGAGCGCCGCCACGCGTAAGCGCCAGCCCATCTGTGCCCGCCGATGCACGACCAAACAACGGCGTCGCGGGCGAGTTACTTGCGCGGAGCTGCGTCGCTGGTACCCATCGCGAGCTGCCGGTGTCCGCTGCCTCCTCCGCATCGAGGAGCCGACCGGCGCATCCGCGGGCCTCGATCGACGGCCGAGGCGGCGGATGAGCTACGTGCGGGGTAAGGCTCAGCGCCAGGCGAAGACCGGCTCCCCGATGTGATGCACCCGCTCATCGAGCTGGCCACGAAGCGCGACCTGTCTGAGCTGGTAGAGGATCGCTCCGGTGGGGGCGTGGATGACGTCGTTACCCAGCGGCAGCTGGAGGATCGGCTGGTCGCTCTCAGGGATCGTGAGAAAGCGCGGTTCTGAATCTTCCAGCGCTTGGAGCCCGATCCGGTAGACGGCCAGCACCTCATCAGGAGCCGGGGTGATGGCAGGCTCGGTCGGACCCCAGAACACCACCGGGGTGATCACGAATCCAGACCGCGTGGGGTAATCGTCCAGCCAGCCCAGGACGTCGTCGGGTTCCAGGCTGAGTCCGAGCTCCTCCCGCACCTCGCGGATGCCCCCCTCCAGCGGCGTCTCGCCGGCGTCAAGCCGTCCTCCGGGAAGCGCCCACTGCCCGGCATGTCGCCGCATCTTGGCCGCCCGCCGGCAGAGCAGGAATGCGGCGCCGCCGGCCACGCCGACCATCCGCCCATCGAGCGATCGTCCGTGGCGGTCGCGGGGGTCTCCCGGGACCATCGACATGTCGACAGCCACGATCGGGTCGCGGTCATGACGGATCGGGTCACTGTCAACGAGCAGGATCGCCACCGCAGCGTGCCGGCGGCCGTCAAGCGGTTGGGCCAGGCGTTCGTGGGCATCGAGGTTCGTGGCGATGCGGCTGCGAAGCTGGTCGTCGAACGCAATCACGGATCAGCGGAGGCTACGGGGCCTGACAACGCACCCGCCCTGAACGTGCGCGTTTAGGATTGCAGAACGGCATGCGATCGGAGGACGACGATGGCGATTGACGCTTCGGAGCTTCTTGGAGCCCCTCAAATTGCGGGTGTGAAGGTGATGGCGCGTGGAGCCACGATGGCGCGCGCTTTCAACCAGGGTGGCATTGCCGTCGGCGGCCTCATCGGAGCGGGCGGAGGTGCGCTGGCCAGCGGCAAGGCAGCCAAGCGGGGCGTCGCTGACCGCGCTGAGACTCCGAAGTTCAGGGGCCAGGCTTTGCTGGCCTTGACGGACACCGATGTCGCACTGGTCAGCCTCAAGCAGGGCGCGATCTCAGCCAAGCCGACCGAAGTGATCGCTCAGGTGGCGCGCGACCAGGTGACCCAGGCGAGGCTGGCCAACGGACTCGTCCCGAAGCTCACGATCAGCTTCGCCGACGGCTCGGGATGGGCAATGGACGTCCCACGTGTCGTTAAGAAGCAGGGCGACACCAATCGGATCGTCGAGCTGCTCGGCGGCTGAGCCAGCGCAGCGAATGCCAGGCTCAATGATCGATGTCGAGACGGCGGATGGCGCCGCTGACTGCTATGTGGCCCACCCGGACCGCGATGGACCACATCCGGCGGTCCTGTTCATGATCGACGCGATCGGCTTGCGGCCGCGGATTGAGGAGATGGCCGATCGGATCGCAGCGGCGGGCTACATCGTGCTGGCCCCGAACGTTTTCTACCGCGATGGTCGCGCTCCGCTGTGGGAGACGCCGGACCTGGCCGACCCGGAGGCGCGCGGCAAATTCATGCAGTCGATCGGCCCGGTCATGAGCTCACTCACTCCTGAGGGGATCGCCGCCGACGGTGGGGCCTACCTTGACCGACTGGCCGAACTCGCCGACGGTCCCGTTGGGATCACGGGCTACTGCTTCGGCGGGCGCTTGGGATGGACGATCGCCGCCGCCCACGGAGACCGGGTCGCCGCGCTGGGCGGTTTTCACACCGGCCGGATGGTGAGCGAGGAGGGCGATAGCCCGCACCTGCTCGCACCCAAGGTGATGGCGGAGGTGTACTGGGGCCACGCCGACCAGGACCAGAGCATGACGCCCGAGAACATCGCCACCCTCGACCAGGCGATGGACAGCGCAGGCGTTCGCCACACGACCGAGCTCTACGCCGGCGCAGCCCACGGCTACACGATGTCGGACATGGGTGCCTTCAATGAGGCGGCCTGCGAACGGCACTTCGAGGCGCTCTTCGAGCTCCTCGGGCGGACACTTCCGTCCTGAGCGGCTATGAGACGCTGCACCGCCGGGCTGACCGGTTCGATCTGGGTGGTTTTCCGTGCTTGTAGCGATCGACGACCTGATCGCGATGAAGCATGCGGCCGGGCGCACCAAGGACCTCGCCGCCGCCGAGGAGCTTCAAGCGACCAGGGAGCTGCAGGCCGAGCTGGATTGAAGAGCCGACGGTGACTGGCGCTGCGAGGCGCCACCGATTACGATGCTGCCGCCCCGCCTCATCGTGGGTGGGTCACACCGGAACATCAGGAGGAGGAGGAGAGTCCATGCGGAAGTTCCGCCGTCCGTCGTCGGCGCTCGTGGTCGCGTTCGTCGCCCTGTTCATCGTTATCGGTGGCGGTGCGTGGGCCGCCGGCGGCAGCCAACGGCACGGCGCAGTCGCTCGATCGAACGCAAAGTCCGCCGGGCCGCGTGGCCCGCGCGGTCGCCGGGGACGCCGCGGGGCCAGGGGGCCCGCGGGACCCAAGGGAGCCACAGGCCCTGTCGGTCCCTCCGACGGCTTCGTCACCCGCGTGCCGGCATCGACCGACCTTCCCGCGGGCACCGACACGGTGGTGGTCCAGCTCAGCCTGACGCCCGATTCCAGTTACCTCGTCACGGCCGCAACGGAGCTTGGAACCGTCGGCGGCGTTGCCGGTCTGGTCAACTGCACGTTGCTCGAGAACGAAAACCCGATCGGCGGAGGCTCGGCCAGCCTGCCTGACCAGAACGTGTTCGCACAGACGATCACGCTGACCGGGGCGACCACCGGAGGCAACATCAAGCTGAGCTGCAATCCAGACAACTCCGCGGCGGCGCGGAACAGCGTGATCACGGCCATCAAGGTCGGAACGCTGCACACGCAGTAGGGCTCACCCTTCTCCCTGGCGCGACGATGTACTCGAACACCAAGCCGACAGCCAACCGGGGGCGACTCTTCCTGGTCGTGTTGCTGGCGGGGCTGTCATTGGCGGTGGCCTCGCCGGCCTCAGCGGGCGACCAATCGGCCGTCCGGGTCTCCGGCCACCGCCTGGTGGGGGTCGATGGTCACACCTTGAGGCTGATTGGCGTCGACCGCTCCGGGACCGAGTACGCATGCGCGGGCCCGGACGGGGCGGGTGGCTTCGGCTACTCGATCTTCCAGGGTCCGGCCGATGCCCGTTCGGTCAGGGCGCTGCTCTCATGGCACGTCAACGCCGTCGCTCTACCTCTGAACGAGGCCTGCTGGCTCGGCGGGTACGCGAACCTCAAACCCCGGTTCACGGGCGCCGCCTACCGTCGGGCGATCGCCGCCTACGTGAAGCAGCTGAGCGCGGCTGGGATCTACGTCGTCCTCCGGCTCTCGGGCGCGGCGCCGGGCGACCACGCCTACGGGTCGGACCAGATCAGCTCTGATGAGATTCCGATGGCCGACGAGGATCACTCGGTCGCCTTCTGGTCATCCGTGGCATCGACGTTCCGGCACAGCCGCCGGGTGCTGTTCCACACGTTCGACGAGCCCCACGATGTCAGCTGGGCCTGCCTGCGGGATGGCTGCATGGCGAACGACGCCCCCGAGGGCCACGTCAGGTTCGGGACCTACCGCACCGCCGGAAACGAGGCGATGGTGAAGGCGATTCGGGCGGCCGGGGCCCGGCAGCCGATCATCATCTCCGGCCCTGACTTCGCCGGCGATCTCAGCCGCTGGCAGCGGTACGCCCCTCACGACCCTCTGCACGAGCTCGTGGCCGACGTGTCCTCATTTGACTACTCCGACTACGTGCTGGCCCACCGAGCCCAGTTGAAGACATTTGTCCGGCACCACCCGGTTATCGTCGGCGGATTCGGCGACACCAGCTGCACCTCGGCGTACTCACAGAAGCTGATGAGGGTGATGGATGCGATTGGGCAGTCCTACCTGGCCTGGACCTGGGACACGGTCCAGGACTACGGCGGTTGCTCGAACGCACTGCTCGACGACCCGGGGCCGGCCATCAACGGCTTTCCGGCCGGCTATTACTCGGCGCGGCCCAGCGGATACGGCCGGGGCGTGCGACAGCACTTCCGGCAGGTGCGCTGACCTGGCTAGCAGTGGAAGCTGCCCGACACCGGGCCGCCTGAGAGCAGGGTGCCGCTGAACGACCGCGGGTCCGGCCGGCGGTGGGGCGATCGCTCCGGAGGTTTGTGGCATGGGCCGGAGGGGGAGTAGAGTGGTGCTTGGCGTCTTCGGACGCTCTCTCGCCGCTCCAGACCTCGGTGGCGTCTGACCACCGAGACTGGAGAAGCTTGCGTATCTGGAGCCGCATCGCGGGGGCGGCCACCACGGGCCCACCGCACGACGATCAAGGGCGCGCGCCCCCGAGCAGCTCACGACACCGGGCTGTCGCCTCCAGCGCCGAACGATCGGAGGGAGAGATGGGTGAGGCGGCTGACCCGGGCGCGTCATACCCGGGCGAATTCGTCGTCCAAAGTCGCTTTGTCGGCGCTTGGGCGATGCTCACGCTGGCTGGCGAGCTCGACCTCGCCACAGTGCCCGCGGCGGAATGTGAGCTGGCTCAGGCCGAGCGTCAGACGCGCCTGGTGCTGCTGGACCTGAGTGGAGTTTCGTTGATGGACTCCACCGGGCTTCACATGGTGATCAAGGCGGCCCGCCGATTGGCCGATCGCAACGGTCGCCTGGTGCTGGTAGATGTCCCCCGCTCGGTTCGCCGCCTGTTCGAGGTCACACGGACGATCGACCATCTCGATATTGTCCGCGACGCGCTTGGATTCCTGGCGACCGATTTGGCCGGCCGGGCGAGTGGAGCCCGCGTCCGTCCAGATTCCCCCAAGAAGCAGCTTCATCATCTTCCGTGAGTGCGTACACGGCCGGCGTCCCCGCCTCCCACTGAGTGCGCAGGCGGCCAGCGGCGATCTGGATAGGTAGATGCTAGATGGCGTCGGCCGACCGGTTGAGTGTCGTGTTGCGGGCGATGGCGGACGCCAGTCCGGATGGTGCCGTTTCGCTGGTCGACCGCGTTTGCCTGGCGGGGGTCAAACTGCTCTCGCTACAGGGAGCCGGGGTTTCGTTGATGGTAGAGGGCCAGCTGCGCGGGACTGCCGGCGTCTCCGAGGCGGGAATCGCCGCGATCCAAGAGTTGCAGCTCGAGCTTGGGGAGGGTCCGTGCGTCGAGGCGTGGTCGAGTGCCCAGCCGGTTCTTGAGTCCGATCTCGACGATCGGGGGGCGAGACGCTGGCCCGCGTTCGCGCGGGAGGCTCTCGCCGCTGGTGTGCGGGCGATGTTTGCTTTTCCGCTTCGCATCGGGGCCATCCGGATCGGCGTGCTGGTCCTGTACCGCGACCGCCCGGGAGCGTTGGATGGTGAGGATCTCGCCACGGGCCTGCTGCTGGCTGACGTCGCCACTCAGGTCATCCTCGGCCTCCAGGCCGGCGCGCCCATGGAGCTCCTGCATGGCCTGCTCGCCAGGGAGCCCGCCCACTGGGCCGAGATCCACCAGGCGACGGGGATGGTTGCGCTACAGCTCGAGGTACCGCTTGATGAGGCCTTTGTCCGGCTCCGGGCCCACGCCTTTGCCTGCGACCTTCCGTTGCGCCAGGTCGCCCGCGAGGTCGTCGCCCGCCGCTTGCGTCTGGAAGAGGCAGCATGACCGCGGCGTCCGATCAGCGATCTCGGCCGCTCGCCTGAGATCCCAGGATCGTCGCGGCGATCCGCCGGGTCATCACCAGCGGGCATAGCGAGTTGGACCTCGCTGGGCACGTGGCCGCAACCCCTCGGGCATGCGCAGCCTGTGCCGCAACAGGTGCGTCCTGATCCACATCAACGCAACGTTGCTTTCCGACCCCTGGGCTTGAGAGGCGGCATCTTTCTAAGTCCGCGCGGATAGCAGGCAAGTTCGTGGAGCTCAACAGTGGCCTTCGCATTCCGATCTGGCTTGAGGCGCGCCTGCCGCTGGAGCAGGCGGCATTGCTGCGCTACCGCGTTGGGCCGGGCGACGGGCTGGGGCGTGGCGACGACACGCCGGTGATGCTCATCCCGGGGTTTCTGACGGGAGACCTATCGCTTGCCCAGATGGCCGGCTGGCTGCGTGGGCTGGGCTATCGCCCCTGCCGCGCCGGTATGCGCGCCAACGTGGACTGCACGGAGCGGGCACTCGCGCGGCTTGAATCCCAGCTCGAGCGTTTCTCCAGTGAGCACAGCCGCCGGGTGACAATCATCGGTCAGAGCCGTGGAGGGGCGATGGCTCGGATACTCGCCGTCCGGCGACCTGACCTGGTCGACTTGATCATCTGCCTCGGCTCTCCGCTGACCGACCAGTTTGCTGTGCACCCATTCGTTGGCGCCCAGGTGCGAGCAGTTGCGGCGCTCGGCTCGATCGGTATCCCCGGCCTGTTTTCGTTCGCCTGCCGTGGTCACTGCTGCGTACAGACGGCCAAGGACCTGACGGCTTCGTTCCCACGGGACGTCGGCTTTGTATCGGTGTTCTCGCGGACCGACGGGATCGTCGACTGGCGCGCCTGCCTCGATCCCGCAGCCGACACGATCGAGGTCAGCTCGAGCCACGCAGGGATGGCCGTCAACCCAGCGGTGTACCGGGCGGTGGCCTTAGCGCTGCCGCGGCCGAAAGCCGATTCGGTCCCGGCGCTCGCGGCCTGAGGTCAAGCTTCGGAAGGCCTGACGGCGGCGAAGCCGGCCGTGGTTCGGTCCACCACAGGCGGCCGGTCACATAAAGGGTCCTCGCTTGGCCCGGCGTTTTCGCCGGCACCGTGCACCGTTGCCGGCGTGGTGCCTCCGGCGACGGCCGCCCGCCATAGCCGGATCGACTCCCGAGGCGTAGGCTGTCTGGTGTGGATGAGTCCGCAGAGCGTAGGCAGGGCACCCACCGGCGCAACCTGGTGGTGATCGGCGCCTCAGCCGGAGGTGTCGAGACGCTCAAGCGCGTGGTGTCTGACCTACCGGCGGACCTCGATGCCTCCATCTGCATCGTGCTGCACATAGCTCCGGACAGCCCGAGTCTTTTGGCGGGCATCCTCGCCCGAGCGGGGTCTCTTCCGTGTAAGCCGGCCAGCGATCGCGACCGGCTGGAGCCGGGGCGGATCCTGGTGGCACCTCCGGATCGCCATCTGGCCGTCGAGGACGATCGTGTCCACCTCACGGTGGGTCCGCGTGAGAACGGGCATCGTCCTGCTGTCGATGTCCTCTTCCGGTCCGCCGCGGCCGCCAAGGGTCATCAGGTGATTGGCGTGATCCTGTCCGGGACACGTGGGGATGGCACCACCGGGCTGGCCGCGATCAAGGCCAGCGGCGGAGCGACCGTTGTTCAGGATCCTTCCGAAGCCCTCTATGCGGGGATGCCAGCCACCGCACTTGCTCACGTGGACGTCGACGCCGTCGTGCCGTCGGAGCACGTGGGATCGACAATCGTTGCCATGGTCAAAGGAGAGGATCCGCCTCCTGCGGCCCGATCGAGCCGGCCGGCCGACGACTCTGGCCCCGGAAGGCGCGAGATCTCGATCTGCCCAGACTGCGGCGGAGTTTTGACGGAGCGTGCGGAATCCGGCGTGCCGCTGTGGGAGTGCCGGGTGGGGCATCGCTACTCCTCGGAAAGCCTGACCGAGACTCAGGCGCGGGACGTCGAGATGGCCTTGTGGGCGGCGGTTCGCGTGCTTGAAGACCGTGCTCGGCTGCTGGAGCGAATATCCGAGCAATTTCTGAGCGGGGGCCAGCCACGCTCGTCCAAATCGTTCGGCCGGCAGGCCGAGTCGGCGTGGGGGCAGGCCACGCTCGTTCGCCAGGCCCTGGCGGAAGCGACGCTCACCACCCTCCGGAGCGTCCCAGTCAGCGAAGCTGAGTCGGATGAGCTGGCTGCCGGCAGCAGCGGAGCATGAGCGCTGAGGGGAGCCGCCGTCGCCAGGCCGCGGGTATTGACAACCTCCTGGCCTTCGTCAAGGAGGCCCGCGGCTTTGATTTCACTGGCTACAAGCGCTCGAGCATCGAGCGGCGGGTGGTCAAGCGGATGTCGGAGGTGCATTCGGAAACCTACGAGGACTACATCGATTACCTCCAACTCCATGCCGGGGAGTTCGCTCAGCTCTTCAACACCCTGCTCATCAACGTCACGAGCTTCTTTCGCGATCCCCAGGCTTGGGAGTACCTGGCCGACCACCTCATACCGCAGCTGGTCGCCAAACGGGGAGCCGAGGCGCCGCTGCGGATCTGGTGTGCCGGCTGCGCCTCTGGGGAGGAGGCCTACACCGTCGCGATGTGTATCGCGCGCGCCGTAGGAGATGATGCCTTTCGCGACAACGTGAAGATCTACGCCACGGACATCGACGAGGCCGCGCTGGACACGGCGCGCGCGGGGGCCTACACGCCACGTCAAATCGAGCCTGTTCCCGGGCCTGCGTTGGAGCACTACTTCGAGCGCACGGACCAGCGGTACGTGTTTCGCAAGGATTTACGACGGTCGGTGATTTTCGGGCGCAACGACCTGGTCCAGGACGCTCCAATCTCCCGCATCGACCTGCTCGTCTGTCGTAACGCGCTCATGTACTTCACGGCCGAGGCGCAGGCTCAGATTCTCCGCCGGTTTCATTTTGCAGTCGACCCCGACGGTTACTTGATGCTTGGGAAGTCGGAGATGCTGATCACCCACTCCGATCTCTTTACCCCGGTCGAGCTCAAGCAGCGCGTGTTTCGAAAGGTAATGCGCCCAACGCTCAAGGATCGGGTTCATGCGCTAACTCTTGAGCCAGGCAATGGAGCTGTTACCACTGTCGCTGCGGATCTCCGTGAGGCCGCCTTCGATAGCGGCACCGCCGCGCAGGTGGTGGTGGATGCGGAGGGGACAATCATGATGCTGAACGCTGTCGCCCGTCGTGCCTTCGGGATGGCGCCGCACGACGTCGGGCGACCGATTCAGGACCTGGAGCTCTCCTACCGCCCGCTCGAGCTGCGCGGCCATCTCGACGCGATGCAGCGGGAGCTCAAACCGATCGACGTCAAGGGCGTGAGGTGGGTGGTCGGTGAGCGCGAGCGGCTCGTCGATGTCCGGCTGATGCCTCTGGCCACCGACAGCGAGTGGCTCGGCGCGAGCATTTCCTATCTGGACGTCACCGATGAGAAGGAACTCGACGAGCAGCTTGCCCGCTCCAAGCAAGAGCTGGAGCAGGCATACGAGGAGCTGAACTCGACGGTGGAGGAGCTTGAGACGACCAACGAGGAGCTCCAGTCCACCAACGAAGAGCTCGAGACGACCAACGAGGAGCTTCAATCCACCAACGAAGAACTCGAGACCATGAACGAGGAGCTTCAGTCCACCAACGAGGAACTCGAGACCATGAACGAGGAGCTCCGCAACCGGACGGTGGAACTGAATGACATGAACGTGTTTCTTGAGGCGATTCTGACGACGATTGGGTATGCCGTCGTGGTGGTGGACCGAACTCAGCACGTGAAAATCTGGAACTCACAGGCCCGTGAGCTGTGGGGCTTGGCGTCGGACGAGGTGGAGAACCAGCATCTGTTCTCGCTTGATATTGGGTTGCCGGTCGAGAAGCTGAGGTCAGCCTTGCGCAAACTCCTGGGAGGCAAATCAGAGCGTGAAGAAGTCCTCTTGGACGCGACCAATCGACGCGGCAAACCCTTTCAGTGCCGCGTAACTGCTCTGGCGCTGGGGACCCAGAACGCAGATGGCGTGTCGGGGGCCATCATCATGATGGAGGCGGCCTCAGGCGGGTGATCCTCTCGCTGGCCACCCGGCGCCGCGCCTGCTCGCAAGCCTCCCGAGTGTTCTGAAGGGCGGTGAGTGTGCTCGCAAATCGCTCAACGCTCTGCGCGTGCTGCTGGCGCATGCGTACCAGGGTCTCTCGGAGCGCGGCATAGGACTCGGCGACGTCCGCGCCAGGCCGCCGACTCTGGCCTGGCTGGGCATCCCACCGCGAGGTCTCGTCTGCCAAAACGGTCCTGAGCGGGACGGGACGAGCGCTCACGCCTGTAGGAGTTGGCAAGACCGTTGCCACGCCCGGCGGCTTCAAGAGCAGCCAGCCCCCGTCTTGGCGGACCAGTGCCCCCTGCTCGGTGAGCTCACGAACCGCCAGGCTGACGGTCGGCCGTCGCGCGCCGATCATCAAGCCGATCGCTTCGTGGGTGAGGTCAAGGGGCAGCCGCGTCCCCATCGGGGTGACACGGCCCCAGGTCTCCGCCATCAGCCACATCACGCCGAGGACGCGATCCTCCACGCGAGACAGTTGGCAGACCAGTAACTGTGCCGCCATCCGGTCAAGCTGCTGGGCCATCCGAGCAGCTAGACCGGCCACCAGGCTCGGCCAGCGTTGGAGGGCAAGCATCACTCGCCCGCCCAGCACCGCAAGTCGCAGTGGCTCCGCCGCCCTCCACTGCGACCCGTCGAGGATCAGCGGATCATCGCCAGCGCGGCGTGCGATCAAATCTCCGGGGCCCAGCAGGCGCATTCCGACCTGGTCGCCGAGGTATACCTCGTGGACCAGCAGACCTTCGAGGAGGATTCCTGCAAACCCGGCAGCCTCAAGCCGGTCGTGGAGGTGGATGGAGCCTCCCTCAATGGTCAAAACAGGGACGCGTAGCTTCGCTGCCCCGGCCCATTCGTCGGCATCGAGATAGCGTCCGATGTCCGGCTCGACACCGAGCAAGGAGACTGTGTCACCCGGACGAGGTGATCCGTTGGGTTGACCTGGGGACATGGTCAAGCGACTCCCGTCAAATGGTAGTGCTCGCGACCGGCAGTACTCGCGACCCCCGGGCGCGGGCGCAAGCGATCGATCGGCAGCCTGGGAGTGCGCGGGGACCGAGACGACGCCCAGACCAACTGGGAGATGCGGGAGCCTGTCCGGTCGGGGGAAAGCTAGTTTGAGCCAATGGACGACGAAGCTCAGCGAGAGCGAGAGGCCGGGCGAGAGCGGCGGGCCCGGGACCGTGAGGCACGGGCTTTGGCAAACAAACAAGAGGCCGAGCGGGAGGCGCGGACGGCACCCACCGATGCCGCTGCCAACGTCCACCGCGAGGAGGCCGCCGCACACGAGCGAGCGGCCGAGCTCCACGCCAAAGCTGCCGAGCTGCAATCCCAGCACCTCATGGAAGGGGAGCGCGCTGACCCGGTGACCGGATGACGCGGCCCGGCTTGGCCGTGCAGGAGGTCCAGGGTTCCAGCCCTTTCAGCCGCTCTCAAGGAAGCCCGGCTCAGGGCTCAGGCGGGGTTTTTCTGGGCGAGCGAACGGCTCAATCCGTTCCAGACCCGATTGGGCATCACGATTAGGCGTCATTTGGGCGCCTCCTTCGGCGAGATCCGCCTGCGCGCGGTTGGCCCGACGCGTAGCCTCATCAACATGATGCGCGGCGTGCAGCCGACCATCGGCGAGCTCCTGCGCACGTTTGGTGGCGGCATCACCCCGCTCCCGCGCGGCCGTCGCCCGACCCCTCGCCGCCTCGATCGCAGACGCAGCCGCCCGCTGAGCTCGGTCATGGCGATCGGCCATCACGAGCCATTCTGCCCTGCAAAGACACGATTGATCCCCCGACCGCCGATACGCCGGTCACTCGACGGCGCGATCTCGCGCCCTAGCCCCCTCGCTCTGCGGGCGGTCGAGCCATGCTTCGGCCTGGGAGCGAGCGCGCTGGGCCGCCTCACGAGCGTCTTGGGCGGTTCGACGCTCCCGGGACGCATCGTCGGCTTTCCCGGCCTGCTCGCGTCTCTGGGCGTGCTGCTCAGCGAGGTCAGCAGTCCTCTCGAGTTCCTTCGCGAGTTGCATCAGGATTCTCGGGGCCGTCTCCGCGCCTTGCCGCGTATCAGCCATGGTGTGTTCAGGAGCGCGTACCTCCCCCTCGGCGCTATCCGGATCGACCGTCCTGGCCCATCGCCGCTCTAAGTCCGCTCCGCGGCGCTCGTACTCGGCCATCTCGCGGTGCAGGTTGGCTCGCTCAGAATCTCCTTGGCCTTCCCAGAATCCTGCGGCGCGCTCATGGGTATCCGCCGCGCTTTCGTGACGGGTCGCAGCGTGCCGATGGATTGCTGCCTTGTCGCTCACCACCGGCTCAAGTATGACGCCTGTCGTCGCTCCCAAGCCTCCTCTCGGGGGCTAGGAAGATCGCGCCGCGCGGCTCCACCTTTCGTCAGGAGATCAAGACGATCGAGGAACTGAAGCGCGCCCGTGCCAAGGCCGCTTCGCGCGCGGCGCGAGCCCACGGTGATCGAAATTGGAGGCCGAGCCTGGATCGGCTGACGAGACGTGCGGTCCCCGATTCGGTGTTTGCGCCGACGACGGCGACGACGCGTTGGCCGTGATGTCAGCAGTTCCGGTACACCGAAAGGATCTGGGTACCAGCAAGGCGGGACGCCGCACACAGGACCGGGGTTGCGCGACAGCCCACGGTTCGGCTACCGGGGCGGATGGTCGACGCAACAGAATTGCCCGCTGCCTGACGGAGTCCCGGCTTGTGGCGGGTGTTGGTTAGCAACGTTCCTGCGCCCGGTCGCACAGGCCGCTGGATGATTTGGGCTGTACTTGGGTTGTCCTTGACCGCTGCAGATATGCGATCCATTGAGTTCGAGATTCAAGAGTCCGTTGAGGTGAGATGACCAGGGAGCAGCGCATCGTCGAGACGTTCGTCGAGTTCGCGGCCGTGATGGTCGAGGACTTCGACGTGGTCGAATTTCTTCAAGGACTGGCGGAGCGTTGCGTGGAGCTGCTCGATTGCGCCGAGGTCGGCGTGCTGCTCGCCGACACCGCCGGCGCGCTTCACGTCATGGCCTCCTCGAGCGAACGCGCCGAGTCGCTGGAGGTCCTGCAATCCCAGAATGAGGAGGGCCCCTGCTTTGAGGCGTTCCATCGCAACAAGCAGGTGTTCAGCGAGGATCTCGCGGCCGACGCGGGGCGCTGGCCGACGTTCGCACCGGCGGCGGTCGAGAAGGGCTTTAGCTCGGTGTACGCGGTACCGATGAGCGTCCGCTTGCAGTCGCTGGGAGCGGTGAATTTCTTCCGTGCCGAGCCCGGCCCGATCGCAGAGGGGGACCTCCCGCTTGGACAGGGGCTCGCTGATATCGCCGCGATCGCCGTGGTAAGACAGCGCGCCGGCGTTGAGACGCGCGGCGTGGTCGAGCAACTCCAGCACGCGCTGACCAGCCGCGTCGTGATCGAACAGGCCAAGGGGATGATCGCCGAGGGCTCCGACGTCAGCGTCGATGCCGCGTTCACGGTTCTCCGAGCGTACGCTCGAGGGCACAACCGTCGGTTGAGCGAGGTCGCTCACGAGATCGTCGACGGCCGCATCGACGCGCGGGCGCTGGCACAGCCGCGGTCGGCCCCATTCAGGGGCTGACTCAGCGTCGGACCGGAAGTTTCGCCGAGACCGCGGCGGAGTACTACACTCTGACGCAAGCTCGATAAGTCCAGTTCGCGCGCTGCTCCAGACCCTGGTGGTGCCAACCACGAAAGCAGGCTGACGTGGAGCAGCAGGCTGATGACCTGAAGGGCGTGGGGCGATGCTCAGGACCGGTTCCGTGCGGTCGATGAGCGCACCGGCCCACAGCTCAACCTCAACCTCACTGGGTGGCGGCTGGCAAAGCGCCGCGGTCGACCAGGATGGCTTCGTCCCGACAACGCCGGTGCTGCGGCTGGCACCGGGACTGTTTGACCCCGCGCCCCTGATGGAGGAGAGCGAGCGCTGGCTGGGTGCGCTGATTCTCGACGGAATCATCGTTGTCGAGCTCGAGGCGGGGCGAAGCCGTGTGGGCTGGTTGATCGGCGCCGAGGACCTGATCAGGCCCTGGCAGCTTCCGGAGATCGCGATTGCGACCAGCACGCGCTGGCGAGCCCTGACAGACACACGCATCGCGGTGCTCGACGACCGCTGCCGCCATCGGGCTGTCTCGATCCCCGGGGTGCTCGACAAGCTGCTCGCGCGCACAGCAAGCACCACCCACTGGCTGCTGGCCCAGTCGCTGTTGCTCACCACCCCGTCGGTCGATGAACGACTGCTGTTGTGGTTCGCTCTCTGCGGCGAGCGCTGGGGGAAGGTGACGCCGGACGGCGTCGTGCTCAACCTGCCGCTGACCCACGATCTGCTGGGGGCGCTCGTCGGCGCAAGACGGCCAACGGTCACGATCGCGCTGAAGTCGCTTGAAACCGCTGGCTTCCTAGCCCGGGAGAGCGGCGAGCGATGGCTGCTGCTGTCCGCAGGCCATTGGGAGGAATCCCTCCCCGGCTCGTGCGCAGCTCACTGCGCGAACGCACTCGGACTCCGGCTCGTGGAGCCAACGGACGCCCCCAGCCCAGATCCGCGCCCCCTCGTCGGTGCAGCCAGCCCGGCCTGAGCCGAGGGCTTCAACCATCACGACCGTGCGCCGAGCGCCTCGACGAACATCGTCTGCTTCGTCACCAAGGCTCCCGGCCGTACGCACTTCTCCGGTGCGCACGTCGGGGCGCGCTCTCCGGAAAAGATTGCGGTGGGTCCCTGGCGAAGCCTCGGCGTGGTTGCAAGGATGTGGCCACCGTGGAGACGTTTCGGGGCTGGCGGGCGCTCCAGGCTGCTAGGGGCGCTGCTAGCAAGAAGACCCCGGCCGCGACCGCTCCGCCGTCGGAACATTCTCCGCGGAGATAATGGGATGTCAGACAACGCGCGGGCAGTCCGCCGCCGTCGGCCAAACGAAGAACAGTGTTCCTGCCTAGTGATCACGAGTCAACCGCCTCCCGCTCCGTTGGCCGCCCTCGAGTCGCGTTCACGCGGAAAGCGGTGGCGTGGCGTAAACCCTTGGCGGCGGCACCTCCGGGACCAGAGGGACCGGCCGGGCCAAGACCGGAGTCTTGGTGGGGAGCTAGACGAGTCGCATCAGGCTGACACCAATCCGCCAACCGGCCGATGCCAGCGGGATCCTGGCAGTCCGATGCTTAGGGCCTGGATTCGTGGGCACTCGACTCCGCCGGCAATCCCGTTCTGTCCAAGGCCCAGATGCGCTCCGCCCGCGAACATCGGGCACGCCTCGGCCGGGGGAGTTGCTGCTCCTGCCCGCGCGGTTTGGTTAGGCCTGGTCGTTCGTCGGCGTGGTGATCGTGTTGAGCTGCGTGAGTAGGCGGCGTAGCTGGCCGAACCTCCGGGGTCCAAGCTGTTGTTCCCATTGGGTTTCGAGGTCTTGGATGCTTTCGTAGATCGCCTCGGTTGCAGCTTGGCCTCTGGGGGTGAGGCGGATGCGCTTGGAGCGTTGGTCGTTGTTGTCGGTTTCGCGGGTCAGGTATCCGAGCTGTTCGAGTTGGCCGAGGAGGTAGTTGAGCGCCTGTTTGGTCATGCGTGTTTGGGTCGCGAGTTCGGATGGGCGCTGGTTCTCGGGGCCGGGGTAGCGCCACACGTCCACGTGGGCTGCGACGAGATCGGTGAAGCCGCGGTCGTGGAGCCCGGCGAGCATCCGGGCGCGCACGGTTTCGTACGGGACTCGCAGGAGCGCGCCGATCAGCGGCGGCGGTGGTGGTGCGGGCGCAACGTCAGGTTGAGTAAAGCCACTTGACAAGCCCATGCGCCCAGTATACACTGGTCAAGTCGCTTTACTCAATGTTTGCCTGAGGGGAGCCACATGCATAAGACCACGGAGAGGAGCCAGCATGTACAAGACCATGGACAACGACACAATCACGGTCGGTGAACTCGGCGTGCGCTTCCTGGTCGAGGCCGCGGACTCAAACGGGAGTGCGTCGGTGTTCGAGTGCTACGTCCCAGCCGACTCGCGGATGCCGACGCCCCACAGTCACGACGGCTTCGAGGAGACGATCTACGGGCTCATCGGCACGACAACATGGACTATTGATGGCGAGACGGTCGACGTCGGGCCCGGCGAGGCGGTGTGCGTGCGGCGCGGGCAGATTCACGGGTTTGAGAACCGCGGCGACATTGACGCGACGTTCCTGGCGATCGCGACCCCGGCCGTGTTCGGGCCAGCTTATTTCCGCGAGATCGCCGAGGTCCTCGCCGCCAGCGCCGGAGGCCCCCCGAATCTGGCCGCGATCGGTGAGGTAATGCGCAGCCACGGCCTCACCCCAGCGACTACCTGACCTGGTGCTGTGACCCCGACCCGCCAGTGCTCGATCATGGGCTCTGTTCGATCCGCGTCGACGCCGAAACGATCACCCCCGACCCTCGCCTGGGACCGATAGGCCCGTGGGCCGCCGGCCCCGCCGGCCTCCCGCGCTCGCCAGACGTCCAGATCCACCCGCCGGCGACAACCGCCGCGACCCACAGTCATAACGATCACAGGTTCGCGGCTCAACTCGACCGCCAGGACACGAGCCTAATCGCCCGGGCCATTCCATAGCCAGGCGGCAACGATGAGCACCTCCTCACAGCCGAACCTTGAGACCGGCGGCGTGATCCTCCCGATCACCGAGGGCGAGCCGCTCCTGCGGACCGTCGAGCGCGAGGGCAGCATCCTCCTCGCACGCGAGCAGATCACGATCACCCACGCGCGCTACGCGGCCGGCCAACAGGTAGCCGGCCCGCACATCCATCACCACCACACGGACGCGTTCTACGTCCTCGAGGGCTCGCTGACCTTCGAGATCGGGTGCGAGGCCCGGACGATCACGGTCTCCCAGGGCGGATTTATCGCCGCGCCGCCGGAAGTAGCCCACTCCTTCCGCACCGACGGCGACCGCCCCGCACGCTGGCTCACCATCCACGCGCAGGACGGCGGCTTCGCCACATTCATGCGTGGCCTCCGCGACGGCATCGAAGTGGAGTGGGACATCTCCAAGGTGCCAACGACTGGTGGCCTGGCAGCAAGCGAAGCAATCGTCAGCCCCGATGTCGGCGATGAGTCCCCGGCGGGCAGGAATCCGCGGTGCCGGCTTAGGTGCGCCCTACCCGACATGCGCGTCGTGGAGTGGCAGCTCCATGAACGACATCTGAATCTGCCGTTGCCCCATCACGACCACCAGCTTGTCTCGTTCTTCGTGATCGAGGGAGAGCTGGAGGCAACACTCGCCGCGACAACACACAGCGTCGGCCCAGGCACGCTGATCTCGCTGCCGGGCGGCGCGCCGCACACGATCATCTGCCGCGGGCTCAGGCGGGCACGGATGCTGAGCCTCCACACGCCCGCGGCCGGATCGCAGACGACCTGCTCCACGGATCTGAGACACGTCGCGAATTTGCGGACCAGCGTCGACTAGCTGGCGGCGCCCTGCCTAGGTACTGGGCGCTACTTCCGCTGCCGCGCGATGGAGTGGTGAAGCGACCGGCCGAGCGGACCGACGAGCGGCTGCTTTCGGTGGAGGTTCGGCGCCGGCATGCGTCTCGTCCGTTCACGCGAGGGCCGGAAGCGGTGGGCCTCCGGCCCTCGCAATGAGGGGACTCGTCTTAGTGGCGGTGGGTCGAGTTGGCGACCAGTCCGGCTGGTGTGGCGCCGGCGGGCAGCGGAGTCGGAGAACTGGCTGCCTCTGTGAGGGTTCCGGCGCTGACGGCGAACGTGTCGATGGCGTCGAGCTTGCTCTCGTCGACAAATAGCCACCGGCCATCGGGGCTCAGGCGGGCGTCGACTGCGCCGGCGCCCCCGCTGCCGCTCACCGGTGTGCTGCCGAGCAGCGTCAGCGTTCCGTCGTGGGCGATCGCGTACCGCGAGATGCTGCCCGATGCGGTGTTTACGGTGAATAGGTAGCTGCCGTCGTGGCTGATCTCGACCCAGCACGGTGCCATCTGGCCATCCGCGAACGGTGAAGATCCGATCGATGAGAGAGCGCCGTTCGCGGAGACATTGAACGCCGAGACGGTGCCGCTGTCGGTCGCGGTGTTGTGCGCGTTGGAAACGAACAGCTGGCCTGGGTTGGTGGGACGGAATTCGCTGCCGAACGGCCCGAGGCCCTGGGCGGGAAACGGGGAGCCTGGCGCTGCGGTTAGCAGGCCGTGGCGAGCCACTTGGAAGCTGTCGATCTCAGAGGTCCCGACCTCTGTGCCGACCAGGTTTGTGCCGGTCGAGTTGAAGAGCACGTCGCCAGGCTGCGCGGCGTCGGACAGGGCGATCGTGGAGCCGGCCAGCGGCCGCAGGTGCCCGCCCCGGTTGAGTATGAAGCCTGTGTAATTCGATCCGCCGGGGCCGGCGTTGGCCACGTATACGAGGTCGCCGTTCACCGTCACGCTAACCGGGGTGATGCCCCCGGAGGGGACGATTCCGTTTGGGATCTGACGGAGAGTCCCGTCGTGCATGATCTTCAGAACCGAGATCTGGCTACTGCCGGCGTCCACGGCGATCAGATAGTGACCGTCAGTGCTGAGCTGAACCGCGCCCTGAGATGCGAGTCCGGCGCCTGTTCCCGAGCCGCCCGCTGCAAATGGAGACCCTGATACAGGAGATAGGGTGCCGTCAGCGTGACGATCGAACCCAGCGATGGTGTTCGTACCCGTCGTGTTGTCGTTGACGTACAGGTGTCCGACTACGGCAGAGGTGGCAGCGTACGCGGTGGTCGGGGAGGCGGCCGCCGCGGCAGTCGCTGTTAACGCGAGCAAGAGCGTGATGCAGCTCTTGAGCATTCGTGAGCGTGTACAGACTTGATGCATTTGCATGACCCTTCCGGTTGAGGTTGGCTACTCCAGAGTCACGCAACCATTTGCCGGTTTCAATGGTGCGAGCCAGGTGTTAAGACTTACGTAGGATGTGACAGTTTCCTTACGTCCGTGCCCGAGTGAGATGTGTGACGCGCGGCTGTACTGACGATTGAGGAGCCGATAGTGCGCTCGGGTTCGAGAGGCGCAACCCGCGCAAAGCGGGCGCCTGGCCGGAGCGCAAGGCTGGTTGGCAGGCGTCGGACCGCCAACCGCTCGAATCAGTGCCCGACCGCTGCAGGTGTGCTGCGCCTTTATTACGGGACGATGAACGATGCATTGATAGGCGTCGCCCACCTCGACTGGTCCGTACCGTGTACGTATGAGCGCAACCCGGATGGCGCATGTCCGCGGCAAGGTGCTTGTCGTCGATGACGAGCCGACGATCGGCGATGTCGTGTTCCGGTACCTGCGCCGTGCCGGCTACCAAGCCCGCGTGGCCACAACAGGTCAGGAGGCGCTCAAGCAGGCTGCCGCCGATCGACCGGATGTCGTCGTACTCGACCTGATGCTGCCTGACGTGGACGGCTTGGAGGTCATGCGCCGCCTCCGTCACCAGGACGCCAAGCGGACGGCGATTCTCCTGCTTACGGCCCGAGGCGAGGAGTCCGACCGCGTGATCGGATTGAGGCTTGGCGCTGACGATTACGTTGTTAAGCCGTTTTCCCCGGCAGAGCTGGTCGCTCGTGTGGACGCGATGATGCGCCGGCTCGAGCCCGCGCGCGAATCGGAGCCGCCTCTTCAGTTCGATGGACTGGAGATCGACCCTGGCGGACGCCGAGTGACCCTCGACGGCCGGTCTGTGGACCTGACGGTCCGCGAGTTCGAGCTCCTGCTGTTCCTGGCGCGCCATCGCGGGCAGGCGTTTACCCGTAATCAGCTGATGGACCGGGTGTGGCAGTACACCTTCTACGTGGACACCTCGACGGTCACAGTGCATATCCGCAGACTGAGGGCAAAGCTCGAACGAGACCCGACTCGCCCCCGGCTGATTGAAACCGTCTGGGGGGTGGGGTACCGGTGCGCACCATGAACCGCTCTGCGTTTCGGGTCACGGTGGCCCTGCTCGCCGCCGCCCTAGTCTCGGCGATTGCCTGGCCCGTCTATGGCCAGGCCGCGTTTGTGACCTCGGTGGCGATCCTCGCTCCGGTCGGCGCAGCCACGATCATCGTGGCCGAGCTGCTTGCGAGCCGCCCACAATGGATCGGTGGATTGCGGCGTCGATTCGGCGCGCTCGCCGTACTCGTCGCGGTGCAGCTCGGCATCGTGGTGGCTCTGTTTGCCTGGTTCATGTTTGTCTCCAAGCACGACGCTTTCTTCATGGCGCTGGCGGCGGGGTACGCCGGCCTCGGCGGCCTGGGTGCAGCGCGGCTGGTGGCGCGGCGTGATCTGGCGGGCCTCGATGCCATCCGCACCGCAGTGGCCGCTGTCGGCGAGGGATCCCGCCACGTCGATATCCCGGTCAAGGGACACGACGAGCTCGCGATCCTTGCAATGGACGTGGAGGCGATGGTCTCCAAGGTTGCGAGCGAGGAGCGCGCGCGACGCGAGCTGGTCGCAGCGGTTTCGCACGACTTGCGCACGCCAATCACCACGCTTCAGCTGATCGCCGAGGGGCTCGAGGACAACATCTTTGAACCCGAACGCACCCGCGAGCAGCTCCGGCTGATCTCAGCACACGTGCGGGCGCTCGGCTCGATGATCGAAGATCTGTTCGAGCTTTCGCGGCTCGAGGCAGGCGACGTGCACTGGTCGGTGGAGCACGTGCGCGTCGATGAACTGGTGCGGGAAACCGTCGAGGCGATGCGGCCCCACGCCGACGCAGACAGAATCGTCGTGCGGACCGAACTGGATGATCACGCGACCAGCGCGCGGGGCAATCCCGAACGGCTCCAGCGCGTTCTGTTCAACCTGATCCAAAACGCGATTCGCCACACCCCTTCCGATGGCAGTGTCGTGATTCGCGCGTCGCGCATCCCCGGCCCGGCAATCGAGATCGAGGTAGCCGACAGCGGAAACGGCATCGATCCCGCCGTACGCGACCGGATCTTTGAGCCTTTCGTCCAGGGCCCAACCCGCGTGTCAGGCCAGAACGGCTCCGCTGGCCTCGGGCTGGCGATTTCTCGCGCCATCATCGAGGCACACGGAGGCCGGATCTGGCTCGCAGAATCCGCCCCTCGAACACGGATCCGCTTCAGCCTACCCGCGGCCTGAGTGCAAACGAGGACGCCCGTCCCAGGCGAAAGTCCGCTCACGAGCTCCGCGAGCCATACGTGCGTCCGGTCCGTCTCCCATCCCATCCGCGAGACCAGCTGAGCCGCTGGAGGCCATCGAACGTGGGGAGGTTGTCAGAGTCCTAGCGGCGGCACCGAAGTTGCAACGCTGACAGGCGCACCATCCGCGCAGACCCGCGAAAGCGCCCGAAACCCGGCACCCCACACGTGAGCACTGTGGGCGGTCTGTCGGTGCCGTTCGTGCCTCGTGCACCCGCCCCACCGCTCGAGATCATGCGACGTCACTTCGGCGAAGGCTTCTACAGCGTGTGGTTTCAGCAGCCCGGCGTGGCGAAGCCGCGCTGGAGCGAGACGTGCGGCGAACGATCGCCACTTCGCGTATGTGGAACGCCGCTTGGGGCGCGGACACCTCACCTGGCTGGCCGAAGTCAAACCCTGCCCCGAGTTCCAGATCCTTGCGTCGTCGTCATCCTCGTTTCAAGTTGGCGTGGCTGAGTTTCCATTCGAACCGGAGCTTCGTGCTGTTAGTGAACCCCTCCATGTCGGTGGTGCTCCAGTCGAGGCCGAATCGCAGCGCAGTTGGCCGTTCGTTGTGCGGGACCTCGAACACGATGTGGCCGCGCTCGCAGCCAGCCGCACCGAGCAGATCGAGATCCTTAGCGAACACGCTCTGCGGGAACTTGAGCGTCGCGTCGACGCCGTTGGCGAGCGCGAGGGCGAAGTTCTGCGGCGCGATCGTGGGTAGGTAGCTCGTGGCGATGCACATGTGAATCAGGAAGGCGACGAAGTGCATGCCCGGCGTGGGCGTCGCGAGCCCGGAGACGTCGTGCCTTGCCGGCACGCGGGGCAGATAGCGGACTAGCCGCACCTGCAGTCCGCCCGGTCCTCGCAGGGTCTGGCGGACGCCCCCGGTGTGAGAGATCGTGTTCGTCCTGTCGGCGATGCAGCCAGAAACCGTCGCGGTGATGATGAGAAGCGCGGCGAGCCCAGCGATCCTCACAGCTCGCCGGCTGGACGAACTTGAATCAGGCGGCCGCGTGGAAAGCTCCAGCGCGACCCGCCGCCATTCGAGCCGACATCTCAGATACGACAGCGCGCGAAGCGCGTTGAACTGCCTGCCCCGCTCCAAGACCCCCGAGCAGATCCGCGATAGCGCCGCCAAACGACGAAGCATTGAACGGATGGTGTACTACGGGTCGCCCTTGATGTCGAGGGACCCCTAACGCCAGCCTTTGACACGATCGCCCCCTCGCTCGGGCACGGTTCCTCGCACGGGCGAGAGCACAAGCCAGGCGTATTGACAGATTCGGCCGGGAGCACGAGCGCGCGGGGCACGTACTTGGACGGCTGGGCTGAGGCGCCGTCGCTCAAAACGGGGAGCGAGCGCTAGCTCATCCTGAGGTCACGCCGATGCGGCGACCTCCCGCACTTCTCTGCGTACCACGGTTACGCCGGGCATCGGGTTGCTCCCGACGCCGAGCGCCTGTGAAGCGGCCTCGGCGTTGGCCTCGGTGTCGAACAGCACCAGCGACGTTCCCTTCGCGTCCTCAAGAGGCCTTAGCCAGTATCCAGCCTGGAATCCGGGCGCCTGGCTGACACCTGGCACGACCTGCTCGCGGAGGCCTTGAAGCCCCACCTCTGGATCCGGCTGCCCACTGGTATCGACTTCGATCAGAACTGCGTGCATCTGCTGCCCCTCTCCTTCTCGGCGTGTTGGATCGACGGCACACTCGCACGTCGATTCGCAGTGATCGGCAACCATAACCCAGCCCCGCCAATCGTGGCGAGACGATGTCTCGTCTCACTCCCACGGACGGTGCCCCTGAAGCCGGCACGCCGCTTCGCGTGGATCCGCTAGCCCTCCTTGCGCGCGCAAGGGAGGTGGTGTCCGGTGCCGTGCAGATGCCCGACGTGTGGTCGAAGAAGGAGCGGCCGTGGGGCTAGCTGCAGTTGCAGCTCTCGCCTTGCCAGGCGCCGCGCGCCTCGGCGAGCGCGACCGCTGCGATCAGGAGCGCGACCACTGGGTCGGCCCACCACCATCCACCCAGAGCGTTCGCGGGCAAGCCGACGAGCAGCGCGGCTGAGAGGTAGGAGCAGAGCATCGTCTGCCGGCGATCAGCTGCTGCGCGCGTCGCTCGGCGCTGTGCGAGCTCAGCCGCTCGCCGGTCACGAGCCACAGCACGACAAGCCCGGCGCCAGCCTCGATCACGCTGTCCGCGCCGAACCCGACCAGCGCGACTGACCCGGCGGTCACGCCAGCGGCGATCGCAATCGCCGCCTCGAGCGCATGCCAGGCCAAGCCGAGCTCCGTCAACCGTCGCGCACGGCTCGTAAGTCGCTGCCGCTCCCGATCGCGGCGACCGGTAATCGTGACCGGCAACGTCGGCAATGGCGTACCCGTGGCCATGCCCACAACGGTACCCATGCGCGCGGGCCCGGCTCGCGCCCAGTCGAGATCAGAGAGCTCGCGCACGACGGAACGAAGTCGCTCCGTGCCGCCAGCCGTCGGAACACCAGCCGGCCGCGCGATCCGATTGCGCATCCCGCGGAAGCTGGTCTCTGCGCCGCGTCGCCGAGACGCCGGTACGACAACGAGAGCGGGTGCCCGCCGGCGATGGTCAACGGACTCCGCGCCTGGAGTGGCCGCTGCCGCCGCAGGAGCCCTCGTGATCGCTTTCGTCCGGCGTAACCCGCGCGTTCAGATAGCCGGGTTCGGGCGGTTCGGCCATTGCGTGGATAATCATCTGTCGGTGTCCGGCGGTGCGGCGGGAAGGCGCACCGTGGCGCATAGCCCGCCGGCGGCCCGGGGGGTGAGGGTGAGCGTGGCGTCGTGTGCTTGGGCGATGCTGTTGACGATTGCCAGGCCGAGGCCGACCCCCGCGTGGTCGGCGCGTATCCGCCGGGTGCCGCGTTGGAACGGCTCGGCCAGGGTGGAAGCCAGCTGTGGGGTGAGCTGCTCGCCCGTGTTCTCGACGGTGAGCACCACGTTCTCCGGGTTAAGGCTGGTGGTCACCCATACGGTGCCGTGTTCAGGGAGGTTGTGGACGATGGCGTTGTGCACAAGGTTGGACGTCATCTGCAGCAGGAGCGCACGCGAGCCCCAGGTCGGTGTCTCATCGCCCGAGGTCTCGATGCTGACGCCGTGCTTCTCTGCGAGCGGGAGGAGTGTTTCCGTGGCCTCTTCTCCGATGAGGGACAGGTCAACGTGTTCCGGGGCGAAGGACCGTTGGCCGGCGCGGCTGAGCAGCAGCAGTGCTTCGGTGAGGTCAATCGCTCGGGTGTTAACGGTGTGAAGGTTCTCGACAAGTTCACCGTTGACGCGGTTCGGATCGTTGCGGGCGACATCGAGCAGAGTCTGCGTGAGCGCCAGTGGGGTGCGCAGCTCGTGGGATGCGTTGGCTGCGAATCTCTGCTGTTCGTTGACGTGTGCCTCGAGTCGCGCGAGGAGGCCGTCGACGGTGTCGGCGAGAGCCCTCAGCTCGTCGCGGGGTCCCGAGAGCGCGAGGCGCTCGTTCAGGTTGCGCTCGGAGATCTGTCGCGTTGTCGCCGTGATCGTTCGCAACGGGCGCAGAACCCGGCCGGCGACCAGCCAGCCGAACGCGATCGAGACCGCGGTCATAATCGCCAACGCGATCCCGGACTCGAGAAGCCCCTGGTGGAGACCGTGGGTGTTGCGCGCGACGGAGGCGGCGTACATCTGGCGCACCTGGCCGAAGACCTCCGGGTTGGGCGGAGCACCGTTGCGTGCGCCCGGGACAGCGGGCCGATGCGAAATCCCAGACGGGACGATCAGATCAACCCCGCTGTTGCTACGGAATATCAGGTAAGTAGCCGCGAGCAGCGCCACTCCTGAGACGAGGAATAGGCCGCTGTAGAGCAGGGTGAGGCGCAGACGCACCGTCCCAGACGGCAGGTGCAGCATCCGACGTGGCGCGAGCCGGGCGAGCGAGAGGCGCGACATCGTCAGGCCTGTTCGTCGCGCTTGAGGCTGACGTTGAGGGGGCCGCTCAGCTCCGGGACTCTATCCACGTGCGTCTCGCTCAGGCTCGTTCTCTGATTGGTTGTTGATGCGGTATCCGACGCCGGGCACGGTGGCGATGATCCAGGGTTCGCCTAGCCGCTTGCGCAACGCCGAGACCGTAATCCGCACGGCGTTGGTGAATGGGTCGGCGTTCTCATCCCACGCTTGTTTGAGGAGCTCTTCGGCGCTGACGACGCCGCCGTCGGCGGACATGAGCACCTCGAGCACGGCGAACTGCTTGCGGGTCAGCGGCACGTAGCGCCCATCACGCTGAACGTCGCGGCGGAACGGATCCAGGCGCAGGCCGGCGGTCTCGCGCACGGGTGGCCGGTGGTGGGCGCGGCGGCGGTCGAGCGCTCTGAGCCGGAGGACGAGTTCTTGGAGCTCGAATGGCTTGGTGAGGTAGTCGTCGGCACCGAGTCCGAATCCGGTGGCCTTGTCGTCGAGTCGGTCGGCAGCGGTGAGCATGAGGATCGGCATGCCGCTGCCGGAGGCGACGATGCGTCTGGCGATCTCATCACCGGATGGACCGGGGATGTCTCGGTCTAGCACGGCGATGTCGTAGGCGCCGGTGGCGAGTAGCTCGAGCGCGGTGTTTCCGTCACCGGCGATGTCGGCCGCGATCGCGTCGAGGCGTAGCCCGTCGCGGATGGCTTCGGCCATCAGCGGCTCGTCCTCGACGATCAGTACGCGCATTCGCTTCATGCTGGCAGCCCGGACATATCGTCGGCATATCAAAAAACGCATACGTGCTGGCAACCCGACGCTGTCTTCACTGGGGGCATGGCCTACAGCCAACCAGCACAAACAGCAGCCCGCTGGAGCCGACGGAGCGCGTACCGCGCGCGTCGTCGTCGTCTGCTGCTCGGCGTCGTCGTGGTCCTGTTTCTCGCCTATACGGCTGGCCAGCTTCTGAACGACACGGGCCATGTGCGTATGCCCACGGCGCGCACGCGGACCGACCATCGCCGTACCTCCATGTCGGCGGTCAGCTGGCCGCTGCAGGGGCAGGCGGCGTTGGTGCTCGGCAACGGTCGGCCGGCGGCGAGCCCGGATCAACAGCCGGTTCCGATCGCCAGCGTGGCGAAAGTGATGACGGCGTACCTGGTGCTCAAGCGTTACCCATTGTCCGGCGCGCAGGCCGGGTTCACGTTCATCGTCACCGAGGCCGAGGTGCAGGACGCGGCCCAGGACGCTTCCGAGAACCAGTCGCGCGTGGCGGTGGCAGCGGGCGAGCAGCTGACCGAGCGCCAGCTGCTCGAGGCGCTCATGATCCCGTCGGGCAACAACATCGCCTGGATCCTCGCCGCCCAGGTGGCCGGTGGCGAAACCGGTTTCGTGGCCGAGATGAACGCCGAGGCGCGCGCGCTCGGGATGGACCACACGACCTACACAGATCCCAGTGGGTTTGACCCCGGCACGGTGTCCACCGCCGCCGACCAGCTGCGCGTCTTGCGCCAGGCGATGCGCTTCGCGGTGTTCCGTCAGATCGTCTCGATGCCGAGTGTGACGCTACCGGTCGCCGGCACAGTCACGAACTTCAACCCGCTGATCGCCGACGGATACGCCGGCAAGACCGGGTCGGACTCCGCCGCGGGTGGGTGCCTGGCGTTCTTCACCGACTTGACGGTCGGCGGGCGACCTGTGACCGCCGTCGGTGTGGTGCTGGGCCAGGGGCAGGGCAGCAACACGCAGGCGATCCTCGCCGCCGCCGGAGAGGCCGCGCATCAGTTGGTCGACTCCGTCGCCCCCGCGGCCGGCGGGCCCGCGATCGCGTCTCCGGGGGTTGGTCCCTCCAACCAGGACGGACAGTGGCAGCTACTCCCTCCCGGCCCTCCGGGCTCGAACTGATGCCACGCACACACAACCAAGAGGAGCCACATGACCCGAAAACATGACCCGAAAACGACATCCCCTGTCCGTCCTCGCCCTCATTGCCGTGATCGGCGTGATCCGCGCGTGCGGTGCGACAGCGCTGGCCGGGACCGGCCGTGGCAGCCGCGCCGCCAACACCAACGCCGTCAACCATGAGAAGGCGGTTAAGGTCGCCAATGCGAGGGCGCCTAGGCCGGCTGCGCCTGCTGGGCCCCTTCCGGCGCGATCGACAGCCTCACCAATGGAGCGGGATCGGTCGATCCCGGCTCGGTCCTCGGCGCCGTCACCGACCGGGACATTGCCCTGGTTGGCTCACGCGTCCCTCGGGCGACCCGAGGCACTGCAGGCTGGTCCACGTCAGCCAACTCTCCGGCGGGCTCGTTGCCGGGCCCGGCAGTAGAAGCCATCCGTGCTGCTTCTTCCTCGGCGCCGTCATCGACCGGACGCCGCCGTCGACGGCCTACTCACCGGTCCGGTCGACGACGGGAACTCCGACGGGCTCATCTGGCGCTCCGCCGCGCGCGTTACCGGGCCGGTGATGAGCACGTCTGCGCGGGAACCGCTGTCAGCAAAACCGCCCAACATCTCTGTGGAGCAAACGTGATCAGAAAACGACGGCTGTTGGTCGCCCTTGTCCTCGTCAGCGTGATCGCCATGAGCGGCGCGGGGTGTGGTTCGAACGCGGCTACTGGCACCGCCAGCAGCGCTGGCAACGCCGGCGGCGGCGTCAGTTCGGCCAGCGCGAGCAACGGCGGTAACAGGCAGGCTACGAGGCGGGAGAAGGGAGTGAAGTTCGCCGAGTGCGTGCGAGCGCACGGCGTCCCTCACTTCCCGGACCCGGACGCGACGGGCAACTTCAACTTCGCAGTCGACGTCACCGCCGCGACGTTCACGGCGGCCGTCAACGCATGCAAGACGCTGCAGCCGCCGGGCACCCTGAGCGCGCACCGCAGCGCCAAGCAGCAATCGGCGGCGCTCAGGTTCGCCGCGTGCATTCGCGCGCACGGGGTGCCCGACTTTCCCGACCCCGTCAATGGGCAGCCCCTCATCGATACCGATCACATCCCATCCTCCAATACGCCGAGCGGCATGAGCATCCTCAACGCCGCGACCCACACGTGCGGCAGCGTCCTCGGACCTGACGCGGGGACAGGAGGGGGGTCAGGCGGATGAGATGGAAGATCTGGGTGCCGGCGGCCGTCGCGGGCGCGGTGGTCGTCACCGGTGTCGTGCTCGTCATGTCCGGTGGAAAGCCAGCGGTGGCGGCGGCGGGGCCGCCGCCGGTCGGCACCGCGCGGGTCGAGAAGAGAACGCTCTCGGCGATGGTCTCGCAGGGTGGGGTCCTGACATATCGGGCTAGGTCAGACGGCTCGCCCTACTCGGTGGTGAACCAGGCCCACGGCACGTACACCAGCCTGCCCGCGGTCGGTCAGGTGATCTCGCAGGGTCACGCGCTGTACCGCGTAAACAACAGCCCGGTGGTGCTGCTGTACGGGTCAACACCGGCGTATCGAACCCTGTCGGCGGGCGCGAGCGGCCCCGACGTCGCTGAGCTCAACCGCGATCTGGTTGCGCTCGGCTACGCCCCCCGGGCTCAGCTGCATCCGGGGTCCGCGTTCTTTGGGTCGGCCACGACCGCGGCCGTGGAGAAGCTCCAGGCCGCGGTGGGGATCGCCCGGACTGGCACGCTGCCTCGTGGCCAGGCGGTATTCGAACCGCTCGCGGTGCGGGTGACCAGCGTGTCAGTCCAGCCCGGCGGCAGCGCCCAGCCCGGAGAGGCGGTGCTGCAGGGCACCTCGACCACTCGCCAGGTACAGGTGGCGCTCGACGCCTCCCAACAGACCAGCGTGGCGGTCGGGAACAAGGTGAGCATCACCCTGCCCAACAACCAGACCACCCCGGGGGTTGTCTCCTCGGTGGCAACCGTCGCCAGTTGCCCATCGAGCTCCGGGGCCGGCGGGTCGGGATCCAGCTCCGCCACGGCTGGGACGGACACGTGCGCATCTGGCAGCACACCAACCATCACCGTCGACGTCGCCCCGTCCGATCCGCGTGCCACGGGCACATGGGATCAGGCGCCGGTGCAGGTTGGTATCACCACCGCCAGCGTGCCCGACGCGCTGGTCGTCCCAGTCTCCGCGCTGCTCGCCCAGTCAGGCGGTGGCTACGCCGTCGAGATCGCCGGCGCCGGCACCGACAACAATCACCTCGTCCCGGTCTCACTCGGGCTGTTCGACGACGCCGACGGGCTCGTGCAGGTCACCGGCTCGGGCCTGACCGCCGGTCAAGAGGTGGTGGTCCCGTCAGCATGACCCGCACCCCATCGCCTCCATCGGAAGACACCGCCGCGGCGGCGGACAACGGCATCACGATCAAGGGTCCTGGGGCGCCGGTGCTCGACATCGACGACGTGACCAAGACGTATCCCGGCGAGCCGCCCGTCCAGGCCCTGCGCGGAGTGAACCTCACCGTCGGCCCGGGTGAGCTGGTCGCCATCGTCGGTCCCTCGGGTTCGGGCAAGACCACCCTGCTGCAGCTGATGGGGACGCTCGACAGGCCGACCAGCGGCCGGGTGCGGATCACCGGCCTCGACGCGGCCGCGATGCCCGATGAGGACGTGGCCTATCTGCGGGCCACCCGGATCGGGTTCGTCTTCCAGCAGTTCTTCCTGGCCGAGCACGCGACAGTCTTGGATAACGTCGCCGACGGGCTCCTCTACGCCGGCGTCCCCATCGGTGAGCGTCGCCTGCGTGCGCTCGACGCCCTAGAGCTCGTGGGCCTAGCCGAGCGCCCGCACGCCCGACCGACCCAGCTTTCCGGCGGGCAGCGCCAGCGGGTCGCGATCGCCCGAGCCCTGGTCGATCAGCCCGCGATCGTGCTGGCCGACGAGCCGACCGGCAACCTTGACCAGGCAACCGGCCATGCCATCCTCAGCCTACTCGACCAGCTCCACCAGGCCGGCTCGACGATCGTGGTCATCACCCACGATCACGCGATCGCGGAGCGCATGCCCCGTAAGGTGGAGATCTTGGACGGGCGGATCGTTGCCGACACCCGCTCGGTCCGTGAGGAGTCGTCGTGACCGCGACCGCCATCCCAGGGCGCAGGCGCCTGCAGCCATCTGACCTCACGCGGCTGGCCACCGCCGGGTTGCGCACCCGAAAGCTCCGGGCCGGGCTGTCCGCACTCGGGATCGCGATCGGCGTGGCCGCGATCGTCGCCGTGCTCGGCCTGTCCGCCTCCTCCCAGGCCGGGCTGCTGGCCGAGATCAACCAGCTGGGCACCAACCTGCTCACCGCCACCAACGGCCAGAGCGCCACCGGCGGCACCGTCGAACTACCCACCGCCGCTGCGCCGATGATGGGACGCATAAACGGCGTCGAACAAGTGCAGAGCTCCGGCAAAGTGAGCGGCGCGGGCGCCTACCGCGGCCCCTTCATCCCCTCGACCAACACCAACGGCCTCACCGTCGAAGCCGCATCTCTCAACCTCCTCCCGGTCATCGCAACCACCCTCGCCGACGGCCACTACCTCAACGCCGCCACCGCGCAGGAACCCGTCGCCGTACTCGGCGCCACCAGCGCCCAACTCCTCGGCATCGACCACGTCTACCCCGGTGAGCGCATCTGGATCGGCGGCCAATGGTTTTACCTCACCGGCATCCTCAGACCCGCGGTGCTCGCTTCTGACATCGACTCTGCCGTCCTCGTCGGCTACCCCGCCGCAGAGAAGTACCTGGGCTTCGACGGCCATCCGTCGACGATCTACCTCCGCGCCCAGAACGAGCGAGTGAACGCCGCCGACAACCTCCTCGCCAACACCGCCAACCCGGAGAACCCCAGCGGCGTCAACGTGAGCCAACCCTCCGACGCCCTGGTCGCCCAAGCCGACGCCAAAGGCGCCTTCGATGGCCTCTTCCTCGGCCTCGGCGCCGTCGCCCTCCTCGTCGGCGCGGTCGGCGTGGCCAACATCATGATCATCTCCGTGCTCGAACGCCGCTCCGAGATCGGACTGCGCCGCGCCCTCGGCGCCACCCGCGGCCACATCCGCACCCAATTCCTCTCCGAAGCCCTCCTCCTCGGACTGCTCGGCGGCGTCGTCGGCGTCGCCGTCGGCGCCACAGCCACCGCCGTGTACGCCGACACCAAACACTGGGCCACCATCATCCCCCCCGAAGCCTGGGCCGGCGGCATCACGGCCTCCCTCATCATCGGCGCGGTAGCTGGACTCATCCCCGCCCTACGCGCCGCACGCCTTTCGCCCACTCAAGCCCTGTGGTCCATCTAGCCCACCGACCCGACGCATCCGATCCAGGCCACCCAGAGAAGACGCGAGCGCGCCCGGCAAATCATGACAACGGCTGTGGCGAGGCTTGGCCCTGGCGGTAGGCGGCTTCGCCACGAGCCGAAGCCCCCGGTCGTCGGCGAAGCAGGTCTCGCACGGTCAGGACGCGCTGGTCGCCGCGGGCGGGCGTGAGAGCGGCCAAGCGACCCGGCGTGTCAGGGCAGGACCTTGGCGCCTGCCTGGCCGCGTAGCGGCTGGCGGCTCCCGCCGCGATCGGCGGCGGGAGGACGAAGCTGGCGCGCCAGCCGGCGAGCCTCCCCGGCCACGACAGCCAGGTAGTGACGGTCCGTGGCGCGGCTCTTGCCCGCTCGTGTCCGTCCTGCGGGGACGGGCCTCATGACCGAGGACGTCGGACCGCCGTGTGGGAGTGGTTCAGACATGGGCGTTGGGGGCCGGGGGGGAGGTCGCTGAGGATGTGCACGGCGAAGCCAGCCGCGATCGCGGGCAACGGCTGCTCCTCGACTAGCTGACTGATCAGAACGTGGCTTAGCTCGAGCCTCGCGGCGCGGCTGCCGTGCCACTCGAGGCTCGCCTGTCCGTAGCGGCGAGCCGACTGAAGTCGGGTGACGCTGGTGCCAACCGAGTAGATCTCTACGGCCTCGGATTCTCGTCGGCCGACGAAGTAGGTGGGGGCTGTCTGCTGACGCGTCGGCGCGGGGTCACGCTGCTCCTCATGAGCCGACATTACGGAGCTCCGTTCGCACGTCGAAGCGAGCCAGGTAGCGGACTGCTCTGCGCTTGGCGCCGAGCCCGATAAACCGGGCGAGCTCGCGACCGTCGCTGAGGGCGACGGCCCAGCCGAGGTGGATTGGTTTGAGAGACAGGGCAAGTGCGGTCATCGCGTGCCTCCTTCGAGGTGGCGGTTGAGGTCTCAGCTACAGAGCCGTCCTGGTGGGCGGTGGCGGCCGGTAGGAGGCGTGGACGCAGCCGCAGATAGGCCGCCAGGCCGCCCAGCCCGGGGATCCAGAAGGCGATCGCGTGGTAGACGATCACCGCGGCGGCGGCGCGCACCGGCGAGATGCCGTAGAGGACCAGCGCACCGGTTAGGCCTGCGTCCAGCACGCCGATGCCGCCGGGGATCGGCAGTGTGTTGGCGGCGTAGCCGATCGAGTAGGCCAGGACCACCACGGCCACGCTGGGCGCGGGTCCGAGGGCAGTGAGCAGAATCCAGAGGACCGCGACGTCGAAGCCGAGGTAGCCGAGGCTGCCGATGAGCCTCCAGTTCGGCCGGCGGGTGAAGATGGTGAGCTCGGCCTCGCGTACGCCGGTGGCGAGCGCGCGCAGCCAGCGTGGTCCCCGCCCGTCGTGGATCACGATCGGCAGCACTCCGATCAGCAGCATTCCGGCTGCCGCGAGCGCGGTCGGGAGTATCACTCGCGGGAAGTCGTGCGGTCCGGGAGCGCCGGCGGCCAATGCCAAGCCCGAGCCGACCAAGGCCAGACCGGACGCTGCGCCACCGACGAAGAACACACCCGCCGAGCGGCGGGCGATCCAACGTCCCGGCTGCCCGGCCAGATGGGTCAACAGGCCGCCGACGGCGAGCCCGCCGGCGCCCCCGCCGGGCAGTAGCGCTCCAGAGCCCTGCGTCGTCCAGGCCAGAGCGCGCGCGTCGCGAGCGGGGAGCCGGTCGAAGAAGAGCCTGAAGATCACCACGAAGCTGACTGCCGAGGCAACCTCGAGAGCCACCGCCAAGACGATCCAGCCCGCGCCGATATGGCGGATCTCGTGGAGCACCCCGCGCAGTCCGGGTACGGCGAACAGCAAGGCCAGGACGAGCGCCGCCAACAGGCCCATCGTCGCCATCCGCCGGCCGATCCGCGGCACCCTCCACCGCCCTCGTCCGCCTGCCCGCCGCTGTTTCGCGAGCGAGCCATGCCCAGTAGCAGGCGGCCAACGGGTTGAAGGGAGGGCTGGCACGTGCTCGGGGCTCAGGCTGCCTGAGCCAGCATCGAGCCTGCGCGTGCGGCCAGTATCTGGACGAGTTCCTGGAGCACCTCGCGCTGTTCGGGCTCGATCAGCTGGCCGTTCTCGAACGCGTCGTGAGCCATGCCGACTGGCAGCTCGGTGTCGATTACGTCGGCTCCGATGATGCCCAGGACCCTGCGGACCTCGGCCTGTGCCCAGACGGCGCCGAACAGACCAGTCGAGGCGCCGACGACGGCCACGGGCTTGCCGCGCAGGGCGTTGTCAGGGAATGGACGCGAGGCCCAGTCCAGCGCGTTCTTGAGCACGCCTGGGATCGAGCCGTTGTACTCCGGGGTCGCGATCAGAACGCCATCGGCGGCGGCGATCGCCTCGCGCAGATGAGCCACGGCCGGATCGCCCGGCTGGACGTCGGTGTCCTCGTCGTAGGGCGGCAGGTCGCGCAGAGCGTCGTACACCTCGAGCTCGACTCCGGACGGCAGCAGCTGGGCGGCCGCCCGGAGCAGGCTCGTGTTGTGCGAATCGTGGCGCAGGCCGCCTGAGATGCCGAGGATTCGCAGCATCGCTTAGGCCTTGGCCAGCTCGAGGTGAACCTGGAGTGTTACGTCCCAGGCCAGGGCGTTTCCGCCCGCAGGCAGCGGGGCCTGCCAGTTCAGGCCGTAGTCGCGACGGTCGATTGTGGCCTCCAGATCGACCCCCGCAACCTCGCTGCCGCTCATGCCGATGCCGCTGGCGAGGGTGCCCTTGGCGGTAATCGGCTTGCTGACCCCGCGGAGCGTGAGGTCGCCGTCGACCTCCACCGCACCGTCCTCACTCAGCCGGATGTCCGTCGAGCGGAAGGTGATCGCGGGCGCCTCGGCGGCGTTGAAGAAATCAGGGGCCAGGAGATGCTCCTTGAGCTGAGGGATGGCCGTCTTGACCGACTCCACCTGGACGGTGCCGTCCAGGACGCCGTCGTTGAGCGTGGCCTCGACCTGCTCGAACTGGCCGCGGAAGGTCGAGACGCCGTTGTGCTTGACGCGGAACCCGAAGCTGCTGTGCACGGGGTCGAGCGTGTATGCGCCTGTCGGTACTTCCTGGATGGTTGTCGTGCTCACAGTGTGCTCCTAAAGTTTGAGATGGAAATAGTTGCTACGGAAAGCACCGTACCACATTTACTTGCCTTATCAACTATTTCCTCCGATATCATCCAGGGCATGGACTGCCACGATCCCCGCGTCGAGGCCTGGAGGGCGGTGGTGACCAGCCACGCCGCGGCCACCCTGCGTGTCCAGCACGCGCTGGCCGCGGCCGACCTACCGCCGGTGAGCTGGTACGAGCTCCTCCTGGCCGTCAGGTCGACCCCGGATGGCCGGCCCCGGATGAGCGAACTGGCCGATCGCCTGACGCTTAGCCGCGGGGGGATCACGAAGCTAGTGGACCGGCTGGTGGACGCGGGCTACCTGGAGCGGGTCTCCTGCCCCGATGACCGCCGCGCGCTGCAGGCCGCGCTGACCCAGGCCGGTGAGCGGATTCTGGTCGACATGCAGGCCGTCTACGTCGCCGAGCTCGACGGGCTCCTGGCCACTCTGACCGTCGAGGAGGCCGAAACGATCACCGCCGGCCTAGAGAAGGTGACCGCGGCGACCTGCCCCAGCCGGGCGCTGGCCACGCCACTGCCATAGCGAGCTGATGGGGAGCATCACGGCTGTTGGGGGGCCGCGTCTTCGCGGAGCGGGACCTCGGGCCAGCCCTCGGACAACTCAAGTGCCGTGCTAGTGCGTGTGCGGGAGCAGGCGCTGCGCGGGCCGGGTCGAGTCGCCCGCCGACCTCTCGAGGCTATCGAGGAAGCCGCGGCTGTCCTGGAGCGCTTGCTCGATCAGCTCGGCGCCGTGTGAGAAGTCGATTGGCTGGACCGGCTGAGGGCAGGGTGGGGGCAGGACCACGAGTCGCGCGCGGTCGCGGTAGAGCTCAATATCGAGATGAAGGCGCTGCTGGGTAAGTACGGTCAGAGCGTGCAGGAGCATTGCGAGCGCGCCTCGCGGCGGCGTCGTGAGATCGCACGGAATGCCGGTGGGCAGCACATAGATCTCGGTTGCGCCGAGCGCAACCGCGTGAGAGACCGGCGTGTTGTCAGAGACGCCACCGTCCATCAGCAGCCGGCCCTCGAACTCGACCGGCGGGAACACCGACGGGATCGCCGCGCTCGCCAGCACGGCATCGACCGCCAGACCCCGTGAGACGCGCAGCTCCTGGCCTGAAAGAACGTCGGTGGCGATCAGATGCAATTGGATCGGCAAGTCCTCGAGGCGTGCGATCGCGGCGTGCCGAGCGATCAGGCGGCGGAGGTTCCCCGCCGGAACCAGGTGGCTGCTGCGCCCGAGGAAGCCGATCAGCCCAGTAAGCGGGTTGATCGGGAAGATCGCGCCCCTGGTCAGTGATCTCCAGATACCGCCGAGCGCCCGGGTCGTGGCGGGGGTCGGCGCCCGCCCAGCAATGTATGCGCCATTGATCGCGCCGACCGAGGTCCCGATGATCAGGTCGGGTGCGATCTCGCGTTCGAACAGCGCCTCGAGCATCCCCACCTGAATGGCGCCCAGGCTGCCTCCGCCGGAGAGGACGAACGCGCGCATGCCACGCATCGTGACAGCGCGGAGCGCCCTGGAGGCCGCCACCCCCGGCGGAGGACGACGATCACCGGACCGGGCGGAGGGGAGAGGCCACCGTGGCTCGGCTCGCCGGGATGCAGAGGTTGAATACGTCGGGGTGGCCTTTCGGTGTCTGGGCGCCGGGCAGTTCGTTTGCAGTTTCGCCGGAGCCTCATGGTCGAGACCAATTTTTAGCTTCGATTTGGGCGATGACGTAGGCTGGCGAGCCGTGACCTACAGACCGCGATTGGCCGAGGTGCTCACCCGCCTGCCTAAGACGCGGGCCGCCGTGGGGTATGCCGAACGCGAGCATGCCGGGCAGCGGAGGAGGACACCGCCGTGTCGCCTGCGGAGCTCAGCGAGCATTTCGGAATGCCAGGGCCGGTGCCGAAGCGGCTGATGATCTTCGCTGCCGACAAGATCTCCAAGGTGCACGCGCTCCGCGTGGCGATCCAGATGGCAGGACGGCGAGGCGAACGGATCGAACGGCGGCTGATCCGGCCGCGGCGCCTGGCTCACTTCCGCCACTGCCTCGGGATGCTCGAGGAACGGCTCGCCGGCTCGCCCCTGGTAGGTGCCCTCAGAGACCAGCTAACAGGCCTGGCCAACGAGCTTGAGGCGCACACGGCGAGGTTCGCGATCGTTGAGGCAAATAGCCATGCGCACCGCCCCGTTGCCTGACCCTCAGGCACGCTGATGCCGCCGATCAGTCGAGGGTTCATGGGTCGGCGCCGTCCTATCGCCGATCCCTCGCGAGTTCCGCCGGGTCAGTACCTGACGGAGGATTTCCCAGTCCTGTCGGCTGGCCCCACGCCGCACACCTCGTTGGATGAGTGGAGCTTCACCGTCGGCGGGGCGATCGGTCATCCGGTCTCGTGGTCGTGGGGGGAATTCATCGCGCTGCCCTCGGAGTCGATCGTTGTGGACATTCATTGCGTGACCAAATGGTCCAAGCTCGATGCGACCTGGAAGGGTGTGTCGGTCGACACGCTTCTGGAGGGAGTCGAAACGGAGGCCGAGTACCTGACGGCGTGGTGCGATGGCGGCTACACGACGAACCTGGCTCTGGAGGACGTCATCGGAGGCAAGTCGTGGGTGGCCTATGAATATGACGGCCAGCCACTGCATCCTGAGCACGGCGGTCCGGCGCGGCTGCTGGTGCCGCACCTTTATTTCTGGAAGAGTGCCAAGTGGGTGCGTGGACTCACGCTGACACTCGATGACGAGCCGGGGTTCTGGGAGTCCTACGGCTACCACAACCACGGTGACCCATGGCTCGAGCAGCGCTACCAGGGAGACTGACCTGGCAGCTCGGGCGGGTCGTCGAGCTGCGCGATGAGACGCCGCGCTGCAGGAGCATCGCGCTCGAGCTGCCGGATTGGCCTGGGCACCGCGCCGGCCAGCACGTGGACGTGCGCCTCACCGCTGAGGACGGCTATCAGGCGCAGCGCAGCTACTCGATCGCGTCGGCCCCCGAGGACGACGAGCTCGTATTGACCGTCGAGCGCCTCGAGGATGGCGAGGTCTCGCCGTATCTGACCGGCGAGCTGCGGCCCGGGGACGAGCTTGAGCTGCGGGGTCCGATCGGGGGGTACTTCGCCTGGGATCAGGCTCTCGGCGGCCCGTTGCTGATGGTAGCCGGGGGGTCGGGGGTCGTTCCCTTCCGTGCGATGCTCCGCTACTGGGCCACCGGTGAACGCGCTGTCCCGTCGCGGCTGCTCTACTCATCGCGCTCGCTGAGCGATGTGATCTACCGCGACGAGCTGATGGACCTGGCCGCCGATGATGGTGCCGATATCCAGCTGACGCTCACGCGCGAATGGCCCGAGGACTGGCCGGGGCATCGGGGGCGACTTGACCGAGCGCTGCTGGAGCAGGTCGCGTGGCCGGCGCAGGCGCAACCGCTTGTTTACGTGTGCGGGCCAACCACGCTCGTGGAGGCGGTTGCGTCAACACTGGTCGAGCTGGGTCATGACCCCAGCCGGGTCAGAACCGAGCGCTTTGGCCCGACGGGGACCTGACCCTCCGAGTGACATGGACGCCCTGGACGGAAATGCGATCGCCGGAGAGCTGTTCGAGCACTTCGGCGTGGAGATGACGTCTGCCCGCGGATCGTGTGCACATTGCGGGGCCACTACCCAGATCGCCGAGTTGCGCGTGTACGCGCGCGCGCCCGGCACGGTGGCGCGTTGCCAGGGCTGTGGCAACGTTGTGATGGTCCTCACCGTCATCGGAGAGACACGCAGGGTCGACCACCAGAGCTTTCAGCTGCCCCAGAGACCAGGTCAGTCGAGCCAGTGCCATGATTGACAGCAGACCGGAATGACTGATGCCTTTGTACTCGGCGGGGTGCGAACCCCCGTTGGCCGTTACGGCGGTGGGCTGTCGCATATCCGCACCGATGACCTTCTTGGCCAGACGATGGCCTGGGCCTGTGAGCGCGTCGGGGTCGAACTGGACCGGATTGAGGACATCGCGGCCGGGTGCGTCAATGTCGCGCACGAGGGAATGGGCGACGTGGCGCGGTGGGCCGCGCTGGCCGCGGGCTTTCCCGATTCCGTTCCGGCCGCGACGGTCAATAGGTTCTGCGCGTCGTCGCTGACGTGTGCGATCCAGATCGCGCACGCGATCCGCTCGGACGAGCTCGGGGTCGGGCTGGCCGGCGGAGTCGAGTCGATGTCTCGCTCGGGCTGGGCTTATATGAAGGGCGACGCGCCGTTCATGCCGCGGGGGCCGGTCCTGTTGCTGGACACCATGTGGGCCGGGGCGGGAGGGCCTCCGAATCCGAATCTGCTGGCCCGCGAGGCGTATATCGACATGATGCAGACGGCCCAGAACGTGGCGGACAAGTACGAGCTCTCGCGTGAGGAGATCGACGCGTTCGCGCTGCGCTCACATCAGCACGCCGCGGCGGCGCGGGACTCGGGGCGCCTGGCGCTTGAGATCCATCCGGTCGAGACCCCGGGCAGGCGTAAGGAGCCCGCGCGCACGGTCGAGCATGACGAGAGCATCCGCGAGGACACGACCGCCGAGAAACTCGGGGCACTGCCGGCCCAGCCGAACACGACCCAGATGACCGCCGGCAACTCCTCGCCGCTGAACGACGGCGCCAGCGCAGCGGTGCTGGCCAGCGGCGAAGCGGCAAACGAGCTCGGGATCGAGCCGCTGGCTCGGGTGGTGGCCTCTGCCACACATGCCCTCGACCCGCGGATCATGGGAATCGCGCCGGCTTACGCGATTCCCAAGGCTCTGAAGCGGGCGGGTCTGGCGCCGCAGGATGTCGATGTCTGGGAGATCCACGAGGCATACGCGTCGGTGGCGGTCGCGATCCTGCGCGAGCTGCCCAACCAGCTCGACGGGTTCCAGGTGCCCGACGAGAAACTAAATCCCAACGGCGGCGCGGTCGCGATCGGTCACCCGTTCGGCTCGTCTGGGACCCGGTACGTGCTCACGCTGGCGACCGAGCTGCGCCAACGCGGGGCCCGCTACGGCGTCCTCGGCGTATGTGTTGGATCAGGTCAGGGCGTGGCGCTCGTGCTCGAGAATCCCCAGGCGTGACCGCGATCGGGTAGCGGGGCGCCAGTTCGCCGCGGGACCGCCGGTGCGGCGTTCAGTCCGACGGTGCGGGGGTAACGACGTCCTGGCCGTTCGCGGTCAAGCTCACGTCGATGTTGCCTCGTGTGGCATTCGAGTACGGGCACACCTCGTGTGCCGCTGCCACGAGCCGCGTTGCCTGCTCGGGATCGGTCACCTGGGGCAGCGTGACGTGCAACTCGGCGGCGACGGTGAAGCCGCGGCTCTCCGTCGTGATCAGGCTGACGCGGCTGTCGATCGATACATCCCCGACCTCAACGCGTTCACGCCGTCCGACGACGCCGAGCGCACCCTCAAAACACGCCGCGTAACCAACCGCGAACAGCTGCTCGGGGTTTGTGCCACCCCCGGGACCGGCCATTTCAACCGGTGTACGCAGCTGAACATCCAGCGCGCCGTCGGATGTCACCCCGTGACCTTCGACCCGCCCTCCCCTGACCGTCGCCTCTGCTGTATAGAGCGCCTTGGTCATATCACTCCGTTTCGTCGAAAAAGTTGAGTACACAACCAGAATACCAGGCCTCACGTTGCGCGTTCGCCGGCGTGTCGCGGCCGACTACTGCAGGTAGCGCTCGACGGTCTCCGCGTCGCGAACCTGAGCCTGTTCGGGATCTGTGCCGGCGTCACGCAGGGCCCTGCGTTGGCGCAGGAGATCCCAGCAGCGGTCCAGCTCGACCTCGACCTCCCGGAGCCGCTGTTGATCCACTTCCAGCGCCTCGCTGCTCGCGCTGTCGTCCTCTTCACGGGCGCGAAGCTTGTGCTCCTCGTCGACCAGGCCCTCGATGCGTGCGGCGATGCTCTTGTCGCTCATCAACCGAATCCTAGTGAGGGGAGACGATCGGCGGGTGGCCCGGGGGGAAGCAATCGTGGACGAGGTGTCACCGGGGGCGGACTCGCCGATGCTGACGCACTGAGCCCGACCCGAACTCGCGATGTCGGCGCTACCGCCAGCCTCACAGCCTCGGCTCAACTCGAGTCTTGCGTCTCGTGCTCTCCGGTCTCCGTCACCAGCGGGACCTCGGCAGGAATCTGGCGTGCGCCCAGGTTGGTTGGCTCAGCCGACGAGTGGCCCCTCGCGGAGCTGGGATAGATCCCGCTCCGCGCGGGTCCGCCAGACAACGCAGCCGAAGGTGTCGTTGAACCGGATCGCATCCTCGAGATGGCGCACCGCATCGCTCCCGCGACCGAGCAGGCTGGCCAGGCCGCCCAACGTTCGGTCGACCGCTCCGAAGCTGCACGCCGCGCGTCCGGCGGTGACCGGCCGACCCGCGTACGCCGCGAGCCGCTCGTACAACGTGGCTGCGAACGTGGCGTCTCGGAGCAGCACGCTCGCCTCTGCGAGCTCGGCTTGGAGCGAGAGCCAGTTCGCGTCGAATGCATGCTTAAGCTCCATCGCCGCGTGGAGCTGTTCGCGAGCGCGCTCGGTCTCGCCAAGCCCGGCGAGCATCCAGGTGTACCCACCGCGGTAGGCGACGCCAGCCGGCGAGTTGGCGATCCTGTCCTCGACGAATGCTATGTCCATTTCGCCGAACGCCTCGCGCTCGAGCGCTGAGCAGAAGCGCACGATGCCGGCGAATACGCGCGCGTTGCGATCGCCGGCGCGCATGCCCGCATCCTCAGCCTGGGCGCTCAGGCGTTCTGCGTCTTCATAGCAACCGGCGAGCATCGCTCCCGTCGCCGCCCATAGCGGTGTGTACCACTGAAAGGCGGGCAGGCGGACCTCCTCGGCGAGCCTCGCATGCCGTGCGGCCTCCTCGCGCCACGCCGCCATCTCGCCGAGCTCGAACAGGTCGGCGACGCGCCAGTTGCGAGCCTGCAGCTCGGCGTGGCGGTCGCCAGCCTCGCGCGCGGAGGCGATCATCTCGTCAGCGACCGACAGCCGCTCCACGACGCGGTCGGGCCGCCATAGGGCTACATGTCGCGCGCTGAGGGCGGACGCAAGCGCGCTCGTGTCGCCTGACGTCCGCGCGGTGGCGACGGCGTCCGCGCTGTGGGCATCCGACCGCGTCCGGTCGGGTGCGTAATAGAGCTCGACCGCAAGCCGCGCCTGCACGCGAGAGCGCAGGGATTGGCTCTCGACCCGCTCCAGCGCCTCCTCGAGCCGAGCGATCGCCTCGGCGTCGAGATCGACGATTGCGATGCCCAGCCCGGCAAAGCCAAGCGCTGCCTCTCCGAGAAGCGTGTCGTCGGCTCTTCGGAGCGCCAGCGCGCGCGCTGCGGTGAACGCTGTACGCGCTATTTCAGGCTCGCCTCCGCGCAGGAGTGCGTCGCCGCGAGCCAGCAACAGCCGACCGGCGTCGTCCTCAGCGCCGGCCAGCTCGAGCGCCTGGAGCGCCCGGTCGAACCGCTCTGCCGCGTCCTCGTAGGCGAGCCGGTCGAGCGCCCGGTGACCGGCGCGGACGAGCATCTGGGCTGCTTGCCGCGCATCTGCGGCTGACGCCGCCTCGAACAGGTGCATTGCGATTTCCTCGAGGTGGTGTTCCTCGCCGAGTTCGGCGAGAGCGTCCGCCGCGCGTCGGTGAAGCCGGGCGCGCCGCAGGACGTTGCACTCATCGAGAACCGCCTCGCGAACAAGCGCATGCGCGAACTCGAACCGCCGCGGACTCGAGGTGGGCCGCAACAGCCGAGCGCGTAGGATCTCGTCGAGCGCCACCTCGGCGCTGTCCGCCTTGAGCCCCGCGGTCGCCTGCAAGGCGCGGGCGTCGTGCTCCAAGCCGAGGATCGCGGCCGCGGCGATCAGCTCGTTCGCGTCATCGCCCATCCGCGACAGGCGGACGCCGACTGCGTGCCGGACGCTCTGGGGCACCACGTGCGGCCCGGACTCGGCCAGCTCCCTCAAGATCTCCTCGACGAAGAACGCGTTGCCGTCCGTACGCGCCTGCACGCGTGGCGCGATCTCGTCGGTGCCCAGGATCGAGCGGGCGAGTGCTGCAACGTCATCCAGCGGTAGCCCGCGCAGTTCGATCCGGTCGAGCGCCCCGCCTTGCTTCAGCTCACCCAGTGCCGCGGTGAGCGGGGTGTGTCGGCCAAGCTCGGTGTCCCGATACGTGCCAAGAACGAGGAGCGGGCCTGGACGGCTCGAGCGCAGTACGAAGCTCGTGAGCAGCAGGCTTCCGTGATCGGCCCAGTGAAAGTCGTCAATCACGAGCAGCAGCGGCGCCCGTGCAGCGAGGTCGCTTAGAGCGGCGTCGACGGCGTCGAACAGACGGTGTCGCGCGCCAGCGTCGTCTGGGCCACTGCTCGGCGTGAGCGCTTCGGCAACGCCTGCCTGAGCGAGCGCTTCCGTGTACGGCTGGAACGGCGCCAGTGGCTCCTCGGAGCACCGGCCCAAGAGCACGATCGCGCCCTCGTCGAGGGCGGCGGTCGCAAACTGCCGGGCGAGGCGCGTCTTACCGATCCCCGGCTCGCCGGCCACCACGGCAATCCGGCGATCGCGATGCATCTGCACCCCACCCCAACATGCGCGCATTCGCGCCAACTCGGCGCGGCGGCCGACGAACACGGTTTCGTACGAACGAGCGAGGCCGGGCGGCGGGGGGACGGGTTCCGGCTCCGCCCGGCGGAGTTCGTCGATCAGGGCTCGCGTCTCGCGCGACGGTGCGATTGCGAGCCGCACTCGCAGGCGGTCGGCAAAGTGCCGGCCGGCAGACAGCGCCGCGGCGCGCTCGCCGCTCGCCGCGAGCCGCTCGATCAGTCGGCGGTTGGGCGCTTCCGCCAACGGGTCGAGCGCGACCGCGGCGCGCGTGAGCCGAACCGCCTCCGCCGGATCGAGCGCAGCGGCCGCAGCCAACTCGAACGCGCCGGCGAGTCGCTGTACGTGCTCGTCCCGGGCCTCGACCGCCCACTCTTCGTCGAAGCCCTCGAGGATCGGCGCGGCGCATGCCTCGAGCGCCCGCGTGACGTCGTCTTCGTCAAGTCCCCGCTGAAACTCGCGCGCGTCAACTCTGAGGTCGGACCCCTCGAGCGCGACCGTGTCGCGCGTTGCGACTACGCACCCAGCCGCGGGCCCAAGCGCATGGCGCAACTCGGTCAGTGCGGCCCGCAGGCTGGCACGAGCCGATTCGTCGAGCACATCGGGCCAAAAGCGCGCCGCAAGGCGGCCCCTCGGCTGTGGAGCAGGGTTCAGGGCGAGATAGGCGAGCACCGCGCGGGCCCGCCGCGACGCTGGCAGCGCGATCGGCGCGCCGTCCACCCGCAACTCAAGACCGCCCGCTAGTCGAACATCCAACATTGAGTCAACTGTGCAGCATCGACCGGGGCTCGCGCAAGCTGCCCGCACCATTTACGCCACCCGAACGGTGCACGAACGGTTGCCCGCCACGATCGGCGCCATGTCGATTCCACGCAGCCGCGACCTTCGCATCCTCGCCGGTGCAGCTGGGCTCTCCGCGCTCGGCGACTTCATGGCGATCTTCCCCTTGATCCTGCACATACAGCAGCGCACCGGATCGGCTTTCGCCGTCTCGGCGTTGATCTTCGCGCTCTGGGGGCCAGTCGTCCTGGCCGCAGGCGTGGCAGGGGCGATCGTCGACCGCTTCGAGAACCGCCGGATCCTGATTGCTGTCTCGCTCGTCCAGGCAGCAACCGTGATCACGATGCTCGCCGACGTGGACACTCTCTGGGCGCTGCTGCCCCTGATGACGATGCTCGGCTTCGGAGTCGCGGTTAGCCAGCCGGCAGAGTTCGCGCTCGTCCCAGCGGCGGCTGGCCCGGACGCCGACGCTTCGCGCGCCAACGGGCTGATGGAGACTGCACGATCGCTCGGCTTCACCGCAGGCCCGCTCGTCGGCGGCGCCCTCGGCGCGGCCGGTCTCCTGTGGCTCGCACTGGCGCTGAACGCGCTTTCGTTCGTCGTCGTGGCCGGCGCGGCGCTGTTACTGCGCGCTCGCCGCCGCCCGGAGCCCACCTCGGAGACCGGCGAACCGGTGCGCGCTCGCGACGGCTGGACCTTCCTCCGGCGTGAGCACGACCTCAAGATCACCCTCGGCGGTGCCGTCGCCGCACTCGCGCTGTTCTCGATGTCCGCGACCGCCGAGCCGTTCTTCGTCACGCGCGTGCTCCACGGCGGCAGCCTCGCGTATGGAGTGCTGCTGAGTTCGTGGACCGTCGGGATGGCGGCCGGCTCGGTCGGGCTCGCACACCGCGTCGGTCCGGGGCATCTGGCAGCCGGCGCCCTCGCCGCGGTCGTCCTGCAGGGACTCGGCATCGCCGGCGGGGCGCTCGGCACGGTCGTCTGGCTCGCTCTGATCGGGTTCTCACTCGGCGGCATCGCGCACGGAGTCAAGAACGTGATGCTCCGCACGCTGATCCACGAGCGCGCGCCCGAAGCGCTCCGCGGCCGCGCGTTCGCCGCCTACAACGGGGCACGAAACGGCGCCGAGCTCGGTGCCCTTGTCCTCGGCGGCCTGGTCGTGGGCGCACTCGGCGCCCGCACCGCACTGCTCCTTGCCGGGCTGGGACCGACTGCGATCGGCGCCGTCTGCCTACTGCTTCTCATCAACCGCCGCCCCGCCGGGGCGGCGGTCATCACAAACGAAGGGAGAGTTCTCCATGCACACATCCAAGGATGAGCTGGAGCCGATGGTCATCGGCGACTACACCGGCCGCAGCGCCGACGCCGGGGGTATGCGGATCGCATTCGAGTCGATGCCGGCGCAGTTCCCGCCAGACGAATCGCCGTTCAAAGGACTCCCGGACGATCGCTGCCAATGCGACCACTGGGGTTACCTGTTCAGCGGATCGTTCCGCGTCACCTACAAGGACGGACCCGAGGAGATCGTCCACGCGGGCGAGGCCTACCACCTGCGGCCCGGACATTTCCTGCAGACCCTCGAGCCGGTCGAGTTGATCGAGTTCAGCCCGGTCGACGAGCACGACCGCACGATGGCTACCCTCGCCAGGAACATGGGGCTGGTGGCGTCATGACACAGACGATCACCGGCTACTCCGCGACGTCAATCGACGAGCTCCCCGAGCTCTGGGACGGCTTCGCCCGACTGGTGCGCACCGGGCTCGGCATCACGGCATTCGGTGCGCAGATCATGCAACTGCCGCCCGACTACGCGACCGAGTCCCACGACGAGGCCGACACCGGACAGCAAGAGCTGTACGTCGCGCTCGGCGGCGCCGGGGTGGTCGTGATCGGCGACGAGCAGCTGCCGCTCGATCCTGAGCACCTCGTGCGGGTAGACGCAGGAACCGGCCGAGTCCTCACCAGCGGCCCTGACGGCCTAAGCGTCCTGTGCATCGGAGCCGTCCCGGGCCGTCCCTACGAACCGCCGCCGTGGACCACCGGCGTGGCCGGCGGCGCCGGCTGACAGTCGCTCCGCCCTCGCGATACTGCGAGCCCGCGGACAGAGCTTCGCTCCGCGGGCTCGCACACGATCGGCCCAGAGGTCGGCGTCGTCCCTCGGCAGCCGCCAGACACGCCGACCACGAGGACACGATTGAGGTCATCCGCAGGGTGTATCGCGACGTCAGCGAAGCGGGTGTCTTGGCCTGAGCTGGCAGCGACCTCCTTGAGCAGGTCTTTCCGGGAAGAAGCACGTGACTGCTCAGCGCCAGTCAGCAGGCGCTCCTCCTGGTCGAGGCGGATTGTTGCCCTTGCAATACAGTTGATTCAGCCGGCGTAGCCAACCAACAAGGAGTTCGCTTCCTGTGATTGGGATCTACATCGTGACCAAGAACATGACGGTTGAACAGCACGCCGAAGGGCGCGACCGTCTCCGTGAGGCCGGGGCACCCGAAAGCGCTATGAAGCTCCACTCGTGCTTCGGCGAAGATGGCCAGCTTCAGGTCTTCGATGTCTGGGAGAGCCAGGAGGCGTTCGATGCGTTCCTGACGTACCTCGGGCCGGTCATGGAGGAGCTCGGCATCGAGTTGGCGCAGCCGCCCGCGATCATGCCGATTGTGGACCTTGTCCAGCAATAGCGGCTGAAGCCCGCGAGGACTCGAGCGCAGCCGGACAACGGCACTCGCGCCGGGCGACATGTTCAGATCGGAAGGCGCCGGGTCCCCTGCTGTCCGCGCGCGAAGCACGGCACGGGACCCTCTTCCCTGCTGAGCACACAGGAAGCTGGGAAGAGGCTGGGAAGAGGCTCGTGTGCCCTGCCGTCAGGGGAAACCCGGGATCTTCCTCTCCGGACGGGGAGGATTCGATCCTGAGAACGGCGAGCTCATCGCTGGTGGGCGACGCGTCAGGTCGGCTCCGCTGCCGCTGCCAGCGACTGGGAGTTCGTCTGCAAGAGCGGGTCGGGTATCCGGTGGCCGAGTCGCAGGAAGCCGGCTCCGGTCACTGCCAGCGCTAAGGCGCCGCCCCACCAGACGGCGTCGGGTGACGTTGCGAGCAGCGCGCCGCCGACCGCGGGGCCGAGGGCCACGCCTACCGTGAAGCTCAGACCGTAAAGCGACATGTAGCGGCCGAACAGATGCGGCGGTGCGAGCTCGGCGACGACCGGGCCGAGCACGATGAACTGCGCACACTCCCCGATCGCAATCACGATCGCGACCCCGGCCAAGACGGTGGTGGCGGCGGGCGTCGAGCGCGTCAGTGTCGCGAGCGGGAC
>DASXCS010000024.1:0-83382 GCA_036490975.1 Solirubrobacteraceae bacterium
ACTCGAGCAGGTCCAGGACCTCCTCGGCCTCATCCGTGCAGCGGACATCATGCCGGGCACGGAACGACCGCGCCCGGCTCTCCGTCCAGGTCAGACCAGCACCGGCTGGCGATCCGAGGCGATCTCGGCGATCTCCTCGGAGACCCGGTCGAACTCCTCATCTGAGAGCACCGGGGTGCCCTCGAACGGAAGGTCGCGGGTCAGCTCCAGCCAGGACCGGCAGCCGCCATATTCGTCCCGGACCCTCACGGTCACGGGGCGAGGGATGCGGTATGTGCGAAGCAGGACCACGTGCAGTGGGTGGCGCCGCTTCCAGGCCAGCCGCTTCTCGGCGTAGTCGGTGGTCCAGACGTGGAACGGTGACAGGGCGTCGACCACGCGACGGTCGGTGATCGTGTAGTGGGCGGCCACCTCGGCCCAGGCCCGGATCCGGACCCGGTCGGGCTGGGGAACCTCGAGACCCCGGTACAGGGCGTCGGAGGACGGCTCGTCCTCGCTCCAGACCCCCTCCTCGAGCGCCCTGATCAGTTCAGGGCGGTGCGATTGACGCACCAGCTCAGGGCTCTGGTGGTCAAAGGTGGGGTAGAGGAAGAAGCGCTCGTAATCGAGGGCGAAGTGTTTCTCGGGCTCACGGATGCCGCCCTTGCGGAGGGTGAGCAACTGCTCACCCTCGGCAAGAGCCCGTACGGTGACGGCCCATTCTTTGAAAGCAATCGGCATGTATTGGGGGAGGGGTGAGGGGGTTTACGGGGGAAGGTGCGGCAGGCGCAGGGAGCGCGCCCAATCCTGTCGCGCATGATGCGGCACCAGCGGCGACAGGAACGTTGATTTTACGCGAGAGACTGCATAAATGCCAAATGTCGCTGCAAATTAGGGAGTTTTAGCCAGCCTTGATGATCTGGGAGGGCCGAGTTTCAGGGGGTTTGCACGCGTCAGGTACCCAAATCAACGCCCGGGCCTCCCTACGTGGCCGATTTTGTGGCGGATTTTGGCCGTTGAGTGCGCAACGTCACAGAAGGGGTGAGGGGCCGAGGGTGGAAGGTGGACGGTTGATCGAGGCGGGCGGGCACCCCCCAGCGGCCGTAGCCCCGATAACGCCGCGAGCAGGCGCGCAACTTTCCTAAAAACTGCGCGTTTCGAAGGGGGATGTCTGCGGCACGAACGATGAGATGGGCCAGGCGAAGCGTCGGCCTGGCATTGCTGGCTGGGTGGGCTGGTCTGGTTTCACCGGCCGCCAGCCTGGGCCAACAGGTCGGTCCGGGCATCCACGGATCCAGCGGGGGGATCACAGAGCTGGCAGCTCCAATCGGGCGGCGTCAGGGGGTGGCGCGCGGTCGCCTGTCCTTCGTCGGGCCTCTGCGTCGTCTCCAAGATCCTCGTAGGCATTGGAAGCCAGGTATACGCCTCCACCAACCCGACGGGCGGTCAGACGGCGTGGCGGCTCATCGGCGAGGACCCGGGCGGTGTCGTCGTGGCTTTCTCCTGCCGGCCCGACACCGCGAGCTGTGTGGCGGTTGACGCCCAGGGAGGCATTCTCAACGTGCACTCCCCGCGGCACTCCTAAAGCCGCGTCCCCGCCGCCCCCTCCAGCACCTCGATCAACGCCGCGAAGTCCTCGTCGCCCAGGCCTCGGCCCATGGCCGCGGTCAGGATCTCCCGGGTCTGCGCGGCGTAGGTGAAGGGCGCGCCGGCGGCCTGCCCCTCCTCCAGGCAAAGACGTACGTCCTTGAGCATGTGCTCGAGCTTGAACAGTGGCGTGTAGTCGTGCTCGCGCATCGGCCCGGCCTTGAGCCCGAGCATCGTCGAGCCGGCCGAGCCCGCCGACATCACCTGCACGAGTGCGTCCAGGTCTGCGCCAGTCCTGGCCGCCACCAGCAGCGCCTGGCCGATGACGGCGGCGTTGGTCGCGCTGACGGAGTTGCTGATCACCTTGACCAGCTGGCCGTGACCGAGCGGTCCGGCGTGAACGATCAGCTTGCCCATCGCCTCGAGCACGGGGCGGGCTCGGGCCAGGGCGTCGTCGGTGCCCCCGACCATGATCGTCAGCGTCCCGTCCTCCGCGCGGGGCGATGAGCCCGTCACGGGGGCGTCCATGAGCTCGAGCTGGCGCTCGGTCAGGCGCTCGCCCAGGGCTCGCGTGGCGGTCGGGCCGATCGTCGAGCAGTCGATGAACAGCGTCCCGGGTCGGGCCGCGGTCGCCGCGCCCTCATCTCCGAGCAGGATCTGCTCCACCTGGGGACCGTCCACCACCATCGTGGTGACGATCTCGGCATCGCGTGTCGCCTCGGCCGGAGTCGCGGCCACCTTGACGTCCGGATGTCGGGCGGCAAACTCGTCCGCCACCGACTCCGTCCGGTTCCAGACGGTGAGCTCAAACCCGCCCCGGGCCAGGTTGGCGGCCATCCGCGAGCCCATGATCCCGAGACCCAGAAATGCCACGCGCATCACGGCGCACCATACCCGCCGCCCCCCGGCGTTTCGATTCGCAACCGCGCCCCGGGGCTGAGTGACCCGGTCGTCTTGGCCGGCAGCTCCCGGCCGTCGAGCAGGTTTCGCCCCGGCTGGCCGGGCTCCCCGCCGGCCGCGCCCGCCGGAGGATGGCGGCGGCGCTCGGTGATCAGCGAGTAGCGCAGCGGGACGAGCGCCTCGAGCTCGCGGACCACGCCGTCCCCGCCGTCGAAGGCGCCCCGCCCTCCCGAACCCCTACGGAGGGCGTACTCGACCATCCGCAGCGGGTACTCCAGCTCGAGCGCCTCCACGGGCGTGTTGAGCGTGTTGCTCATCGCGACGTGAACGGCACTCGGTCCGGCGGCGTCTGGGCAGGCGCCCTGACCGCCGGCGACCGTCTCGTAGTACACAACCTCGTCGTTGCCCAGCGTGAGGTTGTTCATCGTCCCCTGGCCCAGCGCCCGGCCGAACGCGGCCAGGACCAGGTCGGCAACCCGGGAGGAGGTCTCAACGTTGCCCGCGGCCACGGCGGGAAGCGTCCCGTCTGCTCGCCGCTGGGCGGCCAGCAGGGCGCCGGGCGGAACGACCACGTCAACGGGCCGGTAGGCACCCGCGCTGGCCGGGATATCGGGGTCGGTCAGGACGCGCAGCGCGAAGTAGCAGGCCGAACGGGTGACCGCCTCGGGGCAGTTGAGGTTTCCCTCATGCTGCGATGCGCTCCCGGTGAAGTCGAGCACGATCCGGTCGCCCGACACGGTGGCCTCGAGCACGAGCTCGAGGTCCCCCCCGATCGCCTCCAGCACGTCTCGGCTTCGGTAGACCCCGTCCGCGATCTCGGTCAGGCAGGCCCGGGTTCGGCGCTCGGCATAGCTCAGGATCTCCGCGAACGCCGCGGAGAGCCTCGGGCCACCGAGCCGCTCGTGGAGGTCGATCAGGCGGCGGGCCCCGATCCGGCACGCCGCCACCTGCGCCCGGAGGTCGGCGCGGCGCTCCTCCGGCTGGCGCATGCGCTCGCTCAGCTCGGCGATCGCGGGCTCGTCCAGGACGCGAGGGGAGATCACGACGCCCTCCTCGGCCAGGTCGCGACTGTCGGCCGGCATGGAGCCGGGGAGCTCGCCTCCGACGTCCGCGTGATGCGCCCGGTTGGCCACAAATCCGACCAGCCCCCCGGCGGCGAATACCGGGGCGATGACCGTGATATCGGGCAGGTGGGTGCCGCCCTCGTAGGGGTCGTTCAGGACCCACAGCCGGTCGGGCTCGTGCCGCTCGTTCAGCACGGCCCGGACGGCGGCCGGCATCGCCCCCAGATGCACGGGGATGTGCTCCGCCTGCATCACCATCTCGCCCCGGGCAGAGAAGAGCGCGCTGGAGGCATCCCGGCGCTCCTTGATGTTCGGCGAGTGGGCGGCCCGGATCAGGACAGCGCCCATCTCTTCGCACAGGGCCTGCGCGGCCCCGGCCAGGACCTGGAGCTCAACCGGATCTATTCGTATGCCAGCCATTGCCCCATCCTCAGACTGATCGTGCCGGTCTCATCCACCGAGGCGGTCCATCCGGGAGGTATGAAGACTGTCGACTCGGGAAGCTCGATGATGGCCGCGCCGCTCACACTGGCCGACTTCAGCGCCCCGCGGAGGACCAGCGCCTCGGTCGGCGCCCCGTCAAACACCGTGCTCCGAGAGCCCTCCTCAACCTGCCCGGAGCCGGAGTCGCCGGCCAGCTGCACCTTCGCCCCCGGCGTGGCCGCTGACACCCGGATCGTCACCAGCTGGAGCTCCTGGTCGGCGTCGGCATAGCCGTAGCGCTGTTGATGCTCGGCCTCAAAGGCCTGGCGCAGCTCGTCGGGCGAGGCCGAGGCCGGCGCGGCGATCGGGAGCTCGAACGACTGGCCGCGGTAGCGCAGCTCGTAGATCACATCGACGTCGGCCCCAGGCTCGCCCAGCTCCCCGCGGGCGGCCTGCGCCAGCTCGGCCACGGTGCCTGAGATCGCCTCCTCCGTCAGCCCCGGTCCGGACAGGAACACGCTGCGCTGGACGTCGCGGCGGCGCTCGGAGACGATCAGCCCGAGCGCGGCCAGCACGCCCGAGGCCCGCGGGCAGAGCACCCGGCTGATCCCAAGCTCGGCCGCGATCTGGGCCGCGTGCAGCGGCCCGGCGCCACCGAAGGCCAGGAGCGCATACTCGCGGGGGTCCACTCCGCGCCTGACGGTGACCACCCGCAGCGCCCGGACCATCTCAGCCACGGCGACGCGCAGGATCCCCTCGGCGCACTCGATCGTCGCCAGCCCCAGCTTGGCGGCCAGCTCGCCCACCGCCCGATCAGCCGCCCCGGCATCCAGCCGAACCCCGCCGGCCAGGGGCGAGCCGCTGGACAGCCGGCCCAGCACCAGGTTGGCGTCGGTCACCGTCGGCTCGGTCCCTCCCCGCCCGTAACACGCCGGCCCAGGGTCGGCGCCCGCCGACCGGGGGCCCACTCGCAGCGCCCGACCGGGGTCGGCCCAGGCGATCGATCCGCCGCCCGCCCCGACCGTGTGCACCGCCAGCATCGGCAGGGCGATCGGCCTGCCGCCGATCTCGCCAGCGCTCTGCTCGGAGACCGCCCCGTCCTCGACCAGGCAGATGTCGCAGGAGGTGCCGCCCATGTCCACGCACAGGGCCCGCTCGACGCCCAGCGTCCGGGCCACGAAGCCCGCCCCGGCGGCGCCACCGGCCGGGCCGGAGAGCACCGTCCAGGATGCATGGCCGGCGGCCACCGAGGCCTCGATCAGGCCCCCGTTGGACTGCATCACGCCGGGCTCAGGAAGCCCGAGCCCGGCGGCGCGGTCGGTCAGGTGCCGCAGGTACCCGGCCAGCAGTGGTGAGAGCCCCGCGTCGACCTCGGTCGTGGCCGCCCGTTCGAACTCGCGAAACGTGCCCACGACATCGCTGGACAGCGACACGTGGACGTCCGGCAGCTCGGCCTGCAGGGTCTCGCCCAGCAGCTGCTCGTGCTCGGGATGGCGGTAGGAATGAAGCAGGGTCACGGCCACCGACTCCGCTTTCGCATCGGCGATCCGACGGGCCAGGGCGCGCGCGGCGTCCCGGGTCAGCGGACGCAGTGGGCCGTCTGGAGTCATCCGCTCCGGGGCCGGGAGCCGGAGCTCCTCAGGCACCAGCGGCGGTGGGCGGTCGGCACAGAGGCGGTAGAGCTCGGGCCGGTTCTGGCGGCCCAGCGCGACCAGGTCGGTGAACCCTTCCGTGGCCACCAACGCGGTGCGAGCCACCGAGCCCTCGAGCAGCGCGTTGGTGGCCACCGTGGTCCCGTGCGAGAACCGCTCGACCTCATCAGGGTCGGCGCCGGCCGCGGCAAGCGCCGCCTGCACAGCCGCCACGACCCCCTCCGACTGGTCGGCCGGGGTGGTCGGCGCCTTGGCCGTGATCAGCCGCTCGCCCGAGACCAGGACGGCGTCGGTGAAGGTTCCGCCCACGTCCACGCCCAGAAGCATGGACGCGTTATATAGCTCGCGGCCGGTGAACCAGCCTCAGGGCGCCGCTCGACCGGCCGGCATGAGCCCGTGGCTCAGGCGGCGAGGACCTGCGGACCCGCGGCAGCCAGGACCTCGACGAGCTCTTCCTCTTCAGTCTCGGCCAGGTGCTGATGCGAGGGGCAGTAGCCGTTGTGGGGCAGGGGCATCCGCTGGCAGGGCGTGCCCTTGCGGGTGCTGGCCCGGCATTGCAGTGGGTTCCCGTAAGCGTCGAATCCGTTCTGCGGCAGAGTCCGCAGGAATTCGTCGGCCATCCCCAGGTAGAGCTCGATCACGCGTAGCACGTGGGCCTGAATGGCCATCGGGAAGTATGCGCGGATGTCACAGAAGAGCGTCCGAGCCGGGCGGGCGAAATACCGACGGTCGGTGGCCAGGCGCTCGACCGCCGCCTCGCAGGCCCTCAGGACGCGCTCGTGATTGGTCCGGCAGCCGATGCCATGCGGGTCCTCGACGATCTCGTCGGCGAGCTCTCGGTAGATAGCGCGGCTAAATCTGTACATGCAGACTTGGGACTCCTTTCCTCCCCTTTGCGGAGGGCACATGGTGAAAGCCGGGGGAGTATCCCGCCGGCATATGAAGAGCATCCGGCTCTACGTATTAACTGCTGGTTAACCGGAAAACTTCCCCCGGCTTATTAAGTCGGTGTTAACCGGGCCCCCACGGCTCCGGGCGGCGAAAAGTCAGTCCCAGGCCGTCAGCACGGGGTCCGTCCCTGCGGTGACCGTCACGTGGTGCCCGTCCAAGCGGGGATCCAGGCCAGGGAAGTCGGCCCGCTGGTGAGCACCGCGGCTTTCCTCGCGAGTCAGCGCGCTGCCGGCGATCAGGCGGGCGAGGGGATGTTCATCGCCGCTCAGCCGGCGCAGGCCATCGGCATCGCGCTCGATGCCCGCGTCCCGCCACAGGGCCCGGCGGCTCTCGGCGCTTGGCGGCCTGACCGGAGTCAAGTCGGCCGGTGGCGCCGGCTCCTCGCCCCCCGGACCGAGCTCCGCGGCCGCTGCCGAGCGGGCCGCCCGGGCTCCGAACACGAAGCACTCGGTGAGCGAGTTGGAGGCCAGGCGGTTGGCCCCGTGAACCCCGGTGCACGAGCACTCTCCCACGGCGTACAGGCCCGGCAGGCTCGAGCGGGCGTCCAGGTCGGTGGCGATCCCGCCCATCATGTAGTGGGCGGCTGGGGCGACCGGCACCAGGTGGTGCACGGGGTCGATTCCGGCCTGGCGCAGCGCTGCCACCACGTTCGGGAACAGCTCCGGGTCCACCTCTCGCATGTCGAGGCTCACCGAGGCGCGGCCGGTGAGAACCATCCGGCGTTGAACCGCCCGCGCCACCTCGTCACGCGGCGCGAGCTCATCCACGAACCGCTGGCCGGACTCGTCCAGCAGCCGGGCGCCCTCCCCGCGGATCGCCTCCGTGACCAGGTAGCCATCGGCCCCGTTGGCCGCCGCCACGACGGTGGGATGGAATTGGACCATCTCCAGGTCGGCCAGCTCGGCTCCGGCGGCCGCGGCCAGCAGCAGGCCGCCGCCCACCGCGCCCGGTGGATTTGTTGTCCTGGCCCAGAGCGCCGCCGCTCCCCCGGTGGCCAGCACCGTCGCCGCCGCCCGGATGGCCGTCCCGTCCTCGAGCTTCACCCCGGCGCAGCGGCCATCGGCCCCGAGCAGCGAGACCACGCGCCGGCCCTCCAGGACCTCTACCCCCGGATCGGCCGCCGCCACGGTGCTGAGATGCCCGATCAGACGCTGGCCGGTGGCGGCTCCGCCAGCGTGGACGACCCGCCGCGCCCGGTGACCTCCCTCGAGCCCCAGGGCGAGATGACCGTCGGGCGCTGCGTCAAAGGACATCCCGAGCCCCAGCAGGTCCTCCACGGCCGACGGAGCCTCTCGGCAGAGCACCTCCGCGGCGGCGCGGCGGACCGTGCCCCGGCCGGCGGCAATCGTGTCCTGCAGGTGGCGCTCGGGGGTGTCCTGCGCCGCCAGCGCGGCCGCCAGCCCACCCTGGGCCCAGTAGGTGGAGGATTCGGCCAGGGCCGTGGCCGAGACGAGCGTTACCGGAGCGCCCTCACGCGACGCCCGGATGGCGGTATAGAGGCCGGCCGCGCCGGCGCCCACGACGACGACCTGAGTCTGGAGCGATTTCAATGCCGGTACGGTACCCCCGATGACGAGCGTGTTCCTGGAGCATCCCTCGTCGCTGGAGCATGAGACCGGCCGTCATCCCGAGCAGCCGGCCCGAATCACCGCCATCCAGCGCGCGTGCAGCGACCGCGGCTGGCTGGGGTTCGAGCGGATGGAGTCTCCGGCCGTGGATCTGGAGCTGCTGACGCAGGTGCACTCGCGGGCCCATGTGGACACGATCCGGGAGTTGGCGGCCCGCGGCGGCGGGGCGCTGGATCTGGATACGGTCATGAGCGAGGGCTCCTACACGGCAGCGCTCCACGCCGCCGGCGGTGCGGCTCGGCTGGTCGAGCTGCTGCTCGGTAAACAGGCCCGCTACGGCTTCAGCGCGCACCGCCCGCCCGGCCATCACGCCACAGCCGATCGAGCGATGGGCTTCTGCCTGTTCAACAGTGTCGCCGTGGCCGCCACGTCCGCGCTGCGGGAGGGCGGTCTCAGCCGGGTGCTGATCCTGGACTGGGACGTCCATCACGGCAACGGCACCAACGACATCTTCCACTCCACCGACCAGGTCCTGTTCATCTCGATCCATCAGTGGCCCTTCTATCCCGGGAGCGGGGGAGCTGACGACCTCGGTTCCGGAGCGGGTCTCGGCCACACGGTCAACCTGCCCGTACCGGCCGGATCCGGTGACGCCGTCTTCTGCTCGCTCGTCGACCACGTCGCGATGCCATTGGCCATGGCCTTCCAGCCGGACCTGGTTCTGATCTCGGCCGGGTACGACGCCCACCAGGACGACACGCTGGGCCAGTGCGCGGTGACCGACCGGGGGTTTGCCGCGATGACGCGCTCGGTCGTGAGGACATGCGCCGCCCTGGATGCGCCGCTCGGTTGCGTGCTTGAGGGCGGCTATGGGCTGGACGCTCTGGGCCGGTCTGTGGCCGTGACGATGGAGGTCATGGCCGAGGCCGAGCGGAGTGGCGCGTCCGACGGTGACCGGGCGGCGGAGAGCGCCCCCGTTCCGCTGGCCCGCCAGGCCCTCGAGCGCCTGCAGCCCTTCTGGCCGACGCTGGCCGCCGACCGCGGCTCGTCTACGGCCAGACGATGACAGTCACCAGCACGACGGTCGCCACCACCGCCAGCACGATCGCCACGCCGAGTCGCCAGTCCGGCGGGGCCTGGATCGCGGTCCTGGCCACGCCGCACTCAACGCACCACTCCTGATCGGCGGCGATGGCGGCGCCGCAGGCCGGGCAGTGCTCGTCCCCGGCCGGCGTCGGCTCCACCGGGGCGGCTGTGCCCTGGGCCGGCGCCGGTTCGGTCAGAGCTGGCGGCCGCACCACGCGCAGAACCGATCGGAGCTTCCGTAAACCGTCCCGCACTCGCCGCACGCCCCTCCGATGCCCGCCTCCCGGACCTCGCCCAGCGGCGTGTTCTGGTGCAGCGCGCCGTGGAGCGAGCGCAGCTCGCTCTGGGTCTGCGTGGCGGCCAGGACCTTCTCCTGCATCAGGCCCGGCTGCTGGCGGCCGAAGCGGTGAAGCTCGACCATGAACCCACCGATATCGCGAAGCTGGAGCTCGCGCAGCTGCCGTAGATAACGGGCCCGTCGGCGCATCTGGGTCCGTTCAGCCGGTCCTGGACTCACGTCCGGAGTATAGGTGGGCCCCCCCGGGTGGACCGGCACACCGGCCTCGGGCAGACCGCTCGCTCTGGCACCATCACCGCACCGATGCCTCCGCGTCCCCAGGATCCGATCGGCGTGTTCGACTCGGGAGTGGGCGGGCTGACCGTCCTGCACGAGCTGCTCGTCTCACTGCCCGCCGAGGACTACCGGTACCTCGGCGACACGGCTCGCTTTCCCTACGGCGACCGGACGCCGACAGAGCTGCGGGCCTTTGCCACCGAGATCGCCGAGCACCTCGTGCGGCGGGGAGCCAAGCTGCTCGTGATCGCCTGCGGGTCGGCCAGCGCGGCCGCCGTCGATGCGGTCGAGAGCCACCTGCGAACCCTGGGGTATGACATCGACGTGATCGACGTGCTTCGGCCGGCTGCCCAGCTGGCCGTCGTGACCACGCACAGCGGCCGGGTCGGGCTGCTGGCCACCCCCGCCACCGTGGCCAGCGGTGCCTACGAGCGGGCGATCTCGGCCGCTGACCCGCACGTTCACCTGGAGAGCGTGGCCTGTCCGGACCTGGCCCGGATCATCCAGTCGGGTTTCCCGTTTGACCAGGCGGTCGTGGACACGGTCCGCGGTTACTGCGCGCCGCTCCGTGAGGCCGCGGTGGACACGGTCATCCTGGGGTCAACCCACTACCCGTTGTGCGCGCCGATCCTCCAGCGCACGCTGGGCCGCGGCGTGTCACTGATCGCCTCGGGCACGGGTGTGGCCCGCAGCGTCGAGCGCGCTCTGGCCGCCCGCGACCTGCTCAATCCTCAGTCCGGCGAGGGGTCCTACGGTTTCCAGTGCACCGGCGATGCCGACACGTTCGCCGAGCTGGGCACGCGCTTTCTCCAGATGCCGCTGGGCACGGTCCAGTCCGTGAGGCTTCATGCCAGGATGGCGGCATGAGCGTCGAGCAGGCCAGGAGCTATGGGCGGTCCGCGGAGCGGATCCGCCCGACGACGATCGAGCCCGGATTCGTGCGCACCGCCACCGGCTCGGCGTTGATCTCGATGGGGGAGACCCGGGTGATCTGCACGGCCTCGGTCCAGGACAGCGTTCCTCGCTGGCTGGCCGGCTCCGGGCGGGGCTGGGTGACCGCCGAGTACGGGATGCTCCCGGCCTCAACCGGCGAGCGCAAGCAGCGAGACGTCAGCAAGGGCCGCCCCGACGGCCGGACGGTTGAGATCCAGCGGCTGATTGGCCGGTCGCTCCGCGTGGTCGTCGACTTCACGGCCCTGGGAGAGCGCTCGGTTTACGTGGACTGCGACGTGCTCCAGGCTGACGGCGGGACGCGTTGCGCCTCGATCACCGGTGGGATGGTCGCCCTGCGTCTGGCCTTCGAGCGGCTCCAGGCCGACGGCAAGCTCGAGCGCTCGCCGCTGACCGGCATGGTGGCCGCGATCTCCTGCGGGATGGTGGATGGGCAGCCGCTGCTCGACCTGGACTACTCGGAGGATTCCGTGGCCGAGGTGGACGCCAACGTCGTGATGACCGGCGACGGCGGGCTGGTCGAGGTCCAGGCCACGGCCGAACGGACGCCCCTGTCCCGCGCCCACCTGGACGATCTGCTGGGGCTTGCTGCCACCGGCATCGTCGATCTGCGGGCTCTTCAGGATCAGGCGGTGGCCGCGACGGCGGCGTGAGCATGATGGGGCCCAGTGTCCTGCGCCGGAAACTCGGCGAGTCCAATTTATGACTCAGGACAGTCGCGCCTCAACGCTGATCCTCGGCACCCGCAACCCTCACAAGGTCAGGGAGATGGCTCGGCTGCTGGAGCCGGCTGGGATCGTGGTGCTCTCAATTCCGGCCGAGGTCGAGTTCCCGCCGGAGGTGGGGTCCACGTTCTCCGAGAACGCGTTGCCCAAGGCGCAGGCCGCCGCGGCGGCCACCGGCCAGCCGTCGATCGCCGACGATTCAGGGATTGAGTCGGCGGCGCTGGGCGGGGCTCCGGGAGTCAGGTCGGCCCGCTACGCCGGGCCCCGCGCGACCGACCAGGAAAACCTGGAGCTGTTCATCCGCGAGGTGCCGGTCGGGGACGGGCTGCGCTACGTGTGCGCGCTCGCCTATGTCGATCCGAAGGCTGGAATCGAGCGGATCTTCTGCGGTTACTGCGAGGGCCGGATGGCTCCCGGCCCCCGCGGCTCGGGCGGATTCGGTTACGACCCGGTGTTCATCCCGCAGGCCACAGGAGACACTCGCACGATGGCCGAGCTCTCAGATGAGGAGAAGGACTCGCTCAGCCACCGGGGCGATGCGGCCCGCAACTTCCTGAGCTGGCGGAGCCCGTGAGCGCAGCGCCCGAATCCACCGCCCCCGGCTCCGCCAGCGTTCTCCGCGGGGCATCCCAACCCACGGGCAAGCTGCGGGCCGCCAGCCTGTCGGTGGCCTCCAACTCGGCGCTGATCCTGATCAAGGTCATCGCCGGCACGCTCACCGGGTCGGTGGCGATCCTGACCGAGGCCGTCCACTCGAGCATCGACCTGGTGGCCTCGATCGTGGCCTTCATCTCGGTGCGCATCGCCGGCGAGCCGGCGGACGAGAGCCATCGCTACGGACATGAGAAGGTGGAGAACCTGGCCGCCGCGATCGAGGCGGTCCTGATCCTGGTCGGGTCGGCCGTGATCGCCTTCGAGGCCATCCGCCGGCTGCTGGGCCACGGCCGGATCCACACCGTCGGCCTCGGAATCGGCGTCGTGGCCTTCGCGATCGTGGTCAACCTGATCGTCTCCACCGTGATTTCACGCAACGCCAAGCTGACCGAGTCGCCCGCGCTGGAGGGCGACGCCGCCCACCTGCGGACCGACGCGCTGACCTCGGCCGGGGTTCTGATAGCGCTGGCCCTGGTCAAGGTGACCGGTGCGCAGTGGCTCGACCCCGCCGTGGCGCTGGTCGTGGCCGCATCGATTGTGATCACGGGCGTGCGCCTCCTCACCCGGTCATCCAGGGTGCTCGTCGACGAGGCCCTGCCGGCCGATGAGGTTGCGGCAATTCGGGCGGCGATCGAGGAGTTCGCGGCCCGAGGGGTGGTGGGCTATCACGAGCTGCGCACCCGCAAGGCCGGCGCTCGCCGGTACGTGGATCTCCATGTCCAATTCCAGCGCGGCACCTCGCTGGAGAGCGCCCACTACACCGCGCACCAGCTCCAGGACACGATCTCCGGCCGGCTCCGCGGCTCAGACGTCCTGATCCACCTGGAGCCCGAGGATCGGGTGAGGCCAGGGGAGGAGTTGGAGCCGCCCGGGTAGCGCGAGGCTTTTGGCGATTTGACGTTGCCAGCTCTCGGCGCCGCTGGTGTGGGCGATTTCTTTCGCGTACCGAAAGGAATCGCCCAAGTTGCAAACAGCACAAGCCGCGGTCGCGGGCGCCCCGCCCCACCCCGCCACGCCTACGCCCGCGCGAACCCCCACCGCCCGAACCCCTAAAACAGATTCACCGCCGCGCACACGGCCACGGCCAGAGTCACGCCGGCGTAGCCGATATAGCCCTGAATCACCAGCACCAGCACGGCGATCAGGCACGCTCCGACCGTCACGAGCCATGAGATGCGAGCCAGGTCCACGGGCCTATTCTGGCCCCGCGCCTGGACGAGCGCACCACGAACGGCCGACCCGCGGCCGGCCCGGCCCCGATCTAGTCCGCAAATTGCGAGTTTCCGCGCCCGGAGGCGGTTTCCACCGCCCCGGTTCAGTGGAGAGAATGGGCCCAGTAAGGGCGTGCGGGGTCTCAGATGTCCGATTGCCCTGTTAGCTTCGAGCCTTCCTACCACCTCGTAAGGAGGAACAAGTGACGAAGTCCGAGTTCGTTGACCAGGTGGCGGACCGCGCCGGTCTCAGCAAGAGGGACGCAGGAGCAGCGGTAGACGCTTTCCTGGAGACGATCGAAGGTGCGCTGAGGCGCGGCAGCGAGGTGAGCTTCTCCGGCTTCGGAAAGTTCAGCGTCTCACATCGCAGTGCCCGTGAGGGCCGCAACCCGGCCACCGGCGAGAGGATCCAGATCGCAGCCTCGCGCGTGCCGAAGTTCTCGGCGGGTGCGGGTCTGAAGAAGGCGGTCAAGCAGTAACACGGCTGTTCGGCGATCGGGTCGCACGCGCGGTTACCGCGCGTGCTTCCCAGTTGGTTCTGGGCCTTGATCCCGATCCGGGCAAGCTTTGGCCTGCCGCGATCGAGTCCCTGAAACTCGCCCCAACCACATCTGGCACAAGCCTCAACGCACCCGGGGAGTGCGCCGCGCGCGCCGTGGCGGCGCACTGCCGACTCGTGATCGAGGCCGCTGGAGAGCACTGCGTGGCGATCAAGCTCCAGCTGGCCTGCTTCGAGCGGCTGGGAGCCCCGGGTTGGGAGGCACTGGCCAGCGTGGTCGCCGCTGCCCGGGAGCACGAGCTGCTGGTCCTGGCCGACGGGAAGCGGGGGGACATAGACGTGTCAGCCGCCGCCTACGCCCAGGCGTTCTTCGGAGAGACCCCGACCCCGTTCGGAGCGGTCCCAGGCCTGAGGGCGGACGCCCTGACCGTGAATCCGCTGATGGGGCGTGACTCGCTGGCCCCGTTCGCGGCCGCGGCCCGCGCGGCGGCCGCAGGGCTATTCGTCCTGGTGAGGACCTCCAACCCCGGCGCTCAGGACATCCAGGACCAGCAACTGGCGGGTGATGGCACCGTGGCCGAGGCCCTGGCCGGGATCGTCCACGAGCTCGGGGCCGACGGCGTCGGGAGCTCGGGGTTGGCCGACGTCGGCGCGGTCGTCGGTGCGACGGCGCCCGACCGGCTGGCCGCCCTGCGCGAACGGATGCCCCAGGCCATCTTTCTGCTCCCCGGAGTGGGGGCACAGGGCGGGAGGATCGAGTCGCTGCGCGAGGCCTTCGCCCCCGGACCTGGCGGTGGGCTGATCACGGTGTCGCGCGGAATCGTCGCCGCCCATGAGAAGGCGGGCGGAGAGCCTGCGGCCGCGGCCCGGACCGAGGCCGCGCGGCTCCGTGCCGAGGCCTGGTCACTGGCCGGCTGACCGGCTCCATCCCGGGGCTGGTCGCTGGCCGGCTGACGGAGCCAGCAGCCCAGACCTTCAGCATCTCCACCGGCTGCCGATTGAGGGTGTATTACGGCTGCACACGACCACTTTCGAATCCCGGGGGCCCCGCGGTATGATCGCCCCGCAATGGCCGCTAGGAGACCTAGTCGGTACCTGGCACCGATTGCGCTCTTGGCGGCGGCAGCGGCGATCACGCTCGTGGTCAAAGACCACGTCAACTCGCATAGCTCCACGTCGACGACCAATACGAACACCGGCTCGCTCGTCCAATCGACCCGGAAGGTTCAGCCCCAGTCGCATCGCCCCGCGCACAAGTTCTACACCGTCAGGTCGGGCGACACGCTGTCCGGCATCGCGCAGAAAACGGGCGTTTCGATCCAGGCCATCCTGCGCCTCAACCACGGTCTCAACCCCTCCGCCCTCCAGACGGGACAGCGGCTGCGGCTGCGACGTTGACCGCTGGAGTGCCTGGACCCATCCGGTTGGCCGTTGGCTCCGCGGTCCCGGAGCGCTAACTTCCTTCTGTCAGATCTCGTCGGCCGGATCTTGGAGGCGCTCGTGCTCCCGAGGATCGGGCGCGAGGATTCCCGGCCAGCATGATCATCACCGTCACGCTCAACCCGGCGCTCGACAAGACGCTCGAGGTACCGAACTTCAAACAGGGGCGCCGGCACCGAAGTGTCGAGCAGGTGACGATGCCGGGAGGCAAGGGCGTCAATGTCGCCCGGGTGATCAAGCGGCTCGGGCAGCCCGTGATCGCCACCGGCCTGGCCGGCGGCGCCACCGGGACACGGATCCTTGAGGCGCTCAATGACGAGGCGATCCTCAACTCGTTCGTCCGGATCCGCCAGGACTCGCGCACGAACACCGCGGTCCTGGACCCGACCACCGGCTCGCAGACCGAGATCAATGAGCGCGGGCCCGCGGTCACGGCCGCCGAGCTGGACAGCTTCGGGGAGAAGCTGCTCTACCTGGCCCAGGGCGCGAGCATCTGCATCTTCGCGGGCAGCCTCCCCCACGGGATCGAGCCCGACACGTACGCCGAGCTGATCCGGGCGGTCAAGCGCCTTGGGGTGACCACGATCGTCGACACGGAGGGCGAGCCCCTGCGGCTGGCCGTCCGGGCCGAGCCCGACCTGGTATCGCCCAACGAACTCGAGGCCGAGGAGCTGGTCGGGCAGGAGTTCAACGACGTGGACGACCGGGCCCAGGCCGTGCTCGAGATGACCCGGCTGGGGGCGACCGAGGCCATCATGACCGTGCGCGATGGCTGTTACGCCCAGGTCAATGAGGAGGAGCCCACCCTGTACCGGGTCTCGGTCGAGGAGGTCGAGGCCGCCTCGCGGATCGGGTCCGGAGACGCGTTCCTGGCCGGCTACGTGGCCGCCCGCTATTCCGGCCGCTCGCCCGTTGACTGCCTGCGCTACGGCGTGGCCTGCGGCGCCGAGTCGATCCAGCACTTCGGCGCTGGGGTCGTCGATCCGGCCCACGTGGGACGGCTGCTCGGAGAGGTCAAGGCCGAGCGTCTCCAGGTCGGGGCGGAGATCCGCTGAGCCGGATTTGCCGAGATTGCGTACTCGGCTCCGCTGGCCATCCGTTCTCTCTTCTACGATTGAGCGATGGAAGTAGAGATCGGCCGCGGAAAGAAGGCTCGGCGGGCCTACGGCTTTGATGAGATCGCAATCGTCCCCTCCCGCCGCACCCGCGATCCTGACGACGTAGACATCAGCTGGACCCTGGGTCCGTACCGCTTTGAGCTGCCCCTCGTGGCCGCAGCGCTCGATGGCGTCGTCTCGCCCGCGACCGCGGGAATCATGGGCAAGCTGGGTGGGCTGGGCGTGCTCAACCTGGAGGGGATCTTCTGCCGCTACGAGGATGCCGACGCCGAGCTCGAGCGGATCGCCACCTTCTCCCGGGACATCTCCACCCGGGAGATGCAGGACATCTACCGCGAGCCCGTCAAGGCCGAGCTGATCGCCCAGCGGATCGCTGAGATCAAGGAGCAGGGCGTGGTGGCCGCCGCGTCGCTGACGCCCCAGAAGGTGCGCAAGTACTACGAGGTGGCGCTGGAGGCCGGCCTGGACGTCCTGGTCATCCAGGGGACGGTCGTCTCGGCCGAGCACGTCTCGCTGGATGAGACCCGGCCGCCGCTGAACCTGAAGGAGTTCATCCGGGAGCTCGCTCCGATCCCCGTGGTTGTTGGCGGCTGCGCCTCCTACCACACCGGGCTTCACCTGATGCGCACCGGCGCCGCCGGCGTCCTGGTCGGTGTCGGGCCGGGCGCCATCTGCACGACCCGCGGTGTGCTGGGCATCGGCGTGCCCCAGGCCACGGCGATCGCCGACGTGGCCGCGGCCCGGTCTCAGCACATGCTGGAGACGGGCGAGTACGTCAAGGTGATCGCCGACGGCGGGATGCGCAACGGCGGCGACATCGCCAAGGCGATCGCCTGCGGAGGCGACGCGGTGATGCTGGGCTCGGTACTGGCCCGGGCCTATGAGGCTCCCGGCCGAGGCTTCAACTGGGGCATGGCCACCTTCCATCCGACGCTCCCCCGCGGCACCCGCGTGGCCACGACCCAGAACGGGTCTCTGGAGGACATCATCAAGGGCCCGGCCAGAGAGAACGACGGCACCTTCAATCTGATGGGCGCGCTGCGCACCTCAATGGCCACCTGCGGCTATCGGGACATCGCCGAGTTCAACCGGGCCGAGCTGGCCGTGGCCCCCGCCCTCCAGACCGAGGGCAAGCAGCTCCAGCGTGACCAGGGCGTGGGCATGGGGGCCCGCCCCAGCGCGGCCGCCGTCGGTGTCGACTGAGACGCCAATGAGGGAAGGCCGGGCCACATGTGCCCCGGCCCCGGCTGCGCATGCGCAGCCGGCGGGGGGCCGCATGCGGCCCCCCGAACGACATCAGGAAGTCGTTGTCCTCGACTACGGCGGTCAGTACTCGCAGCTGATCGCCCGACGGGTCCGCGAATGCGGCGTCTTCTCCGAGCTCCTCCCCCACCACGTCGGCGTGGATGAGGTCAAACGCCGCCACCCCCGTGGGGTGATCCTGTCCGGTGGGCCAGCCTCGGTGTACGCCGAGGGAGCGCCTCCGCTTGACCGTGAACTGCTGGAGCTCGGGATTCCCGTGCTCGGCATCTGCTACGGGATGCAGCTCCTGGCCCGGGAGCTGGGCGGCCAGGTCCAGGGCGCCGAGGTGGGGGAGTTCGGGCGCTCCGAGCTCTCGGTCCACGACCAGGGCCGGCTTCTGGCCGGCACTCCTGACGAGCAGACGTGCTGGATGTCCCACCGCGACACGGTCTTCACCGCACCCCCCGGGTTCACGCCGCTGGCCTCCTCCACCGCCTCGCCCGTGGCGGCGTTCGAGTCCTCCGAGCGCGCCGTGTACGGGATCCAGTTCCACCCCGAGGTCGTCCACACCCCCTACGGCCAGCAGGTGCTGACCAACTTCCTGCACGACGTATGCGAGTGCGAGCTGGACTGGAGCCCGGCCTCGGTGATTGATGAGCAGATCGCCCGGATCCGGGCCCAGGTGGGCGATGGCCGAGCCATCTGCGGGCTCTCCGGCGGGGTCGATTCGAGCGTGGCCGCGCTCCTGGTCCACCAGGCCATTGGCGACCGGCTGACCTGCGTGTTCGTGGACCACGGGCTGATGCGCAAGAACGAGGGCGAGCAGGTGATCGCGGCCTTCCGGGACCACTTTCACGTCCCGCTGGTCGCCGTCGACGCTGAGGAGCGGTTCCTGGCCCGGCTGAAGGGCATATCGGATCCCGAGGAGAAGCGCAAGCGGATCGGTGCCGAGTTCATCCGCGTCTTTGAGGAGGAGGCCCGAACGCTCCAGGCCGACCAGGACGAGGTCTCGTTCCTGGTCCAGGGCACGCTGTACTCGGATGTGATCGAGTCCGGCGGTGGTACCGGCGCGGCCACGATCAAGTCGCATCACAACGTCGGCGGCCTGCCCGACGACCTTCGGTTCGAGCTGGTCGAGCCGCTGCGCACCCTGTTCAAGGACGAGGTTCGAGCCGTGGGCGCGGAGCTCGGGCTGCCTGAGAAGCTCGTCTGGCGCCAGCCCTTCCCCGGGCCGGGTCTGGCCATCCGGGTGGTCGGCGGCGAGGCCACGCGCGAGCGGCTGGATGTGCTCAGGGAGGCCGACGCGATCCTTCAGGAGGAGATCCGCCAGGCGGGCCTGTACCGGGAGCTGTGGCAGTCGTTCTGCGTGCTGCCGGATATCCGCACCGTCGGCGTCCAGGGCGACGCCCGGACATACGGCAACGTGATCGTGATCAGGGCGGTGACCTCAGACGACGCGATGACGGCCGACTGGGCCCGGCTCCCCTACGACCTGCTGGAGCGGATCGCCTCCCGGATGATCAATGAGATCCGGCCGGTGGGGCGGGTGGTGCTGGATATCACCTCAAAGCCGCCCGGCACGATCGAGTGGGAGTGAGCGCCGGCCCGCGACGGGCTCTCGCCCGCCGCCGACGGTCAGGCTAACCCCCGCCGGTGAGGGTCCGGCTATCGCCCACCGCTAAAAGGTCAGGGTCGGTGGACGACGTAGCGGTTCTTGCCCGCGCCATCCGCCACCGCCTGCTTCCACGTGTAGTAGAAGCTGGGGTGGAAGCTTCGGGAGATGCCCACGCCCACCAGGATCGCGTAGCTGGGAAATCCGGAGGTGTCACGACCCGCTGAGGCCCCCATCGCGGTCGGGTAGGGGCTCTTCAGCCGTTGCAACACCACCCTGCGGTGGCCCCAGCAGCCGGAGTGGTTCGCGGGTGTGCAGTCGATGTTGCCCGTGCCCTGTCCGTCGTCGTACATCCACAGCTCGTAGGCCAGCACCATGTTGACCGGCCCGCCCGCCCAGTTGGCCCCGCCGCCCCAACCGCGGACCCCGAGCGGGTCATGATCGTGTCGTACGCCGTCGTGGGCGGAGCGGTCGAGCGCCTTGGTCAGGCCCTTCACCGGCGCCCGTCCGTACTGGATCCGGTCGAGGTTGACCAGAATGAACACCTGCCTGTCGGGCGGGAGCGAGGCGAAGTTCGACGGGAGCCTGTAGGGCCCCTGATGAAGACTGGCCCGAGCCCGGTCGAGCCAGTAGACGAGGCCGTCGATGCAGGCGCGCGAGCCGGGGTGCGCGTGGCAGGCCGCTGGCACTCGCACGCGGAAGTTCGATCGGGGAATGATCCCGGCTCCTGCGGACGTGGCCGCGACCACCGCCCAGCCCAGGCAGAGCGTCAGAACCATGCCGGTCCGTCGCGACCCAACGCCGTTGCCCCTCCCCAAATCCATCGAGGGTCACCGTACGTGACCCGCTCGATCCCGTCAAGACATCCAGAACCGAAAGGACGGCCGGGGCGCCCGCCCTCAGGCTGGGCGAGGGCGAGCGCCGTTGACCGACCCCTCCCTAGGGAGGCCCTAGCTGGTTCCGCACCTCTTGCCCTTGCCAGCGCCCTTCTTGTGGCCCTTCGTGGCGCCGTTGTGCTTGCCCGAGTGTTTGTGGGTCGGGCAGGGCTTGGTGGAGTGGGATTGACCGCCGGCGTTGGCCAGCGTCGCGGCCGGGGCGGCCAGCGCGAGTGCGGCCACGACGGTGGCCACGCGGACGGCGACTCGCTTGTACATAGGACGTCTCCTTGTGGTCTTGGGACGGACTAACCCCCTCAACGTCGCGAGGGAGGGAAAAGTCAGGACCGACTTTTGCCGAATCTGACCCAGGCGCGGGACGCCCGCCGCCGGGGTGTATCCGCGGAGGCTGTGCGCATAGCGTGCCCCTGCGCCGGGTAGGACCTGAGCCTACCTACGGACGCGGTAAAGGAGTCGTCGCAATGGCCACAGGGACAGCACAGCTCGGCAGGATCGAGACAAATATCCCGGCCCGACTTGACCGGCTTCCGTGGTCGCGCTGGCACTGGCGCATCCTGGTCGGGCTGGGCACCGTCTGGATCCTGGACGGCCTGGAGGTCACGATCGTGGGCTCGATCGCCGGGGCGATCTCGGCCAAGGGCAGCGGGATCCACATCTCCTCGGCCGACATCGCCGGTTGGGCGGCCTCGCTCTACGTGGCGGGAGCGTGCGTGGGCGCGCTGCTGTTCGGCCGGCTGACAGACATCTTTGGTCGTAAGCGACTGTTCATGATCACCCTGGGCGTGTACCTGGTGGCCACGATCGCCACGGCCTTCTCATGGACGCCTGTGTTCTTCTTCGCCTGCCGGTTCGTGACCGGCATGGGGATCGGCGGCGAGTACAGCGCGATCAACTCGGCGATCGATGAGCTGATCCCGGCCCGGCACCGAGGCCGGATCGACATCATCATCAACGGCACCTACTGGCTGGGCGCGGCGGCGGGCGCACTGCTCTCAGTGGCGGCCCTGCACATCTTCTCCCCGCTGCTCGACTGGCGCGTCTGCTTTGGGCTGGGCTTCATCCTGGGCACGGCGATCCTGATCGTCCGCCGGCACGTTCCGGAGAGCCCCCGATGGCTGTTCATCCACGGTCGCGAACGGGAGGCCGAGGAGGTTGTCCAGGACATCGAGCGCCAGGTCGTGCAGAGCACGGGGGCCGAACTCGAGGAGCCCGATGACACGATCACGATTGAGCAGCGCCGGGCCATCCCGCTGTGGGAGATCGCCCGGACGATCGCCGCCAGGTATCCCAAGCGGATGATCCTCGGCCTGGCTCTGTTCATCGGTCAGGCGTTCCTCTACAACGCGATCCTGTTCGGCTACGCCACGCTGCTGAGCACGTTCTTCGGCGTCTCGACAAACGACGCGCCGTACTACCTGGTGGCGTTCGCGGTGGGCAACCTGCTCGGGCCGATCGTTCTGGGGCGGCTGTTTGACACCGTCGGGCGCAAGCCGATGATCGCCGGCACGTACATCTTGTCCGGCGTGCTGCTGCTGATCACGGCCTACCTGTTCGATCAGCACCAGCTGACCGCGACCACGCTGACCCTGTGCTGGTCGGTGGTGTTCTTCTTCGCGTCGGCCGGTGTGAGCGCGGCCTACCTGACGGTCAGCGAGATCTTCCCGATGGAGACGCGGGCGCTGGCCATCGCGCTGTTCTACGCCGTGGGCACGGGCATCGGAGGCATCATCGGGCCGCAGCTGTTCGGTCGCCTGATCCCCACCGGCAAGACCTCGGACATCTTCGTCGCCCTGGCCATCGGCTCAGGGCTGATGATCCTGGGCGGCCTGGCGGAGATCGCCTTCGGCGTCAAGGCCGAGCGGCGCCGGCTGGAGGGGATCGCCAAACCCCTCACCGCGGTCGAGACGGCGATCAGGTCGGGCAGGGAGCGACTCGACAAGCGTCGAACCGGCACGGTCCCGGCACGGGCCACGTAGCGCGGGCCCCCGCCCGGGCGGCGGCCCGGCTACCCCACCGGTGGCAGCGTGGCGATGATCGTCTGGACGTAGCGACCGAGCCCCGAGGGGAGTTCCCGGCGCGGGAACCAGTCAGCCGTCACCAGCTCACCGTGGTCGATCGTCAGCCGCGGCGCCCGGAGCTCGGCGCTGAAGCAGTGGACGTGGTCTTCGCGATGCTCGTCGTGGACCACGATCTCACCCAGCCGGCCGAAGTCGTGGATGGCGATTCCGAGCTCCTCGTTCATCTCCCGTCGGGCCGCGTCGACCGGAGCCTCGCCCGGCCGGATCGAGCCGCCGGGCAGGTCCCAGCCGCGGGGGCCGTAGCTGTGGCGCACGAGCAGTATCCGATCGCCGTCGGTGAGCACGCACTTGACGCCACTGGTGTCCGGCCGCCTGAAGAACCAGTAGACGCGAAGGCCCGTGTAGGCCCACCGATAGCCGAGCCGCCGGACTGGAACGGGCAGCTCTGCTGCCAGGCGCCCGAGGGAGGACGGGAGCTCCACGCCGCCAGCGTACGCGTCGCATCGGCGGGCGACCGCCGCAGGTGGATGAGGAGGCCCTATCATTGGCCGAAGTCGCGCTCCTGGGCGCGATTTCTTCATGCCATGAGGACCTACACAGCCACATCCGCAGACCGACAGCGCGACTGGTTCGTCGTGGACGCCGCTGGGCAGACGCTCGGGCGTCTGGCCACGCAGATCGCCGACACGCTGCGGGGCAAGCGCAAGCCGACGTACACGCCGCACGTGGACACGGGCGACTTCGTGGTCGTGGTGAACGCCGAGAAGATCTCGGTCACGGGCAACAAGCGACAGGCCAAGCGCTACTACCGCCACTCGGGCTATCCGGGCGGGCTGAAGTCCCGCTCGCTTCAGGAGATGCTCGATCGCCGCCCCGAGGAGGTCATCCGGATCGCGGTCAAGGGCATGCTGCCCCGCAACCGCCTGGCCCGCAAGCAACTGACCAAGCTGAAGGTGTACGCGGGGCCGGAGCACCCGCACACCGCCCAGCAGCCGAAACCGATGGAGATTGAGACTTGAGCGACGAAGACACTCCCGACGTCACACCCGACGAGCCCGAGGCCGCGGATACCGCTCCCCCTGAGGAGCCGGCAGACACGCCGGCCGAGGAGCCCGTAGCCGAGGAGCCGGCCGCCGAGGAGCCGGTAGAGGAGCCCGTCGCCGAGGAGGCAGCCGAAGAGGCGCCCGCCGAGGAGCCGGTGGAGGAGCCCGTCGCCGAGGAGGCAGCCGAAGAGGCGCCCGCCGAGGAGCCTCCGGCGCAGGCGCCCGAGGCGCAGGCGCCCGAGGCGCAGGCGCCCGAGGCCGCGGAGGCGCCGGCAGAGGCAGCTCAGGCTGAGGACGCGCCCGCCGCGGAGGCGCCCGCCGAGGCGGCCGAGGAAGCGACTCCGGCCGATGAGGAGCCCGAGGAGCTGCCCGAGACGCCTCGCCACAAGCCTGAGATCCCGGGGCTCGAGCTGGAGCCTGATTTCGCCTCGGACAGCGACCAGTACCTGGACGCCGAGGCTCAGGCGGCCGCTGAGGCCGAGGCTGAGGCGGCGGCCGCCCGCGCACAGGCCGAGGACGAGGACGAGCAGTCCCGGCCGATCGCCGACGCCGCCATCGACCTGGCCGCCGGCGCGCGCTATACCGCCACCGGCAAGCGCAAGACCGCCGTTGCCCGCGTGATCCTCAAGCCCGGGAAGGGCGAGTACCTGATCAACAGCAAGCCGTTGAATGACTTCTTCCCGCGCGCGACGCTCCAGCGGATGATCCGCCAGCCACTTGAGGCCGTGGGCTACGACTCTCGGATGGATGTCGTGGCCCGGATGCACGGCGGCGGGGTCTCCGCCCAGGCCGGAGCGCTGCGCCACGGCATCTCCCGGGCGCTGATTGAGGCCGACCCCAACCTCAGGGGCGAGCTCAAGCGCCGCGGTTTCCTGACCCGTGACCCGCGGGTCAAGGAGCGCAAGAAGGCCGGCCTCAAGAAGGCCCGCAAGCGGCCTCAGTTCTCCAAGCGCTGACCGCCGGCCACGGATGGCTCGCCATCTCTTCGGCACGGACGGGGTCCGTGGCCGCGCCGGCCACTTCCTGACAGCCGAGCTGGCGCTGGCACTGGCCCGCGCCGCTGTGTCACGAATGCCCCAGGACGGGCCGCAGGTTCTGATCATCCGCGATACCCGCGAGTCGGGCGAGATGCTGGAAGCGGCGATCGCCGCCGGGGTCACCTCCGCGGGCGGCGACGCCCTGCTGGGCGGCATTCTGCCCACCCCGGCAGCGCCGCTGCTGCTCCGCCGGCACGGCCTTGATCTGGCGGCGGTGATCTCCGCCTCCCACAACCCGTATGAGGACAACGGCATCAAGCTGTTCGGATCGGACGGCTTCAAGCTCCACGACGACACCGAGCACGAGATTGAGGCCGCTCTGGGCGAACCTCAGCCGCCGGCGAGCCGCGTGGGCCGGATCCGGTCCCTGCATGGGGCGCTCGAGGACTACCTGCGGGAGCTGCATGTCCGCTTCCAGGATCTGGATCTGAGCGCCATCCGGGTGCTCCTGGACTGCGGCAACGGGGCGACGTACCGGGCCGCGCCCGAGATCTTCCGCCGCCTGGGTGCCCACGTCGACGTGCTGGCCGACCAGCCCGATGGCCGGAATATCAACGCCGGCTGCGGCTCCACCCACCTCGAGCTGCTGACCGAGCACATGGCCCAGGGCCAACATGACCTCGGCTTTGCCTTTGACGGCGACGGTGACCGCGTCCTCGCCATTGATCGCTCTGGCGCTGTGGTGGACGGAGATGAGCTGATCGCGCTCGCCGCCCTGGGGCTCAATGAACAGGGGCGGCTGGCCGGGAGCGGAGTTGTGGTCACCGTGATGACCAACTACGGCTTTCACCGGGCGATGGAGGAGGCCGGAATTGAGGTCGCCACCACGGCCGTCGGCGACCGCTACGTTCTGGACGAGCTCCGTCAGCGCGGCTGGGCCCTCGGGGGAGAACAGTCGGGTCACATCATCGAGCTCGGCTTCGGTCCCTCGGGCGACGGGATCGCCAGCGCGCTGCTGGCCCTCGAGGCACTGGGGGGACGCGACCTCAGCGAGCGTGGGGCGATGCGCAAGCTGCCCCAGCGGCTGGTCAACGTGCGCGCGCCCGACGGCCCGGCACTGGAGGCGACGATCGGGAGCCAGGCGGTGGTCGAAGCGATCGAACAGGAGCAGCAGGCGCTCGCCGGCCGCGGCCGCGTCCTGGTGCGCAGTTCGGGCACTGAGCCGCTGATTCGCGTGATGGTCGAAGCTCCGAGCGAGGAGGAGACCGACGAGGTCTGCGGGCGCCTGGCCCGAATCGTCGAGCAGCAACTGGCCGGCTGAGCGCCCAGTCGGGGCCGGGGCGCCGCCCCGCACCGCCTCTGGGCGTAGCGGCCCAGCGCTCGCCGTCCGGCCCTCTAACATGGGGAATTCGTTCTCGACTCGGTCCTTGACGCCGGGAACGCGGGCCGCCGGTGCGGTTCGACACAGCAGTCGGAGTCAGGAGAAGTTTCGAAACTAATGTGCGGAATCATTGGCTACGTAGGCCCGCGCGAGGTCAGGCCGCTCCTCCTGGAGGGGCTCGAGAAGCTCGAGTACCGGGGCTATGACAGCGCCGGGATCTCGGTCCTGGAGGGGGACCGGATTGAGGCGGTGCGCGCCGTCGGGAACCTGAGCGCCCTGCGCAGCGCGATTGACGCTGGTCAGGACGGCGGCGCCGTCGCCGTGGCGCAGCGGCCCCAGCCCGAGACCGGCATCGGGCACACCCGGTGGGCCACCCATGGAGGCGTCTCGGAGGTGAACGCCCACCCGCACTTCGACACCACCGACCGTGTGCACGTGGTGGTCAACGGGATCGTCGAGAACTACGTCGCGCTGAAGTACCGGCTGATCGATGAGGGGGCCGTGTTCACCTCCGAGACGGACGCCGAGGTGATCGCCCACCTGATCGCCCACCACTACCAGGATGACCTGGTCGAGGCCGTCCGGGTCGCCTATGGCGAGCTCCGGGGCCATTACGCGTTCGTGGCCATGAGTGCCGAGGACCCCGGGCTGCTCGTCGGGGCCCGCCGCGAGTGCCCGCTGATCGTCGGCCGAGGGGAGGGGGAGCAGTTCGTGGCCTCGGCGATTCCGGCCTTCCTGCGCTACACGCGCCACGTCCAGTACATGGGCGATGACGAGCTGGTCGTGCTTCGCCCCGATGGCGTGGAGTTCCTGACCCCGAGCGGCGAACCGCTGGAGCGCGAGGTGGTCGAGATCGATTGGGATGCCGAGACGGCCGAGAAGCAGGGTTTCGAGACGTTCATGCTCAAGGAGATCTACGAGCAGGCCGACGCTGTGGCCGAGACGATCGGCGAGCGGGCGGCTCGAGGCATCGGCATCGACCTGGGGGATCTGGGCACGATCGACGACGAGCTCCTGAGCACGGTCAGGCGGATCGTGATCGTGGCCTGCGGAACCTCCTACCACGCCGGGCTGATCGGCCGGTACGCGATCGAGGAGTGGTCACGGGTCCCCGTGGAGGTCGAGATCGCCTCCGAGTACCGCTACCGCAACCCGGTGGTCGGACCGGGCGATCTGGTGATCGGTGTCTCGCAGTCGGGAGAGACCGCCGACACCCTGGCGGCGATGAGAACCGCCCGGGAGCGCGGGGCCCGCGTGCTGGCCCTGACCAACATCATGGGTTCGCAGGCCACGCGTGAGGCCGATGGCGTCGTGTACACGCGCGCCGGCCTGGAGATCGGCGTGGCGGCCACGAAGTCGTTCGTCACCCAGGTGACGGTGCTGTACCTCCTGGCCCTGCGACTGGCCGAGCTGCGGGGGACGATGGAATCGGCGGTTCTCAAGGAGACGATCAGCGAGGTCAAGCGTCTCCCGCACCGCATGAGCGAGCTGTTCGAGCGTGACCTGGGCGACATCGAGCGGATAGCCCGCGAGCATTACGCCGCGGACTTCTTCATGTACATCGGCCGACAGGCCGGGCTTCCGGCGGCGCTCGAGGGCGCGCTGAAGCTCAAGGAGATCTCCTACATCGCCACCGACGCCTACGCGGCCGGGGAGATGAAGCACGGCCCGATCGCTCTGCTGGATGAGAAGACGCCGGTCGTCGTAGTGGCCACCGACTCGCCCGTGCTGGACAAGGTCATCTCCAATGTCCAGGAGGTCCGGGCCCGGGGGGCGTGTGTGATCGCCGTGGCCAGCGAGGGCAACGACGACGTGGCTCAGCACGTCCATGAGGTGATCAGGGTGCCGCAGACGCACTGGCTGGTGGCGCCGCTGCTGGCCGTGATCCCGCTGCAGCTGCTGGCCTACCGGATCGCGCGCCTTCGCGGGCTGAACGTCGATCAGCCGCGCAACCTGGCCAAGACCGTCACCGTCGAGTAGCGATGGACACCGACGCCGTCGGAGTCGGCATCGACCTGCTGGAGATCGCCCGCCTGGAGCAGGCGCTCGAGCGCCAGCCGCGGCTGGCCGAGCGACTGTTCACCGAGGCCGAGCGGGGCTATGCCGCCTCTCGGGCTCGGCCAGGCCAGCACCTGGCCGCCCGGTTCTGCGCCAAGGAGTCGGTGGCCAAGGCGCTGGGGCTTGAGGCGTGGAGCTTCTCCGAGATTGAGGTGGTGGCCACCGCGGCGGCCCCCGAGATCCGCCTGCACGGGTCGGTGGCCAAACGAGCCGATGCCCTGGGCGTACGGCTGATCCTCTCGATGACACACTCACGCCGGGATGCGGCTGCGGTGGTCATCGCCACCCGCGCTTAGCGGCCGACCGTCCAGCCGCCAGATACGCTGCGAGCGTGGCGTTAGCAGATTGGCTTGATCCGCTTTTCGACGCCGCCCAGCAGCGGTCACTCGACGAATGGGCGATCGCCGAGCGGGGCATCCCGAGCATCGACCTGATGGAGCGGGCGGGCGAGGGGCTGGCCGACCTCGTCCTGGCCCTGGCGCCCCGGGAGCGCGTGGCGATCGTGTGCGGGAAGGGCAACAACGGCGGCGATGGCTTCGTCTGCGCCCGCCATCTGCGCCAGAAGGGGCTCGAGGTTGACGTCCTGCTGCTGGCCGACCGGGCTGAGCTTCAGGGCGACGCCCGGGTCAGCTACGACCGGCTCGCCGGAGCCGAGGCCCGGGCGTTCACGGCCCAGGATCTGGCCGGGGCCGGACTGATCGTCGACGCGATCCTGGGCACCGGGTCGGGCGGGGCTCCCCGCGAGCCTGCCGCCGGCGCGATTGAGGCCATCAACCAGGCCGGAGCGGCGGCCACGATCGTGGCCTGCGACGTGCCCAGCGGGGTCGACGCCTCGACCGGGGAGGTGGCCGGATCGGCGGTCCGGGCCCAGGCCACGGCCACGTTCAATGCCTCCAAGCCGGGACTCTGGATCTCGCCCGGAAAGGGCCACGCCGGTGCGCTGGAGGTGATCGACATCGGGATTCCCGCCGGGGGACCGATCGAGCCCTCGGTCGGTCTTATCTCCACGCGTGTGACCCGGGAGATTCCCCGGCGCGGGGCCGAGTCGACCAAGTTCGCCGCCGGCAGCGTCCTGGTCTGTGGGGGATCGCTGGGGCTCACCGGCGCCCCTTCGATGGCCTCTGAGGCGGCCATGCGGGCCGGCGCCGGGTACGTGACCGCGCTCGTGCCCCGGTCGCTGAACCTGGTCTTCGAGACCCGGCTCCTGGAGGTCATGACGGTGCCGCTGCCCGACCAGGAGGGCGGGCTCACGGCAGAGGGCGCCGAGACCGTGCTCGAGCACGCCCCACGAGCCGACGCGATGATCCTCGGGCCGGGACTGGGCCGGGCCCCGGGCACCTTCGAGTTGGCCCGCCGGGTGGCCGCCGAGGCGGAGCTTCCGCTGCTCCTGGACGCAGATGGGCTCAACGCCCACGCGGAGGCGCTGGGCTCACTCGGCAGCCGAACGGCGCCCACCGTGCTCACACCTCACGCCGGTGAGCTGGCTCGCCTGCTGGGATCCGATGGCGGTGCGGTCTCGGCCCGGCGACTGCACGGCGTCCGGGAGGCGGCCAGAGAGTCCGGCGCGGTCGTCGTGTTGAAGGGAGACGACACGCTGGTGGCCCGGCCGGACGGGACCTGCGGCGTCAGCCGCGGGGGCGCCTCGGCCCTGGCCACCGCGGGGACGGGCGATGTCCTCTCAGGCGTGATCGGGGCCTACCTGGCCAAGGGCATGGATCCGTTCGCCGCCGCCTGCGCCGGAGTGCTCGTGCACGCCACGGCCGGGCGGATCGCCGCTGAGCGCCTGGGCGCCGAGGGCGTGATCGCCCGGGATGTGATTGAGGCACTTCCGGGAGCGCTCCAGGCCCTGCTGGAGGCCTGACAGACGATGCCGGTGCGCGCCCTGGCCCGGGTCAACCTGGCTGCGATCGAGCGAAACATCCGCCGGCTGCGCGACTCGCTGGCCCCCGGGACTCGGATGTGCGCGGTGGTCAAGGCCGATGCCTACGGGCACGGTGCCGTCCCGGTGGCCCGGGCGGCCCGGGCCGCTGGCGCCGGCTGGCTGGCCGTGGCGTCCGCCCAGGAGGCGGCAGAGCTCAGAGGGGCCGGCCTGGAGGGACCGCTGCTGGTCATGGGGGCGCTCAGCCACGAGGAGCTCCCGCTGGCCCTGGAGGCCGGGGCCGATGTGGTGGCCTGGACCCAGGACTTCATGACCGAGCTCGAGCGGGCGGACGGCGGATCGTCCGTGGGGGTGCACGTCAAGCTCGATACGGGGATGGGTCGCTTCGGGACTCGCGAGCTGGAGGAGGCCCTGCAGATCGCGCAGCGTGCCGGCAGCAGCGCGGGTGCTCTGAGATTGCGCGGCGCGATGACCCATCTGGCCACGGCCGACTGCGATCCGGACTTCATGAGAGCCCAGCTTGAGGCCTTCCAGCCGTTCGTCGACCGTGTCCGGGAGCAGCGGCCGGATGTCCTGGTTCACGCGGCTAACAGCGCCGCGGTGCTAAACGCCCCGAAGAGCCATTTCGATCTGGTCCGGTGCGGGCTCGCCGTGTACGGGTGCGACCCGATGGGTGGTAGTCCCGAGGAGCGACAGCTCGACCCGGCGCTCGAGCTGGTCTCCTACGTGGCGGCGGTCAAACCCGCCCAGCCCGGCGAGAGCGTGGGCTACGGCAGAACGTTCACGGCCGAGCGGGAGACGAACATCGCCACCGTGCCGATCGGCTACGCCGACGGCTACGTCAGGGCTCTGAGCAACAACTCCGACGCGCTGATCGGCGGCCGCCGCCACCCGGTCGTGGGAACGATCAGCATGGACAATCTGACCGTGGACGTGGGTCCGCAGGACGCGGTCCGGGTCGGCGACCGGGTGGTTCTGCTCGGCGGCGACGGGTCCGAGCGCCAGACGGCCGAGGATCTGGCCCGCCGGGCCGGGACGATCAGCTGGGAGGTCCTGTGCGGGATCTCCGGGCGAGTCCCGCGCGTGTATCACCGTGATGGGGTCCCGGAGTGACCGAGTCCGGCGTGGGCACCGCGCTCGACGCGATCCGCCAATCCGGCTCCCGGTCCTGGCTGGTCGGCGGGGCCGTCCGTGACCGGCTGCTGGGCCGGGAGACCGGCGACTATGACGTCGCCGTCGAGGGCGACGTGCGCCGCCTGGCCCGACGGGTGGCGGCGGAGGTGGACGCCTTTTCGTTCGAGCTCTCGCACGGGTTCGGAGCGTGGAGGATCGTGCCGCGCCGGGGCGCCGGCGGGCCGCCCTGGCAGCTCGATCTGCTCCCCGTGCTCAGCGGATCGATCGAGGCCGACCTGGCCCAGCGCGACCTGACCGTGAACGCGCTGGCGCAACCGCTCGGACAGGACGATCTGATCGATCCCTTCGGCGGCCTGCGCGACCTGGACGAGCGGCGCCTGCGGATGGTGTCGGCCGACGCGTTTGACCGCGACCCACTGCGGACCCTGCGACTGGTCCGGCTGTCCTGTGAGCTGTCGTTCGAGCTGGAGCCTGCGACCGCGGCGCAGGCCAGGAGAAGCGCCTCAGGGCTCGAGCGGGTGTCGCCCGAGCGGGTCTTTGAGGAGTTCAAGCGGATCCTGTGTGCCCAAAATCCGGGTGCCGGGCTCGGGCTGATGGCCGAGCTGGGGATCACCGCCGTCCTGCTTCCCGAGCTGTGGTCGCTCCGGGGCGTCGAGCAGAGCCGCTTTCACCATCTGGATGTCCACGACCATACGCTGTCCGTGCTGGCCGAGACCGTGGCGCTCGAGCACGCTCCGGACAGGCACCTCGGCCGCTGCGCGCAGGCCGCCGACGAGTTCCTGTCCGCGCCGCTGGCCAACGGTCTGACCCGCTGGCAGACGCTTCGCTTCGGTGCTCTGCTGCACGACGTGGCCAAGCCGCAGACCCGGGCCGTCACGGCCGAGGGCCGGGTGACGTTCATGGGGCACGACGTCGCCGGGTCTGAGACGGCCGGTCAGATCCTGGTCCGGCTGCGCGCCAGCTCGCGGCTGCGCGAGCACGTGGCCGGACTGGTCCGCCATCACCTCCGGCTGGGCTTCCTGGTCCACTGCGCTCCGCTGAGCCGCCGGGACATCTACCACTACCTGAAGGCGTGCCGGCCGGTCGAGGTCGACGTCACGGTGCTGAGCGTGGCCGACCGCCTGGCGACCCGCGGGGACCGCGCGCAGGATGCGATCGCCGCCCACCTCCGGCTGGCCGACGAGCTGCTGTGCGAGGCCCTGCAGTGGCAGGCCGCACCGCCGCGTCCCCCCGTCCGGGGCGACGAGCTGGCCGCCGCACTCGGCGTCGTCCCCGGGCCGGCGATCGGAGTGCTTCTGGAGGAGCTTGAGGAGGCGGCCTTCGCCCATGAGATCTCCTCGCCCGAGGAGGCCATCGCGCGGGCCCGCGAGCTGGCCGCCGGCCCGGCCACTCCGGCTCGCGATCGTTAGGCTCCGAGCCCAGTGAGCGACCCCGACTGCATCTTCTGCAAGATTGTGGCTGGCCAGCTGCCGGCCCAGATCATCGATCAGGACGAGCGCACGGTGTCCTTCATGGACATCAACCCGGCCACCCGCGGACATGCGCTCGTGATCCCCCGTGAGCACGCCACGGACCTGCTCGAGGTCGGGCCCGAGGACCTGACGGCGACGATCACGGCGGCGCAGAAACTGGCCGGACGGATGGTGGAGCGCCTCGGGGCCGACGGGGTCAACCTGCTGAACGCCTGCCGGGCCCCGGCCTGGCAGACCGTCTTCCATTTCCATGTGCATGTCATCCCTCGCTACACGGACGATCCGCTGAAGCTGCCGTGGATTCCCACCCCCGGAGACATGGATGAGATCGCCGCCGCCGCCGAAGCTCTTCGACCTGCGAGCGAGAACGTGCCCTGATACGGTTCTCGCGTTCAAAATCGGGGTGTCGGCAGTGCCGCCACACAGCAGTAAGAAGGGGAGTACATGGCAACGGGTACCGTCAAATGGTTCAGCGACGACAAGGGCTTCGGCTTCATCACGCCTGACGACGGAGGGCGCGACCTTTTCGTCCACTTTTCCGGGGTTGCCGGCGACGGCTACCGCTCGCTCGCGGAGGGGACCAAGGTCTCCTATGAGGCGGAGGAGGGCCCGAAGGGGCCCAAGGCCGTCAACGTAACCAAGCTGTAGGCCGCCGCTCCCTCACTCATCCCCTGCTCTGACGGCTGTCGTGGCTGCGACGGGCGCTGGCCCGTGCCGGGGTCCAGCGGCCCCCGGCTGTGGGCGAGACGTTGCGCGGGGGTGCCCGAGAGCAACCTCTGCCGCCAGACCGTGTTCAATGGTCACATGAGACGAAACCTCCTTCGAGCTGGGCTCGCGGCAACCTTGGGCCTGGCCATCGTTCCCGCGCTCGCCGTGGCGGCCATCGTCGAGCTGGGCGATCAAACGAGTACCAAGCTGGTCGCTCCCACCTGTCCCTCGGGCGTGAAACCGTCCCAGTGCACGATCATCCTGACCCGGGACACCGCCCTGGCCACGATCCGTGACGGCGTTTCCTATCCGACCATGGTTCACAGGGCAGGCCGGATCGTGTCCTTCTCCGTCGGGCTGTCGAGCCTGTCCACCAGCACCTCGACGCGCAAGAAGGACATCAACTTCCTCAATCAGACCTACGGCGGCGACGCTCAGGTCGTGCTCACGGTGCTCAAGCGTGTCGGCCGCAAGGGCCAGCGCTGGCAGGCGGTGGCCAACAGCGGCGTCTGGCACGTCGTGCCGTACCTGGGATCGGTGGCTCAGATCCCGCTGCTCACCTCGATCCAGGTCAGGCCCGGAGAGGTGGTCGCCCTGAGCACACCGACCTGGGCGCCGGTGCTCTCGATCCAGCAGCCCACAGGCAACGCCTACCGCCAGGCCCGCGGGTCAAAGCCCGACTGCAGCCGGCCGTCAACCAAACAGCAGGCCCAGAGCAAGGGCCACACCAGCAACTTCCCGTGCAAGTACGCGGGGACGCGGATCGAATACGCGGCCACCGAGGTCACGTATCCGCAGAGCACGAACCCGGTCCACTGAGTGGTGAGGGATCGCGGCGCATGCGCCGCGATCCGCCGGGGCACATGTGCCCCGGCGTTCGGACCGGCACATGTGCCGGTCCGCGGGGGCGTGCAGGCACGCCCCCGACACCCACTCCTAACAGGCGCCCGGGTTGTTCTTGCAGAACGACTGGCTGAGGCCGGCGCCGCCGCTCCCGCTTCCGCCAGAGCCGCCAGAGCCACCGGAGCCGCTGGAGGCGCCACCGGAGGGCGTGCCGCCCCCACCGGAGGGGGTGGTGGCCGAGCCAGAGGACCCGGTTGGGCCTGAGGAGCTCGACGTCACCCCGCCGGAGGACGAGGAGCTCGAGGGAGTCGACGATGGCCCGGTCGGAGTCGTCTTGGCGTTGGTCGTGATGGTGGCCGGCGGCGGGGTCCCCACCGTCGAGCCCTGGGGGACCGTGAGGCCGGTGGCCGGGTTGGTGCCCGTGGCGCCCGAGGCGCCCCCGCCACACGCGGCCAGCAGGCCGGCGGCGAGCAGCGCCAGCGCCGCCCGGATCAGCCCCCGAGCCGTCCGTCTGCTCCGGATCACGCCTCGGAGGCGTCCGCACGTGGGAGCGGGTCCATTCGCCTCCCACAGGTCGGACAGTCGTTCAGGTCCTTCTGAGCCAGCTGGTCGCACCAGCTGCAGAACCGCAGGTTCTCAACCGTCCAGGGGAGCTCCGACGCCGTCGGGGCCAGCGGCAGCAGCTGACCCACGACCTCCAGCTCCTCTCCGGTCTCGAGGTCGAGGTAGACGCCCCCCGGCGCGGCTTCGATGATGACCTCGCGGCCGGTGGAGGGGGTCCGCATCCGGTACTTCTGGCGGGTCCGCATCGGCGGGCATGCTACCAGCGGCCCTGCCGAGCGCCCGCCCGCCGGGATGGGCCCGGCATGCGTCGCCGCAGCCGTCGGCTTGGATAGAGTGCCGCGGGCAAGATGACTTACCGTGCTTTCGCCAGCAAGGTGGCCCTCCTGCCGCTCGCGCTCGTGCTCATTGGGCTGGGCGGCTGCGGCCTCAAGCACCCCACGGCCAACCTGGTCAAGGGCAAGCAGCTCTTTATCCAGAAGTGCGGCGTCTGCCATACGCTGAGCCACGCCTCGACCAAGGGGAGCATCGGCCCGAATCTGGACGACGCCTTCATGCAGGACCGGAAGGACGGCGAGAAGAGCACCTCGATCGAGGGCCTGGTGGGCTACTGGATCCAGTACCCCAACAGCCAGGGCGTGATGCCGTCGAGGATCTTCACCGGCCAGGACGCCCAGGACGTGGCGGCCTATGTGGGGAGGGTGGCCGCGGTCCCCGGACAGGACACCGGTGCCCTGCTCACCGCGGTCAAGATCACGGTCCCGGTCACGGCCGCCTCAGGGAAGACCGTGTTCACGGGCGTTGGCGGGTGCGGCGCCTGCCATACGCTGGCCGCCGCCGGCACCACCGGCACCGTGGGCCCCGATCTGACCCAGCGGCTGTCCAAGGACTGCTCGGACCCGGCCTCCCAGAAGGTCCGCGGCTCCTCGCTGACCGACTGCATCCAGACGGCGATCGTCAAGCCCTACGCCTACATCCCCTCGGGCTACAAGGCCGGCGTGATGCCCTCGAACTTCAACCAGACGCTGAGCTCGACGCAGATCAAGGCGCTGGTCAAGTTCATATCCAGCGTCACGCACTAGGGCGCGGGCCGACGGGCCCGCCGGGGCGCCCCCGTTGCGAACGATGGCGATCCGGTCCGAAATAGTCGGACCAGATCGCCATCGTTAGACCAAAACGGCCCTCCGCAATGGGAGGACCGCCTTGCCCATCCACTGGCTTCAGTCCGTTACCGGATGATCGTCACCGGGGTGCCCGGGAGGATCTTCCCGGCCAGGTAGGTGATGTCCGGGTTCAGGAGACGCACGCAGCCGTGGGAGACCGCGGTGCCAGGCTTGGCGTACAGACCGCCGCCCATGCCGTGCAGGGCCACCTGACCGGGGCCGCCGTCGAACTCGGTGAACGTGTTCGACCGGGCGCTGGTGGCCAGGGCGAACGGCGAGCCCGGGAAGCTGGGGTCGTTGTGGTAGCTGATGTTCTCCTCAACGAAGAACTGGCCCGTCGGAGTGACCCGCCCGGGGGCGCCTGTCACGACCAGCCAGTTCTTGAGCAGCTTGCCGTGGTTGAATACGTAGACGCGGCGCGAGTTGGAGAACCCGCTCGAGTTCGGGCCGACCGCGACCACGATGTGCCACGTGTCGGGCCAGCTGTAGGTCTTGGCGGAGGTGATCCAGCCGGTGTGAGAGTTGGGCCGGCCGGGGAGGCGAACCTGGTACCAGGTCGAATTGCCCCGCGTGAGGCTCTTGAGCACGGGGAGGGTCGTGGCCTCGCCCGTGATCGGCCGCTTCCTGCTCACGGAGCCCGAGCGGCTGCCGCCCGCGCTCTTGTAGGTGGTCTTGTTGGCCCGCAGGGTCACCACCTTTTGGGACGCGGACACATGCGGCACCCTGGAGCTCGTCCGGTGCGCAGCGGTGGCTACCGACGGCAACCCGGTCAAGGCAAGTACTCCTGCCGTCGAGAGCGACAGGACCTTCACAGATAGCTTCATGTTCACCCTTCTTAGTCGGCGCTTCTTCCGAGCGTATCGACGCCCATACGGCTCGGCTTTAGGGTAGCCAGGGAATCACGAAGTGCCGCCGGCCGCCGTTTTCGTCCCCTCTAGAACCCTCGCGAATTGCGCTAGTTGCGGTCAGCTGAGCGCCTGGATGACCAGGACGATGACCGCGATCGCGGCCACGACGACCACGAAGTAGATCAGCAGGCGGAAGGCCTCATCCTCGGAGCGCAGCGGATTCAGCATCGCCAGAGCGCCCGCTACAGGACGTAGACCGCTGTGTAGACGATGACCCACATGATGTCCACGAAGTGCCAGTAGATCCCCGGCACCTCCATGCCCTGGTGCTCGTCGGCGGTGTAATGGCCGCGGAAGGCCCGGACCGTGACCATGATCAGCGCGCCCAGACCGACGACCACGTGGGCTCCGTGAAGCCCTGTCAGTGAGTAGAAGACCGTGGCCTGGGCCGAGTCATGCGGGGCGAAGCCCAGGTGGATGTACTCGTTGACCTGGAGGGTCAGGAACGTCAGCCCGAGCAGGAAGGTCGCGACCATCCCCGCCTTCAGGCCGAAGCGGTTGCCCTTCTTGACCGAGACCAGGGCCCAGTGGAGGGTCAGCGAGGAGGCCAGCAGAATCCCCGTGTTGACCCCGGTCGGCCCTTCCGGGAAGACCGTCCCGTGGGCCGGCCACGGGTCCTTGGTCACGACCCGGATGAAGAAGTAGGCCGTGAAGAAGGCCCCGAAGATCATCACCTCGGACATGATGAAAAGCAGCATCCCCAGGGTCGGGGCGTGGACCCGCGAGGACCGGTGAGCCGGAGGCGGCCCGTGATGGTCGTGGGCGATCGAGGCGGCTTCCATGACTAGTCCCTAGGCGGCGGCGCCCGCATCGCTCGCAATGGCCGATGCGTCCGCATCGTCGTGGACGACGTGCTCGACCGGCTTGCCCGAGGCTCGCCGGACGCGCTCGATCAGGTCCTCACGCAGCCACCCGGACTTGGTCTCCGAGAAGGTGGAGATGACAATGTCGTCGGCTCGGAAGTACTGCAGCGCGTTCATGATGGCAGTGAACGGATCGGGATCGCCGACCATCCCGGCGGCGTACAGGTCGCGGACGTGCAGGCGGTCCAGGACCAGCTTGAGCCGCGTGCGGGCCCGCTGGAGGGCGTGGCCGCTTCCACCCTCAGGCGGGACGATCACGATGAATACCTGCCGCCGGCCTGGCTGCGTGAACGCCTGGGCCTTGGCCGCCAGCGCCTCCAGGAGCTCGTCGCCGGAAGCCGTCCGGTTGGCCACGGCCAGGGTGACGTGGAAGGGCAGGCCCTCGGCGTCAATGTCGCTGACCAGGTGGGTGACGGGTAGCCCGGTGGCGTCGCGGATCCTGTCCACCAGGTCACGCCGCAGCCAGCCGGACCTGGCCTCGGGGAAGGTCGAGATCATGATCTCCTGAGGTCGGTACTCCGGAATGGCATCCAGAATGGCCGTGAAGGGATCGGGGTCGCCCACCTCTCCGATGGCTCGGATGTCCATGCTCCGAATGACCTCCAGGGCCAAATCGACCCTGGTCTGGGCGGCGTCGAACACGGCGTTCTGGTAGACGACCAGCCCGCTCTTCGGGCGGCTCTGGGGAACGCACAGCACGAAGCGGGTGTCCGGGTCGGCGCGGGCCTTGATCTCATCGAGCAGCGGACGCCCGCCGAGCGTCTCATTGGCCACGACCAGGATCGTCCTGGCGGCGATGTTCGCGCCGGTGCTCATTCGTGCTGCTCCTGGCGCGGCGAACCGGAGAACGTCCCGGCGGCGACCGGCGCGGACTCAGCGGGCTTCTTGAAGATCCCGTGGACCGCCCCGGGGACGCCGTACTCGTACGGACCGCCGACCACGGTCGGCACGGCGTCGAAGTTGAAGATCGGCGGCGGCGATGAGACCTGCCACTCCAGCGTGAGCGCCCGCCACGGGTTGGCCGAGGCCCGCGGGCCGGCCCGCCAGCTGGCCACCATGTTGTAGAGGAAGATCAGCGTGCTGAAGCCGAGGATCCAGGCCGAGAAGGAGATGAACAGGTTCCAGCCGGCGAACTTCTCCGCGTACTCGGCCACCCGGCGCGGCATGCCCTGGATCCCGATCAGGTGCATGGGCGCGAAGGTCAGGTTGGCGAAGATGAACGTGAACCAGAAGTGCAGCTTGCCCAGGCGGTCGTCGAACATTCGGCCGGTCATCTTCGGGAACCAGTAGTAGATCCCGGCGAAGATCGTCATCAGCGAGCCGCCGAAGAGGACGTAGTGGATGTGAGCCACGATGAAGTACGTCTGGCTGACGTGAATGTCGAACGGGATCATGGCCAGCATCACCCCGCTGATCCCGCCCAGCGTGAACATGGTCAGGAAGCCGAGGGCAAAGAGCATGGGCGTGTCTAAGTGCAGCACGCCCCTCCACAGCGTGGCCAGCCAGGAGAAGACCTTGATCCCCGTGGGCACGGCAATGATGGCCGTGGTGATCATCATCGGTATTCGGATCCAGGGCTGCATGCCGGAGACGAACATGTGGTGCGCCCACACGGTGAAGCCCAGCACGACGATGGCCAGCAGCGAGAAGGCCATCATCCGGTAGCCGAAGATTGGTTTTCGGGCCTTGACGGCCAGGATCTCCGAGATGATCCCGAACCCGGGGAGCATCATGATGTAGACCGCGGGGTGGGAGTAGAACCAGAACACGTGCTGGTACATCAGGACGTTGCCGTTCTTGCCCGCCCCGACGAAGGCGTCAAAGAAGTGGAAGCCCAGCGCCTTGTCCAATAGGACGAAGAACTGCGAGGCGGCGATGAACGGCGTCGCGATGACAACCAGCAGTGAGGTCGAGAAGTTGGCCCAGACCAGCAGCGGCATCCGGAAGAAGCTCATCCCCGGGGCCCGCATGGTGATGATCGTGACCAGGAAGTTCAGGGCGGTGAAGATTGAGGAGAAGCCCGCGAACTGGACTCCGATGGAGAAGAACAGCTGACCCAGCGGCATCGAGGTGGACAGCGGGGCGTAGGCCGTCCAGCCGGCGGCGAATGAGCCGCCCGGAGCCAGGAAGCTCATCAGCATCACGATCCCGCCCAGCGGCAGCAGCCAGTAGGAGAGGGCGTTCAGCCGCGGGAAGGCCATGTCCGGGGCCCCGATCATCAGCGGCAGGACGAAGTTGGCCAGCCCGGCGAAGACCGGGATCACGAACAGGAAGATGAGCACCGTGGCGTGGACGGAGAACACGCCGTTGTACTGCTCGGGGGTCAGGAACTGCATCCCCGGCTTGGCCAACTGGACGCGGATCAGCATGGCCAGCAGGCCGCCCACGAACAGGAAGAAGAATGAGGTGACCGTGTACTGGATCCCGATCACCTTGTGGTCGGTGTTGACCCGGAAATAGTCGCGCCAGCTCCGGGCCCCGTGGGAGGAATGGTCCTCGGGGCGCGTGGCGCGGCCGGAGGCCCAGTAGAACCAGTAGTCGCCCACTCCCAGCCCGACCAGGAAGAAGAGGGGGACGGTGAACAGCCCCACGGTCGTCACAGCGTTTCCGGAGACCACCGGGTGGATGTGCTGAAGCCAGCGGATCAGCGCCGTGATGCCGAAGGCGAAGCCGAGGCCGAGGACCTCAAACATGGCGGCCCGGTACCACCCCGGCCGGCGCAGGGCCGGCGGCAGGGGGACCCGCGTCCGTGTCTTGACCGCCATCGGCTCGGCAACTGCGGTGGCCATCAGTCGACCTCCTCCGGTGTTCTCGCTCGCGCCCGGATCGCCCGCATCACGTCGGCCCCAGCTCCGCGGCTATGCCTCAAGTGTTCCACCATCTCGATTATCCCTGCTCCCCGGGTGGCGTCCCGGCCGAGCCGATCGGTGGCGGCGCGCCCGACTTCTGCTTGGCCAACCAGGCCGCGAACTGGGCCGGGGTAACGACGTTGACGGCCGCCCGCATCAGGGAATGACCTGCTCCGCAGAGCTCGGTGCACTCAGCCGGGTAGCTCCCGGTCCGCGTCGGGGTAACGCGCAGCGTCGTGGTGATGCCGGGCACGGCGTCGAGCTTCTCGGAGAACTCGGGCACGAAGAAGCTGTGAATAACGTCCAGCGAGGTGATCTTGAACACCACCGGCCGGCCCTTGGGCAGGTACAGGACCGGCGAAACGACAGATTTGCCGCCCGCCCGGGGATAGGAGAACTCGAACGCGAACTGGCGCTCGGTGACGTTCACGGTCATCTCGCCTCGCTTGCTGTCCTCGTTGGAGCGCAGGACCGTGTAGGCGTAGCTGCACATGCCAAGCAGCAGGGCGGCTGGGAGGATCGTCCAGACGATCTCCAGGCGGGTGTTGCCGTGGATCGGCGCGCCGTCCTGCTTCTCCTGGCCAGGGCGCATCCGGAACTTCCAGATCGAGAACCCGACCGTCGTCATGACCACGACGAAGATCGGCACTGTGGCGATCAGCAGGACGTCGTAGAGCGTGTGAATGTTCCCGGCCTGGACCGAGGCCTTGGCCGGGAACCAGGGCACGATCAGGGCCAGCGGGATCAGGATGGCTGTGCTGATGACAGCGACGACCACCATCTGTAGGACAGGACGATTACGCACCCTCTGTCACTGCCTGTGTTCGCGAGCCATCTGCCCGCCGCATCCTAGAAGCTCTCTCCGGCGGATGCCCCATCGGGTACGTTCCAGAGTCCGAGGCGGGGGTGGCTGGGACACCCACCGCGCGCCGCCCGCCGGAGGACAGGACTATGATTGAGTCGATTGTTGCAAGCGATCCCGGGAGCGGCAATGAAGGTACGAGACGGCATGTCGGAACTGGTGCTCACCGTGGGACCCGGCCATTCGCTTCGCGAGGCGGCGTCGACGATGACCGAGCGGCACGTGGGGGCGGCGGTCGTCATGGACCCCGACGCCCAGGGCCCGGGAGTGATCACCGAGCGCGACATCCTCCGCTCCGTGGCCGGGGGCCAGGACCCCGACAAGGAGCTGGTGGCTGCCCATCTGACGAGTAACCTCGTGCTGGCGTCGCCCGACTGGTCGCTGGAACGGGCGGCCGCGGCGATGGTCCGGGGCAACTTCCGGCACCTGGCCGTGGTCGAGGGCGGGGAGCTTGTCGGCATGCTGTCGATGCGCGACATCGTGCGTTGCTGGACGGCCGACGGCGCCACCAGCGAGGTCGAGGCCCCGGCGGCCACCGCCTGAGCCCAGCCGGTCCGCCGGTCCGCTTCCGAATCGGGAGAATGCCGGCATGACACGTGAACTCAAGCTGGGCCTCAACGTCGGGTACTGGGCCGGCGGACCGCCGCCGGGAGCGCTGGAGTCCGCGCAGGAGGCGGAGCGCCTGGGCTTCGAAGCGATCTGGACCGCGGAGGCGTACGGATCCGATGCCCTGCTGCCGCTGGCCTGGTGGGGCTCCCATACCGAGAAGATCAGGCTGGGCACGGCGATCATTCAGATCTCGGCCCGGACGCCGGCGGCCACCGCGATGGCGGCCATGACGCTTGACCATCTCTCAGGCGGGCGGCTGATCCTGGGCCTGGGTGTGTCCGGCCCGCAGGTGGTGGAGGGCTGGTACGGGCAGTCGTTCGCCAAGCCGCTGGCCCGGATGAGGGAGTACATCGGGATTCTGCGTCAGATCTGGGCCCGCCAGGGACCGGTGACCAACGACGGGCCTCACTACCCGCTGCCGATGCGCGCCGGCGCCGGGCCCGGGGCGGCGGCCGAGCCGACGGGCCTGGGCAAGCCGCTGAAGTCGAGCATCCACCCGCTCCGGGAAGACATACCGGTCTACCTGGCGGCCGAGGGTCCCAAGAACATCGCCATGGCCGCCGAGCTGTGCGACGGCTGGCTGGCTCTGTTCTACTCGCCCAACCATGACGACATCTACGCCGATGCCCTGGCCGAGGGCTTCGCCCGGGATGGCGCCCGTCGCTCCGCCGAGGACTTCGAGGTCGCCGCCACGGTCCCGCTGATCATCACCGACGACATCGACTCCGCGCTGGACGCCGTCCGGCCCATGTACGCCCTCTACTTCGGCGGCATGGGGGCCAAGAGCGCCAACTTCCACGCCAACGTCCCGATCCGGATGGGCTATGAGAAGGAGGTTCGGGAGATCCAGGACCTGTACCTGGAGGGCAAGAAGCAGGAGGCCGCGGCCGCGCTGCCCCGCCAACTGCTCGAGGAGCTGACGCTGATCGGGCCCGCGGACAAGATCCGCGATGACCTCGCGGCCTGGCGAGAGTCGAGCGTGACCACCCTGCTCGTGGGCGGGGACCCGGCGACGCTGCGGACGGCCGCGGAGCTGGTTCTGGGCTAGGCGCACCCCCGCCCCCCTGCCCGGCGCGCACTGGCCAGGCCCAAATTGCGAGGTTTGTCCACGTGGATAGTGAACGGCCGGGGCCGATCTCGTACATTTGCGCTCACGCCCGGGCCGCCGGGGCGTAGACGCGGCACCCTGGAGAAGGGGACGGTGCCGTCGTCAAACAGAGCCTCGAAGTCCCCCGAGAAGGAGCCTGGAAGATGCCGCGCATCCGTCAGCAGAATGTCCTTGCCGCACAGTGGACGCCCAACGGTGGTGCCCTGGGTGCCGCCGATCTCACGATCCCGGACAACCAGGTCTTCGGACTGAACGTCTTCAGCCCGGCGGTTCAGCGCCAGCGGCTGCCCAAGGACGTCTTCCGCCGGCTCCAGCAGATCCTGGCCCGGGGCGATGTCCTGGACACAACGCTGGCCGACGCTGTGGCTCAGGCGATGAAGGATTGGGCGCTGGAGCGCGGGGCCACCCACTACACCCATTGGTTCCAGCCCCTCACGGGCTCCACGGCCGAGAAGCACGACAGCTTCTACGCCCCGACGGGCGAGGGCACCGCCTTGGCCGAGTTCTCCGGCAAGGAGCTGATCCAGGGTGAGCCGGACGCGTCGAGCTTCCCCACCGGTGGCATCCGGGCCACCTTTGAGGCCCGCGGATATACGGCCTGGGACCCGACCAGCCCCGCCTTCATCCTGGAGAACCCCAATGGCGCGCTCCTGTGCATCCCCACGGCGTTCGCCTCCTGGACCGGCGAGGCGCTCGATCACAAGATTCCGCTACTGCGCTCCATGGACGCGCTCTCCAAGTCGGCCATCGGCGCGCTGCGCCTGTTCAAGGACCAGAGCGCCCAGCGGGTGTTCACCACGGTTGGTGCCGAGCAGGAGTACTTCCTGATCGACGAGCAGTACTACTTCGAGCGCCCGGACCTGATCACCACGGGGAGGACGCTTTTTGGCGCCAAGCCGCCGAAGGGGCACGAGCTCGACGACCACTACTTCGGCTCGATCCCCGAGCGCATCCTGGCCTGCATGCTGGACACCGAGCGTGAGCTGGGCAAGCTCGGCGTGCCGGTCAAGACTCGCCACAACGAGGTGGCTCCGAACCAGTACGAGATCGCTCCGATGTTCGAGAACTCAAACGTGGGTTCCGATCACCAGCAGCTGACGATGCAGGTGATGCAGAACGTGGCCAGGCGCTACGGCCTGGTCTGCCTGCTGCACGAGAAGCCGTTCGCCGGTGTCAACGGCTCGGGCAAGCACAACAACTGGTCGATGGGCACCGACACGGGCAAGAACCTGCTCGAGCCCGGAGACACCCCGCACTCCAACCTGGAGTTTCTGTTCTTCTGCGCGGCCGTCATCCAGGCGGTCAACCGCCACCAGGGGCTCCTGCGGGCGTCGATCGCATCCGCAGGCCAGGACCACCGCTTGGGTGCCAACGAGGCGCCCCCGGCCATCATCTCGATCTTCCTGGGCGCGGAGCTGGAGAAGGTGTTCGACGCGATCGAGCAGGGCGAGGCCGGCGAGTCAACGCCCGAGTCGTTCCTGGGGCTGGGCACGCCGGTGCTGCCTCCGCTACCCAAGCACGGTGGCGACCGCAACCGGACCAGTCCGTTCGCCTTCACGGGAAACAAGTTCGAGTTCCGTGCGCTGGGCTCGAGCATGTCGTTGTCCCTGCCGAACACGGTCCTGAACACGATCGTGGCCCAGGCCATCGATGAGCTGGCCGGGGAGATGGAGAAGGTGGTGGGCGACGGTCTGCCGCTGGAGGCCGCGCTGCCTCCAATCCTCCAGCGCGTGTACGCAGAGAACAAGCAGATCGTGTTCGGTGGCGACAACTATTCTGAGGAGTGGCATGCCGAGGCCGAGCAGCGCGGGCTGCTCAACCTGCAGGCCACGCCGGACGCGCTGCCGTACCTGGTAACCGACCAGACGACCTCGCTGTTCTCGGACTACGCGGTGCTGTCCAAGCGCGAGCTCGAGTCGCGCTATGAGGTGTTCCTGGAGCAGTACGTAACGAAGATCAACATCGAGGCCGAGACCGCGGCGTCGATGGCCCGGACGCTGGTCCTACCGGCCGCGGCGCGGCACGTGGCGATGCTACGCGGCGCCGGCCTGGACGACCTCGAGGCAGAGGCCTCCAGCCTGACCGTCGACCTGGCCGGGGCGATCAAGACCCTCGAGGACGTCAACCGGGCCGAGAACCATCCCGAGGAGGATCCGCTCGAGCACGCGCGCTACACGCACAACAAGCTGGTGCCGGCGATGGACGCGGTGCGGGCGGCGGCCGATGCCCTGGAGCGCGTGGTGGCGGACGACCTGTGGCCGCTGCCCAAGTACTCGGAGATCCTGTTCATCAAGTAGTGGGTGAGGCGGGGCCGGGCTCCTCGGCCCCGCCCGCCTCCCGGTGGCGCCGGACCCGGCGGTAGACCTCGAGGCCCGCGGCGAGGACGATCAGCGCCACCAGCCCGATCGTCCCGATCGTCCCGAAGTCCGCGGCGAACTCCAGGACCGGGGGGCCGGCGTAATACGAGGCCAGGCCGAACCCGACCGACCACGCCAGCGCTGAGAGGCCGTTCGCGGGTAGGTACAGGCGGGCCCGGGCTCGGTGGATGCCGGCCACCCATGAGGGCGTGAGCAGGATCGCCACCACCTCCAGATGGTGGAAGACCTCGTCGCCCCGCGCGGCGGCCCGCCGCCTGACCCCATACAGGGGGCCGGGCCGGGTCAGAATCGCTCGTCCAGCCTTCATTCCCAGCAGCCAGCCGGCGATCCCTCCCAGGTTGGCGCCGACCGTGGCCCACAGGATCACGGGGGTTATGTCCAGGTGGTGCTTGGCGGCCAGCACTCCGGTCGCGATCAGCACCGACTCCCCGGGCCCGGGCAGTCCGGCCCAGCTGGCGAACGAGGCCAGGCCCACGCCGACGTAGTCCACGGCGGCGCCGTGGACGTGGTGGAAGAGGTGCAGGGCCACGGTCAGCACGGCTCGGCCCCCAGGCGGCGAAATCGCTCGAGCTCCATGCCGATGCGATCGTGGCACACGGCGCAGCGGACCCCGCCCAACACAGGCCGCAGAGCAGCGGCGACCTCGGTTTGTCGCTGCATGCGGGTTCCGTTTATCCCAATGTCCAGTCGCCGGCCGATGTTTATCTACCGGGGGACATGGTCGCCGGCCAACCGCGAGCGCACACTGCCCATGTTGGATCGGGCCAATAGGCCCGACGCCGCGTGGAACGGCGCGGCATGAACCTGTACCGGCGACTACGAGGAGCGAAATTGGGCGCGATCAGCACTATTTCGGGTGCCTACCCGACCTGGCTCAGCCCCGGGGACAACGCCTGGCAGATGACCGCGGCCACGTTCGTGGGCCTGATGAGCGTCCCAGGCCTCGTCGTGCTCTACGGCGGGGTCATGCAGAAGCGCTGGTCGATCAACAGCATGATGCTGACGTTCGCGGCGTTTGCGGTTGTACTGGTCGTATGGGTGCTGTGGGGCTTCAAGATGGGCTTCGGCAGCCCGATCGGCCACGGCACGGGCTTCTTTGACACGTTCATAGGCAGGCCAGGGACGCTCCTGAGCGCCTCGGCCGAGCAAGGCCGGGCCAACGTCCCGCTGCTCCAGGGAGCCCAGCCCAACTTCAGGTTCCCGATGGCCTCGCTGGCCTACTTCCAGTTCGTGTTCGCCGCGATCACGCCGATCCTGATGCTGGGGTCTGTGCTCGGCCGAATCAACTTCAAGGCCTGGATTCCGTTCGTGGCCCTGTGGTCGACGTTCATCTACAGCATCAACGCGTTCCTGATCTGGGGCGGCGGCTTCTTTGCCCACCACGGCGCGGTCGACTTCTCCGGTGGATACGTGATCCACCTCTCAGCCGGTGTCTCGGGGTTCGTCGCGGCGGCTGTGATCGGCCCGCGCCTGATGCGGGACCGCGAGATCGATGCCCCCAACAACGTGGCCATGGTCGCAGTCGGCGCCGGGTTGCTGTGGCTGGGCTGGAATGGCTTCAACGGCGGGGACCCGTATTTCGCTGGCGCCTCCGCCTCGGCCGCCGTGATCAACACCAACCTGTGTACGGCGGTCGCGTTCCTGATCTGGGTCCTGTGGGACTACATCACCGGGCGCAAGCCCGGACTCATCTCCGGTGTCAACGGCATGATCACCGGCCTCGTGGCAATCACCCCCGCCGCCGGCTACGTGAACGGTGTCGGGGCGATCTGCATCGGAGTGATCGCATCCACCCTGGTCTACTTCGCGCTGAACTACCTCAGCCGGCTGTGGCCCTTCCGCAGAGTTGACGACACGCTCGGCGTGATCTACACCCACGGCTTCGCCGGGCTGGCCGGTGGGCTCCTGACCGGGATCTTCGCCGACCCGAAGATGCTCGTGTACGTCAATCCGGCGTTCTCGGCCAAGGGCGCCATTTACGGGAATTGGACGCTCCTGAAGTGGCAATTCTTCGCCGCCCTGTGGGTGATCGTGTTCTCCGGAGTGGGGACGTTCATCCTGCTGAAGATCGTCGGGATCTTCGTGCCGCTGCGGATGAAGACAGAGAACATGGAGATCGGCGACGTGGCCGAGCACGGGCACGAGGTCTACCCCTCCGACATCCCGTCGCTGGCCTACCCGGCCGGAGTGCCGGACCCGGGCGGAGGCCCTCCAACTCCGGCGCCATCGAGCGTCTGAGCAACACCCGGACTGGTCGGCGGAGTCGCGTCGTCTCCGCCGGCCGGTTTGGGGCTGGGATCCCGGGCGCCGATGCATTCCGGCGCGCGAGAAGGCAATCCGCCCTACAAACCCGGTCCGGCGCCCCCTACAACCCGGTCCGGCCGAACGACACGTTGTGGAACGGGGCCACCGGCTTGCCCACGTCAAGCTGGATCACGGTATGTGGCTTGAGCTGAATCTGCCGGGGGCTCTTGGTCCAACGCTTGCCGTTGACAAAGGCGGTGACCGGGCCCTGCGCGGTCGCGACGTGATTGGCGCTCAGCGGCTGACCCCACTCATCGAAGAAGTCGCCCAGCGTGTAGAACGTGGCCGTGGGCGACTCGATGTGAATGACGCCGTCGGCCGTGTGGGTGTGCAGCCAGTAGTAGCACTGGGTGGCGCCGTAGAAGGGCCCAAATTTGCTCTGTTGGGCCACTGGACCGAGCATCCCGATGGCGCCTGGAAGCTGGCGCGGCGAGCCGTTGTAGTAGACCTGGAGATGGGCGTGGATGTGGTAGGCCAGCTGTTCGATCGGGGCGCACTGGACCCCGTCCACCTTCCTGCTGGTCGAGGTCGTGGAGGCCGGGGCCAGGGAGGGACCCTGCTCGATCGGAATCCCCTCCGGTCCCATGGTCCCGCCCCCGGCCTGGGTGGGCCCCCCGGTGGCCGCGGCGGTGGTCTGGGTGGAGGTGGTCGACGTGGTCCCGCTGCTCTTGCTGGAATTGCCGCAGCCGGCCAGGGCCAGCGCGGGCGAGCACAGTACGAGCAGGGCGAGGGCGCGCGATCTCATGGGCCTGGAATCTAGCGAGGGAGGTCGCTCGGCTTGACCGGACCCGCCTCCGGGTTGAGAATGGAACCGCCCCCCGGGACCACCCGGCTCGAGCGGGGCGCACCGATCGAGGGTCAGGAGGCCGAGAGTGACCGAGTTTGACTACGTGATCGTCGGAGCCGGTTCCGCAGGATGCGTGCTGGCGGCGCGGCTAACCGAAGACCCGTCGGTGAAGGTCTGCCTGGTGGAGGCGGGGCCGCCCGACGCGGCCGATGAGATCCACCTGCCTGCGGGCACCCTGGCCGTGGGCCTGAGCAAGTACGACTGGGGCTTCATCTCCGATCCCGAGCCGGGGCTGGGACTCCGCCAGCGAATCCTTCCCCGGGGCCGGACGCTCGGCGGCTCGTCGTCGATCAATGCCATGGTCTACATCCGGGGCAATCGGGCCGACTATGACGGCTGGGCGGCGATGGGGTTTGAGGGATGGGGCTTTGACGACGTGCTCCCCTACTTCCTCAAGGCCGAGGACAACGAGCGTGGGGCCAGCGAGTGGCACGGCGTCGGTGGCCCGCTGCGGGTCAGCGAGGGGCGAGCCCAGCACTCGACGTGTGCCGCGTTCATAGAGGCCGCGGTCCAGGCGGGACACGCAGCGACCGACGATTTCAACGGTCCCTCACAGGAGGGCGTCGGCTGGTACCAGCTCACCCAGCGCGACGGCCTGCGCTGCTCCACCGCGGTGGCCTACCTCCATCCGGCCCTCGAGCGGTCGAACCTGGTGCTCAGGACCGATGCCCATGTGACCCGGCTGTTGCTCGACGGCACCCGGGCCGTCGGGGTGGAGATCGACCAGGGCAACGAGCTCAAGGAGATCCACGGCGGCGAGGTCATCCTGAGCGCGGGCACCTACCAGAGCCCGCAGATCCTGCTGCTGAGCGGGATCGGGCCGGCCGCTGACCTCGAGATGGCCCAGATCCCGGTCGTGGCCGACCTGCCGGTTGGCCAGGGACTCCAGGATCACCCGGCGACGTGGATCACCTACACCACCACAGAGCCCTCACTGCTCACGGACGAGACGGAGGAGAACCTGGGCCTGGTGCAATCCGAGGGCCGGGGGCCGCTGACCTCCAACTTCGCCGAGTCGGGCGGGTTCATGCGCACGCGGGATGACCTGGAGGCTCCGGACATCCAGCTTCACGCTGTCCCGATCCTGTTCCCGGAGGCGGGTGCGGGCGAGATCCTGGTCGATGGCTGGGCGCTCTCGGCCTGCCTGCTGCGGCCAAAGAGCGCGGGCTTCGTCAAGCTGCGCTCGCGGATGCCCACGACCAAGCCGAGGATCCTCCACAACTACCTGGTGCAGGAGAGCGATCGGGCGACGATGGTTGAGGCGGTGCGCCGGTGCGTGGACATCGTCCAACAGCCGGCCCTGACGGCCGTCAGCAGTGAGGCCTATGGCGTTCCTGCCGGCACCGACGACGCTTCACTGATCACCCACATTGAGCGCAACACGACCACGCTGTACCACCCCGTGGGCACGTGCGCGATGGGCTCGGTCGTGGACTCCGAGCTGAGGGTCATGGGCATCGAGGGGCTGCGAGTCATCGATGCCTCGGTCATGCCGACGCTCGTGCGTGGCAACACCAACGCCCCCACGATCATGATCGCCGAGCGGGCCGCCGACCTGATCCGTGGCCGGGCCGAAGGAGCCCAGGTGCGCCAGGAGGAAGCCGCCGCCGCGTAGCGGACGTGCCTGAACGCGCCGGCGGCCGGCCGCGGCTAACGCCCGTGGCGTGAGATCCAGCGGCCCATCCGGGCGAACAGCTCGGGTGGGCCGGGCGGAGGCTGGCTCGGGTCGAGCTCGTGGTACACCGTGGCCACGTTGACCGCGATCCGCTCGGGGTCGCCCCAGTCGCTGAAGTCGCCGATCTCAATGTCGTCGGCCGCGGCCTCCGCGTCCATCCCGGCCTCAAAGCGCCCCCGGGCCTGGTCGTGGACGTAGCGCAGATAGCGCTGGACGTCGCGAACGCCCGACTGGTCGGTGACCGGGCCGTGGCCCGGAACCAGGGTGCTCGCGCCCAGCTCGAGGATCCGGTCGCACGCCGTCAGCCAGCTGGATACCGGCCCGGCCCACATGATCGGCGTGCCCTCAATGAACAGCAGATCGCCGGTGAACACGACGCCCGCGTCGGGGACGTAGGCGATCGCGTCGCCGGGTGTATGGGCCGGCCCGAGCTCGATCAGCTCCACCCGGCGTCCGTCCACCGTCAGCTCGTGCTGTGACTGAAAGGACTCGGTCGGGAGCCGGGGTTCGATGCCGGAGAAGTCAAAGCTGCCAAAGGCATGTCGGGTGAAGAGCTCGATCTCCTCTGGCAGATCGGTCGCGGCGGTCAGGGCGCTGAGCAGCGCTGGCGGCGCGGCCTGCATGTCCTCGATTGCCGCCGCGGTGGCGATGATCGGGATGCCGTCGGGAAGCAGCTGGTTGCCGAACCAATGGTCCCCGTTGCCGTGGGTGTTCATGGCCTGGCTGATCGGGTGCGCCGCCGTCACGGTCGACATCTCATCCAGCATCGCCCTGGTCAGCGACAGATCGAACAGCGTGTCGATCAGCAATGAGCCCCGATCGGAGGTGACCAGCCCGGCGTTGCTCCATCCCCACCCGCCGTCGGGTTGCAGGTAGGCGTAGAGCCCGTCGCCCAGCTCGTGCAATCCGCGGCTGTAGGCGATCTTCATGCCCGCACTCTATTGGGACCGCGGGGGGAGTTCTCGGAGGCTGATAAACGGTCGGGATGCGGCGCTGGCTCGCCCCGCTGGCGCTAGCCTGCGGCCTCATCGCTGTGACGCTGACGGCAAGGGAGGCACGTATGACTGAGCGAATCAGCCCACTGGTGGGGCACTCGAGGCGCCGGATGCTGGTCCTGGCTCTGGCCACCGCGAGCCTGGTTGCCGCTGTGGCCGTGAGCGTTACGCTGGCGACTCAGGCGACGGCCACCGCGGCAGGCCAGCACGCTCGGCCCGGGTCGATTCGGTTCTCCCACGCCGTGATCGTGGATGAGCAGAAACCGGGCTTTGAGCCCGACGTGAAGGTGGACGGCAGGGGAGTCATCTACTCGAGCGTCCCGAACGGCTTCTCCACCACGGTCAGCTATCTGTGGTTCTCCCGCGACCACGGCAACTCGTACCTGCCCATCCCCGGGACGGTCGCGCTGGGCAAGCCGGCCACCTGCATCGGCGGCGGCGACAGCGACCTGTTCCTGGATTCCCACAACGCCCTGTACTTCTCAGACCTCCAGGGCCTGACCAACATCTCCGACAGCGTCAGCCAGGACGGCGGCAAGACTTGGACCACGAACTGTGCCGGCGCGCCGAACACCCCGGATGACCGGATGTGGTTCGCCGGCACGGGCAGCCTGGCCAAGCACAACCTGATCCTCTACCAGGACTACGACGCGGCTGAGAGCTCTCTGCCCAGCGGGAACAACGCGCTGGTCGAGACCGAGTCAACCGACGGCGTCCACTTCGTTCCCGTCGTCAACACCGCCCCCAGCAGCGACTGCGTCGGTCCGGCCATCCACGACTGTGTGACCGGCAATGAGGGAATCTCCGGCAACCAGGTGGTGGATCCCAGGACCGGGGCGGTCTTCATTGCCCACACCTCTGTGGAGGGGACGACCGGTGCGGTCGGCGTCCGCGTCTCCGAGGGCAAGATCAAGCAGGGCAGTCCGCCCACCGCCAGCTGGTCCGAGAGTCAGAACCTGGTCGGCGCGCTCTGTCCTGGCAGTACCAAGAGCCCCGACGGCAGCCGTACCTGTGTCGATACGAACGGCAACCCGGAGGAGATCGCGGGAGAGAACTTCGCCACCATCGCCCGCGACTCGGCCGGCTACCTGTACGTCACCTTCACCGCCGGCCCGATCGACCACAAGAGCTCGTCCGACCCCAACTTCGGTGGGTCGACATCGCCCGAGCAGATCTATGTGGTGCACTCGCTGTCTCCCGCCGGTTCGGACTTCAAGCACCTGAAGTGGTCCGCACCCCAGCGCATCACGGGCGGCCCCGGCCTGACCAAGGGAACCAACACGTTCCCCTGGATCACCGCCGGCTCAGACGGCCGGGTGGCCGTAGCCTGGTACCACACCAATGAGGTCAAGCAGAAGGGCACGTGCGCCAGCGGCTCGGGCACGTGCACCCTGTACGGCGCCTCCAGCCTGACCAAGGCGCAGTGGACCGTGCAGATGGGTCAGAGCCTCAACGCCCACTCGGCTCATCCGAGATACAGGGCGGCCAAGGTATCCGAGGGTCCGATCAAGTCGGGCCAGCTATGCACGAACGGGATCGGCTGCCTGACCGGGGGCGACCGGAGCCTGGGCGACTTCCTGGAGATCTCGCCTGACACGACCGGCGCGGCCGTGGTGTCGTTCGTCTTTGACACCACCCAGGACAGCTCCGACGGGGAGGAGGCCGGGCCTGAGGCCATCAGTCGCCAGATCAGCGGTCCCAGCCTGTTCGCCTCAGCGGGCCGGGTCAAGCAGGGCGGTGGGCCCGGCCGGGTGATGGGCCATGTGAAGGATCCGGCCAAGGACGACTTCTATTCGGCCGGCGGAACGCTCACCGCCGGGGGGTCCAATCTGGATCTGACCGGTGCCTCGCTGGCCAACGGCCGACATCGAACGCTGGTGGCCAAGATTCAGGTCAGGAGCCTGAAGAGCCTGACGCCGTCCTCCAGCGCGGGCGGAGCGGACGCCAGCTGGATTCTCCGCTGGACAGTCGTTCACCCGGGGAAGAACAGCGGTGGCTACCAGCTGAACGGCCACGTCTACTACGTGGGGGTGGACGACAACGCCGGCGCGGGCGGCTCGGGCAGTCCCAGCTTCTTCGCCGGAGACACGAGCGCGATTCCGCCACCGGGCAACGGGGCCGACCACACGAAGTACTTCACGTTCCCCCAGAGCCGGGCGCTGAGCAAGAAGCAGGCGTCGTACAACAGGAAGACCGGAGTGATCACGTTCCGGGTGCCGCTCAAGGACGTTGGCAATCCGCGCAACGGAACCCGCCTGTACAGCGCCACGGCGTTCACCTCCACGGCAGCGAGTCCGCAGTCGGCCAACACGCTGTTCAACCAGATCGACGCCACGCCGCCGTTCGAGCTGGTCATCCGGCCGCCGCGGGCCGGGCATCGGGCCCACCGGCGGGGGCAGCTCCGGCATCGCCGGCTCAGCCGCAGGCCGAAGCGGGCCCGGGGATTCACGGGGTGAGCTCGGGGTCCAGCGTGCCGGATGCGATCGCGTGTTCGCGTTACATTAGGTAGCCGTTTGGCGAGCCCCGAGCCGGGATAATCACTGACTGTCTGGCTGGGGCTTGCCCTCTGCCCGTGCGCGGGGAAACCGGGATCCTCTCCGCCACGCCCACTTGCTCTTACAGGAGGTAACGAAACATGCATAAGCGCTATCTGACCCTTGCCCTGTGCTGCGGCGCGGTTGCGCTGGCCGGCTGTGGAAGCAGCTCGTCGAGCAACAGCGGCACCGGAGCGGCCACCGGGCCGGCCAACAACGCGGTATTCAGCGCTGATCTGAACGCTCTGTGTAAGCAGGCCAACACGGCCGGTAGGAAGGTCGGCAACGACCCGGCCAAGGCACTGGCTCTGATCAACCAGTTCCTGCCCAAGTTCAAGGCTCTGAGCGCGGCGGGGTCGCAGGGTGCCATCTACGCCAAGTTCGTGGCATCTCTCCAGAAGGAGGGGGCGGACCTGAAGGCCAACGACATCAACGCCTTCAAGGCCGACAACAAGAGCAACAACACCTACGCCCGGCAGTTGGGCGCGCCCGCCTGCGCCTAACGGGCCAGCACATCCTGCGAGGTTCTTCGTGGACCGCATCGTCTCGTCTGTTTGACGGGGCGATGTGGTCCACTTCCTCTTTGTGACAGCCGCTCACCACGGGCATTCGCACGGCGTCTCCGCCGAGACTGATGCGGGAAGGCTGTCCATCGCCCTGGGGCTGATCGTGGCCTTCATGGTGGGCGAGATCGCGGCGGGGATTCTGGCCGGGTCCCTGGCCCTTCTCTCCGACGCGGCCCACATGCTCACCGACGCGGTCGCGCTCGGCCTGTCGGTGGGAGCCCTGAGACTGGCCGCGCGCCCGGCCCGAGGGCAGATGACCTTCGGCTTCAGGCGGGTCGAGATCCTGTCCGCCCAGTTCAACGGCGCCACCCTGCTCGTCCTGGCTCTGCTGATCGTGTTCGGCGCGATTGAGCGACTGGTTTCGCCGCCGTCGGTGGCCGGGACGCCGGTCGTGGCGGTCGCGCTGGCCGGCGTCGTCGTGAACCTCGCGGCCGCCGGAGTGCTGAGCCGAGCCAACCGTCAGTCGCTCAACGTGGAAGGGGCCTTCCAGCACATCGTCACCGACCTCGCTGGGTTCGTTCTGACGGCGGTCGCCGGAGCGGTGATCCTGACCACCGGTTTTGTCCGGGCTGACGGGATCGCGTCGCTGCTGATCGCGGCGATCATGCTCCGGGCGGCCTACGGTTTGCTGAGGGCCTCAGGGCGGGTGTTCCTGGAGGCGGCGCCCGAGGGCGTCGACGTCCAGAGCATCGGGCGGGCGATGGTGTCAGTGCCCGGTGTGAGCGAGGTCCACGACCTCCACGTCTGGGAGGTCAGCTCCGGGTTCCCGGCCCTGTCCGCCCACGTGCTCGTCGGGACCGACGACGATTGCCACGTGGCCCGCCGTCAGCTGGAGGAGCTGTTGGTCGAGCGCTTTCAGATCGAGCACACGACGCTCCAGGTCGAGCACGAGGACGTGCACTTGCTCACGATCGACCGGGCGCCGGGCTCCTGAGGCCAGCCTCAGGAGCGCGGCCTGACGCCAGCTCGACGGTTGGAGTCCCGAAGCTGACCTCCACCAGCGCACCGCCCCCGGGCGCGTTGCCCGCCCGCGCCGTCCCGCCGTGTGAACGCGCGGCCTGACTGACGATGGCCAGGCCGAGCCCCGAGCCCGGCAGCCGGCGGGCGTCGGCCGCCCGGTAGAAGCGGTCAAAGACATGCGGGAGATCCTGATCGGCAAAGCCGGGCCCGTGGTCCCGGACCGCCAGCACCCCGTCGCGTAGTCGGACGTCGATCTTCCCATCCGCGGGGCTCCACTTGCGAGCGTTGTCGATCACGTTCGTCACGGCTCGTCCGATTCGGTCGGGGGCACCATCGACCAACGTGGGTTCCAGCTCGAGGTTGAACGTGATCGTGGGCGCCCGCCGCTGAGTCCGCTCGACCGCGTCGCGGACGATCGAGTCCAGCTCGATCCGTTCGCGGTGGGCGCTCGGGGCTGAGTCGCGAGCCAACTCGACCACGTTGTCCACCAGCTGGGTCAGCTCGTCGAGCTCGGCCAGGATCGACGCCTGCAGGCCCTCGCGCTCGTGCGCGGGAAGGCGTCCGGACTCCAGGAAGATCTGGATGTTGCTGCGCAGGGCGGCGATCGGCGTGCGCAGCTCATGCGAGGCGTCGGCCACCAGGTTGCGCTGGGCTCCGATTGAGCGCTCGAGCGCGTCGAGTGTCTGGTTGAAGCTGGCGGCCAGCCTCCGCAGCTCGACCGGGCCGGCCTCCTCCAGAGGACTCGGCCGATCCAGCTCGCTGGTCACGTCCTCGGTGCGGCGGATGAAGCGTCCGATCGGAGCCAGCGCCGAGCGGGACACGCCGGCCCCCAGGACCAGGGCGAACAGGATCCCGCCTCCGATCATGATGCCGTAGGGCAGGAGCAGGCTGTGCAGGACGGAGTCGGCCTCGGTCAGGGGTAGTGCCACCTGGATCGCGTGATGGTCGAAGCGGTCGCCTGCGGTCAGCACCTCCAGGTGGACCCCCTGGAGGGTGGTTGTCGTGAAGAAGCTGCCGCTCGCTGTCCGGGCGACAGCCAGGGCCCGGTGGTCGACCGGCAGATGCGTTCCCGTTTCATTTGGGGGCACGAACACAGTGCCGCCCGGGTTGACGATTTGAAAGTAGCCGGGCGCGGCGCCGAACCGAGGGTTGGGCGGCCGTTCAAATCCCTGCCCGCCGGGCACTCCATGAGGCGCTCCTTCCGGCGGGCCTCCCCCTCCGTGATGGTCGTGCGGAGCGAGCTCGGGCCGAGCCAGGGCCCACAGCTCTCCCTTCACCTCCCCGATCAGATGCGAGCGGGTGCTCGCGTAGCTGATGACCGCGACCGCTATGGCCACAGCCGCGACCGCCACAGCCGCCGCCGCGGCGATCCTCCGTCGAAGGCTCACGTCTCTCTCAGTACATAGCCCACGCCGTGGACGGTCTGGATCAGCCGCCGGCCGCCCTCCGCCTCGAGCTTGCGGCGCAGATACCCGATGTACACCCGCAGTGCATTGCCCGATGGGCCGAAGTCGTAACTCCACACACGGTCGTAGATCAGCTCAGAGGAGAGCACTCGCCGGGGGTTGAGCATCAGCAGCTCCAGCAGCTGAAACTCCGTCCGCGTGAGGTCGATCTGACGGTCACCCACGCGGGCGGCGTGGGCATCAGGATCCAGCTCGAGCTCATGGAAGCGCAGCACGCGCCCGTCGACCCCGTCCACGTGGCGGCGCATGATGGCCTTCAGCCTCGCCTGGAGCTCGCGCACGTCGTAGGGCTTGACCAGGTAATCGTCGGCGCCCGCTTCCAGTCCATCGACCCGGTCCTCGATCGCCGCCCGGGCGGTGAGCATCAGGATCGGCGTCCGGTTGCCGGAGTCGCGCAGTCGAGTGCACACCTGAACGCCGTCGATGTCCGGGAGGCCCAGATCGAGCACGATCGCGTCGGGAACGTCGGTCTGCGCTCGGAGCAGCCCCTCCTGTCCGGTCGGGGCCTGGAACACCTCGTAGCCCGCGAGCAGCAACGCTCGGCGGACCGCGGCCCGGACCGAGTCGTCATCCTCGATTACCAGCACTCGCATATCGTTTGCCGCCCCAAACGTACCGTTCGCTGCTACCGAACCACGCGTGGCTGGGTCAGGGCCAGGAGGCCGGCCAGCGGTCCAAACTCGCGCAGGCGCTCGAGCTCGACCGTCCGGGCAAGGGCGGACAGAATGGGTCCGGGCCAGGTCGCCTCAGCGGATGCCGCGCTCATGCGCACAACGATCGTGTGGCCGGCGAAGCGGCCCGTCTCAAAGTCCTAAGAACCGTGTATGAGAGCCAGCCGGCGCGCCGTGCTCAGCGCCTTGGCCCGCCCGGCTGGAGGGCGCCCGTGGTGCTCGCCGCGGAGGCTCTGGCGGCCCCTGGCCCTACAGCCGGGTGCTCTCCGTAACGGACCACGAAGGCCTTGCCGCGACGCTGGAGCGCCGATGGGGTGGCGCTGCGGTCGGTGTCAAGACCCGTGAACGGGGAGGCGCCCTGCGTGAGCACGATTCGAGTGTGGTCCCAGGCGGGGCCCGCGATCGCGCCCTGCTGGCCAGTGGCCGTCTGGGCTCTTCCACCGGCGAAGTTGGCCGCCCCGAAGTTCGCCAGCGGCAGCCCCTCGCAGAACCCCACGTCGTTGCAGGCCGAGGGCGCCTCGGCGATCCATTCAGCCGAGGTCACGTCGATGGACTGGGTGGTGAGCCGCTTGGAGAACGACTCGCCCCGGGTGCGGTCACGGAGGCGCAGGGTCACCTGATGACCCACCACCGTCACGCTGGCGGTCAGGTGGTCGCCCTGCTTTACGCTCATCCCGGTCGGGCGAGCCGGCGCCGGGACGAGCTCATACCAGGCGAATGAGTGACGCTGGCCGGAGGCGCTGCAGTCCAGGCCGGAGCCGATCTGCTCGAGCCCTGTGGCGTGGCTGCTGTATCCCCCGAGGCCGACCCAGAACGACGAGTACGTGTTCTGGCCGTTCTGGCACGTGGCCGCCGGCTGAACCCAGGATGCGCTCACGTGGCGAAACGTCACGCCGGCCCGGTGTGCGGCGTACCCGGCCCAGTTCGAGCTTGTCGCCGTGTCAGCCAGGGCCATCGCCGGCACGACCGCGACCGCCGCCAGAACGCACGCTGTCAGCAGCGCGGATCTGAGGAGTTGACGGGCGGGCATCACCGACACAGTCTGGCCGCGGCGCGTGAGAACGGAGTAAGACATGTCAGCCGCGAGCGCCTGCGCGCACGGCCTGCCTCCAGCGGTATGTGTAGGCGAGGCGCTCGCCGGGCCGGACCTGCTCGAGCAGCATCGCATAGCCGGACCGGCCGCCGTCAGCCGTATGGGCGGCGGCGCCCATGGCCAGCGCCCCGTGGGGGTCAAAGCGCCACAGGATGTCGTGGCGGTGGCCCCAGCAGCCGGCGCGGTGGTTTGGGGTGCAGTCCAGGTTGCCGCTGCCCAGGCCGTCGTCGTACATCCAGCCTTCGTAGGCCAGCACGATGTTCGGGTATCCACCGGCCCAGTTGGATGTGAAGGCGTACCAGCCATTGCCAGGCGCCGGATCGGTCTGGGCCCGGACTCCGGCGGAGGCGGCTCGATCCAGGCTGGCAGTCAGCCCTGGAATCGGCGCGAGCCGGTAGAGGATGCGGTCCAGGTTGGTCAGCACGAGCGCCTGCTCCGGCGCGGTCAGGGAGACGAAGTTACGAGGCAGGTCGTACGGGGGCTGGCCGAGCTTGGCTCGCGCCCGGTCCAGGTAGGCCACGGAGGCTCGAATACAGGCGGCGCCCTTCGGAGCCTGCCAGCACGTGTCAGGAAGCGACCCGAGCGGGAAGTTGAAATGGGGATCGGCGCCCACGGGTCCCTGGGCGGCCGCTCCGTGAGCAATCATTCCGGCCAGCGCAATGGCCACAGCCGTGACCGTGCCTCTCGTCCTCACCCGCATCTGGCCTGGATCGGCCTGGCCCCTGGGCGAGGTTGATCTGCGGGCGTCTCATTCGACGAACGGGGGATGCACCCGCTCAGAGCGAGGGTTCAGGCGACGCCCTCGGCCACACGAGCGGTCGGAAAGCGAACCTGCACATCCAGCCCTCCGTGTTCGAGCGGATGCAGGTCGAGCGTGGCCTGATGAGCTGCAGCGATCGCCTGGACGATCGACAGCCCCAGCCCGAGGCCGTCGCGACCGATCCGCTCGCCATTCAGGCGCTGGAACGGGGCCACCAGGCGCTCCACCTGATCCGCCGGGATGAGCGGGCCGGTGTTGGTCACGTGCAGGACGGCATCGCCGTTGACGGTCGTCACCCCCATGCTCACGGTCCCGGCGGCCACGTTGTGCCGGATCGCATTGTCGAGCAGGTTTGAGACCATCCGTTCGATCAGGCGAGAGTCGCCGGGGACCGTCGCCGCGTCGAGCGATTCGCTGACTCTCAGCCCTCGTCTCGTGGCCTCCGGTTCACTGGCCTGGATCACCGCGCGGGCCACCGCGGTCAGGTCGACAGGCACCGCGTGCGAAATTCCTCGCTGACCCTGGGCAAGCGCGAGCAGAGCGTCAATCAGGCGCTCCTCATGCTGATTCTCCTCCAGCACCTGCCGGCAGGTTTCCCTGAACGTCTCGGTGCTGGCCCGAGGGTCGCTCAGCACCATCTCCAACAGCGCCCTGACCGTGGTCAGTGGAGTTCGCAGCTCGTGCGAGGCGTTGGCCACAAAGCGCCGCTGGGCTTCGAACGCTCCCTCGAGGCGCCACAGCAGGCCGTCGATCGTGTCGGCCAACTGCCTGAGCTCGTCCGGCGGGCCGGCCAGGGCCAGCCTCCGGTGCAGGTTGGCCTCGGAGATCTCCTGGGTGGCGGCGGTGATCGTGCGCAGCGGGCGGAGCACGCGCCCAGCCACCACCCAGCCCAGCAGGCCGGAGATGATCGCCATGATGGCCAGGGCGATGGCGGATTCGACCTCCAGCTGATGGAGGTCAGAGATCCGTTGGTCGCTCACGACCAGGCTGACCACGGCCTTGCCGGCCGACGACCGGAAGGCCGCGCGGACGTTGGGTGGAAGCTTGAGGACGCGCCGGCGCACTCCCGATGGCAGCTGGACGATCCGGCCACCCGGACGGAGTAGGGGCGGCGGTATCGGTCCCGCGCGATGAATGAATGAGCCTCGGGGTGGGCTCGGAAGCGTGTTGGCGTGGGAGACCAGCCCGTACGTGATTGCCAGCAGGCCGGCGCCGCAGACCAGGAACAGGGCTCCGTAGATCAGCGTCAGTCGCCAGCGCACCGTGGTGTGCGGGTGACGAAGTCGATGGGCGATCCGGGCGGGGAGGTGGCGCAGGCTCATGCCTCGCCCCCGATCCGGTAGCCGAGTGGCGTGACCGTTTCAATCACGGGCGGCTCGCCCAGCTTGGCGCGAAGCCGGCTGATCGTCATCCGCACGACGTTGCTGAATGGGTCGACGGCGTCGTCCCACGCCCGGGCCAGGAGATCCTCGGTCGCCACGACCATTCCGTGCTCGCTCAGTAGAACCTCCAGGACGGCAAACTCCTTGGGACTCAGAGTGATCGCCTGGCCGCCCCGCTTGACCGACCGGCGGGCCGTGTCCAGCTCCAGGTCCCCATGCACGAGCGCGGGCCGAAGCGGACGGCGTGAGCGGCGGGCCAGGGCGCGTACCCGCGCCACCAGCTCGGCGATGTGAAACGGCTTGGGCAGGTAGTCGTCGGCTCCAAGTCCCAGTCCGGCGACGCGGTCCTCAACGGCCGCCGCCGCGGTCAGCATCAGGACGGCGGTCTCACCCGCGTTCACGAGTGTTCGGCAGACCTCGTCGCCGTGGACTCCCGGTAGATCGCGATCCAGGACCACGACGTCATAGGTGATCAGGCCGGCGCGGTCCAGCGCTTCCCGCCCGTCGAAGGCGAGGTCGACGGCGATGCCTTCGCGGCGCAACACCGAGGCCACCGTTTCCGCCAGCCGGGGATGATCCTCGACCACCAGCACCCTCATCCCGTCGCTCCTAACCAGCCAGGTTCATCTGCCATGGGGAGCGCCGGCGCGGACGGTTCGCCCGCGCCGACGTCCGGCTCCGATGATGTCGCGTGGCGCATAACAGCGGCATAACAGCGTTACTGGGGTGTTACTCCCCGGTGCGTAGAACCCGGTCTGTGGGTTCGGCTGGAAGCCATCGGCACAGTGTTGCGCTCGCGCTCTCAATCATCGCCTGTGCGCTGGGACTGGGCGCGTGTGGAGGCGGCTCGGCGGCTGGCCGCGGCGGGGACTTCAGTGAGGCCCTCAAGTTCTCGCAGTGCATGCGGGCCCACGGTCTGACGAGCTTCCCCGACCCGAGCGCCAGCGCCGGCGGATTCCAGATCGGGGGTCCCGGCTCCGGCATAGATCCACGGTCCCCGACGTTTCAGGCCGCCCAGAGGGCCTGCGCCAGGTACGCCCCACTCAAAGGCGCTCCGCCGCGCATGACGGCGGCCCAGGCGCGTGCTGCCCTCCGCTTCGCCCAATGTGTGCGCAGCCACGGCTATCCGGACTTCCCCGATCCGGCGCTGTCTCCCCCCAAGGGCTCGGTTGCCGTGCTTGTGCTGCGCGGGATGGTGTTCGCCTTCAGCTCGGCCTTCAACCCTCAGTCGCCGGCCTTCCGCCAGGCGGCGGCGCATTGCGGGCTCCAACTCCCGCCCCCGGGCTCAGGGCACGTGCACCAGGGGCCGTGAGGGGGCGGCTGACCATGCTCGTCGTCGGTTTCCCAGTCGCTCTGGTCGCGTGCGGGTGTGCGGGCTCAGGTCGTACAACCGGTTCGTCCAACTCCCAGTTCGCTCTGGTCCGGTACATGCGCTCGCACGGTGTGCCCAACCTTCCCGATCCGAGCTTCCCCTCGGGCGGCGGTGTGTTCGGAGGGAAGATCCCTGGCGACCGCAACGCGCCAGCCTTCGCTCAGGCGGTGAGGACATGCCGAAAGCACTGACTCGCAGGCGCGTCGGGGCAGGGCTGGCGCTGCTGGTGGCGGTCGCTGTGGTGCTGGTCGTGGTCGTCGGCAACAGCAAGTCCAGCGCGGGGTCGCCCAACAACACCGCGGCTGACACGGCCGGAGCGACCACGGTCCAGCGCCGCGACCTGGTGGAGACCGACACCGAATCGGGGACGCTCAGCTTCGCCACCCCCCAGACCGTCTACAACAACCTCAGCGGAACCGTCACCTGGCTGCCCCAGGTCGGCCGGCTGATCAAACCGGGCCAGACGCTGTACAAGGTCGATGACGTCCCGGTCATGCTGATGAACGGATCGACGCCCGCCTACCGCGATCTGTCTGCCGCCGACGCTCCGGGTCAGGACATCCTGGAGCTGAACCGCAACCTGGTGGCGCTTGGTTTCAATCCCGATGGGATTGTGGCTGACGACACCTGGCAGGCTGCCACGACCGACGGCGTGGATGTGCTCCAGGCCTACCTCGGCCAGACCGAGACGGGGGACCTGTCGCTCGGTCAGGTCGTGTTCCTGCCGGGCCCCCAGCTGGTTTCCTCGCTCGACGAAACCCTCGGAGCCGATCCAGGCGGCGGGACCAGCGCGGCCTCATTGTCTGCCTTCACGGCTCCGGCCAGAAGCGCTGAGTTCGTCGATCTTCAGACCAGGACCACCACCGCTCCCCAGAGCACGACCACTGGACCGAGCCGCAGGGTGGGTGCCCCACCCCATCGGAGCTGTCAGACCAAGAAGGGCGCCACGAAGTCCAGGCGAAGGTGCTCGGGCAGGAGTTCCCTGCGGGCCCTGATTGAGCTGCTCAAGGCCGAGTTAGCCGAACTGAAGTCCCACAAACCATCCCCGCCGTCGGGCGGTCACCCGAGCTCATCCGGCAGCCCCTCCGGTAACAGCGGCTCAGGGTCGGGCGGGGGCGGTGCCTCCGGCGGCGGCGGCGGCGGTGCCTCCGGCGGTGCCTCCGGCGGCGGCGGTGGTGGTACAGGTGGCGCAGGTGGCGGCACCGCGGTGCTGGAGACGACCTCCACCGAACTGGTCGCCACCGTGGACCTGGACCCGAGCAAGCAGAGCGAAGCCAAGGTGGGGGACAGCGTCACGGTTGAAATGCCTGCCGGAAACCCCGTCGGCGGCCGAATCACCGCGGTCAGTTCGGTGGCCCAGAGTTCGAGCGGGGGTTCGGGCTCCGGCTCCGGCGGCTCCTCGCCGGGTGGCGGGGACAGCGGCTCGGGCTCATCGTCGGCCATCCCGGTCACGATCGCGCTGACCCGACGCCCCAAGGCGAAGGGTTTGGATCAGGCCGCGGTGAGCGTGAACTTCGACCAGGCAGAGGCCAAGCACGTCCTCTCTGTGCCCGTGACCGCCCTGCTGGCCGTGCCCGGCGGGGGCTACGCGATCCAGCAGTCCGCCTCCCCCCAGAAGCTTGTCCCGGTCACGACGGGACTGTTCGCGGCCGGGTACGTGCAGATCTCCGGATCGGGGGTCTACCAGGGTCTCCAGGTGACCAACTCGGAGGGCTGAGGATGACCGCGCTGAGGCTCGGCCAAGTCGTGAAGGAGTTTCGAGGTGGGGTCTTCGCCCTCCGTGGCGTCGACGTGGCCGTTGAGCAGGGCGAGCAGGTCGCCGTGGTCGGGCCATCCGGATCGGGCAAGACGACCATGCTGACGATCATGGGGACCCTGGAGCGCCCCAGCCAGGGGGAGGTCGAGGTCGCGGGGTGCAGCGTCAACCAGGCCTCGGATCGCGAGCTGGCCGGGCTGCGGGCCCACCAGGTCGGGTTCGTTTTCCAGACCTTTCACCTCCAGGAATCGATCAGCGCCCTGGACAACGTGGCCAACGGGATGCTGTACACGGGCGCCCCGGCCCGGGAGCGCCGCCGGCTGGCCCAGGCGGCGCTCGAGCGAGTCGGGTTGGCCCACCGCACGACCCACCGGCCGTCCCAGCTCTCGGGCGGTGAGCGCCAGCGCGTGGCGATCGCCCGGGCCATCGCCAAGCGACCGCTGATCGTCCTGGCCGATGAGCCGACCGGGAATCTGGACTCCACCTCTGGCCGGGAGATCGTGGACCTGCTTCACGGGCTGGCGCAGGACGGCGCCACCCTGGTCCTGATCACGCACGAGCAGGAGATCGCCGACTCCTTCCCACGCCGGATCACCATGCGCGACGGCGAGGTCATGTCCGACGAGCGCACATGAGCACCGCCGCCGTGCCCGTCGGCCGCGCCCGGCTGCCCCTGACCGAGCTGTTCGGAACGGCGCTGCAGGGCCTGCGCAGCCGGCGCCTGAGGGCCGCGCTGTCAGCCCTGGGCATCGCGATCGGGATCGGTGCGATGGTGGCCGTGGTCGGTGTCTCGGCGTCGGCCCAGGCCAACCTTCTGGCTGAGATCGACGCCCTGGGCACGAACCTCCTCACGGTCACCCCGGGGCAGAACTTCCTGGGCAACAACGAGGTCCTGCCCGACACCTCGGTGCCCTCGGTCGACCACATGCAGGATGTCCACAGCGCGGTGGCGGTCTACCAGGTCAACACGGCCAACGTGTATCGCACGCCAGCCGTGCCGTCGGCCCAGACCGGGGGAATCGGAGTCGACGCCGCGGGGGACAACCTGCCCCAGGTTCTGGGCTCAAGCATGGCCTCCGGTCACTTCCTGGATGCAGTCAGCGACCGGTTTCCGGAGGTCGTCCTTGGAGCCGAGGCGGCCAACGTCCTGCAGATCGAGCATGCCCACGGCGACCTGCTGGTCTTCCTGGGCAATAGCTGGTTCACGGTGATCGGGATCCTCAAGCCGGCCGTGCTCGATTCAACGCTCGACTCGACCGTGTTCATCTCGCTCCGGGTGGCCGAGCGCGACTTCCAGGTCCAGCCCAACCCATCCGAGATCTACGTCCGAGCTGACCTGAGCGCCGTCAACCGGGTGGCCAATCTGCTCCCGGCCACCGCCGATCCCCAGAACTCGGGCGGCGTCGACGTCAGCCGCCCGTCGGATGCGCTCGAGGCCCGGGCCGCGGCCAAGGGACAGTTCACCACGCTGCTCCTGGGGCTGGGCGCTGTCGCTCTGCTGGTCGGGACGATCGGGATTGCCAACATCATGGTCATCGGCGTTCTGGAGCGGCGCGGAGAGATCGGTCTGCGCCGGGCCCTCGGCGCCACCCGACGCCACATCGCCAGCCAGTTCTTGACCGAGTCAGCCCTGTTGGCGGCGATCGGAGGGATCGCCGGGCTGGCCCTGGGGGCGGGGGCCACCGAGGTCTACGCCGCCACCAGGAGCCAGCCCTTCGTCGTGCCGCTCTACGCCCTTGTGGCCGCACCCGCGGCCGGGTTCGTGATCGGCGCCCTGGCCGGCCTGTATCCCGCGGCCAAGGCAGCCCGGCTCAGCCCAACCGAGGCGCTGCGGGTGTAGGGCCCCCGGCCGCCCATCCGGCCCCCGTCTGGCCAAACCCCCCGGCCAAATGTTGGACACCGGGCCGAGGCCGCGCCGGGCCTCGACGGCCATCCTTACCGACATGGGCGAAGCGCGTCGAAGGAGGTGACAAGTGCCTAATCCGCTTGCGATCGGCGTAACGCTCGGCGGCCTGCTACTCGATGTCGTTGTGCCACGGCCCAAGCCTCGGGTTGATCTTCCGTCCCAACTCTCCCTCGGGTCAATCCAGCTCGAGGACACCGTGGCGCCCGGCGGCGGGCTCTGAGGTAATGGCGTCCGTCGGTCGCGAGCGCGCGCCGACGTAGGCGCTTCCTCCTGGCGAAGGGTGCCCTCCTACGGGAGGGCGCCCTCGCCCTGCAGCTCAGGATCCTCCCGCAGCGCGCGGCGGAGCAGATCGCGGAGTTGGCGCTGCTCGCCCGCCGACAGTCGTTCGAATCCGTCCGGGGCCTGCCCAACCTGGTCGAGCATGAGTTGACGGATCGTCTGGCCTGCCTCGGTCAGGACGACGTGCTTGACCCGCCGGTCTTCGAAGCTGGGCTGCCGGGCCACCAGCTTGCCGGCCTCGAGCCGGTCGACCAAGCCGGTGACGTTCGAGCTGTCGCAGCCCAGCTGGCTGGCCAACTCGCTCATCGGCAGCGGCGAGGACAACTGCATCAGCGCCCCGGCCTGAGCTGGGTGCAGGTCAAGCTCCGATGCAGCGATGAGAAATGCCCGCCGGTGCTGTCCAAACAGCATCCGCAGAAGTGACCAGATCTCATCCACCGCGCTTGCCCGGGCTTCCTGGGACTCCGCGGTGAGGTGCATGGCCGACATTCTATTGAGATTCCCAAAGGTTTACAACCTCAAACTTTTGCTACAGTGCGCGCCGTGACCGAACTGACATCCACGGCCCGACGGGAGGGAGGGCCGGCGATTGAGGTGGAGCAGCTTGTGCGCGTGTTCCGCAAGGGCCCGCGGGCGGTGGACGGAATCGAGCTCACGGTCTCGCCGGGAGAGATCTACGGCTTCCTGGGCCCCAACGGCGCCGGCAAGTCGACCACCGTTCTGATGCTGACCACGCTGCTGCCTCCGACCAGCGGCTGCGCCCGGGTCGGCGGGTTCGACGTCGTCAAGCAGGGGGCACAGGTGCGGGCCACGATCGGCGCCGCGCTTCAGGAGGCGGCGCTGGACGCGATCCTCACCGGGCGCGAGCACCTGCTCCTGCAGGCCACGCTCCAGGGTCTGCCTCCCGCGACGCGCACCCAGCGGGCCGCCGCCCTTCTGGACCGGGTCGGCCTGAGCGAGGCGGCGGACCGCAGGGTGGGTGGTTACTCCGGCGGCATGAAGCGCCGGCTGGATCTGGCCCTGGCCCTGGTCCACTCACCGCGGATCCTGTTCTTGGACGAGCCCACGACGGGCCTCGACCCCCAGAGCCGGGCCGCGGTGTGGGAGGAGGTGGCCCGCCTGGCCAAGGACGACGGCATGACGGTGTTCCTAACGACCCAGTACCTGGAGGAGGCCGATGCCCTGGCCGACCGGATCGGGATCATCGACCACGGCCGGATCGTCGCCGAGGGCACCCCGGAGCAACTCAAGGCCCAGATCGGGAGCCCGACGGTGGAGGTGGCGCCAGCGGATCCCGAGGACGGCGACCGGCTGGCCGAGCTTCTGTCCAGCTTCGGCGAGATGCGGCGCAACGGCAGCGGCAGCGTCACGGTCCAGCTCCCCGGCGGGGAGTCTCAGTTGGCCGAGATCGTCCGCATCCTTGATCAGGCCGGAGTGCACGTGGAGGCGCTGCACCTCCATCAGCCCTCGCTGGACGACGTGTTCCTGGCCAAGACGGGGCGCAAGCTCGAGGGCTCGGCCGATGCGGCCGTCGAAGCGGAGCCTCCCGAGCCGGGGCGCAAGCGGAGACGCCGTGGCCGTTGATGCGGCGTTGGGTCGGGGTCGGGTGTGGCTGCCCTCAGAGAGCCATCTGATCGAGCAGACGCTGGCCGTTGCGCATCGGGCGGTCGTCCGCACGCTCCGCCAGCGGGCCCTGATTGTGTTCCCGATGGTCTTCCCGCTGATCCTGTTCGCCATCAACGGCTCGGCGCTCACCGCTGCCACCCGGATACCGAACTTCCCCACCCATAACTACCGGGACTTCCTGATCGCCATGCCCTTCGTCCAGGGCGCGATGTTCGTCTCAATCAGCGCCGGCGTTGACCTGGCCAAGGACATTGAGACCGGCTTCCTGAACCGGCTGGCCCTCACGCCGCTCCGCGGAGAGGCCCTGCTGGTCGGGCAACTCGGGGGTGCGCTGGTGCTGGGGATCGTGCAGGCGATCGTCTACCTGCTCGTGGGGCTGGCCACCGGGGTCACGTTCGCCAGCGGCGTCGGCGGCGCGTTCGTCCTGCTCATCCTGTCGATCCTAATCGCGTTCGCCTTCGCCAGCCTCGGCGGGCTCCTGGCCCTCCGGTTTGGGACGGGTGAGGCCGTCCAGGGCATCTTCCCGCTCCTGTTCGTGACCCTGTTCCTGAGCTCCTCGAGCCTGCCCCGCAACCTCATCAGCGTGACCTGGTTCCGGGACGTCGCCACATACAACCCGATTTCCTACCTGCTTGAGGCCCTGCGCAGCCTGGTCATCACAGGCTGGGATGGCCAGGCTCTGGCGCTCGGCTTCGGCTTCACGATCGCCATTCTGGTCATCGCTCTCGGCCTGTCCCAGACCGCGATGAAGACGAGGCTGGCCCGGAAATGAGCCGTTTTCTCGATGTCACGCGTGCTGTGGCCTGGCGGTCGATCCACAACACCGTCGTCAACCCAGCCGTCCTCGTCCCCTCGGTCATCTTTCCGCTGTTCTTCCTGATCGCGTTCGCCGGAGGGCTGTCCCGGATCAGCCATGTGCCCCACTTCAACTACGCGCCTGGGTACACGGCCTTCCAGTTCGTGTTCGTATTCCTTCAGTCCGCGTCGTTCGGGGGCGTGTTCACCGGCTTCGCCGTGGCCCGCGACTTCGACTCGGGCTTCGCTCGGCGGCTCCTCCTGAGCGCCCCGCGCCGCAGCGGGATCATCGCCGGCTACGTCGTCGGCGCACTGCTCCGGTGGGTGATCACCGGAACGGTGGTGACAGTTGCCGCGCTGATCGCCGGGATGAACGTCTTCGGAAACGGCATCGATCTGGTCGGCCTGCTGGTGCTGGGAGTACTGATGAACCTGGTGTCAGCGCTGTGGGCCTGCGGGCTGGCCATGTTCCTGCGCACCGAGCAGGCCGGGGCCGTAATTCAGATGCCCGTGTTCGTGTTGCTGTTCCTGGCTCCGGTCTATGTACCGGTCAACCTGCTCGCCGGATGGATCCACGCCGTGGCCAGGATCAATCCGGCCACATGGGTATTCGAGGCCGGGCGCGGGCTGCTGGCCGGCTCGCCGGTGAAGCTGGTGATCGCCTTCGCCGCGCTGGCCGCCTCGGGCGCCGGGCTGACCATCTTCGCCCGGCGTGGGCTGGCCTCTGCCGAGCGCGCCGGCTGAGTGCCGATGCCCAGCCCTGAGGTCATGCTCGACGCCGGGGGCCGGGAGCTGCGGGTGTCAAACCCAGATCGAGTGATCTTCCCGGCCACGGACGGCTCGGGCGAAGTCACCAAGCTCGACGTCGTCAACTACTACCTGGCCGTCGGCGAGGGCATCATGCGCGCCCTGTACCGGCGCCCCACGACCCTCGAGCGGTGGCCCAAGGGCGTGCACCCGGGGATCGTGCTCTCGACTAGGGAGAAGGGGGGTGGAGATGCCTTCTTCCAGAAGCGCGTACCGCGAGGAGCTCCGGAGTACGTGCAGACGGCGGAGATCAAGTTCCCCTCCGGTCGGACGGCCGATGAGATCTGCCCCACCGAGGTCGCGGTGGTCGGCTGGGCCGGACAGATGGGCACGATCACGTTCCATCCCTGGCCGGTCCGAAGCGACGATGTGGACCACCCGGACGAGCTGCGAATCGACCTCGACCCCCAGCCCGGAACCGACTTCGACGACGCCGTGCGAGTGGCCGCGGAGGCGCGCAAGCTTCTGGGCGAGCTCGGCTACGCCGGCTTTCCCAAGACGTCGGGTGGCCGGGGAGTCCACATCTACGTCCGGATTGAGCCCCGGTGGACCTTCACCGACGTTCGCCACTCCGCGATCGCCTTTGGGCGGGAGCTGGAGCGGCGACTGCCCGGTCAGGTCACGACCAGGTGGTGGAAGGAGGAGCGGGGCGAGTGCATCTTCGTGGACTACAACCAGAATGCCCGTGACCGGACAATCGCCTCGGCCTACAGCATCCGCCCCAAACCCGGAGCCCCCGTGTCCGCGCCGGTCACCTGGGATGAGCTGACAGAGGTCAAACCCGAGCAGTTCACCGTGGCCACGATGCCGGCTCGCTTCGCCGAGGTCGGCGACCGCCACGCCGAAATCGACGACGTGGCGCACTCGCTCCAACCGCTGCTGGACATGTACGAGCGCGACCAGTCCGAGGGCGAGGGCGACATGCCCTACCCGCCCGACTATCCCAAGATGCCGGGAGAGCCCAAGCGCGTCCAACCCTCCCGGGACCGCGACCGGCCCCGTCCCTGACTCGGAGCGCTACCGGGCCTGGGGCAGCTTGACCGCTCCCCTCCTGGCCGGCGCCGAGGGAGGTGGCACGACCGGCCCGATGTCCCCGTCCGGCGCCTCATCCAGGTCGACGATCACCGGCGCGTGATCGCTGGGGCCCTTGCCCTTGCGGGCCTGGCGGTCCACCCACGCCGCGCGAACGCGGTCGGCCACGGATGCGCCGGCCAGGATCAGGTCGATCCTCATCCCGCAGTCCTGATGGAACATCCCGGCCCGGTAGTCCCAGTAGCTGAATACGCGCTCGTCGGGCCAGCGCTCCCGGACCACGTCGTGGAGGCCGAGCGATTCGAGTTCCGCCAGCGCCGCCCGCTCGGGCGCGGTCACGTGGGTCTGGCCGATGTAAGCCTGCGGATCGAACACGTCCTCGTCGGTCGGGGCGATGTTCATGTCGCCGCATACCAGCGTTGCCTCCGGCCCGGCGGCCACGACCTGGCGCAGCACACCCAACCACTCGAGCTTGTACCTGTAGTGGTCGGAGTCGGGCTCGCGCCCGTTGGGCACGTACACGGAGAACACCCTGACTCCGTCGCACGTGGCGGAGATCGCGCGGGCCTCCGGATTGGGAAAGCCCGGAGCACCCTCCAGCCCCTTGACGACGTCCTCGAGGCCGACCCGCGACAGGATCGCCACACCGTTCCAGGTCGCCTCGCCATGGAAGGCGGCCTCATATCCCCGCCTGTCCAGCTCGTCGCCGAGGACCTCGACGAATGCCTGATCGGCCACCTTGGTCTCCTGAAGGCAGACGACGTCGGGCCCGCGCTCGTCCAGCCAGGGCAGCAGGCGGGGGAGCCGCTGCTTGAGTGAGTTGACGTTCCAGGTGGCCACGCGCACGACGGGCCCACGGTAGCGCCCCTTGTGGCCTGAATAGACTCCCGGCCGTGAGGGAACGGATTCTCGGCGCCACCGCGGCGCTCGTGGCTGCCGCGGCGATGGTGGCCCCCGGGGCGCGCGCCGCCTCGACGACCCTCGGTTTCCGTTCGGCGCCCGGGCTTCAGCCCCCGAGGCTGACGCTGACCCCGGATTCCGACCGCAGCTCCGGGGACATCTTCCTGACCCCGTTCAACAGCCTCCAGGTGGGCCCGGAGATCGTCGACAGCCAGGGGCGTCTGGTCTGGTTTCGGCCCCTGAGCCAGGGCGAGGCTCTGAACCTCCAGGTCCAGCGCTATCAGGGCCACCCTGTCCTGACGTGGTGGCAGGGCCCGCTGGCTCTCGGACATGGAACGATCTACGGGGTCGGCGAGGACGTGATCGCCAACAGCTCGTACCGAACGCTGGCCGTGGTGCACGCCGGTCACGGCGACTCGGCCGATCTGCACGAGTTCCAGATCACGCCTCAGGGGACGGCTCTGCTTGACGCCTACGTCCCGGTGCACCGGAACCTGACCAGCCTCGGTGGCCCCAGCAGCGGGACCGTGCTCGACTGCGTGATCCAGGAGCTCAACATCCGGACCGGCAGGGTGCTGTGGGAGTGGCACTCCCTCGGTCACGTGCCGCTAACGGCCTCGTACGCGCCGGTGGGCGGGAACCCGAGCAACTGGTTTGACTACTTCCACATCAACTCGATTCAGCAACTGCCGGATGGCAACCTCCTGGTCTCATCCCGCAACACCTGGGCCATCTATGAGATCAGCCGGAGCAGCGGCAGGGTGCTGTGGACGCTGGGCGGCAAACGGTCGAGCTTCTCGATGGGTCCCGGCACCAACTTCGAATGGCAGCACGACGCGCGCCTGCACCAGCACGGCCTCCTGAGCCTGTTCGATGATGCGAGCTCCCCGCCGGAGGAGCCCCAGGCCTCGGCCAAGCTGCTGCGGATTGACACCAGCACGATGACGGCCCAGCTGGTGGCCCGCTACCCGCACACTCCGCCGCTCCTGCCCGGGCTGGCGGGAAGCGCCCAGCTGCTGCCGGGCGGCAACATCTTCGTGGGCTGGGGCGGGTCGCCCGACTTCTCCGAATACAGCTCCGGCGGCCGCCAGATCTTCAACGGGACCTTCGCCGCCGGCATCGGGTCCTACCGGGCCTTCCGCTTCCCCTGGACGGGACACCCAAGCACCCGCCCCTCGATCGCGGTGGCTCAGTCCAAGAACGGCGCCGCGGTCGTCTATGCCAGCTGGAACGGAGCGACGCAGGTGGCGGGATGGCGTGTCCTGGGCGGCTCGCGTCCGGGTCACCTCCACGGGCTCGGGCCCGTTCGCGCCAAGACCGGGTTTGAGACCGCCGTGCGGCTCCACGCCCACCCTAAGTACCTGGCCGTACAGGCGCTGACGGCGGATCACGAGCTGCTGGGTACCTCGTCGTCCCAGACCGGCTGACCGTCTCGAGCACGGACGCCGGCTGACCGGATAGAGCACAAACTGGACGTTTTTGGGTCGCCGTCCGGGGGGTAGCGCTGACAACATCCCGCGCCGCGGCCTCTCTGTCTGCACGTGCCCCTGTGTCCGCTGAGAGGTCTGGTCAAGATCGATCATGCGTCGCCGGACCGCGTGCATACGCACCAAGGGTGCTCAGCGCTGGCTGCTGGTAGCCGGCGCACTGACACTGCTCGCCGGACCCGCAATGGCCGCGCCGGCCGGTGGCCGGGGCGGGCTGGGCGGCCGCTTCGGCCCACCCCCGATCGGCGCCCATTCGATGCTCTACCTGAACACGCCGTTCAGCGCCATGAAGGCGATGTTCGCCCAGGCGTCGGACCTGGGCGCCTCGGACATCCGTCTGAACATCGAGGTGTCCTCGGTGTTCCCCGGCCCAGCCGAGCCCAGGCAGCGGCAGAGTCCTCTGACGCCACTCCAGCGACGCGCGCCCGCGATTCAGCTGCCCTCGGGGGGCGGGTCGCACAGCCATCCGCTGGCCCATCCCCAGTGGGCCGGCGTGAACAGGTACCTGCGCCTGGCCCGGGCCTATCACCTGCACGTGCTGGCAGTGTTGACCTCAACTCCGGCCTGGATGGCCAGGTGCCCGCGGGGAACCCGGTCCAACGCGATCTACCGCTGTCCCCCCAACCCCGGTGACTGGGGCCGCGCCGTGGGCGAGATCGCGGCCCACACCGGGGGGGTCATCGATGCCTTCGAGGTGATGAATGAGCCGGACGGCCACTGGTCTTTCCTGGGCTCCCCCCAGCAGTACGCGGCCGTCCTGGCCGCCTCCTACAACGCGATCCACACCGCCGACCCAACCGCCCAGGTCGTGCTGGGAGGCCTGATGCACGTCGACGCCCAGGGCCAGCGGTGGATGAACGCGATGCTGGCCACCCGGGGGACCGACGCGGTGCACAAGTTCGATGTGGCCAACCTCCACCTCCGGGTGGCGCCGACCCAGGTGGCCGCGGTGGCCTGCCGGTGGAAGGGCTACCTCTCCGCCCAGGGCTTCTACGGGCCGATGTGGGTCACCGAAACCGGCTACCCGGCCAACCCGGCCGAGCAGAATGAACCCGGCTATGAGAGCGGCCCTCGTGCCCAGGCGCACTGGCTGACCGCGACCATTCCCGCGATGCTGGCCAGTGGTGTGGACAGGGTGTTTGTGACCGAGCGCGACCTGAGCCGGGGCGCATACGCCAGCGAGGGCGTGCTTCAGGCGCCCAATCCGCTTCCGGCCTCGCCGCAGATCAGGCGCCGGCCGAGCTTCTACGCCGTCCAGCGCCTGGCCAGAGCAGACCTGTTCCCCGTCGGGCCAGGCTGCTGAGGCGCCTGCTTGACAATTAGCACAAAGCTGTCAAACTTTTTGACAAGCAATAGCGATTTGTCAAAGGAGCGATCCGATGGACAGCACCGTTGCCGCGGTCGACTACCGGCTCGAATGGACCGATCCGAAGCGCTACCTGTGGTTGCTGGGACTTATCGTCCCGCTGATCCCGTTCATCGCCTGGGGCCTGGTCGAGCTGACCGGCCTCGGCGTGATGTGGTGGGCGGGGCCGTTCGTCGTCTTCGTCGTGATCCCGTTCCTGGACCGGGCGATCGGCAAGGACTCATCCAATCCGCCCGACAGCATCCTGCGCCGCCTGGAAGACGACCGGTACTACCGCTGGTGCACGTACGCGTTCATTCCGCTCCAGTACGGAGCCCTGGTGTTCGCCTGCACCCGCTGGTCCAGCGGCAATCTTTCAACGGTGGCCGACCTCGGCCTAGCCGTCACCGTGGCGATGGTGGGCGGGATCGCGATCAACACCGCGCACGAGCTGGGGCACAAGCGACCCAGGCATGAGAAGTGGCTGGCCAAGGTGGCGCTGGCCCAGTCGAGCTACGGACATTTCTTCATTGAGCACAACCGTGGCCACCACGTCCGGGTGGCCACGCCCGAGGATCCAGCCAGCTCCCGGCTCGGGGAGAGCTTCTGGGAGTTCCTGCCTCGAACCGTCTGGGGCAGCCTGAGCTCGGCGATCCATCTGGAACGCCAGCGCCTGAACCGGGTCGGGCAGCGGTTCCTGTCACCGGCCAACGACATCCTCAACTCATGGGCCATGAGCCTGGTCCTGTTCGTCGTGCTGGTCGCGGTCTTTGGCTGGAGCGTGGCCCCGTGGTTGGCCGTGCAGGCGGTGCTCGGCTTCTCATTGCTGGAGGTCGTCAACTACCTGGAGCACTACGGGCTCCTGCGCCAGCGGCTCCCCGATGGCCGCTACGAGCGCTGCCGGCCGGAGCACAGCTGGAACTCCGACAACATCGCCTCGAACGTGTTCCTGTACCACCTCCAGCGCCACTCAGATCACCACGCCCATCCAACCCGGCGCTATCAGGCGCTGCGGCACTCTGAGGAGCTGCCCGAGCTTCCCTCCGGCTACGCGTCGATGATCCTGCTCGCCTACGCCACGCCACTGTGGTTCAGGTACATGGATCCCAAGGTGGTCGCCCACTACGGCGGCGATGTCAGCCGGGCGAACATCCTGCCCCGCCGGCGGGCCGGGATCCTGGCCCGGTGGGGAGCCCAGGAGCCCGTCCCGGCCACCGACGCCGGAGAGCCGATGGTCAGCTCCCCGGCGCCTGGCAGCGCTCGCGTCTACCGGTGCCCGGACTGCGGGTATCTCTATGACGAGGCCACCGGCCACCCCCGGGAGGGCTTTGCGCCCGGCACGCCGTTCTCCTCGGTTCCCGACGATTGGAACTGCCCGGACTGCGGAGTCCGCGACAAGGTTGACTTCGTGCCCGTGGAGTCAGTGGCCGCATGAACGTGACCGCCGGGCCATCCAAGCCCTACTCAGAGCTCACGCGGGGACTGCTCCGCGAGCGCGTGCTTGAGGCGGTCGGCGAACTGCTGGCCGACCGTCCCTGGCCGAAGGTGTCGATGGCCGCCGTGGCCGCCCACGTGGGCGTCAGCCGGCAGACGCTCTACAACACCTTTGGCTCCCGCCAGGAGCTCGCCCAGGCCTATGTCGAGCGCGAGGCCGACCGGTTCCTGGCCGGCGTCGACATCGCCGTCCGCGACCACGCCTCCGAGCCGCAGGAGGCGCTGGCCGCCGCGCTGGCCATCTTCCTGGGCGCCGCCGGCCGGCATCCGCTGGTCAGGGCGATCACCTCAGCGGACGGAGGCGAGGAGCTGCTGCCGCTCCTGACCACCCGCGGAGGGCCGCTGATCGAACACGTGACCGAGCATCTGACCGGGCTTCTGGTCGAGACCTGGCCCCCTCTTCCCCTGACCGACGCGGCCCCGATCGCCGATGCGCTCGTCCGGCTGGCGATCAGCTACGCCGCGCTGCCCGCGGGGGATCCGATCGAGACCGCGCACACCGTCGCGCGACTCCTCGGGCCCTCGGTCGTCCGGCTTGTGGGCTGACCTGCGGCCGCTGAGCGCCGCATGCCGCGGCCGCGCTAGGCGAGTCCGGCCTGCTGGATCAGCTGCGCCGCCTCCTGGTCGGTGCCGAGCGCCGCGGCCGACAGCGATGCCGTCGCTATCGAGCTCAGCGGCGGGAGCTGGGGGTTGGGCGCGATGCCCGGACGGGCCGGGTACTCGAAGTCGTAGCTGTGGGCCAGGATCCGCTGGGCGGCCGGGCTGACCAGGAACCGGACGAAGCGCTCGGCCATGTGCTTGTGCTGGCTTGACGCGAGCACCGCGGCGCCAGAGATGTTCTGGACCGAGCCAACGTCGTGGTTGGGGAAGTAGTAGAGCCGGCTTCGGATCGCGCTCCGACCCACCTCCTGTCGCAGCCGGTACCAGTAGTAATGGTTGATCAGCCCGGCATCGACGGCGCCCCGGTTGACCGCCGCGACGACGGCTTCATCGTCCTGGAAGAGCTGAGCGTTTCGCTTGAGCCCGTCCAGCCAGCGCAGCGCGACGGACCTGCCGTCGGCGGCGATGATCGCCCCCACGACCGGGGGGAAGTCGGAATCGGTGGGCGCGACCGCGATCTTCCCCTGCCACTGCGGGTCGGTCAGCTGGAGCGCCGACCGGGGCAGGTCGGAGCTGGACAGTCGCGCCGGGTCGTAGACGAGCGTCGAGACTCGCAGCGCAATGCCGGCCCAGTCCGCGGCCGGGGAGTCGTCACGGGCGGGGATCTGGTGCACGATCGAGTTCGGGAGCTTGGCCAGCAGCCTGTGGCTCTCCAGATTCGTCAGCTCCGGGGAGTTCTCGGTCAGGTACACGTCCGCCGGGGAATCGCTTCCCTCCTGCAGGATCTGGTCCGCCAGCACGATCCCGTCGCCGGTCCTGACGCTCACGTGGATCCCGGTCTGGTGAGTGAACGCGCTCACGAGCGCGCTCGTGAGCTGAGGATGCTGGCCGTTGTAGACCACGATCGTGGTCCGCGACCCCGAGCCGCAGCCGGCGAGGCCAGCCGCGAGCCCGACGGCGGACGCCGCGATGGCCAGTCGCCGGGGCCTCACGCGCTGCGCCCGACTCGCTGTGCGTCGACGGTCTCCGGGTCTGAGACCTCGCCCGCCGGGTAGGCCATCACGGCCCCGGCGACTGTCAGCTCAACCCGAGACCCGGGGGGTGGCACCTCATGGCCGCGGAGCACGCGGGCCGTGGCCGGCTCGCTGACGCCGGAGAGCTCGAGCTCGACCAGCGTGTCGGGACCGTAGAACGTCGAACGGGTCAGCCTGGCCGGCGTGGCGCGGGCTGCGCTCCCGGCGGCGGGCAGGTGCAGCTCGATCTGCTCGGGTCTGATCATCACCTCGACAGGTCCCTCGAGTCGCGGGTCGATCAGTTCGAGCGCGCCCAGTGCAGTGGCGGCGACGCCGGCGCGAGCCTCGCCGCTCAGCACGACGGCCTCGCCCACGAACCGGGCCACGTCCAGGTCGGCCGGCGTTCGGTACAGGGTCGATGGCGGCGCCGCCTGAACCAGGCAACCAGACCGCAGCACAGCCACCTCACGACCGGTGGACAGAGCCTCCGCCTGGTCGTGGGTCACGAGCACGGCCGTGGTCCCCTGGGCGGCCAGCGCGTGCAGGACGGCTTCGCGCGTCTCCGTGCGCAGCGAGGCGTCCAGACCTGAGAACGGCTCGTCGAGCAGCACCAGCGGTGGTCTGGGGGCCAGGGCGCGAGCCAGCGCGACCCGCCGCTGCTCGCCTCCGGACAGCTGGCCGGGGCGGCGGGCGGCATATGCGCAGGAAAGTCCGACCAGCTCGAGCACCTCGCGTGCCCGCGCTCCGAGCCGGCGCTCGTGCCGTGGCAGCCCAAACGCGATGTTCTGCTCGACGGTGAGGTGCGGGTAGAGCGCGCCTTCCTGGGCCACGTATCCGACCGAGCGCTTCTCGGGCGGCAGGTGGATGCGGGCGCCGTCGGAGACGACCACCCCGCCGACCGTGACGGTCCCCTGATCCTGGGCCAGGAAGCCCATGATCACTCGGAGCAGTGTCGTCTTGCCACTTCCGGATGAGCCGAGGATTGCCGTCAGCGTGCCATCCGGCACGGCCAGGTCGACGCCAGAGAGGATCGGGCCGGAGCCATAGGACGCGGTGATCTGCTGGCAGCTCAGCTCGGCCACGTCATCCCTCCGCGAGCGCGTGGATCCGTCCAAAACGACCCATGAGCAGGAACGTGGCCAGGAAGGCCAGCACGACCAGCGCGCCGGCGTACGGAGCGGCGGCCGCGAACGCCACCGTGGCGCTGTCGGCGTTGAACTGGGTGCCCAGGGTCGTGAGGCCGGGGGGCGCCAGGACCTGGGGGGTCGAGAGGTCACCGAGCACGAAGGCGAACACGAGCACCCCCGCTGCGGCCAAACCCGGCCGGGCGAGCGGAACCGTGACCCGCCAGAGCGTGCGCAGGGGTCCGAGCCCGAGCGACCGGGCCGAGTCCTCCAGCGCCGGTTCAATCAGGCCGATCGTGCTCCGCAGCGCCACCACCGCGAACGGGACAAACAGCATCGCCTCGGCCAGGACCAGCAGCACGACCGTTCCGTAGAGGAAGTGGGCCACGTGACTGGCGCCGTAGGCCAGCGCGATCGCTCCCACCAGGTCGGGGAGCGCGAACGACAGGTACACGCTTCGCTCAATCGCGGTCACGACCCGGCCCGATCGTCTGACGGCCAGGATCGCAATCGGGAGAGCGAGCAGGATCGCCACCAGCGCGGAGCTGATTCCCAGGAGCACCGTGGTCAGGGTCGCCGACCACACCCCCGAGACGGGCGCGGCGGCGCCGGCGGTCCGAGTGCCCTGGGCGAACCAGTCGGCCAGCCGGACCAGCGGGACCCCCAGGCTGGCCGCCACCAGCAGGGTCAGGCCGATCAGGACCACCGGCATCCACCGGCCGAGCCGGTAGCGGACGATCCCGCGCCTGGCGCCGTGGCTGATTCGCGTGTAGTTGGCGCCACCGCGCAGCCAGGATTCCCCGCACAGCACGATCAGGCAGGCCACAACCGACAGCAGGGCCAGCGCGGCGGCGCCCGAGGCGCTGAAGCTCAGCTGGTACTGGGCGTAGATGCTGACCGACAGCGTCTGGAACTTGAGCGCCACGAAGGCGTCGAACTCGACGAGCGTGTCCAGCGCGACCAGCAGCATGCCGCCGAGCAGTGCCGGCCGCACCTGGGGCATGACGACCCGCCAGAACGTTCGCCACGCCCCCAGCCCGAGCGACCGCGCGGTCTCCTCGAGGTCCGGGTCCATGACGCGCAGGGAGGCGGCAACGAGCAGGAACACGATCGGGTAGTAGGAGAAGGTCACGATCGCGGCCGCCCCCCAGTACCCGATGAACGACAGGCTGAGAGTCGCCCAGGCATAGCTGGTCACGAACAGCGGGACGGCGAGCGGAGCCACCAGCAGGAGCGTCCAGAAGCGGCGACCCGGGAGGCGAGTGCGCTCAACCACCCAGGCGGACGCGACACCGAGCACACCGCAGGCCGGGGTGACCAGCACGGTCAGCAGCAGCGTGTTCTTGAGCAGCTTCGGGATCGAGCTGGCGCCCAGGGCGTGCCCCGCGGCGGTCACCCCGCCCTGGAGCGCCTGGACCACCGTGATGATCACGGGCAGCGCAACGATGACCGCCACCGCCAGGCACGTCAGCAGCAGGCTGCGGGGGATCCGGGTTGGTCTCGCGACGCTAATCATCCGCACGGTAGAGGACGCCAGCGGCCCGACGGATGTTCCCCGTAGCGGCCTCGCTTGACATCCAGGGCAGCCGCTGCGAGGGTTGCCGCGGGGTGTGATGGAGCACATGAGGACACCGGGGCAGCAGTGATCACGGCCACCGTCTTTGACTGGCTGTACCACGCGGCGCGCTGGACGTGGCACGACCCCGATGGCTACAACTTCATCAGCGGTCCGCTGGCCGACATCACCCTGCTCGGTGGCGCGTACGCAATCCTCAGGCGCCACAACTGCCACGTCAAGGGCTGCCCGCGGATCGGACGCAACCCGGTGGAGGGCACCGGGTACGTGGTGTGCCGCAGGCACCACCCCGATGAGAGCCCCACGGCCGCGCAGGTCCTCGCGGCTCACACTGCGCACCGGCAGGCAATCGCCCATGCCCGGGCCAGTGGTGCCGCCGCGGTCGACGACGTCAGACAGGTGGCCCACAGCGTCGCCGCCGACGTCCACCGGGTGGCCGAGGACGTCGAGGCCGAGGTCACGCGAGACCGCTAGCGTCGTGACGCTAAGACGCGAAGGGCCAGGTCGCAATGCCTGGCCCTTGCACATACGGTCATGGATCACCACTGAACTACTACGTCCCAGGACTTATTGAGTGTCTGCCTGGGTGGCGTGACACTCCCGACCTCCGGGACTGGCCGCCCCCAGCGGGAGCGCGTGGCGCCGGTGGGCCCGAGGGCCCGCGGTCGAGTGGGCAATCCGCCGCGGGGCAAAGGGTAGACGGTCGCCTGCGCTTCAGCCCACGGCCTCCACCCAGTCCAGCCTTCGCCCGCACAGCGATCGGGCATCGGCCGGCTTCAGGTAGCTCACGGGCAGCTCCGCGGTGGTCGTGCTCAGCACCAGCGGCCCCATCTCAAACGGGAACCCGCCGCTGCCCGGGTCCAGCCCCGAGCCGCCGTAGCGCAGCGTGATGTCGTGCGAGCCGGCGGTGAGCCTCGCGGTCGCCAGGGGCACCCATTGACCGCTGGTGTTGATCTGGTCTGACGCCGACCCAACCTGGCGCCCATCCACGACGACCGTGAGCGTGCGCCGGAATGAGCCTCCGATCCAGACCCCGTAGGTCCCGCTCCTGGGCACGGTGGCCTGGATCGAAGCGCTCCCGGGTCCAGTCGCCAGGAGCGAGCCGTCAAAGACGCGCCAGGAGGGAGGATGGTTGCTCTGGGCAAGCTCGACGACGATTGGGCGCCGGGGCCGCAGCACGGTCGCCAGGAGACCACCCGCCGTCCGCGCCTGCGCCGCCAAGCGCAGGACGTCCGTGCAGCTGGGGACGGCCGCGGGATCGATGTCCGTGCCCAGGCTGAGATGGGCCAGGATCCGTCTGGGAGTCCGCGGGCGCTGCCAGACCTCGTACCAGTGGCCCTTCCAGACGAGCCTGTAGACCGATGGTGGTCTGCTCTCAACGGGCGAGGTGCGCAGCACCAGCGTCCGGTACACGAGTACGGCGCCGAGCTTGAATTGATCGAGGTCGGCGGACTGTCCCGCGGGCACCGGACTTCCGGTCCGGAGCGGGATCGGGCGCACGCGTCGCTCCGAAGCTGCTTCGGGGTCGAGCTGGCGGAGGAAGTGACGGGCCCCGTAGGGCTGAAACTCGGTCATCAGCGCCGGGGCCTGGCCAGCAAACCGTTGGCCGATCGTCTGCACCTCTGCGAGCTGTGACCGGGGTGCCAGCCAGACGTTGCCGTAGGAAAGGCCGTTTGACCACAGGACCCCGGCCGCAACGGCCAGACCCGCGAGCACGGCCAGTACGCGCCGCCCGACCTGAAAGCACGCTGCCGACCCAGCCACACCTGCGGTGAGCACCGCGGGCGAGCCCGCGGCCATGGCCTTCGCGTCCAGCCATGGCGAGCTCAGGCCCGCGTGGCCGAGCAGGAGCAGGAATACAAACCCGCCGGCTCCGGCGGCGAGGTACAGCGGCACCATCCAGGCGCGGCGGCGCCAGGCCACGACGAGGCCGAACAAAATCGCCAGTCCCAGGACCACGAACATGAGGGCGGTGAGCGCCGAGCTGTGGACGGGACTGCGAAAGTCCGTGGCCGGCCAGATCCCGAGTACCTGCAGGTTGCTGAGAGGGTGGCCGAGGTTGCCCAGGTGAATCGAGCCGAACAGCCCGCCGGTGTCATTCAGCGCGCCGGCCGAGCCGCTGGCCGCTCGGACGAATGTGTACGCCAACACGAGCGACGGGATCGAGAGCACGGCCGTGAGCGCGACCAAACGCGCGGCCGAGCCGGCGAATGTGAGCCGCGAGCGGCGCAGCAGGAAGACGGCGGCAAGGACGGCCGGGATCACGAGCCAGAACCCGCCCGCGACGCTCAGCACGGCGAGTAGCGCCGCGGTCGCCACGGAGGCCGGCAGCGCCCCGCGAAGGCTCGACCAGGACCGGATTGTGGAGCCGAAGGTCGCGCAGATGAGCGCCAGCATGGTGGCCGCGGCCAGCTCCTTGATCCCGCTCCATAGCGCGTACTGAAAGAGCAGCGCCGGCTGCGCACCGAGAAACGCGACCAGGGCGCGCAGTCGGGGCGAGGCCACCAGGTCCGCGCACAGGGCGTAGACCGAGAGGCCGAGCATGCTCGCGTAGACAGCGATCGTTGGCTGAAACAGCCAGGCGACGTCCTGGCCTGTGATCTGTCCGCCCACCCCCAGCGGGATGAACGAGCCCAGCGGGTAACCGCTGCTGAGGTAGTCCTTCAGGACCTCCTGGTACGTGGACGGAGCCAGGCCGGCGAGTGACCGCCCATGCTGCATCACATGGTCGGTCAGGGCCAGCCAGGTGGCGGTGTCATCGAGGGTGACGTAACCGGCAAAGGTGGCTGAGCCCGAGAGCACGATCGGCGCCGCGTAGACCGCGTACACCGCGACCGCAGTCGCGACCGCCCAGCCGTCCACCCCGCGGCCACCCAGCGGCCCGGTGAGCATCGCGGGACGGTCGAGCCTCCAACCCCGCCGCGGCAGGGACAGCCCGTAGCCGCATACCGCCAGGACGACCACGAGCGGGGTGGTCAGGCGGGCGGTGGCAGACGACATCGTGGCGAAGTCGCCCACCACGATGATCACGGCCAGGCCCACGACCGGCACAAGCGCGCCGCGCAGGTGCGATCCGGCCAGCACCTCGACGAGCAGCCCGCATCCCAGCGCGACCGCGCCCAGGGCCAGCGGAAACACGGCCCAACAGACGAAGATGCTCAACTGGGCGGCGCTATCCGCAGCCAGACGGCTCGGGGCTTGACGCCGCTCGCCTCCATCGCGGGCGACATCTTACGGACCGGGGAAGACGCCTCTGACCGGGGATCGTCCGCCCAGCGACGGCCACCGCAACGCCTCGGTCGGCTGCGGTAAGCGATGATGGGAGGGTGTCCAGCCCCGATCCCCCTCGCAGCGTCAAGATCGATCCCGACGAGCGCACCGGTTGGTCCTCGGAGCGTCCGCGTCGCGAGGGCAGCCCCCCGCGTCCGCCTGACCTGTCGGTGCGCTCCCGCATCCTGAAGCCGTCAGATCGGCTCCGCTACACGCCGGGAAGTCTCCTCCTGATCCTTGGCCCCGCCGCATCCCAGCCGGTGGCCTTCGCTGACCGCGTGGTCGAGGAGCGCGGCGCGGTCCTCTCGCTGGCCAAGGTTCGCGTGCTGCTGGCCGGCCGAGTGGCCGAGGACGAGGTTGAGGGCAAGGCGGGAGAGCTTCTGGACGCGGCGGTGCTCAGACGGCTTCAGGCCAACCAGAGCGTTGTCGTGGCCAGCGAGGCCTTTGACGCCGCAGAGCGCGAGCGCTTCGCCCGCATGGCTCACTCCAACCGCCGACCACGTCATCTGCTCATGCTGGAGGCCCGGCGCGAGGATGTCCTGGACGACGAGCGTGGCCCCCTCGACGACCTGCGCCGCCTCCTGGACGCGGGCGAGCTGGGCCGCGAGGGATTCCAGACGGCGCTGCGCCTGGGCGGCAACGCCCTCAGCGAGCTCAAGCGAATCGTCTTCCAACCCCCGCCGCAGCGGCACTGAGCGACGGCCGGCGGGCAGGGCCGTGGCCGTGAACCCGGCCTGAACAGCCCGAACTTCCTGATGGGCGCGGCGGGTTTCGAACCTGCGACCTCTCGCGTGTGAAGCG